>DASZBD010000001.1:0-40378 GCA_035944475.1 Microvirga sp.
GCATCAAAGCCGAAGGTGTCGGACGTGTTGTCGTTGATCTTGCCGACCACGATCGAGCCCTCAACACCAGCGTTCTCGGCGATCTGACGGATCGGAGCCTCGAGCGCGCGGAGCACGATGTTGATGCCGGCCTTCACGTCCGGGTTGTCGACCTTGAGCTTCTGGACCGCAGCCTTGGCGCGCAGGAGCGCGACGCCGCCACCCGGAACGATGCCCTCTTCCACAGCCGCCTTGGTGGCGTGCATGGCATCGTCCACGCGATCCTTCTTCTCCTTCACCTCGATCTCAGTCGAACCGCCGACGCGGATCACCGCGACGCCGCCCGCGAGCTTCGCGAGGCGCTCCTGGAGCTTCTCACGGTCGTAATCCGAGGTGGTCTCCTCGATCTGCGCCTTGATCTGCTGGATGCGTCCGTCGATGTCCGCCTTGGAGCCCGCGCCGTTCACGACGGTGGTGTTCTCCTTCTCGATCACCACCTTCTTGGCCCGGCCGAGCATGTTGAGCGTGACGTTCTCGAGCTTGATGCCGAGGTCCTCTGAGATCGCGGTGCCGCCGGTGAGGATCGCGATGTCCTGGAGCATGGCCTTGCGGCGATCGCCGAAGCCCGGAGCCTTCACGGCCGCGATCTTGAGGCCGCCACGCAGCTTGTTGACCACGAGGGTGGCGAGCGCCTCGCCTTCCACGTCCTCGGCGATGATGAGGAGCGGCTTGCCGCTCTGCACCGCAGCCTCGAGGATCGGGAGCAGTTCCTGCAGGTTCGAGAGCTTCTTCTCGTGAATGAGGATGTACGGGTCCTCGAGCTCGACCCGCATCTTCTCGGCATTGGTGACGAAGTAGGGCGAGAGATAGCCGCGGTCGAACTGCATGCCCTCCACGACGTCGAGCTCGGTCGCGAGGGACTTGGCCTCCTCGACGGTGATCACGCCCTCGTTGCCGACCTTCTGCATCGCCTCGGCGAGGAAGCGGCCGATCTCGGAATCGCCGTTGGCGGAGATGGTGCCGACCTGGGCGATCTCGTCGTTCTTGGTGATCTTGCGGGCGTTCTTCTTGAGGTCCGCCACGACGGCTTCGACCGCCATGTCGATGCCTCGCTTGAGGTCCATTGGGTTCATGCCGGCGGCGACGGATTTGGCGCCTTCCTTCACGATGGCCTGAGCGAGCACGGTCGCCGTGGTGGTGCCGTCACCCGCGAGATCGTTGGTCTTGGAGGCAACCTCGCGCACCATCTGGGCGCCCATGTTCTCGAACTTGTCCTCAAGCTCGATTTCCTTGGCGACGGTGACGCCGTCCTTGCTGATGCGGGGCGCGCCGAAGCTCTTTTCGATCACCACGTTGCGGCCCTTGGGGCCGAGGGTCACTTTCACGGCATTGGCCAGGATGTCGACGCCCCGGAGCATCTTCTCGCGGGCATCGGCCGAAAACTTCACGTCTTTCGCTGCCATAGGTCACTCCTCAAGAGACATGACGGTTGGGATTGCGCGGCTCCTAATCAGGCGGCCTTCTTGTGGGCGACGGTCTCTTCCAGAACGCCCATGATGTCGGACTCCTTCATGATCAGGAGATCCTCGCCGCCGATCTTCACCTCGGTGCCGGACCACTTGCCGAACAGCACCCGGTCGCCGGGCTTCACGTCCAGGGGCTGGAGCTTGCCGCTCTCGTCGCGGGCGCCGGGCCCCACGGCGATCACCTCGCCCTGCTGGGGTTTTTCCTTCGCGGTGTCCGGGATGATGATGCCGCCAGCGGTCTTCTCCTCGGCGTCGAGGCGGCGAACAACCACACGGTCGTGCAAGGGACGGAATTTCATTTCGGTCCTCCAAGTCTCATCGTGATCGACGAAGCAGGGGGCCTCGAGCGAGCACCGCCCCGCTTCGAGCCGCGAGGTAATCGAGGCTCCATGGCCGTTCAAGAGGGTCGCCGAAAATTTTTGGCACTCGCAACACACGGGTGCCAAGCCGGGCCGTGGCAGGGCTGTCAGCAGTCAAGCTTTAAGGCTGCTAACATGCTGGAACTAAACATCTAATTTAGGAATTGTACTTGATGATGGACGGCGGTGCAGTCACCATCGTCCCGGCAGGCGATCGCCGAGTCCCGGCCGCCTGCCGAGGATGAAAGGAGGTCACATGGTCTCTAAAGCGTTTATCCGTCAGCTCGAGGGCTACGGGCTGACGACGGCGACGATCCTCTACCGGATGCCGGATCACAAGGCGCTGCTCCAGAGCTACGTCTGGCAGGACTACGATCTGGCGCCGAAATTTCCGGTTCTTCTCGACTTTCTCGAATTCTGGAAGCGCGAACTCGAAGGGCCCCTGCACTCGGTGACGGTGTCCCATTGCCGGCTGATCAAGCCGGCCGAGTTCAAGACTGTCGACGGGGTTCTGACGCTCCATTAGTGCGAGGTTCGGGGAACGTGACACTGGCGGCCTTGGCCGCCCGCCCCATCTCGGCTAGAGGAACGCGCTCCCGCTCCCTCGAACCCACCGGGCGATTTGTCCTCCCCAGCACGTACTTCCGTCATTCTGGCCGCCCTTGCGGCTCAGACGGGCGAGCGGATCTCGGTCAGCGAGATCATCGCGGTGCTGCGGGATCGCGCCTTCGCGCTGCTGGTGGTGCTGCTCGGCCTGCCCAACTGCCTGCCCATGCCGCCGCCGATTCCGCTGGTGTGCGGCCTGCTCCTTGCCCTGGTGGCCCTTCAGATCATCGCCGGCCGGCCGACGCCCTGGCTCCCGCAGGCGCTCCTCAGCCGGACGCTCGCCCGCGTCGACGTCGAACGGGCCGCCAACCGCGCCAGACCCGTGTTCCAGCGCCTCGAGCGCATCTCGCGGCCCCGGATGCGCGGGTTCGATACGGGGGTGGCGCTCCGGCTCATGGGCCTCGTGGTCCTTCTCCTCGCCCTCGGCCTCCTGTTCGCACCGCCCTTCGTCGGTCAAATTCCGCTCGGCTTCGCGGTCTGCCTCGTCGGCCTCGGCCTCGTGGAGCGCGACGGGCTCGTGGTGCTGGGGGGCATCATCATCGGCTCCATGGGCATCACCTTGAGCCTCGGCTTCGTCTACGCCATCGTGTCGGGGCTGGACACGCTGCTCTAGCGCTTCACCGGCGACGCAGGCCCATGGACGGGCAAGGGGGCGATCGGTGCGGGAGGCGTGAGTGGCTAAGCGACCTGCGCGGCCTCCGACAGGCCGAGAAGGCGGTCGATCTCCTCCGGCGGCACCGGGCGGGAGAACAGGAAGCCCTGAAGCTGGTGGCAGCCGAGCGCCTGCAGGAAGCGGTGCTGCTCCTTCGTCTCCACGCCCTCCGCCGTCACCGTGAGGCCAAGCGCGCGCCCGAGGTGGACAATGGAATGGACGAGGATCGCGCTCTCGCCCGTGGCCTCCATGCTTTCCAGGAACGAGCGATCAATCTTGATCTTGTCGAAGGCGAAGCGGCGCAGGTAGATCAGCGACGAGTAGCCCGTGCCGAAATCGTCGAGGGCGAGGTTCACGCCGAGCGCCCGCAGCTCCATCATGGCGGCCTCGGCCGCATCGGCATCCTCGACCACCACGCCTTCTGTGAGCTCGAGTTCGAGGCGGGTCGGGTCGAACCCCGTCTCCTTGATCGTGGTCACGACGCTCTCGACGTAGTCCCGGTGACGGAACTGCAGCGGCGAGACGTTCACCGCGATCCGCAGCCCCGGCCAGCGCTTGCCGTCCTCGCAGGCGCGGCGCAGCACCCACTCGCCGAGCGGGATCACGAGGCCGCGCTCCTCGGCCAATCCGATGAAGCGCGTCGGGCTGATCATGCCCTGCTTGGCGTGCGGCCAGCGGACGAGCGCCTCGACGCCCACGATCGTGCTTCCGTCCGCCGAGAAGACCGGCTGGTAGTGCAGGGCGAGTTCGTTGCGGGCGATGGCGTGACGCAGGTCGTCCTCCACCACCTTCCGCATCCGGATCGCCTCGTCCATCGTCCGCTCGAAGAAGCTGAACCGGTTCCGACCCTCGCTTTTCGCTTGGTAGAGCGCCGTGTCGGCGAGGCGCATGAGCAGTTCGTGGGTGAGGCCGTTCTCCGGCGCCACGGCGATGCCGATCGAAACACCGACGCTCACCTGCGCACCGGCGATGGCGAAGGGCAGGCTGATGGCGTCGAGCATGCGCCGCGCGAGGGCTTCCGCGTCGCCCATGTTGCGCAGGCCGGTCTGGATGACGGCGAACTCGTCGCCGCCGAGGCGGGCGAGGGTGTCGCCGCCCCTCAGCAGCTTCGAGAGGCGGTCCGCCACCTGCTTGATGAGCTCGTCGCCCGCCGAGTGTCCGTAGGTATCGTTGACGTCCTTGAACCGGTCGAGATCGAGGAGGTGGACCGCGATCCCGCCTTCCACCCGGCCGAGCCGGCCGATCTCGTAGTCGAGCCGTTCGGTGAAGAGCAGCCGGTTCGGCAGGCTTGACAGGGGGTCGCGGCCGACGAGGGTGCGGGCCTGTTCCTGGGACTGGGCGAGATCCTTGGCGAGCCAGCGGATGTACAGAACGAGCACGCCGAGGAGCAGCAGCGCCACGACGAGGCCGAAGCCGAGAACCGGGATCAGCCGCTGGCGCAAGAGGTCGCCCGGGCGTTCCGGCGGCCAGGCGAGATAGGCGCGGGTCGTGCCGGCCACGTCCTGGAGCGGGATGACGCTGTCCTGTTCGGGACGGGCGGCGGCAAGGTAGGCGCCCTGGATCCCGTTTAGGCCGGCGAGGCGACGGAAATCCGCGGCCGCATAGCCCTTCACGCCGACGAGGTGGCCCGTGCCGCCGCGCCAGACGAAGGGGCGGATGCTCAGGACGTCGGCACCCTGGCCATCGCTCACGAGGCGGGAGACGGGGGCCTCGGGGCTCACGCGCACCAGGGCCTCGGCGTCCTGCCGCAGGGTCGGGCCGAGGCCGTCCGCCTCGATGAGGGTGCCGTCACGTCCGAAGACGGCAAGAGCGTCGAAGGGCGTGCCCTCGCGGCGCAGCCCGGGGAGGCCGACTTCGAGGGCGTTCAGGGCTTGGGTCCACTCGGCCAGCCGCTGGTCCAGGGCGGCCTCGAACTGGACGCGCTGCTTCTCGGCCGCCTCCCGGTTCGCCGCGTCGCTCGTCCACATGATCATGGCGAAGACGACGGCCAGCGTGACCGAAAACAGGATCGCCGTCGGCCAAACGAGCCGGAACAGCAGGGCGCTGTGGCTTGAGCGCTGGAGGAGCGATACGCGAGACATGCCTTCCTGGGGCCTGGCGATCCCAAATGGATCGGACGACCGGGCGCCAATCTGAAGGTCCAACCTTTACAGGAGGTTGAGATGGTTCGGTTTTCAGCGGGGAGGGCCGTAGGGCGGGCGCGGAATCGCCATGTGGGCGGCCCTCAGCGCCGCCGACCAGCGCTCCCGAAGGTCGTGGAAGTACGGCTCGCCCGCCTCGATCCGGCGGACCACCTCCGGGTTCAGGGCGTCCCGGCGGATCACGGCGATGTCGATGGGAAGGCCGACTCCGAGGTTGGACCGCATGGTGGAGTCCATCGAAATGAGACCGATCTTCAGGGCGTCGTAGAGATCGCTCCGGAAGCTGATCGCGCGGTCGAGGATCGGTTTACCATATTTGTGTTCTCCGATCTGGAGGAACGGCGCATCCTGCCCGCATTCGATGAAGTTGCCGGCGGCATAGATCATGTAGAGGCGCATGGGCCCGCCGCGGATCTGCCCTCCGAACAGGAACGAGACCTCGAACGGCAGGGCCGCCTCCTCAAGACCCTTGCCGTCGGTGGCGCGCACGTGCCGGATGGCCCGGCCGACGAGCTGCGCCGCCCGGAAGAGGGTCGGGGCCTTCTCGAGGGTCTCGAGTTCGCCGGTTTCCGCGTTCTCCAACCCCTCGTGCAGGAGGCTGACGACGGTCTGGGAGACCGACAGGTTGCCCGCCGAGGCGAGGACCAGGACGCGCTCCCCCGGAACCGTGAACGTATTGAGCTTGCGGTAGATCGAGATGTTGTCGAGCCCCGCATTGGTGCGGGTATCCGCGATCATGACGAGGCCCTGTTCCACCAGGATGCCGGCGCAGTAAGTCATGGGAGTCCAGAGCCAGGGTGTTCCGCACCGGAGCGGTAAAGGGTTCGGACTGCGCCTGCAAGACGGGAGGGGCCGGCGTCCCGCCAGGTCTCTTGCGGGGTGCGCCAGTCCCTAGTCTTCGCCGATCTGCGCCTGCTCCAGGGGCAGGGCGCTCCACTGCGACTGGCTTTGGCTCTGGCCGGCCTCCACGGTCAGGGTGACGTCCAGCTTCTCCGACCCGCCCCCGTAACGGCTGCCGCGGACTGGGGCGGCGCCGAGATAGTCGAGGCCGGCCGCCACCCGCACATGCGCCTCGCCGGTGCTGATCCCGTTGGCGGGATCGAAGCCCACCCATCCGAGCCCTGGCACCTTGGCCTCGACCCAGGCATGGCCGGCATCCTGGTCGGTGACGCCGTCGGCCCGGTGAAAGTAGCCCGACACGTAGCGGGCCGGGATGCCGAGATGGCGGGCGGCGGCGATGAAGATGTGAGTGAGGTCCTGGCAGACGCCGCGGCGCAGCGCGAAGGCCTCGGCGGCCGTCGTCGCCGAATGGGTCGGGCCCGTATCGAAGGTGACCTCACGGTGGAGGGCACCGAGGAGGCTGTGAAGACCGGCCAGCGGGTCCCGCCGGATGGCGCTCGACAGACTCTCGACGAAAGAGCGGATCTCGGCATCGGCCAGGGTGAGGTCCGTTTCCCGAAGGTAGAACGGATCGGGCAGGCGCTCGACGGTTCCGCGCACCACCCCGTGCATCTCGTTCGTCTCGACCTCGCCCAGGACGCGGACAGTGAGCTCCTCGACGGGACCGTCGGCCGAGAAGGTGTGAAGCACGTTGCCGAACGCATCCTCGCCCCGTTTGAGGCGCCCGTCCGCGCTCGGCTCGATGCGCCAGCGCAGGACGTGCTGGCCGTCATGATCGCGGGGCGTCAGCCTGAGGTGCTGGATGAGCCCGCGGACCGGACGCTCGTAGGTGTAGACGGTCTCGTGCGTGATGCGGACGCGCATGTCAGGTCAGGTATTGCTGGGAGATCGCCGAGCCGAGGCTGTTGTTGTCGGCGATGAACTCCTCGATGAACTCGTGCAGGCCCTGCTTGAACACCGCGTCGATATCGGTCGAGGACAGGCGGGCCCGCATGTTGCTTGCCAGACGCTGGCTCGGGCCGCGCCGTCCGTAAGCCTCGGCAATGAGATCGAGGTGCCGCATCAGGATCTCGTAACAGTTGGCCAGCGAGCGCGGCATCTGCGGGTTGAGGATGAGAAGGTCGGCGACGAGCCAGGGCTTCACGCTCTCGCGGTAGACCCAGTGATAGGCGGTGAGGGCGGACACCTCGCGCAGGATGGTGGTCCACTGAAAGTAGTCGAGGGACCCGCCGACGCGCTCCGTCGCGGGCAGCAGGAGCTGGTACTTCACGTCGAGGATCCGGGCCGTGTTGTCGGCCCGCTCCACCGCGCCCCCGAGCCGGGTGAACCAGAACGCGTCGTTGCGCAGCATCGTCCGGTAGGCCGAGCCGTCGAAGGCGAGGGTCACGCTCTTCACCCAATCGAGGAAGCGCACGAACTCCTCGTGCGTCATGTCACGGGAGGGCTTCTTCTTGAGCTCGAGCCACGCGCCGTTGATGGCGTCCCACATCTCGACGGTCAGGGCCGTCCGCACCGCGCGGGCATTGTCGCGGGCCACCTCGATGCAGTTGCGGATCGAGGAGGGGTTGTTCTGGCTGAAGACCAGGAAGTCCCGGACGGTATCCTCGTTGGCCGTGTCGTAGTGGCGCTTGAACTCGGCCAGGTCCCCCGCCACCGAAACGGCGCTCTCCCATTCGTTGCGCTCGCCGCCATAGCTCGAGGGGAGGGAGGCGAGGCGCAGGGTCGCGTCGAGGATGCGGGCGACGAAGTCGGCTCGCTCGGTGTAGCGGGACAGCCAGTAAAGGGAATCGGCGGTACGGGAGAGCATGGAGGGCTACATCTCTAAGCGAGGTGGGTCTCCGGGTGAACCGGCTTCGATGGATGCTTCAGCCATCCAGCACCCAGGTGTCCTTGGTTCCGCCGCCCTGGCTCGAGTTCACCACGAGCGATCCCTCCTTCAGGGCGACCCGCGTCAGCCCGCCCGGCATGATGCGGATGTCGTCCGCGCCGGAGAGAACGAAGGGGCGCAGATCCACGTGCCGGGGCGCGACGCCGGAGGCCACGAAAGTCGGACAGGTGGAGAGCGCGAGGGTCGGCTGGGCGATGAAGCCGTCCGGCGCGTGTCTCAACTTGCGGCGGAACTCGTCGACCTCGCGCTTCGTCGCGTGCGGCCCGACGAGCATCCCGTACCCGCCCGACCCGTTCACCTCCTTGACGACGAGCTCCGGCAGTTTGTCGAGCACGTAGGCGAGGCTGTCCTCCTCGCGGCAGCGCCAAGTCGGGACGTTCGGCAGGATGGCGTCCTCGCCGGTGAAGAAGCGGACGATGTCGGGCATGTAGGAATAGACGGCCTTGTCGTCCGACACGCCCGTTCCGACGGCATTGGCGAGGGTGACGTTGCCCGCTTGATAGGCAGACATCAGGCCCGGCACCCCGAGCACGGAATCCGGACGGAAGACCAGGGGGTCGAGGTACTCGTCGTCGATGCGACGGTAGATCACGTCGACCCGCATCGGGCCCTCCGTCGTCCGCATGTAGACGACGTCGTCCTTCACAAAGAGGTCGGTTGCCTCCACGAGTTCGATGCCGAGCTTGTCGGCGAGGAACGAGTGCTCGTAGAAGGCCGAATTGAAACGGCCCGGCGTGAGCAGGACCGCGGTGGGGTCCTGGCTCGCGGACCGCGGCGCAACCGAACGGAGCGTCGCGAGGAGCGCGTCGGGGTAGTTCTCGACGGGCGCGACCCTGTGCCGGGCGAAGAGCTCCGGGAAGAGGCGCATCATCACCTCCCGGTTTTCAAGCATGTAGGACACGCCCGAGGGGGTGCGGGCGTTGTCCTCCAGCACGTAGAAGGTGCTCTCGTCCACCCGCACGATGTCGATCCCGGCGATGTTCACGTAGGTGTCGTGCGGCACCTCGAAGCCGATCATCTCCGGACGGTAATGGGGGTTCTGGAAGACGAGGTCGGCCGGAACGATCCCGGCCTTTATGCATTCCTGGGGACCGTACACGTCCTTGAGGAAGGCGTTGAGCGCCGTCACGCGCTGCCTCAGGCCCCGTTCGAGAAGGGTCCATTCGGGCTTGGTGAGAACCCGTGGAATGATGTCGAAGGGGATCAGTCGCTCGGTGGACTCGTTGTCGCCGTAGACGGCGAAGGTGATGCCGATGCGGCGAAAGAAGAGCTCCGCCTGGCTGCGGCGGGCGTCGAACACGTCGGGCGGGGTCCTGTCGAGCCAGTGTTTCAGGTGCTGGTAGGCGGCACGGATCGTGGGTTCGCGGCCATTGACCAGGCCCTGCATTTCGTCGAACGCCGCTCGTCCCATCCGCTCCACCCTGTTCGTCCTGAAGGCGTCAGCGTAGACGCAAGATGCGTTCCAGGGGAAGCATGACCTTTAGATCAGTCTGAGACCCTTCAGGCTCGCATGGCCTTCCCGGCCCACGATGATGTGGTCGTGAACGACGATGCCGAGAGGCTTGGCCACGTCCACGATCTCGCGGGTCATGGAAATGTCCGCCGCGGAGGGGGTCGGGTCGCCCGAGGGGTGGTTGTGAACGAGGATGATGGCGGTGGCGGAGAGTTCGAGGGCCCGCTTCACCACCTCCCGCGGGTAGACCGGTGTATGGTCGACCGTGCCCGATTGCTGCACCTCGTCGGCGATGAGGGCGTTGCGCTTGTCGAGGAAGAGGAGGCGGAACTGCTCTTTTTCCATGAAGGCCATGGCGGTGCGGCAATAGTCGAGGACCGAGGTCCAGGACGAGAGCACCGGGCGCTTCGCGACCGCGCCCCGCGCGAGCCGCCGAGCCGAGGCCTCCACGATCTTGAGATCCGCCACCACGCTCTCCCCGATCCCGTCCACCTCGAGGAGCCGCTGCGCCGGGGCGGCCAGCACCTCCGCGAAGGTGCCGAAGCGCTTGATGAGCTCCTTGGCAATGGGCTTCACGTCCCGCCGCGGAATGGATCGGAAGAGCAGGAGTTCGAGCAGCTCGTAGTCCGGCAGCGCGTCGCCCCCCGCCTCCGCGAAGCGGGCCCGCAGGCGGTCGCGGTGGCCATGATAATGGGGGATGTCGTCGCTCATGCCTCAGCCGCGGGCCGTGTCGCGCGACCTTACAGCACCGCTGGGCGGGGGCCTAGCCCTGCCGAAGGGCCGAGGCACCCTCGCCGGTCGGGTTTCAGGCGCCGTAGGGCGGCCGGTCGAACCCGCTGGGCGACAGCGTGAAGATCTCGACGCCGGTCTCCGTGACGCCCACGGTATGCTCGAACTGCGCCGAGAGGGAGCGGTCGCGGGTCACCGCGGTCCAGCCGTCGGCGAGAACCTTCACGTGGGGCCGGCCGAGATTCACCATCGGCTCCACGGTGAAGATCATGCCGGGCTTGAGCTCCACGTTGTAGGCGGGCTCCACGTAGTGCAGGATCGTGGGCGCGTCGTGGAAGACCTCGCCGAGGCCATGGCCGCAGAAGTCGCGCACCACGGAGCAGCGCTCGGCCTCGACGAAGCTCTGGATCGCGGCCCCGATATCGTTCGTCCAACCGCCCGGCCGGATGGCGGCGATGCCGCGCATCATGGCGTCGTAGGTGATCTCGCACAGGCGCTGGGCCCGGCGGGGGACTTCGCCCACATAGTACATGCGGCTCGAATCGCCGTGCCACCCGTCGAGGATCACCGTGAAGTCGATGTTCACGATGTCGCCGTCGCGGAGCGGCTTGTCGTTCGGGATGCCGTGGCAAACCACGTGGTTGATCGAGGTGCAGCAGGACTTGTTGTAGCCCCGGTAGTACAGCGTCGCCGGATAGGCGCCGTGCTGGATCGCGAAGTCGAACAGGATCTGGTCGATCCGCTCCGTGGTGACGCCGGGCCGGACATGCTCGGTGATCATGTCGAGCGCCTCGGCCACGAGCCGGCCTGCCCGGCGCATGGCGGCGAAGCCATCCGGTCCATGGAGGGGCGCTTCCGGGGCGCGCTTGCGCTCGAGGGTATCGAGATCCGTCATCGAAGGGTCCTGCTAAAGGCTGCAATGTAGGCGGCGGGGCGTGCGACGCAAGCGCTTGGGACGCATGGCCCGGCTTGCGAACGGGCAACAGGGGTGCCATGAGCGGCCCCATCCCGGCCGCATCGCCGGCAGAAAACGGCAAGGCGAAGCTTCCCGCATGAACGATCCGGAACCGTTCGGCTCCCATACGCCCACGGGCTTCGCCCGCTGGGCGATCGAGCGCACCCGGGCCATGCCGGACCGGTGGGCGGGCCGGCGCCTCGCCTACTTCCTGCGGCACCTTGCGGTCCAGTCCCTCGACGGGCAGCCCCTCGACGTGGAAACGCTCGGCGCCCGGATGCGGCTCTATCCCTACAACAACGTCTGCGAGAAGCGCATTCTCTTCACGCCGCAGTTCTTCGATCCCCAGGAGCGGGCGATTCTGGAGGAGCGGATCGGCGAGCGCTTCACCTTCGTCGACATCGGCGCGAATGTGGGCGCCTATGCTCTGTTCGTCGCCGCCCGGGCCGGCGCCACGGGCCGGGTCCTCGCCGTCGAGCCCCAGCCCGACATCTTCGACCGCCTCACCTACAATATCGGCCAGAACCCGTTCGGCACCGTCAAGGCGGTGGCCTGCGCGATCGCCGACAAGACGGGCGAGCTCACGCTATTCCTCGACCCGTCCAACAACGGCGAATCGAGCGTTAAGGTGGTCAGCTCCAGCCCGACCGGTGCGGTGCGCGTCCCGGCCGTGACCCTGCTCGATCTCTTCAAGCAGGAGAGCATCACCCATGTCGATGCGGTCAAGCTCGACGTCGAGGGCGCAGAGGATCTGATCCTCGACCCCTTCTTCCGCAACGCCCCCCGGTCGCTTCATCCGACGCTGCTCGTGCTCGAGGACGCGCGGAACCAGTGGCAGATCGATCTGCCGGCGCTCCTGGAGCGGCAGGGCTATCGGCTTCTCGCCCAGACCCGGCTGAACCTCGTCTACGAAAAGCGGTAGCGGGTCGCGGCAGCAACTCCCGGTTGCTCAACGCTCAAGCTTGTGTTTGCATGTCTGCGGGTCAGGGAGGCGCGCCATGGGACCGGCTGACAGCATCAACATCGCGATGGAAGGCGACTCGTGGTTTCGCCTGCCGGATTTCGCCGTCAAGCTCGCGACGGTCGGAGGGTCGGACTACGACATCGAGCGGGGCTTGAAGGCCCTCGGCTATAACGTCCGCAACAACGCCCATTGGGGCGATACCATCGAGACCATCGCCCTCGGCGGAAAGGGGCCGGGCGGGTATCTCGACGTGCTGCTCGGCTGGAAGCCTGACGTCTTCCTGCTCGGCGGCGGAGGGAACGACCTTCTCGGGATGAAGTCGGGCCTCAACGGCCGACTCGCCGACTTCATCCACCAGCACCGCGGCGGCGAGGACATGAAGCCCTCGGAGTATCTCGACACGGCCGCCTTCGACGAGGCCGTCCACCAGATCCTGCTGTTCTACAGGTTCATCTTCGAGGACCTCGCCAGCCGCAACCAGACGAAGCAGCTCGAGATCCTTATCCACGGTTACGACTACCCGGAGCCGAAGGAACTCGCCTGGATCAGCAAGCCGCTCAAGTTCCGCGGCGTGCCCCGGGAGAAGTGGGCTGGCGTGATCAAGGTCGCGATGGACCGCTACAACAAGGCGCTCTCGAAGCTGGCCGGGCAGTACCCGGGCTTCGTTCAGTACGTCAATCTGCGCGGGGTCGTGCCGCGCGACGAGTGGCATGACGAACTGCATCCGACGCGGGCGGGCTTCGATGCCGTCTGCGCCCGGTTCCACGAGGCGATCGGCAAGCTTTAGGAGCGGGGCGTCACGATCGGCACCGGCCGGTCCACAACGATCTCCTCCGGCGTGATCCGGCAGGTGTAGGCGTAGGATTCGACGCCCGCGGCGAGCGCGTGCCGGAAAGCGCGGTCGTAGGCCGGGTCCACGTCGCGGGCGACGTCGAAGCGATCGGCCTGCATCTGGATGATGTAGACGAGGGCCGCCCGCGCTCCGGCGGCCGCCATGTCGGCGAGCTCGTAGAGGTGCTTGGCGCTGCGGGCCGCCACGCAATCCGGAAACTCGGCGAACCCGGCCTCCCGCATGAGATGGCAGTTCTTCACCTCGAGGTAGCAGGGCGGGGCGCCGTCGCGCTCCAGGAGAAAATCCACCCGGCTGTTGCGGCCGTAGGGGACCTCCGGACGGATCCGGTCGTAGCCGCGGAAGGGTTCGAGCTGCCCGGCGGCCAGCGCCTCGGCCACTAGGCGGTTGGGGCGCGAGGTGTTGATACCGATAAGCTGATGAGGCCCGCCGCCCGCCGGCACCTCCACGAACTCCCAGTCGTATTTGAGCTTCCGGGCCGGGTTCTGGGCCGGCCCCAGCAGCACCCGGCTGCCGGGCTCCTTCAGGCCCAGCATCGCGCCCGGATTGGCGCAATGCGCCGTCACCCGCTCGCCCGTGACGAGATCGACGTCGGCGAGGAAACGCTTGTAGCGCTCCACGAGGCGGCCTTCGATGAGGGGGGCTGGGAAGCGCATGGGGAGGGGCTTGGCGGGGTCAATGCCCTACCAGCGTCGGGCGGAACCTTCAACCGAAGACGTGCTTGAGCATTGCCGCAGCACCGGATAAACGCCCCCGAAAGGAAGCCCCCATGGCCGAAACCGTCACCGCCGCCCTCCTCGTCATCGGGGACGAGATCCTCTCCGGGCGCACCAAGGACAAGAACATCGGCTATCTCGCCGAGTACCTGACCGGCCTTGGCATCGACCTTCGGGAGGTCCGCGTCGTGCCGGACGTCGAGGCCGAGATCGTTGCGGCCGTGAACGCCCTGCGGGAGCGATACACGTACCTCTTCACGACCGGCGGCATCGGCCCGACCCACGACGACATCACGGCCGATTGCATCGCGAAGGCCTTCGGGGTCGGCGTCGACCGCGATCCCCGGGCCGTGGCCATGCTGCAGGAGCGTTATAGCGCCGACGAGCTCAACGAGGCGCGGCTTCGCATGGCGCGCATCCCGGACGGGGCCGACCTCATCGAGAACCCGATTTCCAAGGCCCCCGGCTTTCGCCTCGGCAACGTGATCGTCATGGCGGGCGTGCCGGCCATCATGCAGGCCATGCTCGACCGCGTCGCTCCGACCCTCCAGACCGGCGCCCGCATGACGGTCGAGACCGTCGAGGCCGAGGGGCTCGCCGAGGGCAATTACGCCGAAGGCCTGACCGCCATCGCGGCGGCCCATGGGGGCGTCTCCATCGGCTCCTATCCATCCTTCTCGGCCGCGGGCTTCCGCAACCAAATCGTCGTCCGGTCGAAGGATCCTGCCCGGGCCGCGGCTGCGCTGGCCGACGTCAAGGCTCTTGTCGCCCGGCTCCAGGGCGACCGCGCTCCCCTTTAACCGCCCGCAAAGGTTTCCTCCATGTCACCCTCCTCGCCGAAAGCCTTCCCGGTCTCCTGGGACCAGTTCCACCGCGACGCGCGGGCGCTCGCCTGGCGGCTTGCCGCGGCCGGACCCTTCCAGGCGATCGTGTGCATCACGCGGGGCGGGCTCGTGCCGGCGGCCATCGTGGCCCGGGAACTCGATGTGAGGCTCATCGAGAGCGTCTGCATCGCGAGCTATCACGACTACAACAGCCAGGGCGAACTCAAGGTGCTGAAAGACATCGCGCCAGCCATCAAGGCCCTTGGCGACGGCACGGGCCGGGGCGTTCTGGTGGTGGACGATCTCACCGATACCGGCAAGACCGCCAAGATCGTTCGGGACATGCTGCCGGACGCCCATTTCGCGACCGTCTACGCCAAGCCTGTCGGGCGCCCGATGGTCGACACCTTCGTGACCGAGGTGAGTCAGGACACCTGGATCTACTTCCCCTGGGACATGGGCCTCACCTATCAGGCGCCCATCAAAGAGGGCGCGGCCGGGTAGGGCGGGCTTTCCGGCAGGCCCGCCTTTCGGTACGATCGAGGCTCCGGTTCAGGCGCGGCGCATGAGTATCCAGAGTTTCGACCGGTCGCTGACGCGCACCACGCTCTTCGGAGCGCTCCTCGACGCGCGCGACCGCTTCGGCCGCAATCGGCTTGCCTTGGAGGATCCCGAACGGCAGCCGCTGACCTTCGGGCGGCTCGTGCTGGGCGCCCTGGTGCTGGGGCGCAAGCTGGAAGGCCTGAGCCGACCCGGCGAACGGGTCGGGGTGCTGCTGCCGAACGTCCAGGGCCTCGTGGTCACGATCTTCGGCCTCAACGCCTTTGGGCGGATTTCGGCGATGCTGAACTTCACGGCCGGGATCAAGAACCTGAAGGCGGCCTGCGAGGTCGCCGACGTCCGCACCGTCGTGACATCGCGGCGCTTCGTTGAACAGGCCAAGCTCGACGACGTGGTGGACGCCATCGGCGAAGGCCGGACGGTGATCTGGCTCGAGGACGTGCGCAAGAGCATCACGAGCCTCGACAAAATGCTCGGGCTCCTCGCCAGCGCCTTTGCCCGGCGCATTCATGCCCGCGCGCAGATGGCGCCGGACGACCCAGCGGTGGTGCTCTTCACCTCCGGGTCGGAGGGCGTGCCAAAGGCCGTGGTTCTCTCGAGCGCGAACCTCGTCGCCAATGCCCGTCAGGTCAAGGCCCATGCGGGCGACGTGCTGACGGATGCGGATGTCTTCTTCAACCCGCTGCCGATGTTCCACTCCTTCGGGCTCACCGCAGGATTGCTCACCGCCGTGCTCAACGGCATGAAATCGGTGCTCTATCCAAGCCCGCTCCACTACCGGCAGATTCCGAAGCTGATTGAAGGCACGGGGGCGACGGTCCTCCTCGCAACCGACACCTTCCTCCAGGGCTATGCCCGTGCGGCGGACGAGGGCGACCTCAAATCCGTGCGCCTCGTCATCGCCGGTGCCGAGCGGGTCAAGGACGAAACGCGCCGCCTTTGGGACCGGCACGGCACGACCATCATCGAGGGATACGGTGCGACGGAATGCTCGCCGGTCATCGCCTGCAACCTGCCCCAGAGCAACCGCCCCGGCACCGTCGGGCCCTTCCTTCCCGGCATGGAGTACCGACTCGATCCGGTTGAGGGCATTCACGTCGGCGGGCGTCTCGCCGTGCGAGGTCCCAACGTGATGCTGGGCTACCTCGACCCAGCGGCGCCGGGCGGCCTCGCCCGGCCGGAGGGCGGGTGGCATGATACGGGGGACATCGTCGTGGTGGAGGACGGGTTCGTCGCCATCCGAGGCCGGGCCAAGCGCTTCGCCAAGATCGGCGGCGAGATGGTGTCCCTTGCCTCCGTCGAGGCCATGGTCCAGGCGCTCTGGCCCGAGTGCAACCACGTGGTCGTGACCCTGCCCGACCCCCGCAAGGGCGAGCAGATCGTGCTCGTCACCGACAAGCCGGCCGCCGACCGCGACTCGATTCTCGCCCACGCGAAGCAGCAGGGCTACCCGGAGCTGTGGGTTCCGCGGGCGATCCTGGTAGCCTCCGTTCCGGTGCTCGGCAACGGCAAGATCGACTATGCGGGGACGATCGACATGGTGCGGGGCTTGAGGCCCATGCTCTGACCTGCGGCGCCGCGCCTGTGGAGAGCGACGGGCGCATGGGAAGACCCCCATTTGATCGGCCCGGGCGGGTGCTATGTTCATTGGAACGCGGGCGTCCGCTGGAGCTTTCTCTTTCATCACGAGGGCCACGCGATCAGCGCGGGCGACGGAGGAGTGTTGATCATGGCGCTGACCGGACGTTTCACCTTCAAGCGCTCGCTGTGGGGCAAGATCATCCTTCAGATCGAGGAGGAGGTCCGCAACTCCTGGCCGGCCTCCCGGCGCACGCCCTTCAAGAAGCGCTGGCGTAACGCCAACACCATGGATCTGACCGCCCCCGAACTGCGGGCCCTCATGGATCTGCGCTTCAAGCCCCAATACATGGCACAGTACGATCATCTCGCGCAGGACGGCGAGGCGGCGGCCGCTCGCGGCCGCGAGCCAGCGCCGGTGCGGCCCGCGGAGGCGGAGGACCGGAGCGTCGAGGTCGAGCGCGTCAGCCGGTTCGGCAGGCCGCAACGCTCGGCCTGATCACGCTTTGTTGAGGCGCCCGCGCCCGGGCGATCCGCAGCGGGGGGTTCGGCGTTATCTCGCGCGGAGCCTTGGAGTGTTTGCCATGAAGCGCGTGATGCTGGCCGTCCTTCCCGTTCTTCTTCCCGTCCTCTTGGCGACCGAAGCCTTCGCGCAGGCGCGGCTCCAGACCCCGCGCCTCGGGTGCGCCAACGTCCAGCAGATCGTCGCCTCCCAGGGCGCCGTGGTGCTCGGCACCGGCGGCTTTACCTATGACCGCTTCGTGCGCCACCGGGGCTTCTGCCAGCGGGACGAGTATACCGAGCCGGCCTACGTGCCGGCTGCCGACACGCCGCAATGCTTCGCCGGGTACCGCTGCATCTCCGGCCCGCCGCCCTTCTTCGACTTCTAGCCGAGGTGGGACACACCGGCGCATGCCTCAACTTTTTGGGCAGCTGCGGTGTTAGCGATGGGCAGATGTTGCTCGCGTGAACCTCAAGGTCGGGCGTTTCATGATCACCGCGTATGTGAACCGGATCGGAACCGCCGTTCCCGATCATGACGTCCACGGCACCTTCATCGACTACATGGACGGGTACCTGGAGGACCGCCGCAGCAAGCTGCTCTTCCGCCGGATGGCTCAGCGGGCGGAGATCGAGCACCGCTACTCCTACTTCCAGCCCGGCGAGACGCTGACCATCGCGGCCGATGCCCAAGGCTTCTACGGCCGGGGCCATTTTCCCGGTACCGCCGCCCGAATGCGGCGCTTCGAGGAGCACGGCCTCGACCTCGCCAAGCGCGCCGTCGCCGCTCTCGACATCGCGGCGGAGCGTGAGACGATCACCCACCTCGTCGTCGCGTCCTGCACGGGCTTCACCGCGCCGGGCATCGATCAGCAGCTCATGCGAGCCCTCGAGCTCAACCCGTCGGTCGAGCGCACCATGGTGGGCTTTATGGGCTGCTCGGCGGCCGTCAACGCTCTCAAGACGGCCCACCACATCGTCCGCTCCGAGCCGGAGGCGCGGGTGCTCGTGGTCAACCTCGAGCTCTGCACGCTTCACATGCAGGAGACCTCGAATCTCGAACAGATCCTGAGCGCACTCCTTTTCGGCGACGGCTGCGCCGCGAGCCTCGTTTCGGCCGAGCCCACCGGCATCGCGCTGACCGATTTCCGGGCCGCCACGATCCCGGAATCCGAGGAGCTGATCACCTGGCACATCGGCGACAGTGGGTTCGAGATGCATCTGTCTGGCGAGGTGCCGGGCCGCATCACGAAGGCCCTGCGGCACGAGCGTTCGCGCAACGACGACGGCGGCATCTTCCGCGGCGGCCGGCCGGAGGACGTGGACCTCTGGGCTGTACACGCGGGCGGCCGCACCATCCTCGACGCCGTGGAGCAGGGGCTCGACCTCGGCGTCGGCGCGCTTCAATGGTCGCGGGGCGTGCTGCGTGACTACGGCAACATGTCGTCCGCCACCATCATGTTCGTGCTCGACCGCATGATGCGGGCCCGCGAGGGAGCCATGAACGGGTTCGGCATGGCCTTTGGGCCCGGCCTCGTGGCGGAGACGTTCCGGTTCCGCATGGCCGGGTGAGCCATGCGCTGGAGCTTCCGGAGCCGGAGCACCGAGACGGAGCTCATGGACGAGGAGCCTGTCGGCCTCGACGAGTTCCGGGCCTGCCTCACCGATCTTGCCTCTGTTAACACCCTCACGCTCGCCCCCTGGCCGACCCTCGCCTGGCTGAAGCGCGCCACCCGCGATATCCCGAAAGGCTCCTCCCTCACGATCCTCGACGTGGGCTATGGCCACGGCGACATGCTCCGCCGCATCCACGGCTGGTGCACCCGGCGCGGGTTCGTGCCGGACCTCGTGGGCGTCGACCTCAATCCCTGGAGTGCGGCGGTGGCCCGCGAGGCGACGCCCCCCGCCATGGGCATCGAGTTCCGCACGGGGGACGTCTTCGCCTTCCGGCCCGACCGGCCGGTCGACTTCGTCGTAAGCTCGCTTTTCACCCATCACCTGCCGGACGAGGCCGCCATGCGGTTCGTCGCCTTGATGGAGCGGGTGGCCCGGCGCGGCTGGTTCGTGAACGATCTCCACCGGCACGCCGTGCCCTATTACGCCTTCATGCTGATGGCGCGAATCGCCCGGTGGCACCGCTTCGTGCAGCATGACGGCCCGGTTTCCATCGCCCGTGCGTTCCGAAAGGAGGACTGGGCCCGCATCGTTGCCCATGCGGGCCTCGGACCCGATGCGGTCGAGATCCGCTGGCACGTGCCCTTCCGCCTGTGCGTGGGCCGGATCCGATGAGGAGGGACGCGCACGAGGTCGTGGTCGTGGGCGGCGGTCCGGCTGGCGCCTCCGCGGCCTGCTGGCTCGCCCGGGTGGGGTGCCGGGTCCTGCTGATCGAGCGCGAGACGGCGCCGCGCCACAAGATCTGCGGCGAGTTCCTGAGCGTCGAGGCGCAGGCCGCCCTCGCGGATCTCGGCCTCGATCCGGTCGGCCTCGGCGGTGCGCCCATGACGCGGGCGCGTCTCGTGCACGAGTCGGACAGTGCGGAAACCGCTCTTCCCTTTACGGGGGTTGGGCTCACCCGGCGGGCCCTCGACGAGGCGCTGCTCGCGCGGGCCGGCAGCCTCGGGGTCGTCGTCCGGCGCGGCGCGGCGGTGAAGGAGATCGCGACGGGCGGCAAGGTCCGCCTCGCCCTGTCGGGCGGCGAGGTTCTGGAGCCTGCCACCGTTTTCCTGGCGACGGGCAAGCACGAGGTGCGCGGGGCGAAGCGGCGGGCGCAAGGAATCACCACCGACCTTATCGGCTTCAAGATGTATTTCCGCCTGACGCCGCCCCAGCTTTCGGCCCTGGCGGATCACATCGAGGTGCTTCTCTTCGAGGGCGGGTATGCCGGCCTCCAGCTCGTCGAGGACGGCATGGCGAACCTCTGTCTCCTCGCGCAGCGCAGCCTCTACGAGCGCCTCGGCAGGAGCTGGACCGGGCTCGTCGACCATCTGACCCAGGGAAGCACGCACCTCGCCGCCCGGCTCGGCGGGGCCGTGCCTCTCCTGCCGAAGCCCCTCACCATCTCGCAGGTACCCTACGGTTTCGTCCACGCGCCGACGGCGGACGATCCGCCCGGGCTGTTCCGCCTGGGCGATCAGGCCGGCGTCATCCCGTCCTTTTCGGGGGACGGGATGGCGATCGCGCTTCACACCGGCATGCTTGCGGCCGCCACCTACCTCACCGGAGGCGATGCGGCCGCCTACCACGCCCAGGTTCGGCGGGACGTCGGCGGGCAGATCCGGCTCGCCTCCTGGCTCTTCGCCCTGAGCCGCGACCAGGCTGGCCGCCGCGCCCTCGTCCGCACCGGCCAGGTCTGGCCGGGCGCGCTCCGCAGCGCGGCGGCCTTCACCCGGATCCCCCGGCGCGCTCAGCAGGCCGCGGAGCGGCTGCTTCTGGCCGCCGTCGACCGGTCCGATCCGCCGCAAAGGTAAACGAAACTTTGCGGAGAATGCGCAGACAGAGCGACTGAATCCGCTTACGCGACGTCAATGGGTGCGAGTGTAAGGTGCCCCTGTTCTCAGCCCAGCGGAGGTGGTTATGGAGAACATTGCGTCGAGTGTCGGCGGCCTCGTTTGCCAGATGGCGACCGGCTTCATGGGGACCGGCCAGGCCGTCTGCTACAACACGGCCTCGTCGGCCACCATCGGCTACAGCGTGCTCCTGGGCCTCGGCCTCGTCCTCCTCTTTCGGCGGATCTTCTCGCGGGTGGGGTGAGCGGGACGGCGTCTCCCGGCGCTCACCAACGAGAGTCGCCGGCGCTTTCTACTTTCCGGAATGTGGTGCGGACGGCGGGGCTCGAACCCGCACTCCCAGAGGGAAGCAGATTTTCGTACCACTTCGGCTTTCGCCGCCGCCGGTTCGACGTTCGTGGTCTGGACTGTCCCTTCACCTTCGCGTTTCCGCCTTAGGCGCCGCCCGTCCAGTCTCTACACCTTCCGCCGCCCTTGCAGGGGAGGGGCTTGGCTCGGGATTGGCTTGAGGCGCGAGCCCGTTAGCGTTCCCCGACTTTGAGCGGTTCTACTCCGGGCGTTTCCGCCCGGGCACTCCAAATAAAGTCTGCTGCGTCTACCTGTTTCGCCACGTCCGCGTACGGCGCTGAGCGTTAGCGGGAGCCGCGGGCCGGCGCAAGGGACGGGCGGTAGCCGTAGAGCCACGCGTACCGGTCCGTCATCCCGGCGGCGCCGAGCCGCCCGATGATCCTGTCGCGGGCGAAGGCGACCAGCGGGCCCGCATGGTAAACGAGCCCGTTGAACCGTGCGGCGCGCTGCACCCGCCTGACGCGCCGCAGGCGGTGCCGGGCATAGAGCTCGAGGGCTGCCGGGACGTCGGCGGCACCCTCAAGCATCCCGGTCAGCACCGCCGCGTCCTCGATGGCGAGGGCGGCGCCTTGCGCGAGGAACGGCAGGACGGGGTGGCCGGCATCGCCGAGGAGCGCGATCCGCCCCACGGCCATCTGCCGGGCCGGCAGATCGAACAGGGACCAGAGCTGCCAGTCGTGCGGGGACCGCAGCAGCCCCATGAACAGTGGAGCGGTGCCGGCGAAGCGCGCCTGCAGCTCTTCCGGGTAGCCCCTTACGGACCAGCCCTCCACGGGATCGGCCCGCCGGTGGACGGCAACGATGTTGATCTGCCGCCCGGCCGCGACCGGATAATGGACCACGTGGCCTGCCCGCGAAAGCCACAGGCCCGTTTCGTTTTCGGCAATCTCGGGCGGGACCTGCTGGCGGGCGACCGTGGCGCGCCAGGCGACATAGCCGCAATATCGTGGCTTGACCTCGATGCCCGCGGCCGCCCGCAGCTTCGACCAGATGCCGTCGGCGCCGACCGCGAGATCGAAGGAGGCGGTCTCGGGCGAGCCATTGGCGCGCAGCATCGCGACCGTCACGCCCCGCTCGTGCGTCTCGCATCCTTCCACGGACCGGCCTATGACGAGGCGGATGGAGGCGTGCGACCGGACGGCGTCGAGCAGGATCGTCTGGAGATCCGCCCGGCGGAGCACCCAGGCGGGGGCGCCGAAGCGCTCGCGCATGTGCGGGCCTTGGGCGGCCTCGCCGATGACGGCGCCGGTCGCGATGGACCGCATCAGAACCCGGCGCGGCTCCGTCACCACCCGGCGCAGGGCGGCGCCGAGCCCCAGATCGATCAGGATCCGGCTCGCATTGGGGGAGAGCTGAAGGCCCGCGCCGATTTCGGCGAAGCCGCTCCGGCGCTCGATGACGGTAACCGTATGGCCCCGCCGGGCGAGGCTCAGCGCCGCCGTCAGGCCGCCGATGCCGGCTCCGACGATGGCGATGGACAAGCCGCTCATCGCGTCAGCGGGAGGAGGCGCTGTTCACCTGCTCCTTGTCGAACATGCACTCCTCCGGGCGGGCCTGGTCGGCCTTGAGGGAGGGGTCGTACTTGAAGAGGGTCGAGCAATAGGAGCACACGATCTCGGTGTCGTAGCCCATGTCGAGGAACACGTGCGGGTGATCCATCGGGGGCTTCGCACCGATGCACATCAGCTCCTTCGACCCGACATGGATGACCGGAACGCCGAGGTCATTGTGGAAATGCGGGGTGCCGTGTTCGGCCATGACAGATCCTGATGGTTGGAACGAGGTGCCACCCTGAGGGTGCTGATCCCCACCGCGTATCCCGCCGGGACAAGGCTCGCAAGCTCCATCGGCCCCTGCGCCCCTGAGCCCTCAACACGAAGCTTTTAACGATCCGCCCGCAATTCGGGCACCGCGCGAGTCGCCTTTGAGGAAAAATGCTTTAGGTTGCCGGCGATCGAGCAGCCCACCATGCAATTCTTCACCTCCGGCGGCATCCGCCTCGCCTACATCGACGTGCCCCCCGAGAGCGGCACGGGCGATCCCATCCTCCTTATCCACGGCTTCGCGTCCAATCACGCGGTGAACTGGGTGAACACCCTCTGGGTGACCACGCTCACCCGGGCGGGCTTCCGGGCGATCGCCTTTGACAACCGGGGGCACGGCCAGAGCGACAAGCTGTACCGGGCGGAGGACTACGACTCGTCCGTGATGGCGGGCGACGCCGCCCGGCTCCTCGACCATCTCGGCATCGAGCGCGCCGACGTCATGGGCTATTCCATGGGCGCGCGGATCGCGGCGCATCTTGCCGTCATCGCGCCCGCCCGGGTCCGCTCCCTCCTGCTCGGAGGGCTCGGCATCCGGCTCGTTCACGGCGTCGGCCTGCCGCTCAACATCGCGGACGCCATGGAAGCGCCGTCCCTCGACAGCCTCAAGGACCCCATGCAGCGCATGTTCCGGGCCTTCGCCGAACAGACGCGGAGCGACCTGCAGGCGCTCGCCGCCTGCATCCGCGGCTCGCGCCAGACCCTGTCCGAAGACGAGGTGGCGGCCATCGCGGTGCCGACCCTTGTTTCCGTCGGCACGACCGACACGGTGGCCGGCTCGGCGCAGCAGCTCGCCGACATCATGCCCAAAGCCCGCGCCCTCGACATCCCCGGCCGCGACCACAACCTCGCGGTCGGCGACAAGGTGCACAAGCAGGGCGTGCTGGACTTCCTGGCGAGCCGACCATGAGCCGGAGTTTCACCGGAGCGGACGGCAACCGCCTCGTCGCGAGCGAGCTCGGCCCCCCGGGACGGCCGGTTCTCCTGCTCCACGGCGGCGGCCAGACGCGCCATGCCTGGACGCGAACCGCCCGTCGGCTCGCCGAGGAGCGGTGGCATGCAGTCACGCTCGATCAGCGTGGGCACGGCGACAGCGAATGGGTGGCGGACGGGGCCTATGCCTTCGCGGATTTCGGCCGGGATGCGGCGGCGGTGGCGCGGCAGCTCGCGGCGGAGCATGGGGCGAAGCCGGTGGCCGTCGGCGCCTCGCTCGGAGGCCTGGCATCGCTCTACGCCTTGGGCGAACCGGGCGACCCGTGCTTTTCCGGCCTCGTCCTCGTGGACATCGTCCCGAAGATGGATGAGCGCGGCGTCGATCACATTCAGAACTTCATGCGGGCAAGGGCGAAGGAAGGATTCGCCTCGGTGAACGAGGCCGCCGATGCCGTCGCCGCCTACCTGCCGCACCGGCCCAAGCCTTCATCCCTCGACGGCCTCAAGAAGAATCTCCGCCAGGGTCCCGATGGCCGCTGGCGCTGGCATTGGGATCCCCGGTTCCTCGATGGGCCCCGCCCCGTCAGCACCGCCTGGGAAGAGACGGAACGGTGGCTCATGGATGCGGTCAGCCATTTGCCGGTTCCCACCTTGCTCGTCCGCGGCGGCTCGAGCGAACTCGTCACCGCGGCTGCGGCCGAGGAGTTCCTGCGGCTCGCGCCAGGAGCTGAATACGTGGACGTCGCGGAGGCGCGCCATATGGTGGCGGGCGACCGCAACGACGTGTTCGCGGCCGCCGTTCTCGACTTCATGCAGCGGCGATTTGCACGCGAACCCTCCGTCCCTTAAGTCTGCGCGCGGCGCCGTTGCGTCTCGCGCCTAGGGAGTTCCGATGACCCGCCTCGACAGCGTGATCCGCCGTCTCACCGCCCAGCGGACCGTGATCGACTGGGCGGCCGAATGGGCGCGGAGCCAGCCGGGCCTCGTCCTCGAACTCGGCCTCGGCAACGGCCGCACCTACGACCACCTGCGGGACCGCCTCCCGGGCCGGGACATCTACGTCTTCGAGCGCCAGCCCGCAGCCCATCCGAGCTGCATGCCGCCGGACAGCCACCTACTCGTCGGCGACATTTTCGAGACTCTGCCGGCCTTTCGCCACCGCTTCGGCCATGGGGCCGCCGTTCTCATCCATGCGGATATCGGCACGGGAGACCAGGAGGAGAACCGGCGACTCGCCGCGCGCCTGTCGCCCCTCATCGCGCCCCTTCTGCGGGCCAGCGGCCTCATGCTGGCCGACCGGGACTTCGCCCTTGAGGGCTGCCGGGACGTGACGGCCGAAACTGGGATCGATCCCGGCCGCTACTTCGCCTACCGGCGCGAGGTCTAAGGGTTTCAGCGACCGGTGAAGGCCGGCTGGCGCTTCTCTAGGAATGCGGTGCGGCCTTCCGCGTAATCCGCGCTGTCGAAGCACGCCTCCGCCAGTGCGGCCGGGTCGGCGCCCGGCGCTCCGATCCCGGCGGCACGGTCGATGGCGGCCTTCGCGGCACGGATCGTCAGGGGCGCATTCGCCGCGATGGTGTCTGCGAGCAGCGCCGCCTCGACGTCGAGCTCCGCATCTCCGACCACCCGCTGGATCACCCCGAGGCGTCGGGCTTCCGCGGTGTCGATCCGGCGGGCGGTGAAGAAGAGGTCCTTGGCGGCCGCCGGGCCGAGCGCCGCCACGACGAGAGCCATGGCGCCCGGCGGATACCCGACCCCGAGGCGGGCGGCCGGGATGCCGAAGGTCGCGCCGTCCTCGGCGATCCTGATGTCGCAGGCGAGCGCGAGGCCGAAACCCCCGCCGAGGCAGAAGCCCCGGATCGCGGCGATCGTGGGCTTGCCGCAATGGGCCACCGCCCAGAACGCGGCCTCGTTCGCCGCTTCGTAGCGCCGCCCGCCGGCAGCGTCCGCTCGAACGGTCGAGAACTCGCCGATATCGGCGCCCGAGGCGAAAGCGCCGGAGCCCGCGCCGCGCAGGAGGATTGCCCGCACGCGCACGTCGCATTCGAGAGACGCCATCAGGGCCGGGAGCGCGCTCCACATCTCGAGGTCGATGGCGTTGCGCTTGGCGGGATTGTCAACCGCGAGAGTGGCGACCGCGCCTTCGAGCGTGACGGTGAGCTTCGGGGTCGGGGAGGGGAGGGAGAGGGGCATGGCGGGGCTAGGGAAATCCGGCGAGGAGGTCTATCTAAAGACCGAACGACGCGCCACTGGCGTCGAGAGGAGGTTTCGATGACCCAAGCACGCCTGAGGCCCGAGGGCCAGGATGCCGTCGTGGGAACGGTCGACCCCGTCTGGGCTCGCCTCCGCGACGAGGCCGAGGCCATGATGCGCGAGGAGCCTGCGCTCGCCGGGCTCGCGCTCGGAACCGTCCTCAACCAGCCGAGCCTCGAAGCGGCCGTCATTCACCGGATTGCGTGGCGTCTCGGGCATCCGGCGCTCTCGGCGGACCTCATCGAGCAGACCTATCTCGAGGCCGCTGCCGACGACCGCTCCATCGGCGAGGCCTTCCGGGCCGACATCACGGCGGTGGCGGACCGCGACCCGGCTGCGACCCGGTTCATCGAGCCGGTGCTGTACTTCAAGGGTTTTCATGCGATCCAGACCCACCGGCTCGCCCACTGGCTCTGGCATCGGGGCCGGCGGGATTTCGCGCTCTACCTCCAGAGCCGGTCCTCCGAGGTGTTCCAGACCGACATCAACCCGCAGGCCAGGATCGGCCGCGGCATCTTCCTCGACCACGCGACAGGGCTCGTGGTTGGCCAGACGGCGGTGATCGAGGACAACGTGTCCATGCTCCAGGACGTGACCCTCGGCGGCACCGGCAAGGAGCGCGGCGACCGGCACCCGAAGATCCGCCGGGGCGTGCTCATCGGTTCCGGGGCCAAGATCCTCGGCAACATCGAGGTGGGCGAATGCGCCCGGGTGGCGGCGGGCTCGGTGGTGCTCCAGCCCGTGCCCCGCAACACGACGGTCGCGGGCGTGCCGGCCAAAGTGGTGGGAACGGCGGGCTGCGCGGAACCCGCCCGGTCCATGCAGCAGACCCTCACCTTCATGGAAGGCATCTGACCGGATCGCCTAGGCGCCCCGAACCCTTCGGGCTTGCCGACGTTTCCCCGGCGTGGCAAGGGCAGCGTATCGGTAGATGCAGAAAGGTTTTCCAGTGGACAAGAGCGAAATGGCGAAAGTGGAGCGCTACCTGCGCCAAACGTTTGCCAACCATTCGATTCGCGTCGTTGCCCGGCCGAAGAAGGACGATTCCGCAGAGGTCTATATCGGGGAGGAGTTCGTCGGCGTGCTCTTCGTCGACGACGAAGACGGCGACCGCTCGTTCAACTTCACCATGGCGATCCTGGACACGGACCTCGACGACTGATCTGTGCACAGCCGGCCGCGTGTTAACCATGGCGGCAGTTTGGGGTTAACGTTTCGTTAATCGTGGGGCAGAGTTCCAGGCAATCCGGGAGCTCTCGCCCATGGCCATCGATCCTTCCGCCCTCGAATCCCTCCAGTCGCTCGTTCTGGGCTTCGCCTTCGCGGGCCTCCTGGCGAGCGCCTTCGAGCTCATGACCGAGCGCCGGGCCAGCTTCCATCTGCTGGAGACCGGCGGCGTCAAGGCCCTGGCCAGCGTTCCGGTCCTCGTTTTCTCCGCTCCCTTCATCATCCTGCGCAACACGGTCCGCGGCCGCCGCTTCGAGCGCCGGCCGGTGCATTTCGTGATGATCGCCACGATCATCGCTTGCCTGTGGAGCCTGCTCTCGGGGCGCCTCGTTCTCGACCTCGCCGTCATGCTGGCAGGGTGAGCGCCCCGCGTAGAGAGCGCTCAGCCTGAACGTGACGGACCGGGCGTCGGCGCTGGACACGGGCCGTCGCCCCGTGCGCAAATCGCGCCCTCTTCCTCGCCTTGAGGCCGCCATGCCGATTTACGCCCTCCACGATCTCACCCCCATCCTGCCCGAGGCTGGGCGCTACTGGGTGGCGCCGGACGCCCATGTGATCGGCAACGTCAGGGTCGGCCTCGACGTCGGGATCTGGTTCGGCGCCGTCGTCCGGGGCGACAACGAGCTCATCGACGTCGGCGAGGCGACGAACATCCAGGAAGGGGCGCTGCTCCACACCGATCAGGGCTCGCCCCTCACCATCGGGGCCGGCTGCACCATCGGCCACCACGCAATCCTGCACGGCTGCACGGTCGGGGAGAACGCGCTCATCGGCATGGGCGCGACGGTGCTCAACAACGCCCGCATCGGGGCGAACAGCCTCGTCGGCGCGGGCGCGCTCGTGACGGAAGGCAAGGTTTTTCCGGACAACTCCCTGATCGTCGGAGCGCCCGCCAAGGCGGTCCGCACCTTGGATGCCGGAGCCGTCGAGCGGCTGCGCTGGTCGGCCCGCCATTACGTGGAGAACTGGCAGCGTTTCGCCGCCGGCTTGCGGCGGATCGACTGATCGCGCCAAACGAAAAACCCGCCGGCTCGGCGGCGGGTTCTGCCGATTTCCGTCAAACGGCCGGAGGCCGTCTCAGCGGTTCGCCGTGGTGGTCGGCGAGGCGGTCCGGCCGCCGAGCGACACCCAGGCCATTCCGTCCTGGCTCTCCCGCTTCACGAAGATGTAGCCCGTCTGGTCCCACGGCAGGACGGCGGAGGTCTTGTTGTCGAGGATGTAATCGCCCCGGTCGGTGCGGATCATGAGCACCGCGTGGCCCTCGCCGATCTCGTCGATGACGACCGTCATGCGCATGGCGCGGCGCGGGATACCGCGCTCGGCCAGTTGCCGACGCTTCAGGAGCTGGAAATCCTCGCAATCGCCGCGGCCGTCATCCGGAAATTCCCAGCGGTCGACGATGCCCCAGTGATCCTTGTCGGTTACCGGCTTGATCTTCGCGTTGACGCGGCGGTTGACCTGCACGATCGCGTTCCAGGTCTGCTGGTTCAGCTGCACGATCGCGGGCTCGGACGGGTCGACGGCGCATTCCGCGGCGAACTGCTCGCAGAACTGCGTCCAGGCGGCGATGGGTTTCGCTGCGCCGTTGCGCTCGACGGGCTGGGAGACGCTCGGGAGGGCGGCCAGGGTCTGGGACTGGGTGGCGCTTGCGCCGATCACCAGCGGGATCCCCACCAGAGCGGCCCGGAAAAGCTGCACGGCTGCCGCGCCGAGCCTTTGACCAAAGTTATCCCTCGGACCGAAAACCATGTCCCGCATGCCCCACACCATTTGGTTAATCTTCTTTTAACCAAAGCTGACAGACTCGGGTGGGGGCCTCAAGGGCAAAGTAAAGGCGGAGTTAACGCGGCATCCTCAACGCCGTTCCCTGTTGCCAAAAGGATTCAGAAATCTCCCCAAGGTCAAAAAGGCGGGGTCAGCCGTTGGGCTGACCCCGCCCTGCAGCCCCGGTCGGGACGGAAGGTGGGACGAGACCGGGGGGCAGCTCGGGCCGCGAAGGCCTCAGCGGTTCGCCGTCGTGACGGGCGACATGGCGCCGCCGAGGGAAGCCCAGACGGGGCCGTCCTGGCCTTCGCGCTTGATGAAGATGTAGCCCGTCTGGTGCCAGGGCAGGACGCGCTGGTGCTTGTTGTCGAGGATGAAGTCGCCGCGATCCGTGCGGATCATGAGAACCGCATGTCCGTCGCCGCGCTCGTCGATGACGACGGTCATCCGCATGGCGCGCCGCGGCAGTCCCGCCTGGACGAGGAGATGGCGCTTGAGGAGCTGGTAGTCCTCGCAGTCGCCGCGGCCGTCCGTCGGGTAGCTCCAGATGTCCGGCACGCCCCAATGGTTCTCGTCCGTGACCGGCTGGATCTCGGCGTTCACCTGCATGTTGACGGCGACGATCTCCTGCCAGATCCGGCCCGTTAGCTTGATGACGTCGGGCTCGCTCCGGTCGACCGCGCATTCCTCGGGATTGGCGTCGCAGAAGCGGATCCAGGCGGGGATCGGCCGGGTCTGGCCGGCTTCAAGGGCCGGGCCTGTCGCGGCCGGCAGTATGGCAGGTCCCTGAGCGCTGGCGCTGCCCGTGGCGAAAACCATGAGGCCGATGGCCATGGCCATGGCGATGATGATGTGAGGTGTCCGTCCCATAGGTCCCTCGTTTGTCCTGAGGGCACCCTGACGCTGCCTGTGTTGGAGGCGGCTCAACGGGATTGAATCAATTTGAGCGAATCGGCAGCCGGCGGCCGCGGAGCTGCGGCACGGTCAACAAAGCTTTGATCTTGCGCCGTTTTTCGATCTTCGGCGGTTACGTCTCGTTTACCCGCTAGAGGATCACGCTCTCGTCGAAGCGGTCTGGCGAGAGGGGCAGCAGGAACTCCACCGCCATGCCGCCCTCGAAGTGGCGCACCACGCGGCCGGTGGTCTGGCCGAGGGTGACGAGGGTGCCGAGGGCAGGGCGCTCCGTGATGGTGACGGCGGCGCCCGAGAGCGAGACGTCGATGAGCCGCCCCGTCACGGTGCCGAGATCGCCGACCGTGACGTGCACCGCCGTATGCCGCGGCACGATGCGCTCGTGGCGGCGGTCCTCCGGGAGCCCCAGGCTGTCCCGGTTGGCGAGCCAGGTGAGTTGCGAGGCGAGCTTGTCGCGCTTGCGGATCGTGGCGCCGATGCTGAGGGCGAGGCCGAGATCCGTATGGCGGACGATCTGCCCCTCGACCCGGCCGAGATGCTCCACGTAGAGGACGATCCGTTCGCCGATGAGGCCGCGCACCGGCGCCACGATTGAGATCCCGCCCGGCGACATGTCGAGGGTCTGGCAGGGATATTCCTGCCGGCTCTGCAGCATGTAGCGCCCGAGCAGCGCCACGCGCACGCGCTGGTGGCGGCGGCGGTCGGCGGCGCGGGCGGGGGAATGCGGCTTCACGCCGGCGGACAGGGGCATGGGCTTGGCGGTGACTTGAACTTAACCAAGCGTACACCGCGCCCGTTAACAGCCCTTTAGCGTTGGGGCTTGCGCTCCCCGCGCCAGCCCCAACATGGTGCCCTATGACCTCCTCCCCGCATCGGCCCGCCCGCGAGCCGGTCTTCAACCTGCCGGGCTCCGTTCTTGCGGCGGTTCTGATCCTCGTCGGCGTCCACGCGGTCCGCTCCTGGGGACTGTCGGAGTTCACCGACTTTCGCATGCTGATCGACTGGGCCGTGGTGCCGGCCCGCTGGTCCGTCGCCTTCGGGGGCGCCACGAGCGAGTCGGTCCTGGCGGCGATCGGGCAGGGGCCCGAGGGCGCGCCGACGCTGGAAGGGGAACTCGCTCGCTACGTTCTCGCGGAGGAGGGCGGCAGGCTCTGGACCGGTCTGACCTACGCGCTCCTCCATGGGTCCTGGGGCCACGTGCTCATGAACTCCGTCTGGCTCGCCGCTTTCGGGACGCCCGTCGCCCGGCGCTGCGGCCCGGCGCGATTCGCGCTGCTGGCCGGCGCGACGGCTCTCGGCGGCGCCGTCGCCCATGCCCTCGTCCACCCGATGTCGGCCCTGCCGATGGTCGGCGCCTCCGCGGCCGTCTCCGGCATGATGGCGGCAGCGATCTGGTTCATCTTCTCGCCGCCGAGCTGGCTGCTCGAAGGTCGCCTCGCCGAGCCCCACGAGCGCCGTCGCGAATCCCTCGCCGGCCTCGTGCGCAACCAGCGGGCCGTCGTGTTCTTCGCCGTTTGGCTGGCCACCAACTATCTGTCCGCCGTGCTTGCCGGGCCGCTCGGCATCACGGATGCGAGCATCGCCTGGGAGGCGCATCTCGGCGGTTTCGTCATCGGCCTTGCCCTCTTTCCCCTGATCGATCCGCGCGACCGCAGGTCGATCAGCGCTGCCGCTTGAAACCCGCGTCGATTGGGCGGATCATCGGGCCCGCGTAGGGCTGGTTCGCCCTCCGGCATGCTGCGGGAGGCGCCGCCTGTCCCACGCACGCGGTAGCGAGCGGTTACGGCTCGTGCTCCCGCGGCCACCGGAGGGACGCGCATGACAGTCAAGCATATCCTGAAAACGAAGGGCCGGGACGTCGTCACCATCGAGGCGGACCAGACGCTCGGCGCTGCCGCCCGCCTCCTGTCGGAGAAGCGCATCGGCGCGGTGGTGGTGGGCAACACGTTCCGTCCGGTGCTCGGGATCCTGTCGGAGCGCGACATCGTGCGGGCCGTCGCCGCGAGGGGCGCCGCGGCGCTCGACGAGCCCGTCTCCCGGTCCATGACCGAGAAGGTGGTCACCTGCTCGGAGACCGCCGCGGTGAACGAGGTCATGGAGATCATGACGGACGGCAAGTTCCGCCATCTCCCGGTGGTCGATGGGGGCCGCCTCACCGGCATCATCTCCATCGGCGACGTGGTGAAGCATCGGGTGGCCGAGATCGAGGCCGAGACCGCGGCGATGCGCGACTACATCGCGATGGCTTGAAGCACGATCAGCGCGCCGGATCGGCGAAGTCCGGCGCCTCTTCAGGCCACCGTCTCGGAATCCTTGATGAGCTCGAGGATGTCCGGCAGGGCGCGCTCGGTCGCCTGACGGCCGAGTTCGATGCATTCGGCCGCGCGGTGAAACTCGAAGAGACCGAGCTTGGCGAGCTTCGGGGCGATCATCACGTCCGGCGGATCGCCCGCGAGGCGCGAGCGGGCGATGCGGTCCTGCGTGATGTTGAACGCATCGATCATCACGGTCGCGATGCCGGGTGCGTTCGGCTGCTTCGGGCGGGCCGGGCGGGCCGGCGCGAAGAGGCTCCAGCGGCGCGGCTCGACGATCGCCTCCGCGATCTCCTCCTCGTCGGGGGAGGGCTCGGAGGCGTCGTAGCTCTGGATGACGGTGCCGCGGGCCCTTACCTCGCTGTTGAGGTTCACGCAGATCACGATGTCGGCGCCCAGCGCCCGGGCGGCGGTGATCGGGATGGGGTTCACGAGGGCCCCGTCCATGAGCCAGCGGCCCCGCATGAAAACGGGGTCGAAGATGCCCGGAAGCGCGTAGGACGCGCGCATCGCCTTCACGAGCGGGCCTTTCGTGAGCCAGACCTCATGGCCCGTCACGAGTTCCGTCGCGATGGTGCAGAAGCGGAGCGGCAGGGTCTCGACCCGCGCATCCGTGAGGTCGTGATCGAGGAGGGCCTGAAGCCGGGTGCCGGCGATGAGGCTCGATCCGGCGAGGTGGAAGTCGAGGAGGCCCATGACCCGCCGCTTGGTGAGCGACGTGGCGAAGGTTTCGAGTTCGTCGAGCTTGCCGGCCGCGTAACACCCGCCCACCACCGCGCCGATGGAGCAGCCGGCGATCACGTCCGGCACGATGCCGGCATCGGCCAGAACGCGCATGACGCCGATATGGGACCAGCCGCGGGCGGCGCCGCCCCCGAGGGCGAGGCCGATTTTCACCTTGGGGCGCGTCTCGCGCAGTACGGGCGCGTCCATCACCGCTCCTCCGCCGCCGAGCCCAGCGCTCCGCCGGGCGATCAACTGGTCCCACTTCATGGCACAGGCCTCAACGCCACCAGAGCATGCGCCCCATCCGTGAAGCGCCTATGAATAACACCGCAAGCGGGGCTGTGGGTGCGGTTAAGGTGAAAAAAGTGCCAAGCTCGCCCTCCCTCAGCGGCTTGGGAGGCGTTGGCGGGCCGGGCGCGCGCTCGCGCCGGAACGCTCGGCGTCGCGGCGGCGTTGGCCCTGAACCAACCCTCATTTCGAGAAAGAACGATCATGGCCAACGCCGTTACGGATACCCTTGGGACCGCCCTGACCGGCAGCCCCCACCTGTCGATGAAGGAGCGGGGCGTGTCCCTCGCCCTCGGGCTCGGTCTTGCCGCCGCCGGCGTGCAGCCGCGTCCCAACCCGCTGCTCAACGTACTGGCGCTCGCCGCGGGCTCCTACCTCGCCTACCGGGGCGCCACAGGCTACTGCCCCCTCAAGGCGGCGATCAACGGCGAGGCCTGAGGCCCGCCGAGCCGAGGCATGAAAAAGGGCGGCCTGAGCCGCCCTTTTTGCTGCAAGGCCGGAGCCGTCAGAGGGACGTGCGGGTGTCCCTGCGGCCGGAGATCATGCTCCAAATGACGAGGACGATCACAGCGCCCACGACCGCGCCGATCAGGCCCGCGCCCTCGTCGGCCCGATACCAGCCGATCGCCTGGCCGAGATAGGTGGCCACGAAGGCGCCGATGATGCCGAGGATCGTGGTCAGGATGAAGCCCGAGGGCTCGTTCCGGCCGGGGGTGATCAGTTTGGCGATGATGCCGGCGATGAAGCCGATGATGATGGTCCAGAGTATGCTCACGGGGGCGCTCCACTGCAAATCGCATGAGGAACGCGCTCACGGCCCCGTTGGTTGCAGGAGGGGCGCGCGAGTCCGGCTTTATCCCCAGGACCGGATCCCCAGGTTTAGGGCGCGGCTGGCGCCAGGGTGCCGTCCGGGCGGACGACCCGGTAGAAGCAGGCCCGCCGTCCGGTGTGGCAGCAGCCGCCGTCGCCCCCGACCAGAACCCGCAGCAGGACGGCGTCCTGGTCGCAATCGACCCGCATCTCCACCACCCGCTGCACCTGGCCGCTCGTCGCCCCCTTGTGCCAGAGCTCTCCGCGGGAGCGCGACCAGTACCAGGCCTCGCCGGTTTCGAGGGTCCTCGCGAGGGCGGCGGCGTTCATGTGGGCCACCATCAGGATCTCGCCCGTCTCCGCGTGGGCCGCCACGCAGGTGATGAGCCCGTCGGCCCCGAAGCGCGGGGTGAACCGCGCTCCCTCCTCGAGGTCGGTCTTCGACCCGGGAGCCGGAAAGGTGGGGGCAGGGGCGCTCATGGGCTTCGTCCGTCACGCGGCACCGGCAGGGCTGCCGGACGCGCTGAGACACCGCGAAACCGCTCCGCGGTCAAGCCGGGTTCGGCGCCCGGCTACCGGAGGGCGCGCTCCAGTTCCGCCTTCGACATTCGGGAGCGCCCCGGCACCCCCTGCTTGCGGGCCCGTTCCATCAGGGCCGTCTTCGTGGCGCCCTGGCCCGCCGCAGATATCCCCGCCGCGGACTTGCCCGTCTTGCGCGCGGAGGCCGCTTTCCGGGCGATGTCGCGGGGCTGCTTGGAGAACTGCTCGCCTTTGCGGGTATCGGCTCGCTTCTTGTCGCTCGTGCGCTTGTATTCGGCGTCGGAGAGCTTCTCGCGGGCTTGCTTCGGCAGGTAGCGCTCGCCGGTCTCCTTGCTCTTCTTGCCGGATTTCGTGCCCCAGTCCTCCTTCTCCCACTGGAGCAGGTGATTGTCGGCCGTCTTCTTGCCTTCGTATCCGCCGCCCTTCGCCTTGTATTCCTGCACGGCCATCTGCGCCTTGCGGGCCGACCACTCGCCCGGATCGCCGCCCTTCGAGCCCTTCATGAGCTTCGCCTTCACGCGCTCCCAGAGCTTGGGATCGGTCTTCTTCGCGGTCGCCGCCATCATTCGTCTCCGGACCTTGATCTTCGGGAGCAACAGAAGGGCCGCGAGCGCGGTTCCGGGTGGCTGGCTGCGACGGAATGGCAACGATTCGTTGACACTTTGGGCAGCCGGGCGTAACGTTCGGGGATGTCGAGCTTTATCGCCCCGATCCGACGCCAGCAGATTGCCGCTCCGGCGCGATCGCGATGAGGGTTGCCTGAGAGAGAACCTCACCGCCGCGCCCAGCGCGGCGTTTTTGTTTGCGCGCTCACACCTCTGCAGACCAGCCGAAAAGCCATGACCCTGACGACCACACCGACCGTCCCCAACGTCCAGCGGACCGCCACCGTCTTCATCGACGGAGAGGCCGGCACCACGGGCCTCGGCATCCGCGAACGGCTGCAGGGTCTGCCCGGCCTCGCCCTGCTCAGCATCGACCCGGCTCGCCGCAAGGACCCGGAGGCGAAGCGCGAGATTCTGGGCGAGGTCGACCTCGTCGTCCTGTGCCTCCACGACGACGCCGCCCGCGAGACGGTGGCCCTCGTCGACGCCATGGGCGGGCGCGGCCCGCGCCTCCTCGACGCGAGCACCGCCCACCGGGTGGCGCCGGACTGGGTCTACGGCTTCGCCGAACTCGACGCCTCGCAGCGCCGGGCCATCGCGGAGGCCGACCGGGTCGCCAATCCGGGTTGCTATCCCACCGGCGCGATCGCGCTCATTCGGCCCCTCGTTGATGCGGGCCTCATCCCGAAGGACCACGCGATCAGCGTGAATGCGGTGTCCGGCTATAGCGGGGGCGGGCGGTCGATGATCGAGGCCTACGAGTCCGGCAAGGCCCCGGCCTTCGAACTCTATGGCCTCGGCTTCGAGCACAAGCACGTGCCGGAACTGCAGGCCTATACGGGCCTCACGCGCCGGCCGATCTTCGTGCCCTCCGTCGGCAATTTCCGGCAGGGCATGCTCGTGAGCATCCCCCTCCACCTCGACCTTCTGCCCGGGCAGCCCTCGCCGGCCGATCTCGAAACGGCGCTGATGCGGCACTACGAGGGGGCGGACCTCGTCACCGTCGTGCCCACCGCCTTCAACGGCAAGCGCACGGAGCGCCTTGAGCCTGAGACCCTCAACGACACGGACCGGATGGAGCTGCGCGTCTTCGCGCACGAGAGCTACCGCCACACGGTGCTGGTGGCCCGGCTCGATAATCTCGGCAAGGGCGCGTCGGGCGCCGCCGTCCAGAACTTGCGCCTGATGCTCGGCCTCTGAGGCCCGGGTCGCGGCGACGGGCGCCGCGGCTTTGCATGGGACGGGGAGGGGACCTGCGACGATGCCGACCCATTTCTCCCGCAATTGCCGCTAATCTCCGGCCGTGAGCGAATCAGCCCTCCTGTCCCAGCCGCGACCCTTCCTCGGCGTCGCGCGATCCGCCCTCGGCCGCACCTGGACCGAGCGATGCGACGCGACCCGGGCCACCATGGCCCTCGCCATCGCGCAGACCCATGGCTTGCCGGACGTGCTGGCGCGGGTTCTCGCCGGGCGGGGCGTCTCCGTGCAGGAGGTGGAAAGCTTCCTCAATCCGCGCCTGCGCGATCTCCTGCCCGATCCGAGCACGCTCACCGACATGGAAGCCGCCGCCGCGCGCCTCGCCGATGCGGTGGAGCGGCGGGAGCTCGTCGCCATCTTCGGCGATTACGACGTGGACGGCGCCTGCAGCGCCTCGCTCCTTGCGGAATACCTGCGCGCCTGCGGGGTGCCCTACCTCATCCACATCCCGGACCGCATCATCGAGGGCTACGGGCCCAACGTCGACGCGATCCGCGCGCTGAAGGCTCAAGGAGCCGGGCTCCTCGTCACGGTGGATTGCGGCACCGCGAGCCACGAGCCCCTCGCGGAGGCGGGCCGCCTCGGCCTCGACCCCGTGGTGCTCGACCACCACCAGGCGCCGGAGCGCCTGCCGGAGGCCTTCGCCCTCGTGAACCCGAACCGGCAGGACGACCTCTCGGGCCTCGGCCATCTGTGCGCCGCCGGCGTCGTGTTCCTCACCCTCGTCGCGCTCAACCGGACCCTGCGCGCCCGGGGCTTCTTCAAGGCCGCGCGGGAGCCCGACCTCCTCGCGAGCCTCGACCTCGTCGCCCTCGCCACCGTGGCGGACGTGGTGCCGCTCACGGGCCTCAACCGCGCCTTCGTGCGCCAGGGCCTCAGCGTGATGCGCGGGCGCGGGCGGGCGGGGCTCGCGGCCCTCCTCGATGCGGCGGGGCTCTCGGGCGTGCCGGAATGCTGGCACCTCGGCTACCTCGTCGGGCCGCGCATCAACGCGGGCGGGCGGATCGGGGATGCGGCCCTCGGCTCGAAGCTGCTCCTGAGCCAGGATCCCCTCGAGGCGGGCCGCCTCGCCGCGGAACTCGACCGTCTCAACCGGGAGCGCCAGGCCATCGAACTCGTGGCGGTGGAGGAGGCGCAGGCGCAGGTCTCGATGGCGATGGAGGCGGCACCCGACCGGCCCGTCATCGCCGCAGGGTCCTCCGACTGGCATCCCGGCATCGTCGGCCTCATCGCGGCGCGGCTCAAGGAACGCTTCCGCCGCCCGGCCTTCGCCTTCGCCCTCAACCCGGACGGAACCGCCGTCGGCTCGGGGCGCTCCGTGCCGGGGGTCGATCTCGGGCGCGCCGTGCGCGCCGCCGTCGATGCGGGCATCGCCATCAAGGGGGGCGGCCACGCCATGGCGGCCGGCGTGACGATCCCGGCCCGCGAACTCGACGCCTTCGCGGCCTTCGTCGGCGCCACCCTGGCGGATGCGGTGGGCCATGCGCTTGCGGTCGATTCGCTCAGCGTCGATGCGAGCCTGACGGCCGGCGGCGCCCAGCCCCGCGTGCTCGCGGCCCTCGAGCGGGCGGGTCCCTTCGGCTCGGGCCAGCCCGAGCCGGTCTTCGTGTTCCCGCATCACCGGCTCGTGGAGGCCCGCGAGGTGGGCTCGGGGGGCCATGTGCGCGTGAAGCTGCGGGGCGGCGACGGCGCCGTCATCGGCGGCATCGCCTTTCGCGCCGCGGGCCAGCCGCTCGGCGAGGCCCTGCGCGACGCGGTCGGGCGCACCCTCCACGTCGCCGGGACCCTTTCGGTCGACCGTTGGGGCGGCGCCGAGCGGGTCGAAACACGCCTCGTCGATGTGGCCGAGCCCCGCTGATCGAGACTTGCCCGCCCGCCACAATCCCTCTATATCGGCGCCATCGCTGGCGAACGAGCCGCGATCAGCGCCCTTCGTCTAGCGGTCTAGGACGTCGCCCTTTCACGGCGAAAACACGGGTTCGAGTCCCGTAGGGCGCGCCAAGCGTTCATCGATGTCAGCGCAGCGTCCGCGGCCACTAAGCGAGGGCCGATCGTTCCGCTTCCAAAAGACCGACGTCACTGCCGCTTCTGCAGGTCGCCCCGCCGTCGGCGGTCGTTCTTCGGCTGCTCGCTGCCGCCGGGAACGAGGGGGCTCGGGCCCGCATCGGCGGGGCGGTTGCCCGGACCCTGGTCGCCCACCTGGGCTGTGTGGGGGCCGCCATGATCCGGGCGGGGCGGCTTGCGGTCGTCGGTCATGGCGATGGTTCCCGTTCGGCACGTTCGTGCGCACCTCGGGATGGGGTGCTCGGGTGTAAGCTCCGGGAGGGATTCTGGTTGCCGGCATGCGGCTGCCGAACGATCGTCCGCCGCAACCTTGAGGGCGGGCGCGTCGGCACCGGTCCCATGCCGCCACCCGCTCGGGTGAGCGGCGAGACGGAGCGATCTGCACGGGACCGGAGTAAAGCCCGGATCCGGTGCTCCGTTCGGTCGCGCAGGCCGGTTCGTTTGCGGGTAGCTGTTCCGGGCCCGCCGTGCGATAAGCGCCGGATGACAGAAGCATCGACATTTCCGTACTCGCTGGAAGTTTCTCCCTGCGAGAAGCCGGCCGGGCATTTCCAATGGGCCATCCGCGAGCGCGGCAAGCTGATCCAGAGGTCCGACCGGCCACATGCCTCCGAAGAGAAGGCGAGGGCGAACGGAAACGCCCAGATCGAACTCCTCCGCCACGGAGGGTGGGGCAGGCGCTAGCGCCTGCCCTCGCGCCGTCCGGCCGCCGGCCCTTGGGGCAGCGGCCGGGGGTCGGCGTCAGGACAGCTTGATCTCGCTCTCCCGCACCGCGCGCTCGACCGTGCCGGACCTGATCCGGTAGCTGACTTCGCCGGTCTGATCGGCCGGCATGAGCCTCACGACCTCGTAGACGCCGCCGACGACGGTTCGCGCGTCGGCCGTGCTCGGATGGTTCATCCGCACCATCTGCCTGATCTTGAATCGATGTGCCATGGTTTGGTCCTCCGCTGGGTGATGGGTGGGGGGCTTCACTGACGGGCCTTGCGGGCCGCGTAACGGGCGTCGCGGGCGGCTTTCTGCTCCACCTTCAAGGCTTCCTCCTCGGCCGCCTTGGCGAGCGTCGCCCGCTCGTCCGCCGCGGCTTGCTCGTCCGCCGCCGCGAGGGCCGCAGCCTCCCGCTCGCCGGCGATCCTGGCGGCTTCGGCCGCGCGCTGCCTGTCGCGTTCGGCCAGCCGAAGGTCCCGTTCCGCGCTCAGCGCGGCTCGTTCGTTGCGCCTCGCGATCACGGCGGGATCGTCGGGGCCGGGGCGCTGGCGGTACTTCTCCAGCAGGGCCTGCTTGGCGGCCGAGGCTGCGGTCAGCCGTTGCTCGAGCTTGTCGTGCTTGAATGCTGTCACTCAGTTCTTCCTGTCGTTGATGCGGCCCGTGGCTAGCGGATCCGCTTGATCCGGCTGATCGTGCCGGGCGGCAGCGTGCCCGCTTCCTGCTGAAGGAGGGCCGCCGCCGTGACCGCGCGGTCGTCGTCGGCCTTCGAGCCATTCTCGATCCACATATAGGCCGTGCGGGCGTCGTCGTATGTCACCGTGAACATGACCGACTTCGTCTGTGGGGACTTCCTGAAGGTGATCATCGCGTCCTCGCTTCCCCTGCCGCCATGCGGCGTCCTCGTCCCGGAAAAAACAAAAGCCGCCCCGTTGGGAGCGGCTTCCTCTCAGGCGCTTGGTTGGCGCCGGGCCATGGTCAGGCCTGCTGGATGTTGTTGACGGCGATCTTGCCGGATCTGCGGTCTTCGGCGGTGTCGAAGGCCACCTTCTGGCCTTCGACGAGGCCGCGCAGGCCCGCCCGCTCGAGGGCGGTGGCGTGGACGAACACGTCCTTGCCGCCG
>DASZBD010000002.1:0-6334 GCA_035944475.1 Microvirga sp.
CTCGTTCGGGTTCGACGAGATCTGCATCGCGCCGCGGTTCGCCTCGACGAGCGCCTTCGTGAGCGGCAGGCCGAGCCCGGTTCCGCCCCCCTTGCGGGCGGTGGCAAGCTGCCGGAAGGGCTCGAGCGCCTGCTCGATCTCGCCGTCCGTCATGCCGATGCCGGTGTCGCGCACCCGGAAGGCCACACAGGGTCGCGCCATCACAAACACGCCGTGCGCGCGGGTGGTGCAGTGCATCGTCAAAGGCCGGACCCCCGTCAGACCCTCGAGGCGATGCAGCAACCGCACTTGCGCCGCCCCGCGGTAGAGGCCGTCCCCGCGCCGCAATCCTGGATGGCCCTCCGGCAGGGTTCCGCCCTGCGATTCGGGTCACGGGCCGACCAGCGGGCCTTCCAAAACTGCGGCAGCACCGCGGCCGTGGTGCGAACTCGCCCCCACCCGTCCAGGTCGACGTTATCGCTGCGGCGAGGCGGCGAGCCGCTGGATCAGGCGAGACACATCATCTTGGTCGGCCTCACATCGACATCTTGGTCGGCCTCACATCGCCGGCGAAGCCCATTACCGCGAGTACCACCCCCGCCACTGCTGCCCGCGCCCGTTTCGCCTTCGCGCCTGCCCCAGCGCCTTTATGACAAACTTTCCGGGCGCTAAGGAGCTTGGAGGACCTTCTACGTTAACGACCTATCACCCTTATTCGCGGAGCCGGATGTTGCGGCCTGTCGACAGTCGCGTTCCGTAAGCATGGCCGTCCCGTGACATAATGGCGGGCGTTAGACCCGCTCAGAAGAGAATGAAGGGCGTCATGCCGATCCGTAATCTTACCCAGGAGGCCCTCGGAGCAACGCGGCTCTCAGCGTCTTACTGCGTCATTGGCGCCGGACCCGCGGGGCTTGCGGTCGCCACGCGCTTGGCCGCGGCTGGCAAGCACGTCGTCGTGCTGGAGAGCGGCTTTGAAAACTTCACGGCTGACACCCACGCTTTGAACGCCATCGAGACCAGAGGCGCGCCGTATCCGGGGGCGATGACTGGCCGTTACCGGGGCCTTGGCGGATCGACATCGCGGTGGGGCGGCATGCTGATTCCACTCGCTCCTCATGAGCTCGCGCCCCGCCCCTACCTGTCGCACGCCGGCTGGCCGCTCACGCACGACGTTCTCCGGCGCTACGATGGCGAGATCGCTCGCATCTTTCACCTTGGTGAGGTGTCCTTTGCCGAGGAGGCCCTCGCGGCAGCCGATCCGGAGCGTCTCTTCCAGCATGATCCGGACTTCAACACCAGGTGGGTGAAAGTTGCTCTCCCACGGCAGCGCAAATTACAGAACCTTGTCGCCGGCGTGCGAGACCACAAAGGGCCCGACGTGTGGCTCGGCGCCACTGTCACTGGTTTCGATCTCGACAAGACCTCCGGTCGGCTTCTGGCCGTGCAAGCGCGCAGCCTCATGGGTCATTGCCTCACCGCCTCTGCCAACATGTTCATTCTCGCAGCCGGGACCATTGAGACGACGAGGCTGCTGTTGCTTCTTGACGAGCACTCGGGCGGGCAGGCTTTCGCCCACTGTCAGGCGCTGGGCCGCTACTACCAAGATCACCTCGACGTAAAGGTTGGGCATCTTAGGCCGCTCGATCATGAGCGCGTCAGCCGACTCTTCGGCATCCGTTTCGAGCGTAAGCTTCTACGTCGCGTTCACCTCGAATTGTCGCCAGCCGCTCAGGCGGCGGATCACGTCTCCGGCGCCTTTGCGCACGTTGAACTGAACATTCAGGATCAACCCTCGCTTTCCCTTCTTGCTCGCAAGTTCGAGGAACGGCAGCCACGGTTCTCAGCAGCCGAACTCATGACCTTGTGGGCAGAACGCGGAATAGTCGCCAAAGTGGCGTATTCGCGATTGGCGAACGGCAGCCTGCCGATCCTCAAAGGCTCTGATCCCCATCTGCGCATTTGTATCGAGCAGGCACCTCACGTCGACAACCGCCTTGTCTTGTCACGCGAGAAGGATGCTCTCGGGGTGCCGAAGGCTTGCCTTCGTTGGCGGCCGATAGACCTTGACGAGCGGACCTTCCGCGCCTGCAGCGATCGCCTGCGAGCCTTTTGGAGCCGCTCGGGGTTGAGCCGGCTCTGCCACGTCGTTTGGGATCCTATCGTCACCAATCCCGCCCTGCACTTCATTCCACATGCGCGGGATTATTATCACCCTTCAGGAACCACTCGCATGGGCACCAATCCTCGAACGTCAGTGGTCAACCCTGATCTACGCTGCCATTTCGTTCCGAACCTGCATGTTGTGAGCGCCTCAACGTTTCCGACGGCCGGCGTATCAAATCCGACGCTGACCCTAATGCAGCTTGCGCTGCGTTGTGCAGACCATCTTTGTGCGTTCGACCCAGCGTGAGGCAACGAGCGGAGGATGCCTTCCCTAGTCTGCCAAGGTCACTCTAATCCTATCCTCCCAAAGCCGGAGATCCTCCATGGAGCCCTACGTGCTTACTAAGTGCTTACAAAGCACATGGGCCGAGCGCGACACCGACGGCCTGATCGTCTGATGAGGGGCAAGGGGCTCATCCGCGCATGATGGACGCCAGCGTAGGAATGCTTACGACGATGGAGGGCCGTCAACCGATGGAGCGGGACCCACGCAAGCCTTGGGCACAATGATCGGACCTCCCGACCGGCCTTAGCGAGGTCAGGCCCCGCCCCACAATCGGCCTTCGCCGCCATACGCCTCGGCGATCGCGAGGATGTAGCGCCCGTAGCCGGTCTTCGACAACTGGGCGCCTCGGCGCAGCGCCTGTTCCCGCGTGATGAAGCCGTTGTACAGGGCGATCTCCTCGAGGCAGGCAATCTGAAGGCCCTGCCGGCTCTGCACGGCGCGCACGAACTCCGACGCTTGCAAGAGGCTCTCATGCGTTCCGGTATCGAGCCACGCGTATCCGCGCGAGAGATGCTCGACGTGAAGCTCGCCCCGGTCCAGATAGGCGCGGTTGACGTCCGTGATCTCGTACTCACCGCGACCCGAGGGCCGCACTTCTGCGGCGATGTCGAGCACGGCATTGTCGTAGATGTAGAGACCCGTCAAGGCGAGGTTCGACGTAGGCGTGGACGGCTTCTCGACGAGGCTGAGCGCCCGTCCCGCCTTGTCGAGCGTGACGACGCCGTAGCGCTCGGGGTCCTCCACCGGATAGGCGAACACCGTCGCGCCCCGCTCGCGGGTTGCCGCGGCCCGCAGCATGTCCTGCAGGCCCGCCCCGAAGAAGATGTTATCCCCAAGCACCAGGGTGACGCGATCACGCCCGACGAACTCACGCCCGATCACGAAGGCCTGCGCCAGGCCCTCCGGCCTCGGCTGAACCGCGTAGCGCATGCGAAGCCCAATCTCGGAGCCGTCCCCGAAGAGGCGCTCGTAACTGTCAAGGTACTCGGGCGACGAGATGATCAAGATATCCTGGATGCCCGCCAGCATGAGAACCGACAGGGGGTAGTAGATCATCGGCTTGTCGTAGACGGGAAGCAGTTGCTTGTTGACTGCGAGCGTCGCCGGATAAAGGCGCGATCCTGAGCCTCCCGCGAGGATGATCCCCTTCATGTTTCGAACCTTCGTCTCGATGATGGCGCGGGCCTCGCCCGATGGACTCTGTGACGCGTCAACCACGGTGGTGCGCCAAGGCAGAGGGATGGGCGGCCCGCCTTGTTGCGATGGGCGGTCGGAGGGCCGGGCTGGTCTCAGGCAGATCTCAGGCCGAGCCGCTCCCCGGTGTACTGCTTGGCCAGAATGTCCCGCCACCAGGGCTCATGTTCGAGGTACCATCGGACGGTCGACCCGAGGCCAGCCTCGAACGTCATCATGGGCCTCCAGCCCAGGCCATCGCGGATCTTGGTCGCGTCGACCGCGTAGCGCAGGTCGTGCCCGGGCCGGTCAGCCACGAAGGTGATCTGGTCGGCATGACTTGCCCCGCCCCGTCGCGGCCGCAACTCGTCGAGCACGCGGCAGACGGATTGAACCACGTCAAGGTTGGTTCGCTCACCGTTTCCCCCGACGATGTAGGTTTCCCCCGGCCGTCCTTCGGCGAGCACGAGGCGCAAGGCCCGCACGTGATCATCGACGTGCAGCCAATCCCGCACGTTGGCGCCGCGCCCGTAGACCGGCATCGGCTCGCCGGCGAGGCCCTTGATGATCATCAGGGGGATCAGTTTCTCCGGAAACTGGTAGGGCCCGTAATTGTTGGAGCAGTTCGTCACGAGGATCGGCAGGCCGTAGGTGTGGCCGAAAGCCCTGACCAAGTGATCGGACGCCGCCTTGGAGGCTGAATAGGGTGAGCGTGGATCGTAGGCGGTGCTTTCCGTGAAGAACCCCGTGTCGCCAAGGGAGCCGTACACCTCGTCCGTCGACACATGATGAAAGCGAAAGCCCTCCTGCGCGCCCGTCGGAAGGCGGCGCCAGTAGGACAAGGCGGCGTTGAGCAGATTCAGCGTGCCGACCACGTTGGTCTGAACGAAGGCGCCCGGCCCGTCGATGGAACGGTCGACATGGGACTCGGCCGCAAGGTGCATCACCGCATCGGGGCGAAACCGCTCGAAGACCTCGGCCAGGAGCGTCTCGTCGCAGATATCCCCGTGAACGAAGCTGTAGCGACGATGCGCCGCCAGCATCTGCAGAGAACTCAGCGTTCCGGCATAGGTGAGCTTATCGAGGTTGAGCACCGTATCGGTGGTATCGCCGATAATGTGCCGGATGAGCGCCGACCCAATGAATCCGGCGCCACCCGTGACCAGAATACGCATCTGGGGGCCTATTCCTATCTTCACGCCCATCACTCGTAACGGCTAACACCGGTTTCCGAAAGGGCAGTTGAAAATTTTCGCAGGTAAGCGTCGGTCTATGGATAACGCCCCCGACGAAGAGCACCGGCCGCCCGGGACTGTTGCTTCGTGCTCACTCTGTAACGGTCAGCATCTGCTTGATCGGGATGCGGGAACGGCTGCCTGGGACATGATCCATCAGTTCCCCATCGCGCCATGTGAATGAGCACGGCCTTGCGCGCCGATTCAGCGTGGCCCTCTTCCGATGGGGCCATGTTTTGGTCGAGGACGAGGCTGGCCGCGCGAAACCCGGTCGCCGGGTGAAACGCTCGTCACCGTCAGGGGAGCGGGTCGGCTTCGTCGTCGATCCGCGGCGCGTTCCGCACGGCTCGGACCCAGGCCAGCGCACCCACGATGTAGAAGAGCACCACGGCACCGGAGAAGGCAGGCTCAGCAAGGTGCACGAGCGCCGCCCGGTTCTCCGGCAGCACTTGAGCCCATGCGGCGGCGGCAGCGCGGCCGATCAGGCCGGCGATCAAGGCCGCTGAGAGCACGAAGATCAGTTGCAACTGGCGGGCTGTTGGCATGGTCGAGCACCCCACGTCAGGCGGACCGGTGTCCCTAATAGGCGCCTTTTCGCGATAGAGCATAGCGCGATTTGTGCAATGCACCATAAGCCGAAACCCTCTCGTAACCTTACCGATGTGGCACCGGGGCAACGGCTCGGTAGGGCTTCGTTAAGGCTTGTGGCGCAACCTTGATCGGGTCGGATCAGGGGGTTTCATGGCCATCGCCTACGCTGCCACTTCCGTGCTTGCCGGTTCTTTGAGTGTTGCCCTTCTCTGGCGGTGGGGGCCTTTGATCGCCCTCCTCGCGGCGCCTATGGTCGCGAGTGCTTCGGTGCTGGCGCTCGCGGGCCTGACGGCTCTGATCAGCCGCCGTCGGGGGCGGGAGGTATTCGGGGCTCCCCTCGCCCTCGACTGAATGCAGCGGCTGACGTGCTGCCTTATTGTGGCCCCGCCGCCCGTTACGGTGCTCCACGGGCCAACGCGACCGATTCGCTGTGACGACCGCGCGCCAGAAGCGCGGCACGCCCTTGGGAGCTCACGTCATGTCTGTCGCTCACGCCGTGCTGGCCCTGGTCATGGGCCCACTCGCCGCCCTCGCACTCTGGTCAGCAGGACCCTTGCTCGCCATTCTGACGGCGCCCTTCGTCAGCAGCCTTTGCGTGCTCGGCGCCGCCTTTATGACGGCTCGACGCTCTCGCGAGCGCCTCGAGCGGTTGCCGCGCACGTTGGCGGCGACGATGACGCTGCCGCAGTCATCGTCGCCGATCGTGCTCTCGGGGGCTAAGTCGTAGACGAAGCTTGCGAGGCGCGCCTTTATTAGCCGAGCGCGTCCGGCACCGTGTAGCGCAGGTACACCTCGTCGTGGTTCAGGTTGTCCGACGACCACACCCACCGCCCGGGTGAGCCGGCCGGCAGGCCCGAGGAATACCACGGGCCCGCGCCGACCCCGCCATAGTCGCTTGCGGCCGCCC
>DASZBD010000003.1:0-40290 GCA_035944475.1 Microvirga sp.
AGATGTGAGCTTCCAAAACGTAGGATCGTCGATCGTCCCTATTCGGCCGTCCAAAGACAGCCCGCAAGGACACCGCCGCCCACGTTTCTCTTTCTTTCTTCACTTGTCAAAGAGCACAGCCTCCCGAAAGAGGCAGGCGCCTCCCGAACCGACGAACTCGCGATCCGGACAACCGGCTCACGATCCAATCTGTTCAAGGAAGCCTCGAAACGTACCGCCTCGGCGGCCGCTTCGTGATGAACTTAATTTAAGTTCATCCGCTTCGTTTGTCAACACCGGGACCGAACTTTCTCGGCCCGCCGCGACCTCGTCCGAAAACGAGAGCCCCCATCGGAAAAAGCTTCCCTCCCTGACCAAGGTCAGGCAAGTCAGCCCGGCATCCGAGGAAGCGTCCGGCGCCGTCGGCGTGTTCGCCGTGGCGTCGATGGGCGTCTTATAGGCCTGCCGGTTTCGGGCTGTCAACACGCTCATGAAGGTTTTTTGACGGTGCCGGCCAGCCGGCGCGATCTCCCTGCCCTGTCCACCGAAAGCTGCGCCCTCGCCGGGGTCCGTCGCCTCACTTCCGACACAGCTCCACGCGAAGCACCGCAGCCATAGCGACGCTTCTCCGGTTGAGAGGACGTCAGCGCGCATTGATTCCATGACGGCCTGCGGGCAAGGTCGGCAGGCGCTGGCCGGCCTGCCGTTCGCCGAACCCGATCCTGACCCAAGGTGCAATGAGCAGACGACCTCCCGATGACGAGAGCCGGACGGCCCGGGGCGAGCTCCCCCCCGCCTCCCGCGGGGCGCTCGGCATCGATCTCGGGCACGAGCCGCCCCTCAGCGCCGGCGGCGGCGAAGCCGCGGAGGTGGACCGGCGCGACATCAACATGCGGTGGCTCGGCGCCTGCGTGCTCACCGGGATCACGGGCGGCGCCCTCATCGGCGCCTCGATTTACATCGCCCTCGAGGGCACCACGATCCTGGCGCAGCCCCCGGAGCGGGCCGTCGCGACCCTCCCCCGCCCGGCTCCCGACGACAAGGCTCCGGCGCCGGCCCGCAAGGGCGACATGCTCAACCGCTCCGAGATGGTGGCCTCGGCCAAGCAGGTCTACCGGGCGCCCATGACGATCCGCGTCGGCGACCGCGAGGTGATGAAGAGCCGCCAATTCGTGCGGATCGCCACCAACCTGTCGCTCTCCGCCGGCACGTATGCTGCCGATATCCCGCCTTTCAATCCCCTGCGCCTCTTCGCGGAGGAGAACGGGGAGCGCTACGTGGAGCCGCAGCAGCCGGAAGTGGCCGACGCGGACGTCTCGGTGGTGAAGCGGGACCTCACCCTGCTCACCATCGATGCAGGCGCCCCGTCCCTCTCGGACGAGGACGTTCTCGCGATCCTCGAGGAGGAGCGGCGCCTCTCCGCCTCGTCGGGCCGGCCGTCGAGCGTTCCCATCCCGGCCCAGCAGATGCTCTCCCGCACCCTCCGGCAGCCGGGCGATCTCGGCGGCGCCCTGAGCTATGCGGGCACCCCGGAGATGCGCTTCAGCACCATCGAGGTGAAGGTGGTGCCCGAGAACGTCACGCCGATCTCCCGGGCGGAGCCGCGGGTCAGCGATCCCCTCGTCGAGGAGCGCGACCTCATCATCAAGAAGGGCGAGACCCTGGAGGGCGCCCTGCGGGCATTGGGGGCGAATTCGGACCAGATCAACGCGATCCTGGTCGCGCTCAGCGCCCGCGTCCGGGTGACGGGGCTGCCCGAGGGCCAACGCGCGCGGGTTCTGATCGCCCCCGGCCCGCGTCCCGGGGACGGGCGGCAGGTGGTGCGCGTCGTGCTCTACGGCGAGCGCGGCATCGAGGCGATCGCGGCCGTCAACGACCGGGCGCAGTTCGTCTCCGTGACGCCGCCCAACGACCTGTCGCCGGCCCGGCCCGCGGCGCCGGCCGTGGAGGAGGGCGAGGAGGCCGAGGAGGGCAGCGGCGTTCCGCTCTACGACAGCCTCTACGAGACCGCCCTCAAGAACGACCTGCCCCGGCAGACGGTGGACGAGCTCGTGCGGGTCTTCGGCTTCGACGTCGACTTCCAGCGGCGGGTGGCCCCCGGCGATTCCATCGAGCTCTTCTTCGGCTCGGACGAGGACAACGGCCCGCCGGAGGTGCTCTTCGCGGCGCTGAACGTCGGCGGCGAGCCGCGCCGGGTGTACCGCTTCCAGGGCGACGACGGCCTCGTCGACTATTTCGACGAGCAGGGCCGCTCCCTCAAGAAGTTCCTCGTGAGAAAGCCCATCGCCAACGGCATCCTGCGCTCAGGCTTCGGCTACCGCCGCCACCCGATCCTCGGCTACACGAAGATGCACACCGGCACGGACTGGGCGGACCGGATCGGCACGCCGATCTTCGCCGCCGGCAACGGCACGGTGATCAAGGCGGAGTGGGATTCCGGATACGGCCGGCGGATCGAGATCCAGCACGCCAACGGCTACGTGACGGCCTATTCTCACCAATCGCGCTTTGCCGCCGGCATCGCGCCGGGCGTGCGGGTCCGCCAGGGCCAGGTCATCGGCTATGTGGGCAATACGGGCCTCTCGACCGGGCCGCACCTCCACTACGAGGTGCTCGTCAACGGCCACTTCGTGGATCCCATGAAGGTGCGCCTGCCCCGCGGGCGGGAGCTCGACGGCCGGCAACTGGCTGATTTCAAGCGCCAGCGCGAGCAGGTGGACAGCCTCCTCGACCGCACCAGCCGCTCCGGCACCTTCGCCCAGCGCAGCGCCGAGTTGCGCTAGACGCCGGGCGGCGCCTGGCGCGCCCGCTTTCCTGAACGCGGTTTCGGCCCTAAGCCGGGGAGCCCGCCCCGGAGCCCTCGGCCGACGCCCATGCTCGCCTCCCTCGCGATTGTCCTGCCGGTTTTCGGCCTCATCGGCATCGGCTACGCCGCCCGCCAGATCAACCTCGTCACCGACCGTGCGGGCGAAGGCCTCTCCGAATTCGTCTTCGCCCTCGCGGTGCCGTGCCTCATCTTCCGCACCCTCGTGCGGGCCGAAATCCCGGCCGTGCAGCCCTGGGGCTACTGGATCTCCTACTTTGCGGGCGTCGCCGTCGTCTGGGCCCTCGCCATGCTGGCGGGGCGGCGGTTCTTCCAGCTCACCGGGACGAGCGCCGTCGTCGCCGGCTTCTCGGCGGGCCAGGCCAACACGGTGCTGGTCGGGATCCCGATGATCCTGAAGGCGTACGGGGACGAGGGCGCGGTGCCGCTCTTCCTCCTCATCGCCGTCCACCTCCCCGTCACCATGACGCTGGCGACGATCATGGCCGAGGGAAGCGCGGCGTCGCCGTGGGCCATCCTGAAGCGCCTCGCCACGCACCCGATCGTCGTCGCGATCCTCGCGGGTTCGGCCTTCAGGCCCCTCGCGGGCGCCGTGCCGGCGCCGGTCTGGCAGGTGGTGGATCTGATTGCCGCCGCCGCGATCCCGTGCGCCCTCGTCGGCATGGGGATTGCCCTGCGCCGCTACGGGCTGGAAGCGGGCTGGAAGCTTCCGCTGGTGATCTCCGGCCTCAAGCTGCTGATCCACCCGCTCGTGGTGTTCCTTCTCGCCACGCAGGTGTTCTCCATGCCGCCGGCCTGGGCCGGCGTCGCCGTGCTGTTCGCGGCCTGCCCCTCGGGGATCAACGCGTATCTGTTCGCCGAGCGCTACGGGGAGGGTGTCGCCGTCGCCTCGAGCGCCGTGGCCCTGTCCACCGTCCTGGCGCTCGGCACGGTCCTGCTCTGGTTGCAGGTGCTCGGGGTCGGCTGAGGCATCAGGGACCCGGCGCTTGAAACCCGAGATCCTGACGAAGGCCGTCAGGAGGCACGCCCCGGGCCCGGAGGTCCGCTAGGGCTTCGGACCCCAAGCTCTTCGAGAGCTTCAGGCCGTCCTCGCCCTGGATGAGGGCATGGTGGTGATAGCGGGGCGTCGGGAGGTCGAGAAGGGCCTGAAGCAGCACGTGGAGGTGGGTGGCGGCCTCGAGATCCATGCCGCGGACCACGTGGGTCACCCCCTGGAGCGCATCGTCGACCACCACCGCGAGGTGATAGCTCGTCGGGGTCTCCTTGCGGACGATCACGGCATCGCCCCACCGGGCCGGTTCGGCGGGAACGGAGCGCTCCCCGCCGCCCGGATCGAAGCAGCGGAAGGACAGGCTTCCCCGAACCGCCCCCCGGGCCTGGGCCATGTGGATGCGCCAGGCGACCGGGGCGCCGGCTGCGATCCGGGCCTCGATCTCGTCCGAGGCCAGGGCCCGGCAGGTGCCGGGGTAGAGAGGCACGCCGTCTGGATCGCGGGGCGCCGGTCGGCCCGTCGCCGCTTCGCTCCGGGCGACCGCCGCGGCGATCTCCTTGCGGCTGCAGAGGCACGGGTAGAGAAGCCCACCTGCCCTCAGCCGCCCTGCGGCCCCGCGGTAATCGTCGAAATGCTCGGATTGCCGGCGGACGGGCGTCTCCCATCGGAGGCCGAGCCAGGCGAGATCCTCGAAGGCGGCTTCGATCCATTCGGGCCGGCAGCGGGCGGCGTCGATGTCCTCGATGCGCAGGAGAAAGCGCCCGCCGCTCTCCCGCGCGAGATGTGCGTTGAGAAGGGCCGAGAAGGCATGGCCGAGATGCAGGCGCCCATTGGGGCTCGGCGCGAAGCGGAAGACCGGACGGGTCACGGTCGCAGCGAGGCCCGGGTGGGCTGGACGCCGATGGTCCGGATGAGGAAGAGACGCAGACCGGAGCGGACCGGAAAAGGGTGCATCCCGTGACCATCCTCGATTCAGACGCGGCGCTCAAGGCAGGACTCGCAGCCCTCGTCCGGCTCGACCCCGTCATGGCGCGGATCGTCGGCGAAGGAGCCGTTCCGGTCCTGCGCAAGCGCCCGCCGGGCTTCGAAGGGCTCGCCTGGATCATCGTCGGCCAGCAGGTCTCGACGGCGAGCGCCGCCGCGATCTGGACCCGGGTGCGGGACAGCCTCGGCCCGGTCACCCCCGAACGCATCTTGGCAGCCTCCGACGACGCCCTGCGGGCGCCCGGCCTCTCCGCCCCGAAAATCAGGACCTTGAGGGCGGCAGCCGCCGCGGTAGCGGAGGGTGCCCTGCCGCTCGACACCCTGGCGGGCGGGACGGCGGAGGAGGCGCATGCCCGGCTCACCGCCGTCAAGGGGATTGGCCCCTGGACGGCCGACATCTACCTCCTGTTCTGCCTCGGGCACCCGGACGCCTTCCCGGCGAGCGACCTCGCCGTCCAAGAGGCTGCCCGGGCCGCCTACGCGCTCCCGGTCCGGCCCGAGGCCCGGGCCCTCGCGGCGCTCGCGGAAGCCTGGCGCCCCTGGCGCGGGGTGGCGGCCGGCGTGCTCTGGGCCTATTACCGGCTGATCAAGACGAGGGAGGGAGCGCCCGGATGAAACCCGCTGGTCTCGGCCGGGGTTGATCCCGCCGCCCCATGCCTGGACCCGAGCGCCCCCGGCGCTCGCGCCGCCCACGAGGAGATCCCATGCCCGCCCTCAACGGTCCCCGCCTCGCGCCTCTCTCGGGAAGGGCAAAGCAGCTCGTCGTCTTCCTCCACGGCTACGGGGCCGACGGCAACGATCTGATCGATATCGGCCGGCAATGGCAGCCCTGGCTGCCGGACGCGGCCTTCGTGGCGCCCCATGCGCCCGAGCCGTGCGGGCAGGCGCCGGTCGGCCGGCAATGGTTTTCTCTCACCTTCCGGGATCCGCACGAACGCTGGCGAGGCGTGAACCAGGCGGGGCCTGGGCTCGACGCCTTCCTGGACGAGGAGCTGAGGCGCCATGACCTGCCGAGCACCCGGCTCGCCCTCGTCGGTTTCAGCCAGGGCACCATGATGGCGCTCCATGTGGGGCTGCGCCGGGCGCAGGCGCCCGGGGCGATCGTCGGCTTTTCCGGGATGGCGGTACTGGAGGAGGGCAAGGGCCCCGACAGCCTTGCGGGCCAGGTGAAGGCGAAGCCGCCGATCCTCCTGGTCCACGGGGACCAGGACGACGTCATCCCCCTCGATGCCCTGTTCCTCACGGGCGACGCCCTCAACGCCGCGGAGGTGCCGTGCCAGTGGCACGTCTCGCCCGGCGTCGGGCACGGGATCGACGGGGAGGCCCTGCGCCACGGGGGCCTCTTCCTGCTGCAGGCCCTCGGCCTGCCCTACCCCAAGGGCTGATCAGCCCCGGGCCGCCGCGAGCGCCGCCTGGGCACCGGCCCGCAGGAGGGCCGTGTCGCTCCCAACCGCCACGAAGGGGAAGCCCTGGCGCAGGAGTTCGGCGGCGCGCTCGCCCGAATGGGCATAGATCCCGATGAGCTTGCCTGCCGCCTTGACCCGCGCGAGCGCGTGATCGAGGGCCTGGCGGACCGCGTCGCTGAGGGGATCGACTCCCGCGCCGCCCGACAGGGCGATGGAGAGGTCGGCAGGGCCGATGAAGATGCCGTCGACGCCGGGAGCGGCCAGGATCTCGTCCAGGATGCCGAGGGCTTCCCGGGTTTCCACCATGGCGAACGAGACGGTGCTTCCGTTCGCCTGCCGGAAATACGCGTCCGGCTGCAATCCGCTGAGGGGCAGCGCCCCATGGGGCCCCCAGCTGCGTTCGCCGAGGGGAGGATACTTCATGAAGGCGCCGAAGCGCCGGGCGTCCTCCACCGTGTTGATCATCGGCGCGATTACCGCCGAGACCCCGGCATCGAGCAGTTTCGAGGCGGTAGCGAACTCGCCCACCGGGATCCGGGCCACGGCCGGCTTGCCGGCGGCCGCGATCAGCGGAACCGCCCACAGGGTCGCGGCGAGATCGATGGCCCCGTGCTGCATGTCGAGGGTCACCGCATCGAACGCCTCCCGGGCGAGAAGGCCCGCGACCGCGGCCTCCGGGATCCCGCACCAGGCGCTGAGGGTGGGCGATCCGGCGCGCAGGCGCTCGGCGAGGGCGGATACGGAAGACATCGGGGCTCCTGGGCGATGGGCAGGCGGGGTGGCCCGCCCTTGAGCGTCGGACCGGCCGGAGCGACGGCCGGGCGAGCCGTTCCGGTGAGCTGGAAAGCGCGCCGTGGCGCGGGGACGGCGCACCCCGATCGAGGCTACCGTCCCGCCTGCACTTCCTCGACGGCCCGCCCCATGAGCTCGACCATCTGGCGGCGCAGCTCGGCGTCGGCCACCGTCTTGCCGCCGGACTCCAGGTCCGTCCGGACCTTGCGCAGCACGTCGTCGTCCCCGGCTTCCTCGAAATCCGCCATCACGACCGTCTTGGCATAGGCCTCCGCGTCGGCGCCCTCTTTGCCGAGCTGACCTGCGGCCCACAGGCCGAAGAGCTTGTTGCGGCGGGCCGTCGCCTTGAAGCGCAGCTCCTCGTCGTGGGCGAACTTCTTCTCGAAGGCGTCCTTGCGGTCGTCGAAGGTGGTCATGGTTTCCCCCTGGTTGGTCAGGCTTGACGGGCGATATAAAGACGCTGCGGCGCCCCTGCCAGTCCGGCCGCCTCGTGAATGCCGTTTTTTACGATCATAAACCCTGAATTCCAAAGATTTCAGGCGTTTTCGGGCGGTCGTTGTGCTCCCGCGCCCGATCGAGTAGGTTGCCCGCGAGCCGGATTGCCGGTCCCCCGACCGCAAGCCGCGCCAGCCGCGGAACCGAACCATTCCCAGGAGCCCCGGCCTTTCCATGGATTTCCTCAAACCACGGTACATCCCTATGAACCGCCGCCGTCGCATCTACGAGGGCAAGGCGAAGGTGCTCTACGAGGGCCCCGAGCCAGGAACGCTCATCCAGCACTTCAAGGATGACGCCACCGCCTTCAACGCCAAGAAGCACGAAGTGATCGACGGCAAGGGCGTGCTGAACAACCGGATCTCGGAATACATCTTCCAGAATCTGAACGATATCGGCGTCCCGACCCACTTCATCCGTCGCCTGAACATGCGCGAGCAGCTCATCCGCGAGGTGGAGATCATCCCCCTCGAGGTGGTGGTGCGCAACGTGGCCGCGGGCTCGCTGGCGACCCGCCTCGGCCTTGAGGAGGGCACCCAGCTCCCCCGCTCGATCATCGAATTCTACTACAAGAACGACGGCCTCGGCGATCCGATGGTCTCCGAGGAGCACATCACGGCCTTCGGCTGGGCGACGCCCCAGGAGATCGACGACATCATGGCGCTCGCCATCCGGGTCAACGACTTCCTGTCCGGCCTGTTTCTCGGCGTCGGCATCCGGCTCGTCGACTTCAAGATGGAGACGGGGCGCTTGTGGGAGGGCGATGCCATGCGCATCGTCGTCGCCGACGAGATCTCTCCCGATTCCTGCCGCCTGTGGGACGTGAAGTCGAAGGACAAGCTCGACAAGGACCGCTTCCGCCGCGACCTCGGCGGGCTCGTCGAGGCCTATACCGAGGTGGCCCGCCGCCTCGGCATCCTGTCCGAGAACGAGAAGCCCATGACGGGCGGCCCGCGCCTCGTCCAGTAGACGCAAGGGCCGGCCAAGCCTTCGCGATGCCCGGCCCCGTGCCGGGCATCGCCGTTTCTGACGGGCCTCTCCGCCGGGGTCGGGGGGAGCCGAAGGGTTGGTGCGCGGAGCCCCTGCTCGCCCGGGGTACCGCCCTGGGCTACCGTGCGCCGCCCGATGATCCGATTCGCCGCCCTCGCCTGCCTTGCTGCCCTCGCCGCCTGCTCCGCCCTGCCTCGCGCTGTGCAGGGCGTGCCTGCGGGCGAGCCCTGGTTCGCGCTTCCGCTCAAGGAATGGCTCGGCGAGGAACGGGCGGAGCCCGAAGCCATCGCGGTCTGCCGCCCGCCCGAATGCGGCCCCGGCCTCGTTGCAGGGGTGGTGCGCCTCGCCGGCGCCGAGGCGGATGCGGCGGAGCGGGTGCTCGCCGATCCCGGGGCCCTCGCCCGCATGCTCCGGACCCCCAAGGCGGGCCGTCCGCGTACCGCCGTCGACTTGAAACCCCTGCAGGCCGGCAGCGCCGCGGGCTTTGCCATCACCCTGGCCCGCCAGGATGCGCGGCGCCGTCCCGCCTACGGCGCGGCCCTCGGGCGGCGCTCGGGCGGGGATCTCAGGGTCGTGCTCGTGGTCGGCGAGGACGCGGGCGCGGTCGAGGACGCGGCACGGCAGGTCGCCCGGGAGCATCTTGGGGCTTGAGGCGGCAGGGTCGTTGTCACCCGGGCGCAATGGCCTTAAACGCGGGGCACTTCCCGTCAGGCAAGAGAGCGCCCATGAAAGCCCGCGTCACCGTCACCCTCAAGACCGGCGTGCTGGACCCGCAGGGCAAGGCGATCGAGGGCGCCCTCGCATCCCTCGGGGTCGCGGGCGTCGCGAGCGTGCGCCAGGGCAAGGTGTTCGACATCGAACTCGACACCGCCGATCGCGCGAGCGCGGAGCAAACCCTCAAGGCGGCGTGCGAGAAACTCCTCGCGAACACGGTGGTGGAGAACTACCGCGTCGAGATCGCGTGAGGCGGAGATGAAAGCGGCCGTCATCGTCTTTCCAGGCTCCAACCGCGAGGGCGACGTCGCCAAGGCTCTCGCGCAGGCGGGCGCCCGCGTCGAGCGGGTCTGGCACGCCGACACCGCGCTTCCCGCCGGCACCGATCTCGCGGTGCTGCCGGGCGGCTTCTCGTACGGCGATTACCTGCGCTGCGGCGCCATCGCGGGCCGGGCCGCGATCATGGATGCGGTGCGGGCCCACGCGACTCGCGGCGGGCGGGTGCTCGGCATCTGCAACGGCTTCCAGATCCTGTGCGAAGCCGGGCTCCTGCCGGGCATCCTCATGCGCAACGCGAACCTTCGGTTCATCTGCCACCGGCAGACGCTGCGGGTGGAGCGCGCCGACACCGCCTTCACCCGCGCCTACGCGAAGGGCCAGGTGATCGACGTGTGCGTGGCGCACGGCGAGGGCAATTACACGGCAGACAGCCAGACGCTCGCGCGGATTGAGGGCGAAGGCCTCGTCGCGTTCCGCTACTGCGACGCCGACGGCGGCATTACGCACGACGCGAACCGCAACGGCTCCATGAACTCCATCGCGGGCATCTACTCCGATAAGCTCAACGTGCTCGGCATGATGCCCCACCCGGAAAACCTGATCGACGACCTCGTCGGCGGCACGGACGGGCGCGGCCTGTTCGAGAGCCTCATGGCGGCGTGAACCCATAGCCCTCATCCTGAGGAGGCCATATGGCCGTCTCGAAGGACGAGGGCGTCTCCAGCGGGCGCTGGACCCACGACCCACGTCCTTCGAGACGCCGCTTTGCGGCTCCTCAGGATGAGGGTTGTTGGTTGTGGTGCTCCACTCGCAGACGAGTACCGGATGCAGAACGACGTCACCATCACCCCGCAGCTCGTGAAGGATCACGGGCTCAAGCCCGACGAGTACGAGCGCTTCGTCACCCTCATCGGCCGCGACCCGACCCTGACCGAGCTCGGCATCGTCTCGGCCATGTGGAACGAGCACTGCTCCTACAAGTCCTCGCGCCTCCATCTGCGCGGGCTGCCGACGAAAGCGCCTTGGGTGATCCAGGGTCCGGGCGAGAATGCGGGCATCATCGACATCGGCGACGGCTTGGCTTGCGTGTTCAAGATGGAGAGCCACAACCACCCGAGCTTCATCGAGCCCTATCAGGGGGCGACGACGGGCGTCGGCGGCATTTTGCGCGACGTGTTCACCATGGGCGCGCGGCCCATCGCGGCGCTGAACTTCCTGCGCTTCGGCGCGCCCGAGCACCCGAAGACCCGCCACCTCGTCGGCGGCGTCGTGGCAGGCATCGGCGGCTACGGCAATTCCTTCGGCGTGCCGACGGTGGGCGGCGGCATGGGCTTCCACCCGCGCTACAACGGCAACATCCTCGTTAACGCCATGGCGGTGGGCCTCGCGAAGGCGGACGAGATCTTCTACGCCGCCGCGACGGGCGTCGGAAACCCCATCGTCTATCTCGGCTCCAAGACGGGCCGCGACGGCATCCACGGCGCCACCATGGCGTCGGCCGAATTCGACGACGCGTCGGAGGAAAAACGTCCGACCGTGCAGGTGGGCGACCCCTTCGCCGAGAAACTCCTGCTCGAGGCCTGCCTCGAACTCATGGCCTCTGGCGCCGTCATCGCGATCCAGGACATGGGCGCTGCGGGCCTCACCTGCTCGGCGGTGGAGATGGGCGCCAAGGGCGATCTCGGCGTCGAGCTGTGGCTCGAGAAAGTGCCTTGCCGCGAGGAGGGCATGACGGCCTACGAGATGATGCTGTCGGAGAGCCAGGAGCGCATGCTCATGGTCCTGAAGCCCGGCATGGAGGCGGAGGCCGAAGCGATCTTCCGCAAGTGGGGCCTCGATTTCGCGGTGATCGGCCGAACCACCGATACGCTCCGTTTCGTGGTGAAGCACCACGGCACAGTAATGGCGGACCTGCCCATCAAGGAGCTCGGCGACGAGGCGCCCCTCTACGACCGCCCGCACCTTGCGAACACGCACCAGCCGGCCGTTCCCCCCGAGAGCGTGACGCCGCCGGTCTCCGACCGCGAGGCGCTGCTGCGCCTCGTCGCCTCGCCCGACCAGTGCTCCAAGCGCTGGGTGTGGGAGCAGTACGACCACCTGATCCTGGGCAACACCGTGCAGCAGCCCGGCGGGGACGCCGCCATCGTGCGCGTGCTCGACGGGCCGAAGGGCCTCGCCCTCACCACCGACGTGACGCCGCGCTATTGCGAGGCCGATCCCGTCGAGGGCGGCAAGCAGGCGGTGGCGGAGGCTTGGCGCAACATCACGGCGGTCGGCGGCCTGCCGCTCGCCATCACCGATAACCTCAATTTCGGTAATCCGGAGCGGCCCGAGGTGATGGGCACGTTCGTGGGCTGCATCCGCGGCATCGCGGAGGCCTGCCGGGCCCTCGACTTCCCCGTCGTGTCGGGGAACGTGTCGCTCTACAACGAGACCAACGGCCAGGGAGTCCTGCCGACACCCACCATCGGCGGCGTCGGCCTCCTCGACGACGTGACCGTGCATGCGTCCATCGCCTTCAAGCGCGAGGGCGAAGCGGTCATCCTCGTCGGCGAGACCCGGGGCTGGCTCGGCCAGTCGATCTATCTCGCCGAGCTTCTCGGGCGCGAGGAGGGCGCACCGCCGCCGGTCGATCTCGATGCCGAGAAGCGCAACGGCGACTTCGTGCGCGAACTGATCCGCTCCGGCGAGACCGACACGGTGCATGACCTCGCCGACGGCGGGCTCGCCCTCGCCCTCGCCGAGATGGCCATGGCCCGGGGCGTGGGCGCCACGATCACGGCCCTGCCGGAGGAGCTTCCCGTACATGCCGCCCTGTTCGGCGAGGATCAGGCCCGCTATCTCGTCGCTGCGGATGCCGATCTGGCGGAGGATATCCTCGCCGAAGCGCGGGAGCGCGGGGTTCCGGCCCGGATCATCGGCACGACGGGCGGCGCCGCGTTGATTTGGCCCGGCATCGAGGCCATATCGGTGGCCGAACTGAAGCAGGCTCATGAAGCCTGGCTGCCGGCCTACATGGCCGGCCGAGCCGCCTGAGAGGACGCCCCCGATGCCGATGGATGCCCGCGAGATCGAGAGCATGATCAAGGCCGCAATCCCCGACGCGAAGGTCGAGATCAAGGATCTTGCCGGCGACGGCGATCACTACGCCGCCACGGTCCAGTCCTCGGCCTTCAAGGGCAAGTCGCGGGTCCAGCAGCACCAGATGGTTTATGCGGCGCTGCAGGGCCGCATGGGCGGCGTGCTCCATGCCCTTGCGCTGACCACCGTCGCCCCCGACAATTGAAGCACCAACCCGCGGCGCCTTGACCGCCCGGACCAGGAGACGAGCATGACCGACGCCCGCCAAGCCATCGACAACGAAGTGAAGTCCAACGACGTGGTGCTCTTCATGAAGGGCACCCCGCAATTTCCCATGTGCGGGTTCTCGGGCCAGGTGGTCCAGATCCTGAACTATCTCGGCGTGCCCTATAAGGGCGTGAACGTCCTCGAGGACGAAGGCATTCGCAACGGGATCAAGGAATATTCCAACTGGCCGACGATCCCGCAGCTCTACGTGAAGGGCGAGTTCATCGGCGGCTGCGACATCACCCGCGAGATGTTTCAGGCGGGCGAGTTGCAGCAGCTTCTCACCGAGAAGGGCGTGGAGCTCAAGCAAAGCGCCTGATCTCAAGCCGGCCTTAACGATGAAGGGCGCCTTTCGGCGCCCTTTTCTTTTGTCGCATTTCGATCTTAACCGTTATCGGCAAGACTTGGCCCAGGTCCAGACAACAATCATGCGATGGACCAGGGGGCTCGACATGGTTGAACCATCGTCCAACGTGATCGCTTTTCGCAGGCGCAACGCTCATGCGCCGACCCGTCACCCGAAAAGCTTGATGGAAGCTGTCTATACGGCAGGTTCGCTCACGGTGCCGGCGGACGATGTGGCCATCAAGACCGCCGCCGTGATGCTGCAGGCACTGGGCTTCCTCGTCGTCGACGAGATCCTGGCCGACGGCACGCCCCGCCCCCTGAAGCGCGGCGAGGCGAAGGCCGCCCTGCATCGTCCCTGGCGCCTGTCGAAACCGCCCTTCAGCGGCGTCCTGGGCTTGCCCGACGCGGACGGGGCGCTCGTCCGCCCGGTCTAGAGAGACCTCTTTCGGTCACGCGCCACCGCCCGGCCGAGGCTTTGCCCCGAAGAGGCACTACGACCGAAAAGGCATTACGACCGCTGCGCCAGGGCCGCCCGGACCACCGCCAGGGCGTCGGGCGAAGCCCATGCCGCCGGGCCCTTGAGCAGCGCCACCTCACAGCCCTTCTCGTCCACCAGCAGCGTCGTGGGCAGGCCCACGACGTGCCCTGAGCGTTGGAGAACCTGGAGGAGCTTGCCTCCCGGGTCCGCGTAATAAGCGAGGTTGCGGATCCCGTTCTCCTGAAGCCAAGCCCGCGGCTTGTCCGGATTGCGGGTGTCGACGTTGATCGCCACCACCTCGAAGCCGCTCCCGCCGAGTTCCGCCTGCAGCCGGTCGAGGGCCGGCATCTCCTCCCGGCAGGGCACGCACCAGGTGGCCCAGAGATTGACGAGGGTGGCCTTGCCCTTGAGGTCGGCGAGCGTCATGGCCTGGCCCGCCGGTCCCGTGAAGGCGATCTCGGGCGCCGGCTTCGGCGGCGATGCGACCACGAGGGCAGCGAGTTCGCCCTTGGCCAGGGGCTTGAGGCGCTCCACCGTCGCGACGGACGCCCGGCAGGCCTCCGGGACGCCCGCGCCGCCCGCCGACGACAGACCCCACCAAGCCCCCGCTCCCGCAACGGCGAGGAGCACCGGCAGGGCGAGGGCGAGGCGGGACATGCGGGACCGGGGGAACGCGTCTGACATGGGCCCGATATGGCGGCTCCCGACCGCAGCCTCAAGCTTGGGAGGCGGCTCCCGCTTCACGTTTCCGCAAGCTTCGATTCCCGGCGGGCGTGACCGCGGCGCCTCTCGCATCTTGGGACGCGGGTCGCTATGGTGCCGCCACGTTTCGGAGCCTCGGATGCCTTCACGACTGCCCCTGCCCCGCCTTGTGATCGCGACCTTTCTCGTCGCGCTGAGCCTGACGGCCTGCGGCCGGCGCGGAGCGCTCGAGGCGCCGCCGGATGCGAATGCGCCCGCTCCGCAGCAGCAGGCCGCGCCCGCCGGCACCCTGCCGTCCCCGGTCGCCACGCCGCAGGGCGGCGGCTCGAGGCGGGGCTACACGATCCCGAAGGACCCGTTCATCCTCGATCCGCTGCTCTAGACGGTGTTATAGACGTCGAGCCCCCGACGTTTCAGGGGCCGCGTTCCGAGTTACCTCATGCATCATTTCGCTTACCGTGACGGCGTCATGCACGCCGAAGGTGTCAGCCTTCGCACCGTCGCCGAGGCCATCGGCACGCCCTTCTACTGCTATTCGAGCGCAACGCTGGAACGGCACTACCGCGTCTTCGCCGAAGCCTTCGCCGACACCGACTCTCTCGTCTGCTACGCCGTGAAGGCGAACTCGAATCAGGCGGTGCTGAGGACCCTCGCGGGCCTCGGCGCCGGGATGGACATCGTGTCGGGCGGCGAACTGCGCCGCGCCCTCGCGGCGGGCGTACCGGGCGAGCGGATCGTGTTCTCGGGCGTCGCGAAGACGCGGGACGAGATGGCGCTGGCCCTCGACAGCGGGATCCTGTGCTTCAACGTCGAATCGGAGCCCGAACTCGAGGCCCTGTCCGAGACGGCCGTGTCGAAGGGCGTCACCGCGTCCATCTCGGTCCGGGTGAACCCGGACGTGGACGCCAAGACGCACAAGAAGATCTCGACCGGCAAATCCGAGAACAAGTTCGGCATCCCGATCTCCCGCGCCCGCGAGGTCTATGCCCGCGCGGCCGCCATGCCGGGCCTCGCGATCACGGGCGTCGACATGCATATCGGCAGCCAGATCACGGACCTGTCGCCTTACGACAACGCGACGGCGCTTCTGGCGGAGCTCGCCCGCGACCTCCTGCGGGACGGGCACCGGCTCCACCACATCGACGTCGGCGGGGGCCTCGGCATCCCCTACCGCGAGGACAACGAGCCGCCGCCCGATCCGGCGGCCTATGCCGCCATCATCAAGCGGCACACCCGGGACCTTGGCCTCAAGCTCGTCTTCGAGATCGGCCGCCTCATCGTCGGCAATGCGGGCGTTCTCGTCACGCAAGTGATCTACAGGAAGGAAGGCGCGGGCAAGACCTTCGTCATCGTGGATGCCGCGATGAACGATCTCATCCGCCCGACGCTCTACGACGCCCATCACGACATCAAGCCGGTGGCGGAGCCGCAGCCCGACGGCGAGTGGATCCGGGGCGACGTGGTCGGCCCCGTCTGCGAGACGGGCGACTATCTGGCGCTCGACCGCAACCTGCCGCCGCTTGCGGCCGGGGACCTCGTCGCCGTGATGACCGCGGGCGCCTACGGCGCCGTGCAGGCCTCCACCTACAACACCCGGCTCCTCGTGCCGGAGGTGCTGGTGCGCGGGAGCGAGTTCGCGGTGGTGCGCGAGCGGCCGTCTTACGAGGATGTGATCGGTCTCGACCGGATTCCGGGCTGGCTCTGAAGCCCGTGGTCAATTGACCGCTGGTCAGGGCCGGTTTCGATGCTACCTTTCCGTCAGGGGGAGCGTTGAGCGTGGGCAACTGCGCGAGCTGGAGTCTGGCATGGCGGAAAGCCCAAGGCCGCTTAACGATGGCCCGCTGAATCAAGGGCCGTCGAAACGGACGGCCGCCCCCGGAAGCCGCGAGAGCCTGCAGCGACGGCTCGAAAGCCTCATCGGACGCGCGCGGTGGACCCTCTGGTGGGAGCGGGCCTGGCCGCTCCTGTGGCTTCCCCTCGCGATCGTCATCGCCTTCCTCACGGCGTCCTGGCTCGGGCTGTGGCTCGATGCGTCGCCTTTCGCCCGTGCGGTGGGCCTCGGCCTCTTCGTCCTCGCCTTCGTGCTCTCGCTCCTGCCCGTGGCGCGCCTGCGGCTGCCGGAGCGGCCCAAGGCCCTCGACCGGCTCGACCGCGACGCGGGCCTGCGCCACGGCCCGGCTCGCACCCTCGACGACAGCCTGGCCTCGGGCTCCGATGACCCGGGCACCCGGGCGCTTTGGGAATTGCACCGCCGGCGGGCGGAGGGCGAAATCGCGCGCCTGCGCGTCGCCGTGCCGAGCCCCGACATGCCCCGGCGCGACCGCTACGCCGTCCGCGCGGCGGGCGTGCTCGCGGTGGTGGCCTCCGCCTTCGTGGCGGGGCCGGAAGTCGGCACGCGCCTTGCGGCCGCCTTCGACTGGCGCGACCCGCAGGCCGCCCAGCCCTCCTTCCGGGTGGACGGCTGGATCGACCCGCCGCTCTACACCCGCTCGCCGCCCCTCATGATCGACCTTGCGGCGGGTCAGCAGCTCCTGCGGGCGCCCGTGAAGTCCACGGTCGTGATCCGGGTGGCCGGCCAGGGCGACGTGACGATCACCCCAGGCCCAGGCCTCGCCGCCCAGCCCCAGCCCGAAAGCCAGCGAACCGACCTGAAGGAGCAGCGCTTCACCCTCGAGGGCAACGCGGAGCTTTCCGTGCGCACCGGGCTCACCGGCGGCATGACCCTGAAGGTGGAGGCCATTCCCGACCGGGCGCCCGAAATCAGCCATGCGAGCCCCCCCGAGGTGAACGCCCGGGGCACTTTCGTGCTCGCTTATCGGGGTGCGGACGATTACGGCATCGTCTCGGCCCAGGGGCTCGTCGAGAAGGGCGAGGGCTTCAAGGGACGGCGCAGCCTCGTTCCGGCCCCGGAAATGCCGCTCACGGTGCCGGGCGCCGAGGCGGAGGCGCCTGAAACCCGCGCCACCATCGACCTCACCAACCACCCCTGGGCGGGCGCCCGGGTGAAGCTCACGCTTCTGGCCAAGGACGAGGCGGGCCAGGAGGGCCGCAGCGAGACGATCAACTTCACCCTGCCCCAGCGGCCCTTCACGAAGCCCCTCGCCAAGGCTCTGGTGGAGCAACGGCGCAACCTCGTGCTCGACCCCGACGACCGGCGCCGGGTGCAGGTGGCGCTCGACGCCCTCCTCATCGAGCCGCAGCGCTTCACCACGCAATGGGGCGTGTTCATGGGCCTGCGCGCCGGCGCCGAGCGCCTGCGCCGGGCGCGCTCGGACGAGCAGCTCGTGGAGGTGGCCGACTGGCTCTGGGCCATGGCGCTGCAGATCGAGGACGGGGACCTCTCCGAGGCGGAGCGCGACCTGCGCGCCGCCCAGGATCGCCTGCGCGAGGCCATGGACCGCAATGCGCCGAACGAGGAGATCGCGCGCCTCACGGAAGAGCTGCGCCGGGCGATGGACCGGTTCCTGCGGGAATTCGCCGAGCGCATGCAGCGCCAGCAGCAGCAGCAGAACGCCGAGAACCAGAACCGCCAGGCCCCCGACCGGATGATGTCGCAGGACGACCTCAACCGCATGCTCCAGCAGATGGAAGAAGCCATGCGCCGGGGCGACGTCGCGGAGGCGCAGCGCCTTCTCGACGAGCTGCGCAACATCCTGGAGAACCTGCAGACCGCCCAGCCCGACAGCCGGATGACGGATCCCATGTCGCGGGAGATGAACCAGGCCATGCAGGATCTCGACAACATGGCCCGCGAGCAGCAGGGCCTGCGCGACGAGACCTTCCGGGAGGGCCAGAACCAGCGCATGCAGCAGGGCCAGCGCGGCCAGCGTCAGCAACAAGGTCAACGCGGTCAGCAGCCCGGCCAGCAGGGCCAGCGTCAGCAGGGGCAGCGCGGTCAGCAGCCGGGACAGCAGCCCGGCGAGGGCCAGGAGCAGGCGGAGGGCCAGCAGGGCGAAGGTCAGCAGGGCCAGCAAGGCGGCCAGGGTCTGGGCCAGCGCCAGCAGGCCCTGCGCGAGCGCCTCGAGGACCTCCAACGGCGCATGCGCGGCATGGGCATGCAGGGCGAGCAGGGCCTCGCCGACGCCGAGCAGGCCATGCGCGAGGCCGAGCAGGCCCTCGGCCAGGGCCAGGATGGCCAGGCGGTGGACGCCCAGGGCCGGGCTCTCGAAGGCCTCCAGCGCGGCCAGCAGGGCATGGCCCAGCAGATGCAGCAGATGATGCAGCCGGGCGACGGCACCGAGCAGGCGGGCGACCAACCCGGCCAGCAGGGCCAGCCTCAAGGCCGCGGCCAAGCCTCCCAGCGGGACAACGATCCGCTCGGTCGCCCGACCCGCAGCCGCGACTTCTCGGACGGGCGCGTGAAGGTGCCGAGCGCCGGCGAATCGGCAAGCCAGCGGGCGCAGCGCATCCTGGAGGAGCTGCGGCGCAAGCTGGGGGACCCGACCCGCCCCCGCGAGGAGCTCGAGTACTTCGACCGCTTGCTCAGGCGCAATTGACCCCTAGAACCAACGACGGCGGTGCCCTCGTCCGGGCATCGCCGTTTCCTCTCTGGGCCCAGCCCGGCGCCTGCCGGCTCGGCCCCTGCTCAGGCCTTTCTCATGGACTCCCTCGTCGACTACCTCGTGCCGGTGGCCGTCATCGCGGTCGCGGTGGTGCTGCTGCTCGGCCTTCTCAACATGCTGCGCGGCGGCAGCGCCAACCGGTCGCAGCACCTCATGCGGGCCCGCGTTCTCCTGCAATTCGCGGCCATCGTCGTGATCATGGGCGTGATCTGGTGGCGCGCGGTTTGACGCGTTCCCCGTCTGGTCTCTTTTCAGGTTCGGGGGTTTGTAGGACGATCCTTAACGAAGCTTCTGCTTCGCCGATTTGATTCTCTAATTTCTTTGCCGTCAGAGGCTTTCCATGCGTGCTGGCTCGATCGTTGGCCTCAGCCTTCTGATCGGGATGACGGCCCTGGTGGATTCCGCAGCGGCAGAGGGGGCGAGACGGGCGAAAGCCCCGGCGCCAGAGGGGCCGAGCCTTCTCTCCGAATTCCGGTTCGGCTTTTCGGCGCACGACCCTTGGGGCCGGCATGACGGGGGAGCGCTGGCGAGCGGCGAAGTGCTGCTGCCCAAACCCTTCACGCCGGCGGACCTCTTCACGAGCTACTTCGTGCCCCGTCCGCATGTCGGCGGCTCGCTCAATTTCGACACCCGCAGCGCTACCGCCTATGCGGGGCTGACCTGGACCGTCGACATCACGCCGCGGGTTTTCGTGGAGGGCTCCCTGGGCGGCGCCCTGCAGAACACGCCCTCTCATCCGGCCTTCGCGGCCCCGAACCTCCACGCCTCCGGCTGCTCGGGCCTGTTCCGGGAGTCCGGCTCCATCGGGGTGCGGCTCTCCGACAAGTGGAGCATGACGGCGACGGTGGAGCGTCTCTCCAACGGCGCCTGCGCGGACAGCAAGGGCTTGACGAATGTGGGTGCGCGCCTTGGGTATGCGTTCTGACTGACGCTCCCGCGCGAGGAACCCATGGTTGTCCTGACCCGCATCTATACCCGCACCGGCGACAAGGGCACGACCGCGCTCGCCACCGGGGAGCGCCGCCCGAAATATGATCTTCGCATCGAAGCCTATGGCACCGTGGACGAGACCAACGCCTGCATCGGCATGGCGCGGCTCCATACGGAGGGCCCGGTCGACGAGATGCTGGGGCGGATCCAGAACGACCTGTTCGACATCGGCGCCGACCTTGCGACGCCGCAAACCGACAAGCCCCTGAAGTGGGAGCCGCTCCGGGTGGCGGACGCCCAAGTGGACCGCCTGGAGCGGGAGATCGACGAACTCAACGACGAATTGGAGAGCCTGCGCTCCTTCGTCCTCCCGGGGGGCACGCCGGCGGCGGCGGCCCTGCATCTCGCCCGGACGGTCTGCCGGCGGGCGGAGCGTCTCGTCGTCGAACTCTCCGCCCAAGCGGACGAGACGGTGTCGCCCGCAGCGGTGAAATACCTCAACCGATTGTCGGATTTTCTCTTCGTGGCGTCCCGTTGGGTCAACGACAAGGGCGGCCGCGACGTGCTATGGGTTCCAGGCCAGAACCGCTGACCGGACCCGCGCATGTTCCTGCCCCTTCATGACGGGGTGCCCCTCAAGCACATGAAGACGCCGGCCGTGGCGCGTCTCATGATCGCCGCTTGCGTGCTGGTCTATCCTCTGACGTTCTACGGACCGATCGGACCGGACTGGATGGTGGCAGGCCTCGGCCTCATTCCGGCGGTGTTCTTCGGAACGGAGGCCCTGCCCGATGGGCTGCCCTTCGTTCCCGAATGGGCGACGCTCGCCACGAGCATCTTCCTTCACGGCTCCTGGCTGCACCTCGCCGGCAACATGCTGTTCCTGTGGGTGTTCGGCGACAACGTCGAAGACGCCATGGGCCATGGTCGGTTCCTGGCCTTCTTCCTCCTGTGCGGCTCTGCCGCGAGCCTCACACATGCCGTCGTCGACCCCGAGTCCACCCGGCCGCTCATCGGCGCGTCCGGGGCGGTGGCGGGCGTCGTCGCGGCTTACGTGATCACCTACCCCCGGGTGCGCATGTGGGCGCTGTTCCTTAACGGACTGCCGCTGAGGGTGCCGGCCTATGGCGCCATCGGCTTCTGGTTTCTCCTTCAGGTCGTCTCGGCCTTCTTCGGAGGCGACGAAGCGGTGGGCTGGTTTGCCCATCTGGGAGGCTTCGTTGCCGGCGCGGTGCTCATCCTGGTCATGCGCCGCCGCTACGACCCGGTGCTGGCGCGCGTGGAGGCGCAAGGCCTCAGCCCGGAACTCGGACCGGGGCGGTGAGGCCTTGCATGCGTTGACAATTCGGAACCGGCGTCGTTACGGTCCCGCTCCGTTCCATCACACTGTCCAAAGGCGGAGGGGATCGCCGGTGTCCGGCGGATCGACACCCCAGCCTCACAATCATCAGGGATGAGACCCATGAAGATCCTCGTGCCCGTGAAGCGGGTCGTTGATTACAACGTGAAGATCCGGGTGAAGCCGGACGGCTCGGGCGTCGAGCTTGCTAACGTGAAGATGAGCATGAACCCCTTCGACGAGATCGCCGTCGAGGAGGCGATCCGCCTGAAGGAAAAGGGCAAGGCCACCGAGATCGTCGCCGTCTCCATCGGCCCGCAGCAGGCCGCCGAGACCATCCGCACGGCGCTTGCCATGGGGGCGGATCGCGGCATCCTGGTCAAGACCGATGCGGTGGTCGAGCCGCTTGCCGTGGCCAAGATCCTGAAAGCGATCGTAGAGCAGGAAAGCCCCGGCCTCGTGATCATGGGCAAGCAGGCGATCGACGACGATTCAAACCAGACCGGCCAGATGCTGGCCGCCCTCACGGGCCTGCCGCAGGGCACCTTCGCCTTCAAGATCGAGGTCGGCGAGGGCAGCGTCGACGTGACCCGCGAGGTCGACGGGGGTCTCCAGACCGTTGGCCTCAAGCTTCCCGCCATCGTGACGACGGACCTGCGCCTCAACGAGCCGCGCTATGCGAGCCTGCCCAACATCATGAAGGCCAAGAAGAAGCCCCTGGCCGAGATGAGCCCCGAGGCGCTCGGCGTCGATGTCGGCACGCGCCTCAAGGTGCTCAAGACCGTGGAGCCCGGCGGGCGCAAGGCGGGCGTCAAGGTCGCGTCCGTCGCCGAACTCGTGAACAAGCTCAAAGTGGAAGCCGGCGTGCTCTGAGCACCGGCCTGAAGGACGATCCCATGCCCACCCTGCTCGTCGCCGACCACACCAACACGTCGCTGAAGGACGCCACCCACAAGGCCGCCTCTGCCGCCAAGGCGCTGGGCGCTCCGATCCACATCCTCGTCGCGGGCTCCGGCTGCCGCCCGGCCGCCGAAGCCGCCGCCCGGATCGAGGGCGTCGAGAAGGTGCTCGTGGCCGACGCTCCGGCCTACGACCACATGCTGGCCGAACCCACCGCCGCCCTTATCGTCGGCCTGGCGGGCCCCTACGAGGCCATCGTGGCGCCGGCCACCACCACGGGCAAGAACGTGCTGCCGCGCGTCGCCGCGCTCCTCGACGTCATGCAGGTGTCCGACATCATCAAGGTGATCTCGCCCGACACCTTCGAGCGGCCGATCTATGCCGGCAACGCGATCCAGACCGTTCAGGCGACCGATGCCAAGCGCGTGATCACCGTGCGCACCGCCGCCTTCCCGGCCGCGGGCGAGGGCGGCTCGGCCGCCATCGAGGAGGTCGGGGCGGCGGAGAATCCGGGGGTGTCGAGCTTCAAGGGCGAGGAGATCGCCAAGTCCGACCGGCCGGAGCTCACCTCGGCCCGGATCATCATCTCGGGGGGGCGCTCCCTCGGCTCCTCGGAGAACTTCACCAAGTACCTCGAGCCCATTGCCGACAAGCTCGGAGCAGCCATGGGCGCCTCCCGGGCAGCGGTGGATGCGGGCTATGCCCCGAACGACTGGCAGGTGGGCCAGACCGGCAAGGTGGTGGCGCCGGACCTTTACATCGCGGTGGGCATCTCGGGCGCGATCCAGCACCTCGCCGGCATGAAGGACTCCAAGACCATCGTCGCCATCAACAAGGACGAGGAGGCGCCGATTTTCCAGGTCGCCGATTACGGCCTCGTCGGCGACCTGTTCACCCTCCTGCCCGAACTCGAGCAGGAACTCGGCAAATCCGGGTCGTGAGACCCATCCTCCACCCTCAAGAGAGCGGGACCCGCGGGGCAACAGGCACATGAGCATCGAGATCAAGACCGTCGGCGTGATCGGTGCCGGCCAGATGGGCAACGGCATCGCCCATGTCTGTTCGCTCGCGGGATTGAACGTTCGCCTTAACGACCTGTCGGAAGACAAGATCAATGCGGGCCTCGCCACCATCAACGGCAACATGGCCCGGCAGGTGAGCAAGGACGCGATCAGCGACACCGACCGGAAGGCGGCCCTCGACCGCATCCGGCCGGCGCTCACCTATGACGATCTCGGCACCTGCGACATCGTCATCGAGGCTGCCACCGAGAACGAGGAGGTCAAGCGCAAGATTTTCCAGGCGCTCTGCCCCTCGCTGAAACCCGACGCCATGATCGCGACGAACACCTCGTCGATCTCGATCACGCGGCTCGCCGCCTCCACCGACCGGCCCGAGCGCTTCATCGGCATCCACTTCATGAACCCGGTGCCGGTGATGCAGCTGGTGGAGCTAATCCGCGGCATCGCCACGGAAGACCCGACCTTCGAATCGGCGAAAGCCTTCGTGTCGAAGCTCGGCAAGACCGTGACGGTGGCAGAGGATTTCCCGGCCTTCATCGTCAACCGCATCCTGCTGCCGATGATCAACGAGGCGATTTACACGCTCTACGAGGGCGTAGGCTCGGTCGACGCCATCGACACCGCCATGCGGCTTGGCGCCAACCACCCGATGGGCCCCCTGCAGCTTGCCGACTTCATTGGCCTCGACACGTGCCTGTCGGTGATGCAGGTGCTCCACGAGGGGCTGGCGGATTCGAAGTACCGCCCCTGCCCGCTTCTCGTGAAGTACGTGGAGGCCGGCTGGCTCGGGCGAAAGGCCAAGCGCGGGTTCTACGACTATCGCGGCGAAAAGCCGATCCCGACCCGTTAGGCGCCGCAAGGCGGACGGAATCGGCGAAAATTTCGCTCTGTGGGCCGGTTTCCACATATTCTTTTAACGAATCGGCAGGGCCTAGCCCGGCAGGATCGGCTCTCCTAACGAGGCCGATCCCATGAACGTCTCATCCGCCGGCATCGCCAGTTCCTGGAGCGCCGCCCGCCCCACCGCCACGCAAGTTGCGGTCGACACCGCCCTCCTGAAGCAGCAGGCGAAGGCCGAGGAGAGCGTCGTCGCGCTCCTGGAACCGGCCGTCGAAGCCGCCAAGCAGCCCGCGTCTCCCCCTCCCGGCCAAGGCCTGCACGTGGACGTGCAGGCCTGACGGCCTTTTCTTGTGCGGTGCGGCACCGCGGGCCCTCGATGGAACTTCACAACAGCGTCACAGTCTACATAGAGTAAGGAGCTTGTCTGGAGTTCTGGTCTCTTCCCCCAAGGAGGAGGTGAGGTGACGATACACGTACAGCCTGTGGTCAAGCCGGATGCCTGTCCGGCCCTGGTGCTCAACGCCGATTACCGGCCCCTGAGCTACTACCCTCTGTCGATCTGGTGCTGGCAGGACGCCATCAAGGCGGTTTTCCTCGACCGGGTGAACATCGTTTCGCAATACGACAAGACGGTTCGAAGTCCCACCTTCGAGATGCGCCTCCCCTCGGTGGTCTCGCTCAAAACCTACGTCAGGCCGTCCCGGCAACCGGCCTTCACCCGCTTCAACGTCTTCCTTCGCGACCGCTTCTCCTGCCAGTATTGCGGCACCCGCGAGGACCTGACCTTCGACCACGTGATCCCCCGCTCCAAGGGCGGCCAGACAACCTGGGAGAACGTCGTCGCAGCCTGCTCGCCCTGCAATCTGAGGAAGGGCGACCGGCTCCCGCGCGAAGTCGAAATGTGGCCCCTGCAGGCCCCCTTCGCCCCGACCCTCCACGATCTTCACTCCAACGGCCGCCTCTTCCCGCCGAACTACCTCCACGAGAGCTGGCTCGACTACCTCTACTGGGATAGCGAATTGGAGCCTTAGAGGATCGTTCGTGCTTCAGGACGCCCGGGACGTCCGGCCGAGGGCCGCCGCCAGCGCCAGAGACGCGAGGCCGAGCGAGATCAGCACGTTCCAGCCGGCGAGCGACAAGCCGAGGAAGCGCCAAGCCGCTTCCGTGCAGCTGACGACGCGGGTGGTTTCGAGCTGCTGCAGGAAGTCCTGCATCGAGCCGGCCTGCGGCGCCGGCGTGCCGCCGCAATCGCTGGGTCCGGCGAAGAAGCCCCATTCGACGCCCGCATGATAGGTGCCAAGGCCGGCGCTCGCGACGAATACGAGGGCGATCAGCCCGAGCATGATCCGGGCCCAGCGCCCCGGCGCGAGGGCCGCCGCGGCGGCGAGCGGCATCGCGAGGTAATAGGGGTTGCGCTGCTCGAGGCAGAGCTTGCAGGGGCGGAGCCCGAACAGATGTTCGAACACCAGCGCCCCGCCGATCGTCGCCAGCGCGGCGGCGAGCACGACCAGCGCGACCTGCTGCGGCGTGAGGCGGTGAAGGAGGCTCAACCCCAGATCTCCTCAGAACAGATACCGGAAGGCGACGAAGCCCCCGACGAGGGCCGTGATACCGGCTGCCGCAACCCCGGCCGCGCCAGAGGCATGGGCATCAGCATCAAGTCCGGCGGCACGGGAAAGAACGAGTTCTCCGAGAACGAGACGGCGCCGAGCGCGTAAGGTGCCGAGCGGCGAGCGACAGGGTCCGGTCGTAGAGCGATCTGAGCATAAGGGGCGGGTCCGTTCCGGGCGCCCCTTTGACCACAGGGAGCCCGGCAAGGCGAGGCCCGACGGGAGGACGGGCTGACGCGGGTCGTTGACCCCGCCGGACGGCGCATGATACCTCCCGGACTGCGTTGCCCCTGTGGCGGAATTGGTAGACGCGCTCGACTCAAAATCGAGTTCCGCAAGGAGTGCTGGTTCGATCCCGGCCAGGGGCACCAAGTCTGCTTAATTCAGCAGCGGATCAGCCTAGATCATTGCTCACGCTTAAGCATCAGCGTGCCGCAGCGTTTTCTGAACTGAAAAGCACACCCGAAAACCTATCGATCAATAAGCAGCAGGTTCATCAGGTCGGTCGTGATCAGAAAGCCGTTACTCCTCGTCTGGTCAACGCCGCGATCAAGCCACCGAGCCTCAGGCCTGACTATGGCCGGCCAGCCCGGCTGACCTCTGGGCTGGCCTCCGTTCATGCCGAGATGCGGAAGTTGAGGATACCAGCGAATTCCGGCCCCGGAAGACGCCGAGCCTGAATGGCTACTCGCACCGCCACTGCCTTCCGCCGATCCAGTTGCGCCGCCCGAAGCGCTGGAGCCGCCGACCACGCCTCCGGATCTCCCGTTTGTATCTGTCCCAGGGTTCCGCCCGGGTCCGAGCTACGAAGCGATCCGGTCGAACCTACGCCTGCGCGCGAGTTTGCTCCTGAATTAGCGTTCGTGCCCGCAGTATCTCCGTCCCCCCCAGCCGCTCGGTCCTGCCGTGACGCGCAGCCACCGGATTGAGCAGCGGTAGGGCTCGCACAATTGATGTGAGGATTGACCTGCGCATTTCCCGGCAGAGTAAGCCCAAGGAGCGTACGCCGACGAGAACTAGCCTGGTATGTTGCCGCATAATTTTCTTCCTTGAATTCAGTTGACCGCACTGAACGGTGACTGTCAGCGTCCAAGGCACTCCGTTGTTCCCGGCGCAACGCTTACTTTCATTGCTCAGATCGACTGTTTCTTGCCTTGAGCGCAGAACGAGACCACCATCGCAGTTAAAGCTGCGCGCTCACTGCGTTTGTCATCTGCGTGAAGTAAGGCGGGTAAGTAAGTTCATCGTCGACAAACATAGTGACTTGGCAAGTTGCTGAACCCTTTTCGGCAAGGGGAGGGGGCTTTGCGAAATTCTTAACGCATGCTCCGCTTGAGTCCTGAATGACCCACTCCGGGTCGAAAGGATGTTAGCTTTGCGTCTACTCATGTGCATCGCGAGTGCTGCGGCGGTGTTGACCCTCTGTCCCGCTCTTGCTCAAACCACTTTCAAATCAAGCGGTCGCTGGTGTGGAAGCTCGCCGGAAATCAAGATGGCTGCAGTGCCGAAAGGCACAACCAAATTAGACATCAGGATGGTCGACCTCAATGTGCCCAGCTTTCCACATGGCGGGGCGGAGATTGCCTATACGGGCCAGTCTACTCTGGAGTGCGGTGATGTCGCGCGAGCCTCGCTCGGCGTCTACCGTGGGCCAAGCCCACCGCCCGGCGAGATTCACGTTTACGAATGGACCATCAATGCTCTGGATGCGAGCGGCAAAATTCTTGGTCGGTCAAAAACGCAGCTAAGGTACCCGCAATAGCATATCGGAAGGCAAGCTCGCCGTGCGGTGGGCTTGCCTCACATGGTGACCGGTGAATACAGCCGCGCCGTTGTGACACCGGTACCCCGAGTGCCAACGTCGTTTTGAACCGATCTGGCTGGGTACTGGCCCGGGCAAGCAACGGCAAGACTTCGGAACTTCAGGTTCCGTGTTCATCGACCGTTCAGCTTGCAGGGTTGCTTGACCGGCGCGCTTCATTACTTGCGATTACTCCGAATCGGGAACCTATTCCGCCAAAGACGCGTTGACCGCCGTAGGCTCGGGCGACTGAGCCCAATTCCAGGGAGGTTTTCGATGCGCTATGGTCTGATGAGCACGGTGGCTGTGGCCGCCTTGTCGTTGAGCGTTGCTGCAGGTTTCGCTCAGAGTTCCGGTTCATCCTCGGGCAGCACGGGGTCGAGCGGTTCGGGCTCCATGAGCACGGGATCGGGCTCGGGTAGCTCCGGCAGCCCTGCGGTCCAGCCGAACGCCAGCGGTTCGGGCAGCGCGAACACCCAGAGCAGCACGGGTCAGGGCGGGACCGGCACGCAGGGCGGCAGCACGGCGACGACTCAGGGCAGCACCGGTGGCACGACGCAGGGCGGCTCGCAGGGCACGACATCCCAGTCCGCCGGCACCCAGAACCAGTCCACCTCGAGCACCGGTTCGGTGAACATCTCGTCCTCGCAGCGGACCGAGCTGTCGCGCTCCTTCAGCAGCGTCCGTACAGAGCCCGTGAACGTCGACTTTAATGTCTCGGTGGGCACGGTGGTGCCGCAGACCGTGACCACGCTCCAGACCTGCCCGGCGGAGGTGGTGCGGATCGTGAACGGCCTGCCGGAGTGCCGTTATATCGTGGTGAAGGACAAGATCGTGCTCATTGAGCCGAGCTCGCGCCGGATCGTCTACGTGCTCGACCGGCAGGGCTAAGCCGGTTCAGAGAACGCAATCAGAGGGGCGGCTCAGGCCGCCCCTTCTCTTATGTAGGCTCGCCTTCAGCGAGATGGCCGAAGGCCTGCACGACGCTCTCGTAGACGGGGCGCTTGAACGGGATGATCAGGTCCGGAAGCCGCTCCATGCGCTCCCATCGCCACTCATCGAATTCGGGCCGGTGCCGCCCGCCGCCGGGCCGCGAGATGTCGATTTCATCCTCGCTCCCCTCGAAGCGGAAGGCGAACCAGCGCTGGGTCTGGCCGCGGTAGCGCCCCTTCCAGGCCCGCCCCGCCACGACGGGGGGCAGATCGTAGCTGTACCAGTCCGGCGCCTCCGCGAGCAGGGTGACCGAACGGACGTTCGTTTCTTCGTAGAGTTCCCGCACCGCAGCCTCGAGCGGCGCCTCGCCGGTATCGATGCCGCCCTGCGGCATCTGCCAAGCGTACTCGTCAGCCACGTGCTCGGGACCAGCCTCCTGCTTGCGGCGCCCGACGAAGACGAGCCCCTCCCGGTTGAGGAGCATGACGCCTACGCAGGCGCGGTAGGGCAGATCGCGCTGCACGCCCGAACTCCGGTCCCGGCTCATCGGCGGGCCTCGGCGAGGGCGCTCGCCGAAACGAGCTGCACGCCCCGCTCCTCAAGAGTCTTCGACCAGCGCGCGATGCGATCGACCGTGAGCGGAAGGGCGCTCGCCGACGCCACAGCGCTGCCCCGCTCCCGAGCCAGATCCTCCAGCTTCGCCAATTCCCGGTCGATGGCATCCGCCCGCGGCACGGCATCGAGGACCGCTGCCGCTCTCAGCGCGCCGGCCCCAGGCTTCAGGGTGGAGCGGGAGGACGAACCGTCGTCCACCACGATAAGGCCGCGCCCGGCGATCTCCTTGAGGATCGGGGCGAGAGCGGCCTCATCCGCCGTCAGCTTGGCACCCATGAAGGTCATGACGCCCGTATAACCTGTGAAGCGGCCCATGACCCAGTGGAGACGGTCGATATTCTCCTGGGGCTTGGCCCGGGCCGTCAGGGTGTGGGGGCCGGGGTCGTTGTCGGGGTAATCGAACGGCTCCATGGGCACCTGGAGCATCACCTCGTGCCCGTCGTCGCGGGCGCGGGCGACGGTGCGCTCGAGATCGCTGCCGTAGGGCGCGAAGGCGAGGGTCACGCCGGGCGGCAGCTTGGCGATGGCGTCCGCCGTGGCGCTCTGCCCGATGCCGAGGCCGCCGAGCACCACCGCGATCCGCGGCCCAGGCTTAGCCGGCGCCGGCCGGCCGTAGACCTGCGCCGGGCGCGCCCCATCGGGTCCGATGCGCGGAAGGGGTCCGAAGCGGGTGCGCTCGACGAGACGCGGATCCGGTGCAGGGGCGAGCTTCCCGCTCGCGTCGGGGACGCGGATGAGAATGGAGCCGGGGGCCGGCTCGCCGGGCGGCCGATGAACGGACACGCCGGACGCCTGCTCCACCTCGCCCGCGGATCGGCCCGTGTCAGGCGCCGGTGTCGCTTCCCGAAAAGCGGCGGCAGGCGCCGAAGGCACCGGCGGTGTGTCCCGCACCGTGATAGGCACCACGGCGTAGGGTTCTGGGGGCGCTGGCGGGCGGCGGGTGAGGAGACCGGCGGTTCCGGCGAGAACAAGCGTCAAGGCCGCGAGGCCGGCGGCGCCCAACAGCACGGCGCTGGACGGTCGGAACGCCGCCCAGGCGCCACCGCCCTCAACCCCGAGGGGCTTCGTCAACTCGTCGGGCGTTGCATTCACGGCGAACCGATCCCTGGCGGGTTCCCGAATCAAACGGCCCGCCGCCGCATCTTGGGGATGAGACGACGGGCCGCCAAGTGTTGGTCAGCATCAGGCACGGCAGCTGTTAGGGAGCAAGCCCCGAACAGCTCGGCCTGTCAGTTAGTTGGGTACGCCCGCCGGAGCGGTGTTGTTCGCACCCTTCTGAACGCCGCGCAGGTGCTCGTAGGCCGCGATGAGCTGCTTGTCCTTCGCCGGATCCGGCGGGATATAGGCCGAAGAACCGCCGCGCTCTTCCTTATCGCCGCCGTTCTGCAGGTGGCCGCGCAGGCCGGCCTCACCCTTGGTTTCGTCCTTGCCCTTCAACTCCTCCGGGATGTCCTGCAGGACCTCGCGGTCGGGGTCGATGCCCTTAGCCTGGATCGAGCGGCCCGCCGGGGTGTAGTAGCGCGCCGTGGTGAGGCGGACCGCGCCGTTGCCGCCGAGCGGGATGATCGTCTGCACGGACCCCTTGCCGAAGGAGCGCGTGCCCATGACGATGGCGCGCTTATGGTCCTGAAGGGCGCCGGCCACGATCTCGGACGCCGAGGCCGAGCCGCCGTTGATGAGCACCACCACGGGCTTGCCCTTGGCAAGGTCGCCCACCTTGGCGTTGAAGCGCTGGGTCTCCTCCGCGTTCCGCGAGCGGGTCGAGACGATCTCGCCGCGATCCAGGAACGCGTCCGACACCATGATGGCCTGATCGAGAAGACCGCCCGGGTTGTTGCGCAGGTCGACGACGAAGCCCTTGAGCTTGTCGGCGCCGATTTCGCCCGTGAGCTTGTCGATGGCCGTGCGCAGGTTGTCGAAGGTCTGCTCGTTGAACTGCGTCACGCGCAGGACGCCGATGTCGCCGCCTTCGGCGCGGGCCCGCACGGGCCGGATCTTGATGGTCTCGCGAACGAGCTTCACCTCGACCGGATCCTTGGCCTCCTTGCGCTGGATCTTGAGGCGCACCGGCGAGTTCACCGGGCCGCGCATCTTCTCCACCGCCTGGTTGAGGTTGAGGCCCTGCACCGGCTCATCGTCGATATGGGTGATGATGTCGTTGGCGAGCACGCCGGCGCGGGATGCGGGCGTCTCGTCGATCGGGGTGATCACCTTGAGCTGCTGCTCCTCCATGGTGACCTCGATGCCGAGGCCGCCGAACTCGCCGCGAGTCTGAACCTGCATGTCGCGGAAGCTCTTCGGGTCCATATAGCTCGAATGCGGATCGAGCGAGGTGAGCATGCCGTTGATCGCCGATTCGACGAGCTTGGCCTCGTCGGGCCGCTCGACGTAATCCGTGCGCACCTTCTCGAACACGTCGCCGAAAAGGCTGAGCTGGCGATAGGTATCGGCGGAGGCCGCGACCGCGCTGGTGCTCGACAGAAGGTGCGTCTGCGACACGAGGGTCGCGCCGGACGCGCCAACCACCGCGCCAAGAATCATAAGGGAGAGTTTGCGCATTACCCGCGAACCTTTTCGCTTTGCGATTTAGCCCACCACGGCCCCGGATCGATCGAACCGCCGTCTTTCCGGAACTCAACGTAGAGGACGGGGTCATTCGTGTCTAAAGCGCCCGCCGCTGCCGACACCGTGGATGTTTGCCCCATGGTGGCGACGGGTTCCCCGGCGAGCACGAACTGACCGACCTCGACATTGATCTGGTCCATGCCTGCCAGAAGGAGATAGTAGCCACCCCCGGCATTAATGATCAAGAGACGCCCGAAGGACCGGAAGGGTCCGGCGAACGCGACCCAACCGTCCGCAGGAGATACCACGGCTGAGCCCGGCCGCGTGGTGATCGAAATGCCGCGCGTCACGCCGCCATAGCCGTCGGCCGCCCCGAACTCACGGGCGACGCTGCCGCTAACCGGTTGCGGCAGCAACCCTTTCGCCTCGCCGAACGGCACCTTGGGGGCAAGCCTGGCAGGATCCCGGAAGGCCGCTTGGGCGAAGCGGTCGCGCAGTTCGCGGGCGTGGGCCTCCTCCGCCTTGCGGGCTGCCTCGGCAGCCCTCTGGGCCCCGCTGATGTCCCGCTCCATCCGCTCTATCAATTCTTTGAGAGACCCGGCTTGGCGGGCCAGCTCCGCCGCCTTCTCGCGCTCGGCGACGACGCCCCGCTCCATCTCCACGATGCGCTCCTGGCGCGCTCCGATGAAGGCAAGAAGCCGTTCCTGCTCGGCGCGGAGCGCCGCGGCCTCGACGCCGAGGGCCTGCCGGTCCCCCGCAATGGCGTTCTTGAGACGTACGAGTTCGGCGAGATCGACTGCAAGGGTTTCGGTCTCGCTCCTCAATTCGGGCAGCACGGCGCCAAGGAGGATCGAAGCCCTCACGACCTCCAGCATGTCCTCGGGCCGCACCAGCACGGCGGGCGGCGGACGGCGGCCCATGCGCTGGAGAGCGGCGAACACTTCCACGATCACGCCGCGGCGGCTCTCGAGGGACCGGCGGATCGCCCCTTCGCTTGCGGTGAGCGTGGTGAGACGGGCCTCGAGCGCCCGCATCCGGTCCTCGGCCTGTCGGGCCCGGGCGGCGGTGTCGATGAGGGCTGCGTTCAGGCGGGCCCGATCGCCCTGCACCTCGGCGACCTCGGCTTCGAGCTTGCGCTTGGCCTCGGCCGAGGCGGCCATCGCCTCTTCGAGAACCTTGAGGTCCCCCTCCCGGCGCGCCTTCTCGTCGAGGACTTCCACCGAAGGCCGGAGCGCCGGCGCGGGGCCCAGTTGCGCCGGCGCTGTCTGCGCAGTCGTACCGGAAGGCGTGAGCCCCGTCAGCAGCGCCAGGAGCGCGTGCGTGGCGATTCGAGGGAAGAAGGGCATCCGGCGGGGCTCAGTCGTGTCCTGCGCGATGATAGGGATGCCCGGCGAGAATCGTGAGAGCTCTATAGAGTTGTTCCACCACGAGGGCCCGCACGATCTGGTGCGGCATGGTGAGCGCCCCGAACGACACCACGAGGTCGGCGCGGGCGCGAACGGCTGGGTCGAGCCCGTCCGGGCCGCCGATGATGCAGTGAAGGGCGAGCCGGCCCTCGTCGCGCCAGCCACCGAGCCGCGCGGCGAAGGCCTCGCTCGTCGGGCTTTTTCCACGCTCGTCGAAGACGACGAGACCACCCGCGCCTGCGCGATCGAGCAGGGCCGCCGCCTCCTCGGCCCGGCGGTCGTCCTCGCGCCGGGCGCGGCTTTCAGGCAGTTCGGCGAAGTCCGGCCCGGTGAAGCCGAGGCTTCGGCTCATACCTTCAAGGCGCCGGCGATAGCGCTCGACCAGGTCCCGCTCGGGGCCGTTCTTGAGACGGCCCACGGCCAGGACGCTGAGGCGCAAAGCTCCGCCCGGTCCTGTCAGGCCGATGCGCGGTCTTGCGGGCGGTCGGCGCCCCACATCTTCTCGAGATTGTAGAAGCCACGCACCTCGGGACGGAAGATGTGCACGAGCACGTCGCCGGCGTCGATCAGCACCCAGTCGCAGGCCGGCAGACCCTCGACGCGCGCATTGCCGAAGCCCCTGTCCTTCAGGGCCTGGAGGATGCGGTCGGCGATGGCGCCCACATGGCGGTGGGAACGTCCAGACGTGACGATCATGGTGTCGGCGATCGAGGTCTTGCCGGTCAGGTCGATCTCGACCGTGTTCTCGGCCTTCATGTCCTCGAGACAGTCCAGGGCGACGACCCGGATATCCTCGTCCTGCGGAGACGCCGCTCCGGAGGGAGGGGGAAGCGTGTTCTGATCCGCTTCGAAAGCGTTCAATGGGTTCAGGTTCAGGGTCCTCTTAGCCAGCGTTCCACTCCGCTGCCACCCCCAATGTAAGTGTTGGAGGGGCCTGTTTTCAACGGTTCGGGGCGGGAGAAGTTCGCGCACGGCGCAGCGCCGAGGAGGAGAGCGGCGAACGGGGGCCGTGGATGAAGAGCCAGGCTGGCGGCTCCCGATCCAGGAGCCGGGAGGCCGCCTCCTCGCCGACGCGGTAGGCCGCCAGGGCCGTCGCGGCCCGGGAGCGGACGGCCGTGAGGGTATGTCCGGGCCGGTCGACCACCGCGATGGGCATCAGGCGGCCGATGGTGCGCCAGCCCCGCCAGCGGTGAAAGCCGCCAAGGTTGTCGGCGCCCATGACCCACACGAACCGCACGCCGGAATAGCGGCGCTTCAGGAAGGCCAGGGTGTCGACCGTGTAGCGGGCCCTGATCGCCGCCTCAAAGCAGGTGATGTCGATGCGCGGATGCGCCGCCACGGCCTTCGCGCGGGCGGCGCGCTCCGGCATCGCGGCGAGTTCGCCGGGGTTCTTGAGGGGATTTCCGGGGGTGATGATCCACCACAAACGGTCGAGGCCGAGGCGGCGAAGGGCCGTGACGCTCACATGGCGGTGCCCCGCATGGGGCGGGTTGAACGAACCGCCATAGAGCCCCACCCGCATGCCGGGGGTGAGCGGGGGCAGGCGGACGAGACCGGAGGGCGCAAGACGGTGCCGCGAGGGCGTCACGGGCGGGTCTGCCCCGTTCCGCGCACCCGGTACTTGAACGCCGTGAGCTGCTCGACGCCCACGGGCCCCCGGGCATGCATGCGCCCGGTCGCGATGCCGATCTCGGCGCCGAAGCCGAACTCGCCTCCATCCGCGAACTGCGTCGAGGCGTTGTGAAGCACGATGGCGGAATCGACTTCCGCCATGAACTGCGCCGCGGCCTCCTCGTCCTGCGTGACGATGGCGTCGGTGTGGTGCGAGCCGAAGGTTTCGATGTGCTCGATCGCGGCTTCGAGCCCATCCACCACCCGGCAGGCGATGATCGAATCGAGGTACTCCGTGCGCCAATCGTCCTCGGTGGCGGCCGTGACCCGGGGATCGACGGCCTGAGCCGCCTCGTCGCCGCAGACCGCGCAGCCCGCATCGAGGAGCATGGTGACGAGAGGCTTCAGGTGCGTGCCCGCGCAGGCGCGGTCGACGAGGAGCGTCTCGGCCGCCCCGCAGATGCCCGTGCGCCGCATCTTGGCGTTGAGCACGATGCGCTTCGCCATATCGAGATCGGCCGCCCCGTGGACGAAAACGTGCACGATCCCCTCGAGATGCGCGAAGACCGGCACCCGCGCCTCCGCCTGAACCCGCGCCACGAGGCTCTTGCCGCCGCGGGGCACGATCACGTCGATGTTGCCGTCGAGCCCGGCCAGCATGGCGCCCACCGCCGCCCGGTCGCGGGTGGGCACGAGGCGAAGGCACGCCTTCGGCAGCCCTGCCTCCGCGAGGCCCGCGCTCATGGCCGCGGCCAAAGCCTGCGAGGTGCGGAAGCTGTCCGAGCCCGCGCGCAAGATCGCGGCGTTGCCGGCCTTCAGGCACAGCGCGCCAGCATCCACGGTCACGTTCGGCCGGCTCTCGTAAATGACGCCCACGACGCCAAGCGGCGTCGACACGCGCTCGATCACAAGCCCGTTCGGACGCCGGAAGGTGGCGAGCACCCGGCCGACCGGGTCGGCCAGGTCCGCAATGCTCTCGACACTGGCGGCAATCGCTTCGAGCCGCCCCTCGTCGAGCAGCAGGCGGTCGATGAAGGAGGCGGCCATGCCCTTCGCCCGGGCTTCCGCCACGTCCTCCCGATTAGCGGCCAGGATCGGCTCGGCCCGGCCCCGGATCTCGGCGGCGGCGGTGCGCAGGGCGACATCCTTCTCGGCCTCGGACGCCGTCGCGAGCCGGCGCGAGGCGCGCCTCGCCTCGCGGCCGAGTTGGTCCATGAGGGCGAGCGTTTTCGCGTGTTCCGTGCCGAGCCCGGCCCGGGAGACGGAGGGAGTTGCGTCGTCCATGCGGGTGTTCTTTCTGCGTCCGCCCTGCTCTACCACGGCCAGGGCCGTTTAGGCCAAGGCGAACCGCCCTAGCCAGCGCTAAGCGCCAGATCGTCCCGGTGCACCATCTCGGCGCGCCCGGGATAGCCGAGGATCGCCTCGATCTCGCGGCTCGACCGCCCGATGATGCGTCCGGCCTCCTCCGCATCGTAGGCCACGAGCCCGCGCCCGAGGACGCCCTGTCCGTCGCGGATCGTCACCGCGTCGCCCCGCGAGAAGGCGCCCTCGACCCTGCGGACCCCCACCGGCAGGAGGCTCGCCCCGCCCTTGAGCGCGCGGGCCGCACCGTCGTCGACGTGGATGGTGCCCCGGGGCTCCAGGGCCCCGGCGATCCAGGTCTTGCGCGCCGTTGAGGGGTTGGAGGGCGTGAGAAACCATGTGCAGCGACCGCCCTCGGTCACGCGCTTCAGCGGGTTCTTGGCCCGACCGTCCGCGATGACCATGTGGGTGCCGCCGGCCGCCGCGATCTTGCCGGCCTCAATCTTGGTGCGCATGCCGCCGCGCGAGAGCTCGGAGGCCGCCCCGCCCGCCATGGCCTCGATGGCCGGCGTAATGCGCTCCACCATGGCGATGTGCCGGGCGCTCGGGTCGGCGGCAGGGGGCGCGGTGTAGAGCCCGTCGATGTCGGAGAACAGAACGAGGAGATCCGCCCCGATCATCGTGGCGACGCGGGCCGCGAGGCGGTCGTTGTCGCCGTAGCGGATCTCGCTCGTCGCCACGGTGTCGTTCTCGTTGACGACCGGCACGGCCCGCATGTCGAGCAGCTTCAAGGTCGTGGCGCGGGCGTTGAGATAGCGCCGGCGCTCCTCCGTGTCTGCGAGGGTCACGAGGATCTGCCCCGCCGTAACGCCGTGATGGGCGAGAACTTCCGACCAGGTGCGGGCGAGAGCGATCTGCCCGACGGCCGCGGCCGCTTGGCTCTCCTCCAGCTTCAGCGCGCCCGCCGGCAGGCCGAGAACCGTTCGACCCATGGCGATGGCGCCCGACGACACGACGAGAACCTCGGTGCCGCGCCGGTGCAGGTCCGCGATATCCTCGGCAAGCGCGGCGAGCCAGGCATGGTTGAGCCGCCCGCGCGCTCGGTCGACGAGGAGCGCCGAGCCGACCTTCAGGACGATGCGGCGGAACTGGTCGACCCTCGGCGTCACGGATGCCACTCCCCGGCCTCTTCGACGGCATCCTCCTCCGAGCGGGTGCCGTCGATGACAGTGAGGAGCGCGTGCAGCACCTCCTGGACGCCGCGGCCCGACGCGGAGGAGAGCACGATGGGCGCGCGCTTCGCGGCGCGCTTGAGCCGGGCCACCTGCTCCTTCAAAGTGTCCTCGTCGAGCGCATCGGCCTTGGACAGCGCGACGATTTCGGGCTTCTCGGCAAGACCGTGCCCATAGGCTTCGAGCTCCTCGCGGACGGTTTTGTAGGCCCGGCCCGCGTGCTCGCTGGTGCCCTCGACGAGGTGCAGCAGCACCCGGCAGCGCTCGATATGCCCGAGGAACCGATCGCCGAGGCCGGCCCCCTCGTGGGCGCCCTCGATGAGGCCGGGGATGTCGGCGAGCACGAATTCGCGTCCGGTCACGCGCACGACGCCAAGGCCCGGATGGAGCGTGGTGAAGGGGTAATCGGCGATCTTGGGCTTCGCCGCCGTCACGGTGGCGAGGAAGGTGGACTTGCCGGCATTGGGCAAGCCGACGAGGCCCGCATCCGCGATGAGTTTGAGGCGCAGCCAGATCCAGCGCTCCTCGCCCTCAAGACCCGGATTGGCCCGGCGCGGGGCGCGGTTCGTCGATGTGGTGAAGTGGGCATTGCCGAAGCCGCCGTTGCCGCCCTTCGCGAGAAGAACCCGCTGGCCGATCTCGGTCATGTCGGCGATGAGGGTCTCGCCGTCCTCCGCCAGGATCTCGGTGCCCACGGGCACCTTCAGCACGACGTCCCTGCCGTTGGCGCCCGTGCGGTTCGAGCCCATGCCGTGCTCGCCGCGCTGCGCCCGGAAATGCTGCTGGTAGCGGTAGTCGATGAGGGTATTGAGGCCCTCCACGCACTCCGCCCACACGTCGCCGCCCCGGCCGCCGTCGCCGCCGTTAGGCCCGCCGAACTCGATGAACTTTTCCCGCCGGAACGAGACGCAGCCCGCCCCTCCCCCGCCGGAGCTGATGAAGATCTTGGCTTGATCGAGGAATTTCATGGCCCGCCCTCCTTATGAGACACGGCGTGCGGGAGCAACGCAAGGAATGCGCGAACGCTCCCGGAGGAAGTCCGGGAGCGCCGATAGGATCGATGGTCCGGGCTGGACCCGGTCAATGGGCGAGGGCCGGCTCGGCCGCCGCGGCTGCGCTCTCGCGAACGAAGCCCGTGCGGCGCCAGTCCTTGAGGCTCTCCCACGCCCGCCGGTCGAGGCGGAAATGGTCGACGGGGAAGAGCCCGCCCCGTGCTTCGAAGGCCATGAGCCCAGAGCCCTGGAAGGCAAAGCCGCACTTCTCCAGCACCCGCCGGGAGCCCGGATTGATCACCCGGGCGGCCGAGGTGAGTTCGGCGCCTTCCGTGTAGGCGAAGAAGGCGTCGATGAGCGCCCGCGCGGCCTCGGTCGCCGTGCCCTCGCCCCAATGGGGCGTCCCGATCCAGTAGCCGAGATGCGGGCGGCCGTCCTCCGGCGAGGGCCCGATCCCCACCATGCCGACGAGGGCGTTGGGCCGCCCCTTCGGCGTGATGGCGAGTTGCAAGCCCGCCCCGTCGGCATTGGCTTGCCGAGCGTGGAACACGAAACGCTCCGCCTCCTCCGGCGAATAGGGGTGCGGAATGCGCGCCGTCATCTCCGCGACCGCTTTCTCGCCGGCCAGACGCACGATGGCCGTTACGTCCGCAAGCCGCGGCCAGCGAAGCCACAGCCGGCGGGTTTCGAGGCGAAACACGTCGTCACGGGTGAGGTCGGGAAACATGGTGTGCTCCGATCCTTTGGGCGGGCCGTCCTGATCGGCCCTGAAACGACGAAGGGGAGGTGGATATCCCACCTCCCCTTTCGCTTCGGATCTGGAGCTTGGCCTTTTCGGGCCTTCTGGAGCTCTGATCCGCCGGGTCGGTGCGATGCCGGCGGGAGCTCCTTCGTTTTGCTCTCGCCGTTTACTCTGCGGCCTCTTGGGCCGGGACGACCGATACGAACGCTCGGCCGTTGCGGGTAAGGAAGCGAACGCGGCCGTTGGACGTGGCAAAGAGGGTATGATCCTTGCCCATGCCGACATTCGCGCCCGCATGCCATTTGGTGCCGCGCTGACGAATGATGATGTTGCCGGCGATCACCTGCTGATCGCCGAACTTCTTGACGCCGAGGCGACGGCCATCGGAGTCGCGGCCGTTGCGGGACGAGCCGCCTGCCTTTTTGTGAGCCATGGGTTACTCCCGTATTTCGTTGTCCTGAGCCCGGCACACCCTCGGGCGCCGCGGCCGGCGCATCCTGGGACGCGCCTTGGTTGATCCTGTGAGTCCCGCCCTTAGGCCGCGCCGATCTCGGTGATCCGCACGACCGTATAATCCTGGCGATGCCCGCGCTTGCGGCGCGAATTCTGGCGGCGGCGCTTCTTGAAGGCGATCACCTTCTCGCCGCGGGTGTGCTCCACCACCGTGCCCGTGACGGTGACGCCCGACACGAGGGGCGCACCCACTTGGGTTCCCTTGTCGCCCGAGGTCATGAGAACCTGGTCGAACGTGACGGCGCCGCCCGGCTCGCCGTCGAGCTTGGCGATGGTGATGACGTCGTTGGCGGCCACGCGATACTGCTTGCCGCCGGTCTTGATCACTGCGAACATCTTTACCTCGTGTTCAAACCCGGCTCTCGGCGGGAGACTCTCCCGCCGGGCCGGCTTCTTGGCAGTCCGGCTACGATACGCGGCGGATCGAGACCCGCCGCAAACGGAAAGCGCGGAGCTTGCACGCAAGCCCGCGCCCTGGAAGCCGCTCTCATAGTGACTCGCGCCTTTTCCGTCAACCAAAAACCCGCCGCAAGCGCTCATCCGGCGCTTGTGGAACGCCATCCCCCATGATAACACCCGCGCCTCAACCGCCGGACCTCGGCATTGCGGAGAGGTGGCAGAGTGGTTGAATGCACCGCACTCGAAATGCGGCATGCCTGCAAGGGCATCGGGGGTTCGAATCCCCCCCTCTCCGCCAGATTTCTTCCTAGAGGGTTCACCGCCCGCCTGAACGCCCCGCCGCCCGCCACGTGCAGAGGGGACCGTACACGCGGGCGGAGCCGCCGACTGACCCGTGACGGACGAGCCTTCCAGATCCGGGTGCCCAAGGCGCTCGATCCCGCTTTGCTTCTGTCGCTATCCGGGGGCCTTGGGCGATCTGCCGAATCTGCAGGCGCGTCGGATCGCCGACGTGCTGAGCGGTCTGGCGCAGATCGAGTTCGCCCGCCTCTGGAGCGCTCCCAGGACGACCTCTCGCCGGCCGACGCCCGCCGTCACGTGGAGAACCGGCTGACGGCCGTGCTGCCGCCCCTTCTCGGGGCGGGAG
>DASZBD010000004.1:0-13460 GCA_035944475.1 Microvirga sp.
AAGGGTTTTGCCCGATGCAGGAAATCCCGCTCGAAAAGCATCGCGCGGTGATGCTGAATCTCCTCGCCCCGGTTCTCAACCATGTCGGGCGGCATGAGGCCATGGAGGATCTGATCGCCGCCCTTCCCGATCTGCACGCGCCTGTCCTCGAACGGCACCTCGACCCCGAAAGGCTTCAAGGCCTCCACCCAGGCCTGCGCATGAAGATCGACCGTGTCGATCAGCGTTCCGTCCAGGTCGAAGATCACGGCCTTGATCATCGGTTCATCCTCACCCGTGCTTGAACTTGAAGAACAGGATGGTGCTGGCGAGCATCAAGGTGACGCCGTTCGCCAGGATGAGCGGCCACTCGCCCTTCCAGACGCCGTAGGTCAGCCACAGCACGAGACCCATGACGAGAACGAGGAACATCCTGAGCGAGATGTCCTGCGTGGCCCGCGTGCGCCACACCTTCAGAACCTGAGGAACGTAGGCCCCTGTCGTGCAGAGCGCGGCCGCGTAGCCGGCGTAATCGAGAAGTGCCATGGGAGATCCAATGGAGAAGGTCCAGGAACGCGTCCGAGCTGGGTCTGTTCCAGCTTTGCCTTTCGCTACGAGCGTCCTCGTCCAGCGGACGACATCCAGTCAGCAAGGGAGCTTAGGCGCGGTCGGCCTCAGTCATCGTGATCTCGAGCTCAATCGCCTGCCGCAAGCTCCCACCTGCGGCCGGCATACACAGGCTTCTGGCCCCAGACGAACGCTCTCAACTCAACGACCGTGTTCCGGCACTGCCGGTGCCCGGAATAGACAAGGAAGGGCACGTCGCGCCGGCCTGACCCGGCGGCAATCTCCTTACAGGTGTCGTCCAGCAGTTAGGCATCCAGCACCGCGAGATGGCGTGTGTCCCTCTCGACAGCAGGCCCGCTCGTTCCGCCCGGCCCCTCAGTCCGCGCGTTCAACGGCCACCATTATAGTGCCTCAGGGTCTCCCGCGTTCCCACATGCCACAGGCTTTGCAGGGCCGAGGCAAAGGCCGCCCGGTAGGGTGGTGCATGCGCGAGCTCGCCGAAGATGTCGTCGAGAGCGAGGAAGGCGGCGGGATCGTGTCTTGCCGCCTGCGCCGCCGGGATGAGCCGGCTGGCGTTCTGGTCCTCTACCGCGAGCGGCGCGCCCGCATCGTCCGTTCCGGCGCAAGCCCTACACCAGAGGGCCGAGACGAGGGCAAGGCCCGTCACGAGGGCGCCCGCCCGCAGCCGGTCGCGGATGGCGGGCAGGATGAACTTGGGCTGGCGGTTCGAGCCGTCCTGGGCGAGGCGCGGGATGGTGTCGCCGACCTCCGGGTTCGAAAAGCGGCGCGCGATGAGATCGTAATAGGCAGGAAGATCGACGCCCGGCACCGGCGGCACGACAGGGATGATCTCCTCGCGCTCCAGCCGGTCGAGAAAGCCCCGGACCTCAGGGTCGTCCATGGCCTCGTGAACGAAGTGGATCCCGAGAAGCCGGGCTGGATAAGCGATGGCCGCGTGCCCGCCGTTGAGGATGCGGATTTTCATGTTCTCGTGGGCCGCCACGTTCGGGGTGAACGTCACTCCGACCTCCTCGAGGGCCGGGCGCCCGGCGGGAAACCGGTCCTCCAGCACCCATTGTCGGAACGGCTCGCAGAACACGGGCCAGCGGTCCTCGATCCCGAACCGCTCGGCGAGAAGCGCGCGCTCCCGGTCGGTGGTGGCGGGGGTAATCCGGTCGACCATGCTGTCGGGGAAGGCCACTTCGCTGCGGATGTAGTCTGCGAGATCCGGATCGACCAGGGCGGCAAGGCCCGAGACCGCTTCGCGCGTTACGTGGCCGTTGCCCGGGATGTTGTCGCAGGATAGGACCGTGAAGGGGGTAAGCCCCTGCCTCCGCCGCCGCTTCAGAGCGGCAGCGACTACGCCGAAGGTACCCCGCGGCCGGTCCAGATGCGCGGCGTCGAACCGGATCTCGGGATGATCCGGGTTGAAGGCGCCCGTGGCCGGATCGATGCAGTAGCCGCCCTCCGTGACCGTGAGCGACACGATGCGCAGGGCAGGATCGTCGAGAGCCTCGACGATGGCGCTCGCATCCTCCGCCACGGGCACGAAGCCCGTCATGGCCGCGGTGACCCGCGCGCGGTTGGCGCCCGGCTCGAGCTCGACAACAGTGGTGAGCCAGTCCTGCGCCGAAAGCGCCGCCCGCATAGCCGCATCGCCGGGCCTGACGCCGGCCCCGAGGATTGCCCATTCGCGGCTCGTGCCGGCGTTGAACAGATCGTCGAGGTAGACGGCCTGATGCGCCCGGTGAAAGTTGCCGACGCCGATATGCAGGATGCCGGCCCGCACCGAATCCCGCGTGTAGCTCGGCCGCCCTACGGTGTCGGGCAGGGTGCGAAGCGCATCGAGAGACAATCTTTGCGTCATGAGACCCACCACCCTAAGGCGCCGGCCTAACATAGGTTGGGGCAGCGCGTGATTGACAGTGCACAGATGCACGTGGGACTGTCGCGTAAGCCTGGATCGCAAGTCCCACAACAACAAACCAGGTTCCTGTGGGGGCGTTCGGGAGGAATATCCATGAATCTGGGCCGGATCGCCGCCTTGTCGCTGGCGGCCCTGTTGTCGGGCACGAGCCTGACGCTTGCGCAAACCCTGACGATCGCCACCGTCAACAACTCTGACATGATCATCATGCAGCGCCTAGCGCCTCGCTTCGAGCAGGCGACCGGGATCAAGCTGAACTGGGTGGTGCTCGAAGAGAATGTCCTTCGCCAGCGCGTAACCACGGATATTGCCACGAAAGGCGGCCAGTTCGACATCGTCACCATCGGCGCCTACGAAACTCCGATTTGGGGCAAGCAGGGCTGGCTCACGCCCGTCGACGATCTCGGCGACGACTACGATTACGGCGACCTGTTCGAGCCGGTGAAGAACGGTTTGTCCCATCAAGGCAAGCTCTACGCCGTGCCGTTCTATGCCGAGAGTTCCTTTACGTTCTACCGCAAGGACCTCTTCGAGAAGGCGGGCCTGCAGATGCCCGACCGGCCGACTTATGCCCAGGTCGCGGAATTCGCCCAGAAGCTCCACGATCCAAACAACGGCGTGTACGGCATCTGCCTTCGCGGCAAGCCGGGCTGGGGCGAGAATGCGGCTTACGTGACCACGGTTGTGAACACCTTCGGCGGCCGCTGGTTCGACATGGAGTGGAAGCCGCAGCTGACCTCGGGTCCTTGGAAGGAGGCCGTGAACTTTTACGTCGACACCTTGAGGAAGTACGGTCCGCCGGGCGCGGCCGCCAACGGGCACAATGAGAACCGGGCACTCTTCGCCTCTGGCAATTGCGGCATGTGGGTCGATGCCACCTCGGCAGCCGGCTACATCTTCAACCCGAAGGAATCGAAGGTCGCCGAAAAGACTGCGTTCACGAACGCTCCAGTCGCGAAGGTGCCGAACGGCGCCGGCTGGGCTTGGTCCTGGGCGCTCGGGATTCCGACGTCGACCAAGAATTCGGAAGCCGCGAAGAAGTTTGTCGAATGGGCCACGAACAAGGAATACGTGAAGCTCGTCGGCGAGACGGAGGGCTGGGTGTCGGCGCCGCCCGGCACCCGCAAATCCACCTATGCCAACCCGGACTACAAGAAGGCCGCGCCCTTCGCGGATTTCGTGCTTCAGGCCATCCTGGCCGCCGATCCGGCCAAGCCGACGGCGGAACCGGTCCCCTATACGGGGGTCCAGTTCGTGGCGATTCCTGAGTTCCAGGCCATCGGCACGCAGGTGGGTCAGAACATCGCTGCGGCGCTCGCAGGCCAGACTACGGTGGACCAGGCCCTGCAGACCTCCCAGAGCGCGGTCGAACGCACCATGCGCCAGGCCGGCTATCCCAAATAGGGACTCGGGCGGCGGGACTCCCGTCCCGCCGCGCTCTCCCGGCACGAGGGTTTTGACGCGACCGGAGGATCATGAACGCACCTTTGAGTCCTGCCGCATCAGTTGCCGCGGCTTCTGCGACGGCGCTGGCCTTCCGCCGAAAGCCGCTCGTTAGGACGGGGGCGCTTCTCGCCCCTGCCGTCGCGGTCCTCCTCCTGTGGATGATCGTGCCACTCGCCATGACGCTTTGGTTCTCGGTTCAGCGCTACAACCTGCTCGACCCCTCGATCTCGGGGTTTGCGGGGTTCGACAACTACGAGTTCCTTCTCACCGACCCCGTCCTCCCGACGGTGGTGCTGAACACGATTAAGCTTCTGGGGGGCGTCCTCCTCGCCTCCGTCGTGTTCGGGACGCTCCTCGCCGTACTGCTCGATCAGGATTTCTTCGGCCGCGGCATCGCGCGCCTTCTCGTCATCGCGCCGTTCTTCGTCATGCCGACCGTCAGTGCGCTGGTCTGGAAGAACCTCCTCATGCACCCGGTCAACGGGTTCTTTGCGTGGGTCGCCACGAGCCTTGGTTTCCGCTCCATCGACTGGTTCACCGACCTGCCCATGGCAGCCATCGTCACCATCGTGTCGTGGCAGTGGATCCCGTTCGCGACGCTCATCCTACTGACGGCGCTCCAGTCCCTTGACCGGGAGCAGATCGAGGCGGCGCGCATGGACGGCGCCCGCGGGTTCACGCTCCTGCGCTTCATCATCCTGCCACACCTCGCGCGGCCGATCTCAGTCGTGGTGATGATCGAAACGATCTTCCTGCTCGCTGTCTTCGCCGAGATCCTCATCACGACGGGAGGCGGCCCGGGGCAGGCAACGACGACGCTCACCTACCTCATCTACCTGCGAGCGCTGCTCGAATGGGACGTGGGCGGAGCGTCGGCGGGAGCGGTGCTCGCTATCGTGCTCGCAAACGTGGTGGCTTTCTTCCTCGTGCGCACCGTCGCCCGGAACCTCGACCGATGACCAATGCCACCGCGGGCCGCCGGCCCTCCCCCCTCGCTTATGGCCTCATGACGGTCCTCGGATGGACCGCCGCGCTTGTCATGTTCTTTCCGATCTTCTGGATGCTGCTGTCCGCTTTCAAGCGCGAGATCGACGCCATCGCGGTGCCGCCGCTCCTCGTCTTCGAGCCGACGCTCGAGAACTTCGCAGCGGTGCAGGGCCGGGCCAACTATTTCGGCGCCGCCTGGAACTCCATCGTGATCTCCGTGGGCTCCACGATTCTCGGTACGCTGCTGGCCCTTCCGGCCGCCTACGCGATGGCCTTCTATCCCGGCCCCCGCACCAAGGATCTGCTGCTGTGGATGCTGTCTACCAAAATGATGCCAGCAGTAGGCGTTCTCGTGCCGTTGTACCTGCTGTTCAAGAACACTGGTCTCCTCGACACCCGCACGGGCCTTGTCATCATCACGACGCTCGCCAACCTGCCGATCATCGTCTGGATGCTCTACTCCTTCTTCAAGGAGGTGCCGGGCGAGATCATCGAGGCCTCTCGCATGGACGGCGCAAAGCCGTTTCAGCAGTTCGCCCTGGTGCTGATGCCGCTCGCCCTGCCGGGGATCGCCTCGACGGCTCTTCTCTCGATCATTCTGGCCTGGAACGAGGCCTTCTGGACTATCAACCTCACGGCTGCCAATGCGGGCCCGCTCACCGCCTTCATCGCATCGTTTTCCAGCCCCGAGGGTCTGTTCTGGGCCAAGCTCTCCGCCGCCTCGACCCTCGCCGTCGCACCGATTCTCGTGTTCGGCTGGATGACCCAGCGCCAGCTCGTGCGCGGCCTCACCTTCGGCGCCGTCAAGTAGAGGCAACTATGGCAAAGCTCCAGCTGCAGGGCATCCGCAAGAGCTACGGCTCCGTGGAGGTGGTCAAGGGCATCGACCTCACCGTGAACGAGCGCGAGTTCGTGGTTTTCGTCGGGCCGTCGGGCTGCGGAAAGTCTACTTTGCTGCGCATGATCGCAGGGCTCGAGGAGATCACGGACGGCACGCTCCTAATCAACGGCGAGCGGGTGAACGAGACTGCGCCGGACAAGCGGGGGCTCGCCATGGTGTTCCAGTCCTACGCGCTCTACCCTCACATGAGCGTCGGCGACAACATGGCTTTCGCGCTGCGCCTCGCCGGTGTGCCGAAGGCGGAGCGGACACGGAAAGTGCAGGACGCGGCCCGCATCCTGCAGCTCGAACAATATCTCGACCGCAAGCCCGGGCAGCTCTCGGGCGGCCAGCGCCAGCGCGTCGCTATCGGGCGCGCCATTGTGCGCGAGCCGCGCGCCTTCCTGTTCGACGAGCCGCTCTCGAACCTCGACGCCTCCTTGCGCGTGCAGATGCGCATCGAGATCGCGCGCCTTCACCGGGCGCTCGGGGCGACGACGATTTACGTGACCCACGATCAGGTGGAGGCCATGACCATGGCCGACCGCATTGTGGTGCTCAACGGCGGCATCGTAGAGCAGGTCGGCACGCCTCTCGAGCTCTACCACGCCCCCGCGAACCTGTTCGTTGCAACCTTCATCGGCGCGCCGAAGATGAACATGCTGCCGGCCACCGGCCGCCTCGCACGGACCGGCGCAGCGCTCGTCGATCTCGACGGCTTGGGGCAGATCGAAGTTCCAGTCGACACGCCGGTCAAGGAGGGGCAGCCACTTTCCGTCGGCATCCGCCCCGAGCACGTGTCGCTCGCCGAAACGGGACCGATCACCGGATCGGTGGAGATCGTCGAGCATCTCGGGGACGAGACGCTGGCCTACGTGATGCTCGCGCCTGGCCGCATGATTACCGTCCGGGTAGCGCCGGACTCGGACGTCGAGGTGGGCGACCGGGTGGGCCTTGCGGTACGAGCCGAATCTGTGTGCCTCTTCGGGGAGGACGGACGGGCTCTGCATGTGCCGAGCCTGCGGCGTCCTCGCGCCCGCCAGGCAGCGCTCGCCTGAACGAAGCCGAGGAGATTTCGATGGACGCGATGAGACGACGGGCCCTCGGACGCAGCTCGGTCGAGGTGACGGCCCTCGGCTTTGGCGGCAACGTACTCGGCAATCTCTACGCACCGGTGGGCGACGACGAAGCCCGCGCAACCGTCGATGCGGCGTACGAGACGGGCGTCCGCTATTTCGACACCGCGCCCCTCTACGGCCACGGCTTGTCAGAGCGTCGGATGGGCGACGCGCTGCGCCACCTTCATCGCGACTCCTTCGTGCTCTCCACCAAAGTAGGCCGGCTCCTCGAGCCGCACGGACGCGTGCCGCCACCCCGCCTCTCCCACGAGGAAGGCGGCATCTTCACGAACGAGCTGCCGTTCCAGCCTCGCTTCGATTTCTCGTACGACGCGACCTTGCGATCGTTCGAAGACTCGCTCCAGCGCCTCGGCATGAACCGGGTCGACGTTCTCCTGATCCACGACGCCGACGAGTGGTCACAAGGAGCGCGCTATGGTGAGGTGCTGCGCACAGTCGCAACCGGAACCCTCAAGGCCTTGCAAAGGCTGAGGGACGAAGGCTTGGTCGGCGCCTTCGGCGCCGGCGTCAACGAAGCCGCGGCTTGCGAGAACCTGATGGACATTGGGCCGTTCGACTGCTTCCTGCTCGCCGGGCGATACACCCTCCTTGAGCAGGGGGCGCTGGACGGACTTCTGCCGCGGTGCGAGCGCGAGGGCGTGTCCGTCATCCTGGGAGCCCCTTTCAACTCGGGCATCCTGGTGACGGGCGCGGTTGCGGAGGCGCGCTACAACTACCTGCCCGCGCCCGACGCCCTGAAGGCGCATGTCGCGCGAATCGAGCGGGTCTGCGCCGCCTATGCGGTGCCCCTGCCCGCTGCGGCGCTGCAATTCGCCCTCGCCCACCCGGCCGTCGCGACCGTTATCCCCGGTTCTAAGAGCCCCGGCGAGGCCCGGCAGAACGCCGCCTGGATCAACCATCCGATAACGGAAGCGTTCTGGTCCGACCTGCGGTCTGAGGGCCTGATCCGGGCCGATGCGCCCGTTCCCTAAACCGAGGCATCCCGTGCCAGCGCGAACGGCGGGTTACGACTTCATCATCGTGGGCGGCGGCTCCAGCGGATGCGTGGCCGCCAGCCGTCTCGTGCAGGAGCACGACGCTCGCGTGCTGCTCGTCGAGGCCGGACGGGCGAAGGGACACCCTTTGCTCGCCATGCCGGCCGGCTACATGAAGTTTCTGGCCCACGACACCTACCTCACCATGCACCGGACAGAGCCTCAGCCGCAGCTCGACGGGCGGGCGCCCATCGTTCCGCAGGCAAGGCTTCTCGGCGGCGGCAGCGCCGTCAACGCCATGGTCTACATGCGCGGCCGAAAGGCCGATTACGATGGATGGGGCGCCATCATCGGCGGGAATGCAGGCTGGAGCTACGCGGACTTGTTGACCTACTTCAAGGCCCAGGAGGACAACGACACCCTGGCCGGCGAGTACCACGGCGTCGGCGGCCCATTGAGCGTCTCCCATCTCGGCTTTCACAGCGAAGCGAGCCGCGCATTCGTGAAGGCCGTGCAAGCGCTCGGCTACCCGTTCAACCCCGACTTCAACGGAGCGGCCCAGCGCGGCGTCGGCTACATGCAGCACACCATCGACCATCGCCGCCAGCGTCGGTGCAGCGCGGTGGACGCATTTCTGCGGCCGGTGCTGGCGGATCCTCGCCTGACGGTGGTCACGGGAGCGAGGGTCACGCGCATCCTCGTCGAGGCCGGGCGCGCGATCGGGATCGAATACGTGAAAGGCGTAGACGTCGAGCGCGCCCAAACGCACGGAGAGGTCCTCCTTGCCGCCGGCACCTACGAAACGCCCAAGATCCTGATGCTCTCAGGCATCGGACCCGCCGCCCATCTGACGGCTCACGGGATCGCGGTCCGGGCGGACCTGCCCGGGGTGGGCGAGAACCTCCAAGATCATCACGAGGTGCCGATCGTGGCGGCGACGACTGGCGCCTACGGCCATTTCGGGGAGGACCGGGGCTGGCGGATGGTGCGCAACGGGCTCGCCTACGTTCTCCTGAAATCGGGCCGCGTGACGACGACAGGGGTCGAAGCCTGCGCCTTCGTCGACCCCGACGAACGCGGCGAAGAGACGATCCAGCTCTACTGCGTGCCCACGGTCTATCTCGACCGGGACGTGACCGGCCTTGAGCCCACTCACGGCGTCACCCTCAATGCGTGCCTGCTGCGGCCCAAGGCTCGCGGCCGGGTTCGGCTGCGCTCAAGCGATCCCAGCGACCCGCCCGCCGTCGACTGCCGCTTCTTCGGCGACGAGGAGGATCTTCGCCTCTCGGTGGAGGGCGTTCGCTTTGCTCGCCGGGTGCTCGAGGCCGAGCCCCTCGCCGGCATGGTCGACCGCGAGATCTTCCCCGGCCCGTCCGTGGCGGACGACGCGGGTCTCGCCGCCCATTGCCGCCGCACGGTCAAGACGAACTATCATCCCGTCGGGACCTGCCGCATGGGACACGACGGCGATCCGATGGCGGTGCTCGACACCCAGCTTCGGGTGCGGGGCGTCGAGGGTGTTCGAGTGATCGACTGCTCGCTCATGCCGACCATCGTGAGCGGCAACACGAACGCCCCCGCGATGGCGATCGCCGCGAAGGCGGTCGATCTTATCGCCCCCGTCGAAGCAAATGGAGCGAGCAAGGGCGAGGCACCCGTCGCGGGTCCCGCCTTGCGGAGGTGAAGCCCAGGATCAGGCGTTGACGCCTGCTTCGATGGCATGGCTTGTCGAGACGTCAGGCACCTGCGCGGGACGCCGCTGTGCTAAATCAAAGCCGTCGCCGGAGCTCAGGACGTGGAGGCGCAGGTCGTACATGGACAGGGCGCGGTCGGGCCGCGCTTCGGCGATGTTGGAGTGGGTCACTCCGGCCCCGTCCACCACGTAAACGCAGCCGCTGCCGATCACCTCGCAGCGGGTTCCCTGGAGCACGAGCGCCGTGTCCTCGTCGATCCCGATGCCGAGCTCGCGCGGGTTGTGGGCGACAGCGCCGAAGAGACGGCCGAAGCGTCCACGTTCGGCAAAGTGCTGGTCGATGATGACGTCGCGCACGAGTCCCAAGCCCGGCGCCATGTGTAGGTCGCCGATCTTGTGCGACTCGCCGCTCGTGCCCTTCACCAGCATGGTCTCGCTCATCATGGAGGCGCCCGCGGAGGTGCCGGCGATGAGCCCGCCCCGGTTGTGCAACTCGCGCACCCGCTGCTCGACGGGGGTGTCGCCGATCTGGCTCGAAATCCGCAGCTGGTCGCCCCCGGAGAAGAACACACCCGCCGCGCCCTCAAAGAGGCTGAGCTTGTCCGGATCGAGGGTCTCCGCCCGGTCCCGAACGTAGAGCTCGACGAGATCCGTGACGCCAAGATCCGCGAAGGCGCGCTGGTAGGCCTCGAAGTATCCTTCAGGCTGGTGAGAGGCGACGGTCGCGAGGACGAGTCGGCCGCCGTCGACGTGGCGGGCCACCTCCCGCAGGATCGTGCGCGGCCCCTCCTTGTCCTCGCCCCCGCCGATTATGATGAGCGGGCCCCGCGCTCCCTGGAGTGTTCGATTCGACATGCTGCTACGTCACCTCTTCGTCCTGCCGCAGGCGAACGCAGGGTGCGTTCATGCCTTGCGCAATCCAGGCAATGGCAAAATGCGGGCTGTTATGGGCAAAGCCGAAGCGTCCTTGCCGGTCGAGCACGATGGCGCCGGCCTCGCCGCCCACCCGGGCGAGGCGGTCCACGCCCGCTTGCGCGGCAGCCGCCGGCATCGCCCCGGCCTCGAGGGCCTCCATCACGCGGGCGGCGAGGAGCACGCGGGCGATGTTCTCTCCATCCCCCGACAGCGAGACGCCCCCGACTCGGCTGTCGGCGTAGAAACCGCAGCCGGGCAGAGGCGAGTCACCCACCCTCCCCGGCCGTGTGCCGTCGAGGCCGCCCGTGGATGTTCCGGCGGCGATCCGGCCGGAGAGGTCGAGCGCGACGCAGCCCACCGTGTCGTGCTCGTGGGGCGCTGGCGGCTCCCGGGCGACGAGGGCAGCGGGATCGCACAGCTCTTCGCTGCAGGCGGCAGCGAACCGGCGCGCGCCGTCCGCAACGAGGAGCGTCGGAGGCTCAGCTAGCATCCGGCGGGCGACCGAGACCGGATGGCGGACGCCCTGCAGCGCCGCCACGGCGCCGCTGTCGAGGGTGCTCCCGTCCATCAGTGCCGCATCCATCTCAACGACGCCGTCGGCGTTCAGATCGGACCCGAAGCCCGCATTAAAGGTTGGGTCGTCCTCCAGAGCCCGGATGGCGGCCTCGACGGCCTCGACGGCGCTGCCGCCCTGTTCCAGCACCCTGCGGCCTTCCAAGGCGGCGTCCCGGCAGCCGCTGCGATTGGCCGCCTCCCGATCGGGCTGGATGGCCTTGGCACCGCCATGAAGGATGAGAGCAAAGGTCATGCGGCCCCTCTTTCCGCTGTCAAAGCCGAGCGCTCGACCTCGACCCGGTACTGGTCCGCAGTCGCCGGTCGGAAATCGAGCACCTGCTGCCACATGCCCTCCACATCGGTCGGTGTGAGCACCACGAGATCGCCCGGGTGGGCCTGCCCGAGACAGGCTTCCGCCGCCGCTTCCTCATCAAGAATGCGGTGGATCCGCTCCTCCGCAAAGCCCTCCGCGAGCGCTCCTTCGGCGAGCAGCGCAACGATCTCGCCGGGCTTGCGCCCGCGCCGGGCCGGATCCTCGCGGAAGATGATGTCGTCAAAGTAGCGGGCCGCCAGGGCGCCCATCTCGCGTATGTCCTCGTCGCGCCGGTCGCCCGGGATGTTGATCATGCCGATTACCCGGCGATGACGGGGGCGCATCTTGAGGATGAGGTCGCCGAGCGCCTTCAGTCCTGCCGGATTATGGGCGTAGTCGAGAATGACCCGGAAACCGTGGCCGTCGAACACGTTGAGGCGCCCCGGGCTGTGCTCGAAGGAGGTCGTGTAGGTGGACAGCGCCGTGCGAATGATGCTGGGCGCGATGCCCTGCACATAGGCTGCGGCCACGGCGCCGAGCGCGTTCTGCACGTTGAAATCCGCCAAGCCGTCGAGGGTGGCGGGGATCTCGGCGACCCGCATGAGATGCAGCGCGTCGCCGTCGTCATGGACGACGATCTCGCCGCCCGCGACACGGCCCGGCTCGCGCACCACCGCAAGGCCGCCGCGCTCGATGTGCTCGCGCAGGAAACCGGGCATGTCGCTCCCGCCGCGAAGCGAGAAATACGCGATACGCCCGCCCGCCCTCCGGTGCATGCCGGCTGCGAGGGGATCGTCCGCGTTGAGAATGCTGGTGCCGTTGCGGTGAACGGCTTCCACGACCACCGACTTGACCCAGGCGAGATCCTCGAGGGTATCGATGCCCTTGAGGCCGAGATGGTCCGGTTGGATGTTGGTGACGAGCCCTACATCGCAGGCGGCAAAGCCGAGCCCCTCGCGCAGGATGCCGCCCCGCGCGGATTCGAGCACGGCGACATCGACGGTCGGGTCGCGCAGCACCGCCCTTGCGCTCCAGGGACCTGACGCATCCGCATCCACGACGCGCTCCCCGTTGACGTAGATCCCGGTAGTCGAGGTGACGCCGACCGTGAGGCCGTTGGCGCGCAGGATGTGCCCGATCATGCGCGCTGTGGTGGATTTGCCGTTCGTTCCCGTGATGGCCACGACCGGAATGCGGGTTGGAGCGCCTCGCGGGAAGAGCATGTCGATCACGGGACGAGCCACGTTGCGGGCGCGGCCTTCGGAGGGCTGAAGGTGCATCCGGAAGCCCGGCGCTGCATTCACCTCCACGATGCCGCCCCCGGTCTCGTGCACGGACCGGGAGATGTCCGGCACGATGAAGTCGATGCCGGCGACATCGAGGCCGATGGCCCGGGCGGCGCGGCGCGCGACGAGGGTATTATCGGGATGGATGTCGTCCGTGCGGTCCACCGCCGTGCCGCCCGTGGACAGATTGGCGGTGTCGCACAGGTAGACCGTCTGCCCTGCCGCCGGCACGCTGTCGAGGTCGAACCCGGCCTTGGCGATGAGACCCCGTGTCTGCGCGTCGAGCCGGATCCGGGTCATGACCCGCTCGTGGCCCTCCCCTCGCCGCGGATCCTGGTTCACCGCCTCGACGAGCGCCGCGATGCTGCGCCGCCCGTCTCCGACCACGTGGGCCGGTATGCGTTCGGCAACGGCGACAACCTCCCCGTCGATGACAAGAACGCGGTGATCGCGCCCCTGAAAGTGCTGCTCGACGATGACGCGCCGGCCATGGCGAACGGCCTCCTCGAACCCGCGCCGGACATCCTCAGGACCGGCGAGGCCGATGCTCACACCCCGCCCGTGATTGCCGTCGAGGGGTTTCGTCACGACCGGATAGCCGAGGCGTTCGGCCTCCCGCACGGCCTCGTCCGCGCTGCGGACGATGGCGCCCCGTGGCACCGGCAGGCCGGCGTCGCGCAGGAGGCGCTTGGTGAGGTGCTTGTCGCCCGCCGCATCGGTGGCGATCTGCGACGTCAGACTCGTGATGCTGGCCCGGATGCGCCGTTGGTGGCGCCCCGTGCCGAGTTGCACGAGGCTC
>DASZBD010000005.1:0-128450 GCA_035944475.1 Microvirga sp.
GTTCGCCTCCCCCGCCACCGCCCGGGCCGTGAGGGTCTTGCCGGTGCCGGGAGGGCCGACCAGCAGAACGCCGCGTGGGATGCGACCGCCCAGCCGCTGGAACTTCTGCGGATCGCGCAGGAACTCCACGATCTCCTGCAGATCCTCCTTCGCCTCGTCGATCCCGGCCACGTCCTCGAACGTCACACGACCATGCGCCTCGGTGAGAAGCTTCGCCTTCGACTTGCCAAAGCCCATGGCGCGCCCCGCGCCGGACTGCATCTGACGGGACAGGAACACCCACGCGCCGATGAAGAGCACGAAGGGCAGCGCGTTCACGAGCAGCGCGATGAACCAGGGGGTGTTGTCGGATTGCGGACGGGCCGTGATCTGCACGCCCTTCTGCTGGAGCTTCGTCACCAGCATCGGATCGCTCGGCGCGTAGGTCGTGAAGGTGCGGCCGTCCGTGAAGGTGCCGCTGATCTCAGGACCGGAGATCACCACGTTGGCGATGCGACCGGCATCCGCCTCGTTGAGAAGCTGGCTGTAGGCGATGTCGCTGCCGCCGGCCCGCTGGCCGGGATTCTGGAAGAGCGTGACGAGCGCCAGCACCAGAAGGAAGATGACGACCCACAGGGCGAAGTTGCGGAAGTTGGGATTCATTATCGGGTCTGCCCCAATGGGAGTGAGACGCGGCGGGGTCGCACACCATCCGCGCCATACTAACGCAATCTATGCACACCCCTCCCCCTTGCCAAGGGAATGCGTCGGGGCTGCGGCACTATCACTGACAAAGGCATAACGGCCCCGGCGCCGTGCTGTTTCCGCCGAAACGCCGAGGAGCCCTGCGGCATCGAGGGTGATCACGGTCCCGGCGAGCGTCAGGCGCAGCGCCCGCCCGGCGGCGAGGGCCGCCCGCAGCCGCCCGGCCGCCGCCTCGATCCGCTCCAGGCGTGCGTGCCGGCCGCCGTTCCGCACCGTCAGGACGGCGAGGGCGAGGGTCCGGACCGCGATCTCGAAGGGCTCGTCCGCGAGGAACGACGCCCGCAGCTTCAGGGGCCCGGCCGCCTCCACCCGAGCCGCCGCGAAGGCGGCGCGCGCCGCCGCGTCGAGGGCTTCCTCGATCCGGCGGGCCCGGGCGGAGAGGCGCGAGAGGCGGGCGGGGGTCAGCCCCTCGGCAGCCAGAAGGGGCATGAGCCGGCGCCAGCGGACCCGGGCGAAGCGCGGGTCGGCGTTCGAGGGATCCTCGGCGAAGGGCCAGCCCTCCCGGCGGCAGAGGTCGACGAGGACGGCTTTCGGAACGGCGAGGAGCGGGCGCACGTGCCACAGGCCGTCCCGCATCGTCTCGGGGCGCATCCCGACGAGGCCGGAGAGCCCCGAACCGGCGGCGAGTCGCATGAGCAGCGTCTCGGCTTGGTCGTCCTCGGTATGGGCGGTCGCGAGGTGGGTGGCACCCTCGGTTCGGGCGAGGGACGCGAGGAGCGTGTAACGGGCATCCCGCGCCGTCGCCTGCAGGCCCGACGAGGGTTTCGGCCCAAGCCAGGGCAGGATCCGGTGCTCGACCCCGAGCCGGGCGGCGCAGGCCGCCACGAGGCCCGCCTCCCCGGCCGCCTCGGGCCTGAGGCCGTGGTCGATGGTTGCGGCGACGAGGCGCGGCCGGTCCGGCCAGCGGGCGAGGAGGTGGAGCAGCGCCACGGAATCGGGCCCGCCCGACACCGCGACAAGCACCGCGCCGGCGCCCCGCAGCGGCGCGAAGAGGCGGTCGAGTTCCCGCCCGTCGAGAAGGCTAGCGGAGGCGGAAGGCGAGGAGCCGCTCATGACACCGGGGCGCGGGGCAGGTCCGGCCGGGCCTCACGCGCATTTCGCGCGCCTCTTCTCGCGGTCGGAGGTCTGGCGCAAGGACGGCGAGGCCTGGGGGTACTTGCGGTCGAGCTCAGCGAAGACGGCGCAGGCCCGGTCCTGGGCGCCGAGGGCGTTGAGCGAGACCCCGAGCTTTAAGAGGGCGTCCGGGGCTTTCGCGGCCTGCGGGTACTCGGTCGAGACGTTGAGGAACTGCTCGGCCGCCTCCCGGGCGCGGTTGCGCTGGAGATAGCTCTCGCCGAGCCAGAACATGGCGTCGGGGGCGAGGCGGTCGCGGGGATGGGACTGGATGAAGCGGCGGAAGGCCATCTCGGCCTGCTCGAACTGCCGCTGCTGGAAATAGGCGTAGGCCGCGTCGTAATCCTGCCGCGGGTCGCCGGTGGCGACGGCGGCGACGCTCGGACCCGAGCGCGAGGCGGGCGGAGCCGCCGCGACCGGCGGGCGCGGGGCGGCCTCGCGGGCCGGAAGGGCCCCGGACGGCTCCTCCTCGATGAGGTCCTCGATTCCCGCGATGGCGGCGCCCGGCAGCGGCAGGGGCGCGCCGGCGCCGCCCCCGGAGGCGAGCGGGGCGGAGGGCGGGGTGCTGCCGAGGGGCCTGGGGGCGCCCGGCGCATCCGGCACGGCGCCGGGATCGAACACGTCTGAGCGGCGCTGCGGCGCCTGGGGCGTGGCGGTGCCGGGGGCGGCAGGCCGTGCGGGCCCGGGGCCGGGCGTGGCGGAGGGAGGCGCCGCCGGACGGGCGCCGCCGCTTCTCTCCTGGAAGCGGAACTCCACGTCCTCCTGGAACTTGCGCACCTGCTCCTTGAGCGTCCGGTTCTCGAACTGGAGCTGTTCGATCTGGCCGGACATCTGGCGCATCTGGTTCTCAAGCCGGTTCAGCCGCACGATGGCGTCGGCCGCATCCTGGGCGGCAGCCGGCAGGCTGAAGGCGAGAAGAATGAGGCAGGCGGCAACGCGGAGCATGTCGGACACCCTTGGGGGTTTCGGACCGCGCGGTTAACACAAAAGGGGCGTGGCAACCATGCCTGCGCCTCTCAGCCGAGGGGAGACCATCAGCGTCGGCGGGTCGCCGGCGGGATGGGACCTCCCCTCAGGGTCGTGCCGGATGCGTCAGGCGCCGGCGCCGCCGTCGAGCAGGGTGACGGCGCGGCGGTTCTGGGACCAGCAGGAGATGTCGTTGCACACCGCCACCGGGCGCTCCTTGCCGTACGAGACGGTGCGGAAGCGCGAGGCCTCGATGCCGCGGGAGATCAGGTAGTCGCGCACGGTCTGGGCGCGACGGGCGGAGAGCGAGAAGTTGTACTCGCGGGTGCCGCGCTCGTCCGCGTGGCCCTCGATCAGGAAGGTGTAGCGCGGGTAGCGCTGCAGCCACTGGGCCTGCTTGTCGAGGGTGGCGGTGGCGGTGGGGGTGAGATCGGTCGAGTCGGTCTCGAAGAACACCCGGTCGCCCACATTCACGGTGAAGTCCTGGGTGCTGCCGGGCGCCCCTCCCCGTCCGCCGTTGGGGCCGCCGGACGCGAAGGCGGCGGAGTCCATGCCGTCCTTGTTGGACGAGCAGGCGGCAGCGCTGAGGCCGAGCAGGATGGCGGCGGCGAACCTTGCGGTGCGCGACGAGATCATAGCTTTACTCCTTACACACGACGTTGGCCGAACGTGTGCCGATTGGTAGGCCTAAGGCGGTTAAGAGAAGGTTCCGTCAACCTTGATGGAGGGTTGTTAAGACACCCGCAAAACCCACCCAACGCGGAAACTTGGGTGTAGGGTTACTCGATCGTAAATAAGGCGAAGAGGTGGCACGATGTCACCGTTCCGTTCGGTCACGCAGCGGTGTTGCCGCGCGATGACACAAACGTCCGCCTCGGGCGTTGATCCGCATGGATCATAGCTCTGCCCAGCTGTCGCGGCTCGCCCATCACTGGGAGCGCGGCGCCGACGAGGCCCGCCTCGATCGGGCCTTCGCCCGCATCGCCGACAGCGAATTGCGGCAGGGCAACGCCGTGCGCCTCCTGCGGGACGCCCGGGAGAACTACCCCGCCTGGCTCGACGCGATCCGATCGGCCCGGCACGTCATTCATTTCGAGAACTTCATCGTCGCCGACGACGTGACGGGCGGCACCTTCGCGGAGGCGTTGATCGAGCGGGCCGAGGCGGGGGTGAGGGTCCGGGTGCTCTACGACTGGCTCGGCTCGTCGGGCCGGGCGTTGCCGCGCTTCTGGAACCGGCTCAAGCGGGCCGGCGTCGAGGTGCGGGTGTTCAACCCGCCGCGGCTCTCGGCCCCGTTCTGGATCCGGCGCAACCACCGCAAGCTCATCACGGTGGACGGGCGGATCGGCTTCGTGTCGGGCCTGTGCATCTCCGACAACTGGCCCGGGAGCGAGACGGTCGAGCCCTGGCGCGACACGGGCGTCGGGGTCGAGGGCCCCGTCGTGGCGGATCTCGACGCCGCCTTCGCGGATAGCTGGGCGGCCGCGGGCGAGCCCCTGCCCAGGGACGAGGTGCCGGATCCCGCCGCCATCGCGCCCGCCGGCTCCGTGCCGGCGCGGGTGATCAGCGGGCGGCCGGGCATGTTCCGCACCTACCGGCTCGACCAGTTCATCGCCGCCACGGCCCGCCGCACGCTCTGGATCACGGACGCCTATTTCGTCGCCACCACCGCCTACGTGCAGGCGCTCGCGGAGGCCGCCCGGGACGGGGTCGACGTGCGCGTGCTCGTGCCGGGCACGAGCGACGTGCCCGTGCTGCAGCCCATCGTGCGGGCGGGCTACCGCTCCCTCATCGAGAGCGGCATCCGGGTGTTCGAGTGGAACGGCTCCATGCTGCACGCCAAGACCGCGGTGGCGGACGGGCGCTGGTCGCGGGTGGGCTCCACGAACCTCAACCTCGCGAGCTGGGCGACCAATTGGGAGCTCGACGTGGTGGTGGAGGACGCGGACTTCGCCGGCGCCATGGAGGCCATGTACCTCGAGGACCTCACCAACGCGACCGAGATCGTGCCGGGCCGCACCACGCTCCGCCGCCAAGCCCAGAATCTGCGCCCCCGGCGCGGGCGCATCAAGGCGCACAAGCGGGCCTTCGGGCGCCTCGCGGCGGGCGCCATCGCCCTCTCCAACACGCTCGGCACCGCCGTCGGCGGTTCGCGCCCCCTCACCGCCATGGAGGCGAAGAGCGTGGGGACCATCGGCGCGCTCCTGCTCGCCCTCGCCGCCCTGATCGCGGTGTTCCCGGTGCTGGTGATCTCGCCCCTCGTGATCACCCTCGTGTGGTTCGGGTTCGCGCTCCTCGCGCGGTCGCTGAAGCTCTACCGCCGCGTCCGGCGGGCGCGGCAGATGCGGGAGGAGAAGCGGTCGGTTGCGGCGGCGGAGTAAAGCGCGGGTTCCTCCTCGCCCCCTCTGCGGGGGAGGGACAGCTTGCGCAGCAAGCAGGGTGAGGGGCGAGAGCGCCGGAGGGTGCAGGTGAGCCCTCCCCTCAGGGGAGGGAGAGGCACCGTCGCGCTACGGGTCCCTCTCCCCGGCTCGTGTTGCTCGCCACCCTCTCCCGCAGAGGGGAGAGGGGAAGCGCACGGCCCTACCGCGCCTCGCTGAGGAGCGGCGACCAGGTCGGGTCGGAGGCGAAGGACGGGGTCGGGACGGGCTGCTCCACCCGGCCCGTGATGTCCACCATGTAGAGCTTGCCGCCCGCCTGACCGCCGGGATCGCGGAAGAACACGATGTACTGGCCGTTCGGCGCCCAGGTGGGGCTCTCGTTGTGGAAGCCCTCCGTGAGGACGCGCTCCCCCGAGCCGTCGGCCTTCATGATGCCGATGGCGAACCCTGACCCCGTGCGCTTGGTGAAAGCGATGAAATCACCCCGGGGCGACCAGGCGGGTTGCGAGTAGGAGCCCTGGCCGAAGGAGATGCGGCGCGGGTTCGAGCCGTCGGCGCCCATTACGTAGATCTGCTGCTGCCCGCCGCGGTCGCTCTCGAACACGATCTCGCGCCCGTCCGGCGAGTAGGACGGCGAGGTGTCGATGGCGTTCGTCGTCGTGATCCGCGTGGTGGTGCGCGAGCCGAGATCCATCGTGAAGATGTTGGCGTTGCCGCCCTGCTGCAGGCTCATGACGATCTTCTGCCCGTCGGGGGCGAACCGCGGCGAGGAGGTCATGTCCGGGAAGTTGCCCACCACCTGGCGCGACCCGGTCTCGAGGTTGATCACCTGCACCCGCGGCTGCTGGCCGGCGGTCTGGGCCATGTAGGTGATGTCCTGCGTCGCCGGCGAGTAGCGCGGCGTGACGACGAGGGTGTCGCCCTGGGTCAGGAAGCGCACGTTGGCGCCGTCCTGATCCATGATGGCGAGGCGCTTGCGGCGGTTTTCCTTCGGACCCGATTCGTCCACGAAGACGATGCGGGTGTCGAAGAAGCCGCCGAAGCCCGTGATCTTGGTGTAGACCGCATCCGAGATGATGTGGCCGATGCGGCGCCAGAAGTTCGGATCCGTGAAGTATTGCTGGCCCGCGAGCTGCTGGCCCGAGGTCACGTCCCAGAGCCGGAACTCGGCGCGGAGGCGGCCGGACGGATCGCGGGTCATGCGGCCTGTCACGAGGGCCTGGGCGCCCGCCGCCCGCCAGGCCTCGAAGCGGGGCGCCACGTCGAAGGAGGGGCGCTCCGGAAAGCGCGCCTTGTCGAGGGGCTCGAAATAGCCCGACCGCTGGAGGTTGTTGGTGATGACCCCCGACACCCGCTGGCCGAGATCCCCCTCGCCCGCGAAATCCGCCACCGCGATGGGCAAGGGCTGGAACTGGCCGCCCGGGCCGACCCGGAAGCTGAGCTGGGCGACGGCGTCCGCGGCCATGAGGCCGAAGGGGGCCGCGAGGGCGAGGGCGAGAACGTGGCGGCGCGAGGGGCGGGCAATCATGGCGGAGGTCTGCTCAATGGGTCGGGACGGAACGGGTCAGGACAGGTCGAACTGGACGTTGAGAACCTTCCAGTCGGAGTAGAAAGGCGCGAACTGGGCCGGGACGCGGAAGGGGGCGCAGCGTCGCACGGCGCGCAGGGCCGCATCGGCAACCGCCCGGTCGGTGGAGGACGAGCCGGCGCGCAGGATCTGCGGCTCCGTGGTGAGCGAGCCGTCCTGGTTGAGCCGGATGTCGAGAACGGGGGCGGTGGCGTTGCCGGCCGACGCGCTGATCGGCGCCTGGTAGCAGCGCTCCATCTGCTCGCGCAGGAGGCCCATGAGGGCGTCGCGCTGGCTCGGGTTGAGCTTCGCGGCCGTGCCGGTCGCGGTGCCGAGGGACGCGGTCTTCTGCACCTCGCTGCCCGTCGCGCCGGAGGATTGCGCGCGCTCCTTCGACTGGAGGAGTTGGCGGATGTCGCCCGGGTTGAACTTCTCCGCGAACTCCGCCTGGCGCTTCGCCGCGGCCTCGGCTTCCGCCTTGGCCTTGGCTTCGGCGACGCGCTTGGCCTCCGCCTCCGCCCTGGCTTTTGCCTCCGCTTCGGCCTTTGCTTTCGCTTGCGCCTCCGCGACCGCCTTGGCGCGCGCCTCAGCCTCCGCTTTCGCCTTGGCGGCCCGGGCTTCCGCCTCGGCCTTGGCCTTCGCTTCCTCGATCCGGCGCTGCTCGATCGCCTCCGCTTCCGCCTTCTCCTCGAGGCGCCTGGCCTCTTCGGCCCGCGCCTTGGCTTCGGCCTCGGCGCGCTGGGCGGGAGCCGGGGGCGGAGGCGGCGGCGGCGCCGCGGCCGCGGGCTCCTCCTTCTCGGCGACCTTCATCTCGGCGGGGCGGGTCGGGGGCGCAGGCACGTCCCGCTTCTCCTCGCCCGGATCGCGTTGCTCGACCTTGTCGGCGACCCGGTCGGCCCGGGGTTTCGGGGTCGGCTGGACCTGCTTGGCCGAGGTCTCGCCCTTGGTGATCTCGGAGAACTGGTTGTCGGTGACGATCTCGACCGGGATGCCCTCCTGCGCCTCCGGCAGGGCGGGCGCGGAGACGGCGAACAGGGCAGCACCGAACAGCGCCGCATGCGCGACGCCGGACACCCAGAAACCTGGCTCGGCTGTGTTGAGCTTCAGTTTCAGCGCCACGGTGCGGTCTGCCCCTCCCCGCCTCTAGCGCTGGTCGGGTTCGGTCACGAGCGCCACGCGCTTGTAGCCGGCCCCGGTCACGAGGGACATCACCTGGGCGACCCGGCCGTAATCGACCTTTTTGTCGCCGCGCACGAAAATCCGTTCCTCGAAGCCCTGCTTCGCAGCTTGAGCGATGCGCCCGACGATCTCCTCGTCGCGCAGCTCCGTCTCCCCGAGGAACACCTGGCCGGTGGCGCGGATGGAGAGCGTCACGGGCTTAGCGTCGACGTTGAGGGGCGCCGCCCTGGTCTGCGGCAGGTCGAGGGGCACGCCGACCGTCATGAGGGGCGCCGCCACCATGAAGATGATGAGCAGCACCAACATGACGTCGATGAACGGCGTCATGTTGATCTCGTTGATGGCGCCGCCCCGGCGGGCGCGGCGACGCCGCCGCCCTCCCCCGCCTGCCATGCCGCCTGCTGCCAGTGCCATGGGCTCGTCTCCTCAAGCCGCGAGCGCGATGCGCTCGTCGATCTGGCGCGACAGGATGGCGGAGAACTCGTCCGCGAAGCCCTCGAGCCTCGACTGGAGCTTGCCGACGCTCGCCTGGAGCTTGTTGTAGGCGAGCACCGCAGGGATCGCCGCGAAGAGGCCGATGGCGGTGGCGAACAGCGCCTCCGCGATGCCGGGGGCCACCACGGCGAGGCTCGTGTTCTTGGAGGCCGCGATCGACGTGAACGAGTTCATGATGCCGATGACGGTGCCGAAGAGGCCGATATAGGGGCCGGCCGAGCCGATGGAGGCGAGCACCATCAGCCGCGCGTCGAGGCGCTCGACCTCCCGCTGGATCGTGACGTCGAGCACCTTGTCGATGCGCTGGGACAGGCTCGCCACGGAGCGGCCGGAGCCCTCGAAGGAGCGCTTCCATTCGCGCATGGCGGCGACGAATACGGCCGCGAGGCCCGTCGTAGGGCGCGCCTGGAGATTGCGGTAGAGCTCCTCGAGGGACTGGCCGGACCAGAACACCTCCTCGAACCGGTCCATGGCGCGCTTGGTGCGGGCGAAGAGCAGCGCCTTGTCGACGATGATGGCCCAGCACCAGACGGAGGCCGCGATGAGCCCCACCATGACAAGCTTCACGATGATGTGAGCCTGCCAGAACAGGCCCCAGAAGGACATGTCGTGCGCGATGGGCGCGGCTTGAGCGACGTCCGCTGGGTTCATGTCTACCGTCCTCGCTGGAGCCGAAGCGACCCCGCGCCCCGGCTTTACCGCATCTCTGTTCTGTTGGGAGCCTTGTGCCCTCCGCTCGTCAGCCCGGAATCTGTCAAATTGAGGGCTTTTCGGGGTGTGGAGGGCCAAGCCGCCTGTCGATCCCCTTTTAAGCCGCCAGGATGGTTAAGACCCTGTTAACGCTCAAGCCTCGCCGCCGAGGGCGGCGCGCAGGCCGTCGGGGATGCGGGCCGGCCGGCCACCCGACAGGGCGGCGACGCGCACCTCGGCGGTCACGATCGCCTCGTCGCCCCGGAGGATGCGCTGGAGGATAACGAGGGAGGCGCCGCGCACCTCGGCGGTGCGGGTCTCGACCGTAAGGATGTCGTCCATGCGGGCGGCGCGGAGGTAATCGATCGTCATGCGGCGGACCACGAACACGATGCCGTCGCCCTCATGGAGGGTCGATTGATCGACCCCGGCGGCCCGCAGCGCGTCCGTGCGGCCGCGCTCCAAAAAGCGCAGATAGCTGGCGTGATAGACGAGGCCGGAAAAATCCGTGTCCTCGTAATAGACGCGGATGGGCAGGAGGTGGGTGTCGCCCCTCATCTCCCCGGAGAGATGGCGCCATTCTTCCCTCCCCCCTGGCGGGGAAGGGTGGCCCTGCGGAGCAGGGTCGGGAGAGGAGAAGTGCCGCTGCGGTGGCCCGGCCCCCTCGCCCTGCTTGCCTTCGGCAAGCTGTCCCTCTCCCTCCAGGGGAGAGGAAAGGCGGCGGTCCCGGCTCATTCGTCGCCCGCAAATAACGCGATCTGCGCCGGGTCCCGGTTCGGCTCGGGGAGGCCGAGGTGGCGGAAGGCGTGGGGGGTGAGCACGCGGCCGCGGGGGGTACGCTGCACGAAGCCCTTCTGGATGAGGTAGGGCTCGATGATCTCCTCGATGGCGTCCCGGGGCTCGGAGAGCGCCGCCGCGATGGTCTCGATGCCCACCGGGCCGCCGCCGAAGGAGCCCGCGATCATGGTGAGGTACTTGCGGTCCATCTGGTCGAGGCCGATCGGGTCGACGTCGAGGAGGCGCAGCGCCTTGTCGGCGAGGTCCCGGGTGACGGTCGGGACGCCCTCCACGATGGCGAAGTCCCGCACGCGGCGCAGGAGCCGGCCCGCGATGCGCGGGGTGCCGCGGGCGCGGCGCGCGATCTCGTTGGCGCCGTCCTCGCTCATGCCGAGGCCGAGCACCCGGGCGCCGCGGCGCACGATGCCCTCGAGCTCGTCCACCGTGTAGAATTCGAGGCGGATCGGGATGCCGAAGCGGTCGCGTAGCGGCGTGGTGAGAAGGCCCGCCCGGGTGGTGGCGCCGACGAGGGTGAATTTGGGCAGCTCGATCTTCACCGAACGGGCGGCGGGCCCTTCGCCGATAATGAGGTCGAGCTGGTAATCCTCCATGGCGGGATAGAGGATCTCCTCCACGGCCGGGTTGAGGCGGTGAATCTCGTCGATGAAGAGAACGTCGCGCTCTTCGAGGTTCGTGAGCTGGGCGGCGAGGTCGCCGGCCTTCGCGATCACGGGACCGGAGGTGGAGCGGAAATTGACCCCAAGCTCCCGCGCTACGATCTGGGCGAGCGTCGTCTTGCCGAGGCCCGGCGGGCCCACGAAGAGCACGTGGTCGAGGGCGTCGCCGCGGGTCTTGGCGGCATCGATGAAGACCTGGAGGTTCGCCCGCGCGGCCCTTTGGCCCGTGAAATCGGAAAGCGAGAGCGGGCGGAGCGACGTCTCGACGTCGTCCTCGCGCTTCTCGGGCGAGATGAGGCGGGGGGAATCGGTCAATTCTGCGATCCTGTTCGGGGCTTCGAGTCTAGGAGTGCGCGCCCTAGCGCGCCAGCTCCCTCAAGCCGAGGCGAATGAGCGTCTTGGCCTCGGCCTCCTCGCCCGCCTGGCGCAGGGCGGCGGCGACCGCGGCCGAGGCCTGGGGCTGGCCGTAGCCGAGATTCACGAGGGCCGAGATGGCGTCGGTCACCGGCACGGGCGCGCTGCGGTCCTGAACGGCTTCCGTGAGGCGGATGATGGTGGGATCGACGGGCGCGAAGACGGGCGCCTTGTCCTTCAGCTCCGCGACGATGCGGGCGGCAAGCTTCGGGCCGACGCCGGGGCCCCGGGACACCGCCGCCTTGTCGCCGGTGGCGATGGCGGTGGCGAGCATGCCGGGATCGAGAACGGACAGGATCCCGAGGGCCACCTTGGCGCCGACCCCCTGCACGCTCTGGAGCAGGCGGAACCACTCGCGCTCGGAATCCGAGCGGAAGCCGTAGAGGCGGATCATGTCCTCGCGCACGAAGGTCTCGATGGCGAGCACGGCGGCCTCCCCGGCCTTCGGCAGGTTCTGCAGCGTGCGCGTGGAGCAATGGACTACGTAGCCGACGCCGTGCACGTCGATCACCACGAAATCCTCGCCATAGGCGTCGACCACGCCCTTCAGTTTGCCGATCATCGGAGGGTGTTCACCACGTAGCGCCGCGAGGGGCGGCAGGGCCCTCCCGTACCATAGGACAGGATGCTGCCACAGCCGGTAAAATGACGCCGCCGCGGGAGCCTGCGGATTGCCGCAGCGGCCTTGAAAATCCGCTTCTCGAACAGGATCTTATAGGCCGTCTCGAAGCCTTTGCTTCACCCGACGAGGCGCTGGCGCAGCAGGGTCGCCTTGCGGTGGTGGGCGTGGGCGATCGCGATGGCGAGGGCGTCCGCCGCGTCGGCCGTCTTGGCGTCGGATTTGGGCAGGAGCACCCGGACCATCGCCTGTACCTGCTCCTTCTCGGCGTGGCCGACGCCGACCACGGTCTTCTTCACCTGGTTGGCCCCGTATTCCGCTACCGGCAGCCCGGCGAGGGAGGGCACCAGGAGGGCGATGGCGCGAGCCTGGCCGAGCTTGAGGGTCGCCTGCGCGTCCTTGTTGACGAAGGTCTCCTCCACGGCGACCTCGTCGGGCGCCCATTCGGCCACCACCCGGGCGAGCCGGTCGTGGAGCTGCTTGAGGCGCAGCGCCAGGGCGAGATCGCCGTCGGAGGTGACGACCCCGCAGGCCACGTAGGCGAGCTTGGTGCCTTCCGTGACGATGACGCCCCAGCCCATCCGGCGAAGGCCGGGGTCGACGCCGAGGATGCGGACCCGTTCGCTCACAACCCTCTCCCGCCCCGCCTCGCCAGCCACCCTCTCTCGCGAGGAGAGAGGGAGATTCGTCAAGACGCCATCTTCTGCATGACAGCGTCGGACACCTCGAAGTTCACGTGCACGCTCTGCACGTCGTCGTGATCCTCGAGCGTCTCCATAAGGCGCACGAGCTTCTCGGCCGCCTCGTCGTCCACCGCGACGGTGTTCTGGGGCCGCCAGACGAGCTTCGAGCCCTTGGGCTCGCCGAAGCGCGCCTCGAGGGCCTTCGTCACCTCGGCGAGCTGCGACTGCTCGCAATAGATCTCGTGGTTCTCCTCGGTCGAGACCACGTCGTCGGCGCCCGCCTCGATGGCGGCCTCCAGCATCGCGTCCGCATCCGCCGCCTTGGCGTCGAACTCGACGTAGCCGACCCGGTCGAACATGAAGGAGACGGCGCCGGTCTCGGCGAGGTTCCCGCCGCTCTTGGTGAAGTAGGACCGGATGTCGGACGCGGTCCGGTTGCGGTTGTCCGTCATGGCCTCCACAATGAGGGCCGCCCCGCCCGGGCCGTAGCCCTCGTAGCGGATCTCCTCGTAGTTCTCGGCATCGCCGCCCGACGCCTTGTTGATGGCGCGCTGGATGTTGTCCTTGGGCATGTTCTCGGCGCGGGCGGCGAGGATCGCGGCGCGCAGGCGCGGGTTCATGTTGGGGTCGGGCAGGCCCATCTTGGCCGCGACGGTGATCTCGCGGGCGAGCTTGGAGAAGAGCTTGGAGCGCTGGGCGTCCACCTTCCCCTTGCGGTGCATGATGTTCTTGAACTGTGAATGCCCGGCCATCGGGGCCTCCGTCGCGGTCGATCGGCCCCGCGCTCCGGTGGCGGGCGCTGGGGCGGCGGTGATTTGATCGCGCGCTTATAGGCCCGGGAGGCGCAGACGCAAAGCCTAGGCGAGCGCGCTCCAGAGCCAGCGCAGGGCCTCGACCGCGAGCCCCATGGCGGCGACGACGAGGGCAAGGCCCGCGACCCCGAGGGCGAGCCCGACGAGGAAGAGGAGGCCGTCGCGGCGGATCGAGGCCACCGCCATGGTGACGAGGGAGAGCGCCGGCAGGACGTTCGTTCCGGGAATCGGCACCAGAACGATGAGGGCCGCCACGATGGCGCTGAGGCCGAAGAGGCGGAAGGCGACCGGCCCTGCCGCGAAGGCGAGCCGCGGGCGTCCCATGCGGTCGAGCCGGTCGAGGAGCGGCCTTGCGGTGGCGAGAACCCGGCGCAGGGCCGGGGCGGCGACGGTCCGGTCAAGGAGAACCTCGGGCAGCCAGGGCCGCGCATGGCCGAGCAGCATCTGGGCGCCGAAGAAGGCGGTCGGCACCGCCGCGATGCCGGCGAGGACGGGCGGGGCGAAGACGACGCTCGGGAGGTTGAGGAGCACGAGCAGCAGCCCGAAGGCGCCCGGACCGAAGGCTTCGACGAGGCTGCGGACCGTGATGTCCCCCTCGTCGGCCCGGTCGAGGACGGCGGCGAGCCGGTCGGCGATGCCGGGCTCGGCGGGCTCGCCCTCGGGCCGCGGCGGACGGGCGGCGCTCATGGGCGGCGGCACGGGGCCAAGGCCGCGCGCCTCACGGCTCAAAACCCGAACCAGCTCGTGATGGCGGCCTGCGCGAAATGGATCGCCGCGCCCGTGACGGTCGCCGTGTAGGCGAGGCCGGCAAGGCCCAGGATATAGGCCCCGACGAGCAGGTAGCCGTCCTCCTCCATCACGGCGATGGAGGCCATGACGAGGGCGATGGAGGGCGGGAAGTTGGTGCCGGGAAACGGGATCAGCACCGACACGGCGGCCATGAACGCGAACAATCCGACGAACCGGTCGCCGATGGGGCCGAACAGGCCCCGGATCCGCGGCTTGCACCAGGATTCGAGCTTCTTCATCCGGGGCTCGGCGACGTCGATCACCTTCCGGAAGGTGGCGACCGAGATGCTGCGGCGGAGGACGAAGCCCGGCAGCCAGGGGCGCTTGTGGCCGAGCAGCATCTGCAGGCCGAAGATCAGGACCGGCGTGCCCACGATGCCGGCAAGGCCCGGCGGGGCCGGAACGCAGTTGGGCAGGCTGAACAGGATGAGGACGAAGCCGAAGGCCCGCTCGCCGAACGCCTCGATGATCTCGCGAATGGTGATGCTCTCGCCCCGGGCGTTCTCGATCACGTGCCGGAGCACGGCCGAGGCGCTCAGGTGCTCCACGGCTTCGGGCTGAGACGACGGGACCGGATCCGGGACCTCTACCTTTCGAACGGCCTCGACGCCCACACCATTCTCCCGCTGGAGCCCGACGATCTGATCTCCGAGCCGCCCCGCGGATGGCCCTCAGCCCCCGAACATGGGGACGCTTTGCGGCAAACCAAGGGAGAAAGCTCTCGCAAAAACGTTAAGACGAGGTCGCTCCGCCCTCGTCCCAGAAGCGCGGCCAGGTTTCTTCCAGGTGCGGGCCGAGGCGAACGGCGGCCACCCGGACCGCAAGGCCCGTCCGGTCGTCCGTCTCGACGGCGATGCCGCACAAGGTGCCCTCCCCGGTTCCCGGCTCCATCCGCGAGCCCGGCGTCTTCTGGAGGAAGCGGCGGATCGATTCCTCCTTCTGCATGCCAAGCACCGAATCGTAGTCGCCGCACATGCCGGCATCGGAGAGATAGGCGGTGCCGCCCGCGAGCACCCGGTGATCGGCGGTGGGCACGTGAGTATGGGTGCCGACGACGAGGCTCGCCCGGCCGTCCACGTGGTGCGCCAGGGCCTGCTTCTCGCTCGTGGCCTCCGCGTGCACGTCGACGATCACCGCGTCGGCCACCTCCGCGAGCGGGCAGGCCTCGAGCTCCCGGTCGAGCGCCGCGAAGGGGTCGTCGAGCGGGTCCATGAAGAGCCGGCCCATGACGTTCGCGACGAGAACGCGGCGGCCGGAATGGGTGTCGATGAGGTTTGCTCCCCGGCCGGGAGTGCCGGGCGGATAGTTGAGGGGCCGGATGAGCCGAGGCTGGCGCGCGATGAAGACCAGGGTCTCGCGCTGATCCCACGAATGGTTGCCGAGGGTGATGGCGTCCGCGCCCGCCGCCAGCACCTCCTCGCAGATCGCCTCCGTGATGCCGAACCCGCCGGCGGCGTTCTCGCCGTTGATCACCACGCAGTCGAGGCGCCAGCGCTCCCGCAGGGTGGGGAGGCGCTCCGTGACGGCGTTGCGGCCGGGCCGCCCGACGATGTCGCCCAGAAACAGGAGACGCATGGCTCTACCCCCGGCGGATGGTTGCAGTGTCGGTAACGACGATGTCGAGCAGGCGGTCGTGCGGCTCCAGCGGCACGGCCTCGATCTCCTGGGTCGAGAAGGCGACGCCCACGGTCAGCACCGGGCCGGTGCGCTCGAGATGGGCGATCACGGTGTCGTAGTGGGCCTTGCCGTAGCCGATCCGGCCGCCGCGCCGGTCGAAGGCGGCGAGGGGCACGAGAAGGGCGGCGGGTCTCACCTCCGGGGCCGCCGGCGGAGGCTCGCCGACCCCAAAACCCGATCGCTCGAGAGGCGCTCCCGGCGCCCAGGCGCGGAAGATCATGGCGGGCTTGGCGACGACGGGAAGGCAAAGCGCCTGGCCGCGCTCGTGCAGGGCCATCATGAGGATCCGCACGTCGATCTCGCTGCGGATCGGCCAGAAGCCGCTCACAGGCTGGAGATGACGCAGTTCGGGCAGGGCGAGTGCCCGCTTCGCCATTTCCTGCGAGGCAGCCTCCCGCCAGGCGGGATCGAGGGCATCGCGACGGGCAAGGGCTTCCTCGCGCAGGCGCGCCTTGAGGTCCGGGAGGGAGGAGGAAGGCATGGGAAGGTGCGGAGCCACGAAAGCCGTCGGAGAAACGATCCCGGGAACCTACAGCGTAGGTGGGCGCCGTTTGTCCCGGTCCACGGACCGGGTCAGGTACAGCTCCCGTTGGGATCGATAAGGCCCCGGGGAATATGAACTCCTAACGTGCCCCGCAGCCCCGCCGATCCTATGTAAGGGCTCCGGGCCGGGAGGGAAAGGGGGTGCCGTTCGGTTGCCCGTCGAAGAGGGCGGAGGTGCTCCGGTCTCCGGAGGCGCTGCTTGCTCGCCCCTCGGTTGACGATCGAGGCCTCCCTCCCTCAGGGAAGGGGCAACCCGCGAAGCGGGCCGGTGGGGTATGGCGCGCGAGCGCGAGTTCCTGTCTCCAACCCTCATCCTGAGGAGCCGCTGCAAGCGGCGTGTCGAAGGAGGCTCCGGCTCACGCCCGAAGTGCTGCCCAAGGTGCCCTGGACCGCCCTCGTCCTTCGAGACGTTCGGTTCGCGAACCCTCAGGATGAGGGCTGATGGGGAGCACGCGGAATGCGCGACGAGCTCTCCTGCCCCTTGAGGGGAGGAGTGGGAGGTGGGGGTGGCGGCAGGATGTTCTCCGGTCAGATTACCGCCGCCACCCCCACCCTGTATCCCTCCCCTCAAGGGGGAGGGCATCGTGGCGCGTCGCGTTTCCAAAGAGTGCCGCTCCGCGGCATACCCCACCCCTGACCCTCCCCTGAGGGGAGGGAAGCACGCGCCGGCCTCGCGCTGGTTGCGTCACCCTAACGACCTCTACGCGCTCATCGCATTCAAGGCCCGCGCCAAGCGCTCCACCCGGTCTGCCGCCCGGCCGATGCCTTCGATCACCTTCGCTTCGATCAGGAGCGAGCGCTCGTCGCCGGAGAGGGCGAGCTGGCGCACGGCGGCGATCTCCGCCTCCAGGGCCTCGACCCGCCGCCGCTGCTCGGAGAGTTCGTCCGCGACCGTGATGGCAGCCATGACATGGAGGCGCATGTCGCCGATCTCCCCGAAGGCGCCGCGCATCTCCTCGATCTTGCCGTCGTAGAACGCGGCAAGGCCCATGAGGTGGCCCTCCTCCCCGTCCGCGCAGGCGATGCGGTAGGTGCGACCGGCAATCGTGACGGTAACCTGCGACACCCCTACTCCACCTCCTCCAGATCCTCGGCGCCGACCAGCACCTCCTCGATGGCGCCGATCGCCCGGCGCACGCGCTCCGTGACGTCCGCGATCGCGGCCTCCGACTGGTGGACGCGGGTGAGCGCGCCGTCGAGCTCGGCGGCGAGCCGCGAGCGGTCGTCCTGCATGATCTGCAGCTCGGTTTCGCGGTCGACCCGGCGCTTGTCCGCGTCGAGCCGTCGCGACACGGCGGCTTCGAGCAGCCCGAGGGCGCTCTCCAGGCGCTTCATCGCATCGTCGAGGGAGGCGGCCATCGTTCCTCAAGGAATCACGTGGCGACAGTAGGCGTTAGGGGAATTGGCGGCAATCCGGCTTTAACGGGGATGGGCCGCTCCGGGGGCCGCTCGCGGCCTTTGACTCGCCCCTTCCCCGTGGTAAGGAGCCGCGCCCCTGACAGCCAGGCCCGACCGAACAGGTCCGCCGCATCCCTTGGATCACGCCGTGACAGCATCCGCCGCCGCCGATCGCGTCTCCCACAACGATCTGGCGAACGCGGTTCGCGCCCTGGCCATGGATGCGGTCGAGCAGGCGAAATCCGGCCATCCCGGCCTGCCCATGGGCGCCGCCGACATCGCCACGGTGCTGTTCACCCAGTTTCTCAAGTACGACGCCGCCGACCCGCGCTGGCCCGACCGGGACCGCTTCGTGCTCTCCGCCGGCCACGGCTCGATGCTCCTTTATGCGCTGCTGCACCTCACGGGCGTCGCCGGCATGACGGTCGAGGAACTCAAGAACTTCCGCAAGCTCGATTCCAAGACCCCCGGGCATCCCGAGAACTTCATGACGCCGGGCGTCGAGACCACGACCGGGCCCCTCGGTCAGGGCATCGCCACGGCGGTCGGCCTGGCCCTCGCCGAGCGCATGCTCGCGGCGGAGTACGGCGACGACGTGGTGAGCCACTACACCTACGTGCTCGCCTCGGACGGCGACCTGATGGAGGGCATCTCCCACGAGGCGGCCGCCTTCGCGGGCCACCTCAAGCTCTCTCGCCTCATCGTGCTCTTCGACGACAACGGCATTTCCATCGACGGGCCGCTGTCGCTCTCCGACAGCGTCGACCAGGTGAAGCGCTTCGAGGCCTACGGCTGGGCCGCCACCCGGGTGGACGGCCACGACCCGCAGGCCATCGCGGCGGCCATCAAGGCCGCGCAGGTCTCCGACCGCCCGACGCTCATCGCCTGCAAGACCACGATCGGCTACGGCGCGCCGAAGAAGGCCGGCACCTCCAAGGCCCATGGCGAACCCCTCGGCGCCGAGGAGCTGGCGGGGGCCAAGGCGGCCTTGGGCTGGACCCATGCGCCCTTCGAGGTGCCCGAGGCCATCAAGAGCGCCTGGGCGGAGGCCGGCCGGCGCGGCGCCGCCGAACGCCAGGCCTGGACGGACCGCCTCGCGGCGCTGCCGGCTGGGCGGCGCGCCGAGTTCGAGCGCCGCATGGCGGGCCGGCGCCCCGGCGACATCGCGGGGGCCGTGGCGAAGCTGAAGGCGCGCCTCGTCGCCGAGCCGCAGAGCGTCGCCACCCGCAAGGCGAGCGAGATCGCCCTCGAGGTGCTGACCGAAGCCGTGCCCGAACTGGTGCTCGGCTCGGCGGACCTCACGCCCTCCAACAACACCAAGACCAAGAACCTCCAGGCCATCGGCCCCGGCCAATTCGCCGGCCGCTACATCCATTACGGCATCCGCGAGCACGGCATGGCGGCGGCCATGAACGGGCTCGCTCTCCACGGCGGCTTCGTGCCGGCGGGCGCCACCTTCCTGGTGTTCACGGATTATGCCCGCCCCGCCATGCGGATTGCGGCGCTCGCCGGAATCCCGGCGATCTACGTGATGACCCACGATTCCATCGGCCTTGGCGAGGACGGCCCGACCCACCAGCCCGTGGAGCATCTTGCAGCCCTGCGCTCGATGCCGAAGATGCGGGTGTTCCGCCCCGCCGACGTGGTGGAGACCGCCGAGTGCTGGCAGATCGCCGTCGAGCGCACGGACGGCCCCTCGACCCTGGCGCTCAGCCGGCAGAACCTGCCGCAGGTGCGCAGGACCGACGGCGCCGAGAACCTCTCCGCCACGGGCGCCTACGAGCTGTCGCCGGCGCAGGGCGACAAGGCCCGCGCCACGATCTTCGCCTCGGGTTCGGAGGTCGAGATCGCCCTCGAGGCCCAGCGCCTCCTGCAGGAACAAAGCTTTGCCGTTCGCGTTGTGTCGGTGCCCTCGCTCGACCTCTTCCTCAGCCAGCCCGAGTCCACACGGTCCCGCGTCATCGGCGACGCGCCGATCAAGGTTGCGGTCGAAGCGGGGGTTCGCTTCGGCTGGGACGCGCTCATCGGACCGGACGGCATCTTCGTCGGGATGAGCGGTTTCGGCGCGAGCGCGCCCTATAAGGACCTCTACAAGCACTTCGGCATCACGGCCGAGGCGGTGGCGGAGCGAATCCTCAGAACACACAATCTGTGAGGCGTCGCCACCGACAGCCTCGCCGCACAAGGAGACAGAACATGACGGTGAAGGTCGCTATCAACGGGTTCGGGCGGATCGGGCGCAACATCCTGCGCGCCATCGTGGAAAGCGGCCGCAAGGACATCCAGGTCGTCGCCATCAACGACCTCGGCCCCGTCGAGACGAACGCCCACCTGCTGCGATTCGATTCCGTGCACGGCCGCTTCCCGAGCGAGGTCTCGGTGGAGGGTGAGAGCATCGTGGTGGACGGGCAGAAGATCCGAGTCACGGCCATCAAGAACCCGGCGGAGCTGCCGCACCGTGAGCTCGGCGTCGACATCGCCCTCGAGTGCACGGGCATCTTCACCGCCAAGGAGAAGGCCAAGGCGCATCTCGATGCGGGCGCCAAGCGCGTGATCGTGTCGGCGCCGGCGGACGGCGCGGATCTGACGGTGGTCTACGGCGTCAACCACGACAAGCTGACGAAGGATCACCTCGTCATCTCGAACGCCTCCTGCACCACGAACTGCCTCGCGCCCGTGGCGAAGGTCCTCAACGATGCGGTGGGCATCGAGAAGGGCTTCATGACCACGATCCACTCCTACACGAACGATCAGCCCTCCCTCGACCAGATGCATAAGGACCTCTACCGCGCCCGCGCGGCGGCCCTCAGCATGATCCCGACCTCCACGGGCGCCGCGAAGGCGGTGGGCCTCGTGCTGCCCGACCTCAACGGCAAGCTCGACGGCGTCTCGATCCGCGTGCCGACCCCGAACGTGTCGGTGATCGACTTTAAGTTCGTGGCAAAGCGCGCGACCTCGAAGGAGGAGATCAACGACGCGATCCGCAGCGCCGCGAGCCAGCAGCTCAAGGGCGTGCTCGGCTACACCGACCAGCCCAACGTCTCGATCGACTTCAACCACGACCCCCACTCGTCGGTGTTCCACATCGACCAGACCAAGGTCATGGACGGCACCCTCGTGCGCGTGATGTCCTGGTACGACAACGAGTGGGGCTTCTCGAACCGCATGGCGGACACCGCCGTCGCGATGGCGAAGCTGATCTGACGGGGACGTCCATGACCGCCTTCCGCACGCTGGATCAGGCCGACCTCAAGGGCAAACGCGTTCTCGTCCGGGTCGATCTCAATGTCCCGATGGAGAACGGCCGGGTGACGGACGCGACGCGCATCGAGCGCGTCCTGCCCACCCTCACCGAGATCGCCGACAAGGGCGGCCGGGTCGTCCTTCTCGCGCATTTCGGGCGCCCGAAGGGCCGCGACCCGAAGGAGAGCCTGAAGCCCGTGGCGGAGGCTTTGTCCCGCCATCTCGGCAAGCCCGTGGCCTTCGCGGAGGACTGCATCGGCGAGGCCGCGGCGGGCGCCGTGAACGCGCTGAAGGACGGCGAGTTCGTGCTCCTCGAGAACACCCGCTTCCATGCAGGCGAGGAGAAGAACGACCCGGCCTTCGTGCAGGACCTGGCGAAGCTCGGCGACGTCTACGTGAACGACGCCTTCTCGGCGGCCCACCGGGCCCATGCCTCGACGGAGGGCCTCGCCCGCGTGCTCCCCGCCTATGCGGGGCGGACCATGCAGGCGGAGCTCGACGCGCTGACGAAGGGCCTCGAGGCCCCGGCCCGCCCGGTGGTGGCGGTGGTGGGCGGCGCCAAGGTGTCGTCCAAGATCGACCTTCTCGAAAATCTCGTCGGCAAGGTGGACGCCCTCGTGATCGGCGGCGGCATGGCGAACACTTTCGTCCACGCGACGGGGCTCGGCGTCGGCAAGTCCCTCGCCGAGAAGGACCTCGCCGAGACGGCCTTGCGCATCATCGCCCGGGCCCGCGAGACGGGCTGCGCCATCATCCTGCCGGTAGACGGGGTGTGCGCCACCGAGTTCAAGGCGGGGGCCGAGCACCTCACCTACGGCATCGACGCCATCCCGGAGGACCGGATGATCCTCGACGTCGGCTCGCAATCCGTGGAGCGCATCCAGGCCGCGATCAACGATGCGGCGACGCTCGTGTGGAACGGCCCGCTCGGAGCCTTCGAGATCGCGCCCTTCGACCAGGGCACGGTGGCGGCGGCGCGGCACGCGGCGGAGCGCACCAAAGCCGGCAAGCTCGTCTCGGTCGCCGGCGGCGGCGACACGGTGGCGGCGCTCAACCATGCGGGCGTGGCGGAGAGCTTCTCCTACGTCTCCACGGCCGGGGGGGCCTTCCTCGAATGGCTCGAGGGCAAGTCGCTTCCGGGAGTCGAGGCGCTGCGGGCCTAAGGCACGGACCGGACTGGAAAAAACGGGCTCTCGCGCCCATAATCAAAAGCATCAGCGGAGGACATCCATGGCGCGCATCACGCTACGACAGCTGCTCGACCACGCCGCCGAGAACGATTACGGCGTTCCGGCCTTCAACATCAACAACATGGAGCAGGCGCTCGCCATCATGGAGGCGGCCAACGCCGTCGACGCGCCGGTGATCATCCAGGCCTCCCGCGGGGCGCGCTCCTACGCCAACGACATCATGCTCAAGCACATGATGGACGCGGTGACGGAGATCTATCCGCACATCCCGGTCTGCGTGCATCTCGACCACGGCAACGAGCCCGCCACCTGCATGACCGCTATCCAGGCCGGCTTCACCTCCGTGATGATGGACGGCTCGCTGAAAGCGGACGGCAAGACTCCGGGCGACTGGGACTACAACGTCGCCGTCACCCGCCAGGTCACCGAGATGGCCCATCTCGGCGGCATCTCGGTGGAGGGCGAGCTCGGCGTGCTCGGCTCCCTCGAGAGCGGCATGGGCGAGGCCGAGGACGGGCACGGGGCCGAGGGCAAGCTCTCCCACGACCAGCTCCTCACGAACCCCGACGAGGCCGTGAAGTTCGTCGCCGAAACCAAGGTCGACGCCCTCGCCATCGCCATGGGCACGTCCCACGGCGCCTACAAGTTCACCCGCAAGCCCGACGGCGCGATCCTGGCGATGCACGTGATCGAAGAGATCCACGCGAAGCTGCCGAACATGCACCTCGTGATGCACGGCTCCTCGTCGGTGCCGCAGGACCTCCAGGACATCATCAACCAGTACGGCGGCAAGATGCCCCAGACCTGGGGCGTGCCCGTGGAGGAGATCCAGCGCGGCATCAAGAACGGCGTGCGCAAGATCAACATCGACACCGACAACCGGATGGCGATGACGGGCCAGATCCGCAAGATCCTGTCCGAGCACCCCGGCGAGTTCGACCCGCGCAAGTACCTGAAGCCCGCCATGGAGGCGATGACGAAGCTTTGCAGGCAGCGTCTGCAGGAGTTCAACACCGCCGGGCAGGCCTCGAAGATCAAGCGCGTGCTCACCACCGCCGAGATGGCCAAGCGCTACGCCAAGGGCGAGCTCGACCCGACCTTCTCGACCACCCGCGCCGCCGCGGAGTAGGCCGGCAGCCCGGCTTTCGCCTCAATCGTGAACTGAAACGGGGCCTCGCAAGACGGCCCCGTTTCCTTTAAAGGGGGCCGATCCTCAACACGCCCCGAACCCTGCCATGGCTGAGCCCGCCGCTCGTCTCTACCTCATCACGCCCCTCGTCGAGGACGCCGCCGCCTTCGCCCCGCGCCTCGCCGAAGCCTGCGCGGCCGGCGACGTGGCGGCGGTGCTGGTGCGTCTCGCCCCGGCCGACGAGCGCACCCTCACCAACCGGGTGAAGGCGCTCTCCCACGCCGCCCAGGAGCACGGCGCGGCCCTCATCGTGGCGAGCGACGGCGACGCCGACGTCGTGACGGTGGCGGCCCGCGGCGGCGCCGACGGGGTGCATCTCGCAGGACCCAAGGCCGCGGCCGTGAAGGAGGTTGCGGGGCGCCTCAAGGGCGAGCGGACGCTCGGAATCGGCGGCATCCGCTCGAAGGACGATGCCATGACCTTCGGCGAGGCCGGGGTCGACTACCTTCTCTTCGGCGAACCCCGCCCGGACGGCTCCCTGCCCTCCCTCGAGAGCGTGGCGGAGCGCGCGGCCTGGTGGGCGGAGATCTTCGAGACGCCCTGCGTCGCCTATGCGCCGACCCTCGACGCTGTCCCGGCGCTCGCGGCGACGGGAGCGGAGTTCGTGGCGCTCGGGGACGCGGTCTGGTCGCATCCCGAGGGACCCGCCCCCGCGGTGCGCCAGGCGCTCGGGCGCCTCGCCGGCGTGGAGGCGGCCGGCTGATGCGGCGCCTCTCTTTCAGCCTCGCCTTTACCCTCGCGGCCGGCTCCGCCTCGGCCGCGCCGATCCCAGACCCGGCCTACGGCGCCTATCAGCGCGGCCTTTACGTGACGGCCTTCCGGGAGGCGACGCAGCGGCTCGAAAAGACGCCGAACGATGCCCCCGCCATGACGCTTCTGGGCGAGCTCTACAATCAGGGGCTCGGCGTTCCGCAGGATCCCGTCAAGGCCGCGGAATGGTACCGCCTCGCCGCCCGCAGCGGCGATCCCCACGCGCTGTCGGCGCTGGGCCTGATGGCGATCGACGGGCGCGGCATGGCCAAGAACCCGGGGCAGGGCCGCACCTGGCTCGAACAGGCGGCCGCCAAGGGCGAGCCCCGGGCCTCCTACAACCTTGCCCTCCTCCTCCTGCCCTCGGGCTCCGCCTCAGATCTCGCCCGGGCGGTCGAGCTCTTGCAGAAGGCCGCCAGCGCGGAGATCGCCGACGCCCAGCATGCGCTCGGGGTCCTGCACCTCAAGGGCCGCGGCCTTCCCCGCGACGCCGCGGAAGCCGCCGAGCTGTTCTCGCGCGCCGCCAAGAACGGCAGCCTCGCCGGCGAGGTGGAATACGCCATCCTGCTCTTTAACGGCGACGGCGTGGCCAAGAACGAGGCCGAGGCCGCCAAGGCCTTCCGCCGGGCCGCCGCCAAGGGCAATGCCATCGCCCAAAACCGTCTCGCCCGCCTCTACGCCGCGGGCCGGGGCGTTCCGGCGAACAAGGTGGAGGCCGGTGCCTGGCACCTCATGGCGGCCGCGCAGGGCCTGCCCGATACCTGGCTCGACGAGGCCCTGAAGGATCTCTCCGCCGCCGACCGGACCCGTGCCGAGCGGATCGCGGCGGAACGCACCGGCACGCCCTAGCGTTCAGGACGCTTGACGCTCCCCGCCCCGCGTGGTCTCCAGCCCCGCCGCGGGGCGCTGGGCGGACTGCCGATCCGCCACCGCCTGCACCGAACCCGCTCTTTCCCATCGCCAGCCAGACCGAAGGACCCGCGTCCATGATCCGCTCCCCCCTGATGACCGTGATGACGGACGCCGTGATGAAGGCCTCGCGCTCCCTCAAGCGCGACTTCGGCGAGGTGGAGAACCTGCAGGTCTCCCGGAAGGGACCGGGCGATTTCGTGTCCGCCGCCGACCGCAAGGCCGAGTCGATCCTGCGCGAGGCCCTCGAAAAGGCCCGGCCCGGCTACGGCCTCGTGATGGAAGAGAGCGGCGTCGTGGAGGGCACGGACCCGAGCCACCGCTGGCACATCGATCCCCTCGACGGCACCACCAACTTCCTGCACGGCATCCCGCAATTCGCCATCTCGGTCGGCCTCGAGCGGGACGGCCAGATCGTGGCGGGCGTGGTCTACGATCCGGCCAAGGACGAGATGTTCATCGCCGAGCGGGGCAAGGGCGCTTACCTCAACAACCGTCGCATCCGCGTTGCCGCCCGCCGGGATCTCGCGGACGCCGTGGTGGGCTGCGGCCTTCCCCATATCGGCAAGGGCGACCACGCCATGTTCCTGCGCGAGCTCGCCACCGTGATGCTGCACGTGGGCGGCACCCGCCGCCTCGGCTCGGCGGCCCTGGATCTCGCCTATGTGGCGAGCGGACGGATGGACGTCTTCTGGGAGCGCGGCCTCGATTCCTGGGACATGGCGGCCGGCATTATCCTGATCCGCGAGGCGGGCGGCTTCGTGTCGGATGCCGACGGCGGCAGCGACCCCCTCGCGAAGCGCTCCATCGCCTGCGGGAACGAGACCCTGCACCGGGAACTCCTGGCGCTCATCAAGGAGGCGAAGCGCCCCGCCGCGACGGCCTGAGGTGGAGCGCCGGTCGGTGAAGATGCAGCCCTCATCCTGAGGGTTCGCGGAGCGAACGTCTCGAAGGACGAGGGCGTCTCCAGAAAGCGAAAGAAGCGCATCAAGCGCCCTCTGATCCTCCTTCGAGACGCCGCTGCGCGGCTCCTCGGGATGAGGGTCGAGGTGCATATGTTTTCAGCCGCCCCGGAGCGGCCGGAGCGCCCCATCATGGCGCCCATGTCACACTTCCTGTTCGTGAAGCCGCAGGATAACCGGGCTGTGCTTGATCGTGGGGTCCCGTGCGGTCAGAGTGCCGGCATCGGCACGCCCTCAAGAAGTGGATGGTGATGGACACCCAACCTCTGACTCCTCCGCGGATCTATCTCGTCCGCATGGCGGTGTTCCTGGTGCTGGCGGGGTTCGTCGCCTTCATCCTCTACCGGCAGATCTGGGAGGCCTTCCTGGCCAATCCCGGCCTGAACGCGCTCATCCTCGGCGTGATGCTCATCGGTGCCGTGCTGGCGATCCGCCAGGTCTGGCGTCTGTTTCCGGAGGTGCGCTGGGTCAACACCCTGAGCCGCGCCGACGAGGGCCTCACCGCCGCGCAGCCCGTCCTGCTCGCGCCCATGGCGGCCCTCATCAACAACCGCGCCAGCCGCTCGGCCCTCTCGATCGCCACCACGCGCTCGCTCCTCGACAGCGTGGGCGCGCGCCTCGACGAGAGCCGCGAGATCGTGCGCTACCTTGCGGGTCTCCTGGTGTTCCTTGGCCTCCTCGGCACCTTCTGGGGCCTCATCGAGACCGTGGGCTCCGTCGGTCGGATCATCGGCTCGCTGCGCACGGGCCAGGACGCGGCCGTGCTGTTCGACGAGTTGAAGAACGCCCTGGCGGGCCCGCTCCAGGGCATGGGCCTGTCGTTCTCGGCCTCGCTCTTCGGCCTTGCCGGCTCTCTCATCGTGAGCTTCCTGGATCTCCAGGCGGGTCAGGCCCAGAGCCGCTTCTACACGGAGCTCGAGGACTGGCTCGCGAGCTCCACCACGGATGCGGCGGGCGAGATGGGGCCCCGCCCTGCCCAGCCGCCTCCCGATCTCACCCTCGCCCTCAACCGCCTCACGGCGGCCGTGAACGACGGCGCGGGCGGGCGGGCCGCCACCCAGGCCATGGCGAACCTCGCCGAGGGCATCCAGGGCCTCGTCCAGCACATGCGCTCCGAGCAGCAGATCATCCGCGACTGGGTCGAGGCCCAGGCGGCCCGCGAGAAGGAGCTGAAGCAGGTGCTGGAGCGGCTCAGCCGCGAAAGGATCTCGTAGACCATGCCGGTGGCGAGCGGCGGACGGCGGCGCGGCGGGCAGGCCAGCGTCAATTACTGGCCCGGCTTCGTCGACGCCCTGTCGACGCTGCTGCTCGCCGTCGTGTTCATGATCTCGATCTTCATGCTGGGGCAGTTCTTCCTCGCTCGGGAGATCTCGGGCCGGGATTCCGTGCTCGACCGCCTGAACCGGCAGATCACGGAACTCACCGATCTCCTGGCGCTGGAGCGCTCGGGGCGCCGCGCCTCCGAAGAGACCCTCGCCGGCCTGCAGACGACGTTGCGGGCGGCGGAGGCCGAGCGCTCGCGCCTCCAGAGCCTGGTCGAGAGCGGCGGGGCCGCCCAGGAGCGGGCCGCGGAACTCAACACGGCGCTCGAGAATGAGCGCCAGGCCACGGGCCGGGCGTTAAGCCAAGTGGAGATCCTGAGCCAGCAGATCGCCGCCATGCGCCGGCAGCTCGCGGCCCTCGAAGAGGCGCTTTCCGCCTCCGAGAACCGGGACCGGGAGAGCCAGGCGCGCATCGCGGATCTCGGCAGCCGCCTCAACGTGGCCTTGGCTCAGCGCGTCCAGGAACTCGCCCGCTACCGCTCCGACTTCTTCGGCCGCCTGCGCCAGATCCTGGGCGAGCGCCCCGACATGCGCATCGTCGGCGACCGCTTCGTCTTTCAGTCGGAGCTCCTGTTCCAGGCCGGCCAAGCCGTGCTGCGGAGCGAGGCCGCGAGCGAACTCGACCGCGTCGCCTCGGCCCTCGTCGAGCTCGACCGGCAGATCCCGCCCGACATCAACTGGATCATGCGGGTCGACGGCCACACAGACCAGCGCCCCATCGCGACCCCACAGTTTCCGACGAACTGGTCCCTGTCCTCGGCGCGCGCGATCACCATGGTGCAGGCCCTCATCGCCCGCGGGGTGCCCGCGACGCGCCTCGCCGCCACAGGCTTCGGCGAGTTCCAGCCTCTCGACCGCGGGACGACCGAGGAGGCCTATGCCCGCAACCGGCGCATCGAGCTGAAGCTCACGGAGCGCTGACGGGGCTCGGCCACGGGACCGCCCCGCGCTCACTCCGCGGCGGCCCGTTCCCCGAAACCCGTGAACTGCAGCCGGGCGAGGCGGGCGTAAAGGCCGCCCCGGGCGATGAGCGCCTCATGGGTGCCCTCCTCCACGATCCTTCCATCGTCGAGCACCAGAATCCGGTGGGCGGAGCGGATCGTGGCGAGGCGGTGGGCGATGACGAGGGTCGTCCGGCCCTCCATGAGGCGGTCGAGGGCGCCCTGCACCTTGCGCTCGCTCTCCGCATCGAGGGCGCTCGTCGCCTCGTCGAGAAGCAGGATCGGCGCGTCCTTCAGGATCGCCCGCGCGATGGCGAGGCGCTGGCGCTGGCCGCCCGACAGGGTGACACCGCGCTCGCCGATGAGAGTGGCGTAGCCCTCGGGCAGGGAGCGGATGAAACCGTCGGCGGAGGCAAGACGCGCGGCCTCCCGCACCTCCTCTTCGCTGGCCTCAGGGCGGCCGTAGCGGATGTTCTCCAGCACCGACGCGGCGAAGATCGTGGGCTCCTGCGGCACGAGCGCCATGCGGGCGCGCAGGGCGACCGGATCGGCCTCGGTCGCCGGCACGCCGTCGACCAGGATGCGGCCGCCTTGCGGGTCGTAGAAGCGCAGCAGCAGTTGCAGGATGGTGCTCTTGCCGGCCCCCGACGGGCCGACCACCGCGACCCGCTCGCCGGGAGACAGCGCGAAGGTGAGGCCATCGAGTGCCGCCTGCCCTTCGCGGGTCGGATAGGCGAAGCGCACCGCCTCGAAGGCGACGGTGCCGACCGGCGGCGCGGGCAGCGCCCGGGGATGGGCCGGCGCCTCGATGGCGGGCCGGGTCTCCAGGATTTCGGCGAGGCGTTCCGCGGCGCCCGCCGCCTGGGCGAGTTCGCCGTAGACCTCCGAGAGCTGGCCGAGGGAGCTTGCGGCGAAGACCGCGTAGAGAACGAATTGGGACAGGCGCCCAGCCGTCATGGTGCCGGCAAGCACGTCCTGGGCGCCGTACCACAGGACCCCAACGACGCTCGCCGATACGAGGAAGATCGCCGTTCCGGTGAGGAGCGCCCGCATCTTGGTGGAGAGCCGGGCCGCGTCGAAGGCCTCCTCGGCCGCCGCCGCGAAGCGGCCCGCCGCGTGGCGCTCCATCCCGAAGGCCTGCATGGTGCGAACGGCGCCCACCGCCTCCGCCGCATAGGCCGAGGCGTCGGCGAGTCGGTCCTGAGCGGCGCGCGAGCGGCGGCGCACGGCGCGGCCCGACAGCACGAGGGGCAGCACGATCACCGGGATCGCCAGAAGCACGAGGCCCGAGAGCTTGGGGCTCGTCACGATCATCAGCACCACCGCGCCGAGGAACAGAAAGGCGTTGCGCAGGGCGAGCGAGATGCTGACCCCGAAGGCGGCCTTCACCTGCGTGGTGTCGGCGGTGAGGCGCGAGACGATCTCGCCGCTCTTCGTGCGGTCGAAGAAGGCCGGATCCAAGGTCGTGAGGTGCCGGAACACGGCGTGACGCACATCCGCCACCACCCGTTCGCCGAGGGTGATCACGAGGTAGTAGCGGGCGGAGCTGGCAAGAGCGAGCACGCCCACGACGCCGATCAGCATGGCGAAATAGGCGTCGATGAGTTGGGCGCCCTCCTCCGAGAAGCCGTGATCCACCACCCGCCGCACGGCGAGCGGCACCACGAGCGTGGCCGCGGAGGCCGCGACGAGGGCGAGGATCGCGGCGGCGATCCGCCCGCGATAAGCGAGGGCATAGGGCACGAGCGGCCGCAGCGCGCTCAGATTGGCCTTGGGACGGGAGGATGCGGCAGGTTCGGCCATGGCACCGGGTTTATAGCAGGCTCGCCGCGCGTTGTGCCCTGCGGGCCCGGCTTGTTTCGTCCCCCCAAGTGCGGTATAGGCGCGCGATCTTCAAGACAGGCTCGATCACAGGCTGCGGGCCGCCCGTCGGGGCAGGCCGCAGGAGGATGTTGCAATGGCGCGCAAAGAAACCGATCACCCGGACTACCACTTCATCAAGGTCGTGATGACCAACGGCACCGAGTACATGACCCGGTCGACCTACGGCAAAGAGGGCGACACCCTCAACCTCGACATCGACCCGAACACCCACCCGGCCTGGACGGGCGGCGAGCAGAAGCTCCTCGACCGCGGCGGCCGCGTGTCGCGCTTCACCTCGAAGTTCGGCAATATCGGCGCCCGCAAGTGACAGCCGCTTGAGCGGCTGTCATCCCGGACGCGCAGCGATCCGGGATTCAGGCACAAAAAAGCCCCGCTTCGGCGGGGCTTTTTCGTTCGTGCACGGATCTCGGCCGGGCGGGCCCGCACTCACCCCCGCGCGGACGGGGGTGAGGCCATCGGAGACGTCAGGCTACTGGCTCGCCGAAGGCGCGCTGGATCAGCCATTGCTGGACGGCGACCGGGTTGTCGGGGGTGAGGGGCTTCGGGGCGGCTTCGCTGATGAGCTGGTCGAGGTGGAGGATGCGGGCGTGGAGGCGCGTGGACAGGCCGATCAGGTCCTTGAGGCGTTGCGGCAGGAGCTCGACATCGGCGGCCGGAACGGTCGAGCCCTGGGCGGCGAGGCGCACCCGGTTTTTCTCGGTCTTGGCCTGATCCTGGGTGATCTCCCCTTCCGCCACCGCGCGCTGGACGAGGAGCCACGAGGCGATCTGCATGAGGCGCGTGGTGAGGCGCATGCTCTCGCTGGCATAGGTGAGCGTGCCCTGGCGCGAGAGCAGGCGCGATTCCTCGCGGCCCTGGCCGTCGAGATAGGCCGCGGTCTCCTCGACGAGCTCCATGCCCTCCTGGAACAGGGCCTTGAACGCGTCCGAGCTCACGAAGGTGCGCCCGAAATGGATGGGGTCGGCGGCCTCGTCCCTGAACATCACGTCACGCTCTAGCACGTTCAAACACTCCCAGCCCGGCGGGCCCGTTCCGTTGAGGACGCGGCCTCGATTCCACGCAAGAAATGTAGATCGAAACGCTTGGCTTGGCTTTGGTAAGCTTTGATTAAGGTTAAGGCCGCGCCCGGACTTGGCAAGACGTTTCCGGGTCCGCGTGCCGCCCCAGGCGCTTGGCGCCGGGCCTCCCCCTCCCCGCCTGTGGACAAAAAAGAGCCGCCTTGCGGCGGCTCGAAGGTCTAACAGGGAGGCGTCAAACAGAGTGGGCAGGAGCCACTCGACATCCAGAGAACTGGATGCCTCCGTTTATGAATCGGAAACCTTAAAGGACGGTTAAGAACGGCCCCCGCCGGCGGGCTTTCTGCCTCGAAACGGCACAGGTTCAGGCGCCCGCACCGCCTCAGGCCGTCTTGAAGAAGGCGCTCGCCGCCGCGCGGCTCATCTCCTTGCGGTCGCGCGCCTCCTCGAGCCGCTCGATCTCGCGCCTGAGCACCGCGATCCGCTCGTCGATCTCGTGGATCGACAGCATCGACAGGTCCTGCCCGATCTCGTGGGCGGAGGCCCGGGGGCGAACCTGCTCCTCGGCAAAGGGATCGAAGGCCATCGCATTCTCCTCTTCGAGCGGCTTCCCTTAAGGTATGACAGGCGGGCTTTCTTGCCAACGCCCGCCGCCCCGTGCCATCGCCGCTGCGGCTCTCGCCCTCAAGGAGACCCCGATGCCAGCCCTGCCCGACACCATGCGCGCCGTGATCGCCGAAAGCGGCGGCGGACCGGAGGTCCTGCAGGTCGTGGACCGCCCGGTGCCCCAACCCGGCCCGGGCGAGATCCTGGTGCGCGTCCGGGCTGCGGGAATCAACCGGCCGGACGTGCTCCAGCGCCAGGGGGCCTATCCGCCCCCGCCCGGCGCGCCGGACGTCCTCGGCCTCGAGATCGCCGGCGAGGTGGCGGCCCTCGGCGCCGGTGCCTCCCGCTTCGCCCCGGGCGAGCGCGTCATGGGCCTCGTCGCCGGCGGCGGCTATGCGGAGTATGCCGTGGTGCACGAGACGAACGCGCTCCCCGTGCCGGCAGGCCTTTCGGTCGAGGAGGCGGGCGGGATCCCGGAGACCTATTTCACGGTCTGGACCAACGTGTTCGAGCGCGGGCGCCTGCAGCCGGGCGAGACGCTCCTCGTCCACGGGGGCACGTCGGGCATCGGAACGACGGCGATCCAGCTGGCCGCGGCCTCCGGCGCCCGGGTGATCGCCACTGCCGGCACGGACGAGAAATGCGCCGCCTGCATCCGGCTCGGGGCCGAGGTCGCCGTCAATTACCGCACGGCGGACTTCGTGAGCGCCGTGAAGGAGGCGACCGGCGGACGCGGCGCGGACGTGATCCTCGACATGGTGGGCGGCTCCTACATCCCCCGCAACCACGAGGCCGCCGCCCAGGACGGCCGCATCGTCCAGATCGCCTTCCTGCAGGGCAGCAAAGTCGAGGTGGATTTCCGCCGCCTCATGCTGAAGCGCCTGACCCATACGGGCTCGACCCTGCGGGCCCGCACGGTCGCCGAGAAGGCCGCCATCGCACGCGCCCTCGAGGAGCGCGTCCTGCCCCTCCTCGCCGAGGGCCGCTGCCGGCCGGTCATGGATTCGACCTACCCGCTCGACCGGGTCGCGGACGCCCACCGGCGCATGGACGGGGGCGAGCACGTGGGCAAGATCGTTCTGACGGTGTGACGCCGGGGCCGGCTCAAGGCGGTTCGCACCCCGTCTGCAGCCGCCTGGAGGGCGCCCGGCAGGCCCGCCTTCGGCGCCTTGGGGTTTGCACTCCGGGCCCGGGCTCCTTATACTCCCCGCCGTCCCCCTCACATCGTGAGACGAGATGCTTCGGCCCCGGCCGGGACGAAGCGCAGGAGAGTTTTGCCGTGCGGCGCCCCCTTGGGTGCCCGGCTCACCAGGAGGTTGCCATGTCTCAGGGCCCATTGATGCCCAAGGCGACGGCCGTTTGGCTCGTCGAGAACACGTCCCTGTCGTTCGAGCAGATCGCCGATTTCTGCAAGCTGCACCCCCTCGAGGTGAAGGGGATCGCGGACGGGGAGGTTGCGGCGGGCATCAAGGGCCTCGACCCGGTGACCACGGGCCAGCTCACCCGCGACGACATCGAGCGGGCGCAGGGCAACCCGGATTACCGCCTCAAGGTCGCGGAATCCAAGGTGAAGCTGCCGGAGCAGAAGCGCGTCAAGAAGGGCCCGCGCTACACCCCGGTCTCGCGCCGCCACGACCGCCCGAACGCGATCCTCTGGCTCGTGCGCAACCACCCGGAGCTGAAGGATGCGCAGATCATGCGCCTCGTCGGCACTACCAAGACCACGATCCAGCAGGTCCGCGAGCGCACCCACTGGAACTCGGCGAGCCTGCAGCCCATGGACCCGGTGACCCTGGGCCTGTGCTCGCAGATCGACCTCGACTTCGAGGTGCAGCGCGCCGCCAAGGACCGGCCGCATGTGGAGCCGCAGGATGCCGGCGGCACCCTGCTTCCCGCCGAGGTTTCGACCGCGGCTGCGGCGGACGAGTACGAGGATCCTTTCGCGAACCGCCCCCCGTCCCGGCCCGAGCGCGAAGCCGACATCGACGTCAACTCGGTCTTCGCCAAGCTCAAGCAGCTCAAGCGCACCGACGACGAGGACGAGGAATAAGCGATACACGAAGGCCCGGAGCGATCCGGGCCTTTTTTCTTCCGGGGGCCTTTATCCCGCCAGCCCCCTGCCCTTCAGAGCGTCCCCGATCTCGTCGAGGGTCAGCGGATCGTCGATGGTGGCGGGCATCGTCCAGGTGTCGCCGTCGGCGATCTTCTTCATGGTGCCGCGCAGAATCTTGCCGGACCGCGTCTTCGGCAGGCGGCCGACCGTGATCGCGAGCTTGAACGCCGCCACGGGCCCGATCTTCTCCCGCACGAGGGCCACGAGCTCGCTCTCGACCTGGTTCGGCGCCTGGGTGACGCCGGATTTCAGCACCACGAAGCCGCAGGGCACCTCGCCCTTGAGGCTGTCCTTCACGCCGATCACTGCGCATTCGGCTACCGCTGGGTGGGAGGCCAGCACCTCCTCCATGCCTCCCGTGGAGAGGCGATGCCCGGCGACGTTGATGATGTCGTCCGTGCGCCCCATCACGTAGACATAGCCGTCCTCGTCGAGGAAGCCCGCATCCGAGGTGTTGTAGTAGCCGGGATAGGTGGTGAGGTAGCTCTCGCGGAAGCGGTCGTCCGCGTGCCAGAGCGTCGGCAGGTTGCCGGGGGGCAGCGGCAGCTTGATGGCGATGGTGCCCATGGTGTTCGGGGCGACGGGCTTGCCGCCTTCGTCGAGAACCTGCACGTCGTAGCCGGGCATGGGCACCGTGGGCGAGCCGTGCTTGACCGACAGCGCGCCGAGGCCGAGCGGGTTGCCGGCGATGGGCCAGCCGGTTTCGGTCTGCCACCAATGGTCGACCACCGGCACGCCGAGGATCTCCTCGGCCCACCGCACCGTGTCCGGATCGGCGCGCTCGCCGGCGAGGAACAGGGCGCGAAAGCGCGAGAGGTCCCGGCCCTTGAGGAGCTCTCCTCCCGGATCCTCCTTCTTGATGGCGCGGAAGGCCGTGGGCGCCGTGAACAGCACCACGGCGCCGTGCTCCGCGATCACCCGCCAGAAGGCGCCCGCATCGGGCGTGCCCACGGGCTTGCCCTCGTACAGGACCGTGGTGCAGCCGTGCAGGAGCGGGCCGTAGACGATGTACGAGTGGCCGACCACCCAGCCGACATCGGACGCGCACCAATAGACCTCGCCGGGATTGACGCCGTAGAGCCCGTGCATCGACCATTTCAGCGCGACGAGGTAGCCGCCCGTGTCGCGCACCACCCCTTTCGGCCGGCCCGTGGTGCCGGAGGTGTAGAGGACGTAGAGCGGATCGGTGGACTCCACCGGCACGCAGGCCGAGCGCCGGCCCGCCTGCCGAGCCGCGGCGACGGCCTCCGCCCAATCCCGGTCGCGGCCCGGCATCAGGGAGGCCTCGCTCTGCGGTCGCTGGAAGACGAGGCAGGCCTCGGGCTTCGAGGCCGCCAAGCGGATCGCCTCGTCGAGAAGCGGCTTGTAGGGCACCACCCGCGCCGCCTCGATGCCGCAGGAGGCGGTGAGGATCACCTTAGGCTTGGCGTCGTCGATGCGGGCCGCGAGCTCTTTCGCCGCAAACCCGCCGAACACCACCGAATGCACCGCGCCGATCCGCGCGCAGGCGAGCATCGCCGCCACGGCTTCGGGGATCATCGGCATGTAGAGGATGACGGTATCGCCCTTCCCGACCTCCATCTCCTGGAGAACGGCGGCGAGCGTCGCCGCCTCGTCGAGGAGTTCCGCATAGGTGTAGCTGCGCTTCGTGCCCGTGACGGGGCTGTCGTAGATGAGGGCCGCCTGCCCGGCGCGCCCGCCCGCCACATGGCGGTCGAGGGCGTTGTGGCAGGCATTCACGGTGCCGCCCGGGTACCAGCGCCCGTAGATCCCGGCCGCGGGATCGAAGGCGCGCTCGGGCGCCTCAAACCAGTCGATCTCCCGGGCGGCTTCGGTCCAGAACCCCTCCGGGTCCGCCTTCGCCCGGGCGTAGACCTCATGGTAGCGGCTCGTCTGCGCAGCCTTCACCTGTGCACTCATGGCGTTTCCCCGTTGTCCGTCCGGCATGGGCGTGATCGTTGCGCCGTGGTAGCAACCGCGGGAGCCGCGGTCTGCGGCAACTTTCGGCGAGCCTCATCCGGATGATCACCGACCCGCTCTTTTACGCCGCGGCGGTGCCGGCCGTCACCCTGATGGGACTCGCGAAGGGCGGGTTTTCGGGGCTCGGCCTCCTGTCGCTCCCGCTCATGGCGCTCGTGGTCTCGCCAGTGCAGTCGGCCGCCATCATGCTGCCGATCCTCATCGTTCAGGACGTGGTGACGGTGTGGGCCTACCGGCGCGCTTGGGACCGGCGCAACGTGGCGATCATCGTCGCGGGCGCTACGTTCGGAATCCTGATTGGCTATCTCCTCGCCGCCCGCGTGTCGGACGCGGCGGTGACGCTCGCGGTCGGGGTCGTCTCGCTCGCCTTCGCGATCCGCCGCCTCATCCTGGAGCGCCGAGAGACCAAGCCCGCGGCGACGAACGCCGACCTTCCGCGCGGCCTGTTCTGGGGAACGATCGTCGGCTTCACGAGCATGATCGCCCATGCGGGCGGGCCGCCCTTCCAGATCTACGTCATGCCCCAGCGCCTCGCCCGGGACGTGTTCGTCGGCACGGGCGCGGTAGTGTTCTTCATCATCAACTGGATCAAGGTCGCGCCCTATCTGGCGCTCGGCCAGTTCACCGCGGAGAACCTCGCCACATCCGCGGCCCTGTTTCCAGTCGCGGTGGCCTCCACCTGGGCCGGGGTGCTGCTGGTGCGCCGGGTGTCGGGGGAACGGTTCTACACCATCGTCTACGGGCTCCTCATCCTCGTCGGCCTCAAGCTCATCGCGGACGGGGTCTCTGCCCTCAACGGCTGATGGACGGCCGGCGGCCCATCCCCTAGCCTTCCCGGAACGATCCCAGGAGGCTCTGGCCTTGGCGAACCCCTACGAGCGCGATCTCGACAAGAACCCGGCGAATTTCCAGCCTCTGACGCCGCTCACGTTCCTCGAGCGCGCGGCCGCCGTTCACCCCGACCGGACGGCGATCATCCACGGCTCCCTCCGGCGCTCCTACCGCGATTTCTACGCCCGCGCCCGCCGCCTCGCCTCGGCGTTGCGCCGGCACGGGGTCGGGCGCGGCGACACGGTGGCGGTGATGCTGCCCAACACCCCCGCCATGCTGGAATGCCATTACGGGGTGCCGATGGCGGGCGCGGTGCTCAACACCCTCAACACGCGCCTCGATCCTGCGGTCATCGCCTTCTCGCTCGATCACAGCGAAGCGAAGGTGCTGATCACCGACAGGGAGTTTTCGAAGACCATCGCGCTGGCCCTCGCGCAGGCCGGCGTCAGGCCTCTCGTGATCGACGTCGACGATCCCGAATATGCGGGCGCGGGCGAGCGCCTCGGCACGATGGATTACGAGGCGTTCCTGGCCGGCGGCGATCCGGACCACGCCTGGGCCATGCCGGACGACGAATGGGACGCCATCGCGCTCAACTACACCTCCGGCACCACGGGCGATCCGAAGGGCGTCGTCTACCACCATCGCGGGGCCTATCTCCTAAGCCTGGGCAACATCGTGACGGGCGGGATGGGCCAGCACCCGGTCTATCTGTGGACCCTGCCGATGTTCCACTGCAATGGCTGGTGCTTTCCCTGGTCGCTCTCCATCGTCGCCGGCACCCATGTGTGCCTGCGCCAGGTGCGCGCCGGCGCGATGTACGACGCCCTCGCCGACCACGGGGTCACCCATCTGTGCGGGGCGCCCATCGTCATGTCGACCCTGCTCAACGCAGGCGCCGGCGAGCGCCGCGCCTTCGACCAGACGGTGCGCTTCTTCACCGCCGCGGCGCCCCCGCCGGAGGCCGTGCTCGCCGCCATGAAGGAGGCCGGTTTCGACGTCACGCACCTTTACGGCCTGACGGAGGTCTATGGCCCTGCGGTCGTGAACGAATGGCACGAGGAATGGGACGGCCTGCCGGCCTCCGACTACGCCGCCAAGAAAGCGCGCCAGGGCGTGCGCTACCCGGTGCTGGAGGCCCTCGACGTGCTCGACCCCGAGACCCTGGAGCCGGTCCCGGCGGACGGCCGGACCCTCGGCGAGGTCATGTTCCGCGGCAACGTGGTGATGAAGGGCTACCTCAAGAACCCCTCGGCCACCGGCAAGGCCTTCGCGGGCGGCTGGTTCCACTCGGGCGACCTCGGGGTGAAGCACCCGGACGGCTACGTTCAGCTGAAGGACCGCTCGAAGGACATCATCATCTCAGGGGGCGAGAACATCTCCTCCATCGAGGTGGAGGAGGCGCTCTACAAGCACCCCGCCGTGCAGGCCGCCGCCGTGGTGGCGAAGCCCGACGAGAAATGGGGTGAGACGCCCTGCGCCTTCGTCGAGTTGAAAGCCAGCGAGATGGTCTCGGCGGAAGAGATCGTCGCCTGGTGCCGGGGGCATCTTGCGGCGTACAAGTGCCCGCGCACGGTGGTGTTCACGGAACTGCCCAAGACCTCGACGGGCAAGATCCAGAAGTTCCGCCTGCGAGAGATGGCGCGGGACCTGTGAGGCTGCCGGCCGAGGACGCGGCTCAGAGCTTTTAGAAAAGAAAAGCCGTCGCCCGATGATTCGCGCGACGGCTTCGTGGGACGTGTTGATGTGAGGTGGTCAGTGCACCATCCGGGAGGACGACCCTTTTAGCCGGGTGATCTCGTCCTTCAGCTGAAGCTTGCGCCGCTTCAGTTCCGCCAGCCTAATGTCATCCGTGGACGGGTGAGCCAGCGCGTCCTGGATCTCCCGCTCAAGCGCCTGATGCTTGCGTTCAAGCTCCGTCAGATGATTCTGCAGCGGCATGCCGGTTCCTCCTGTTCGATTTGTCCGACCGGCGAAGTGTGCCACACACACCATGGCATGTTGAGGGCAAATCGTCGTTGCGCCGCATCAAATCCATCGGGCGTAAAGCCTTGCAGCGGCACGGTTTACGGCGCATACTCGGCCCCGATTTCGCCCCAATCATTGCGGCTCGCGGGAACGGCAGGTTTTGGATTTTCCAATGAACGAGAATTTCGAGCTCGAATCAGAGCTCGCGCGGTTGAAGCAGGAACATCGCGACCTCGACACCGCCATCGAAGCCCTGGAGAACATGGTGGCGGGGGATCAATTGCAGATCCAGCGTCTCAAGAAGCGCAAGCTCGTCCTGAAGGACCGAATCATCCGGCTCGAGGATCAGCTCACGCCGGACATCATCGCCTGAGCGCGGGTTTGCGCTCGCGCTTCTTCGCATACATGGCGTGATCGGCCCGCGTGAGCGCATCCTCGGCGGTGTCGGTGGCCTCCACCGGCGCGACCCCGATGGTGCAGCCGAGCGGCACCTTGGCGGCCCCGAGGACAAGGGGTGAGGCGCCGATGAGCGCCTCGAGGGAAGCAGCCTTCGTTCGGGCGTTCGCCCCGTCGGCCTGCCAGAGAATGATCGCGAACTCGTCGCCCCCGAGCCGGCCCACCGAATCGGACGCCCGGACGTTGTTGCGCAGCAGGGTCGACACATGGACCAGCGCCCGGTCCCCGGCCTCGTGGCCGTGCTCGTCGTTGATCGGCTTGAAGTCGTCGAGATCCACCACGAGGAGCGCGATGGGCGTTCCGTAGCGGGCGCGGTACGCCACCGCGCGGGCAAGGTCGCGAAAGAAGCCCCGGCGATTGAGGAGGCCCGTCAGCGGGTCCTCCTGGGCGAGCGATTCCAGGAGCGACGCATGGGCCCGCATGTCCGTGAGTTCGGCTGCCAGCCGCTCGACCTCGCCGCGAAGCTGGTCGATCTCGGCGCGCACGGTGTTCGGGTCGGACAAGGGGCTCTCAGCTGGCCGTGACGGGTAGGGAACCTTAAAGCCGCAATCTTGCTCGTCCGTAAAGGCTTCGCTATGCGGACGGGGCACCCCTCTGGAGCCGCACCATGGCTGAGACGCCCGTCGCCCTGATCATGGGCAGCCAGTCCGACTGGGACACCATGCGGCACGCAGCCGAAACGCTGGATGCGTTAACGATCCCTTACGACGCCCGCATCGTTTCGGCCCACCGGACGCCGGAGAGGCTCGTCGCTTTCGCCAAGGGGGCCAAGGCCGAGGGCTTCAAGGTCATCATCGCGGGCGCGGGCGGCGCCGCCCATCTTCCCGGCATGGCCGCCGCCATGACTCCCCTCCCCGTTTTCGGCGTTCCGGTGGAATCGAAGGCCCTGTCCGGCCAGGACAGCCTGCTCTCCATCGTGCAGATGCCGGCCGGCATCCCGGTGGGCACACTCGCCATCGGGCGGGCCGGAGCCGTCAACGCCGCGCTCCTCGCCGCCGCGGTGCTCGCCCTCAGCGACCCGAGCCTCGCCGAGCGCCTCGATGCCTGGCGGGCGCGCCAGACCGAGAGCGTCGCCGAGCGGCCCGCGAGCGCCGCCCCGTGATCCGCCCCGGCGCCACCCTCGGCATCCTGGGCGGCGGGCAGCTCGGGCGCATGCTCGCCCTCGCCGCCGCTCCCCTCGGGCTCAAGACGCACATCTACGCGCCGGACCGGGACAGCCCGGCCTTCGACGTCGCCGCCGCGCAAACCGTCGCGCCCTACGAGGACGAGGAGGCCCTGAGGCGTTTCGCGGAAAGCTGCGACGTAGTCACTTACGAGTTCGAGAACGTGCCGGGTCCTGCGGCCGCAGTGCTGAGCCGTCACTCGCCGCTTTATCCGAACGCACGGGCGCTCGCCGTCACGCAGGACCGCCTCGAGGAGAAGAGCTTCGTCGCGGGCCTCGGCATCGAGACCGCGCCCTTCGCGGCGGTCGCCGGCGAGGCGGAGCTTGCGGGCGCCCTTGCGCGGATCGGGCGCCCGGCCGTTCTGAAGACCCGGCGCTTCGGCTACGACGGCAAGGGCCAGGCGATGCTGCGGGACGGCGTCGACCCGGGGCAAGCCTGGCGCGCGCTCGGCGAAGCACCCTGCATCCTGGAAGGCTTCGTTCCGTTCGAGCGCGAGGTGTCGGTGATCGCGGCCCGAGGCGCCGACGGAGCCTTCGCGGCCTACGACCTGTGCGCGAACGAGCACCGCTCGCACATCCTCGACGTGACCCGGGTCCCGGCCGGGGTTTCGCGGCAGACCGAGGACGACGCCTATGCCATCGCGGAAGCCCTCGCCTGCGCCCTCGATTACGTGGGCGTCATTACGGTGGAGCTGTTCCTCGTCCGGCAGAACGGAGGCGAGCGGCTCGTCGTCAACGAGATCGCGCCCCGGGTCCACAATTCGGGACACTGGACCATCGAGGGGGCCGCGACCTCGCAATTCGAGCAGCATGTGCGCGCGGTCTGCGGCTGGCCCCTCGGCCCGACGACCCGCCGCGGCCGCATCGAGATGCGCAACCTCCTCGGCGGCGACGTCGAGGCCTGGGCGTCGCTGCTCGGCGAGCCCGGCGCCCATCTCCACCTTTACGGCAAGGGCGAAGCGCGGCCCGGCCGGAAGATGGGTCACGTGACCCGCATCCATCCCGAGGGCGCCTGAAACCGGTGCCAGGCTTCGCTGTTCTACGCTGCGGAAGCGTGGGCGCGCCTTGACGGCTCTCGGCCGTTCGGCTAGGAGCCGCGGCCTCGGCATAGGTGCGTCAAAGCGCCTCCCGCTTCTCTTCAACCCCCTATTCGGCACACACGAGGATCACGCGTGCAGGTTCTTGTTCGAGACAACAACGTTGAGCAGGCACTCCGCGCTCTCAAGAAGAAGCTCCAGCGCGAAGGCGTCTTTCGCGAGATGAAGCTGCGCGGGCATTACGAGAAGCCCTCGGAGAAGCGGGCCCGCGAGAAGGCGGAAGGCGTCCGCCGCGCCCGCAAGCTGATCCGCAAGAAGCTGCAGCGCGAGGGCCTTCTGCCCGCAAAGCCCCGGACCGTTCCCGGCCGCTAGCCGCTGGACCGGCTCCCGCCGGGAGCCCAGGGCCGTCGCCGTCGAACGGGCCCGGCTCGGCGCCTCCCGAGCGTCGCTGCGTCGATAAAGCGTCGCCACAACGCCACATTTGGTTTGATAAGCAGGCGCTCGCCGGCCGGGCGCTCACGAGCGTTCGGCGACTCGGATAAAGTGCCAAGCCTGCCGCCCTCCCGGGCCGTTGAAGGATAACGAGCGTGCTGATGATCCCCCTTCGCCGCGTGGCTCCCTTGAGCATGGCGCTCGCCGCCCTGACGCTCGCCGGTTGCGAAACCGTGAGCCGCGGCACCGCCCAGCGCATCGCCGTGGTGGAGGAGGACAAGCAGGGGACGAGTGCGGTCAACATCGCGTCGCTCTCCGAGGTGATCCAGCGCAACCCGAGCGATCCGGGCGCCTACAACACCCGCGGCGCCGCCCATGCGCGCGTCGGCCGCTACGGCGATGCCCTCGCCGACTTCAACAAGGCGGTGCAGCTCGATCCCAACTACGCGCCGGCCTACACGAACCGGGCGCTCGCCTACCGCCAGACGAACAAGAACGACCAAGCCCTCGCGGACTTCACCCGCGCGATTCAGGCGGATCCCAATTACGGTCCGGCCTATATCGGCCGCGGCAACCTGCTGCGCGCGCAAGGCGCTTTCGGCGAAGCGCTCAACGACCTCACGGTGGCGATCCGCCTGACCCCGGAATCCGCCGAGGCGCTTCATGCCCGCGGCCTCCTCTACCAGCGCCAGGGCAACCACCAGCAGGCCATCCAGGATTTCGACTCGGCCATCGACCGCAATCCCTTCGTGGCTCCTCCGTACGCCGCGCGGGGCCAGAGCTACGTCGCGACGAGCCAATACGAGAAGGCCGTCGAGGATTTCAATGCAGCCCTCAACGTGAACAACAAGGACGCCGAATCCTGGGCGTGGCGTGGCATCGCCTATGAGCGCCAGGGCCAGAAGGCGCAGGCCGTGGAGAGCTTCCAGCGCGCCCTCGGCGTCGATGCCGGCAACGGAACGGCGAAGCAGGGCCTCGCCCGCGTGCAGGGCGGCAGCTTCGGCAAGCTGTTCTGACCGCCGGCCGCTCCCGGGGCCGCGGCACCGTTCGGGCGCTCAGTCGAGCGGCTTCACCAGGATCGACACGTAAGGCTCGAAGCCGAAGGCGCGGTAGGCGCGCTCGGCGCCCTCGTTCTTGACCAGCGCTCCGATGACGAGGCGGCGCAGGCCCGCCTCGCGGGTCAGGCGCTCGGCCTCGCTTAGGAGCATGCGTCCGATGCCGCGGCCGCGATGCTCCTCGCGAACGACGAGGTCCGTGACCGTGCCGTGCTGGCGCACGTCGTCCGTGACGTAGGCGGCATCCTCGTCGAGGCAAAACCCCATGGCGGCGACGACGATGCCCTCCTCCTCGGCCAGCACGATGCGGCCGTTGCGCTTCGCAAGGCGCTGCTGCAGTTCGTCATGATAGGCCGCGGCGGCCGCGCGGTCGCGCTTGCGGTCGCCGGTCAGGTCGGCCTCGTGGAGGTTGAGCACGTGGATGAGGTCGACGACGGTTTCGTGGTCGGCGGGGTCGGCGGTTCGCAAGGTGATGGTCATGGGGTCGCGGCGGTGTCCGGCGGCCACGGAATCGCGGCCTCAATGGGCTTGAGGAAGGCGTCGACCTCGGCAAGGCCGCCCTGCTCCAAGAGCGTGGTGTGGCCGAGCCCCTCGAAGCGCACGAAGCGCTTCGGTTCGGGGGCGGCCGCGTGGAGCGCTTCGCCGAACGCGAAGGGGATCACCCGGTCGGCGGTGCCGTGCATGATGAGGATCGGCGCCTTGACGTTCCCGATGATCTCGGCCGAGCGGTACTGGTCGCGCATGAGGAGCGAAACCGGCACGAACGGAAAGCGCGCGGCCGCGACCGCCGCGGTCGACGTGTAGGGCGCATCCAGGATCAGCCCCCCGACTTCACGCTCGGCGGCGAGGCGCACCGCGACGCCCGTGCCGAGGGACTCGCCGTAAAGGACGATCCGCGAGGGCTCGTAGGGCTTGGCGACGAAGTCATAGGCCGTGCGCGCATCGATCCTGAGGCCCTCTTCGCTCGGCGTGCCGGTGGAGCCCGAATAGCCGCGATAGCTCACCATCAGCAGCCCGCGGCCGGTGGCGGCAAGGGCCCGCGCCCGATCACGCCGGTTCCAGAGCGATCCTCCGTTGCCGTGAAAGTAGATCACGACCGCGCGCCCGATCTCCGGCGGCTTCCACCACGCGACGAGGCGCTCGCCGTCGGGCGTCGCGAGCACCACGTCCTCGACGATCCCGGCGAGGCCCGCCTGCGCGGCATTCGTCACCTGGCCCGAGCCAGGGTACAGGAGGCTGCGCTGCGCGAAGAACAGGGCGCCGACCGCGAGGGCGTAGAGCGTGACGAGGATCAGGGCGAGGCTGCGAAGGAAGCGGGCCATGAAGTATTCGCGCCACCCTCTTCGCTTCGGGGCCCCGCCCCGGCGTCACAGGCGACAGCGGATCGGCGGGCGATCCTAGTCGAAGCTCTTGAGGATGGAATCGACGACTTTCTTGGCGTCTCCGAAGAGCATCATGGTGTTGTCGCGGAAGAACAGCTCGTTCTCCACCCCGGCATAACCCGAGCCCATGCCGCGCTTGATGAACAGGACCGTCTTGGCCTTCTCCACATCGAGGATCGGCATGCCGTAGATGGGAGACGAGGTGTCGGTCTTGGCCGCAGGGTTCGTGACGTCGTTCGCCCCGATCACGAAGGCAACGTCGGCTTGCGCGAACTCGCCGTTGATGTCCTCCAGTTCGAACACCTCGTCGTATGGCACGCTCGCCTCCGCCAGGAGCACGTTCATGTGCCCCGGCATGCGACCCGCCACGGGGTGGATGGCGTACTTCACCTCCACGCCCTCGCCTTTGAGCAGATCCGCCATCTCGCGAAGGGAGTGCTGGGCCTGGGCCACCGCCATGCCGTAGCCTGGTACGATGATCACCTTCTCGGCGTTCTTCATGATGAAGGCCGCATCGTCCGCCGAGCCCTGCTTGACGGGCCGCGTCTCGACGGCCCCGCCCGCCGCCCCCGCGGTCTCGCCCCCGAAGCCGCCCAGGATCACGGAGATGAAGCTCCGATTCATCCCCTTGCACATGATGTAGGACAGGATCGCGCCCGACGAGCCCACCAGCGCGCCCGTGATGATGAGGGCAAGGTTGCCGAGGGTGAAGCCGATGCCCGCCGCCGCCCAGCCGGAGTACGAGTTCAGCATCGACACCACGACGGGCATGTCAGCCCCGCCGATGGGGATGATGAGCGTCACCCCGAGCACGAACGAGACGAGCACGATGAGCCAGAACGCGGCATGGCTCTCGGTGCGGATGAACACGACGAGGAGCAGCAGGAGCAGCAGCCCAAGGCCGATATTGATCAGGTGGCGCTGGGGCAGCATGATCGGCTTACCGCTCATGCGGCCGTCGAGCTTCAGGAACGCGATCACCGAGCCCGTGAACGTGATCGCGCCGATCGCGGTGCCGAGCCCCATCTCGAAGAGGCTGCCGCCCGGAACGCGCCCGACCGCCCCGATGCCGAAGGCCTGGGGCGCATAAAGGGCAGCCGCCGCCACGAACACGGCCGCAAGGCCGACGCCCGAGTGGAAGGCGGCTACGAGTTGGGGCATCGCCGTCATGGGCACGCGCCGGGCCACCACAGCCCCGATGCCGCCACCAAGGCCGAGGCCGAGCACCACGAGACCCCAGCCGCCGAGCCCCTCGGGGACCGTGAAGGCGAGCGTGGTGAGAATGGCAAGCCCCATGCCGGCCATGCCGAACAGGTTGCCCTGCCGGGAGGTGGTGGGATGCGACAGGCCCCTCAGCGCCAGGATGAAGAGAACGCCGGCGACGAGATACAGAAGGTTCGAGACGTTCTCGCCCATCGCCTCAGCCCTTCTTCTTGTACATGGCGAGCATGCGCTCGGTGACGAGGAAGCCCCCGAAGATGTTGATGCCGGCCAGAACAAGGGCGATGAATCCGAACACCCGGGCAAGGCCCGTGCCTTCGGCGGTGAGCGGCACGCCGACCGCCAGCAGGGCGCCGACCACGATCACGGACGAGATCGCGTTCGTCACCGACATGAGCGGGGTGTGAAGGGCCGGGGTGACGGACCAGACCACGTAGTAGCCGACGAAGATGGCGAGCACGAAGATCGCGAGGCGAAACACGGTCGGGTCCACCGCGCCTTGCGTTGCGGTCGAGACCACGACGGCGATCTGGTCGGCGATGGCCTGAGCGGAATCGGCGGCGCGCTGGGCCGCCTCGGCGGCGGCGCGGGACTGGTCGAGCGCCTGTTCGGGGGTGAGGGCTTGCATCGCGTCGTCCTTGGCTCCGGTCCTTAGGCTCAGGCGGCGGTGTGGAAGGCGGGGTGGACGACGGCGCCGTCGCGGGTGAGGCAGGTGGCCTTCACGAGCTCGTCGTCCCAGTTCACGGCAAGAACCTTGTTGTCCTTGTTCACCAGGGTCTCGACGAAGGCGTAGAGGTTCTTGGCGTAAAGGCTCGAGGCCGTCGCGGCGAGGCGGCCCGGCACATTGAGGTGCCCGACGATCTTGACCCCGTTGTGGTCCACCACCGCGCCGGGCTTGGCAAGCTCGCAATTGCCCCCGCGCTCGACCGCAAGGTCCACCACCACGGAGCCGGGCTTCATGGCCTCGACCATCTCGCGGGTGACGAGCTTGGGCGCGGGTCGGCCCGGGATGAGGGCCGTCGTGATGACGATGTCCTGCTTGGCGATGTGGCTGGCGACGAGGGCTGCCTGCTTGGCGCGGTACTCGGCCGACATCTCCTTGGCGTAGCCCCCCGCGGTTTCGGCCTGCTTGAACTCGTCGTCCTCGACCGCGATGAACTTGGCGCCGAGCGACTCCACCTGCTCCTTGGCGGCGGGGCGCACGTCGGTTGCGGTGACGACCGCCCCAAGGCGGCGCGCGGTGGCGATCGCCTGAAGGCCGGCGACCCCGGCGCCCATGACGAAGACGCGGGCGGCCGGAACGGTGCCGGCGGCGGTCATCATCATCGGCATGGCGCGGCCGTATTCCGCCGTGCCGTCGATCACGGCGCGGTAGCCGGCGAGGTTGGCCTGGGAGGAGAGCACGTCCATCACCTGCGCGCGGGTGATCCGGGGCATGAGCTCCATGGAGAAGGCCGCGACCTTGGCCTCGGCGAGCGCCTTGAGGGCGGCCTCCTGGCCGTATGGGTCCATGATCGCGACGACGAGGGCGCCCGGCTTGACGCCCGTCAGCGCCTCGGGCGCGGGCCGGCGCACGGCCAGAACGACGTCGGCATCCCGCACCGCTTCGGCGGCATCCTTGGCGATCATAGCGCCCGCTGCGGCGAACTCCCCATCCGGCAGGCCCGCATGGGCCCCCGCCCCCGCCTCGACGGCAACCTCGGCGCCGAGCGCCCGGTATTTCTTCACCGTCTCAGGGGTCGCTGCGACGCGCGTCTCGACCTCGTCCCGCTCGGAGAGAACCGCGATCCGCATGCACACCCCCTCAACGGGCGATCGACCGCCCTTACGGTCTAGTTAGCTGACACTCTTTGGTAAGCCGGTGCAAGCCTTCAGTAGAGAAGGAGCATCAGGAGGAGAAGAACGCCCACGGCGGCCGGCGCGCGAACGCCGATGGCCGGCGAATAGGCGCCGATCGCGCCCGCAGCGCCCGACAGCACCACGCCGAAGATGGCGGAGAGCCATGCGTGCTTGACGCCGCCCACGGCGAGGGCGAGCACCCAGCACAGCACAACGGCGGTGCCGATCTCCGCGAAGCGGACGAAGCCGCGATAGGTCGTTTCGTGAGTCACCCCGTCCATGTCCGGGCTGTAACCCCCATGCGGCGCGTGCTTTGTATCAGCCATGGCCATGTCCCTGGTCCCGCTTTGCCTGTTCCCTGCGCCTTTAACGCATGCGGCGGGGCGCCGCAATCACCGGATAAAGCTTGGCAGACAACCTTTTTCCGCCCCTCACGCGGGCAGCGCCAGTCCGGCCTGGGTCAGCGCCTCGGCCTGCCGCTGCGTGAGTTCGTCGAGGGAGAAATGCGCGATCTCGGCCTCGAAGAGCCGGTGATAGTTGAGGTCGGCCTTGAGGTGCAGGAACACGGCCCCGAGCCCCACCGCCGCCCGGTCCATGAACACGAATTCCCGCGGCACCGTCACGGGCCCCTTCTCCTTCAGGGCCTTGTGCACCTCGAAGGCCTGCCGGCGTCCGTATTCCGCCGGCTTCACGCCGTCCGCCACCGTGCGGGTGCGGTCGTCGAGGAGCGGCCCGTAGATGAACCGCGCCCAGATGTTCAGGATGTCGATGAGCTCGTTCGACAGACGCTTGAAGCCCCAAGTCTCGTAGGCATGGACGATCCGGGCGCGCTCGTCGTTGAGAAGCCCGTGATAGAGATCGACGACGCCCCCGACGAATTTCGGGTGGAAGATGCGGATGCAGCCATAGTCGAGGAGGTTGATGCCCCTCGCCTCCCCGCCGTCGGAGAAAACGGTGTAGTTGCCGAGGTGCGGGTCGCCGTGGATCACGGCGGCGTGGCTGAAGGGGTGCCACCAGGCCTTGAACATGGCGACGGCGAGCCGGTTGCGGATCTCGGGCGCGGCGTCCGCGAAGGCGAGGATCTTCTCGCCCTCGAGCCAGCCGAGGGAGAGGAGCCGTCCCGTCGACAGGTCCGGGTGGACGTCCGGCACGCGCACCTGCTCGATGCCCCGTAGGGCGTGGCGGTAGAGGGCGACGTGCTTGGCTTCGCGCCGGTAGTCCAGCTCTTCGCGCACCCGCTCGCCGATCTCGATCCCGATCTCGCGGGTGTCGATGGCGGGATCGATGCGCCGGTGAAGCGCGAGCGCGATCCCGAGTTGGCTCAGGTCCGCCTCCACGGCCGATTGCATGTCGGGGTATTGGAGCTTGCAAGCGAGCTGCGCGCCCTCGAGGTTCGTCGCCCGGTGAACCTGCCCGAGGGAGGCGGCCGCCGCGGGCTTGAGGTCGAAGGAGCCGAAGCGGCTCGCCCAGCCGGGTCCGAGCTCGGCCTGCATGCGGCGCTTCACGAAGGCGGCGCCCATGGGAGGCGCCTCGCTCTGGAGCTTCTGCAGCTCGGCGGCATATTCCGGGGGGATGAGGTCAGGAATGGTGGCCAGAAGCTGCGCCACCTTCATGATCGGGCCCTTGAGGCCGCCGAGCGCCTGGGCGAGGGCCGCCGCATTCGACGCATCCCCTCCCTCGCGCCCGAAGAGCCGGGCGCCCGCCATGCGGGCCGCGACGCCGCTCATATTGGCGCCCACTTGGGCGTAGCGCGCGGCGCGGGCGGTGAAGCGGTTCGCTTCGCTGTCGGAATCGGCCATGGACGGGATCTCTGGGGGCGGGCTCTACAGCGTCTCAGATATGGCGTCCCGCCCCGCACACCAGAGCGGCGCCGCGCCGCTGCCCAGGGTGATTGCCTGCCCTCGGTCAGGCGAGGAAGCGCCCGAGGGCCGCCTGCACCATGTCGGGGGGCACTACGTGCCCGTCCGCGAACTCCCGGTAGTCCAGATCGTAGCCCGCCTCCCGCAGCCGCGGGGCGAGCCGCCGGCCGCACTGCTCGATGGGCAGGACCTCGTCCCGGACGCCGTGCGAGATGAAGATCTTGGGCGAGCCGTGAGCCTCGGTCGGCGCCGCGAAACCCGGCGAGAAGGCCAGGATATGGCTGAACAGGCTGCCGTTGATGATGCCAAGCGAGAGCGCGTAGGACGCCCCGTCCGAGAAGCCGCCGACCGCGATGCGCTCCCCGTCCACCGCGAAGTCCGCCAGAACCCGGGCGAGCGCCCGGTCGATGAAGGTGACGTCCGGTCCATAGGATTTGAGGATCACGTCCCAGGTCCGCCCCCGAGATTCCGGGGCGAGGACGAGAAGGCCCAGCCGCTCGGCCGCTTCCTCCACCGGGCCCAGCATGTGCAGGGCCTGCCCCCCGGCCCCGTGGAGCGCGATGAGGAGCGGGGCTGGCCTGGCGGGGTCGTAGGAGCGGGGCACGAAGAGAAGGCCGTCGCGCCTCTCGCCCATGCCGAGCCTCTGGCTGCCGGGCACCGGGCCCGCCCGCCCTTCGCCGCCATGCGGCCGCGCCGTCAGGAAGCCCCAGCGCGCCACGTCGCCGGCCCCGGGTTCCGCCTCTCCCGCCATGGATCACCTCCTCAAGGAGAGGGGAACCACGCCGGGACGCTTTTGATCCGACGCGAAGGACAAGGCGACAAGCCGAACGATTCTGCGGCAGGATTGTTTGCAAGCTAAGAATACGCTCGGAGCGGGCGGCATGAGGTGAAGGCGACGATGGGGCACATGGTGATCTTGAACTGCCTCGGTGGCATCGCCCTTCTGATCTGGGCCACCCAGATGGTGCGCAAGGGCGTGACCCGCGCCTTCGGGGCACGCCTGCGGCAGGCCATCGCCACGGCGACGGCGGGGCGACTGCGGGCCTGCGGCACGGGGCTTGGGGTCGCGACGGCGCTCCAGAGTTCGTCCGCCACGGGGCTGCTCGTGGTGGCCTTCGCCGAGCGGGGCCTCATCGCCCTTGCTCCCGCGCTGGCGGTGATGCTAGGCGCCGATATCGGCTCGACCCTCGTCGTCCAGGCCCTCTCGTTCAAGATTGCCGCGCTGGTGCCGCTCCTCCTCGTCACCGGCGTCGGCACCGTGATGGTGGCGAAGGCGACCTTCTGGCAGGAGGTCGGGCGCATCGTCATCGGCCTTGCCCTGATGATCCTGTCGCTCCAGCTCATCGTCGCGGCCTCCGCGCCCCTGCGCGACAACCCGGTGGTCACCCTCGTTCTGGAGCGTCTGGCGGACGATCCGGTGCTCGCGCTTCTCCTCGGGGCGCTGTTCGCCTGGGCGGCCCATTCGAGCGTTGCGGCGATCCTGTTCGTGATCTCGCTCGCCGGGGCAGGCGTGCTCGCCATGCCGCTTGCGCTCGCCCTCGTGCTCGGCGCGAATGTGGGATCGGGCCTCATTCCCCTCGGCCTGGCGCTGCGCTCGCCGGCCGCCGCAAGGCGCGTGCTCCTCGGCAACTTGAGCTTCCGCCTTGCGGGCGCCGCTCTCGGGCTCCTCGCCCTGCCGTTCCTTCCGGCTGATCCCGCCTGGCTCGGCGCCGATCCGGCCCGCCAGATCGCCAACGCCCATACGGGCTTCAACCTCATTCTCGCGCTCGCCTTCCTGCCGCTCGCGGGCTTCGCGGCGGCGCTCCTCGAACGGCTGGTGCGCGATGCGGCGGATCCGGCGGCGCAGCGGGTGAACCACCTCGACGATGCGGCCCTCGACCGGCCGGCGGTCGCCATCGCGAATGCGACCCGGGAGGTGATGCGCCTCGCCGACACGGTGGAGCTTATGCTCCAGGAGGCGATCCTCACGTTCCGCGAGGGCGACGAGAGCCGGCGCGTCGGCATCAGCCGCCTCGACAACGAGGTCGACCGCCTGCAGGAGGAGATCAAGCTCTATCTCGCCCGCCTCACCCGCCAGCCCCTCGACGAGGAGGACACGCGGCGCTGCTTCGATCTCATCCTCTTCACCACCAATCTCGAACATGTGGGCGACATCATCGACCGCGGCCTCCTGGCGCTTGCGGCCAAGCGCCAGCGCAACGGCGTGTCGTTCTCGGATGCGGGCTGGGAGGAGATCGCCGCGCTGCACCGGCGCGTGCTCGAACAGATGCGCCTCGCGGTGACCGTCTTCGTCACCCGGGATCTCGCGCTCGCTAAGGCCTTGATGGCCGAGAAGGATCATATCCGGCGCGCCGAGCGCGAGGCGGCCGAGAGCCATTTCCAGCGCCTGCGCGACGGCACGGTGGCGTCCATCGAGACGAGCGCGCTGCACCTCGACATCCTGCGCGACTTGAAGCGGATCGCGGCGCATCTGACGGCGGTGGCCCACCCCATCCTTGAGGCGAATGGGGCGCTCAGGACCTCGCGGCTCGTGGGGGAGGATGCGGCCGAGCGGCTGCCCGATCCGGCGAGTGCCGTGAGAACGGCGGGGTGATTGTTTCCAGCACGGCACAGATCCTTGTGCCGTGTCCGGTCTAGGGTCGGGCGCGGGGGAGGCGCAACCTTGAGAGATCGGAGGTTGCTATGCCCATTCTGTCCCTCAAGGTGTCCGGCCCCGTCGACCCGGTCCGCGCGCAAGAACTCACCCAGGCGGTCACGGATCTGACCGCGACGATCCTGCGCAAGAAGCGCGAGCTCACGGCCGTGATCCTCGACGTCGTCGATCCCGCGGCCTGGACGGTCGGCGGATCGACCCTCGCGGAGCAAGGTCTCGCGAGCTTCGCGCTCACGATCAAAGTCACGGCGGGCACCAACAGCAGGGACGAGAAGGCCGCCTTCGTGAACGCGGTCCACGGGCGGGTCTCTGCGATCCTCGGCCCCCTCAACGAGGCAAGCTACGTCATCGTCGAGGAGGTGCCCGCGGATAGCTGGGGCTATGGCGGGCAGACGCAGGAATACCGCGCCGCAACCAAGGCCGTTCAGGCGGCGTGAGGCCTCACGCCGTCCCTTCCATCGCCTCGAGCTCGCCGATGAGCCGCTCGATCATCCCGAGCCCGATCTGCCAGAAGGACGGGTCGCGGGCGTCAAGGCCGAAGGGGGCGAGAAGCTCAGAATAGTGCTTCGTACCGCCGGCCGACAGGAGCGCGAAGTAGCGGTCCACGAAGCCCTCGTTCGAGCGCTCGTAGACGCCGTAGAGCGAGTTCACGAGGCAGTCGCCGAACGCATAGGCGTAAACGTAGAACGGCGAGTGGATGAAGTGCGGGATGTAGGTCCAGAAGCTCTCGTAGCCGGAACCGAGGCGGATCGCCGGGCCTAAGGATTCGTCCTGCACGCTCATCCACAGATCGCAGAGCTGATCCGCCGTGAGCTCGCCGTTGCGCCGCTCCAGGTGAACCTTGCGCTCGAAGGAGTAGAACGCGATCTGGCGCACCACCGTGTTGATCATGTCCTCGACCTTCGCGGCGAGCATGGCTTTCCGCTGCACCGGGTCGGTTGTCTGGTCGAGGAGCCGGCGGAAGGTGAGCATCTCGCCGAAGACCGATGCCGTCTCGGCGAGGGTGAGCGGCGTCGGCGCCATGAGCGCGCCGTTCGGGGCGGCCATCACCTGATGCACGCCATGCCCGAGCTCGTGCGCCAGGGTCATCACGTCCCGCGGCTTGCCTTGATAGTTCAGCAGAACGTAAGGGTGCGCCGAGGGCACCGTGGGGTGCGCGAAGGCGCCCGGCGCCTTGCCGGGGCGGGTGGGCGCGTCGATCCAGCCCTCGTCGAAGAACCGCCGCGCGATGTCGGCCATCTGCGGCGCGAAATCCGAATAGGCGGAGAGGACCATCTCGCGGGCATGGTCCCAGGGAATCGTGCGCTGCTCCACCTTGGGCAGCGGTGCGTTGCGGTCCCAGTGATCGAGCTTGTCCTTCCCGAACCAGCGGGCCTTGAGCGCATAATAGCGGTGCGACAGGCGCGGATAGGCTTCCCGCACGGCAGCGACGAGGGCATCCACCACCTCGCGCTCCACCCGGTTCGCCAGATGACGGGCATCGGCTACGTCCTCGAAACCGCGCCAGCGGTCCGAGATCTCTTTGTCCTTCGCCAGGGTGTTGGTGATGAGCGTGAAGGTGCGCAGGTTCGCCTTGAAGGTCTTGGCGAGGGCGTCCGAGGCGTCCTTGCGCACGGCCTCGTCGGGATCCTGCAGCTTGTTGAGGGTCGGCTCGATGGGCAGTTCCTCGCCGCGCACCGTGAAGCGCAGGGAGGCGATGGTCTCGTCGAAAAGCCGGTTCCAGGCCGAGCGCCCGGTCACCGACTTCTCGTGGAACAGCTGCTCGATCTTGTCGTCGAGCTGGAAGGGCTTGTCCTTGCGCAGGTCCTCGACCCAGGGACGGTAACGGGCGAGCGGTCCGGACGCCATGGCGCGGTCCATCACCCCGTCCTCGATCCGGTTGAGTTCGAGCCCGAAGAAGAGGAGCTCGCTCGAGGCCGCCGTGAGCCGCTCCTGCGTATCGCCGTAGAACTTCGCGCGCTTCGGGTCCGTGGTGTCGCCCGAATACACCAGGCCGGCATAGGACATGAGCCGTCCGAGCAGGTCCTCGACCGCCTCGTAGCGGCGCACCGCCTCCCCGAGAACCTGCGAGGCGTCGGCGCCGGCCGCGAGTTCGGCGAGCTTGCCCCGATAGGCTTCCGCGATGGCCTTGCACTCGGCCTCCGCGCGGGCGAGATCGGCCCTGAACGGTTCGCTCTCCATGCCCGGATAGAGATGCGACAGATCCCATTCGGGCAGGAATCCGAGCTCCCCGGTCCGGGCGGCGAGGGCCGCGGCAGCGTTCTGGCGGGCCATGGCGGGCGTGATCGGGCGGGCGGGCTTCGGCATGTCCGGTGGCGCTCTCGGAGCTTGAATGAGGTGGCCTGCATATTGGCCGGACGGCGGGGCGGATCAACCCACAACCGCGTCACCGCGTTAAGCGCGGCTTTACCGTTCGGCCCCAAGCATCGCTACCCAACAACAAACGATTCCGGCGTCAGACATGCTCCTAGCCCAATTCCTCGTGGACGAGATCCGTAGCCTTCGGCGCGACGCGTCCCCGAGCGACGACGGGCTCCGGGCGATTCGGCTCGCCGACAAGGCGGCCCGCTCCCAGGCGGCGGTGCTCATCGAAGGCGAGGCGGGCACGGGCGGCGATGCCCTGGCGCGGGCCATCCACGACCTGAGCGAGCGCCGCGCCAAGCCCTTCGTGCGCGTCCATGCGGGCGGGCGATCGGACGAGGTCGCGGTCGCGCTCTTCGGGCTCGACCGGGGCAACGGCAGCCGGATCCTCGGCAAGTTCGCGGAGGCTCAGGGCGGCACGCTCCTGATTCAGGGAATCGAGGAGCTGCCCCTCGACGTTCAAGGGGCGCTGCTCAGGGCGGTTCAGGACGGCGAGATCGAGCCCCGGGGCGCCAAGCGCCCGACCCGGGTGGACGTGCGCGTGATGGCAACAGCCCATGTGAGCCTCACCGAGCGCGTGCGGCAGGGGCGATTCCGGGAGGACCTCTATTACCGGCTCCACGTGATGCCGATCACCCTCCCGCCCCTCCGCAGCCGCCGCGAGGCGATCGCTCCCTACGCCAAATCGTTCCTCTCCCGGTTCGGCGCCGAGGAGGGCAAGCGCATCGCGGGGCTGAGGGCCGATGCGGTGACCCTGCTCGAGGCCTATCCCTGGCCCGGCAACCTGCGGCAGCTCGAGAACGCGGTGTTCCGGGCCGTGGCCCTCGCGGACGGCGAGGTGCTGACCCCGGCGGAATTCCCGCAGATCGCCGCCCAGGTGGAGGGTTTCGCGGTCGAGATCCCGCCGCTGCCGGCCGCCCCGGCGCCGAGGACCGCCCGGGAGGTGGTCCGGGTGGAGGTGCGCGATCCGCACGCCCTGTCCCTCGTGGACGACGAGGGCGAGATGCGCCGGCTCGACGATCTCGAAGCCGAGATCATCCGCTTCGCCCTCGCCCATTACCGCGGGCACATGTCCGCGGTGTCCCGGCGCCTCGGCATCGGGCGCTCGACGCTTTACCGGAAATTGAAGGAGCTCGGCTTAGAAAATCTGCCGAGCGATGCAGCCGCCTGACCCTCTCATGCGTTAAGCTTGGGTGGAGCGGGGCAGCGTTTGCGTCTAGGGCCCCTTCTTTGGGCCTGAGGCGATTCGGCTGGAGCCCGACGGTTTTGAGGGAGTGACAGATGGGTCAGGCACGCTCGTTCGTTCTGGGCCTCGGGGTGCTGTGCTCCGCATCCCTCCTCGGCCTCAGCGCCGCGTCCCAAACCCTCGAAGCCCCGGCCGAGGCCCCCACTCAACCGGCCCTGGCGGCGGAAGCGCCCCCCTCTCCCGACCTCGGCCTCGCCCCGCCCGACCTGCCGGCGGCCGTCGTCACGCTCACCCCCGACGACCGGCTCCAGGCGGCCCTCGCCGCCGCGCTCGGCCGTCTGGGCGACGTCACGCCTCAACTGCCGCGGCGGGAGCGGGAGGCCCTGGCGGCCTTCTACCGCGACGCGAAACCCCTCTGGGTCGAGGATGGCGGCTGGACGAGGGCGGCCGAAGCCGTGGTAGCCCGGCTCAAGGCCGCCGACGAGGACGGCCTCGACCCGGACGATTACCGCATTCCCGTGCTCGGCGGCCGCAGCGCGGCGGGTCCGGCGGATTGGGCGGAAGCCGAACTGAAGCTCAGCGCCGCGGCCCTCCTCTACGCCCGCGACGCCCGCGGGGGGCGGATCGAGCCCTGGCGCCTGTCGAACCACCTCACCCCGAAGCTCGCCCTGCCGGACCCGGCGGAGGTGCTGGCGCGCCTGCGCGAGGCACGGGATCCGGGCGCGGCCCTTGCGGCCTACAACCCTCAGCATTCCGGCTACCGCGCCCTGAAGGCGCGGCTCGCCGAGTTGCGCTCCACGCGCCGGACGCCAGCCGCGCCCATGGTGCAGGTTCCGCGCGGCCCGACCCTGAAAGTGGGCATGCGCGATCCGCGGGTGCCCCTCATCCGCGCCCGCTTCAAGATCGGCCCGGCCGCGGGCGACGCGGCGGCCTATGACGAACAGGTGGCCTCGGCTGTGGCGGCCTTTCAGAAGGAGAAGGGCCTGCCGGCGAGCGGCATCCTCAACGCCCAGACCCTCGCGGCCCTCGGTGGCGGGCCCTCGCCGGCGCGGCTCGAAGGCGACCTCGTCGCCAATATGGAGCGCTGGCGCTGGCTGCCGACGGAGCTTGGCCAGCGGCACATCCTGGTGAACGTGCCGGAATACCGCCTTCGGCTCCTCGACCGGGGCGAGGTGGTTCACCAGACCCGGGTGATCGTCGGCAAGACCGAATCGCCGACGCCGGTCTTCTCCGACGAGATGGAGCACGTCATCGTCAACCCGTCCTGGACGCTGCCGCCCTCGATCCTGAAGAACGAGTTCCTGCCGGCGCTGGCCGCGGATCCCACTTACGCGGAGCGCAAGGGCTACCGCATCATCCGGCGAGGCGGCACCATCGCGGTCCAGCAGCCGCCGGGCGAGCGCAACGCGCTCGGCCTCGTGAAGTTCATCTTCCCGAACGATCACGCGGTCTACCTGCACGACACCCCGAACCGGAGCCTGTTCGGCGCCGAGCGCCGCGCCTTCAGCCATGGCTGCGTGCGCGTCGACAAGCCCTTCCTGCTCGCGGAGGCCATCCTAAAGACGGAGGGCTCCTGGCCGGAGGAGCGCCTCAGAGGCCTCGTCGGCAAGGGCGAGCGGTACATCCGGGTGCGGCAACTGCCCGTGCACCTGGCCTACTTCACCCTTCAGGTCGACGAGCGGGGCGAACTCAAGAGCTTCGACGACATCTACGGCTTCCACCGCAAGGTGAAGCAGGCGCTCGGGCTCGAAGGCTGAACCGGCGGCTCAGGCTTGCGCCCTTGGCCTGGGCCGGAGCAAGGTCGCCCCGAGCCTCGCTGCCCCGCCGCCATGACCCAAACCGTCGCCCTCGCTCCCGGCCTCGTTCACTATCCGGGCTATCTCGACCGCGCCGCGCAGGAGCACCTGCGGGACGACCTGCGCGCCCTCGTTCGGGCGGCGCCGCTCTTCACGCCCCGCATGCCGCGGACCGGAAAGCCCTTCTCCGTGCGCATGACCAATGCGGGGCGGCTCGGCTGGGTGTCGGACGAGCGGGGCTACCGCTATCAACCCCATCATCCTGAGACCGGCGAGCCCTGGCCCGCCCTGCCGGCCCTGGCGCTGCAGGCCTGGGCGGTCTTGAGCGGTTTTCCGGCGCCGCCCGACGCTTGTCTCGTCAACCATTACGAGACCACCGCCCGCATGGGCCTTCACCAGGACCGGGACGAGGAGGAGCTTTCGGCCCCCGTCGTGTCCCTGTCCCTCGGCGACGCGGCCCTGTTCCGTTATGGCGGCACGGAGCGGCGCAGCCCGACGCGCTCGATTCGCTTGCGGTCGGGCGACGCGCTCGTGTTCGGCGGGCCGGCGCGGCTCATCTTCCACGGCATCGACCGGCTGGAGCCCCGCTCCTCGGACCTCCTCGCCGGGGGCGGGCGGCTCAACCTCACCTTGCGCAAGGTGACGAAGGACCCGTAAACCGGGCGCCCTCGGACCTGGAGATTCGCATGCGCGCCGCAAGCCTTGGCCTGTTCGCCTGTCTCGTGATGGGAGGCGTTGCCCTCGCGCAGCCGGTCTTCCCGCCGGGCTCCCGGGTCGGGATCGTGCCGCCGAAGGACATGATGGCGGCCAGGCGCTTCAGCGGCTTCGAGAACCCCGCAAAGGGCACCGCCATCACGGTGGCCGAGATGCCGGCTGAGGCCTATGTCCAGCTCACCGCCGGGCTCACGAAAGAAGCGCTCGCGGGCCAGGGCATCACCCTTCTCGCCCGGGAGGAGCTCACGATCGCCGACAAGCCCGCGATCCTGATCCAGGGCGAGCAGACAGCGGCCGGAACGAAGCTGCGCAAGTGGCTGCTTGCCGTGCACGACCCCGGCACCACGGCCTTCGTGGTGGCCCAGACCCCGGATGAGGGGGGCTACAGCATTGAAGACATGCAGGCGGCCCTCCGCAGCGTGGCCCTGCGGGCGCCGCTCTCCCTCGACGAACAGCTCGCCTCCCTGCCCTTTCGCCTCGGCTCGACCGGCGGCCTCAGGACCGTGCGTACCGTCGCCGGCAATGCGGTCCTTCTCACGGACGGCCCCCTCGACGTGGTGAAGGCGGCCGAGCAGCCCCTCCTCGTCGTCGCCTCGTCCTTCGGCGGGTCGGCGCCCGGCAACGAGGCGCGCGAGCAGTTCGCCCGGGCCGCCCTCGCCTCCAACCAGAACGTGCGGGATCTGCGGATCGAGCGATCGGAGCCGTTCCGCCTCAAAGGCCGGGACTGGCACGAGATCGTGGCCCGGGGCGTCGACGCGGCCTCGAACCAGCCCGTCGTCGTGCTCCAGACGATCCGGTTCGGGCAGGGACGCTACATTCGCGCCGTCGGGATCACGCGAACGGAAACGCGCGACAGGGATCTGCCGCGCTTCCGGTCGGTGATCGACGGGGTCGAGGCCGACTAGGCGCCGGCGGCCGGAGGCTCGTCCGACTTCGGCGCCTCGGCCTTCGGGCCGCCCTTGGCGACGCCGACGAGGGCCGGCCGCAGAACGCGCTCGCCGATGACGTAGCCCGACTGGACCACCTGCACGACCGTGCCGTTCGGCACGTCGGGGTTCGGCACCTCGAACATCGCCTGGTGCAGGTTGGGGTCGAACTTCTGGCCCTGAGGGTCGAGCTTCTTGACCCCGTGGCGCTCCAGGGTCTTCAGGAGGTCGCGCTCGGTGAGGTCGATGCCCTCGATGAGCCCCTTGAAGGCGCCCTCGGCCGTCTCGCGGGCCTCCGCCGGCATGCTCTCAATGGCGCGCCGCACGTTATCGGCCACGTTGAGCATGTCACGGGCGAAGTTCGTGACCGCGTAGGAGCGGGCATCCGCCACCTCACGCTCCGTGCGGCGGCGCAGGTTTTCCATGTCGGCCAGGGTTCGCAGGAGCTTGTCCTTGAGGTCGAGCTTCTCGGCTTCGAGCGCGGCAATCGGATCGGGCGCGGCGGCATCGTTCGCCGCCTCGCCGATTCCGTTCTGGACGGCGGCGGGATCGGCGGGCTCAGTGGCGTGGCCATTCGGCACGGAGGCCTGGTCGGTCTCGTTCGGCTTCATCGTCAATCACTTGAGATGGGAGAAAGGGTCGGCCCTCATATCAGGGCGCCGCCGCCCGAAATCAAGCGCTGCGCCGGTGCGCGCCCTCCCCGGCACCCGGCTCAAACACCTCAAGGAGGGACCGGCGGATGGCGGTTTGGCGGCTCGGATGCGTGACCTTCGTGCCCGTGAGATCCGTCACGTAGAACACGTCCACCGCCTTCTCGCCGAATGTGGCGATGTGGGCCGAGGCGATGTTGAGGTTGAGCTTACCCAAGGCCGTCGTCAGGTCGTAGAGAAGCCCCGGCCGGTCGAGGCCCGACACCTCGATGACCGTCTGGCGGCTCGACAGGGCGTTGTCGATCGACACCTCGGGCGCAACGTCGAAAGGCTTGGTCTGCTCCTTCGCCGGTCGCTTGCCGTCGACGAGTTCGGCGATCTTCACCTCGCCCTTCAGCGCCCGCTCGATGGCGGAGGCGACCCGCTCGGCGCGGCGCAGCTCGTCGTCGTCCCGGTCGAAGGCGCGGGAGATCACGATGGTGTCGAGGGCCATGCCGTCGGACGTGGTGAAGATCTGGGCGTCGACGATGTTGCCGCCGGAGGCCGCGCAGGCGCCCGTGACGATGGCGAGGAGCCGCGGATGGTCGGGCGACAGGACGGTGAGCTCCGTCACGCCGCGGAACTCGTTGGTCTCGACAGAGGTCGCGACGGTGCGGCCGGAGAACTCCACCTCGCGCACGAAGCGGGCCTGCTTCGTCTGCCGCGCCTCCTCCACTTTCAGCCAGTACGCCGGGTAATGGCGCGCCGCGTAGGCGTCGAACGCCTCGGCGGGCCAGTCGGTGAGCTTGGCGCGGAGACGCTCCTGGGCGAAGCGCACCCGGTCCGAGCGGGCCACGTCCGCCGAGCCTCCGCCGAGTTCCACCTCGGTCTCGTAATAGAGGGTACGCAGGAGTTCGCCCTTCCACCCGGTCCAGACGCCCGGGCCCACGGCCTTGATGTCGGCCACGGTGAGAACGAGCAGCAGTTTGAGCCGCTCCATCGTCTGCACGACCGTCGCGAAGTTCTTGATGGTGGCGGGATCCGACAGGTCGCGGCTCTGGGCGGTCGTCGACATGAGAAGATGATGTTCGACAAGCCAGGCGACCGTGTCGGTCTCCGCGGGCTCGAGGCCGAGGCGCGGCCCGAGCTTGCGCGCGAGCTCGGCGCCGGCCACCGAGTGATCCTCCGGCCGCCCCTTCGCGATGTCGTGCAGGAACAGCGCCACGTAGAGCGCGCGGCGATGGCGGATCGACCCGATGATGCGGTTCGCCAGCGGGTGTTCGTTGCCGAGATGCCCCGCCTCGATTTCCGACAGGACGCCGATGGAACGGATGAGATGCTCGTCCACCGTGTAATGGTGGTACATGTTGAACTGCATCATCGCGACGACGCGGCCGAAATCCGGGATGAAGCGGCCGAGCACGCCCGCCTCGTTCATGCGGCGCAGCACTACCTCGGGGGCGTTCTTCGAGGTGAGGATGTCGAGGAACAGCCGGTTCGCCTCCTCGTCGGCGCGAAGGCTCGGGCCGATGAGCTTCAGCGAGCGCGTGGCGAGCCGCGTTGCATCGGGATGGATCGGGCGGTTGTTGCGGTCGGCGATCCAGAACAGGCGGATGAGGTTGACGGGATCGCGCTCGAAGGCGCTCTCGTCGCGCACGTTGATCCGGTCGTTGTCGATGATGAAGTCTTCTTCCTCGAGCCGACCGCCGCGCCGCCGGCGAAAGCGCCCGAGCACCCGGTCGAGCACCGGACGGCGCTTCGCCTGCCGGGCCTCGAGTTCGGCGCAGACGATGGCGGTGAGGTCGCCCACATCCTTGGCGATGAGGAAATAGGCCTTCATGAAGCGCTCGACCGAGGACAGGCCCTGGCGCGGCTTGAAGCCGATTTCCTCCGCGACGGCGCGCTGAAGGTCGAAGGAGAGGCGCTCTTCCGACCGGCCGGTGGCGAAATGCATGAGGCAGCGCACGCGCCACAAGAACTCCTCGCACCGTGAGAAGAGCCGGAACTCCTCGGGCGTGAAGAGGCCGGCGCGCACGAGTTCCTGGGGCTCGCGCACGCGGTAGACGTACTTGGCGATCCAGAAGAGGGTATTGAGGTCGCGTAGCCCGCCCTTGCCGTCCTTGACGTTGGGCTCGACGAGATAGCGCGACGCGCCCGCCTTGTTCACCCGCGCGTCGCGTTCCTTCAGCTTGGCGTCCACGAACTCGGCGGCCGATACGGCGACGAGCTCCCGGTCGAAGCGCGCGTTCAGCGTCTCGGTAAGGGTGCGGTCGCCGAGAAGGTGCCGCGCTTCGAGAAGGGAGGTTCGGATCGTCATGTCGGCCCGCGCTTCGCGCAGGCAGTCCGCCACGGAGCGCGTCGCGTGACCCACCTTCAGCTTGAGGTCCCACAGGCAGTAGAGGATCGCCTCGACGACGCTCTCGCTCCAGGCGGTCTGCTTGTCGGGCAGGAGGAAGAGAAGATCGACGTCCGAGCCCGGCGCCAACGTTCCGCGCCCGTACCCCCCCGTCGCAACGACGGCGAGGCGCTCCGAACTCGACGGGTTGTGGGCAGGATAGAGATGCTGGACGACGGCATCGTGGATTACCCGCACGGCGCCGTCCATGAGGCCGGACAGCTGCCGGGCGCAGGCGAGCCCGTCCCGCGCCGCCGCCAGTCCGGCGCGCGCCTCGGCGCGGCCTTCCTCCAGGTAGCGGCGCACCGCCGGAACGAGCCGCGCGCGCAGCGCCGCCGCATCGCCGATCGGGTCGGGGCCGAGCTGTTCCAGAATCGCGTCGAGGGCCGTGTCCGTCATGGCGCCCGCTTACCATCTTTCCGGGACCGCCGCGTGCGGGAGCGAAAGGGACCTTCGTCGCAGCGGCGGCGTTCTCCAAACAAAACACCGTTTGACAAAACAAACGTTTTCGGACTACATACCGAACACGCGCCGATTTGAGCCTCAGCTTGCGGGCGCGAAACAAGTGCAGCTAAAGCGTCGGGTGCCTGCCGGTCGGGATCCCGCGCCAAGACGGGACCGAACCGATGACCATCTACCGCCGTACCTTCCTGACCTCCGTCCTTGCTACTGGCTTTGCGGCCTTCGCCTTCTCCACCGCCTCCGCGCAGGTGAAGGAGGTTCGCATCGATTATGCTACCTATAACCCGGTCAGTCTCGTTCTCAAGGAGCAGGGCATCCTCGAGCGGGAACTCGCCAAGGACGGCATCGCGGTGCGCTGGGTCCAGTCGCTCGGGTCCAACAAGGCGCTGGAGTTCCTGAACGCCGGCTCCCTCGATTTCGGCTCGACGGCGGGTGCCGCGGCCCTCGTCGCCAAGATCAACGGCAATCCGATCAAGTCGATCTACGTCTATTCGCGGCCCGAATGGACGGCGCTCGTCACCCGCAAGGACACCGGCATCGCCACCGTCGCGGACCTGAAGGGCAAGCGCGTCGCCGTGACCCGCGGCACGGATCCCCACATCTTTCTCGTGCGCACCCTGCAGGAGGCGAAGCTTACTGAGAAGGATGTGAAGCTCGTCCTCCTCCAGCATCCGGACGGCCGCACGGCCCTGGAGCGCGGCGACGTCGACGCCTGGGCGGGCCTCGATCCCCTGATGGCCGCGGCGGAGCTGGAGGCCGGCGCGGTTCTGTTCCACCGCAACGCCGCCGCGAACACCTGGGGCGTGCTCAACGTCCGCGAGGCCTTCGCGAAGGAGAACCCGGCCCTCGTCGGCCGGGTGCTGAAGGCCTTCGAGGAAGCCCGCGCCTTCGCCCTTGCCAACCCGGCCGAACTCACGAAGACGCTGGTCGCCTACACCAGGCTCTCCGAACCCGTGATCAAGCGGCAGCTCGAGCGCACGGAGCTCACCCACTCGACCATCGGTCAGGCGCAGGTGGACACGATCACGGCCGCCGGCCTCGCTCTGCAGGAAGCCGGCGTGGTGCCGGCCACGGCCGACGTGCGCGCCACCGTGGATGCGCTAATCGACCGGCGCTTCGCCACCGCCGCGCGCTGATCCGAGATCACGGGAGAGCGCCGTGAGCGTTGAGACCTGGCTCTCCTCCCGCCAGGGGGCCGCCGCTCTCGCGGCCCAACCCCTTGCCGAGAAGCGACGCGCGGTGGACCCGCGGGTCCTTCTCGGCCTTCTTCTTCCGGTTCTTCTCGCCCTCGTCTGGGAGGCGGCCGTGCGCTTGGGGCTCGTCGAGGGCCGGCTGGTGCCGCCGCCGAGCCGCATCCTGGCCGCGCTTCGAGCGCTGGCCGAGACGGGCGAACTCTGGACGCATGCCTGGGCGACCCTCTGGCGGGTGCTGGCCGGCTTTGCCCTCGGCGCCGGGGCCGGCATCGCGCTCGGTGCCCTGTCGGGCGCGGTCGAGACCGTGCGGCGCCTGCTCGATCCGACCCTCCAGGCCCTGCGCGCCATCCCGTCCATCGCCTGGGTGCCGCTCTTCATCCTGTGGCTCGGCATCTTCGAGGCCTCGAAGGTGGCGCTCATCGCCGTCGGGGTGTTCTTCCCGGTCTATCTCGGCGTCGCGGGAGCGATCCTCTCCGTCGACCGCAAGCTCGTGGAGGTGGGCCGCGTGTTCCGCCTCTCCCGCGCGGCGCTGGCCCGGCGCATCCTCTTGCCGGCGGTCCTTCCCTCGACCCTCATCGCCCTGCGCTCGGGGCTCGGCCTCGGCTTCATGTTCGTGGTGGCGGCCGAGTTCATGGGCGCGTCGGAGGGGCTCGGCTATCTCCTCGTCGACGGCCAGCAGATGGGCAAGCCCGACCAGATCCTGGCCGCCATCATCGCCTTCGCGCTCCTCGGCAAGGCCGCCGACAGCGTGCTCGTCGCCGCGACGAGGCCCCTGGTACGCTGGCAGGACACGTCCCGCGGAGCGTTGTGATGCTCACCCTCGAACACCTGTCCAAGACCTATGCCGACGGCACCCGCGCCCTCGCGGACGTGAACCTCGCCGTACGCCCCGGCGAGACCGTCGCCCTCATCGGTGGCTCGGGTTGCGGCAAGACCACGTTGCTGCGCCTGGTGGCCGGCCTCGACCGGGCGAGCCAGGGCGCGATCCGCCTCGACGGCGACGCGATCGGCGAACCGCACCCCGCCATCGGCATCGTCTTTCAGGAGCCGCGCCTGCTGCCCTGGCTTAACGTCGCCGACAATGTCGGTTTCGGGCTCGATGCGGTCCCGGCCGCCGAGCGGCGGGCCAGGGTGGCGCATGCGCTGGACAAGGTCGGCCTCGCCGATCACGCGACCCGCTGGCCCCGCGATCTCTCCGGCGGGCAGCAGCAGCGCGTGGCCATCGCGCGGGCCTTCGTGACCAATCCCAGGGTGCTTCTCCTCGACGAACCCTTCTCGGCGCTCGACGCCTTCACGCGGGCGAGCCTCCACGAGCATCTGCTCGCCTTGTGGGAGGAGACCCGCCCGACGGTTCTCCTCGTCACGCACGATGTGGGCGAGGCGGTGGCGCTGGCCGACCGGGCCGTGGTGATGCAGCCGAGGCCCGGCCGCATCTTCGACGAATTGCCCCTGTCCCTCGCTCGCCCGCGCGATAAGACTGCGCTTCCCTTCGAGGCCGCGACGCGCCGGGTGCTCGTCGCCCTCGACGAATCCCTCAAGCCCGAGACGGGCGCGCGGCGCGAACGCGAACAGGCGGCCGCCGCGCTTTGGTGGTAGACGAGACCAAGGACAAGATCATGGACGCAACCGCGCTTCGCGCCCTCCAGGCGCCCCTCAAGGACGAGTATCGCAGCAACCCGGAGGCGGCGGTGATCACCCTGCGCGCACAGGGCACGCTCGACGACCAGCACATCGCCTGCAAGGTCGAAACGGGCCGGGCGCTCGCGGTAGCTGGTCTGCACCCCGCGACCGGCGGATCGGGCGCGGAGCTGTGCTCCGGCGACATGCTCCTCGAAGCCCTCGTCGCCTGCGCGGGCGTCACCCTGAAGGCCGTCGCCACGGCGCTGGAGATCGATCTGCGCAGCGGAACGGTGCGGGCCGAGGGCGACCTCGATTTTCGCGGCACGCTCGGTGTCGACAAGACGGCGCCCGTCGGCTTTCGCGCCATTCGCCTCGCCTTCGAGGTCGACACGGATGCGCCGCAGGAGAAGGTCGACCAGCTCCTCAAGCTCACCGAGCGCTACTGCGTGGTGTTCCAGACCTTGAACCACAAGCCGGAGCTCGGCGTCGAGGTGCGGCGGGCGTAAGCCCCGCTCTCGTGTGGGAGAGGGTTGGCGCGCTACAGCTTCCCCTCGATCGCATCCCACAGCGGCACCGCGAGGTCCGGTCCGCCGAGGCGCTTGATCGCGCGAAGGCCCGTCGGGCAAGTGACGTTGATCTCGGTGAGATTGCCGGCGATCACGTCGATGCCGACGAAGACGAGGCCGCGCCGCTTCAGCTCCGGCCCGATCGTCTCGCAGATCTCCCGCTCGCGGGGCGACAGGTCGGCCGGCTTTGCGGCGCCGCCCCGCACCATGTTGGAGCGGATGTCGTTCGCCGCCGGCACCCGGTTCACGGCGCCCGCCGCCTCCCCGTCGATGAGGATGATGCGCTTGTCGCCCTCGCTCACCTGAGGCAGAAAGCGCTGCACCACCCAGGGCTCCTTGAAGATCGACGCGAACAGATCGAAGAGCGATCCGAAATTGGGATCCTCGCGGGTCAGCCGCACCACGGCGGCCCCGCCATGCCCGTGAAGCGGCTTCATGACGATGTCGCCGAACTCCTCGCGGAAGGCCTCGATCTCCGCCTTGTCGCGGGTGATGAGCGTCGCCGGCATCAGGTCGGGGAAGTGCGTCACGAGAAGCTTTTCGGGCGCGTTCCTCACCTCCATGGGATTGTTCACCACGAGGGTCTGCGGATGGATGCGCTCGAGAAGATAGGTCGCCGTGATGTAGCCGATGTCGAAGGGCGGCTCCTGGCGCATCAGCACGATGTCGATGTCGGCAAGGTTCACCCGCTCGGTCTCGCCGAGGGTGAAGTGGTCGCCCTCCACGTCCCGCACCTCGATGGTCTGCGCGCGGGCGACGACCTGAGCGTCCCGCATGGAGAGCCGGTCGGGCGTAAAGTAGAGGAGGCGGTGGCCCCGGCGCTGTGCCTCCAGCATCATGGCGAAGGTGGAATCGCCCGCGATCCGGATCTGCTGGATGGGGTCCATCTGGACCGCAACGGTGAGCGTCATGGGGGCCTCGTCTCGTGGGAGCCGCCGTTATCGGGCTGCGGAGGCTTGATGGCAACCCAAGCTGAACCGTGCGTCGCCTGGGGCGTTGGGCCTTGCACCCGATCCGTGCTGCAGCCAACCTGAGCCCGATGCCTCGCGCCCTCCTCATCGTCAACGCCAAGAGCCGCAACGGCGCGACCCACCTGAAACAGGCCGTCGCGGCGCTGGAGGCGAACGGCATCGAGCCGGTGCATCGCGATTGCGGGACCCGGGACGAACTCGCGCCCCTGATCGCCCGCGAGGGCCGCGACGTCGACCTCGTGGCGGTGGGCGGAGGCGACGGCACGCTCAACGCCGCCGCCCTCGGGGTCCTCGATATCGGGCGGCCCCTCGGCGTTCTGCCGATGGGCACCGCGAACGACCTTGCCCGGACGCTCGGCATTCCCCCCGATCTCGACGCCGCCGCGCGCATCATCGCGGGCGGCAGGACGCGGTCCATCGATCTTGGCCTCGTCAACGGCGAGCCGTTCTTCAACGTAGCGTCCATCGGCCTGTCGGCCGAACTGGCGCAGAACCTGACGCGGGACATCAAGCGCCGCTGGGGGCGCTTCGGCTACGGCCTCGTGGCGCTGCAGGTTCTCTCCCGCGCCCGGCCCTTCAGCGCGATCATCTCCAGTTCGGAGGGCACCGTGCGGGTGCGCACGCTGCAGATCGCGGTCGGCAACGGGCGCTATTACGGCGGCGGCAACGCCGTGGAGGCGAGCGCCGCCATCGACGACCAGCATCTCGACCTCTACAGCCTTGAGGTGAAGCGCGCCTGGAAGCTCGCCCTCATGGCACGCTCGTTCCGCTACGGCGAGCACGGGGCCTGGGAGGAGGTGCGCGCCGTCCGCGCCCGCGAATTCGAGGTCCGCACCCGCCGCCCGCGCCCGATCAACTGCGACGGCGAGATCGTCACCTATACCCCGGCCCGCTTCACCATCCGCCCCGGCGCCGTGACGGTTTTCGCGCCGTAGGCGTCGCGCCTCCGTCTTCACCTGCGTGCAAACCCGAACGCGCGCCTCCCTCCCCTAAGGGGAGGGAGGCGCGCCAATTCGTTGAGCCTAGATCTCCATCTCGAAGGCGTTCACCCGGTGCACGGGCCAGCGGCCCGGCGCCAGGAACACCGCGTCGGCGCGCCAGGTCTTGCCGGCCGCCCAGGGGTGGCGCGAGAGCCAAGCGCGGGCGGCGCGCGAGAAGCGGCGGCGCTTCTCCCGCGTGATCGCCTCGAGCGCATCGTCCATCCGCCCCCGCGCCTTGACCTCGACGAACACCACGGTGTCGCCCCGCCTCACGATGAGATCGACCTCGCCTCCGGCGGCGGAGAAGCGCCGGGCCAGAGGGCGGTAGCCCCGCAGGGAGAGCCACAGCAGCGCCAGCGCCTCCGCGAAACGGCCGCGTGCGAAGGTGGCGCGGCGGCGATCCGCGGCGGTTCTCACGGCTCCTTCGCCTTGGCGAGGGCGAGCGCCCGGGCATAGGCCTCGCGCTTGGGGATGCCGAGCTCGTCCGCCACGAGGGCGGCCGCATCCTTGATGGAATGGGCGGCGAGCGCGGCCTGGAGCCTGTCGTCGAGCACCGCGTCGACCTCGGCCGCCTGCATGGCCTGGGTCGCCTCCCCGATCAGCACCACGATCTCGCCTTTGGGCGGCCCCTCCTCGGCGAAGATGGCAGCGAGATCCGGCAGGGTACCGCGGCGCACGGTCTCGAAGAGCTTGGTGAGTTCGCGCGCCACCACGGCCGGCCGCTCGCCGAGCACCGCCGCCGCATCCGCCAGCATCTCCGGCAGGCGGTGGGGCGCCTCGAAGAGCATCAGGGTGCCCGGGATGGTGCCGATCTGCGCCAGACGCGTGCGCCGGGCAGCGCTTTTCGGCGGCAGGAAGCCCTCGAAGAAGAAGCGGTCGGTCGGCAGGCCCGAGACCACGAGGGCCGTCATCACGGCGGAGGGGCCGGGGATCGGCGTCACGGGCAGCCCCTCCTCGATCGCGGCCTTCACGAGCTTGTAGCCCGGATCGGACACGAGGGGCGTTCCCGCATCGGAGACGAGGGCGAGGGCCTGGCCCTCCCGCACCCGGTGGATCATGCGCTCGCGCACGGCTTCGTTCGAGTGCTCGTGATAGGCGACGAGAGGCGTGGTGATGCCGTAATGGGCCAGCAGGGTCTTGGTGACCCGCGTGTCCTCGGCGAGCACCGAATCGGCGGCGGCGAGAACGGAGAGCGCCCGGAACGACACGTCCTTCAGATTGCCGATGGGCGTCGCCACCACGTAGAGGCCGGGGCTCAGCGCCTCCGCCTCCGCGGCGAGTCCGAACGCCGTGAACACACCGCCCTTCGCGGCGGGCGGGCGTCTCACCCGATTGTCGATTCTTTGCGTCATCGCCGGCACCATCGCATGGGGGCGGCGGGAGGCGAAAGCCCGGCCGCGTTCTGCAAACATCGTTAACTTTTCGTTGCTACTCTCGGCCCGTTTCGACCCCAGGGCAGTGTTTCGCCCGCTTCGCGATTTGGATCAGGGCCTCCGCATGGCGCGCTCAAACCTCCGTTCTCGTGTTCTGGCGCTCGGCCTTGCGCTCGGGCTTGCGGGCTGCGTCGGGTCCGGCAGCCTTACCCCGCCGGGCAGCATCGAGGCCGAGGCGCCGGCCCCCGCGGCACCCATGCTCACCGGCTCGGCCATCGGATCCGGCCAGGTCCGGGTGGCGCTGATCCTGCCGCTCTCCGGCGCCGGGCAGAGCGCGGTGGTGGCGCAGTCCCTGCGCAACGCGGCGGAACTCGCCATGGACGAGTTCGAGAACCCGGACCTCGCCCTCTTGGTGAAGGACGACCGCGGCACCGCGGAGGGCGCCCGGGAGGCCGCCCAAGCTGCCCTCGCGGAGGGCGCCGAACTCTTCATCGGCCCGCTCTTCGCCCCCGCCGTGCGGGCAGTCGGCGAGGTGGCGCGCCCTGCGGGCCGGCCGGTCGTGGCCTTCTCGACGGATGTGAGCGTGGCGAGCCGGGGCGTCTATCTCCTGAGCTTCCTCGCCCAGGCGGAGGTCGACCGGGTGCTGGCCTATGCGGCCCAGCAGGGCCGCCGGTCCGTGGCGGCGCTCATCCCGCAGAGCACCTACGGGGGCGTGGTCGAGGCCCAGTTCACCGACGCCGCCGCCCGCCACGGGCTGCGGGTCGCCGCAATCGAGCGCTATCCCGTGGGCCAGCCCCAAGCGGCCGTACAGCGGCTCGGCCCCGTGATCGGGGGTGCCCAGCCCCAGGCTGACGCGATCTTCATCCCCGATAATGCGGACGGCCTGCCCGCCGTCGCGGCGGCCCTCCAGGCGGCGAGCTACAACCCGCAGCGCGTCAAACCTCTCGGGACGGGCGTTTGGAACGAGGCGCGTGCCTTCGCGCTGCCGGCGCTCCAGGGCGGCTGGTTCGCGGCCCCGGACAGCCGCGGCTTTGCCGCTTTTGCGGCCCGCTACCGGGCCCGGTTCGGCACCGACCCGACCCGCCTCGCGACCCTGTCCTACGATGCGGTCTCGCTCGCCGCCGCCCTCGTGAAGACGCAGGGGCCTGGGCGCTTCACCGAAGCCGTCCTGACGAACCCGTCGGGCTTCGCGGGTGCCGACGGCGTCTTCCGCTTCCGCCCGGAAGGCACGAGCGACCGGGCGCTCACCGTGCAGGAGATCCGCAACAACGCGGCCGTGACCGTGAACGCCGCGCCGCGGGCGCTCGCCGGGCTGTGAGGGCCTAGCCGGGCGGCGTCGAGTTTTAGGCCGCGAGGTCCGCCACCACGGCGTCGAGCACCGGAAATCCCTCCCGCGTCACTGCGAGGCGGGCGCCGGGGCGGCGGGCGAGAAGGCCGTCGCCCTCGAGCGCCCGGATGCGGCCCTCGTCGAGGGTGCGGCCGGTGAAGGCCTCGTAGCGGGCCGGGTCGATCCCCTCCTTGAGGCGCAGGCCCATGAGCAGGAACTCGTCGCCCTCGGCCTCCGCCGTGAGGGGCTCCTCGTCAACGATGCCGTGGCCATTCCGCTCCACGAGGTCGAGCCAGGTCTCCGGATGGCGCTCGACCGCCGTCGCGATCCGGGCATTGCCGGTGACGAGGCGCCCGTGGGCGCCGGGGCCGACGCCCGCATACTCGCCGTAGCGCCAGTAGATCAGGTTGTGCCGGGACTCGGCGCCGGGGCGCGCATGGTTCGACACCTCGTAGGCCGGAAGGCCGTGCGCCTCACACACTTCCTGCGTGATGTCATAGAGGATCCGCGCCTCGTCGTTCGTCGGCACGTTCAGCTTGCCGGCCTTGAACAGGCGCTCGAACCAGGTGTCGGGCTCGATGGTGAGCTGGTAGAGCGACAGGTGCTCCGCCGCGTGCCCGATGGCCTCAAGGAGTTCGGCCCGCCAGGCCTCCGGCGTCTGCGCCGGACGGGCATAGATGAGGTCGAACGAGGTGCGCTCGAAGATCGATCCCGCGATGCGCACGGCCCCGAGTGCCTCCTCGGCCGAGTGCATGCGGCCGAGCCGCCGCAGGTCCGCGTCGTTGAGGGCCTGGACGCCGAGGGACACCCGGTTGACCCCGGCGGCGCGATAGCCGCGGAAGCGCTCCGCCTCGACGCTCGTCGGATTGGCTTCGAGGGTAACCTCGGCGCCGCCGTCCACCGCCCAGGCGCCCCCAACGGCATCGAGGATCGCGCCCACCGTCTCGGGCTTCATGAGGGAGGGGGTGCCGCCGCCGAAGAACACGCTCGACACCGTCCGGCCGGGAGCGCGCGCCGCCATCGCAGCGATCTCCCGCCGGAACGCGTCGAGGAAGCGCGCCTCGTCCACGGGCTTGTGGCGGACATGGCTGTTGAAGTCGCAATACGGGCACTTCGAGGCGCAGAAGGGCCAGTGCACGTAAACGCCGAAACCCGCATCGCGCGTGGGATGATCGATCATCGGGCGCTTATGCCAGCTTCGCGCAAGGTCGTCACGGCCAGCGGGTGACGCAGGATCGGAGCGCGCTCCTCATTCCCCCGGCGCCTTGAGGCAGCCCTGCGCCAGCTGCGCGAAGGCCCGGGCGCGGTGGGAGAGGGCCGGCAGCGCGGGGGACGACCAGTCGATCCCGTGCTTCTCGTCGGACGTGAGCTCGCCGAAGGTCTGCGCGTGGCCGTCGGGCTGGAAGATGGGGTCGTAGCCGAAGCCCTTGTCGCCCCGGGGCGGCCAGACCACGGTCCCGTGCACCCGCCCCTCGAAGAGCTCCTCGTGCCCGTCCGGCCAGGCGATCACGAGGGCCGACACGAAATGCGCGCGGCGGTCTTCGGCGTGACGCTTCTGCAGTTCGTGCTCGACCCGGGCCATGGCGGCAGCGAAATCGCGCCCGGGCCCGGCCCAATCCGCCGTGAAGATGCCGGGCGCCCCGTCGAGGGCGTGAACGCACAGACCCGAATCGTCCGACAGGGCGGGAAGGCCCGTCGCCTTCGCGGCCGCATGGGCTTTGAGTGCCGCGTTCTCGGCGAACATGTGCCCGGTCTCGTCCGGCACCGGCAGGTTGAGATCGCAAGCCGAGACCGCCTCGACGCCGAAGGGCGCGAGCAGTTCCCGCATCTCGCGCAGCTTGCCGGCATTGTGGGTGGCGATGACGAGGGTGCCAGTGAGGGCGCGGGGCATGGGGGCGTTCCGGGAAAGGGGTCTTACGCGACGGCTGTCTTCTGCAGGTCGATGAGCTGCGCGACGCCCGCCTTGGCGAGGCGCAGGAGCTGGAGGAACTCGTCCTCCGAGAACGGCTTGCCCTCGGCGGTGCCCTGAACCTCCACGAGGCCGCCCGACCCGGTGATCACGAAGTTGGCATCCGTCTCCGCGGCGGAGTCCTCCGCGTAGTCGAGATCGAGCACCGGGGTGCCCTGGTAGACCCCGCAGGAGATGGCGGCGACCGGCTCGCGGAGCGGGTTCACCGAGATGATCGAGCGGCCCTGCATCCAGGCGAAGCATTCGTGGAGTGCCACCCAGGCGCCCGTGATCGAGGCGGTGCGCGTTCCGCCATCCGCCTGGATGACGTCGCAATCGATCACGACCTGGCGCTCGCCGATGGCGGGAAGGTTCACGACGGCGCGAAGGGAGCGGCCGATGAGGCGCTGGATCTCCTGCGTGCGGCCGGAAGGCTTGCCGGAATTCACCTCGCGGCGGGTGCGCTCGTGGGTGGCGCGGGGCAGCATGGCGTATTCCGCCGTCACCCAGCCCTTGCCCGAGCCGCGCAGCCAGGGCGGGCCCTTCTCCTCGAGGGAGGCGGTGCACAGCACCCGGGTGTTGCCGAAGCTCACGAGGCACGAGCCCTCCGCGTAGCGCGCGACGCCGCGCTCGAGCGTGACGGGCCGCAATTGATCGGGGGCGCGTTTCGAGGGCCGCATCGGGGGTCTCCGCATCGTAGGGCCCGGCTTCCTTACGGTGCGTCGCCCCGGCGGGCAACCCGCGGCGGCCGGCCCGTTAAGCCTGCGGCGCGGCGGACCTTGCCAGCCCCGGCCCCGGCCCGCACATTAGGGGCACCTTGAACGAGCGCGAGAGACCGCACACCGCCCGATGAACGTGCCTGGCCACACCCCGTCGCCTGCCGAGACGCGCGCCCTTGCGGAGCTGAACGACCGCTCCCGGGAGATCTTCAAGCAGATCGTCGAGAGCTACCTCGCCACCGGCGAGCCGGTGGGCTCGCGCAACCTCTCGCGCATCCTGCCGATGACGCTCTCGCCCGCCTCCGTGCGCAACGTGATGGCGGATCTCGAGCAGGCGGGGCTCATCTTCGCGCCGCATACGAGCGCAGGCCGCCTGCCGACCGAGTTGGGGCTGCGCTTCTTCGTCGACGCGATGCTGGAGATCGGCGACGTGTCGGCGGACGAGCGCGCCCGCATCGAGGCGCAGATGCGCGCGGCCGCCTCGGGCCACACCCTCGAAACCGCCCTCGCCGAGGCCTCCGCCATGCTGTCGGGCGTGTCGCGGGGCGCCGGCGTCGTCGTGACCTCCAAATCCAACGCGCGGCTCAAGCACATCGAGTTCGTGCGCCTCGACCCCGCCCGCGCCCTCGTGGTGCTGGTGTCGGAGGACGGCTCGGTGGAGAACCGGCTGCTCAACCTGCCGGCGGGCCTGCCGGCGGGCGCCCTCGTGGAAGCGGGCAACTTCCTCAACGCCCGGATCCGCGGCAAGACCCTGGCCGACCTCAAGGCGGAGGTGGAGGGGCGGCGCAGCGAAATGGAGCGCGAACTCGACGCCCTCACGGCGAAGCTCGTGGAAGCGGGGCTCGCGACAACCGTCGGCTCGGCGGATGCGCGCCAACTCATCGTGCGCGGGCAGGCGAACCTCCTGGAGGACCTGCGGGCGGCGGAGGACCTCGAGCGCATCCGCCTCCTCTTTTCCGATCTCGAGACGCAGACGGACGTTATCGACCTCCTCGCCCGGGCGGAGGGCGCCGACGGCGTGCGCATCTTCATCGGCTCGGAGAACAAGCTGTTCTCGATGTCGGGCTCGTCCATGATCGCGGCGCCATTCCGGGACGGGAGCCAGAAGATCGTAGGCGTTCTCGGCGTCATCGGGCCGACGCGGCTCAACTATGCGCGTATCGTGCCCATGGTGGACTACACCGCCCGGGTGGTGAGCCGCATCCTGGAGCAGGGGCGGTAACCCGCACGCTCTGACGAGCACAACCGAGCATTTCCCTCCCCCCAAGGGAGGGAGAACGGCGCCTTTTGGCAGGTGTGGCGCCCCTGTCGGCAAGGATCGCGGTTTCCGCCAGCGCCAATGGGCTCGGTGATCGCCTCAAAGGCTCCGCTGCATCAGCAACAGATCGAGCCACCGGTCGAACTTCCAGCCGATTTCGCGCATGGTGCCGACCTCCTGAAATCCGAGGCTCGCGTGCAGCTTCACGGAGGGCTCGTTCGGCAGGCCGATTCCGGCGACCATGACGTGACGCCCCTCCGAGCGGGCGCGCTCGATGAGCGCCATCATGAGCGCGCGGGCATAACCCCGACGCTGGCGATCCTCGCGCACGTAGATCGAGTTCTCGACAGTGCGGTGATAGCCCTCGCCCGCGCGAAAAGGGCCGTAGGAGCCGTAGGCCACCATCTCCCCGCTCTCCTCTACGACCACGACCGGATAGCCTTTCGCGCGCCGCTCCTCCAGCCAGGCGCGGCGTTCGGCCAGATCGGCGAGTTCGTAGCGCCAGATCGCGAGCGTATGCGCGATGTGGTGATTGTGGATGGCGAGGATCGCGGGAAGGTCCGCTCCGGTGGCATCACGGAGCCGCATCACGCCACGCGCTTATAGAAGATTGTGGTCGGGGCGAGGTGGCCGTCGGTGGTGAGCGAATGGTCGGGGATCTGCCCCACCTCGGTCCAGCCGCAGCGCCGGTAGAGGCGCTCGCCGTCGCTGCCCGTGTGAGTGTCCAGGACGAGGAGCGTGCGCCCCGCGGCCCTGGCGAACTCCTCCGCCGCGCCGAGAAGCCGCTGCCCGAGGCCCCGGCGCCGGGCCGCGGAATGGACCAGCATCTTGCCGATCTCTGCCCGGTGGGGCGCGTTGGGCTGGTGCGCGAAAAAGACGATCACCGTGCCGAGGAGCCGCCCTCCCTCCTCGGCGACGAGAAGCGCCCGGTCGCCCGCGGCGAGCCCTGCGAGCTGGCCGCGCCAGAACGCCTCCGCCTCGGCCTGCGTGAACCCCGCGACGAAGTTGACGGAGGCGCCATGCTCCACCGCGTCGTGCAGGATGTGGCCGAGTTCGGCGAGGCGCGCCTCGGTCTCCCGCGCGCCGAGGGTGCGGATCGGGGTCTCAGGCACGGCTCTTCTCCAGGGTCAGGATCACGGCGTAGCGCACGGCCCGGTCGGTGGGATTGCGATAGGCGATGGGCTCGTCGAGGCGCACATGCACGCAGTCGCCGGTCTCGAGGCGGTGGAGCGTGGCGCCGAGGGTCAGTTCGAGGGTGCCGTCGAGCACCCAGACGTGCTGGTCTATGCCGCGCACGAGCCAGGGGGACTTGAAGGCGACCCGGGCCCCGGGCGGGAAGGTGACGTCCACAATCTCGACCGGCGAGCCCGTGCCGCGCGGGGCCACGTCCCGGCGCAGGTAGCCCGAGGCCGGATCGCGCCAGACCGGCTGGTCGGCGGCGCGGGAGACGGGGCTCTGGGGCTTGGCGTCGTCCGCGAACAGGGCCGCGAGGCTGATCCCGAGCCCAGCGCAGAGCCGGCCGAGGAGCGCCGCAGTCGCGCTCGCCTCCGCCCGCTCGATGCGGGAGATCATGGCCCGGGAAACACCCGAGCGCTCGGCCAGCGCCTCGAGGGTGAGGGCGTGCCGCTGGCGCTCGGTGCGGATGCGGTGCGCGATGCGCTGGTCGATGGCGTCCATGTTAGGAGCAGTGTTTCTCGTATGATGGATGTCGTCAAGGGACTTCGCCCTTTCCGGTGAGGCGCGGCAGCGCCGACGCGAGCGCTGCTGCGCGCTTGTTGCCGGCGGCTGGGGGGGGGGGCGAGGAGCGCGACACCGCCTGCCCTTGGCGCGGCGGCCCCACGCTGCTATGCCGCGCGAAGATTTCTCCCTCGCGCCGCGCGGCGACACCTCGCCCGGCTCCGGACCTCCCATGACCGCACCCCTCGACAAGATCCGCAACTTTTCCATCGTCGCCCATATCGACCACGGGAAATCCACCCTCGCCGACCGGCTGATCCAGACCACGGGGGCACTCTCGGCGCGCGAGATGACCGAGCAGGTGCTCGACAACATGGACATCGAGCGCGAGCGCGGGATCACCATCAAGGCGCAGACCGTGCGCCTCGAATACAAGGCGGAGGACGGGGAGACCTACATCCTCAACCTGATGGACACCCCCGGCCACGTGGACTTCGCCTACGAGGTGTCGCGCTCGCTCGCGGCCTGCGAGGGCTCGCTCCTCGTCGTGGATGCCTCGCAGGGCGTCGAAGCGCAGACTCTCGCCAACGTCTATCAGGCCATCGACGCCAATCACGAGATCGTGCCGGTTCTCAACAAAATCGACCTGCCCGCCGCTGAGCCCGACCGGGTGAAGGAGCAGATCGAGGAGGTGATCGGCATCGATGCGTCCGACGCCGTGCCGATCTCGGCCAAGACCGGCCTCAATATCGAGGGCGTGCTGGAGGCCATCGTCAAGAAGCTCCCGCCCCCGAAGGGCGACCCGAATGCGCCCCTGAAGGCCCTCCTCGTCGATTCCTGGTACGACGCGTATCTTGGCGTCGTGGTGCTGGTGCGCGTCGTGGACGGTGTGCTGAAGAAGGGCATGACCATCAAGATGATGGGCACGGGGGCGGCCTACGGCGTCGACCGCATCGGCGTGTTCAGCCCCAAGATGACGGAAGCGGCGGATCTCGGGCCCGGGGAGGTCGGCTTCCTCACGGGATCCATCAAGGAGGTGGCCGACACCCGCGTCGGCGACACAATCACGGAAGAGAAAAAGCCCACCGCCGCGGCGCTGCCGGGCTTCAAGCCGGTGCAGCCGGTGGTGTTCTGCGGCCTCTTTCCGGTGGACGCGGCGGAGTTCGAGAACCTGCGCGCCGCCATGGGCAAGCTGCGCCTCAACGACGCGAGCTTCTCTTACGAGATGGAGACCTCCGCGGCCCTGGGTTTTGGCTTTCGCTGCGGGTTCCTCGGGCTCCTCCACCTCGAGATCATCCAGGAGCGGCTCGAACGCGAGTTCAACCTCGACCTCATCTCCACGGCGCCCTCGGTGGTCTATCATCTCAAGATGACGGACGGCTCGGTGAAGGAACTGCACAACCCGGCCGACATGCCGGACGTGATGAAGATCGAGGCCATCGACGAGCCGTGGATCCGCGCCACGATCCTCACCCCCGACGATTATCTCGGCTCGGTGCTGAAGCTCTGCCAGGACCGGCGCGGCGTGCAGATCGACCTCAACTACGTCGGCAAGCGCGCCATGGTGGTGTACGACCTGCCCCTCAACGAGGTGGTGTTCGACTTTTACGACCGGCTGAAATCCATCTCGAAGGGCTACGCCTCCTTCGACTACCACATCTCCGAGTATCGGGAGGGCGACCTCGTGAAGATGTCGATCCTCGTGAACGCGGAGCCCGTGGACGCCCTTTCCATGCTGGTCCACCGCACCCGGGCGGAGGCCCGCGGGCGCGCCATGTGCGAGAAGCTCAAAGACCTCATCCCGCCGCACCTCTTCCAGATCCCGATCCAGGCCGCCATCGGCGGCAAGATCATCGCCCGCGAGACCGTGCGGGCCCTGCGCAAGGACGTCACGGCGAAGTGCTACGGCGGCGACGCCTCCCGCAAGCGCAAGCTCCTCGACAAGCAGAAGGAGGGCAAGAAACGCATGCGCCAGTTCGGCCGCGTGGAGATCCCGCAGGAGGCCTTCATCGCGGCGCTCAAGATGGATTCGTGAGGGCGATGCCCACTTGTCATTCCGAGGCCGCGGAGCGGAGCCCCGAACCCATAACCGTGGCGTTGCAAGGTATGCTCGGGCGCTGGTGCGCTCTCTTTTGCAGCGCTGGTGGTTATGGGTTCCGGGCTCGCCTGGCGGCGCCCCGGATGATAGGGGCGGCTCCGGGGTTGACCTGCCGCTCCGCTTGAGGATGCTGGCGCGCCCATCACGGAGACCCCTATGCGCCTTGCCCTCGCCGCCCTCGTCCTCAGCTTCGCCACCGGAGCGCTCGCCCAAACGAGCCCGCCGCCCTCGAGCGAGGAGACGCGGGAGCTCGTCGAGGCCGCCAAGGCCACCGCGAAGGCGACCCGCGAGAGCCTCGACTACGTGCGCGTGACGCCGGACATGCTCCACCAGATCCTGGTGAAACTCGACAAGATCGAGGGCAAGCTCGACAAGGTCGAGAATGCTATCAAGGACGGCAACGCCCGCCGCCGCTGACCCGAACCCCCGACACCGCCATGACCGATACCCTCCCCGACCGCCTCTCCACCGATCCGAAGAGCCCCTTCTACGACGAGGCGCTGCTTCAGCAGGGCATCGGCATCCGCTTCAAAGGCGCCGAGAAGACCAATGTCGAAGAATATTGCGTGAGCGAAGGCTGGGTGCGCCTCAGCGTCGGCACCGCCAAGGACCGCTTCGGCAACCCGATGACCGTGAAGTTGAAGGGCCCGGTGGAGCCCTACATCAAGGGCAAGACCGGCTGACTGGGGCACCGTCGGGGTTCGCGGAAGCGCTGCCCGCGTGTTCTGGACCCTCCTTCGAGACGCGCTCTACGGGCCTCCAAAAGATGCGGGTTGAGGTGGTGGGCGCCTAAGCCGCTTGCCCGGCGCACCAGCCCGACGACCAGGCCCACTGGAAATTGTAGCCCCCGAGCCAGCCGGTGACGTCCACCACCTCGCCGACGAAGTAGAGGCCCGGCACGGCTTTCGCCGCCATAGTGCGGCTGTCGAGGTCGCGGGTGTCGACGCCGCCGAGCGTCACCTCGGCGGTGCGGTAGCCCTCCGAGCCCGCGGGCTTGAAGCGCCAGGCGTTCACGGCGGCCTCGATCCGCTTCAGGTACTTGTCCGAGCAATCGGCGAGGTTCGGCGGGCCGGGCTCCGCTTCCGCCACGGCCTGGGCGAGACGGCGCGGCAGGTGGGCGGCGAGGGCCGTCTGGAGCGCCTGGCGGCCGTTCTCCCGGCGGGCGGCCCGCAGGCGCTCGAAGAGGTCGAGGCCCGGCAGCATGGACACGGTGATCTCGTCCCCCTCCCGCCAGTAGGAGGAGATCTGCAGCATCGCCGGGCCACTGAGGCCCCGGTGAGTGAACAGCATGGCCTCCGCAAAGCGCGTCTTGCCGTGCTGGACGCTCGCCGCATCGACGGCGACGCCCGCAAGCGGCCTCAAGCGGTCGAGGGTGCCGGGATCGAGGGTGAGGGGAACGAGGCCCGGGCGGGTCTCCGTCACGCGCAGCCCGAAGGCTGCCGCGATGTCGTAGCCGGCCCCCGTGGCGCCCATCTTGGGGATCGACTTGCCGCCGGTGGCGACGACCACCGAAGCGGCCTCAACCGCTTCGTCGGAGAGCTGGACCCGGAACCCCTCCCCGGCCCGCTCCACCCGCTCGAAACCGGTGCGCAGCCTCAAGGCGACGCCCGCCGCCCGCATCTCGTCCGCGAAAAGGTTGACGATCTGCTTCGACGAGCCGTCGCAGAAGAGCTGGCCGAGGGTCTTCTCGTGATAGGCGATGCCGTGGCGCTCAACGAGCCTCACGAAGTCCTGCGCCGTGTAGCGCCGCAGGGCCGAGATGCAGAAGCCTGGATTGCCCGACAGGAACTGCGCCGGGGAGGCGTGGCGGTTGGTGAAGTTGCACCGCCCGCCGCCCGAGATGCGGATCTTCTCGCCGGGCGCCGCCGCATGGTCCACCACGAGCACGCGCCGACCGCGCTTGCCCGCCTCCACGGCGCACATCATGCCGGCGGCGCCGGCGCCGAGAACGATGACATCGTAGGAGGACACGGGAGAGGCTTTCGTCGGTCAGGAACGGGAGATCGCGCAGGGCTGCCCGGCCGAGCGCCGGTGCCTTACGGTAGGCGCAACGCCGCGGCCGCTCGCCGAGGCGCCGCCGCGGGCCAGCGCCCTAAGAGGTCCCGGCGCTCGGCGGCGCTCGCGAGGTGCGTCGCTCTGATTAGAGATCGTGACGGTGCCGGGGCCCTGCAAGCCCCGGACGGGTCAGTTGCGGCCGCCGCTCAGGCAGCGAGCTTGTGCATGCCCTTGGCGCCCTTCGAGGCGCTGTTGATTGCCTTCACGGACCGGTCGACGGCGGACCAGAGGGCCGCCATCTCGGCGGCGGCCTGTGAGCCCGCATCGTATTCCTTGGCGCCTTCGCCGTGGGAGAGCGCGAGGGAGAAATCGGCCCGGTGGGTGATCTGGCCGGACCAGACCGGGATGAGGTCGTCGTTGAGGCCCTCGCGGGCCTGCTTGACCACGGTGGCCTCGCGCTCGCCGCGCTTCGGCGGAGCGCCGTTCATGACGACGCAGAACGGCTTCTTCAACTCGCGGCAGAGCTCGATCGTGTCGTGCACGGCGGCGAGATCGAAGAGGCCGGGGCGGGCCGGGATGATCACCAGGGTGGCGAGGCGCAGGGCCTCGATGACCGCGGCGGAGACGTTGGGCGGGGTGTCGATGAGGGTCCACTCGCAGCCGCCGCGGCCGGCGGCCTTCACCACCTCCGCCATGTTGCGGGAGCCCTTGCGGAGCACCGGGTTCTCGCAGCCGCGCAGTTCGTGCCAGAGGGAGAGCGAGCCTTGAGGATCCGCGTCGATGAGGAGCGTCGGCCGGTTGGGCTTGGCAATCTGGGAGGCCAGATGCGCCGCGAGGGTGCTCTTGCCGGAGCCGCCCTTGCGCGAGGCTAAAACCAGAACATTCATGACGCACCCCAAATCAGTCGCCGTCAGGCCCTATGGGTCATGAGTCATGGGGCCCGAAAACGCGAGCCGCGGCAAGGTCGCAGGCGCAGAAAACTGTGCGCCCTGGCGAAACGGCCACAGCGCCGCCCCGCCCGCTCCCGACGGCGCGTCAGGGGCTCTGGAAGGCCGGCGCGTTCTTCAGATCGGTCTCGGTCAGGGGCAGCACGGCGCTCGTGGGCGCGCCGCCGCCGGTGACGGGAGTGGTGGCGTTCTGCGGACGCAGGCCCTCGGCGGGCTGCTGCGGGTCGCCAACGGTGCCCGTCGCCTGGACGTTCTCGGCGCCCGGGCTCGTGACGTCGGCGCGCTTGGCCTCGAGGCCGCCGCCCGCCGCGACGGTGCCGCCCGTGTTGCTGGAGCTCGGCCCGTCGGTCGGCCCGACGTCGTAGTTCCAGAGAATGCCCGCATAGGGCACCGCCACATCCTTCTCGCCGATGCCGAGCATGCCGCCCGAGCCGAGGACGAGGGCCACCGCCCGTCCCTCGCGGTCGAGCACCACGTCCTTCACCTTGCCAAGGCGCCGGATATCGGAGCCCGTCACCGCCGTGCCGATCATCTCCGACACCCGGGTCATCCCCTCCGGCACCGTGGCCAGAGGTGCGCCGCCCGGCGCGCCTTGGGCGCCGGCAGGGGTGGCGAGCGCCGCGGCACAAAGGGCGAGCGCGAAGCGTGGCAGCATGGAATTCCTCCTGAAGCGTATCGGAACAACGGCTGCGGCGCCCGGCGGTTCACGACGCCAACCCATCCTTAACCGTGCAAGCTTAAGGGTGCGGCGTGAGGTCGGTTTGTTCACGGCTGCCGCCCGTGCGAGGGTCCCGGCCGCGAATGGGGGGACAGGTTCGGCATGGAATGGATCGGCTACGGCGCGCTCGGCGCCCTCATCCTCTACCTCATTGGCGTCTATAACGGCCTCGTCGGCCTCAGGGCGCGGGTCGGCCAAGCCTATGCGGACGTGGACGTGCAGCTCAAGCAGCGCCACGATCTCATCCCGAACCTCGTCGAGACCGTGAAGGCCTATGCGGCCCACGAGCGCGGCACCTTCGATGCGGTCGTGAAGGCGCGCAACGAGGCGATCACCGCCAAGGGCACGGGCGCGCAGGCGGGCGCCGAGGCGACGCTCAGCGGCTCCATCGGGCGCCTCATGGCGCTGGCGGAGGCCTATCCGGACCTCAAGGCCGACGAGAACTTCCGCCAGCTCCAGACGGACCTCGCCGAAACCGAGGACAACCTCGCGGCGGCGCGACGCTTCTTCAACAACGCCGTGCAGGAGTATAACGCCTCCCTGCAATCCTTCCCCGCCGTCCTCTTTTCCTCCGCCCTCGGCTTCACCCAGCGGGAGTTCTTCGACCTCGGCGAGAGCGAGCGCCAGCGCCTCGACGTGGCGCCGCAAGTGAAGTTCTGACCGACCCGTGCTGCCTGCCTTCGGCCTTTATACCCATATCCGGAGCAACCGGCGCCGGTCGGTGGCGCTCGTCGCGGGCCTCCTCTTCCTCGTCTACCTCATCACCTATGCGGTGGCGCTCCTCGCCCGCGTGTGGTGGGGCCTGCCCGCCGACGCTCCCCTGTCGCTTGAAGGCTACCTCGTCGCGGCTTTGCGCGACTGCCTGTGGTGGCTGCCGGCCGCGACCCTCGGCACCCTCGCCTGGGTCGCCCTGTCCTACTGGTTCCACCAGACGCTCATTGATCTCGTCACCGGGTCCGAGGGCCTGACGCGGACGGACGAGCCCCGGCTCTACGGCATGTTGGAGGCGCTCTGCATCTCCCGCGGCCTCGCCGTGCCGAAACTTCGCGTGATGGAGAGCACGGCGGTCAACGCCTTCGCGACGGGCCTCGATCCCGAGCAATACGCCATCACCCTAACGCGCGGCCTCCTCGACGCCCTCGACGAGGACGAGGTCGAGGCGGTGCTGGCCCACGAACTCACCCATATCCGCAACGACGACGTGCGCATGGTGGTGATCGCGGTCGTGGTGGCGGGCGTGATCTCCTTCGTGGCGGAACTCGTGTTCCGGGGTCTGCGCCACGTGCGCCTCTCCGAGGCGGGCTCCGGCAGCAACGGCAAGCGCAAGGGCGGCGGCGGGGCCGCCCTCGGGGCGATCCTCATCGCGCTCGCGGCACTCGGCGCCGCGTGGTTCCTCTCCCTCGTGATCCGCTTCGCGCTCATGCGCTCCCGCGAGTTCCTGGCCGATGCGGGGGCGGTGGAGCTTACCAAGAAGCCCGATGCGCTGATCTCGGCGCTGCTCAAGATCAAGGGCCGGGGCGAGCTCGACGGCGTGCCGTCCGGGATCATGGAGATGTGCGTCGACAACCCGCGCCAGGGCTTCGCCGACCTCTTCGCGACCCATCCCACCATTGAGGAGCGGGTCGACGCGCTCGTGCGCTTCGCGGGAGGGCGGCGCCCTGTCGCAGAGGCCGGGGCTGTGCTAGGGGAAGTCGCGCAGCGGGGCGAAACGGCCCTGCCGATCGCGCCGGCTGCGTGATCCAAACGCAGCCTGCCGCGTTATCCGACGAAATCCCTACGCACAGAAAGGACTGCCATGTTCACCCTCGAGATCAACGGGACGGCGATTGTCGTCACCAATGCGGATGAGGAGCAGGCGCGGGAGCTCCTGGAGAGCGACGAGTTCAAGGACGATCTCAAGACGCTCACCGCCGACGGCGAACCCCTCTGGGACGGCAAGGCTCCCCTCAAGATCCGCCCCGCCACGGAGGACGAGCAGGTCTCCTTCGAGGACGCACTCAACGACGAGGAGTTCGAGGACGAGGAGGGTGACGACGAGACGGACGACGACGACGAGCCGATCGACATCGTGTTCCTCGTCGAAGTCGACGAGGTCGACGAAGAGGACGAGGACGACACCGCCTCGGCCTGATCGAGACTCGGACTCCAGCGGCGGCGCGGCACTCCTTATATAGAGGAACGCGCCGCCGGTTGCCCCCGTTGACCGGGTGCGCCTTGACTGGAGAGTTCCATGGTTCGCACCCTCGCCTTCCTGGCCGCCGCCCTGTTCGCGGCGCCGGCCTCAGCCCAGCAGGTGGGCAAGATCGCCACCGACTGGACCGGCAACGACATCATCGTCGAGGCGGTCCCGGATCCCAAGGTGCAGGGCGTCACCTGCCACCTCACCTATTTCGAGCGCGGCATCATCGACCGGCTGCGGCAGGGCAACTGGTTCGAGGACCCGTCGAACTCCTCCATCGCCTGCCGCCAGACCGGCCCCATCACAGTGGGCCAGATCGAGCAGGATCTCAACGGCGAGGAGGTGTTCCGCGAGGGCCTGAGCCTCGTGTTCAAATCCCTCGTGGTGCGGCGCATCTTCGACAAGCCGAACAACACCCTCATCTACGTGGCGCATTCCCGGCGCATCCAGGAGGGCAGCGCCAAGATGGCGGTCTCGACCGTGCCGCTCTTCGGCGCGCAGGTCACCTGGGCCCAGGCCAAATAGGAGCGGCGGCGATGGATCTCTTCACGCTCATCGACATCTACCGCGGCGATATCGGCGACATCACCCGCGAGATCGCCGAGGCCGCCCGCACGGGCGACGTGCGGGCCCGCAAGGCTTTGTGCCGCGAACTCGAGGCCGAGGTGGAGCGCTACCTCGAAGCCATGGAGGCGGCGATCCATCCGGCGCTCGCCAAGGACGAACGCACGCAGGGCCACGTGGCGGAACTCGAGCACGAGCATGCCGAGATCCGCCGCTTCATGGCCGACCTGCATGACGTGAAGGTGCAGGATACCCAGGCCTGGACGCGGCGCTACCGGGCCCTCATCTTCGCGCTGAACCACTACTTCACGCTCCAGCAGCACGGCGCCTTCACGGTGGCGCGCCGGACGCTCGTGCCCCATGCCGACGCGCTGCGCCGGGCCTTCGAGCGCGAGCAGGTGGCGGGCGCCATTGCCCAGCGCTGGCACGTCCCGAAGGCGGTGGTGCCGGAGCGCTACGGGCTCTCGAGCGGCACCGTGTTCGCCACCATCGCGGGCGTGGTCGGGATCGGCCTCGCGGCGGTGGCGCTTCGCCGCCGCGGCGAGGTCTCGGACCGCACGGCCTGGGAGCTGAAGGAGCGTTCGCAGGCGAACCGCGCGATGCGCGAGGAGCAGCGCGCCTACCTTCATTGATGGGTCGCCCGCCTCGATTGCATCGGCAACGTCACGGGCCCTTCTGCAGGGCCTGCGCGGTTTCGGCATCGGCGGGAAAGAACGCCTCGACGGCCAGCTCCGACAAGGTGATGTCGACGGGCGTGCCGAACACGGTCGTGGTCGACACGAAGGACAGCACCCTGTCGCTAGCGCGCAGGCGCAGCGGCACGAAGACGCCGGCGTGGCGATGCTCCGCGCCGGGCTCGGCCCGCGGCGCCGGCATTCCCTTCAGCTCCTGCAGAAGCGCGTCGAGCACGGGATCGGCGGTCGCCTCCACCTGCGCCCGCAAACGGTGAAGGATGTGGGCCCGCCACTCCGCCAGGTTGACGATGCGCCCGCTGAGCCCCGCCGGATGAAGGCTCAATCGCAGCACGTTGACGGGCGGCCTAAGGAGCGCGGGCGCGGCGCCCGCCAACAGGGCTCCCGCGGCCCCGTTCGCCGAAACGAGCGTCCAGTGCCGGTCGACCGCGATTGCGGGGTAGGGCTCGTGGCCCTTGAGCACGAGGTCCACCGCCTGGCGCGCCGCCTGCATCGCCGGATCGTCAAGGGAGCGCTCGGAGAAGACCGGGGCGAAACCGGCGGCGACGAGAAGGCGGTTGCGCTCGCGCAAGGGGACCTCCAGGCGCTCGGCGAGGCGCAGGACCATGTCGCGGCTCGGCTGGGCGCGGCCGGTCTCGACGAAACTCAGATGGCGGGTCGAGATCTCGGCATCGAGGGCAAGATCGAGCTGGCTCAGGCGCCGGCGCTGCCGCCACGTGCGGAGGTGGTCGCCGATGGTAGATGCGGTCTGCGGCATGGACGGACCATAACCCGGCGGCGGCGCGCTCTTCCATGACCTTCGAGGTAATCGACGGCGCGCCGCGGCGGGAGGAGGCTCGGGACCGTCAGCAACCCGGGAGCATCCCCATGAAGACCATCCAGCCCGCCCCCTTCCTCCGCCAGGCCCTCCTGGCCGACGCCGTGACGAGCGCGGCCTGCGCCGTGCTGATGATCGCGGCGGCCGGTTTCCTCGAAGGCCTGCTCGGGCTTCCCGCAGCCCTGCTGCGCGGAGCCGGCCTCGTCCTCCTGCCCTTCGTCGCCTGCCTCGCCGTCCTCGCCACCCGGGAGAGCGTGCCGCGGGCGGCGGTCTGGGCGGTCATCGGCGCCAATGCGCTCTGGGCCGTCGAGAGCGCCCTCCTGCTCCTCACGGGCTGGGTCGACCCGACCCCGGCCGGCATCGTCTTCGTGATCGCGCAGGGCGCGGTCGTCGCTCTTTATGCCGAATTGCAGATCGTCGGCCTGAGGCGCTCGGCGGCGCTCGCGGCGTGACGATCCTGCAGGCGGGCCGGTGCTCTTCGCCGGCCCGCCCGCCTCAGACGACGACCGTTACCCGCTCGGCCGCGCGGGTGAGCGCGGTGTAGAGCCAGCGGCTGCGATGCTCGCGGAAAGCATAAGACTCGTCGAACAGCACGAGGTCGTCCCATTGCGAGCCCTGCGCCTTGTGGACGGTGAGCGCGTAACCATACGTGAACTCGTCCGACTCGCGGCGCAGCACGAAAGGCAGATCCTCCTCGGTGCCCTCGAAGAAGGACTTGTGCACCGAGACCTCGGCCGCTTTCCGGCGCACGTCGTCGTCCGGCACCACGTCCATGCGCAGGTAATCGTTGCGGATGCTGCGCATCGACTGGATCTGCCAGGTGCCGCCGTTGAGCAATCCCTTCGTCTTGTCGTTCCTGAGGCATACGAGCTTCTCGCCCGCGGCCGGCATGGGATCGCGGAAGCCGTTCAGTTCGCGGATGCGGTTGTTGTAGAGGCGCCGCGTCTTGTTGAGGCCTACGAGAACCTGATCGGCCTTCATCACCGCCGCCGCATCGATCTCCCGCCGGCGGATGACGCGGCTCCTGCCGTAGGTGCCGGGCTCGAGCCGCGCGCCCTCGCGGACCTTGAGCGACAAGTCCACGATGGGATTGTCGCGCGCCTGCCGGTGCACCTCCGTGAGCATGACGTCGGGCTCGGCCTCCGTGAAGAAGCCCCCGCCCTTCACGGGCGGCAGTTGGGCGGGATCGCCGAGCACCAGCACCGGGCGGCCGAAGGAGAGAAGGTCGCGCCCGAGCTCCTCGTCCACCATGGAGCATTCGTCGATGACGATGAGGCTGGACTTGGCGGCCGCGCTCTGCCGGTTGAGGACGAATTGCGGACCGTTCTCGTCGCCCTCCCGCGAGCGATAGATCATGGAATGGATCGTGGAGGCACCCTCGCAGCCCTTCGAGCGCAGTACGAGGGCGGCCTTGCCCGTATAGGCGCCGAACGTGACGTCGCCGTCGACGGCTTCCGCGATGTGGCGGGCGAGCGTGGTCTTGCCCGTGCCCGCATAGCCGAAGAGCCGGAAGAGCGGTCGGTCGCCGCGCCGCAGCCAGTCGGCGACGGCCTTGAGGGCGGCATCCTGTTGCGGCGACCAGCTCATGCGGCCCTCAGCGGCGCGGGAGCCGCGCGCCCCTCCGCGCGCAGGTTCCAGAGGATGCCGGCGATGATGACCAGGCTGCCGGCGAGCACGAAGGGATCGAGGGCCTCGCCGTACAGATGCCAGCCCACGAGGGCGATGAGCGGGATGCGCAGGAAGTCGAGGGGCACCACCATGATGGCGTCGCCGTTGCGGTAGGCGTTGGTGAGGCACCAGTGGGAGGTGAGGCCGCTGACGCAGATCACGGCGAGCGGCGAGAGGTGCTCCGGCCCGAGCTTGAGCCAGAACGCCTCGCCGGTGAGAACGAGGTTCATGGGCAGCTGCATGAGGTTCATCATGAACAGGATCGCGAAGGTGCTCTCCGTCGCGACGAGCTTCTTCGTCGCGATGGCCGTGAGGGCGAAACCCAAGGCCGAGAAGAGAACGACGAGGCTCGACGCCTCGAAGGTCGCAAGGCCGGGCCGCTGGATGACGAGCACGCCGAGGAAGCCGAGGACGATGGCGACGAGGCGCGGCGTCGTCATGGTTTCGCGCAGGAGCAGGACCGCGAGCAGCGCGACCCAGGCGGGCGTCGTGAATTCGAGCGCGAAGACGGTGGCGAGCGGCAGGAGCGTGACGCCGAGGGTCCAGGCATAGGTCGCGGCAAAATGCACCACGTTGCGGGCGAGGTGCAGAGGGATGCGGCGCGGCGCGATGTCGGGCCGTAGGGAGGGTCGCGCGAGGGCGAGCGCCGCCAGGATCGCGATGCCCGCCGCATTCCGGAACGCCAGCGTCTCCGCGACCGAAAATGCGGCGCTGAGCCCGCGCACGGCGATCGCCGTGGCGGAGAAGGAGATGAGGGCGCCAGTCATCCAGAGGACGACCACGAGGATCTTGCGGTGGGTCACGGCGGGCTCGCGGATGGGAGGCAGGGCTTACCCCGCTCGGCGCGATCCGTGAAGGGCTCGAGCGCGAGACCGCGGGAGGCAGCGCCGCCTGCCTCCCGGCCCTCACAGGTAGGCGATCATCCGGCCTGCCGCGAGGGCGAGGACCCACGCGCCGAGGGATACGAACGCGAGGGAGCGCGCTCCCGCATGAACGAGGCCCGCCCGGACCGAAGCGCCGAAGCGCGCATGGAAGAGCGCCACGTTCGCGAGCCCCAGGGCGATGAAGCCGGCCTTCGCGTAGAAGGCCGGATTGACGCCGAGCGCCCTCGCCTCTGCGGCGAGGAGCACGAAGCCCGTCGGCACCTGGAGCGCCAGCCCACCCGCCGCGAGGGGCAGGGCGAAACGGCCGATCCGTGCCGCGTCCTCGAAGCGCCGGGCAATGAGGCTCACGTCGAAGACCGCGATGGCGCCGACGAGGAGCCCCGAGCCCAGCACGTGAAGCACGTTGGCGATCGTGAACGCGTAGGCCGAATGACGGGCGAGATGGCCGAGGCCCGACTGCTCCAGCGCGTTCAGGGCCTCGGTGTAAGCCTCCAGCATCAACGAAGCTCGAAGGTCTTGCCGTCGACGACGATGCGCTCGGCCCTGAGCTCGCGCTCAACCCGCGTCGAGGGATAGCCCTCCACCCGCACCGCGGTGCCGGCTTTGATCATGTCGGGCTTGAGGCCGCGCGCGTCCATGCGGAAGGGCGGCGCCAGCACGAGCTCCCAGGGCCCGCCCTCGTGATTGGCCATGATGTGCACGTGCGGATTCTGCCATTCGACGCGGTCGACGGTGGTCGCGATGGTCATCACCTTCGAGGCGTCATAGCTGCCCCATCCGTGATGCGCGAGGGCGTGGCCGCCGGCCGTGATCGCGACGGCCGCGAGGGCGATGAGTGGTGCGCGGTTCATGACGATGCTCCCTGATGAGGGTGTTGCGACGCGCCCATCATAGAGGCTTTCTCGCACGTCATCTTCGCGATTGCGTGAGACCGCAAGCAACCCGCGCACGCATGTTCGCCGGTGCGAGATCGGCGTCGACGCGAAGCCCGCGCGGCGCATCTCGCGCATGTGCGATGAAAGCCAACGCACGTCTCGTGTTGAAAGTATCCACAGAAATCGTGCGCGCACTACTTTCTACACTGTCCGTTAATCGGAACTCGCTTGATATAACGACGTTGCCTTGATCAAGCGTGACGGTTGTTGCGCGAAGGCTCTTGAAGGAGGCTGATATGCCATCAGACGATAAGAACCACACGATGAGCGCGAGCTCCGGCTCCAGCTCGTCCGCTTCGTCGAGCCGCAAGTCGGCTGCGAAGAAGACCACCGCCAAGAAGTCGGCGGCCAAGACCTCGGCGAAGAGCGCCGCCAAGAAGTCGGCTGCGAAGAAGCCCGCCGCCGCCAAGAAGACCGCCGCCAAGAAGCCGGCGGCTGCCAAGAAGCCGGCCGCTGCGAAAAAGACCGCAGCTCGCTCAACCGCTCGCGGCACCACGAAGACGGCTGCCAAGAAGACGGCCGCCAAGAAGGCTCCCGCCAAGCGCGCCGCTGCTGCGTCGAGCAAGACCTCCTCGACGAAGAAGTCGAGCGCTAAGAAGTCGACCAAGAAGTGAGGCCCGCCGGCGGCGGGCCTCTTTCGTGAGAGCCCGGCCCGGATTTCGAGGCATCATGAAAATGAAAAATCGCCCGGCGCAAGCCGGGCGATTGCCGTTTCGGGGACCTGCGGGTCGGGCTGCCGCCGTCAGCGGCCGGTGCTCATCGGGTCGGATTCGCCCCAGTAGGGCGTCGCATTGTAGTAGCGGTGGACGTGCTCCTCCCACTCGCGGTCGTAGGAGGCATCCTGCCCCTCGGCCGTGCGGCGCGGCGCCCCGCGCAGCTGGTCTTCGTTGAGGTTGAGCTCGTAGGCGTCGAGCCCCGTATTGTACTTCAGCACGCCCCAGGGCAGCGTGTAGTATTCCTCGCCGAGGCCCATGAAGCCGCCGAAGCTCATGACGGCGTAGGCGACGCGGCCCGACCGCTTCTCGATCATCACGCGCTCGATGGTGCCGATCTTCTCGCCGTCCGTGCGGCGCACGGGGGTGCCCTCGACCTTGTCGCTGGCGATGAGGCTCTGGGTCTCGCGAACGTCGCCGCTCGCCTGTGTGGTCTGTTGCATTGTCTCGCTCCCATTCGCTGTGAGGCGCAAAGCCAACGCTCGCTTGGAAAAGGCGGTTCCGGTCAAGGTGCGGTTTGGTGGCGCGCCGCGCCGGACGGGCCGGAACGTCTGTTCAGCCTTGGCGTTGGTCCCGGATCCGTCCATTGATGAGGAGACAACCATGACCGTTCGCCTGAAGCCGGTCGAAGAGCAGGTCGTCGTGATCACGGGTGCGTCGAGCGGGATCGGGCTTGCGACAGCCCGGCTGTTCGCCGAGCGCGGCGCGCGGGGCCTCGTGCTCGTTGCCCGCAACGACGAGACCCTCACCGACATCGCCAACGAATTGTCCGCCCGCGGCACGCGGGCCGTCGCGGTGCCGGCCGACACGGGCCGCCGCGAGGACCTTGAGAAGGTCGCCCGCACGGCGGTCGAGACCTTCGGCGGATTCGACACCTGGGTGAACAACGCCGCCGTCACGTTCTACGGCGAGCTGAAGCAGATCCCGCTTGAGGACCAGCGCCGGCTCTTCGAGGTGAACTACTGGGGCTTCGTCAACGGCTCGCTCCTCGCGGCCGAGCAGTTGCGCCGCCGCGGCGGCGGTGCAATCATCAACGTGGGCAGCGTCCTGTCGGAACGGGCCATGATCCTGCAGACCCAGTACTCCGCCTCCAAGCACGCCGTGAAGGGCTTCACGGACGGTCTGCGGATGGAGCTGGAGCGCGAGGGCACGGCGATCTCCGTCACGCTCATCAAGCCGTCGGGCATCGACACGCCCTATCCCGAACATGCCCGCAACTTCATGGAGGACGCTCCCGCCGTCCCGCCGCCCTCCTACGATCCGCACCTCGTGGCCAAGGCCATCGTGTTCGCGGCGGAGAACCAGAAGCGCGAGCTCACGGTGGGCTTCGGCGGCTGGGTGATCGGCGCCATGGGCACCGTTGCGCCCCGGCTCACCGACAAGGCCATGGAGCTGACCGGCTACTCGTCCCAGACGACGAAGAACCCCGAGCGCCCGCAGATGCGCGACAACCTCTACCGGGCGCGCCAGGACGGGGACGAATACTCCTCGCTGCCGGGCGAGCCCCGCAAGACGAGCCTGTTCCTCACGGCGCAGATGCACCCCATCGCCACCGCAACCGTGCTGGCGGGCCTTGCGGCGGCCGTGACGGCGTTCCTGATGCCGCGCAGCGCCGCGACGTCGAAGCGCCTCACGCCCCGCACCTACTCGCCCTCGCGGCGGCCCGAGACGGTGACGCGCCAGGCCGGCAACGGCCACGACCACAAGACCATGGGTCCGGGCTATCGTCCCCGCCACGAGCCTTATGAGGGCCGAGTGCAGCCGCGCCACTGACCTTGACGAGGCCCGGCGCCCCAGCCGGGCCTCCCGCCCTGAGACGCCCCGACGCGGGCCGGCATCGGTTCCCTTGCGGCACGGCCCGCGCTAGCCTGCCGGCCATGCGCACCCTCACCGCTCTTGCCCTTAGCCTTGTTGCCCTCGCAGCCTCTCCGGCCCTCGCGCAGGACCGGGGCACCCTGGACCCGAAACCCCTGCCGCCGCTCGCCAATCCGAACGATCCGGCGACCCCGGCCAAGGAACTCTTCGGCCGCAAGAGCACGGCCGCACCCCTCGCGGCGCGGGCGATCGGCTCCTACGCCAAGGGGTGTGTGGCGGGGGCGCAGGCCCTGCCGGTGGACGGCAGCACATGGCAGGTCATGCGGCTCTCGCGCAACCGCAACTGGGGCCACCCGGACCTCGTCGCGTTCCTGGAGCGCCTGTCGCAGCGCGTGCCGGCCATCAACGGCTGGCCCGGCCTCCTCGTCGGCGACATCTCACAGCCCCGGGGCGGGCCCATGCTCACGGGCCATGCCTCGCACCAGCTCGGCCTCGACGCGGATGTGTGGCTGACGCCCATGCCGGACCGGCGCCTGTCGCGCCGGGAGCGCGAGGAGATGTCGGCCACGAACGTGGTGCGCGAGGACCGGCTCGACATCGACCCGCAGGCTTGGACCACCCAGCACCAGCAGCTCTTGCGCGCCGTGTCGAAGGAGCCGCAGGTGGCCCGCATCTTCGTGAACCCGGCGATCAAGCGGGCGCTCTGCCGGGACGCGGGAGCCGACCGGGGCTGGCTGTCGAAGGTGCGGCCGATGTTCGGCCACAACTACCACTTCCACATCCGCCTCTCCTGCCCGGCGGGCGAGGAGGCCTGCCAGGATCAGGATCCGGTGCCGCGCGGCGACGGCTGCGGGCCGGAGCTCGACGCCTGGTTCACGCCGCAGATGCTGAACCCGGCCCCGAGCCCGCCGCGTCCTCCCATGACCGTGGCGCAGCTGCCGGCGGAGTGCCGCAAGGTGCTGGTCGCGCAGTAGGAATCAAGCGCCGCCGCGGTCCGGTGCCTTGGCGGCGGACGAGCCGCCATCCGCGATGCGGTCGGTGAGCGCGAGCACCACGCCGGATCCGACGAAGACGAGGTGGATCACCACGTACCAGGTCAGTTCCCGGTCGCTGATGTTCTTCAGGTCCATGAAGGCCTTCAGGACCTGAATCGCCGAGATCGCCACGATGGAGGACAGGAGCTTCAGCTTCAGGCCCGTGAAGTCGATCTTGCCCATCCAGGCGGGCCAGTCCTTGTGGCTCCCCGCGTCGATCTTCGAAACGAAGTTCTCGTAGCCCGAGAAGATCACGATGATGATGAGCGACCCCATGAGGGTGAGATCGATGAGCGTCAGCACGCCGAGGATGATGTCGGCTTCGCTCGCCGTGAGCGCCCCGGCGATGAAGTGGACGAGCTCCTGCAGGGCCTTGAACAGGAGCACCACGAGGGCGAAGACGAGGCCCACGTAGAAGGGCGCCAGGAGCCACCGGCTCGCGAAGAGAAAACGCTCGAGTGCCCGCTCAGCCATGATGAGATCCCCCGGCCCGTGGATGCCACGGCCCGGGGCGGGCGGCAAGAAGCGCGGCCTTGTCGATCCGCTAGGCGGCGACGCCCGTGCCGATGGGGCACGACACGCCCGTGCCGCCGAGGCCGCAATAGCCGCCGGGGTTCTTGGCGAGATATTGCTGGTGATAGTCCTCGGCGAAGTAGAACGGGCCGAGGTCCAGGATCTCGGTGGTCACCGGGCCGTAGCCCCGGGTCGCCAGCACCTCGCCGTAGGCGCGCTTCGAGGCCTCGGCCGCCGCGCGCTGCTCCGGGCTCGTCACGTAGATGCCGGACCGGTACTGCGTGCCGACGTCGTTGCCCTGGCGCATGCCCTGGGTCGGGTCGTGGCTCTCCCAGAAGGTCTTGAGCAGGGCCTCGTAGGACAGGGCCGCCGGGTCAAACACGACGAGCACCACCTCGTTGTGGCCGGTAAGCCCGGAGCAAACCTCCTCGTAGGTGGGGTTGGGCGTCGTGCCGGCGGCGTAGCCGGCCGCCGTCACGTGGATGCCCTCGCCCATCTGCCAGAACTTGCGCTCGGCGCCCCAGAAACAGCCGAGCCCGAACACGGCCGATTCCAGGCCCTCCGGATAGGGCCCTTTCAGTGGGCGCCCGTTGACGAAGTGGCGCTCGGCGGTGGGGATGGCGTGCGGGCGGCCCGGCAGCGCATCGGCGGCGCTAGGAATGACGAGGGGCTTGCGGCTGAACAGCATGGGAGCTTCCTTTGCTGCGCCTTATGTAGGCGCGCCCGGCGCTCGGCGGGAGGGGGACCGCGCCCTCACCATGCCGTGAGAGGTCGATCAGGGCTCGAGCTGGTAGCCGATGGGCTCCGGCGGCTTCTGTCCGAGCCAGAGCAGCACGGCGCCGAGGACGAAGCCCACCACGGCGGCCGGCAGAAGGAAGAAGTTGAGGAGGATCGGATCCCACAGGAACGGGTGGACGTGGCGCGTTACGGCGGGCTCCAGGATCGGGAACTGCCGGGGGAACAGCAGGAAGGCGAGTTCGCCGAGGGGCGTGAGCATGACTTGGCTGTTGACGATGGACTTGGTGGCATCGATCACGAGCCCGACGAAACCGGCCGCCAGAAGGCACAGCCCCAGAACACGCAACAAAAACCGCATCACCCGCCCTCGCGCCGCAAGGCCCCGTCCGGCCCGCCCGGACCCTAAGCGGCGCCGCGCCCCCTCACAAGACATCCTGCTTGCGCTGCGCCCGCTTTTGGCATTAAACGACCGCCTTCCGCGTCGCTGACGCGGACCGGCCCCGCCGAGCAGCCCCGCTGCGACGCCCGGGGCTCAGCGGACCCACGGGACCGTGCAGGAGGGGTGGCCGAGTGGTTGAAGGCGCACGCCTGGAAAGTGTGTATACGGGAAACCGTATCGAGGGTTCGAATCCCTCTCCCTCCGCCATTGGCATCTAGTAGGTTATTGAAAGCGCCTCCTTTTTCGGTGCGCAGAGCCTAGCTTCCCTATCTCTTACCCCACCTGCGCTCCTTATGCTGGCTCTAGTAGCCCTTGAGTCGTGGGCGTAACCGCGACGGGGTCACTCGGCATCGCGACCGAAAGCAGAGCGCGAGATTTGTGGTCACACTGACCAGACCAATTCGGGGCTTTATCCGGCCCTAAACACCGCGACAGTGGCCCGAGGCACCCCTCCGCTTTCGGCAGTGCTCCGAATACCTTTAAGCACGTTTCCAATCGCTACCTCGGATCGCATCGCGGTCCCACGACAGCGCGCGCCCGTAATGCTACGCTTACTTAAGATCAGATTAAGAACACCTGGACAGCGCCCGTTATGGCCACAGCTTTCAACGCGAAATTAGCCGTTTACGGGCAGTGGACCTACAGGGTCGCGTGGGCGCTAGAAATAGTTGCCGCATCGATTGGCCTCGCGACGGGCTTGGTCCTAGGCTACCAAGCATACGCCAGCAGTCATGGGTCGGATGAATCGATCAGCAGCGTAGATCTGGCTTTGGCCAGTGCGCCATTCTTGATGGTTGCCCTTGCAGAGTTGATTAAAATCCCCATCGCGACTCTTCTTTTCTCGGTCAGCTGGCTTTGGAAGCCGGTTCTTACTATTTGTCTCGGCTTACTTGCATTGATCACCTTCGAGACCGTCTTCCTCGGACTGGAGCGTGCCTCGACCCTGCGTGGATTGAGATACGAGGAGATCCAGGCCCGCAGGGATACGACTGCCGCCGACCTCCAACGTGTTCGGAACGCTATCGCACAAGGCGCACAACTGAACCATGTGGCTGATACTCAAGCGGAGTTCGATCGGATCAACGCCATGGCGGACGCTGACACTGTCAGAAAGCGGAGCGAGATTGAGCAGGTTCAATCGCAGATCGATCGCCTCAGGCTCCAAAACCCGCAGGTCGCGTCCTTGCAGCGACAGCTTGCGCTTAAGGAGGCGGAGCTGAAGCAGACGATCGACCGAAGGGAGACCGAACTTGCCACTGTGATGCTACCCTTTGAACGACAGCGAGACAGCTACGTGAGAAGGATTGAGGAGGCTCGACGGACGAGCGACTTCAACTCGGTTCGCCGCTTTGAGGATGAGCTAGCTCGGCTCCGAAATCCCCAGCCCACCATAATGGATCGCTTCGCACCAGAAGTTCAGAGGCTGGAGGCTGACCAGCGTAACATCCGCTCACAGCAGCTTGCTCTGGAAGCTAATGAGAGCGAGGCGGAGAAGCTGGCCCGTTCTGAGCTTCAGAACAGGCGATTAGCGATCGAACAGGAGCTTCGCGAGCTAGAGCGTTCCTGGCAGCAAAGGCGGGTGGTCACAACGGACCAACTCGAACTTGCGCAGAGGCAGCAACTTCAGACTGCCTCCCGGATCGAAGACTTCAGGAAACAGGAGGCTGATCTATCAGGTACGCTCCTCTCGATCGAAAGAGAGCGGGTCGGAGTTGCCCGAGGCGATCAGGTCCGGCGGCTCGCGTCGCGCATTTATGGTAAGCCGCCAGAAGCCGTAGATCAGGCGGAGGCTGACTTTATTGCCTTGATCTGGTTTGGGTCGCTAGGGGCGTTGGCGGCCCTCGCTGGTCCCCTCACGGCTATTGTCGCCCTCGGTCTACAGCGAACCGCGGAAGTACGTGATCAGGAGAGCAAACGGCCACTGTCTGACTATCTGCGTCGGTGGCTCATAATGTGGCGCTGGAGACGGACTCGAAAGGTCGAGGTGAGGATTGAAGTCCCTGTGGACCGCGAGGTTGAAAAACTAGTCGAGGTGCCAGTCGAGAAGGTCATCAAGGAGATACTGTACGTTCCGATCCTGACCGATGATCCAGAGGTGGTCAGGAGAACGCTTCAGAAAGACCTTCCCGCGGAAATAGCCGATCTCGTTCAAGCCAAGTTCCGGGAGCCGCGAAGTGCAAGTGCGGCATAATACGGCTCTCCTTGAGAGGGCGGTCGAACATGTCGTGCAGCGGGCCACCATACCGGTGGTACAAGCCCGAGCCGAGGCACTCGAGCGAACCGCCCGGGCGTCCTCAATGAGGCGTTTGGCTACAGGTTTCGCAGTCGCAATCGTCGCGATAGGCGCCGGATTAGGAATTCACCTAGCGCGGCAGGACGGAGCGACCGAGCGCACCGTTGAGCATCTGCCACCTATAGCCGGCGAGCCAACGCTACCGCCAGCGCGGCAGTCTGAGCCTCTATCACAAGCGCCTGTTCAAGTGGAACCTAAGGCGCAGGCGTCACCCGATGCGCCCTCGAAGGATCTGATTACGAAGAATTTCACCAGGTTCGCGCGGAAGGATGTCAGCCTCGCCGGCCGAGTGTGGTCGGTTACAGCGGGGCATCACTATGAGAGCGAAAACGACCCGTCGTGGCGGTACGCATGGTGTTACACAAATGCAGATCCGGGAGGCGTCAACGTAGAGGTAAGGCTCGCCAACAGGGCATCGCCATCAGCCCGCCCAGTAGCTCCTGTCGCGACTCGACAAACGATTGAGCATGCGCGGCTCACAACAGTAGAAGCCCTTGCGCTCGCTGCATCTTGCCCTTGGCTCGACCGTGCCTTCAGCACCAAGGAGATGGAGATTGCAGCCGACGCACTCAATCCCGCGGGCGAATTGCGCTTCTCTCTTTCAGGCCGCACGCTCACGTTTCGCGGCGAGATCGGTCCCGAATTCTTCAACCAACTGAAGCAGTATGATTTTACATTGCTCGAGATAGAGAGCGTTGGCGGCCTGCTTGCTCCGGCCGAGGCTGCGGGCCGGTATTTGCGTAGAATGAACAAGGATGTCAGAGTCAAAGACACATGCCTTTCAGCATGTGTTCTTGTCCTCGCTGGTGGCGTTCACAGGGATGCTTCGAACGACTCGAAGGTTGGTGTTCATCGTTTCTCAAGCCCTCTACAAAGCGAGTTCGATCTGGAGATCGGTCAGCAGAAGTCGTCCGAGCTCATCCGCTTCCTGGAAGAAATGGGTGTGTCATCCGACCTCTTTCATGCAATGGCTGCTGTCCCCTCAGACGAGATGAGATACCTGCCGCGCTCCGACATGGAGAAATGGAGGCTGCTCACTGGTCCTCGGCAAAGCCAGCCTCCTGTTCGCTCGGATCCATTGCCGCCTGCTGCTCCCTCGAACCCAATTGTCAGCTTCGACTTACGAGAGGATCTTGATCTGCCCGGAGGCGATTTTGCGGTGATGAAAGATGTCACGATTGACAGTTGCGCGTCGAGCTGTCGAACTCAGTCGCAATGCACCGCATACACATATAACGCGCCGGTCAGGTGGTGCTTTCTCAAGGATCGAGTAGGCACTCCCATGGCCTTCAAAGGCGCTACGACTGGGTTCAAAACCCAGTCTTTGGTGACGCAACCTCGGTTGACAGCATCACCGTGACGTTGAGCAGTCAGGAGTCGATGCACGGCGCCTATGCCAACCTCAGAGGCGTGCGCGCTGCGCTCTGGCGGAGGTATGCGAGCGAGCGGAAGGCGCAAACGGCTTACGCTTTAGCCCTAGCGCGAGAGCTCAGCTGAGGTAAGCGCTTCTGGCTGTCCGGCGTTGGGCAGCAACCATAGCCCGCCTGGCTGGCCCGGCCCCCGCCGCGGCGGGCTTTTTCGCTAGCAGCGAATGAGAGAGGGCCTGCCGTCCCGGCAGGCACTCTGGCGTCGACGGCCTGGGGGTCAAAACACCACGACGCACCTACTCGGGATGCGAGGGCGCGCGTTTAGGTGAGTCGACCCTGGCACGATAGCCTTTCGGCCGTTCGCCGAATCGTAGCCGGCTACGTACGTACGGTTTAGCCGCCCGGCGTTGGGTGGCGTCTACCCTTGACTTCTTTGCCCGCCCGCTTTGCCGCGGCGGGCTTTTTCGTGGTGTTGCATACGGAACGCAAGAGAGGGGAAATCGGCGACTGCTTGCCGCTACGGAACGATTTACGGCAATGAGTACGGGGCTTTAGCTCTGTCGTGACTTGATGGCAGGGCTCGATGACCAAATCCAAAATCGTTTCAGCAATAGCATTCGCTCTTGGGCTCCTCACGGCAGTACCGGCTGGGTATGCGGAGGAAATCGTTGGGCGTGCATCCGTAACGGACGGCGATACGCTCGAAATTCGTGGCCAGAAGATCAGGCTGCATGGGGTCGACGCTCCCGAGAGCAGTCAGCTTTGCAAGGACGCGGCAGGAAAGGACTATCGCTGCGGTCAAAAAGCGGCATTAGCTCTGGCTGACCAGATCAGAGCCGCGAATGTCACTTGCGAGAAGACCGACTCGGACCGTTACGGTCGTGTCGTCGCCCGGTGCTGGCTTCCAGACCTTGACATCAATTCGTGGCTGGTGAGCGAAGGCTACGCCATGGCCTACCGCCAGTACGGGACTGACTACGTGTCCGAGGAGGACGGCGCCCGCTCTCAGAAACGCGGGATCTGGGCGGGTTCGTTCGTAGCGCCGTGGGACTGGCGCAAAGGCGTTCGAGAGGTCGCCGAAGTTCCTGGTACGAAAGCCGGCCTTCCGATCCCCACAACGCCTCGGGTTGATACTGCGACAAAGCTTGCTCCTGTGAGGGTGCCGACCGCCGATCCTGCTCCTGTGCGTGCATCGTCAGAGTTCTCCTGCGGGGGCAAGCGCACGTGCGGTCAGATGAATAGCTGCGCGGAAGCGAGGTTCTACCTAAACCAATGCGGTGTCAGGCGCCTGGATGGGGACAGCGACGGCACGCCGTGCGAGAGCATCTGCTAGCCACCTCATCCGGTTTACTGACTTTCGCTTGCCACCACTACAGCCCCGCCTCGCTGACATCGAGCGGGGCTTTTTCTTGAGTTGGTCCAATTATCCGACAATTCACGCAAGCTTTCGTCCAGACCTCATGCGCGATGGTGAGCTACCTCGGCTGCCCCGAGGCACCTTGCCCGCCACTGGCCACCCTCTCCTGCGGACCTCCCCGGAAAGGGTGCTTTTCTCTCGATGAGCTTGCTGTGAACGCATCCGCACCCACCGCCGCTGCCTGGATCCGGTCCGCCGTCGGCTTCCTTGGCTCGACCGCGTTCACGGTAGTCATGCTGGCGCTTCTCCACGGCCTCTGAGCCGGTAGCACTCGCATGTAGCAAAGAGCCGAGGATTGCCGCCGAGGTAGGACTGCTTTGAGGTCGATCCCCAGCTAGGCGCAAGCCTCCGCAACGCTGCCGAACCTGTGGTCGGCTTGGGTGAGGCGCTGGTCTCGTGCCCGGGTCACCGTCAACCAAGAGCTCAGCGGTTCACCGGTCCAGATCCGGGAGCCCCTGCCAGTCGCCGGCGGTGAAGGAAAAGGCCCGGTCCAGGATGCGCGGTGGAGCAAAGGGAAGCGGGGCGCCTGACGGCCAGCGGAACGGTGTTACGTGCATGGCCGATTTACGTGTGAGGCCATGCCAGAGCGGCGCGTGTTGGCCTCGTCCGGCAGCTTGGAGCGGACGTAGCGGCGCTCCTCTCGCGCTGAAGCGAGAGGCCGGCGGGTCGCTGACCTGCGGCGACTGCCACTACGAGGCGGTAGTTATGAAGCCTACCGGTGCCCTGCTCGCCTCACGCGCCGACCGCCGCAAGCTGCTCCCGCGTTATGTTGTAGTCGCTGACTAAACTCTCGCCCAACGGTGCTTGAGGATACAGCCTCCTGATCAGGGTCAACTTGTCGTGGATGAACGTCCGCGCTTGCTCATCCGCACCTGTCAAGCAGCCCAGCTGGACCAGCATAAATGCAATTGCCCCGTCGTATTCGTTGCCGCCGATGCTCCTAATCATCTTTGTGCAAGCATTGAAGGCCGGCCCTTGAAGGCCTGGTACGGCCGGATTGTAAGACAGATCATCGCGGAGAACGCGAAGAACCTTGGTCCTATACCAAATCGTACCCAGCATGGTGCCACCCCTGAATCGCAACCTTCTAAAAAGAAATCTTAGGGCCGATGAAGGATACGGCCAAGCTCTTTGCCACTCGCTGCCACGGCCCGTCACTTCTTTGCGAAATCTTAGTTTACAGAAATAATGAACCTGCGTGCGCCTTGAACAGACTTGCGCGGCGGACATAACCCGTCACCGTGCGCACGTCGCGGTGCCGCAACATGTCCATTAGGCGGATAAGCTTCAAATCGCTGTTATCCGCCGTAGTGATGAACCCGGCCCTGAGGAGCCAACGGGCGGCATCAGCACGGTCGGTCACCTGCGAGGCCATGACGGCGCGCCGCGACCTGCAGGCGCCTCATGCGCCAGACGCGGGACTTCGCAACCCAGTTCGGGTGCTGAGAACGTGTTAGAAATAGGTCGCACACAGGACAGAGTGAGGGGAGCGCCCAGCGCGATAGGCTGAGCAGCTTCGAGCGCCACACAGACGAACTCTCGCCCCCTGCATCGGTGCTTTTAAGGAACACAACGCGACGAAGTTTCTCACTTTCAGTGGGGTTCATAGGGTCGGGAGTGCCGCCCATTAATACTTCCTAAATCCCTTCTACCCAACGTTCATGAGAGACAGTCGGCGTGATGCTAAGCTACTGGTTGGAGGGCATTGATGTCGGCTAATCGTTGGTCTGTGGTTCTGATTGTTGCCGCAATTGCAGCTCTCTCTGGGTGCCAGACACCGGGGCAAAGCGCTGGGGCACCATCAACTACTGCCCCTGTCAGCACCCTTGCAGCAAACACCGGTAACGCTACTGTGTCTGGCCACAAGATAGCGCCTGACCACAAGGCCGTTCTCGACCTGTATGCCGACTGCGTGTTCGGTAACGCTAGAGAATTCGCGCTTCAACCTGGCGAACCGATGTCGCTGGCCATTGCCGCTCGCTCCTCGTGCAGGCGGGAGGAGCGAGCGCTGGAGGGGTACTATGCATCCCAGCTTGGACAGGGCGATCCGTTAACTCAGCGGGTGACGGAGGGTGCGCGGCAGCGTGTGCTTGAGAACTCGATAGCATTGATCGTCCGAAAGCGGAGCAATGCTCTTAAGGCTGCAACACAGCAGCAGGATGGATCCGCCGACACTCCTGCCAGCCCGCGTCAGCGCTTCTATTAGGCGAAGAAGCCGGCACCAGCCCGAGTTTGTCATTGCCCGTTTGTTACCCCCGCACTGCGGGCGGCTTACAACCCGCCCAAGGCGCCGAACACCTTCGAGTTAGCGGCAAGTTGTAGCAGAAAAGGTCTGAGAAAACCCTGGGCGTTCCTTGGGGGAAACTCCCTCTTGAGGTGACCCGGGGCGAGGCTCAATGCACCAAAGTGAGCCCGAACCGTCGGAGCGTGTGCGAAGTCGGCCGGGGTAAGTCTTTGGGAATGAAGGGGCTCAGCTCTTGTCGCTGATGGCAGGCATGCCAGAGGCACTGAAAAAGACCGTTCCCCAACCACCACCAACCCAAGTCAGGAACATCGCCGCATTTATTGTCGACGTGCGGGTTCCGGCGGAGGTTCGGTTAGTGCTTTCGACCCCGAGGACGTTGGCGGATTTATCGGGCGGATCTTCTCGGGAACTCGCGAGATTCGCGGCACCGGCACGTTTCGAAAGACGATCTCACGCTCCTGAATGGGCTGCAGTTCAGGAGGACATATAGATGCTGCCGGGCAGTATTGAGCCGCTGCCGAGTTGGCGCACAGCCCACAAGCCAACGCGGCAAAGAGCCAAGTGCTTCCCCTCATCCTTGACCTCGCATGGGGCCCAGTGGCTCCGGGCTTTCTCACGACCGGCGCGGGCGCGGCTCGATGGTGACGTGCTGGCCCGTTCTCGGATCGAACAAAGTCATGTGGCCCCCGCCTGAGTCGCACAGAGCATCCTCTGCCTGACGTAAGGTCACGCAAGGTGGCTAAGGTTCGGTTAACCGCTGGCCGCAATTCACTGGAACTGACCCGGAACGCCATCGTTCATGGACGAACCGTTCACCCTGTGAGAGGGTCCGCCCTGCCCTTTCGGGGCTCCCCCACCAGTTCTTCAACCGGCGTCCGCGAGGTTGTCACTGCCCGGCATACCGCTGCGGCAGAGGCCCTGCTGACGCTGGTCAGCATGGGAGGCCACGACCATGACGCCTACAACGCTTCGCACCTTCACGGACCGGGTCGCCGCTACAGGCCGTCTCAGCTTTGCGGACTTACGCCGGCTGCAGCGGGACATCCTTCCAGACGGACCGCAGAGCAGGGCCGAGGTGGAAGTCCTCCTGGCGCTCGACCTTTCTCTGGAACGGGCTGACAAGGGCTGGCCCGATTGCCTCGTCAACGGGGTGGCACGGTTCGTTCTCACCCAAGATGCTGGAGTGGTGGATGCGGAGCTAGCCGGCTGGCTCGTGCCGGTCCTGATGAGAGCGGAGCCCAAGACGGCCATCGCTGTCGCCCGAACCGTCGTGTCGGCTGCGACGGAGGTGGACGAGAGCCTGCGAGCTCTTGCGAAGGCCGGACGCAAGCTGAAGGTGGCGGCCTCGTCGGTCGGCCTCAAGGTGCACCAGATCAAAGGTCCTGTTCTGCCAGAGCCGATCCAGTTCTTAGGCCTCTCCTGCTCTTGGGCTGGCGCGCGCCTCGGCGGCCCTGTCCTTACGGCACGCCTGGAAACCGGCTCTTAACCGCATCCGGCTATCCAAGCACCACGGGTCAAGTATTGCGTACCGACCCGACCAGAACCCGCCTTCAAGCCCGCCCAAGCGACCATGTTGGGCGGGCTTTTTCGTCACCTGCACCTAGTGCTTGGCAAGCATCCGGCCGGCTGCAAGGTCGATCCTGCCGCGAGCGGTCGCGGCGTAGACCTCCACGGGACTGCCTCCCTCCTGGCAAGAACCGGCAACAGGGCGGCGCGTTCGGCCTCGAAGAACGTATCGAACATCGAGACGGTGTGGCCGTCTCGGCGGAGAGCCCAGCCCTTCATCGTCGCGTGCAAGCTGTAGCTCGCGCCGGCAAGTGTGGACACCGCAACGTGTTCGCCCGTTTCAGGATTGAGGATTTGCATAGACGCCCCCGCGTTCTCGGCGCCCGGTGTTCCGGTGCGCTCCTCACTCATGGGCAGGCAACAGGGTTAACGAACCGTTAACGGGATCAGAAAACCTAGGCGGGCGGATTGTCAGAGCCGACGCACCAGCCGCTCGTTGTGCAAGGTGGCCAGGCGCTTGAGTACCATGAACTCTTTGTCGGGCATCACGAGGAAGGGAACGCCCTTCAACTCGGCTGGCAGGCCCAATTGCTCGTCGCGTGTCGAGTAGAGGACGGTTGGGATGTCAGAGGCCGTGAGCGCCCGGCAGATCCGAAGGGCATCGCTGTTGCGGCTCAAGAACTCAACGACAGCAACATGAGGCGTGTTCTGGTGGAGCCAAGCGGCCGCCTCGGGCCAGCTGTCGTGGGGGCCAGCCAAGGAAAAGCCGTAGCGGCCCAAAACGCCTCCCACTTTGGCTCGTGCGGCTTTCTCCTCGAGGGCCACGAAGGCCAGCGGCAGGGGAACGGGGTACAAGGGCGACTCTCCTCGCCGTTCTCCTAGTGCGAGTGCATGAAGAGGGCTTGAACCCCGGTCAGGCCCTGTGTGCCAGCCCTGGACAGCGAAGGGCCGCCAGTGGGCCGTCAGTCGGCCAACATGGTTGAACAGAGGTTTGCCGGCTCTAGCTCCCGTCCGGATCGGGGGAGGCGCTCAGTGCCTGATTTCGTGGTGCTGAAGCTTGGGCCGCAGTGGGTGGTGGTCAGCGACGGGGTGGTCTTCAGCCGCCACGCGATGAAGGCGGTTGCTGCCGCGGCAGCCGTGGGCGTTGCGACCCGTGCCGCTCTCGCCGCGGGCCTAAGACAACGGCCGTGAGGTGGCGTGGAACTCAGAGCAGCAGCCCGCAACTCGGCACGACGAGAATGGGTGGCAGAGTATCACGCGAGCGCATCATAGTAGGGGCGTTAGACGAGGTCGCACAGCGCATCGTGCTTCGCCGCACGGGGCGGCGGGTGAACCCGCTCAAGATCCGCATGCTCCTTCGCGAGGTGGTCAAAAGGAAGGGTTTCATCTCCTTCCAGATCAAAGCAGCCGATGATCTGCTCATCACCCTGTTCTTTGACGCGCACAGCCGGTTCAGGCGCGTATCGGGCGACGGTCCACAATGGGAACCCCGATGAGCGGCGTAAGGACCAGCATCTACTGGATGCGAACCGCCGACACCGGCCCCGAATGGGTTGGCGTAGAGAACGACTTTGTCGCCTATGACGGGGAGACCCAAATCGGCCGGGTTCACAACCACGCGGCGGGCGCGGATGCCGGGTTGTGGCTATGGTCGATGACGCTGGTGTTGCCCGGGCCGCCCTTCGTCTACCGCTCCGGCCGGGAGGAGAAGCGAGGTGACGCCGCCCGGCGGGTGGTCGAGGCCTACGAGAGGATGATGGCCCGACAGCCCTGAACGCGAGCGGCGGCCTCGCCTAAGATAGGCGCGTGCCCTCTGGGGGCGTCATGCCATACTCCTCGGAGTGGTCCAGATAGAGCTTGCCTACGAGCCTCCCGTCGTCGCCCTTAATGTCGTGCCAGCCCGTACCATACTCGTCCTTTTCGATCCGGTCTGCGAGTTTCCTCAGCATATCGGCCGCCCGCTTGTTGACGGTCGCATCGTCTGGCCCGGTGAACTGCAACTCCATATCGCACTGGAGCCGCTGCGTTGCCTCGTCATCGTCCATAGATCTGTCTCCGGGTGCTGCGCAGAGGCTCGATGCGAGCCGCGCTGCCCTGCCAGTGGGATAGAGGACTATGGGCGAATGATGGCGCAGGGGACGCATTGCAGCGCGGCGCATGTTCAGTTTGTTGGGGTTTGCCCATATCATGGCTCCAGATTTGGAGGCCCTCGTGCGGTTTCTGCTGGTCTGTCTCGCCCTTCTCGTCTCGACGGCTGCCGGGGCCTGTCCTGCGGGGCAGGATATGACTTTCACTCGCTACGAGGATGGCGCCACCTTCGCGCCTGATCGGTACGGCTCTCGCGAGGACAGGCTGCCCATATGGTGGGTGTACCGCGGCAAGTTCAAAGGGCGGACCCTCTACCTCGCTACGGGCAACATGCCGGGATCTACAGGGCTAGGCACATCTGGGCCTCGGCCGCCGTCTGCTGGCATCAAATGGGAAAAGGCCCTCGAACCTCACGAGGACAAGTCCGGGGTTGGTGTCATCTACGAGGGGCCGCTCCAAGGCGCCTGGTATGTGAGCTGTAGAGCTCGCTAGTGACGCAGCTCCTCCTGCTCCTCATCCTGGCTTGCCTCTTAATCGGGGGCGCGGCGGTGCTTGCCGGGTTGCAGTGGCTTGCTCTCGGCGCCGTGCTGGGCGCGCTCCTTCTCGGGGCCTGGTTCATGATCCGTGCTTCCCCTACAGCCGTCCCCAACGCGTGGATCAGCCGACGCACTTCTCAGCCGGCGCCCAAGTCTGATCTGCAGCGGTTTATGGAGGCTTGCCTACTGTTCGTGGCGGCCTTCGCGGCCCTTATCGTGGCCCTGCGCGACCTGATCCCCTAGCGGTAACCCTTCCGCTGCTTCTTGAGTTGCAGAGCCATCAGGGCTGCAAGCGCCCTCCCCTCGTCGGGGTATTCGTCCAGGCGCACCTTCCCGAAGGTTCCCACCCTCCCCCATCGCCTCACGAGCACGGGCCGCCCGAACAGGTCCCGCTCCACGTCCATGCTGTAGAACCGGGCCATGTTCCGCGCGGCGTCGATCCGCCGGAGGCTGGCAGCCGGGAAAGGGAGCGCGAGCTGCGTGGGTGTGCTGCGGAAGTGGTGCACGCGGGAAGAGTGGCGCGCGTCGCTGCCGCTGACCAGGAGGAATCTTGTAACAAATCGGCCGCGCTCTGCGAGGGCAACTATGACTATTAAGGATTGCCCTCTCGAACTTCGGGATGGACAAGGGTGCGTCTCACTGGCCCGAGGAAGTCGATGACTAAACAAATAAGCTCGCCGACTGTTGGGGAGCTTCTCGCCGACAGATGGAATGATTTGCTCGTCGACTGCGAGGATTGCTCGAACGGTGAGGTGATATTGTTGGATAGGTTCCAACATAATCTTCACTGCACACCGGCGGCCCTAGACATGCGATGCTCGGGCTGCGGGTCGAAGCGGGTAATCATCACGCCACCCAAAAGGCGGGATCCCCCTTTCGAAGTCCTCTTTGACGAGCCTCAGCAGGGCCACTTCATCGTTTTTTACACGCCGTATCTTGAGTTTTTTTACTGTCGATTTGCTCCACGATTTGGTCAGCGCTGAGCAAGCTGCTCGAATGCTGGCGGTTCCTGGATGGCGGCACTACGACCAAGAGGAATACGGGGGAATACAAGGCAAGATACTTTGCAACGACCCGCGCGAGGCAGCGGTGGTGGCAGCCGCAATGGTGATGCGGCTTGGGGCCCAAGGTCGCCTATAGAGCTGCGGGAGCTTGCTCCGTCCTGCCGACGCTTTGAGAGATTAACGGTTGCGAGCCCGCCTAGCCTGTGGCAATTTTTCCAGTAATCGCCACGCTAGCCCGCTTGGATGCCATGGCTGCCAAGGAAAAAACGAAAGCTCTGGCCTATCTCCGCACCTCCTCAATCACGAATGCGGGGTCAGGCAAGGACAGCGATATCCGACAGCGTGTCGCGATCCGGGATTTCGCGAAACATCATGGCTTCGAGATCCTGGAGGAGTTCTATGACCCCGGCGTGAGCGGGGCGGACCCCATCGAGACCCGCCCGGGCTTCTCCGCCCTCCTCGACCACATCGAGAGCAATGACATCCGCACAGTGCTGGTGGAGGATGCCTCGCGCTTCGCTCGTGACCTCGTCACTCAGGAACTCGGCATCTTGCTTCTGATCGGCCGCGGTGTGCGAGTGCTGACCGCCACTGGTGACGACCTCACCAACACGGATGATCCGTTTAAGATTGCCATGCGCCAGATCGCAGGGACCTTCGCCCAGCTCGAAAAGGCAAGGCTCGTTGCAAAGCTCCGGGGGGCTCGTCAGCGCAAGCGATTGGTTCTTGCCGAGAAAGCGAAGGAGGACCGCTCGATCCGGGTGAAAGTGGAGGGACGCAAGAGCTATGCGGAGCGCAGCCCCGAAACCGTGCGCCTGGCGAAGAAGCTGCATCGCTATCCGCTGAATGGCCAACGGCGCTCACTGCGAGACATCGCCCGGGCTCTTGATGAGATGGGCCATCGCGCGAGTTCGGGGAAACCCTACGACGCGAAATCGATTGCACGGATGGTTGAGGCACGCCTGCCATGAAGTGAGTTCGTGTAGGATTGGGGCTGTATATCCGACAAGCATCATTAACAGTTCACGAAAAGCCACTTTGGAGGCCTTTATGAAGGCTCGCATGGAAAGCGTAGAGGATGTGCTTCGGCAACTCCGGTCATTGTTGAACGAAGACTTCGACCTGTACGTAGAAGCAGCACATCAGATCGCTCTGCGGGCTCGTGAGCCGTCGTTCACCGTGGAAGACATCCAATCTGAGATACTTACTCTCCTTCGGGACGCGATGCCTATTCCAGAGGACAAGCGTGTGAACGATTCTTTAGCCGGCCTTGAGGCTGCCCCATTCGTTGCAATTCACCCGGTGACGGACAGGAGCAAGGCGCGTTAGGCGGCTTCGAACCGCCATTTGTCTCCCCGAACCTCCGCCCAAATTGTGTCCTCTGATTTTCCGAGCTCGCGATCCACGAGAACTTTGGCCGTCACCGAGCGGTCGTCGACCCCCAAAACCCGGGTCACATCTTCGAGCGTTCTAAGGACATAGGCATCATCAAGGGGACCGATCTTCTCCGCGATGTCCACACGGTTCATTTCCTTGCACCGATCAAGCACCCAATTGAACTTAATGCTTCTCGCCGCCAACTCTCGGCCCTTCTGTTTCTCCTGGGCGACGGTCATCCCGATGCCAAAGGCGAAGACTACTATGACGATCAACCACAACCCTTCCATGGTCTGTCCTCTCAAATCCGGGCCACTTGTTGCCGCTTGTCCAACAGTAGTGGGAAAGAAGGCGTTCAAACGTAAACGGCGGCTGAGGTCAGGAACATAACCTGTCCCTTCACCGCGGCGCTTGCTGCTGTGCTGCCGCATGCGCTGCAGACGTGCCCGAGCGTCCTATCAGGGCGCTTCGATAGCCGACAGGCGAGCCACCCCGACCACAAAAAGGAACTGGGACGCGTAAGCCGCCCGCCTGCCCCAGGCATGCCGGCTGGCGAACAGCGTTGTTCCTGAGGGTCGAAAGAGCACCCGCACGCGTCGTCCCGTGCGAGGACAGATCACATACCATTGCTGCCCGCCCAAGTGCCGCTCGGACGACACGAGCGACAGGCTCTGGTGCCGTCCACGATAGAACAGGTCAAGCAAGCCGCCGTAGTCCATCAGCTTGATCTCCACCCGGATGGTCTCCCCTGAGGCATAGGTGAGATTGCAACGGATCAACGCGCCAGGCCGCCCGGCACCGCGCGGGATGAGCTTTGCCAGATCCAGTACGGGTCCGCTCTCCAGCGTGGAACGCTGACGGTCACGCGGCATGATGGTGCCCTCCCGATACCGGCTCAACAGCTGCGTCAGCACCCGCCTCGTGCACCTCCACCCCGCACCCCCTCTGGTAGATTATATGTGTACCTGTGGTGGGACCGGTGGGCGGCTCTGAAACGGCTCTGCGGTCCCGTGAGAGGGACAGACCTCGGCAACTTTCTTGCGCGACACCCTGAACTGTCCCTGTGGCGGCACCGGCTGTCCCTCCCGTGGGACCGGCTACGGATTTGGGGGGCTCGCCGGGCGTCCAGCTCATGAACCGCTTGGAGGCACGAGCACCTGTTAGGTCGCACGGGTGCAGCGTCGCCCGGTACTCGGTTGCGTGCGGCGTCTTGCGGTCAAAGCGGCCCCGCGAGCACGGCTCGAGGAAGCCCTTCTGCACGAGTTCGATCAGGGCACGGGCTGCCGTGTTCTTGGAGCAGTTCACGCGGGTGGCCGCGTCGCGAGCCGAGAGGGCAATCCGCCCGTTGTTGCTGCCGTTGTACCGCGCTGCGACCTCGACGAAGACGGCGCGTGCAACAGGTGACAGGGAGAGCCACGCGGGCGAGCGCAGCAGGAAGTACGGCAGGGCGAGGAAGCGCTCGGTTGAGCTACGGCCTGTCGCATTGGATCGTTTGGACATGAGCGGCCTTGCCGGCGCTCTGAGAGCCTCAGAGACGCCGTTCGGAGTTGGTGGTGAGGGTGGTACAGCCGGAGCTCCTAGCGGCGGCTGCCAGTCGTCTCAGACGGCATTCGCCGCCTCATCGCTCTGGAGCACGGTCACTATGCTCACCGGCGTCTCGAGAACGTAGACGCCATGGGATCCGCCTGCATGAGACTCACGGTCTGTTCGAATGGAGAGCCCCATCCGCCGCAGGTCGTGCACGTAGGCTCCGAGCCGGAAGGGAGGCCCGCCAGGAAAGTCATAGGCGCGCACTCCCCGCTCCCCTGCCTCCACCAGCTTCAGCAGGGTTTCAGCCTCACGGCCCACAGGCTGGATCGGTCCCGAGTCGGTTCGGGCCAGGACCTTGGGGTAAGACCGCTTAGTCATCGCGTCTGACCTCCCAATCCGGCTAGGTCTACGATCAAGCGGGCGAGCGACGGGGAGACCCGAGTGCGCCGCGCCACGACGGCTATTAGAGGATCTGCTAACAGCAAGGAGCGGTGAGCCCAGTCGAACAGCGGAAGCTCGCAATCAGACATGGCTCCGCCTCTCGCGCTTCTGCGCGTTCTCCGGTATCTTGTCATGTGTCTAATCCTTGGCCCGGTTCGCGTGAGCGACCGGGTTTTTCGTTAACGATGGGACGTTGGTGCAGGAGCAGCTGGAAGGCTGGCGAGCCATGCACGGAGGTCTTCAGCGAGGATCAGCGTTCGGCGACCACGCTTGACTGCCCGCAGGCGACCTTTTCCGATCTCCTCGTAAAGGCAGCTACGACCAACTCCGGTCGCCTTTGTCGCCTCGATAATGGAATAGGTGAGCGGTTCGTTCATCTGTACTCTCGTGGGTTCATCGGGATGCGCCCGGACGAGAGACAATGTGCTGCTATTGGCCGATGAGTGGCGGGACGTTTTGGTTCTTCAGGAGACTTCCTCAGGTCCCGCAATCGCGAGCTCCCGGTGAGCCCTGATGACCGGTGAAACGGCTTTTGCCATTGCGGCGATGGAGTGCGCATGCTGCTGGATTTCTCGAGGCAAGCAGCTCATCAGCGTGTGCACAAACAAAACGAACTCTGAGGGCCGGGGGTTCTTGGCGCGACTTGATTTAGCTGCGGATACTTTCCAGCCTGCGTTCCTGAAAACACCTGCCAGCGTGCCTACCAGTTGATTGAAATCATCGTTCTGTTTCTCAGATTGAAGACCTGCCTTGGTGGCATGCTCTTTCCAAAGAAGTCGCGCGCGGTCGTACAGATCCGCCAGGGTCGCGCGGACTTCGGCTGGATCCATGTACGGTTCCCGGATCTCACACAATTCATCGATGACTAGGGAGGTAACGGATGATGAGGTCCTATTGAGCCGGGCCAGCGTCGAGCCCAAGGCCTCGATCTCATCCAGAAACCCAGGTTCCGGCTGACCCGCTCCAACCCAGGTCCCACGGTACGGCATCTTTTGAAGTTCAAACCACCGGGCAACGGCAAAGACATCGACGGCAGCTTGGACACACTTAAGCGCGTCAGGCGACAAGGTGCCTGGTGCGGCTTGCGAAAGCTTAACGCCCCAGTCCGCAGGCAAGACAGCCCGGAGGTCCATCCCGATGTCATCCCGGTGAGCAACGGCGACCGGAGACTGAGCATCGATGTGTGCGAGCACCAGGTTCGAAGTTGCGCGACGCTTGGGCATGGTTAGACCTGTTTGGTTGTCGCTTTTCCTTGCAGCTGGAAGGCATCCCAGAGATCCATCAGCTCACGCCTCTTTCCCAGTGCATCCCCTCGTCTGTAGGCCCGCTCAACTGCATCGCCCACAAGGTGCGCAAGGGCCGCTTCTGCGACCTCGCGAGGAAAGTGGGTGCGCTCACCGGCCCAGTCCCGGAAGGCGCTCCTGAAGCCGTGCACCGTCACATCCTGCTTCATGCGCCGTAGCACCATCTCCAGAGCCATGACCGAGAGAGGTCGACCCCTCTTCATGCCGGGAAAGACGTACTCGCTCAATCGTACCCGCTCCATATCGCGCAGGATTTCCACCGCCCGCCTCGAGAGCGGTACTCGATGCTCCCGGCCGGCCTTCATGCGGCGCGCCGGGACGGTCCAGAGGCCCTTCTCAAGGCTCAACTCTTCCCAGCGGGCCCCCAGCACCTCGCCTGACCGGGCCGCTGTCAGAATGGCGAACTCCAGAGCTCGAGGCGCAACCCCTTCTCGTTCGCGCAGAGCCGCGATAAAGGCCGGCACATCGTCGAAGGGCATCGCCTTGTGGTGACCGCGGGTGAGCCGCGCTCGCTTTGGCAGGACAGCATCGAGATGCCCCCGCCATCGGGCTGGGTTCTCCCCTGCCCTCTGGCCTCGCGCTCGCGCAAAGTCGAGCACCCGCTCCATCCGGCCTCTTAAGCGCGAGGCGGTCTCGGGCTTCTCGGTCCAGAGGGGTTTCAGGACTTTGAGAACGTCCTCTGTCGTAACCTCCGCCACAGACTTCGAACGCACCGGCTCGCAATATAGGGTGAGGGTCATTCTCCACTGAGCCCGGTGCTTGTCGTTGCGCCAGGAGGAAGACATGCTCTCGATCAGGGCGTCTGCAGCCTCGCCAAACGTCATCACCTTGGGTCGGTTACGAGTGGCGAGGGGATCAAGGCCGTCGACGAGGCTCTGACGGGCCTCCGTTGCCCGGTCACGGGCTTTGGCCAGAGAGACATCCCGGAGCGAGCCAAGGCCCATTTCGCGGCGCTTGCCCGCCACCTTCCACATGAACACCCAGGAGCGAGCGCCGTTGGGCGAGACGCTCAGGTAGAGCCCGCCGCCATCAGAATGTCGGCCGGGAGCGGTGAGCGTCGAGACGGCTCGCGCCGAGAGTTTGTGAAGCTGCCTTCCCACCCTTGTTCCCCACCCGCATCCCCACCCATGTTGCTGGATTGTAGCGGACAGACCAAGACGACAGAAGCACCAAGTTGCTGTACGTGTACATGAATGAGGCCGACACCTGGACCTCTGCGGACTTCAGCAGCACGTGATATGGCGGACTCTCCCTCCGCCATTTTTATGAAACTTTGAACAGCTGAGCATTTGTCGCCATCCGCTTGCGTTGCAACTTGCGGGCGCGGGGCCAAGCAGCGCGCGACCTTGGTGTGAAGCGAAGCCGAAAGAGGCTGGGGCTGCGGCTCATGAGGCCGGTGGCGCTCCGGGCACATGGAGGCCCGGAGCACGCCCGCCTCATAGGTCCTCAGTCTGCCCGACAGCGCGCGCCTGTCGAGAGGCGCGGGCGGCCCGACGAGGCGCCCGGGCCGGCAGTGCATCCGTGCGCGGCCCGGGGCTCGTCTGGCGCTGCGGGAAGCAGCCCATTTAAGCTGCGCTTGATCCCGTGGCCGGACAAGGATCGGCGCTCCGATGCCCTCGATTAGCGCCCGCAATGATGGGCGGCAGGCTACCGGGATGCGAGAGCCGAGGGGAGCACGAAGGGCTGCGGTGCGGCCTCGCGCCGGCGCTGATCGGCCGCGGCCCGTTCGGGCCTGCCGGCGACGGCGGCCGGACCTGGCCGGGCGGGCTGTGTGGCCGCCGCTTCGACAACGATCGTCTCCAGGATCCTGACCTGGGCTCTCGGATCGACATAGGCGGGGTCGGTCGCGTCCGGCTCAACCCTCGGCTCCGGTTGCACGAACACCAGCGCGACCTCCGGCAGAGCCGGGATCTCGACGACGATGTCCGGCAGGGTCGGCGCGACGGCGGCCCGCTTCTGTGGTGCCGACCGCGTCCCGCCATCCAGGAAGGGAACCTGCGCCGGCCATAAGGGCGTGGGCTCGAGGCCGTGGATGGGTTCGTCGGGCATGACGCGCGTCGCGGTCTGAGCGACGGATCCGGTCCGGCTGACGTCTTCGACCGGCACGAACACCGCCGGCGTGACGCCGGGCCGGTGGATGAGAAGGCCGATGCCGGCTCCGACGGCGAGGGACAGCAAGGCGCCTCCCATAACCGTGCCGAGCCGCAGGCGCGCCCGCTCGCTTCGAGCATAAAGCGGACCGGCAACAGGACGCGTTCTGCGGGCAACGGAGCGTCGGACCATTCTGGCCTCCCCAAGCGTGACGTTGCGTAATGTCGCTGATTCGCGGACGTCCGTCACGCTTGCCGCTCGCGACAGAACCCGCGAGGGCAGATGGCCTAGTGGCTCGACAGGCGAAGCTGCTGCTTGATGTCGAGGGTAAGGCGCGTGAGCTCCTCGATGCAGTGCCGGACCGTGGCCGACCGGGCGGGACGTGCCTTGCGCAGGGCGACCTTCGGCCGGGTACCGGGTTGCCGGACCCGCTTGGTGGTCCGAGCATCGCGTACGCCTGTCTGCCGGGCCATGGCACTTCTCCTCCGCAGTTTCCTTCCGCAAGGGAAGCTTGAGCTTGGCCTCGGCCCTCGTCAAGGCGCTCGGCCTGCCGCTGCGAGATGTTTGCCAGGATCTTGTGGGCCATGTCGCCGATTGGCCTGGATCAAAGCTGCCCTGTGCCAAGCGTGGGATCGTGGGCTCTGCGATCTGCAAAGGAAGCGCCGATGATCTGCACGACCACATTCCACGCGATTGCCGAGGAGGCACCCGGCCTCGCCGCTCACCTGAGAGGGCGCGGCGTCCAGCACGTGGCCCGCTGGCCCTCCGAAGCGGTCGCGGCTGCCGTCGACACATGCATCTGGTGCGAGGAGGCGGCGGGCTGCGCGACGGCCGCGGCCCTGCCCGACCCTTGCCCGAACGCTCCACTCATCAGAACTCTCGACGGTAAGACGGATCGTGCGGCTTGAGATCCGCAAACACCCCGTGACTCGCAGGGCTGCCGGAGAACGCGCAACGCAGGCTTGCCCAATACGCTGGGCTACCGGCTCCGGCGGGCGATGATCCAGACCGCGTGCACGATGCCGGGCAGGTAGCCTAGGATCGTCAAGAGGATGTTGAGCCAGAACTGCCCGCCGAGGCCGACGGTGAAGAAAACCCCCACCGGCGGGAGCAGGATCGCGAGAAGAACGCGCAGCAGGTTGCTCATCGGATCCCCACGGCTTGACCGTGGCGAGAACGCTTCGGGCGGCAGGCTGTTCCCACGGCGTGCCGCATGCTTCGGGGCGCCAGGCCGCGTTTGTTGGCGCAGCCCTCCTTGACATGGCCCGCGAGCCTGAAACATGCGATCCCGGGAACCACATGGCCAGGGTTTGGAGTTGAGGCTTCGACCTGCGTCCCCGATGGCGGCTTGCTTTCGGGGCGGGAACGAGCACATTGCCCTCAGACCGGACCTGATTTGCACCCGTGATCCCCGCCCGCCTCTTGGCCCTTCTGATCCAGCCGATGCTGGCGCTCCTGCTTCTGGCGGGCGTGCCGGCGCTCGAGCCGGATCGTCAGGGACATCGGGTTCAAGGGGTGGAGCGCATCCTCGCCCTTGCCACCGCGGCCCATGAGGACGCGGGCGAGTGGCGGTCTGACCGCAGCGCCGAGACCGAGCGCTTCGAGGGGGACGCCCCCCCCAAGGGCATCCTTACAGCCTTTGCACCCCTCCGCCTCGACCTGGCGCTCGCCATCGCGGTCGGGTGCGCCTTCGACGCCACCGCCCCGCCCCGGCACCGCGCCTGCGCCGCGCCGCCCACCGGTCCTCCCTCGTCTGACGCCTGACGCGCCGCACCCGTGACGTGCTGCGCCCTGCCGCGTGCCCGCAGCACGCGCCTTCAGCTCATGCTCAGACGAGGTCCACCATGCTCATCTTCTCCCGCCTCAAGACGGCGGTCATCGCCGGCATCTGCCTGTTCGGGCTTTTCATTGCCGCCCTCGCCTTCACGCCCGCCCACTACCTGCCCGCCTGGGCTCCCCATCCGCACGTCAATCTCGGCCTCGATCTTCAGGGCGGCTCCTACCTGCTGCTCGAAGTCGACACGGGGGCCGTCGTCAAGGAGCGGCTCGACTCGGCCCGGACGGGGGCCGCCCAGGCCCTGCGCCAGGCCGGCATCCGGCATAACGGCCTTTCCGCCCGGGAGCGCACGCTCACGGTCAACCTCGCGAACGAGGCAGACCGGCCCCGGGCCGAGAAGGCCCTCGCCGACCTCATCGGCGCCAGGAGCGAGGGAGCGTCACAGGCGCCGCTCTATGCGGTGGCGGCCGACGGTGCCCGCCTCGCCCTCACCCTCACCGACGAGGGACTTGCGGACGTCACCGCCAAGGCCGTCCAGCAATCCATCGCCATCGTGCGCCGCCGGATCGACGAAACGGGCGTGAGCGAGCCCGTGGTGGCGCGCCAGGGCCAGAACCGGGTCTTGGTCGAACTGCCCGGCGTGTCGGACCCGGGCCGGATCAAGCGGCTCCTGGGCTCGACCGCCAAGATGACCTTCCGCCTCGTGGCGCAGGGCGCATCGGCGGCCGATCCCGACACCGAACTCCTGCCGCTCGCCGACAAGGAGGCCGGCCCCTCCCGCACCCTGGCGGTGCGCCGGGCCGTCGAGGTGGACGGCGCCAACCTCGTCGACGCTCATGCGAGCCAGGACCAGCGCACCCGTGAATGGGTGGTGAGCTTTCGCCTCGACGGCACCGGCACCCGGCGCTTTGCGGAGGTGAGCACGGCCCATGTGGGCGAGCCCTTCGCCATCGTGCTCGACGGCAAGGTGCTCTCGGCCCCGGTCATCCGCGAGCCGATCACCGGAGGACAGGGCCAGATATCGGGCCACTTCTCCGTCGCCAACGCCAACGACTTGGCCGTTCTCCTGCGCGCCGGCGCCCTGCCGGCCCCGCTCACGGTCGTCGAGGAGCGCTCAGTTGGTCCAAGCCTCGGGGCCGATGCCATCCAGGCCGGCCTTCTTTCTGTGCTTGCCGGCTTCTCCCTCGTCGTCGGCTTCATGGTGGCGACCTATGGGCGCTTCGGCCTTTACGCCGCCGCTGCCCTCATCGTGAACCTGGCCCTCACCGTCGCGGGCCTGTCGCTTCTCGGCGCGACGCTTACGCTGCCAGGCATCGCCGGGATCCTGCTCGCGCTCGGGATGGCGGTGGATGCCAACATCCTCGTCAACGAGCGCACCCGCGAGGAGGTGCGCCGCGGTCGCGGCGTCATCGCTGCGGTCGAGACCGGCTTTCGTCGGGCTTACGCGGCCATCACGGACGCCAACGTGACGACGCTCATCAAGATGGTGATCCTGTTCGTGGTGGGCACGGGCGCCATCAAGGGCTTTGCGGTCACGATCAGTCTCGGCATCCTGATCTCGATGTTCACGGCGATCCTGCTGGTGCGGCTCCTCACGGCCCGCTGGCTGAAGGCAGCCCGGCCCAAGAGCCTCACCATCGGAACACGCCTTCGCTTCTTTCCCGACCACACGGCGATCCCGTTCATGCGGGCGCGCTACTCGGGTCTCATCGTCTCGGCTCTCATCAGCCTCGCCTCGCTCGGGCTTACCTATGCACCGGGGCTCAAGATGGGCATCGATTTTGCAGGTGGCGTCGTAGTGGAGGCCCGCACCGAGGCACCAGCCGATGTAGCAACCTTGCGCGAGAAGCTCGGCGGGCTCGGCCTCGGGCCCGTCCAGGTCCAGCAGTTCGGCGGCCCACAGGACGTGCTGCTGCGCTTCGAGCAGCCTCACGGCGGGGCCGGCGCCCAGAGCCAGGCCGTTGAGCGGGTGAAGGACACCCTGCACGAGGTCTCGCCGGCGGCGGAGATCCGGCGCGTCGAGGTGGTCGGCGCCTCGGTCGGCTCCGAGCTCTTCCAGGAAGGCATCCTGGCCCTCGGGCTCGCGGCTTTGGCGATGTTCGGCTACATCGCGCTTCGCTTCGAATGGCCATTCGCGGTGGGGGCGATCCTTACGATGTTCCTGGATCTCACCAAGACCGTCGGGTTCTTTGCCGTGACGGGCCTCGAGTTCAACCTGACCTCGATCGCCGCGATCCTCACCATCATGGGCTTTTCCATCAACGACAAGGTGGTGGTCTACGACCGGGTGCGGGAGAACCTGCGGGTCTACAAGGCAAAGCCCCTGCGCGAGGTGATCGACCTGTCCATCAACGAGACCCTGTCGCGCACCATCGGAACGTCGCTCGCCCTGTTCCTGGCGATTGCGCCCTTCGCACTCTTCGGCGGGCCCGCGCTGTGGGAGTTCGCGGTGGTGCTGCTGTTCGGCCTCGTGCTCGCGACGAGTTCGTCCATCTTCATCGCGGCGCCGATCCTGCTCAACATCGGCGAGATGCGCCTGAGACGGACCGACGCCGCGCAGCCCGCCGCGTTGCCGAGCGCAACCTGAACGCCAGGCCCGGCGGCGCTCCGCGCCGCCGGGCCCTCGTCCGGAACGGCCCTGCGCCTCTGCCTCTCGACGATATCCGTAAGCTTTCGTTGAGAGCCCGTCTGCTAATCGGACGAGCACACAGGCTCGATGTTCATGACCTCTTCCGTTGCGTATTCCCTGCCGGCCACCTCCGAACCTGTTCTGGTGGTGGACGACCAGTCGCTGATGGCCGATCTCGTCGGGCGCATCGTCAGGACTTTGGGCTATTCCGAGGTGGACGAGGCGCGGGACGGTCTCACGGCCCTCCTGATGATGTCACGCAAGACCTACGCGCTCGTCGTCTGCGACCTGCAGATGAAGCCGGTGAGCGGCCTTCAGTTGCTCAAGACCGTGCGGGCGGACGCTCAATTGAAGAAAACCAAGTTCCTCATCATGACGGCCAACAAGAACGGCAAAGACGTGGTCGAGGCCAAGGCCGCCGGCGTCGACAGCTTCATCCTGAAGCCGTTCTCCCCCAATGCACTGGCCGACAAGATCAAGGAAATCCTGTAGGCCCGCGCCGAACGGACCGGTCTTGCCGACGCGGCCCGTGCCTGGCCCGCAAGGTCAGGCGGCGTTGCGCGTCAGTCCCTCGGCTTTCAGAGCCTCGCTCCGCATGAGCGCATCCGCCCTCGTCGCATCGAAGGCTGCGTAGCGGCACGCGACATGATCGTTCCCGAGGCATGCCTCTTCCAGGGCACGCGCCGCCTCCGAGAGGGCATGGAAGCCCAGCATGCCGCCCGTCGACACCACCATGTGGGCAAGGCCCGCCGCGCGCTTGGGATCCCCCAGCACGGCCGCCTCAGCGAGCCGGTCGGAGAGCAGCAGTTCGCCGAGCTTGTCGAGCCATTCGGTGATCCGGTCGCCGACGGTGTCCCGCAGGTCGTCGTAGACGGCGCGCTCGAAGCTCGCCTCGATCATGTCAGCCCCGGCGGGATCCGAGACCATGACGAGGTCCGACAGCCAGCGCTCGACGACGCTCAGGAGCTCCGCTTTCTTGAAGGGCTTGCCGACATGGTCGTTCATGCCTGCCGCCCGCAACTGGGCGACCTGCGACTGCAGGACGTTGGCGGTGAGAGCGATGACCGGAACGTTGCGGCAGGGATGCTGAAGCGCCCTGATCTTCTCGACCGCGGTGATGCCGTCCATGACGGGCATCTGCACGTCCATGAGCACGACGTCATAGATCTTGGCCTGAACGGCGGCGATCGCCTCGAGCCCGTCGCAGGCGGCGTCGACCTCGTGGCCGACCTCCCTCAGGATCTTGCCGGCGAGATCCCGGTTAAGCTCAATGTCGTCGACGAGGAGGATCCGCGCCTTTGGCACATGGGCATGGGCGACGGCGGCCTCGTGCGACAGCCTCGTCGGCGGAGCCTCCGTTCGCGGCAGGACGACGCGGAACCAGAAAGTCGAGCCGACGCCTTCGGCACTCACCACACCCACCTGCCCGCCCATCAACTCGACAAGACGTTTGCAGATCGCAAGGCCGAGGCCCGTGCCGCCGAACTGGCGGGTGATCGAGCCGTCGACCTGGCTGAAGCGCTTGAACAGCCGGTTGATCTTGTCGTCCGGGATCCCGATCCCGGTATCCCGCACCTCGAACAGCAGCACAGCCCCGTGCTCGTCCTCTCCCTTGAGCGTCACGTCGAGGGAGACGCTGCCTTTGGCCGTGAACTTGACCGCGTTGTTGAGGAAGTTCAGCAGCACCTGGCGCAGCCGCATCTCGTCGCCCATCAGCCCGGTAGGGGCGTTCGAGTCGAGCGTCACCCGGACATCGAGACCCTTGCGCCGGGCCTGCGCCTCCACGATGCCGATCGTACCTTCGACGAGATCGGTGAGGGAGAACGGCAGCGGCTCGAGGTCGATCTGGCCCGCCTCGATCTTGGAGAAGTCGAGGATGTCGTTCACGAGGGTCAGCAAGGCCTGCCCGGCACTCTGGATGCGCTCGACCTCCCGGCGCTGCTCGGGGCCTAGGGTGCGATCTTCGGCGAGGAGTTCGGCAAAGCCCAAGATGCCGTTGAGAGGCGAGCGGATTTCGTGGCTCATGGAGGCGAGGAAGTCGGTCTTCGCCTGGCTCGCGTTGCGGGCCTGGGCGAGAGCGAGCTCCGCGATCTCGCGGGACGAGATGAGTTCCTGCGCCTGCTGCTGGCGTTCGGTCACGTCGCGCAGCGACGTGATGAGGGTGTCCTCCCCGCTACCCTCGACGAGGCTGGTGACGGCCTCGACCCAGATCCAGTGACCGCCCTTGCAGCGCATGCGGTAGACGGCCGTCGCCGCCTGCCTCGACGCCGTCAGTCCCGCGACGTCGCCCGCGTGAGCGGCGCGGTCGGCGGGATGGAGCAGGTCGGCGAGGCTCGTGTCGGCGAGCTCCCGCGGGGCATAGCCCAGAACGCGCTCGCAGGACGGAGAGACGTAGAGCGGCGCCTCGCCGGGATCGGGGCGATGCAGGAGGACGACGTCGGTGGCGTTTTCGGCAAGGAGGCGGAAACTGGCCTCGCTCTCTCTCAGGCGCTCCTTCGTGACTTTAAGGTCGTGGATGTCGAGCGACGTTCCGACCCACTCGACGATCTCGCCCCGCTCGTCCCGCAGCGGCGCCATGGAGAGGCGGTGCCAGCGGTATTCGCCGAGGCGATTGGCGAGCCGGCCTTCCACCTCGAAGGCCTGCCCGCCTGCCATCGAGCTCTCGCGCACTTCGAGCATGCGGCGCTCGTCGTCGGGGTGATTGAGCCGGACGCGATCTTCGAGCCCGGGCCCCAGATCGCCGTGATAGTCGAGAATTCTCTGATTGTAGTAACTCGCCCGGCCGTCGGGATCCGCCGTCCAGACCTTCTGCGGCAGGCCGTCGAGGACGGCCCGGTGGTGAGCCTCCCGGCTCTGCATCGCCTCGGCGGCCCGCTCGGCCTCGCCCTTGGCGGAGGTCAGGTCGTGCACGAGGCGGTCCCGCTCCGCCAGGACCGAGGCGACCTTGAGACTCGTGAGGGCCGCCACGCCGACGAAGACCTGCAGGACGATGACGTGCTCGCGCATGCCGCCCTCCACGGCCGCGATCGGGCCGAGGTCGAGGGCCGTCGCGGCAAGGGCCACGGCTGCCGTGAGCGCGAGGCCGAGCGTTGCTCCGGCCATGCCGAGCCGGAAGGCGATCAGCACGAGGAGTGGGAAGACGAGGAAGAGCAGCGGATAGCGCGTCTGGACGAAGACGATGCCGAGCGCCGCGATCAGCCCCGCGAAGGCGAGGAGAACGGTCGCCCTCGTCTCAGGGGCGACCAGAACCCGGAACTCGCCCGCCCGCACGGACAGGAGAACGGGCGCGACGATCAGGAGGCCCAGCGCGTCCGCCGCATACCAGGTGGCGAACACCTGAAGCGGCTCGGCCTGCGCGGTGGCGGAGAGGAAGACCGCCGCAAGGCCGGCCGAGAGGGCCGGCGCCACGCCGGCGCCGAGGACGAAGAAGGAAGCCAGGGTTCGGGGCTGGCCGAGGTCGGGCACGTGACCGGCGCACAGGACCCGCAAGCCCGCGGCGCACACGAGGATCTCGATCCCGTTGCAGGCAACGAGGCCGAGGGCGACGAGCGGCGGATCGGCATGGAGGAGGTTTGCAGCCAGATTGCCGGCAAGGCCGAATATCAGAATGAGCGTCCAGCGGCGCAGGGGCGAGCGCAGCAGCGCCACGAGCAGGAAGGCATTGGACAGCCAGATCGCGGCGACCCGACCCGTCGAGCGGGTGAGCTCGATGCTGACCCATGCGGCGGCGAAGACGCTGAGGCCGACCAGCAGCGCGAGCGCCGCTCCCTGGATCGGGCCGCGGGCTGTGGGAGAGGATGATGGAAGGCTCATCGGGTCGGCGGGCGAGAACGGCGGAAGTCGTGCCGTCCATGGATGCCTCCGGAGGCTTAAGCTCGGGTCAAGCCGCCGGGCGGGAGGACTGGAATCCGCCGATGTCCTTACCGGCCGCTTACCCGGATGCCAGAATTGCCGGACGACTTCTCAGCTTGGCGGGGTCGTTTGCGGCGCGTCGCCTAACATAGGTTGCGGACCAGCATTCGCTTGTGTGCGAGAGTCGGCCATCATCGGCAACCGATCACAGGCGCCGCTGACTGAGAGATGTGTGTGCTCCCGCCTTCAACCTCCGGGAGCGCCAACGTGGCTATACCGTCCATCTCGAATGCGGCCCCGCTCGTCCGCAAGCTGGAAACAGTATTCAGCCTCGATGAGGACGAGCGCGCTGCCCTGCACAACCTTCCCATGCAGGTCCAGGCCATCCGGGCCGATCAGGATCTCGTGCGGGAAGGCGATCGGCCCTCCAGATCCTGCGTCGTCCTGAGCGGCTTTACGGCAACCTACAAGACGACGGGCGACGGCAAGCGGCAGATCCATGCCTGGCACATCCCTGGCGACATCCCTGACCTGCAGAGCCTGCACTTGCGCGTCATCGACAACAGCATCGCCACGCTCACCTCGTGCCGGATCGGCTTCATCCATCACGAGCCCCTGCGGGACCTGTGCCGCCAGCACCCGCGGATCATGGAGGCGTTCTGGCGCCAGACGCTCGTCGACGGCGCCATTTTCCGCGAATGGATGACGAATATCGGACGACGGGAAGCTTACAACCGCATGGCCCACGTCCTGTCCGAGTGGCTGCTGCGATTGCGGGCCGTGGGGCTTGCGGACGGCGATGCTTGCGAACTGCCGATGACGCAGGCCGAGCTGGCGGATGCGATGGGCATCTCGACGGTTCACGTCAACCGCGTTCTGCAGGTGTTGCGGGGCAACGGCCTGATCAGCCTCAAGGGCAGCCGCCTGGAGGTCCTCGACTGGGGACAATTGCAGCAGGTGGGAGATTTCGACCCCACTTATCTTCACCACGAGGGCGAGGGGGTCGGATAGCTCTCTCGCGCCAGCCGAAACCATTCTGATCGGCCGGTCTGCGACCGGCCTGCTCTCGCCCTTCCTGCCTGTGCTCCGGAGCGAGGTATATAGCGGCTTCATCGGCTGGCGATGTATCGTCTCAGGGTCTCGCGGGTCCCGTGCTGCCAGAGGCTCTGCAGGGCCGAGGCGAAGGCCTCTCGGTAGGGTGGCGCGCTCGCAAGCTCCCCGAAGATTTCGTCGAGGCCGAGGAAGGCGGCCGGACCGTGTCGTGCCGCCTGCGCTGCCGGGATCAGCCGCGGGGCGTTCTGGTCCTCCACCGCGAGCGGCGCGCCCGCATCGTCCGTTCCGGCGCAGGCCCGGCACCAAAGCGCGGAGACGAGCGCAAGGCCCACGACGGGAGCGCCCGCCTGCAGCCTGTCGCGAATGGCAGGCAGGATGAACTTGGGCTGGCGGTTCGAGCCGTCCTGGGCGAGGCGCGGGATGGTGTCGCCGACCTCCGGGTTGGAAAAGCGGGTCGCGACGAGATCGTAATAGGCCGGAAGATCGACCCCCGGCACCGGCGGCACGAACGGGATGATCTCCTCGCGCTCGAGCCGGTCCAGAAAGCCCCGCACCTCAGGGTCGCCCATGGCCTCGTGAACGAAGTGGATCCCGAGAAGCCGGGCCGGATAGGCGATGGCCGCATGCCCACCGTTGAGGATGCGAATCTTCATGGTCTCGTACGCCGCGACATCCGGCGTGAACGTCACGCCGGCCTCCTCGAGCGCCGGGCGCCCGGCGGGAAACCGGTCCTCCAGCACCCATTGCCGGAACGGCTCGCAGAACACGGGCCAGCGGTCCTCGATCCCGAACCGCTCCGCGAGGAGCGCGCGCTCCCGGTCGCTGGTGGCGGGGGTGATCCGGTCGACCATGCTGTCGGGAAACGACACCTCGTTGCGGATGTACTCGGCGAGATCAGGATCGACGAGGGCGGCAAGGCCCGACACCGCATCGCGCGTCACGTGGCCGTTGCCTGGGATGTTGTCGCAGGACAGGACCGTGAAGGGGGCCATCCCCTGCTGGCGCCGCCGCTTCAGGGCGGCGGCGAGCACGCCGAACGTGCCCCGCGGCCGGTCGAGGTTCGCGGCGTCGAACCGGATCTCGGGATGATCCGGGTTGAAGGCCCCCGTCGCCGGGTCGATGCAGTAGCCGCCCTCCGTGACCGTGAGCGACACGATGCGCAGGGCGGGATCGTCGAGCGCCTCGACGATGGCGCTCGCATCCTCCGCCACGGGCACGAAGCCCGTCATGGCCGCGGTGACCCGCGCGCGGTTGGCGCCCGGCTCGAGCTCGACCACGGTGGTGAGCCAGTCCTGCGCCTCGAGCGCCGCCCGCATGGCGCCATCGCCGCGCCGGACGCCGGCGCCCAAGATCGCCCAGTCGCGGCTCGTGCCGGCGTTGAAAAGATCGTCGAGGTAGACGGCCTGATGCGCCCGGTGAAAGTTGCCGACCCCGATATGCAGGATGCCGGCCCGCACCGAATCCCGCGTGTAGCGTGGCCGCGCCACGGTGTCGGGCAGATTGCGAAGCGCATCGAGAGACAATCGTCGCGTCATGGGGACCACCACCGTAAGGCGCCGGCCTAACACAGGTTGGGGCAGCGCGCGATCAACCGTGCGCAGATGCACGTTTGGTCCTCGCGCAAGCCTGCAAGGCGGTCGACCCCATCGCCCCATCGAAGCGAGGACGGCAGGCGAGCGCGAGTGAGGCGCAAGATCAGGCGCTGACGCCTGCTTCGATGGCGTGGCTCGTCGAGACATCCGGCACCTGCGCGGGACGCCGCTGCGCCAGATCGAAGCCGTCGCCGGAGTTCAGGACGTGGAGGCGCAGGTCGTACATCGAGAGGGCGCGGTCGGGCCGGGCCTCGGCGATGTTGGAATGGGTCACTCCGGCCCCGTCCACCACGTAGACGCAGCCGCTTCCGATCACCTCGCAGCGCGTTCCCTGGAGAACGAGCGCGGTGTCTTCGTCGATCCCGATGCCGAGTTCGCGCGGGTTGTGGGCGACGGCGCCGAAGAGCCGACCGAAGCGTCCGCGCTCGGCAAAGTGCTGGTCGATGATGACGTCCCGCACGAGCCCCAGGCCCGGCGCCATGTGGAGGTCGCCGATCTTGTGCGACTCGCCGCTCGTGCCTTTCACCAGCATGGTCTCGCTCATCATGGAGGCGCCGGCGGAGGTGCCGGCGATGAGCCCTCCCCGATTGTGCAGGTCTCGCACCCGCTGCTCGACAGGGGTGTCGCCGATCTGGCTCGAGATGCGCAGTTGGTCGCCCCCTGAGAAGAACACACCCGCCGCGCCCTCAAAGAGGCTGAGCTTGTCCGGATCGAGGGTCTCCGCCCGGTCCCGAACGTAGAGCTCGACGAGATCCGTGACGCCAAGATCCGCGAAGGCGCGCTGGTAGGCCTCGAAGTATCCCTCAGGCTCGTGGGAGGCGACGGTCGCGAGGACGAGTCGGCCGCCGTCGACGTGGCGGGCCACCTCTCGCAGGATCGTGCGCGGCCCCTCCTTGTCCTCGCCCCCGCCGATGATGATGAGCGGGCCCCGCGCTCCCTGGAGTGTTCGGTTCGACATGCTGCTACGTCACCTTTTCGTCCTGCCGCAGGCGAACGCAGGGTGCGTTCATGCCCTGCGCGATCCAGGCAATGGCAAAATGCGGGCTGTTATGGGCGGCGCCGAAGCGTCCGTGCCGGTCGAGCACGATGGCGCCGGCCTCCCCGCCCACCCGGGCGAGGCGGTCCAAGCCCGCCTGCGCGGCAGCCGCCGGCCCCGCACCGGCCTCGAGAGCCTCCATCACGCGGGCGGCGAGGAGCACGCGGGCGATGTTCTCACCATCCCCCGACAGCGAGACACCCCCGACCCGGTCGTCGGCGTAGAATCCGCAGCCGGGCAGAGGCGAGTCACCTACCCTCCCCGGCCGGGTACCGTCGAGACCGCCCGTCGACGTTCCGGCGGCGATCCGTCCAAAGAGGTCGAGCGCGACGCAGCCCACCGTGTCGTGCTCGTGAGGCGCAGCTGGCGGCTCCCGGGCGACGAGGGCTGCCGGATCGCAGAGCTCTTCGCCGCAGGCGGCAGCGAACCGGCGCGCGCCGTCCCCAACGAGGAGCGTCGGGGGCTCCGCCAGCATCCGTCGCGCGACCGAGACGGGATGGCGGACGCCCTGCAGCGCCGCCACGGCGCCGATGTCGAGGGTGCTCCCGTCCATTAGTGCCGCATCCATCTCGACGATGCCGTCGGCATTCAGATCGGACCCGAAGCCCGCATTGAAGGTCGGGTCGTCCTCCAGGGAGCGGATGGCGGCCTCGACGGCCTCGACCGCGCTACCGCCCTGTTCAAGCACCCGGCGGCCTTCCAAGGCGGCGTCTCGGCAGCCGCTGCGGTTGGCCGCCTCCCGACCGGGCGGGATCGACTTGGCGCCGCCATGAAGGATGAGAGCGAAGGTCATGCGGCCCCCCGTTCCGGTTCCGCCGAAGCCGAGCGCTCGACCTCGACGCGGTACCGGTCCGAAGCCGCCGGCCGAAAGTCGAGCACCTGCTGCCACATGCCCTCCACATCGGTCGGCGTGAGCACCACGAGGTCGCCTGGCCGGGCCTGTCCGAGACAGGCTTCGGCGGCCGCGTCCTCGTCGAGGATTCGGCGGATCCGCTCCTCCGGAAAGCCCTCCGCGAGCGCTCCTTCGGCGAGCAGCGCGACGATCTCGCCGGGCTTTCGCCCGCGCCGCGCCGGATCCTCGCGGAAGACGATGTCGTCGAAGTAGCGGGCCGCCAGGGCGCCCATCTCGCGTATGTCCTCGTCGCGCCGGTCGCCCGGGATGTTGATCATGCCGATCACCCGGCAGTGACGGGGGCGCATCTTGAGGATGAGGTCGCCGAGCGCCTTCAACCCTGCGGGATTATGGGCGTAGTCGAGAATGACCCGGAAGCCGTGACCGTCGAACACGTTGAGGCGCCCCGGGCTGTGCTCGAAGGAGGTCGTGTAGGTGGACAGGGCCGTGCGGATGACGCCGGGCGCGATGCCCTGGACATAGGCCGCGGCCACGGCACCGAGGGCATTCTGCACGTTGAAATCCGCCAGGCCGTCGAGGGTGGCGGGGATCTCGGCGACCCGCATGAGGTGGAGCGCGTCTCCGTCGTCGTGGACCACGATCTCGCCACCCGGGACCCGGCCGGGCTCGCGCACCACCGCAAGGCCGCCGCGCTCGATGTGCTCGCGCAGGAAATCAGGCATGTCGCTCCCGCCGCGAAGCGAGACATACGCGATGCGCCCGCCGGCCCTCCGGCGCATGCCCGCCGTGAGGGGATCGTCCGCGTTGAGGATGCTGGTGCCGTTGCGGTGAACGGCCTCCACGACCACAGACTTGACCCAGGCAAGATCCTCCAGGGTGTCGATGCCCTTGAGGCCGAGATGGTCCGGTTGGATGTTGGTCACGAGCCCCACATCGCAGGCGGGAAAGCCGAGACCCTCGCGCAGGATGCCGCCCCGCGCGGATTCGAGCACGGCGATGTCGACGGTCGGATCGCGCAACACGGCGCGCGCGCTCCAGGGGCCGGACGCATCCGCCTCCACGACGCGCTCCCCGTTGACGTAGATCCCGGTGGTCGAGGTGACGCCGACCGTGAGGCCGTTCGCGCGCAGAATGTGCCCGAGCATGCGCGCGGTGGTGGATTTGCCGTTGGTCCCCGTGATGGCCACGACCGGGATGCGGGTCGGAGCGCCCCGCGGGAAGAGCATGTCGATGACGGGGCGGGCCACGTTGCGGGCGCGGCCCTCGGACGGCTGGAGATGCATGCGGAAGCCCGGCGCCGCATTCACCTCCACGATGCCGCCCCCGGTCTCGTGCACGGACCGGGAGATGTCCGGCACGATGAAGTCGATGCCGGCGACATCGAGGCCGATGGCCCGGGCGGCGCGGCGCGCGACGAGGGCATTGTCGGGATGGATGTCGTCCGTGCGGTCCACAGCCGTGCCGCCCGTGGACAGATTGGCGGTATCGCACAGATAGACCGTCCGCCCTGCCGCTGGCACGCTGTCGAGGTCGAAGCCGGCCTTGGCGATGAGGCCCCGTGTCTGCGCGTCGAGCCGGATCCGGGTCATGACCCGCTCGTGGCCTTCGCCCCGGCGAGGGTCCTGGTTCACCGCCTCGACGAGCGCCGCGATGCTGCGCTGCCCGTCTCCGACCACGTGGGCCGGTATGCGTTCGGCAACGGCGACGATCTCCCCGTCGACGACGAGGATGCGGTGGTCGCGCCCTTGGAAATGCTGCTCGACGATGATGCGCCGGCCATGGCGAACGGCTTCCTCGAACCCGCGCCGGACATCCTCAGGACCAGTAAGGCCGATGCTCACGCCCCGCCCGTGATTGCCGTCGAGGGGTTTCGTCACGACCGGATAGCCGAGGCGTTCGGCCTCCCGCACGGCCTCGTCCGCGCCGCGGACGATGGCGCCCCGCGGTACCGGCAGGCCGGCGTCGCGCAGGAGGCGCTTGGTGAGGTGCTTGTCGCCCGCCGCATCGGTGGCGATCTGCGACGTCAGACTCGTGATGCTGGCCCGGATGCGCCGTTGGTGGCGCCCCGTGCCGAGTTGCACGAGGCTC
>DASZBD010000006.1:0-49133 GCA_035944475.1 Microvirga sp.
AGGGATGGACGAGGCGGACGAGCCTGCCGGGGTGAGCCGCGGGGGCGAGCGGGGGGGCGACTTTGGCCGCCAGGCCCCGATGGAGCGCCGCCCCGCCGCCGCGCCCAAATACGCCGACCTCGACGACGACATCCCGTTCTAAGGACCCGGCTCATTCGGCGGACAACACACCATAAAGCCGGTCCTCCGGACCGTCCCCGGGCGGCTCCGCGGGACGGTGCGGCGGGGACCCGCTCCGGGGCGCTGTCCCCAGGAGGGGTTGGCATGAGCCGGCATTCGAGGGGCGCCAGCGTCGGGCGGGCTTGGCTCCTGGGCGCTGCGGCCGCGGGCCTCCTGCTCGCGGGCCCCGCGGCGCGGGCCGACGAGGAACCCTTGAGCACGGCCCTCGAAGGTCTCTTCCAGGGCCAGGGCGAGGGGGGAGGGCGCCTCGCCCTCACCTTGATCAACCTCGAAGGCGACACCTTCGCGGCCCTCGTCACCACGGAGGTGCCGGGCCGCTGCGCCGGCCGCCTCGCCGGCATCGGCAAGCTCGACGACGCCGAGATGCTGGTCGAGAACGTGGAGGCGCGGGACGACGCCGTGTGCCGCCTCACCGTCACCTTCGAGAACAAGGGCCGACGCGCCCGCATCGTCAGCGCCGGCCAGTGCACCTATTTCCACGGCATCTCCTGCAGCTTTAAGGGCACGCTGAACCAGGTCGCGATCCCGACGAGGCTGAAGCCCAGACGCTAGGCTGCAAGCCCGCCGTTTTCTCGAAGGGGCGGCCGAGCGCGATCAGTAGGCGATCGACGCCGCTACGGACGATGCCGAGACAGTAACGGCTCACGCATTCGACAGCGCAGAAACAATGTCTGCATGTCCGTCTCAAACGCCGGTGCAAGCGCGCTGGGCGTTGCTTGACGGGCCTTACCCTGGGTGCTTCCCTAAGAATGTGACACCATGCCGCTTCGTTGCGACAGGGGCACTCGAAAACAGGGGAAAGCGATGAAGTTTTGTTACCGCGCCGGCGTCGCTCTGGCTTTAGCAACCTTGACCATGACGGGCGCCGCCACGGCGCAACAAGCCTCAGGAACCGCCAAGCAGGTAATCTCGACGCCCAACGCGCCGGAGGCGATCGGCCCTTATTCGCAGGCCATCAAGGCCGGCAACATGGTGTTCCTTGCGGGACAGATCCCGATCGACCCAAAGACCAAGCAACTCATGAAGGACGCCAGCATCGAGGATCAGACGAAGCTCGTCCTCGAGAACCTCAAGGCTGTTCTTGAGGCCGACGGCCTGACCATGGACAGCATCGTGTCGACCCAGGTCTTCATGACCGACCTCAACGAATTCCCTAAGATGAACGAGGTCTACGCGACGTTCTTCAAGAACGCGCCGCCCGCGCGAGCGACCGTGCAGGTGCCACGGCTCCCACGCGATGTGAAAGTCGAAATTGCCGCCATCGCTGTTCGCTGATCCTCCCTCCGGCGCCCCTCAATCGGGCGCCGGTTTGCTTTTTGAGAAGAAGATTTTACCGGGGGCTTCATTCCAGCACGAGGAGACTATTATGAGCCAAGGCCAAGACACCGCCTCCCTTGCCTATGATCCGAACCGCCGCGCGTTCATGCGCATGCTGGCTGCTTCGGCCGCAGCAGCAGGCCCACTTTCAGGGCTCGCGGTCTCGCGAGCATCAGCGCAAGGTGCCTCGGCCAGCACGCAGCTGGCTTTGAAGGACGATGCCGCTTTCTGGGGGGATGTGCGCAAGCTCTTCGAGCAGAAGCCCGGCGTCCGTTACATGAACATCGGAACGGCCGGCTCGATGCCTGTCGAATCGCTGAACACTCTCGACGCTGAAAGCCGCAAGGCGGCGCGGGAATCGCTGAGCGGCTACTCGAACTTCCTGGCGCAACGAAAGGCGATTGCGGCCGGCTACGGCTGCGATGCCGACGAACTCGTAATGTCGGGCAACACCTCCGACGGCATGTGCCATGCGCTGCTTGGGCTCGTCTGGCATCCGGGCGATGAGATCGTGACCACGAACCACGAGCACCCGGGCGGCAATGTTCCGATGGCGCTCCTTCAGGACCGCTTCGGCGTCGTGATCAAGCGCGTGACGCTGCCCGTTGGAAACAAGCAGCGGGCCGAGGATTATGTCGACCTGTTCTCGGCTGCCATCGGTCCGAAGACGAAGGCCATGGTCTTCTCGGCACCGACCTACAAAACCGGCACCATGCTGCCCGTGGGCATGCTGGCGAAGCTTGCGCAGGAGAAGGGGATCGTCTCGATCTGCGACGGCGCGCACATTCCCGGCATGCTGAACGCGAACTTCCGCGAGATGGGCGTCGATTTCCTCGCGGGTGCCGGACACAAGTGGCAGTGCGGCCCGCTCGGCACAGGCATTCTTTACATCCGCAACAAGGTGTTGCCGCAGTTCAATCCCCGGCCCCTTCCGGCTTATTTCCCGCTGGTGACGAGCAATTACCCGCTCACCGGAGGCCTGCCGCCCCGCACGACCAACGAGAAGGAGACGGACGACATCGCCGCGCGCATCCAGAGTACCGGCAGCCGTAACGGGCCCGTCTATCTGGCACTCGCAAAGTCGTGCGAGGCCTGGGATCGGATCGGTCGAGCCAAGATCGAGGCTTATACGGTCGGGATGTCTCAGCACCTCAAGGAAAAGATCGCCGAGAAGTGGGGCGTCGATTCCCTCTACTCGCCGAAGGACGACCCCCGGCTTGCATGTGCGCTGACGGCCTTCAATCCGTTCCGCAACCCGGACCAGGTGATGGACAAGGCCCGCTCCGACCAGTTCGTCAAGCGCATGCTGGACGAGTACGGGTTCGTGATCCGAAACGTGAACTTCCCCGTGCCGGGGGCGCCCAAGGACCATTACGGGGTTCGCGTCTCGACGCATCTCTGGAGCAATTACGACGACGTGAACCAGCTCGTGGACGCGATGTGGGAGCTCTCGGGCAAGATGAACGCCAGCTAGCCGATCGGTTCACCCCATCGGCGGCGCTCTGGACCGGTCCGGGGCGCCGCGTGTCCGGTGGCGTTCTTCGACGGTGACGACGGCGGGCGGTTTGCGCCGCCCCCGGGTGACAGGGCGGGGACTTTGCGCCTATGAGGGCGGTTTGTTTCTAAGCCCCCGCCGACGATGACCGAAGCGCCCGAGACCCTGCTCACCTGGATCAAGACCGAGAGCCCGACCCGCGACCGGGCCGGGGTCAACCTCATGATGGACCTCGTCGTAGCCGAGATGGCCGAGGCGCCCGTGGCGGTGGAGCGGATCCCCGGCACCGAGGGCCTGGGCGACGTGCTCGTGCTGCGGGCGGGCCCCGAGCGGGACGACGGGGCGACCCTCGTCCTCACCCATCTCGACACGGTTCACCCCGTCGGGACCCTCGCCCGCGACCTGCCCATGCGGGTGGAGGGCGACCGGCTCTACGGGCCCGGAATCTACGACATGAAGGGCGGCGCGTGGCTGGCGCTGCAGGCCTTCAAGGACGTGGCGCAGCGGGGCACGGCCTCCCGGCCCGTCGTGTTCGTCGTCACCCCCGACGAGGAGATCGGCAGCCCGATCTCCCGGCCGTTGATCGAGGACCTCGCCGGGCGCGCCGCCTTCGCCCTCGTGACGGAGCCGGCCCGGGACGGCGGGCGGATCGTCACCTCGCGCAAGGGCGTCGGCCGCTTCGACGTGCACGTCGAGGGGCGCCCCGCCCATTCCGGATCGCGCCATGCGGACGGTCGCAGCGCCATCCGGGAGGCGGCCCGGCAGGTTCTCACCGTGGAAGGCCTGACGGATTACGGGCGCGGCGTCACCACCACGGTCGGGCTGATCGAGGGCGGCTCGGCCATGAACACGGTCCCGCAGCATTGCCGCTTCTCCGTCGACCTGAGGGTGGCGACGGTGGCGGACGGGGAAGAGTTCGAGGCTGCGATTCTCGGGCTGAAGGCCTGGGACCCGGACCTGAAGGTGACCGTGACCGGGGGCATGAACCGCCCGCCCTACGAGCGCACGGAAACGGTGGCCAAGCTCTTCGACCATGCGCGGGGCCTCGCCGCAGCGATCGGCTTCGATCTGCAGGACGTGCCCCGAGTCGGCGGCGGCTCGGACGGGAACTTCACGGCGGCCCTCGGGGTGCCGACCCTCGACGGCCTCGGCATCGACGGGGACGGGGCGCATACGCTGCAGGAATACGGTCTTCTGTCGTCCATCGAGCCGCGGCGCCAGTTGATGGCGCGGCTTCTCGAGACCCTGTGACGGCTCGGCAGTAAAGAGCGTCGGAAACGGCACAGTTTGCGAGCAAAGCCGGCCTGCGACAAAGGTGATTTCGCTTGTTTTTCGTGGGAAACCATCGGGTTCCCACGCGTTGATCCTTCATTGCGAAGGAGGGCTGCTGAAACGCCCTTCGAGTTGGAGGTATTCATGAAGAAGATCGCTCTCAGCGCCGTTGGCGCTCTCGCGGCCGGCGCCGCCCTGTTCGCGGCTCCGCAGGCGGCCCAGGCGCAGTTCCTGTCGGTCGGCTTCGGCGGCTCGAACTATTACGGCTACGGCAGCGGCATCTCGGTGGGCTTCGGCAGCTCCTACGGCTACCCGTATTCGGGCTACGGCTACGGCTACAGCCCGGTCACCTACGGCTATGCCGGCAGCTACTACGACGATTTCGACGGCTACTATGCCCGCCCGGTGGTGACCCGCCGCGTGGTCTACCGCGCCCCGCGCACGGTGGTCCGCCGCGTGGTCTACGGTTCGCCCCGCACGGTCGTGCGCACCCGCGTGGTGTCGCGTCCGTTCTACGGCCAGCGCCGCGTGACCCGCGTCGTCTACCGCTAAGGCTTCGAGCCCCAGGGCTTGAACGGGCGCGGGTCTCAAGGGCCCGCGCCTTTTTCGTTCACAGGGGCGGCGGGCGCAGCAGGGATTCGATGCCGTTGATGATGAACTGGACGGCGAGCCCCGCCAGGATCACCCCGAGCAGGCGGCTCAGCACCACGTTACCGGTGACCCCGAGGAGCCGCGACACCCGGTCGGCGGCGAGGAACACCGCGAGGCAGCACGCCACCCCGAAGGCGATGAGGGCGATGAGCACCGACAGATAGCCGACGCTGCCGTCCGCCCGCCCGGCGAGCAGGATCACCGCCGTGATGGCGCCGGGCCCCGCCATGAGGGGGATGGCGAGGGGAAAGGCAGCCACGTTGCGGATGTGGTCCTCCGTGATGGCGACGTCCGCCGTGTGCTGCTTTCGCTCGTTGCGCCGCTCGAACACCATCTCGAAGGCGATCCAGAAGAGGAGCAGGCCGCCCGAGATGCGGAAGGCCGGGATGCCGACCCCGAGGAGCCGCAGCAGCACCTCGCCCCCGAGCCCGAAGAAGGCCAGGATCCCGAACGCGATGAGGGAGGCGCGGGTCGCCACCCGCCGCCGCTCGTCGGCGTTCATGCCGCGGGTCAGCGAGACGAAGATCGGCGCCAGGGCCGGCGGATCGAGAGTCACGAGGAGCGTGACGAGGGCTGTCGAAATGTAGTCGGAGAGCATCGCTGGACCGGGCTGGACCGGGGCGTTATGGCGTCGCCGGCGCGGTTTGGCGAGGGGACAGGCATCATGTTCACGGTTTTGGATCGGATCAGCTGGCCGGGCTATGCCGACCGGGCGAACGAGGATTCGTGCGGGGCTGCGGGGCCGTGGGCCTGGGTCATCGACACCTTCATCCCGCCGGGCACGCCCGCGGCGCTGCATCCCTCGAGCGACGCGGCCTGGCTTGCGGGCTTCGCGACGGACCGCCTCACGGCGCTGGCGCCGGGCTTCGAGGACGGGGCGGCGCTCGCTCGTCGCGTGATGACGGAGACCCGCGACGCGTTCCTCGCCGCGGCGCCCCCCGAGCGGCACGATTTCATGACCTGGCCGGCGGGCGCCATGACCCTCGTGCGGGGGAGGGCGGGGCGCCTCGACGTGTGGACCTTCGGCGACACCTCCGCCTTCCTGCGCCGGCCGGACGGCGCGGTGGAGGTGGTGGGGGAGGCGCCCGAGATGCGGGTGGCGGAGCGCGCGAAAGCCAAGGAATTCCTGGAGGCGACCGGCACCACGCCGGGCCGGGTGCTCGACACGGCCCCGTTCCGGGACTGGCTGCGGGGCCGCCGGGAGGAGCAGCGGGCGGGCGGCGGCCTTCCCCTCCTGAGCCTGCGCCCGGAGGCTGCGGACGCCCTCCGGCACGACAGCCTCGCCCTCGAGCCCGGAACGGCCGTGCTGCTCACGAGCGACGGCCTCTCGGCCATCGTGGACCTCTACGAGGCGGTGGACCCGGCGGGGCTGATGGAGCGGGCGCTCCGCGAGGGCTTGGAGAGCCTCGCCCGGGAGGCCCGGCGCATCGAGACCGAGGTCGACCCGGCGGGGCGGCTCTATCCGCGCTTCAAGGTGAGCGACGACTGCACGGGGCTGCTGGTGCGCTGGGACGGGTGAGGGGGCGCTGCGAGCCCTCCTCCCCCACACAAGCCGGCTGTTGCCGGCTTGTGATCTCCGAGAGGATCTCGGCAACAGCCGAGATCTCCGGGGAGGAGTTGGAGGTGGGGGTGGCGGCAGGATGTTCTCCGGTCAGATGACCGCCGCCACCCCCACCCCGTACCCCTCCCCTCAAGGGGGAGGGGAGACGATCAGCGCCGCGCCCAATCAACCCCCCGAATCGCCTCTGGAAAACCCGGGGCAAAGCGCTTGTAAACAGGCGCGTTTTCCCCCATCTAAGACGTTGATTTGCACTGGATTCGATGCGCCTCCATGAGGTGCCGGCGGGGGCTCTCGGCCGCCCGCCGCCAGAGAGACGAAAGATCCTGTTTTGACCGATCCGAACGATATCCGCTCAGGCGGCCCCGCAGGGGATCAGCCGGCGAGCGACGTGAAGTCGATTTCCATCATCGACGAGATGAAGCGCTCCTACCTCGATTACGCCATGAGCGTGATCGTGAGCCGCGCGCTTCCCGATGCCCGCGACGGCCTGAAGCCCGTGCACCGGCGCATCCTCTATTCGATGTACGAGAACGGCTACACGCCGGACAAGAAATACGTGAAGTCGGCCCGCATCGTCGGCGACGTGATGGGTCAGTACCACCCGCACGGCGACAGCGCGATCTACGACGCCCTCGTGCGCATGGCGCAGGACTTCTCGCTGCGCCTGATGCTCGTGGACGGACAGGGCAATTTCGGCTCGGTGGACGGCGATCCGCCGGCGGCCATGCGCTACACCGAGTCCCGCCTCGCGAAGCCCGCGATGCCGCTCCTGGAGGACATCGACAAGGACACGGTCGATTTCTCGCCCAACTACGACGAGTCGAAGCACGAGCCCGTCGTTCTGCCGGCGCGCTTCCCGAACCTTCTCGTCAACGGCGCCGGCGGCATCGCGGTCGGCATGGCGACCAACATGCCGCCCCACAACCTCGGCGAGGTGATCGACGGCTGCATTGCGTTCATCAACGATCCCGGCATCTCCGCCGAGCAGCTCATCGAGATCATCCCGGGCCCCGACTTCCCCACCGGCGGCACGATCCTCGGCCGCGCCGGCATCCGCTCCGCCTACACCACGGGCCGCGGCTCCATCGTGATGCGGGCGAAATCCGAGATCGAGGAGCTCCGGAAGGAGCGCGAGGCGATCATCTTCACCGAGATCCCGTATCAGGTGAACAAGGCCTCGCTCATCGAGAAGATCGCCGAGCTCGTGCGCGACAAGAAGCTCGAGGGCATCTCGGACCTGCGGGACGAATCCGACCGCGACGGCATGCGCATCGTGGTCGAGCTGAAGCGCGACGCGGTGGCCGACGTGGTCCTGAACCAACTCTACCGCTACACGCCGCTCCAGACGAGCTTCGGCGCCAACATGGTGGCGCTGAACGGCGGCCGCCCGGAGCTCATGACCCTGAAGGACCTCATCCAGGCCTTCATCGAGTTCCGCGAGGAGGTGGTCTCCCGGCGCACCAAGTTCCTGCTCAACAAGGCCCGCGAGCGCGCCCACGTGCTGTGCGGCCTTGCGATCGCGGTGGCGAACATCGACGAGGTCATCCGCCTCATCCGCACGGCGCCCGATCCGAACGCCGCCCGCGAGGCCCTCATGGCCCGCGACTGGCCGGCCCACGACATCGCGCCGCTCATCGCGCTCGTGGACGATCCGCGCCATACGGTGAACGAGGACGGCACCTACCGCCTCTCCGACACCCAGGCCCGCGCGATCCTCGACCTTCGCCTCCAGCGCCTCACGGCGCTTGGCCGGGACGAGATCGGCGACGAGTTGCAGAAGCTCGCCAACGAGATCTCCGACTATCTCGACATCCTGCGCTCCCGCGCCCGCATCATGGGCATCATCACCAAGGAGCTGACGGAGGTCCGCGAGGCCTTCGCGACCCCGCGCAAGACCGTGATCGCGGACTGGGATTCGGACGTCGACGACGAGGACCTCATCGCCCGCGAGGACATGGTCGTGACCGTGTCCCATGCGGGCTACATCAAGCGCGTGCCGCTCTCGACCTACCGGGCGCAGCGCCGCGGCGGCAAGGGCCGCTCGGGCATGCAGACCCGCGACGAGGATTTCGTCACCCGGCTCTTCGTGGCGAACACCCACACGCCGGTGCTGTTCTTCTCGTCCCTCGGCCAGGCCTACAAGGAGAAGGTGTGGCGTCTGCCGCTCGCGGCGCCGAACGCTAAGGGCAAGGCCCTCGTGAACATGCTGCCCCTCGACCAGGGCGAGCGCATCACCACCATCATGCCGCTGCCCGAGGACGAGGCGTCCTGGGACAAGCTCGACGTGATGTTCGCCACCTCCCGCGGCACTGTCCGTCGCAACAAGCTCTCGGACTTCATTCAGGTGAATCGGGGCGGCAAGATCGCCATGAAGCTCGGCGAGGGCGAGCACATCGTCGACGTGCAGATCTGCACGGAGCACGACGACGTTCTGCTCACGACGGCCAAGGGCCAGTGCATCCGCTTCGCGGTGCCGGAGGTGCGCGTGTTCAAGGGCCGCGACTCCATGGGCGTGCGAGGCATCAACCTGGCGGATGGCGACGACATCATCTCGATGGCGATCCTGCGCCACGTCGAGGCGACATCCGAGGAGCGCGTCGGCTACCTGAAGCGCCGCCGCGCCATCACCGGCGAGCAGGCGGCGGAGGGCGGCGCGGCCGCCGCGGAGGCCGAGGAGGAGGCCGCGAACGCGGCCGAGATCTCGCAGGAGCGCTACATCGCGATGAGCGCCCAGGAGCAGTTCATCCTCACCCTCGCGGAGCGCGGCTACGGCAAGCGGACCTCGTCCTACGAGTACCGCATCACCGGCCGCGGCGGCAAAGGCATCACCGCCATGGCGGTGAACAACCGCAACGGCAAGCTCGTGGCCTCCTTCCCGGTGGAGGACCAGGACGAGATCATGCTGGTGACGAACAGCGGCCAGCTCATCCGCGTCCCCGTCGACGACATCCGCGTCGTCGGCCGGGGCTCCCAGGGCGTGACGGTGTTCTCGACCAAGGACGGTGAGCGGGTGGTCTCGGTGGAGCACATTGAGAGCGACGACGCTGTGGACGGCGAGGCCGGCGAGCCGGCCGCGACCGGCACTGAGGCGCCGTCCGACGAGTAGGGCCGGGAGCATCGGCGATGGGAAATGGGGGGCGGGCAACCGCCCCCTTTTTTCGTCGGGGGCTTCGCAAGGGGAGGGCATCCTCAACCCTCATCCTGAGGAGGGCCGTCAGGCCCGTCTCGAAGGAGGGTTCAGGGTGGCGCGGAATGCGCCGCCCGAGGTGCCCTGGACCGCCCTCGTCCTTCGAGACGTTCGCTTCGCGAACCCTCAGGATGAGGGCTCCACCTGCGCCGCCCTCGAACGCCGCTCTCAGCCTCAATCCTCATCCTGAGGAGCCGCGCAGCGGCGTGTCGAAGGAGGGTCCAGGGAACACGGGAAGCGCTGCGCTTCTCTCCTCCCCCTTGAGAGGAGGAGTTGGAGGTGGGGGTGGCGGCAGAACTCTCTCCGGACAACACACGGCCGCTACCCCCACCCCTGACCCCTCCCCTCAAGGGGGAGGGGCATCGGCCCCCGCTTGCGGGCCGCCGCTGGCCAAGTTAGCCATGAGCCATGACACGCACCGCGCTCTACACCGGCACCTTCGACCCCGTCACGAACGGGCATCTCGACGTGATCCGCCATGCCTGCCGCCTCGTGGACCGGCTGGTGATCGCCATCGGAGTGCATTCCTCCAAGGCGCCGATCTTCACGGCCGAGGAGCGGGCGGCGATGCTGCGGGAGGTGTGCGGACCGCTCGCCGAGGCCGAGGGGACCGCGCTTGAGGTCGTCACCTTCGACGACCTCGCCGTCGATGCCGCCAAGCGCTACGGCGCCACGATCTTCGTCAGGGGCCTGCGCGACGGCACGGATCTCGACTACGAGATGCAGATGGCCGCCATGAACGAGGCCATGGCGCCCGATCTCCAGACGGTGTTCTTCCCGTCCTCGCCGATGGTCCGCCCCATCACCGCCACGCTCGTCCGGCAGATCGCCGCCATGGGCGGTGACGTTTCGGGGTTCGTGCCCCATATCGTGGCCGACCGGCTCAAAGAGAAATTCCCGCGGCGCTGAAGCCCGCGGACCCCGAAGGAGACCTCGATGAAGCGTATTCTCGCCGCGCTCGCGCTCGGCTGCCTCACCGCGACCCCCGCCCTCGCCCAGCAGCCCGCCGCCGATCCGCAGAACACCGTGTTCCTCGACACGAAGGACGGCCGGGTGACGATCCGCCTGCGGCCGGATCTCGCGCCCAAGCACGTGGCGCAGATCAAGGCGCTCACGAAGCGCGGCTTCTATGACGGCATCGTCTTCCACCGGGTCATCGACGGCTTCATGGCCCAGACCGGCGATCCGACCGGCACCGGCACGGGCAAGTCCGACCTGCCGAACATCCCGGCCGAGTTCACGCAGACGCCCTATCGGCGCGGCTCCGTCGGCATGGCGCGCTCCCAGAGCCCCGATTCGGCGAACTCGCAGTTCTTCATCTGCTACGACGGCTGCGGCCCGCTCACCGGCCAGTACACCCTCTTCGGCGAGGTGGTGTCCGGCATGGACGTGGTCGACAAGATCAAGAAGGGCGCCTCGTCCAACAACGGTCAGGTTCAGAACCCGGACCGGATCGTGAAGATGCAGCTCGCGGCCGACGCGCGGTGACCGCCGCCGGCCGGCGCGCCGGCAGGGGAGGGCGCCTCGCCCTCCTCGTTCTGCTCGCGGCCGCCCCCGCCCTCGCGCAGGAGGGCGAGGAGGACCCCCGCTTCGAGGTGCCGCCCACCCTGCCGGAGAGCCTCAACGGCGTGGTGCGTCCCACGGAGCGGGCCCGCGTCGAGCGGATCGACCGCATCCGGGACGTGTTCATGGCGATCCAGGCCTGCTGGCGCCCGCCCCGGGACGGCGGCTTCACGGGCCAGGAGGTGACGCTGCGGCTGAGCTTCAACCGTACCGGCGTCCCGCTTGGCCGGCCGAGGATTACTTTCTATAAGCCCGGCGGAACCGCGTCCGACCGGGAGGCATTCACGCGGTCGGTGGCGGCGGCTTTCGAGCGCTGCACGCCGCTGCCGTTCACGCCGCGCCTGGGCGCCGCCATCGCCGGCCGGCCCTTCACGTTCCGCTTCAGCGACAGCCGCTCGCTCTAGACCTTTCCCCATCGCGCCCATCAAGGAGACAAGCATGGCCGATCCCGAGAACACCCTCATCCTCGAAACCACGAAGGGCCGCGTCGTCATCGAGCTGCGCCCGGACCTCGCGCCCAAGCACGTGGAGCGCATCAAGACCCTCGCCCGCCAGGGCTTCTACGACGGCGTGGTGTTCCACCGCGTGATCGACGGCTTCATGGCTCAGACCGGCGACCCGACCGGCACCGGCAGCGGCGGCTCGGACCTGCCCGATCTTCAGGCCGAGTTCAACGCCGAACCCCACGTGCGCGGCGTCTGCTCCATGGCCCGCACCAACGCTCCGCATTCCGCGAACTCGCAGTTCTTCATCTGCTTCGACGACGCCCGGTTCCTCGACAAGCAGTACACCGTCTGGGGCAAGGTGACGGAGGGGATGGAGAACGTGGACAACATCAAGCGCGGCGAGCCCGTGCGCGATCCGGACAAGATCGTCTCCATGCGCGTCGCCGCCGACGCGGCGTAGTGAGCCTTCCCCTCCCCCCTGAGGGGAGGGTGCCGGCAGGCGGGTGGGGGTGGTGCCCCGTCAAGCTCAGCGCTTTGTTCTGCGCCACCCCCACCCCTGACCCCTCCCCGCAAGGGGGAGGGGAAAGTCCCCTCGACAAATCTCATCCCCCGGGCCAAAGCTCCGCCATGGCCCGACCGTCCGAGGACAGCCTCATCGCCCGCTTCTTCGCCCCCATGGCGGGAGAGGGCGCGCTCGGCCTCCAGGACGACGCTGCGCGGCTGACGCCCCGGCCGGGGCACGACCTCGTCCTGACGGCGGACGGCCTCGTGCAGGACATCCACTTCCTCGACGATCCGCCGGGCTCCATCGCCCGCAAGAGCCTCGCCGTGAACGTCTCGGACCTTGCCGCCAAGGGCGCGGAACCCATCGGATTCCTGCTCACCCTGGCGCTGCCCCAGGGCTGGACGGAGGAGTGGATTGCGGGCTTCGCGGCGGGCCTGCGGGACGCCGCGCGGGACTTCCGCTGCCCGCTTCTCGGCGGCGATACGGTAAGGGCGAGCGGGGGGCTCACCCTGTCGGTCACGGCCCTCGGCGAGGTGCCGGCGGGGCGCATGATCCACCGCATGACGGCCCGGCCCGGCGACGTGGTCTGCGTCACCGGAACCATCGGCGACGGGGCCCTCGGCTTGGCCCTGCGCCGGGAGCCGGACTGGGCGGGCGCTCTCGACGGCGGGCAGCGGGCGCATCTCGCCGACCGATACCTCCATCCCCGGCCGCGCCTCGCCCTCGCGCGGGCGCTCCGGGACCACGCCTCCGCCGCCATGGACGTGTCGGACGGGCTCGCGGGCGATCTCGCCAAGATGATGCGGGCGAGCGGCACGACGGCCGTCGTGGTGTCGGGGCACGTGCCCCTCTCGGACCCGGCCCGTGCGGCCATCGCCCGGGAGCCCACGCTCCTCGACCGGGCGCTCACGGGCGGGGACGATTACGAGATCCTCTGCACGGTGCCGGAGGAGCGCCTCGACGCCTTTCGCGCCGCGGCCGCGGAAGCCGACGTGCCGGTCGCCGCCATCGGGCGGGTGCTCGTGGGCACCGGGCTCCCCGTGTTCCGCCAGGGCGGCGCCGACCGGCGTTACGAGGCCGGATCCTTCTCCCATTTTTGAAAGCTGCCGATGCCCGACGACGCCACTGCCAAGCACAACGCCCGCGTCCTCGCGGTGGCGACGGCGCTCGGCGGCGCGAGCCCGCCCATCATCGTGTCCCTCGGGGGCCTCGTCGGCCAGACCCTGTCCCCCGACAAGACGCTGGCGACCCTGCCCGTGAGCCTGCTCCAGCTCGGGCTCGCCACCGGCACCATCCCGGCGGCGCTGATCATGCGGCGGCTCGGGCGCCGGAACGCCTACATGGTGGGCGCGCTTATCGGGATCCTGGCCGGGAGCGTCGCCGCCCAGGGCATCGCCTCCGCGGCCTTCGCGGTGTTCTGCCTCGGCACCTTCCTCGCCGGCTGGTGGGGTTCCTTCGTGCAGAGCTACCGCTTCGCCGCCATCGACACCGCCTCGGAGGCCTTCAAGGCGCGGGCGATCTCGTGGGTGATGATCGGCGGGCTCGCGGCGGGCTTCGTCGGCCCGCAGACGGTGATCTGGACCCGGGACCTCGTCGCCGGGATCCCGTTTGCCGGCAGCTTCTTCGGGCAGGCGGTGCTGGCGCTCCTCACGATCCCGGTGGTGGCCCTCATGCGCCCGGGTTCCGTGGCGGAGGCGCGGGGCGGCGGCGGCGGACGGCCGCTGCCCGAGATCATGCGGCAGCCCCGCTTCGTCGTCGCCGTCGTCACGGGCCTCGTCTCCTACGGGCTCATGAGCTTCCTCATGACGGCGGCGCCCGTCGCCATGGTGGGCTGCGGCCACGCGGTCGGGGAGGCGGCCCTCGGCATCCAGTGGCACATCCTCGCCATGTTCGGGCCGAGCTTCTTCACCGGCCGGCTCATCGCGCGCTACGGCAAGGAGCGGGTGACGGCGGCGGGGCTCGCCCTCATCGCGGTCGCGGCGGCGGTGGGGCTTTCCGGCATCACGGTCGCGCATTTCTGGATCGGGCTGATCCTGCTCGGCATCGGCTGGAATTTCGGCTTCATCGGCGCCACCGCCCTCGTGACCGACTGCTACCGGCCCGAGGAGCGCGCCAAGGTCCAGGCCGCGAACGACTTCCTCGTCTTCGGCTCCGTCGCGGTCGCGTCCTTCGCGTCCGGCAAGCTCCTCACCACGGGCGGCTGGGAAACCGTGAACTGGCTCGTCTTTCCCCCCGTCGCCCTCGCCCTCGCGCTCCTCGCCTGGCACGGCCGCAGCAGGACGGGCGCGCCCGCGGCGGCGTAGGGAGGGAAGGAGTTGGAGGTGGGGGTGGTGCCGCGTGTGGCTCAGCGGTGCCTTCTGCACCACCCCCACCCCTGACCCCTCCCCTCAAGGGGGAGGGGAGACGATCAGCGTCGCTCCCATCAGCTAACCCCGCCCCGTCGTGCGGCTCACCAGGATCACGCCCGCCACGATGAGGCCGATGCCGGCGAGCATGCCGGGGGAGACGGCGTCGCCGAAGGTCATGACCGCGATGGCGACGCCAAAGCCCGTGGCGACGTAGCCGATCTGGCTGAGATAGACCGGGCCCGCCACCTTCTGCAGGCGGTAGAACAGGGCGTAGTAGACGCTCGCCACCGCCATTTGCGCCAGGATGATCCGGCCGGCCGCGGTGGAGAAGGAGGGCCACCGCTCGCCCGAATCCGCGACGAGCCAGAACGGGGCGAGCATCAGCCCAGCCGCGAGGAGGCTTCCCGGGGCGAGCGCGAGCCCGGGGGCCCCGGGCGGCCAGAGCTTGGTGCGCAGCACGTTGCCGAGGGCGACGGAGGCCGGGACGAGGAGCGCGAGCAGCACCCAGGTCCGCTCCCCGCCGGCGCTGAGCCCGAACCGCGCCCAGACCACAAGGCACGTTCCCGCAAGGCCGACCGCGAGCCCCACCGCCCGCACGAGCGCCAGGCGGTCGAGGCGCAGCATCACCGCGAGGGTGTAGGTGATGAGGGGCGAGAGAGCGTAGATCACCGAGCCGTAGGCCGGCCCGACGCGCTCGGCGACGACGAAGCCCAGCACCCCCGGCAGGGCGAAGCTCACGAGCCCGGAGGCGAGGTAGTTCGCCACGTAGAGCCGCTCGAACCGCACGGGCTCGCGGGCCGCGAGGGCCGCCGCCAGGAGGGCGAGTCCCGCCCCGAAATGCAGCCAGAAGGCGAGGGTGAGGGCGCTCGCCCCGGCGCCGGTGCCGGCTTTGGCGAGGTTCACGTTGACGGCGAGGAGGAAGCCGACCGCGACGAGGAGCGCGACGGGTTCGAGGGCGGTGCGGCGGGACGGGGACACGGGAGAGCTCATGGGGAGCGGCACTCAGCGCCAAGGGCGGCGCCTTGGCAAGCCGGTCGGCACGGGATCGCCCGAGGCGTCGGGCGGCGCCGTGCGGCGGCGCACCCGAGGCCGGTTCGCCCGTTTCCCGGGCCGAATTAGCCTTTTTGGCGAACAACTCGCCGGGATGGGCCAAGCTGCGTTGCTAAGCCCATGAATTTTTGCCACTGATTCACGACCACACCGGGGGGCGGGAGTCCGGCACGGGCGCGCGGGAGGCGCGCCGGACCGGGTTCGGGTCCATCGTCCCCCTCACAACAAGGACGGACGAATGGCACTTCTCCTGATTATCCTGGGCGGTCTCCTGTCGATCGCCTATGGCCTGTGGGCCATCATGGACGTGATGAAGCGGGACGCCGGCACCCAGCGCATGCAGGAGATCGCGGGTGCGATCGCCGAGGGCGCCCAGGCCTATCTCCGCCGCCAGTACATCACGATCGGCATCGTCGGCGTCGTGCTGTTCGCCCTCATCGCCTACCTGCTCGGCCTGCGCGTCGCGGTGGGCTTCGCCATCGGCGCCATCCTGTCGGGGGTCGCTGGCTTCATCGGCATGAACGTGTCGGTGCGCGCCAACGTCCGCACCGCCCAGGCAGCCTCCCAGTCCCTCGGCGGCGGCCTCGACGTCGCCTTCAAGGCGGGCGCGGTGACCGGCATGCTCGTGGCGGGCCTCGCGCTCCTCGGCGTCGCGCTCTACTACGGCTACCTCACCCGCATGGCGGGCCTCTCGCCCTCGAGCCGCGAGGTGATCGACTCGCTTGTCGCTCTCGGCTTCGGCGCCTCGCTCATCTCGATCTTCGCCCGTCTCGGCGGCGGCATCTTCACCAAGGGCGCGGATGTCGGCGGCGACCTCGTCGGCAAGGTCGAGGCTGGCATTCCCGAGGACGACCCGCGCAACCCCGCCACCATCGCCGACAACGTGGGCGACAACGTGGGCGACTGCGCCGGCATGGCCGCCGACCTCTTCGAGACCTACGCGGTTACCATCGTCGCCACCATGGTGCTCGCCGCAATCTTCTTCGCCGGACAGCCGGTGCTCGAGGCGATGCTTCTGTATCCGCTCGCCATCGGGGCCGCCTGCATCGTCACGTCGATCATCGGCACCTTCTTCGTGAAGCTCGGTCAGAACCAGTCGATCATGGGCGCCCTCTACAAGGGCCTCATCGCCACGGGCGTCCTGTCCATCGGCGCCATCGCGGCGGTGAACTACGCGGTGCTCGGGGGCTTCGGCACCGAGTTCCGCACGGGCCCGGGCGTGACCTTCTCGTCGGCGGACCTGTTCTGGTGCGCGGTGGTGGGGCTTGCCGCCACGGCGCTCATCGTCGTGATCACGGAGTACTATACGGGCGTGGGCTACCGGCCCGTGCGCTCCATCGCGCAGGCCTCCGTGACGGGTCACGGCACCAACGTGATCCAGGGCCTCGCCGTCTCCCTCGAGGCGACGGCCCTGCCGACCGTCGTGATCGTCGCCGGCATCATCGTCGCGTTCAAGCTCGCGGGGCTCTTCGGCATCGCGATCGCGGTCACCGCCATGCTGGGCGTCGCCGGCATGATCGTGGCCCTCGACGCCTTCGGTCCCGTGACCGACAACGCGGGCGGCATCGCCGAGATGGCGGGCCTGCCGAAGGACGTGCGCAAGTCCACGGACGCCCTCGATGCGGTCGGCAACACCACGAAGGCGGTGACGAAGGGCTACGCCATCGGCTCGGCGGGCCTCGGCGCGCTGGTGCTCTTCGCCGCCTACACGTCGGACCTCAACTACTTCGTCCAGAACGCCCAGCAATATCCCTACTTCCAGGGCGTCGAGGCGAATTTCTCCCTCGCCAATCCATATGTGGTGGTGGGCCTCCTGTTCGGCGGCCTGATTCCGTACCTCTTTGGCGGCATGGGCATGACGGCGGTGGGTCGCGCGGCAGGCGCCGTGGTGGAAGAGGTGCGCCGCCAATTCCGCGAGAAGCCCGGCATCATGCAGGGCACGGACCGGCCCGATTACGGCCGCGCGGTGGACATGCTCACCCGGGCCGCCATTAAGGAGATGGTGATCCCCTCGCTCCTCCCCGTGCTGGCGCCCATCGTCACCTATTTCGTGGTGTACTGGATCGCCGGCAAGTCGGAGGCGTTCTCGGCGGTGGGCGCCATGCTCCTCGGCGTCATCGTGACGGGCCTCTTCGTCGCGATCTCGATGACCTCCGGCGGCGGCGCCTGGGACAACGCGAAGAAGTCCTTCGAGGACGGCTTCACGGATGCCTCCGGCACCACGCACCACAAGGGCTCGGACGCCCACAAGGCCTCCGTCACCGGCGACACCGTCGGCGACCCCTACAAGGACACGGCGGGCCCCGCCGTGAACCCGGCGATCAAGATCACCAACATCATCGCCCTCCTGCTGCTGGCGATCCTGGCGCACTCGTAAGAGAGCGCGTCCGGCGAGACGACGAACCCCGCGGTGCGAGCCGCGGGGTTTTTTCTACCCTCCCCCCTGCAGGGGGAGGGACAGCCTGCCGAAGGCAGGCAGGGAGAGGGGGCGGGCAACCTCAACCTCCGTCACTCCGGTCCGAGCGGAGCCAGAACCCGACCCGAAGGGCCGCGAAGCGGAAACCCATAAGCACCTTGGGGTGCAGACAAGAGCGCACCGGCGCCGAGCACACCTTGCACCGTGATCGCAATGGGTTCCGGGCTCCGCTGCGCGGCCCCGGAATGACAGGCTGAGGCACCAGGGCCCCCTCTCGCTGCTTGCTGCGCAAGCTGTCCCTCTCCCTCCGGGGGAGAGGGACCAGAGCACGCATAAAAAAGCGCCGGATGCTATCGCACCCGGCGCTCTCGAAACAGGAGATGGAAACGCGGCCTAGCTGCCGAGCGGGTTGAAGCTCGTCTGGCCCTTGAAGATCTGGCCGATGAAGCTCACGTCCTCGCCGCCGGTGGGCGTCGTGCGGGAGATGAAGTCGAAGACCTTGCCGTCCTGGATGCCGTAGAGCGCCACGCGCTCCACCCGCAGGCCCTTGTCGAAATAGACGGCCGTCACGCGCTGGTCGACCACGCTCTCGCCGAGGAACTGGAAGCGGCGCTTCGAGACCTGGCTGATGTAGTACCAGTTGCGGTTGCCCACGGTGGAGACCGTCGAGGGGGTGCCGAGCGTCTGCAGGACCTGCTCGGCATTCATGCCCTTGCGCACCTGGCTCACGGCGCGCTCGTCGAGGAGATAGCCGCGCTGGAACTCCTCGCCGCCGAGGCAGCCGGCCAACGGCAGGGCCAGCATCGTGGCAGCCGCAAGCGTCAGGGCGAATCGACGCGCGGGGTGAACGAGGTAGGACGTCATGCACATCTTCCAGGGATGAGGACGAAGCGAAGCTTGCGCCATTGGACCGGGATGGCGTACCCCGGGCCTAAGGCTTTGACAAGGCGTGACAGAACGCCACCCACCGGTGTCTCCCGGGCGGCCGCCGAGGGTGCCGTTACGCCAACGAATGCGAGGTTCGCGCGATGATTTTCGGCTTGTTCCGCAAGGACCCGCGCCGGGTGATGGTCGCGCAGTTCTACGAGCGCGTCGCCACCGCCTCGCGCCATCCGGACCTCTACGCCCGCCTCGGCACGCCGGACACGATCGAGGGCCGGTTCGAGTCGCTGTCGCTTCATGTGATGCTCGTGCTGCGCGGGCTGCGCGGCCGCTCCCCGCAGGCCGACGAGCTCGCGGCGGATCTCACCGACGCGCTGTTCCGCGACCTCGACGCGATCCTGCGCGAGATGGGGATCGGCGACACCTCGGTTCCCAAGCGCATGAAGAAGCTCGGGGAGGCGTTCTACGGGCGTGCCCAGGCCTATGACGGGCCGCTCGACGCGGGCGACGAGGCGGCGCTCGCCGCTTCCCTCGGCCGAAACGTGCTCGGCGGCGGGGCACCGGCGGCGGCCCTTGCGCGTTACGCGCTCGCGGCCGACCGCGCCCTCAAGGCTCAGGCGTTCGATTCGATGGTGCAGGACGGCCCGCTCTTTCCGCCGCCCGCCCCCTTCGCGGAGTAGACCCATGGCGAACAGGACCCGCGACCCGATCACCCCCGCGACCGTGGGGCCGCTCTCCCGCCTCGTGGACGTGTCGAACGTGCCCCCGCGGGGCATGCAGACGCGGGTGGAGGCGACGGACGAGGAATGCGCTGCCCTCGCCCAGGATTTCGGCCTCGCCGGCATCCGGGAGCTCAAGGGCGATTACCGCATCACCGCCTCGGCGAAGGGCGTGCACGTGGAGGGCACCGTGCAGGCGGCCATCACCCAGACCTGCGTCGTCACCCTCGACCCGTTCGATTCGCAGGTTGAGGAACAGGTGGAGGTGGACTTCGCCGAGCCGAGCGGCATGCCCGCCGAGCCTCCGACCGAGATGCACGAATACGAGCCGCCGGACGAGATCGTGAACGGGCAGATCGACCTCGGGGCGCTTACGGCCGAGTTCCTGGCCCTCGGCCTCGACCCCTACCCGCGAAAGCCCGGCGCCGACTTCTCCTTCGAGGACAAGAACGCCGGCCAGGATTCGCCCTTCGCGGCCCTCGGCAAGTTGAAAGGCGAGTAGGCTCGTTCCGGTCCGCTCGGGACCGATCGCACCGCGGAACGGCCTTCCGGAGCGGCAGCCCGCGGCGCGGTAGAATTCAGTTGCCCCGCCTCCCTAAACCGCTATTTTCCGCCGCCTGTTTCGAGGCTTAACAGAAAGCAGCCCGCGCCCATGCCGAAGCCAGTGCGACTTTCGCTCGACGCCATGGGCGGCGACCATGGCGCGGCGGTGGTGGTGCCCGGCGCGGCGCTCGCCCTGGAGCGGCACCCCGACATCCGCTTCCTCTTGTTCGGCAACGAGGCGGTGATCAACCCGATCCTCGACCAGCACCCCAAGCTGAAGGCGGCGGCGGAGGTTCGCCATTCCGCCGTGTCTATCGCCATGGACGAGAAGCCGAGCGTCGCCATCCGCACGGGCCGCGGCAAGTCCTCCATGTGGCAGGCCGTCCAGGCCGTGCGCGACGGGGAGGCGGATGCTTGCGTCTCCGCCGGCAATACGGGCGCGCTCATGGCGATGGCGAAGATCTGCCTCAAGACCATGGCGACCATCGAGCGCCCGGCCATCGCCGCCATGTGGCCGACGACCCGCGGCGAGAGCATCGTGCTCGACGTCGGCGCCACCATCGGCGCCGATGCGGGCCATCTCGTCGACATGGCGATCATGGGCGCCGCCATGGCCCGCATCGTGTTCGATCTCGAGCGCCCGACGGTGGGCCTGCTCAATGTCGGCACGGAGGAGATCAAGGGCATCGAGGCCGTCAAGGAGGCGAGCCGCATCCTACGCGAGACGAACCTTCCGAATCTCGATTACCGCGGCTTCGTGGAAGGCGACGATCTCGGCAAGGGCACCGTCGACGTGGTGGTGACGGAGGGCTTCACCGGCAACATCGCCCTCAAGACTGCGGAAGGCACAGCGAAGCAGATCGGCGAATACCTGCGCTCCGCCATGAGCCGCACCCTCATGGCGAAGATCGGCTACCTCTTCGCCCGCCAGGCCTTCCAGGCCCTGCGCGACAAGATGGACCCGCGCAAGGTGAACGGCGGCGTGTTCCTCGGCCTCGAAGGAGTCGTCGTGAAGAGCCACGGCGGCACCGACTCCCTAGGCTTCGCGAGCGCCGTCGACGTCGCCTACGACATGGCCCATTTCGACCTCATGAAGACGATCCGCGAGATGCTGGAGCACAGCCCCGAGGACGTCGAACCAGCAGGACAGCCCGCGTGAAACGCATCCGCTCCGTCGTCCGCGGCGTCGGCTCCTACCTCCCCGAAAAGCTCGTCACGAATCACGACCTCGAGGCGAGGGTCGCGACCTCGCACGAGTGGATCGTGCAGCGCACGGGAATCGAGCAGCGCCACATCGCGGCCGACCACGAGACCACCTCGTATCTCGGCATCAAGGCCGCCCGCGCGGCTCTCGACGATGCGGGGATGACGCCTGAGGAGATCGATCTCGTCGTGGTCGCCACCTCGACGCCCGACTACACCTTCCCGTCGACGGCAACGATCGTGCAGGAGGGGCTCGGGATCCACGGCGGCGCGGCCTTCGACGTGCAGGCGGTGTGCACGGGCTTCGTCTATGCCGTGTCGGTGGCCGACAAGTTCATCACCTCGGGCTCGCACAAGCGGGCCCTCGTGATCGGCGCCGAGACCTTTTCGCGGATCCTCGACTGGGAGGACCGCACCACCTGCGTGCTCTTCGGCGACGGGGCCGGCGCCATCGTGCTCGAGGCCGCGGAAGGGGAGGGGACCTCCGAGGATCGCGGCGTCCTCACCTCGCATCTGCGCTCCGACGGGCGGCACCGGGACAAGCTCTACGTGAACGGCGGCCCGGGCTCCACGAAGACCACCGGCGTCCTCAAGATGGAGGGCAAGGAGGTGTTCCGCTTCGCCGTCGGCTCCGTGACCGACGTGGTGCGGGACGCCTTCGCGGCGACCGGAACCACCGCCGAGGACCTCGCCTGGTTCGTGCCGCATCAGGCCAACAAGCGCATCATCACGGCGAGCGCCGAGAAGCTCGGCATTGCTCCCGAGAAGGTGGTGATCACCGTCGACCGCCACGGAAACACCTCGGCGGCCTCGATCCCCCTCGCCCTCGATGCGGCGAAGCGCGACGGGCGCATCAAAGAGCGCGACCTCGTGATGATCGAGGCGATCGGCGGCGGCTTCACCTGGGGGTCGGCGCTGATCCGCTGGTAGGCCCGCGCGGTGAGTCTCCGGGAAGCCACACCTCTTGCCGCATGGTGATCAAACGTCACCTTGAGCATTGCGGGCGCGTTTCCCCCATTGACCGTGACGGCAGGGCTCAATAGCGTCCAAGGCCTGACGAAAGCAGCACAATTTCCGATAACGCCGGGGTCGTTGATGCCAGGAAGAACGGTGACGAGAGCCGATCTGAGCGAAGCCGTCTATCAGCGGGTCGGCCTGTCGCGGACCGAATCGGCGGCCCTCGTGGAATCGGTGCTGGCCGAGATCTGCGACTGCCTCGCCTCCGGCGAGACCGTGAAGCTCTCCTCCTTCGGCTCCTTCATGGTGCGCGACAAGGGCCAGCGCGTGGGCCGCAACCCGAAGACCGGGATCGAGGTGCCGATCGACCCGCGCCGCGTGATGGTCTTCAAGCCCTCGAACGTGCTGAAGGCCCGCATCAACGGCGAGGCCGTCACGGGCGACGACGAGTAACCGTCGAACCCGTCGCGCATGGCCATGGACAAGAGCCCCGACGCCTTTCGGACGATCAGCGAGGTTGCGGACGATCTCGAGCTACCGCAGCACGTCCTGCGGTTCTGGGAGACCCGCTTCACGCAGATCAAGCCGCTCAAGCGCGGCGGCGGCCGGCGCTTCTATCGCCGCGACGACGTCGATCTCCTGAAAGGTATTCGCCATCTCCTCTACGGCGAGGGCTACACGATCAAGGGCGTGCAGCGGATCTTGAAATCCGAGGGCATCCGCTTCGTGCAGTCCGTCGGCCGCGGCGAGCAGAGCGTCGCGGCGCCCGATGACGAAGAGCAGGCGGACGCCATCGAGACAGCCCCGGCCCTGCCGGAGGAGACGGCCGAGCGCCTGCGCGGCGCCCTCGACGAATTGATGGAATGCGACCGCGTGCTCTCCGCCCTTCAGGCCCCCGCCGATCCGGCGGAGTAGGGCAGGGGCCGACCGCCCGGTGGCGCCGCACAACGAAGTTTCAAGGTCGCCGCCCAGCGCGCAAACGGCGCGAACTGCAGGAGCAGGAAGCCCGCGAACACTGCCCTGAATCGCCTGTGGAAGATCCTATGACAGGAATATTAAACAGGGTGTTTCGGCTTTGCCTGCCGTAAGGTCAGCAGAATTCATGTTGCGTTCATTTCGGCACCGCAAAGGTGGGCGCCTCACTGGAGACCGAACGAGTGAGCAGTCACGAACAGCGCTCTCAGTGGAAAGACGTGACGAATCTGGCAGCGGACACCGCGACGGGCACCCTCGATGCGCCGCCGGCCCCCCGCTCGGGCCGGTCCGGGCTGGCGTTCAAAACCGTGCTGGGCCTTGGCATTGCCGCGACGCTACTCTGGACCATGCTCCTGGCCACGTGGGCGTTCAGGTCGATAGCTTGGGCCGTGAGCCAGCTTTTTTGAGTTTGGGCGGGACGGGGCGGCTCGCCGGGACGGCGATCCAGAGGCTCGCCAGGGCGGCGCCTGCGACAGCCGTGCTGCTGGCCACCGAACACCCGATCAGCGCCTCCGCCCAGCCGGTTTGACCGAACAGAGCCGCCGTCGGCAACCCGACGGCGATGGCAATCATCGCATACGCTACGCCCATGGCGTGTCCTCCGTCCCGCTCGTTGACGCCAGCCTCTTCGGGCTTGGCCGTTCTCCCACGCTCACGGTTTGAGGCGAAGCGGTACGAGAATAAGGCGGGCCCTGGGCATTTTTGGGCGGCCTAAGCAAAACCGACGCTTTCAGCCCGCAGATGGTTCCCCGAACGGCATTCGCCTGTGGAATGCGGGGAGAGCGGGGATCGCGCGGCACGCGAAGGGGCTCGTCATCGAGCGGTGATTCGGCCGTGGTCGATGCGGGATCGGGGGCACAAGGCGGAGACGCGCCATGCCGGTTCACTTCTTTCACTGCACGAACGGAACGGAGATCATCCTCGACCGCCAAGGCCGCCGGGCCCGCTCGGAGCGGCAGGTCGAGCCTCTCGCGCTGCAGGTCGCGGGCGAACTGATGCAGAGCGCGCCGCGGCGGATCGACTGGGCCGACTGGCTCGTGAGCGTTCAGGACCGCAGGGGCAGCATGGTGGCGGTGGTGCCGTTCCCGGCCGGCCAGGGCTGAGCCCCGGGGGCTTCGCTCAAGCGCCGCCGACGCCCTCGATCACCTTGCCGGTGCCGCCGCAGGTCTGGCAGGCCTGCGCGTCGATCCGGCCGGTGCCGCTGCAATCGGGGCAGACGTTCTCGCCCGTCCCGGGCGTGCCCGGCGCGCCCTGGTCGCCCGGGTTGAGCTTCGGATCGTCGTGGTCGTGGCCAGCCATGGGATGCTCCCGTTGCCGATATGGAGGGCAACGCCCCAGGCAGGGCCGGGTTGCGCATGAAAAAAGGCCCGCGCGAAGCGGGCCCGAGGGATTGGGTCTCTCAACACAGTAGGTCGTCAGGTCACTCGCAGACGCGCCGCCGCACGGGCTGCCAGCCCCAGCCCGGCACGTATTCGGTGGAGCGCTCCGTGAAGCACTCCTCCACGTAGACGCGCCGGCGCGGCGGGGGAGGGGCCACGTAGACGGGCTGGGGCTCAACGTAGACAGGAGCCGGCGCCGCATAGGCCGGACCCTGCGAGGCCGCGATGGCGCCGCCGATGGCGATCCCGCCGAGGACGCCGATGGCCGCGGCGGCGCCCGGCGACAGGCGATCGCGGGCCTCCGCCGCGGGCGAGGCCGCCATGCCCGCCGCCAAGATCACCGCCGCGGCAGCGCTGGCCAAACGAAGCTTTCTCAACATTCCAAAGCACCCCTGTTCGCTCTCGGGCCGCCGCCTTGAGGCCGCCCGAACCCCTGGTGTAGGCGCAGGATGGTTCTGGAATTCTGAACATTTTATGGCCGAGCTTGGGCCGCCTCCGATGCTTCTCGTTAAGGCTAACCGACCGTCAAAGGCCTGAAGTCCTGTAAGCTCGGCCGTTATGAAATTTAGCGGAAACACTCGGCCAAGCGAAGCAATATTCCGGACATGGAAGGTTTCTATTCCCGCGTCCTCCGGGAGGCCGGCCCACTGACGAGGCGCCTCTCCAAAGTTCGAGCTTCGCCATGAGACCTGCTCTCCTGGGGGGCGCTATGGGGGATTACGATGACACTGAAGACGTTCGCTCTCGTCGGCGCGGTCGCGCTCGCACTCGGCGCCTGCAACACCACGACGGCTGACTACCGGGCCGGCGATGTGGTGCAAACCGCCGACGGCCGCACCAAGCGCCTGAACGCCCGTGAGGCGAAGCAGATGCGCTGCCAGGACAAGCAGCAGAAGAACGCCGAAGTCGCCATGGGCGCCTCGGTAGTGGGCGCCGGCGCCGGCATCGTCGGCGCGGCCCATTCGGGCTGGGGCTACGGCTGGGGCTACGGCTACGGCCATCCCGGCGTCGCGGTGGCGGGCGCTGCCGTGAGCGGCGTGTCGAACGTGGTGGCCCAGCAGGCGACCAACAACCAGATCGAAGCCGCCATGGGCAACTGCTGAGCCCGGCAGCGATCGGCAAAGAGGAAAGGGCCGCTTCAAACCGAAGCGGCCCTTTTCACATGAGGGATACGCGTGGGGAGCGCTTTATTGCTGCCGCTGGCGAGCGCGCTCCATCAAGCTGTCAGCCTGTACCGCCCGGGCTACGCGCCGGCCGAGACGATCGATCTCGATCGTTCGTTCGGCCACGCTCATGCCCATCACCCGGCAAGATTCGATCTGGTTTCCAATCGATGGCTCTGTCCGATCTCCGCGCCGCCTCGGCTGCTCTCCTGCTGGCGAGCCTTTGCGCCTGCGCGTCGCGGCCGGAGGGCGTGATGCGCCCCGTCACCACGGCGGCTCCGGGCGCCACCGAAGTGACGCTCCTCGTCGCGACCGACCGCAAGGCGACGGAGGACGAGCGCACCCTGTTCTCCGGCGAGCGCGGCGACCGCACGTCCTTCGCCGAGATCGGAGTCTCGATCCCGCCGGGGCACCAGGCGGGCGAGATCGAATGGCCCACGAAGGCCGTTGGCAACCCGAATCGGGATTTCGTCACCACCCGCGTGAACGCCCTCGACCAGAAGGGCCTCGTCGCCCGCGTGCGCGCCGCTGCGCCCCGCCATGGCGGGCGCGTGCTCGTGTTCGTGCACGGCTACAACAACCTGTTCGAGGATGCGGTCTACCGCTTCGCGCAGATCGCCCACGACACCAAGGCGCCCGCGGTGCCGGTGCTGTTCACCTGGCCCTCCCGCGGCAAGCTGCTCGCCTATCCGTACGACCGGGAGAGCGCCAACTATTCCCGCGACACCCTGGAGCGGCTGCTGCAGGACCTTGCGGCCGAACCCTCCGTCAAGGAGGTCGCGATCCTCGCCCATTCCATGGGCAACTGGGTGACCCTCGAGGCCCTGCGCCAGCAGGCCATCCGCAAGGGCGCCGTGCCGAAGAAGATCACGAACGTGATGCTGGCCGCCCCCGACGTGGACGTCGACGTCGCGCGCACGCAGATCGCCGGCATGGGCCCCAACCGCCCCCGCTTCACGCTCTTCGTCTCGCAGGACGATCGGGCGCTCGGGCTCTCCGGAATGGTCTGGGGCGGCACCGCGCGGCTCGGCGCCATCGATCCGACGCAGGAGCCCTACCGCTCGGATCTCGAGGCGAACCGGATAGCCGTCATCGACCTCACCGCCATGCGGGCGGGCGACCAGCTCAACCACGGCAAGTTCGCCAAGGCGCCGGAGGTGGTGCAGTTCATCGGCACCCAGCTCGCCTCCGGGCAGGATCTCGAAACCCGCAAGGCCGGGCTCGGGGACAAGATTGGCATGGTGGTCACCGGCACCGCCACCACGGTCGGGACGGCGGCGAGCGCCGTGATCGCGGCGCCCATCGCGGTGGTCGATCCCAACACCCGCCGCAATCTCGGCGACCGCCTCGGGGCCGTGGTGCCGCGCCTCACCCCAAAGCCCGACGCGGCCAACGGCGGGGAAGCGCCCGCATTCCCGCCTGCGGAGGACGCAGCGCCGGTGGCGCTCGGCGACAGGACCTGAAGGGGTTGGCCGAAGCCGGGCCTCCGGCACCGGCGGGTGCTGATCGTTTAAGGCCGGAAGCGCGCCGACCGAGGCTGGTCCTCGCCCTTGTCCTGCGGGGCCGAGTTCACGCATAGGCGCACCGGGTCGCCGTCGCGGTCCACCATCGCCAGGCAGATCTCGATCTCCTGGATGCAGTCGCCCTCGCCGCCATAGGGCGCGCAAAACTCGCCGCTCTTCGCCCGAATAATGTCTTTGAGAGCGTAGGTCACCCCGCTCGTGCCCGCGCTGGCGACCGCCGGGGCGGCGGCCTGCGGCAGGGCCTTGCGGGTCTCAGGCTGAGGCGCGGCCTTGCGGGATTCGGGCTTTGCGGGCCGCTTCGCCCGCTCCTGCGGCGCTGCCCCGGCCGCGGAGCCGACGAGGATCACCAACCCGGCGCTCAGCGCCCCACGCACGAAAGTTGCTCTCATCGGCCCGCCCTCGCCAGGATGCTTCAGATCCCGTTCATGGTTTTTGGCGTAACTTTCGCCGCACGGGCGGACAAGAGCGTAGTTTCACCACGCATGCCCGTTATCGTCGCACCCGCCTGCCGCTTGCAGCGCCGCGCAGGCCGAGCGCAAAACGAATTGCATCCCTCGCATCGACGCCTTATATCCGCTCCCACGTCGGAGCGTAGCGCAGCCCGGTTAGCGCACTAGTCTGGGGGACTAGGGGTCGGAGGTTCAAATCCTCTCGCTCCGACCAACACTTAGCATAAATAAGGGCGTTCAGTTTGCAATTCGGTTTGCAGCCTGGGCGCCCTTTTTGTTCCTGCGGTGCTCGTCCAACTTCGCGATAGCTGACTCGGCCAGAGCCCGCGTCCGGGCCAGATAGCGGTCCAGGATCTTCTGGGCGTGGGCCTGCGAATGTCCCGTGATGGCGGCAATCTCCGGCACCGTGCAGCCCGCTTCCGCCAGCATCGTCACCGCCGTACCCCGTAGGTCGTGGAAGTGCAGATCGTCGGGCATCTCGCTCGCCGCATAAGCGTCCCGCCACGCCTGCTTGAAGGCATCCCGGGTCCAGGGCGTCCCGTCTGCCCGGGTGAGGATTTGCGTCGAGCGCCGCGGCCACTCGTCCAGAGCCTCCTTAAGGGCCTTGGTGCAAGGGATGTAGACCCCCCGACCGGTTTTGCCCTGCTTCAGGGCAATCCCCGCGCCGTCATAAGCCGCCCAGGTGAGCCTGAGCAGGTCGCCCTGCCGCTGACCGGTGTGAAGCGCCAAGGCCATGGCTCTGGTCAGGTCCAGCGACGCGACCGCCTCGAACGCCTCTACGTGTTCCGGCAGCCAGATCAGTTCGCTCCGGTCGGATCTATAGGCCCGCTCGAAGGTCGCCAGCGGGTTATGCTTGATGTGGCCAAAGTCTCGCCCCCACGAGAGGACGCGGGCAAGAGCCGCCAGCTTGGCGTCTGCCGCCCGGGGGTGGTTCTCCGCCAGCCGGTCGTGCCACGTCAGGAACACGGGGCGGCTCTTCGGGTCGCCAGCGATCTTGAGCGGGGTCTTGCCCCACTTCGCCTCAACGGCCTTGAGGTTCAGCCGCCCGATCTCTTTCGTGCTAGCAGCAAGCCGCTTCCAGTGGCGGCTGTCGCAATACTGGCGGATGAGCCAGCTGACAGTCCCGGTCGCCCGGCTTGACGCCATCGACCTTGCGGCCTCATCGAAGCACGCTAGGAACTCAGCGGACCCCGGCGCTCCCTTGAGGCGGGTGCCGGATGCCCTGTGGTAGTAGTAGAACGTCTCTGACCCGTCCGCGAGAACCTTGCGGACCTTGTTGATCCCCTTGCATCTAATCCGCATGTTGCGCCGCCCATTCCTCGAATGAAGGGCCGGTATCGTCCATGAGGCCGGAGGCGCGATCAAGGGCGCGGTCGATGGCCTTGCGGTCCCACCGGGTCGTGCCGGGGATCGGACCAGGAACGCGACCGCGCCGGATCCAGTCGTTGAACGTCGCGAGACTGTCGCAGCCCACGTACTCGGCGGCCTCTTCACGGGTCAGCCCGCGCTTCGGGATGTTCGGGGGCAGTTTCATAAGCGGCAGCCCTCGTCAATCCAGGTCGCGAGAGATCCTTCCTTCCGGAACCACTCGCCGCGAAGCCGGTAGGGATGAAAGCGGGCGAAAAGCTCAGCCTCCTCCGGCGCACCTCCAGGAAAGTGCGCGTAAAGGATCAGGGCCGCCGGCAGCCCCTGATCCAGCTGCCGCATTCGGCGGGCAACGTTCTTGGTGATGCCGATCTTCACGAAGTCATGAAACCCGGCGACGTAGACTTCACCCAGAAGCCTCCTTGCCGTGTCGATCCAAAGTCGGTCCCAGAGGTCCATGCCGGCCTTGGGCAGCGGCATCCTATCCTGTGCGACCAGCTGGTCGAAACGCTCTGGGGACACCCCGACATAGGCCGCCGCTTCCACCCGGCTCAAGCCACGGGGCGGAAGAGACGGCGGCAGGACGGTGCTGGCCCGTTCTGCTCTCATTCCGTCCTCCCTGGGATCAGGGCACGGATGGGGGGCGTCTGCCCCTGTCGGGGCACCGTGCTCTCGCCCTCCGGGCCAAGCCCTTCGGTCTTGGCGGCTGCGCCGCTTCGATCACATGACGCAAGGGCGCGGATGAACTCGACGAGCGCATCCAGAACGGCCGCCTGACAGTCGGGGAAGTCGCTGTCGTTGAGGGGCACGAGCCAATCGCGGCCTTCCCAAACGTGCCCCTCCAGAACCTGCTTGAGTTGATCGCGCAGATCCGCCGCTTCCTCCAGCGCCTCCCGACGGATGGGGGAGGGGGAGGACACAGCGTCAGCCGCAAGCTCTAGAAGCCCTGCCAACGTGTGTGCCGAATGGGCGGACAGAAGGTGCCCCATACGGATGGCGCGGAAGTCTTTCGCTTCCCGGCGAAGAGCATTCACGAGCCTCTGCATGTCTTCAGGAGTTCTCATGTCTTAGTTCTCCCGTCTGGAGAGTGGGGCGGGGGCGCCGGACGGGCTGGCAGGGCTATCGCCCCTCAGCCGCTTCGCGTCTTCGCACTTCGTGTGCTCATCCCTGGCGCGGGCGTGGCGTCTCCGCAGGTCAGCCAGCACTGGGTGGTGGCGGATCCATTCAAGGGCCTCAGCCTCGCGGCCCGGCCCTCCGTGCGGCGGCCCGCGGTCACACCACTTCAGGACAAAGTGAGCCAGCACCTCGTACTGCTTGAGTTCGGCAATCTGACCTTCCAGCCGGCCGATCTCCTCGCCCTGCTCAAGGGTGAGCCGCAGAACCGCTTCGCGAGCCATCTCAGCGTCAGTAGCCTGCGCCGCAAGCCGGTCGCCTGTCTCGGTAATCGACTGAACGTCTGAATGCATGGCGTTAAGTTTGGCTTCTGCGAGGTCAGCACGCTCGCTCTCGTGGTCCACGGCAGAACGCAGCGTCACGAATTTCTGGTTCGCCTCCTCAGCCTCTCGCTGCCCGGCTCGCAGTGCTGCGACCCAAACCTTCAGATTGCCGCGGCTCGGCCATTCCGGCGGGCGCATGATCTTGGTGTCGTCGTCGGTGTGAAGCCCTTGAGCCTTCCGGCTCACTTCGTTCCAGTCGAGCCAGTGCCGGAAGATGAACTCCATCTCGCGAAGCGCGAACGCTGGCGTGTTGATGCTGGCGCAATATTGGCAGCCCGCGGCCTCTTCCTGCGAGCAGCCTTCGCCGGATCGTCCGCAGAAACGGCACATGTCGGTTCGGATCATCATAGCTCGCGATCCTCTTGCTTCTTGCGCGTGACCAATCGAGCCCCGTACTCCTTCATGATGCGGGTTTGCAGGATGATCCGGCGGCGACGCCAAGGGCTCCACGAGCGGTCGTGTTCGGCGGCCAACTCCTCAAACAAATCGACGAGGATGTTGTGTGCCTCTTTAAGCCCTGGCTGGAGTTTGACCGTCATTGCTCAGACCTCTTCGGGAGGATGACCAACTCAAGGCCAAGGAGATCAAGCACCTTAGGTGCCGTGACCGGGCGCTCGCCGCGCAACGCCCGCGATATCGAACCCACGAGGGATTGATCTCCCTTCGCGAAAGCAAGGATACTCCCCGCCTCATCAACGCGCTGCCGGAGGAGGTTGCGCACGCGCCCGGGATCGAAGCCCGCAGGGCCGGGACCGTCAGGGCCCGGTTCACGAGAGCCCGAAAGGCGCCCATTCTTCTCCTCCATCACTCCTTCTCCACGAACAGCGACCGTCTGGGCGGCATGGCTTTCATCAGGGGTGCGCTCGCTCGTCCTGTCCGCCGTGGCCTGGCGTCGGAGAGGGGGCGACCTTCTGGCTTGATGTCCTGCGCCACTCGCTTGCGCTGGTTGTCAGCCTTGGTCATCACCGCCGTGTCAGCCCTCGTCTTGTCCTTGTGACAACCAAGGCAGAGCACCTTGCAGTTCTCCAAGGTGGGCTCACCGCCGAGTCCGTCCGGCTTCGTGTGGTCGTAGTGGTAGCCGCCCACGGTGAGCTTGGCCCCGCAGCCCTCGCAGTGACCGTTGGCTCGCTTGGCAGCCTGCGCTTTGACCCGGGCGGGGAACTCGCGCCTCATGCCGCCTCCCATTCCGGTGCTGAGAACACCACGCCGCGCTCCGCGAAATGGCGCACCATCTCCTCGAGATAGCGGGTCGTTTGAGAGACCGTCATCAAGCGGCTGATCGGCAGATCCAGCGGCTCCCGCATGAGCGCCAGCTTGGTTTCATAGGGCAGGCCCTTCACGGTCGCGTCGTACCGCTCCGCGAAGAGTTCGCTGTCGGCCCGCAGGATCGGAACGCCGATGACGAGTTTGGCATAGGCCCGCACGTCCTCCGGGTCTTGGCCGGTCTGCTCGGCAATCTCCGCGATGAGACGGCGTTGCAAGCGGTTGGCTCCTGCTGAGCGGCGCTTGCCTTGCACCACTTCGACGGTGATCGGCAGATCCCGCGAGCGCAGGAGCTTGATTAGCCCCTCGCGGTCGGCTTCGGACTGAAGGACGCGGGTGGTCATTGCACAGCCCTCACCTTGAAGGCGTCCCGCTTGACGCGGTAAAGCGTTTGAAGGTTGGCGTACTCGTTGGGGGGCAGATCCTCGCGCTTGATCGCCCGCGCAGCCCTGTCGAGTTCCGCTTGCGTCTGGGCGAAATCCAAATCGCCTTTGTGCTTCAGGAACGCTTTGGAAGGGCCAAGTTCAGCCTTGGGCGGGGGCGAGGCGACGAACACTTTCCCGGCGCGATCCATGTCGCGGGTGCCTTCTTCAGGCTCGGAGGTTGGCTGCGGAACCGGGCGTGCCGCTTCATCAATGACATTGCGCTGCTCCTTGTCGTACAGGGCGAGTCCGAAGGGGTTGCCGAAGGTCATGAGGGCGCGTTTCATTGCGTCCGTCTCGGCTTCCTTGATGGCGCTCTCGTGAGCTGACCCGAGGTCGCGGTCGATGCCAGAGCCGTAGCCGCAGCCGTCGCGGTTCAAACCGCCTGCATCGAAGACACAGATGCGAACGCGGGCCATGTAACCGACACGCCAATTGCCCTTCTGGTCCTGATAGGGTTCGCAAACAGGACGGATTTCAAGCGTCTGCCGCTCCCACTTGTCGAAGCCGAAGATCCGGTTGGCCTCCGCAATCGCATGCCATCCCTCTATGTAGGACAGTGAGCGTCCGGCTTGGCTGCGGGACTTGACGTGCTCCTTGCTGAGAGGAGCCTTCAGCATTTCGATTTGCTTGTCGGTGAAGCTCATCGGCTCTGATCCTCTATGCGGGCGAGGAGGTCGGCGGTCTGTTCGACGGCGGCATCGCGATCCTCCTCCCAGTCCGAGAAGGACGAGCTGTCGGAGTCGGCCTCAAGCAGCCTCTTCAGTTCACGCAAAAGTTCGAACATCGCTTCGGCGTGTTCTTCCTTCGCGAGGCGCACGGCGTCCTCTCGCATCATGTCGGCTTTAGCGGCTCCCATGGCGCGTCTCCTGCACGTAGTAGGCGGTGGTGGCGCGGGAGGTGTCGGGCACGTACTCGCACCACTGAACGGTGTGCTCGTGATCGTCGCGGAGCACCGGCTCTGAGGGCTGTGTGAAGAGGATGTAGAAGATGACACACAGGGCTGCGTAGATCGCGCCGCTGGCGAGAGCATAGGCAAGCCAGAGATCAGCGAGGCTCATGGATCGTCTCCGAGAAAGGGGCGGTGAGAGAGCGGGTGGGGCACACGATGAAGAGGGCCACGAACAGGACCGCGGCACATCCGACGAGCGGCGTGAGCAGGAACGCCAAGCCCCAGGAGATCAGCCCGACGTAAGCCAGGGCCAGAGTGGTGCCGGCTGCGGAGGCAGCCAGCAGAGCGTAGGCAGCAGCCATGTTAGGCACCTCCTTGAGCGTTGCCCTGCGGGCCCGCGCCCTCGTCTTCGACTGAGACGCTTCGCGTCTCATCGCTTCGCGCTTCGGTCGCTAACGCGGGCTCTTGGAACGCTTGGCGCTCAAGGCTGCGCAGCCACAGAGCGACCACGTCGCGAAGGTCCTGCACGTCCGCCACGCTCATCGGCGAGGGGAAGTGGATGACCACGGGCATCGCCGGGTTGTCGGTCGTCCAGACCAACTGGCGGTACATTTGCGCGGGGTAGCGCGAGTGATGGTCACCCGAAGGCCCGAGACCTGAAGGTCTCGGGCCTTGCTGACCATCACGGTCCGTAGGACGCGCCATGTCTTCCCTCCTCAAATGAGAGTTGCGGTGCAGATGCAGGCGATGGCGGAAGCGAAGAAGAAGGCGCAGGCGAGGAAGTCAGCCATCACACCGCCTCCCTCTGACGGTGGAACTCGTACTCGGCCACTTGCGCCTCTTCCCAAGGCGTGAGTTCGGAGACGGGCACTTCTTCGGGCTCGGCGTCCCACAGGCAGCCATGGGCCTCGAGGAGGCGGCGGCGTGCTTGGTCCAATTCGACCCGGATCACGATCGGGAGGGTGCTGTCCTTGAGGACATCGCGGATGATGCAGGCCGCGGCGTGGACGGAGTTGCGGGCGGTGCGGATGGGGGAGGGCGTCATGGCGGGTCTCGCTGTTGCGATGACCCTGACAATACGTATTGCATCGTGAGCCGTCAATACGAAATGTATCGCGACCCAAACTTTTTTCGATCTGCTGCTAAGCTATTCGTCTAGGGGGAGGGTTTTCAGGCCAACGAGCGAGCCGATGGGGTTCTCGCACCGGCCGCATTTGAACTGGAGGCGGGCCAGCAGCTCGCTCCCGATCAGGTCTTCCTCATAGCGCGGTGCATCGTCTGCCTCGGGAACATCAAGCGTCCGCTCGGTGAGATGGTGGCAGTTGTGGCACCGAGTGTGGAGCCAAAACCGGGCGACAATCTCGCTGTCCCTGAGCATCTGCGGCAATCCCAACGGCGTGAGCAATGTTCCTAGTTTGTTCTCGCAACGGGTCAGAGTCGAGTCCAGCGATGCCCGCCGAGAGAGGGGCTGTGTATAGTGTGGAAAACTACCGGCGTTTCGGGCGGATCGGAACCGAGTAGTTGATCTGGCGAACCACCCCTAACACCCTGACTTCACTGTCTTCTGCTCCAGCGTCGTGGGCCACCACGATAGGTCTGTGGCGCTTGTTGCGGCTCCTCGGGTGATACTCGACCCGGTCGGCGTGGTACTCGACCTCCTTGACAGACCATTCGCGAACCATGCCGCCGTCCGTGGTGCGTTCAACCACCACCAGCAGACCGTCTGTCAGCGGAAGGCCGGTCTCCTCAAAATCGACGCACACGACCCGGCTGCCCTCCAGGATTGGCGGCGTCGCGTCGTTCATGCTGTCGCCCTCCACCACCAGGGCGAACATGCGGGCGTCCGGGAATTCCTCATCCCGCTCGGCAAAAAGGTACTGCGGCTCGTCGTCGTCGTACTCGATCACTTCGCGAAACACCCCAGCCGCGACTCGCCCCACAATAGGGACAGAACGCAGTTTACGCTCGCTGGGCAGGATCTCCGAAGTTTCACTTAGGTAGCCGCGGCCAGGGTCGCCGTGGCCAGTCAGAAGCCAACCGGGGTTGATCTTGAAAGCTCGGCCGTAGCGCTCGGCTATCGGCGGCTTCAATCCCCGCGTCCCGTTCTCATGCGAGCGGTACGTCACCTCGTTCCAGCCGAACGCCCGGGCTGCGTCGGTGGGGTTGTCGAAGCCTGCGCGCTTGCGGGCTTCCTGTAGTCGCTCGAACGGTTCGCTCATGCCGCGAACCTTGCAAAACGTACGATACGTTTCGTCAGACCCATGTTGACAGGCAGCGATACGTAACGTATCGTCCTTCAACATGAGAACCGTGGACGACATCTTCACCGCATTCAAGGGGAATGCCGAGCTGGCCCGAGCAATCGGCGTCACGACCGAGCACGCGGGCGTGATGAAGCGGCGTGGGTCGATCCCGGTTGCGTACTGGTCACGGCTGCTCTCTGCTGCTGAAGCCAAGGACATCAAGGGCCTCGACCCTCTGGTCTTGGTGAAGGTTCACGCGACCACACGCGCAAGCCGCTCATCACGAATTACCACCTCGCCTTCCTCCGCTCACGAGAAACTCGGAGCTTAGGAATGGCAGCGGGGGCACTCATCCAATCCCTTTCCTTGGCCTCTAACGGTCAAGGTTCTCAGGTGCCCGTGGGGGCATGCGTGTTGGTCCGTGCGCTTCAACGGCCCGTCTCCTCCCAAACTCAGCCGGAGGGCTCCGCGCTCTCCGGCCTTTCCCATTCCAGGATCCAGCTCAAGCACACGGCGATCCTGCCGCTGTTCGACGCCCGGGCTGGCACCTCGCGGGGCGTTACTGCCCCGCTTCTTTCTACTTACCTCAACCGCATGTGCAGGTGGGCACAATGAAGATCATCTCCGCCACTGAAGGCATGGAGCGCGTGCGCCAGGGCTTGCGCCACCTCGTGGAGTACGAGCGCCGCCTGTGCGGGCGCGTGATGGAAGCCTACCGCGCGATTGAGAAGAAGACCGGGCTTTCGGAGATGAAGCAGCGCCGGATCCTCGGCCGCTATGGCCGGGTCAGCGTGGAGTTTCACGAGGGCCTGAACATGGAAGCGTACCTCGCCACCGTGCCGCCGAAAGAGAGCTGGCCGGAGCGGGTGAAGGTCGCCGTCAAGCGCGTCCGCAAGGCCCTGCGCATCGACCGGAAGGCCGGCTTCGCTTTGGTCAGAACTGCCAAATCGCCCGTGTCATCCCTCGTGGAGACCTAACCGCAAAAGAGAAAGCGCCCCGGGGTCCGCCTGCCAAGAAGGACCGGAGCGCTTTTGAAACAACCGCCTCCCATGGGGGCAACCTAGGAGCAGTCGCTTGGAAACGCTGTCGCGAGTCCTTGGTTCCGAAAAAAAGCATCGGGACAAGTACGGACTGATCAAGCTCCCGGAGCCGCGCACGGTCGAAGAGGCTCACGCCCGCCTGAAAGCCGCCCGCAAGCGCATGGAGACCGTGCGCCGCCGGCAACTCTCTGTCGCGCCGGCCGCCCCTCAACCCGCCCCGGAGCCCGCCGCTCTCGATCACAGCGCCGTCGCGTACGCCCCTTGGTATTGGGACGATCTCGACGGCATGGCCGCGCCCATACGCGCCAAGGCCATCATCCGCCGGATCGCTGACGAGACGGGCTACGAGTACGAGGACATCATCGGGCCGGCCCGCTTCTCCGCCCTCGTCAAGGTGCGCCACCGAGCCATCCGAGAGGTTCGCGAGATGAACCGGGATTGGTCGCTGCCGCAGCTCGCCGCCGCCTTCAACCGAGATCACACGACCATCCTCGCAGTCCTGCGCAAGCAGGATCCCGCCTGGGTCGCCGCCCGCCGGGAGCAGCAGAAGGCCGCCCATGCCCGCCGGGGCCGGAAGGGGAAACGCTCATGAGCCAGCCCAAGCCCGCTGAAGTCCTTCGCCTGTTCCGCTCCGGCTGCGACACCTGCCGGATCGCCTGGGTGTTCGCCGTCCCCGAAAGCCTCATTGCGAACATCCTGGCCGAGGCTCGCGATGCCGAGCGGCAGGAGAAGGCGGCATGATCCAAGCGGTTCTTCCCTATCCGCCCTCCGTCAACCGCCTCTGGCGGTATGCCGGGGCTGGTCGTGCGTACCTGAGCGACGAAGGGCGGACGTGGAAGGACGCCGCCGCCTGGATCGTCAAGGCGCATCTTCTCAAGGGCTCCACGCCCGTGCTGGGGCCGTTCCACTTCCACATGGAGGTGGGGCGCCCCGACAGGCGGCAGCGCGATTTGGACAACCTGTTCAAGGCGGTTCTCGACGCCGCGGAGGCGGGCGGCGCGATCCGCAACGACAGCGATGCGCAATCCCTGTTCGCGCAATGGGTGCCCGACCTCAAAGGCATCCGCATCACCATCACGTCCGCCGAAGGAACGGCGGTCGGCAACGACAACCAAGACACCTGGGAGAGCCTGGGCGACGTGGCGAACCGCGTCGTGGCTGATCTCGCCAAGGGGAGGGGCAAGTGACCGACATCAACCGTCTCGTGGAAACGCTGGTGAAGGCGAACATCCCCGATCACGACGCCTGCCGCATGATCGGGCAGGCGCTCGCCTATGGCAAAGGCATCGTCCGCGAGATGCCCCGCTACAACGGCACGTCTGTCGAGGTTCGCAACGCTCTCGGCGAGGCCGTCATGGTCGGCTACCGCGGCATCAAGGGCAACGAGATCCAAGTGGCTGAGAGCGGCCAACGCCTCACCGTCGTCAGCAAGGACGTGGCCTGATGACCATGCTCGCTGACCTCGTTCGTGCCCTCGCGGCTGCTGGCGCTAACGCCGAGCAGATTGCGGCTGCCGTCGAAGTGGTTGAGCGGCAGCAGATTGATCGGGAAGAGGCACGCAAGGCCAAAGGCCGGGAGCGGGTGCGCAAGCATCGTGAACTGAAACGGAACGTAACGCCCTGTAACGTTACAGACGTTACACCCCCCTTGTCCCCCCCTCTTCCCCCCACACCCCCAAACACCCCCCCTATATCCCCCCGTTCCGAGGCTAACGCCTCGGGCGCCGCGGCGCCGAACGTGCTTCCGTTTGATCCGAGAGGGGACCTATTCGGCCGGGGCATCCAGGCCGTGATGACCATGACCGGGAAAGCTCGGCCACAGGCCGCGAACATGGTTGGCCGGTGGCTCCAACTCGCCCAAGACGAAGCGGTTCTCGTGCTGCGGATCATCGACGAGGCCGAGGACCACAGGCCCGCCAATCCGACCGCCTGGATCGAGGCCGCGCTGCGCAAGCGCACAACCGGGCCGCCCCGCTACGGCAACAGCCGCGTCAAGGAGGGCTTCCTGTGACCGCTGCCGACATCCTCGCCAGCTTTGGCATCCAAGCCCGCTCCACGGCCCCCGGAAGGTTCTACGCCCGATGCCCCAAGTGCTCCGACCACCGCAAGCCGATGAACCGCAACAAGCGCTGTCTCGGCGTCACGATTGATCACGTTGGGGTCCGTTGGGGCTGCAATAACTGCGATTGGCACGGTGGGAGGTTCTTCGATGATCAGCGACCTGCACCAAAAGTGGCTCGACAAGCGGGGCATCGACCCGGAGCTGGCCGTTCGTTTCGGGCTCTATACGGATAGCGCCGCCTTGGTGTTCCCCTACACGGAAGCCGGCCAGGAGGTCGCCGCCAAGTACCGCGGGCCGAACAAGAAATTTTGGCAGAGGGCAGGGGGCAAGAAGACGTTCTGGAACGCCGATGTGCTGGACGATCCGGCGCTCCACACCGGCAGCCTGCCGCTCGTGATCACCGAGGGCGAAATGGACGCCCTCTCGGCCATCGGCTCGGGCTGGCCCCTCACCGTGAGCGTCCCCGAGGGAGCGCCCCCCGTGGCGGCTGAGCGGGCCGAGCGTCAGAGCCCCGAGGACGATGCCTCGGGCAAATACGAGTTCGTGTTCAACAATGCGGCCCGCCTCAAGAAGGTGCAGCGTTTCGTGCTGGCCGTCGACGCGGATGGGCCGGGGCAGCGGCTCGCCGCCGATCTGGTCGTGCGCCTTGGGGCGAGCCGCTGCGCCTTCATCGACTATCCCGAGGGCTGCAAGGACCTGAACGAGGTTCTGCTGGCCCACGGCGCCGAGGCCGTGGACGCCGTCTTGAAGGCGGCCCGTCCCTATCCCGTGCGGGGCCTGTATCAGTTCTCCGACTATCCGCCGCCGCCGCCACGCCTCTCCATCGACACGGGCTGGGCCACGGTGGACAAGCACGTCTCCCTTTTCCCGGGGTGCTTTGAGGTGGTGACGGGCATCCCCGGCCACGGCAAGACCACGTGGGTGATGGGCCGGGCCGTGAACGCCGCCCGCAACCACGGCTGGCGCACGGTGGTGTTCTCACCCGAAATGCCGACCGTTCCCTATTTCCAGGACAAGCTCCGGCGCATTGCGTCCGGCCTGCCGCTCTACCGCCTGGAGCAGGACCGCTCGCGCCTGCGGGAGGTGGACCGCTTCCTCAACGACCACTTCATCATCGTGGGCGACGACCCCGAGGACGAGATCGACGAGGACATGACCCTTGAGTGGGTGTGCGAGCGCATCGAGGACGCCGTGCGCCGCTTCGGGGTGCGCCATGCGGTGCTCGACCCCTGGAACGAGGTGGAGCACGCCAAGCCCCACAACGAGCCCATGCCCGACTACATCAGCCGCGGCATCCGCATGCTCAAGCGCATGGCGAAGAAGCTTCAGATCCACATGACGGTGATCGTTCACCCGACGAAAGCCGTGAGTGGCGAGAACCCCCGCATCCCGAATCTCTACGACTGCGAGGGCTCGGCCCATTGGTTCAACAAGCCGGATCTTGGGATCGTGGTGGCCCGGGACCCTGAGAACCCCATGGGCGACCGCACCATCATCCGGGTCGCGAAGGTGCGCTTTCGCGAGACTGGTCAGCGCGGGGACATCTACCTGCGCTTCATCGAGGACTGCGAGGGGTTTGAAATGCTGGACCCGTCTTACACGCCATATGCAGAGGCCGCCGAATGAAACGCCTCTCCCCCGAAACCATCGCCGACATCAAGGCCCTGCGCCGCATCGGCCACCCCTACACCGAGATCGTCCGCAAGACGGGGGCGAGCAAGACCAGTGTGGCTCGGCTCGCCAAGGGGCTTCACCCCAGAAGGAAGTCAGGCTCCCGGAAGAAGCATCCGCCCCAAGCCTACATCCGCTTGAGAGAGGAGGGGCTGAGCTTTGCGCAGATCGCCGCCCGGTTGGGCGTCGCCAAGTCCGCCGTCCATCGGCATCTGAGGAGTGTGGGATGAGTTCAATTCACATCGAGGGACTTTTCTTCGTCCTCCTGTTCATCTGGCTCAGCATCGCCGGAGTGTGGAAGACGATTGAGCTGCTGTTCTAAGAAAAACAAAGTAAGATCAACCCCATAAGAGGCAAAAGCCCATCCCATTCATCCAACCATCGGGGGCATCCATGGTCGCGATTACAGCACAACGTAAGACCTTCTCGGGAAGGGGTGGCCGTCCCCGCAAGCCCGGGCCGCGAGAGCCGAACGGCCAACCTCAACGGGCTCTGAAGCAAGAGACCGAGGCGGAAGTCATCTCAGTGGTTCTCGCCCAGCCCCATCGGCAAGGCGACCGCGACCAGCGCCGCACGGATGTCGTGTGGCGCCTCATCGTCTCGGGGCGGGTGAAGCACAACGACGTGAGCAACAACGACCTCTGGCGGGCCTTTGATCTGTACCTGCGAGCCAAGCGGGCGTTAAGCGGACCCGAAGCCTCCAAGCGCCCGTTCGCCGTGATCGACGGGGGAGGGGCGAGCTTCTGGGATGCAGACCCCGCCGCCAACACCGAAGAATGGGAGGCTATGCGCGATGCCCGCGACCTCGTGAAGGCGCGGTTCGCATCCGCCGGCCGCGCTCTACGGGATTGCGGCGCCATGGTGGAGAAAGCCGTGGATGCCATGACGGATGCTCACCCCGACATGGACGAGCGCGTGGTGGCCTTCTGGATCGCGCATGCCCTCCCGACCGGGTTGGCTGCTCTCGCCAAGCATTTCGGGCTCGTCAAATAGGCTTGACCGTTGACCACGTATTCCGAATGTGAGATATTCAGAGTACCGAATTTCCGCCCCGCAGGCTCCGTGCCTTGCGGGGTTTTCTGTTTGGGGCCTGCTGATGACCGAGGCGCCTTGGTGGCAGCGGTTCACGGCAGAGTACGAGGCTTACCTGAAGCGCTCCGACGAGCGCATCCGCGAGCAGCAAGACCTCGTGAACGGGTGGTACGAGCCTCACCTGAACGGGCTGTTTCACACCGACGACCGCGAGCAGGCCGAGACCGTCTATCGCGTTCAGGTGTCCCGGCGGCTCGCGAAGCCGATGGCCGAGTGACATGCGCCGCTATCGCAAGGGGCCTCTCAGGTCTGACGATTGGGACGTGTTCTTCGAGCCGTCCAACCCGAACACAAGCATTGACGTAAGCCTCCCAGAGAACCCGTGGGAGCCCATTCGAGGACCGGGCGGGGAAACCCTGCTCTTCCCCGATGGAACGCCTGTACAGGCTTATACGGGGCCTGAGCGGGCCGGCTTTATCTGGACACAGGATGAGGACGATGAGGACTAGCCGCTGGCTCCTCTGCCTCGCCCTCGGCTGTCTCATCCATCACCTCACCCGATCCTCTCTCCCCCGGCCGACACACCCGGGCAACCGATGGCTGCATTGATGATCAACCTCATGCTGGGCGATTGCCTGGAGCGCATGAAGGAGATCCCGGACGGAAGCGTTGATTTGATCCTGTGCGACCTGCCGTATGGGACAACGGCCTGTAAGTGGGACGCTGTGATCCCGTTCCCCGACATGTGGCGCGAGTATCGCCGGGTGGCAAAGCATAACGCGGCCTTCGTGCTGACGGCCTCGCAGCCCTTCACGACCTGGCTGATTGTCTCTAACCCGAGAGAGTTCCGCTACACCTGGGTTTGGGAGAAAGAGCAGGGGGTCAACTTCCTCCTCGCCAAGAAGCAGCCGATGAAGGTTCACGAGGACGTGGTCGTCTTCTACCGCGCCCAGCCGACCTATAACCCACAGATGACAGCCGGCAAGCCCTACACGAGCGGCAAGGGTAACAGCGGCGAGGTAACGGGTAGCGTCGAGAAGGTTCGGACGAAGAACGAGGGGACGCGCTACCCCCGCAGCGTTCAGGCCATCAAGCGTGAAACGGGTCTGCATCCGACGCAGAAGCCCGTCGAGCTGATGGAATACCTGATCAAGACCTACAGCAACGAGGGCGAAACCGTTCTCGACAACTGCATGGGCTCGGGCACCACAGGCGTCGCCTGCATGAACACCGGCCGCCACTTCATCGGCATTGAGCGAGACGAGACGTATTTCGCCATTGCCGAGCGCCGCATCCGTGAAGCCCAAGGCACGCCGAGCCTCTTTCTGGAAGCCGCCGAATGACCCTCTTCGACCCCAAGACCGGCACCTACGTCACCATTGAGCGTCCCCGCCGATGAGCGCCGCCGATGCTTTCGTTCTCGCGGTGAGCGCTCTGGCGCTTCTCGCCGCGCTTGGTGGTGCCCGCTGATGTCTAACATCGTCTCCCTTGCAGAGGCCCGCGCTCTCAAGCAGCTGGCCCAAGAGGAAGCGGAGAGGGTGAGGCGGCTTCACCAATCATGCGGGCGCTCTGCGCCGTGTGCACCGCAAGACGATCAGGGTGGCGTTGCGGTCCTGGACGCGCCTGATCCGCATGACCCCGTTCAAGCCGATCCAGGGGACGAGACGGGTGGCTGAAATCTACCTGACCATCGCGCTCTTTCTCGTGACCATGATCGCGGTCGCGGATTTCTAGCCCTCTGACGGGAGCCCCATCATGGATGCCGCCGAAGCCCTTTCCGCCTCCATTGAGGACTGGTGGACCGCAGGACAACGCCAGGTGCTCGTCAACCGCATCATGCCGGTGATCCAGCGCCTCTTGGACGAGACCCACAAGGCGTCCTACCAGCAGGGCTACAACACGGCCCAGGACGAGCAGGCCGAGAAGGCTGCGGCTCTGAACGGCAAGCTTGATGCGATCATCGCGGCTGTCGAGGCTGCTCGGGTTTGAACCGCCTGAACCCATGACAACCCTCTACGCCATCATCCGAGAGACGGATTGGTCGCTGGAGCGTGAAGCTCTCGGCTACGTGAAGACCCTCAAGCGGGCCAAGGAGCTTGTTGAGGCACTGGAGTCCATCGAGGAAGACCACGCCTCGTATCACGTCGAACGTATCCGACCCTTCAACGAGGGGCTTGTGGACGAACTGCGGGGCCAGTTGGAAGCCCGGCGGGCACACATGAAGGCCCTAGCAGAACAAAGGCGTCAGGAGATCCTGAACGCCCCCATGGAGCGGATCAAGCCGCCCACCGACTACATGAAGCAGCTTGCCGCCAAGATGGCAGAGCAGGATGCCCGAGACCGTCTCAGAGATTGATCCTCGATCCATCCGCAAGCGGTGCGTCCGCTGAGGTGATCCAATGTCCACCGACCGTAAAGTAGGCCCAAATAGGGGGAATGCCGGCAAGGGTAGGCCCAAGGGTTCCAAGAACAAGACCACCGCCGCTCTCAAGGAGGCCATTCTCCTGGCCGCTGAGGGCGCTCACGAGGGCGGGTCGGTGGGATACCTCACCTGGCTTGCCAACAACAACTCCTCGGCGTTCGCATCGCTTCTGGGGCGAGTGCTGCCCACCACCCTGACGGGGGACAAGGACAACCCGATCAAGGCGGAAGTCCTGATTACGGGCGTGCGGAGGGGCGGGGAATGAGCGTCGGCACGGTGTTCGAGACCAACGAGCGGCTGATCTGTCATGATGGCAGGTTGTTCTTGTTCCGGGACATTTACGTCAACGAGACGCTCTATGGCTGCCAATACGCCGTCCGGGACAAGAGCGATCTGCTGATCTGGCACGACTGCGCCGAGGGGGCTGCCTTCGAAGATGTGCAGCCTCTGGTCGTCGTTGATCTCGCGATCCGATGAAGGTCGTTGACCTCGGCTACAAGGCCCGCCCGCAGTTCGAAGCCTACCACATGCGCAAGGAGCGCTGGGCTGTCATCGTCGCCCATCGGCGCTTCGGCAAGACGGTCGGCTGCGTCATGGACCTCATCGACGCGGCGCTGAGGTGCAAGCATGAGCGCCCCCGCTACCAGTACATCGCGCCTCTGCTCAAGCAGTCGAAGGCGGTCGCCTGGGATTACATTAAGGCCTACGGGCTCAAAGTGCCTGGAGCAACTGCGCACGAAAGCGAGCTTCGCCTGGATCTGCCTAACGGTGGACAGGTACGGCTCTACGGGGCTGACAATCCGGATGCACTTCGCGGCATCTATTCGGACGGGGTGGTCCTCGACGAGGCGGCTGATATGTCGCCTCGCATGTTCAACGAGATCCTACGGCCCGCTCTGTCTGACCGTAAGGGCTGGTGTACCTGGATCGGAACGCCCAAAGGCCAGAACGACTTCTACGACCTCTGGCAGCGAGCGGTAGGGGACGAGGAGTTCTTCACCCTCATGCTCCGTGCCTCCCAGACGGGGGTGGTGGACCGGGACGAGCTCGACATGGCTCGCCGGCAGATGACGCCGGAGCAGTACGCCCAGGAATACGAGTGCTCGTTCCAGGCGGCTATCCTGGGGGCCTATTACGGCCGGGAGATGGACGCCGCCGAGCAAGAGGGGCGGATCAAGCCGAACATCTATGATCCTTCTATGGTGGTTCATACGGCCTGGGACCTGGGCCTGTCGGATCACACGGTCATTTGGTTCTACCAGCAGACCGGCATGGAGATCCGGCTCATCGACTACTACGCCTCGAATGGCTTTGGTCTCGATCACTATGCCAAGGTCATACAGGATCGGGGTTACCTGCTCGGCTCTCACCATCTGCCGCACGACGTGAAGGTGAAGGAACTGGGCACGGGGCGCTCCCGCCTCGAAACCCTCGACGGATTGGGTCTGCGCTCGGTCAACGTGGTGCCGCAGCTCTCCGTGGAGGACGGCATCAACGCGGTGAGGAAGGTTCTCCCGCGCTGCTGGTTCGATGCCGACAAGTGCGCCGAGGGCATCAAGGCCCTGCGCCAGTACAAGCGCGATTACGACGACATTCGCAAGGTGTTTCTGGAGCGGCCTTATCACGATTGGGCATCCCATCCATCAGACGCCTTCCGCTACCTGGCCGTGGGTCTGCAAGAGCCCCGCGCCGCCAAGCCAATGCCGAAACGCAACATGTCCTGGGTGGTCTGAGAATGGCAAAGTCGAAAGGCATGTCGGAGGGCGAACTCGCGTCGCTCCTGGACGGCCAGATCAGCGATGCCACCTCGTACGAGGAAAGCGAACTCTCCTCCCATCGCGAAAAGGCGCTCGCCTATTACGAAGGCACCATGGACGACCTGCCCGCGCAAAAGGGCAAGTCCTCCGTTGTCTCGCATGATGTCGCCGACACCCATGGCTGGATCATGCCCGGCCTCATGCGGGTGTTCCTTGCCTCTGACCGCGTGGCTGACTTCGCGCCTGTGGGCGTTGAAGACATGCAGTGGTCGAAGGACGCCACGGACGGGGTGAACTTCCTGTTCCTGGAGCGCTGCGACGGCTACCACCAGCTTCGCTCGGCGATCCATGACGGATTGCTGCTCGGGAATGGCATCTTCAAGCATTGGTGGGATGCCTCCCCGTGCTATAAAGTTTCGACGCATACGGGCTTGTCGGAGGACGAGTTCGTTCAGCTTGTGGCGGACGATGATGTCGAAGTCCTTGAACATACGGAACGCCAGGAAGAGGCAGAAGCTCCGGGAGGAAGTTCGCAAGGAGCAGGGCTTCCAGTCGATGCTCAGGGCGGGCCTAATCAAGGAAATGTCCCCGCAGCAAGCGGCGGAATGGGACCGGGCTATGGCGGAGCTGACTCAGCACTCAGTAGCCCCGCCTCGGCCGGAGGGCCTGACTCCGGTCTTGGAGCCGGGCTTCAAGCGGGCACTGGCGGCCTTGCCCCCGGCTTGGCAGGAGCGGGAGGACCTGGAGGCGATGATCGTGGATATCTGGGGGGATACGCGCCCCAGTTGGGACCCGTCACCCTCCACGACGTAAAGATCAAGCGCACCATCAAGACGGGCCGCCTGCGCTGCGAAGCCCTCCCGCCCGAAGAGTTCCTGATCGAGCGAGACGCCACCCGCCTCACCGAAGAGCATTGCCGCTTCGCCGCTCACCGCTCGTTTCCGACGAGGTCCGACCTCATCAAGCAGGGCTACGACCGCAAGACGGTGGACGCTCTGCCCGCCTACACGGTCAACACGGACGAGAGCGCCAAGACCGCCCGCGATGACCTGACCTCCTGGGTCAACACCAACCAGGTGGACAAGAGCGTCGAGCGGGTTGAAATCTTTGAGTGTTACGTGCTCGTGGACTATGACGGGGACGGGGTGGCCGAATGGCGTCGCATCGTGATTGGTGGGCGGATCGGCAAGGACTCCAAGGACGACGCCCGGCGCATCCTGGCCAACGACCTGTGGGACGACGACCTGCCCTTTACGGACATCGTGCCCGATCCCGTGCCCCATCGCTGGCGCGGCCGGTCGGTGTTCGATGAAACCCAGGACATCCAGCGGGTCAAGACGGTTCTGACCCGTCAGATGCTCGACAACCTGTATTTGTCCAACAACCCGCAGCGGATGGCTCTTCTCGACGCCATCGAGAACATGGACGAGGTGATCAACCCCACCATTGGGGGCGTGATCCTCGCCAAACGGCCGGACGCTCTGGTGGATCTGGCCGTGCCCTTCGTGGCCGACAAGTCGTTCTCCATGGTCGAATACATGGATGCCGTGATCGAAAAGCGCACGGGCGTCTCCCGCGCCTCAGCGGCGCTTGATCCTGAAGTCCTGTCGAACCAAACCGCCACCGCCGCCAACCTGCAAGCCTCGGCCTCGCAGTCGAAGGTGGAGCTTTACGCCCGCAACATCGCCGAGACGGGCCTCAAGCGCCTGTTCAAGTCCCTTCTCAAGCTCGTCATCAAGCACCAGAACGATGGCTTGTGGATCCGGCGGCAGGGCAAGCCCGTCAAAGTCGATCCCGCCGCTTGGAACGCCGATATGGACGTGTCCATCAACGTGGGCCTCGGGTCAGGGCGCAAGGACCAGGAGATGGCGCTCCTCCAGGCCATCGCCATGAAGCAGGAGCTGATCCTTCAGACGCTCGGGCCCGATAACCCGCTCGTGGATCTGACCCTCTACCGCAACACCCTTGCCAAGATGGTGGAGATCGGCGGGGCGCGCAGCCCGGAACTCTATTTCAAGGAAGTCGATACGGCGGCCGTGCAGCAGATGATGCAGGCCATGCAGAGCAAGCCCGATCCTGAGATGCAGAAGATGCAGGCTCAGATGCAGATCGAGCAGATGAAGGCGCAGGTGAAAGCCCAGGCCGACGCCGAGAAGCTTCAGATGCAGGGGCAGTTCAAGGAGCGCGAGCTGCAACTCAAGGCCGAGATGGAGCGGGTGCAGGCCGAGGCCGACATGGCCGTCCAGCGCACGAAGCTTGCCGCCGAACTGCAACTCAAAGAGCGCGAGTTCGAACTTGAGCGCCAGCAGATGCAGTTCGAGATGGCCATGGAGCGCCAGAAGCACCAGCAGGACATGGCCTTCCGCGCCTCAGAGCATCAGGCGAACCTGAACTATCAGGCGCAGGAGCAGGAAACGGCGCTGCACTTCAAGAGCCGCGACCAGGATCTCCAGCACGACCACGCCGAGCGTTCACAGAAGCTCAAAGAGAAGCAGACCGCCACCAAGGGAGCCGAATAAATGGGGTTCGCATTCCGCCCGACCGGCGCCACCGTCACGGCGGCCGGCTCGACCACGTCCACCGCCGCCCAGGCCATCGGGTTTGAAGGCATCCGGCCGTCCATTCGCATCTACAACTCGACCTCGGCCGTGGCCTATTGCGCCTTTGGCGCGTCGGGCGTGGGCGCGGCGACCGCAGCCGACTACCCCGTGCCACCCTCGTCCTCGGAGGTCATCACCCTGACCCCGGACCAGACCCATGTGCGGGTGCTGCTCTCCACGGGCACCGGCAACGTGTTCTTCACCCCCGGCTCGCAGGGCACCATCTGATGCTGCGGACGGGTTCGGGCCGCGGACGGCGGGGCAGGGGGTCTGGGGTCGGCGTGAGCCTGCCTGCCCCCGATACCACGCCGGACGCCTTCACGTTCACCGACGTGACGGGCGCTGCGGTCTCGACCGTCACCACGTCCGCTGCCGTGACCATCACGGGGATCAATGCCCCGGTGACCTTTTCGGCGACGGGCGGCACCATCGACGTGAACAGCGACGGGAACTTCCTGTCCTCCCGCTCGGTGAGCAACGGAAACACCATCCGGGCCCGGGCGACCTCCTCGGCGTCCAATTCCACGGGTGTGGACGTGGTGGTCACGGGCGGGGGCGTGTCGGACACCTTCACAGTGACCACGGCGGCGGCGGCCAGCGACACAACCCCGGATGCTTTCGCCTTCACGGACGTAACGGGGGCGACCCTCTCCACGGTCTATACCTCGAATGCCATTACGGTGGCGGGCATCAATGCCCCGGCGACGATCACGGTGTCGGGCGGAACATACGACATCAACGCCTCGGGCACCTTCGTGTCCACCTCCGGGGCCGTGAACAACGGCGACACCGTGCGCGCCAGGGTCACATCCTCGGGGTCGAACTCGACCGCGGCCAATGTGGTCGTCACCATCGGCGGGGTGAGCGACACCTACTCCGTGACAACGGTTGCCGCAGCGGCCCCCGACGCCCCGGTCGTTACCTGGAGCACCGGCACGGGCGATAACACGCCCGAGTTCGACATCGACCTCACGAGCCCGCAGGTCGGGGACGTGGTCACGCTGGAAATCTCGGCGAGCAACACCTTCACGAGCCCCACCACCTACACCGACACCCTCGACAGCGGGGAAGTGGCGGCGGGCGAG
>DASZBD010000007.1:0-20839 GCA_035944475.1 Microvirga sp.
CCGCTACCGCAAGCGCCAGCGCGAGGTCGAGGACCCGGACGGCAGCTACATGGCAGGGATGATCTCGCCGCCCTCTCAGATGGAGGTGGTTGCGATGGAGGAACTGAGGGCTGCCCTCCTGAGGCTGCCCGTTGCCCAGCGTGAGGCCGTGTTGCTGATCGCAGCCGGGGTGACCCTTGCGGAGGCGGCCAGCATCTGCGGCGTGATGGAGGGCACGATCAAGAGCCGCGTCGGGCGGGGCCGGGCTGCGCTCGCACAAGCCTTGAGTATCTCAGGCCCTGATGACCTTGGGCCGGACCCGGTGACACGAGCGATGCTCCAGGAGCAGGGCGCAGGCTGACGCGTTTCTCCTGTGTAGAATGCGCAAGGAGGGTCGCGTGACTGAGACCGGCAGGAATGACCTTGAGCCATCTCAGCACGCTTCACGCGACGCCATTCCGCTCGCGAGTTACTACGAGCACGAGCGGCACCGGCGTGAGGTCATCCGCAACGTGGCGGTGTTCGTCACGTTCTGTTTGGCTGTCGCGGCCCTTGGCGTCGGCTTGATCATCAACTGGCAACAAGGGTGACGAAGAGCGCTACACTTCGGCCAGTCATGCACCACGGACGGCTTGAGAGGGTCAGACCGCCGAGACTCGTGCTGGCCAGGACTCCCGGCGTATGGCTCTCGGCTGCCACTCTGGCTTGTCCGAGACGCGCTCGAAATCTGCCCGAGTGTCAAAGTAGTCCCGAATCACGTCCACGTCCGACGGCACCAGCCGGAACGACATCAGCCCGTGGTCCTTTGAAATCACGCTGGTCAGCAGCCGCCGTGCGTTGTCGAGGTTTGTGCGCCTACCACTGCGCCGCATCCTGATGCGAGCGGCTACGTCATCAAGGCAGTTCCTCAAGAACTCGTCGCGTGCAGCACTGGCCATGGTGCCCGATCAACGGCTGTGCTCCGGCCGGAGTTCCTATTCGACAAGTCGGGCACCTCGGAAGGCTGGTTCAGGGTAAAGTGCAGGCCAAACCGTTCAGGTGGTTGTCGAGGTTGGTCCAGCAGCAAGGGTCACGTGGGACTCGGCTCGGGATGGTTTCTCAGTGCATTCACCTAAGCATCATCGGCGCGAGCGTCCGGGCCATAGTCGCTCACGGCAGCCTTGACGGCTTCCGCTTGGGCGTTTGCCTCCAGCGCCTCGACCCGATGCAGGCGACCCATGCTCACGAGGGCCGTCGCGAGTGAGGCTTGCTCTCGCTCGTCGAGGCGCTTTGCCAGAGCGGTGAGTTCGTCAGCCGCCGCCTCGTTGGCGCGCTCTGCCTCATCGAGAAGCTGGAGATAATCGGCTGCGGCCTGGATCAGCTTTTCTGACATCGCCTCTCTCACGAGTGCAAGCGACGAGACGGGTGTCGGTCGCTGCCGCTCAACGTAGGGTTCACTCCAGAATACTGCGCCAGGAGCGCCCGGATGAGGCCGAGCAAAACAGAGGGGATGGCGGGGGTCGAGAGGAACTGTGCGCCAGCCGGGAGGTCGCCGGGGCTGGGCAGACTGTCGCCGAGCACGACGACCGGCACGCCGAAGTGCTTTCTGACGAGAACCCGCGCAAGAGTGTAGCCGTCCATCGACCCCGGCAGTCGCGCGTTGGCGAGGACGATCTTTGTATCCGGGCGGAAATGGAGAAGTTGAAGTGCCTCGTCAGCATTGGCGGCAGCGATGACCCTATAACCCGCCTCATCGAGGATGTCCGTCGTCACCATGCGAGCAAGGGCATCGCCCTCCGCGAGGAGGACCGGCAGACCGGAGCGTGAGAGATCAATGTGCATGAGCGCGCCTCCAAGGCGAGCGTCTGAGCGTTCGAGGGGCAGATGCCGACGCGCGAACACTGAAGCTCTCACATAGCACAGGAGCTGAGCAGATCATATGTTGGGCCGCCTTCTTCCGATCCACCCTCACAGTGACCTCGGGTCGGGCCGTTCGAGCAGGGTGTGGACGGTGGTCAGTAGCCGGTTGCCGGAGAATGGTTTGGCCAAGAACTCGACGCCAGGGGGGAGTTCGTTGGCCCGTGGCCTGACACGGCCGGAGCAAACGATGATGTGAACGCTCGGCCAGCGCTCATGAACGAAGAAAGCAAGCTCGATGCCGTCCAGGGTGCCACCGGGCATCTGAACGTCGGTAATCAGGGCACGAACACCAGCATGCACTTGGATAAGCTTGAGAGCCTCGTCCGAGTTCTCGGCCTCCAGCACCTCGTAGCCTGCATCATGCAGGTGCTCAGTCAGGACCTCACGAACGAGGAACTCGTCTTCGGCAACCACGATCGGGATCGAACGCACATCATTCACCAGTGCAATCTCACTGGCGAGAGCCGGTTCTCCCAACGGGCGAGCACACCCTTCCGTAGCGTAACACTTGGGTTCGGGGATCGTTCAGAACGTTGCCAAGTTCTTTCGCCCTGATCCGCTGCCCTGCACCTGCGCGGGAAGGCCGGGAACTGCCTCTCGATCACGGGTTGCTAATCGGCTCATAGGGGCGCAAGGTTGTTCACTACACGGGACATCCTGCTGATGGACGCGCCGTTCGACATCAACGTGGCTCTTGCGCGCCATCGTTGACACGATCAAAGAGCCCCTTCTTGTGCTCGACCCCGACCTGCGCGTTGCTGCTGCGAGTCGCTCCTTTTACCAGTTCTTTCAGATTGAGCCCCAGGAGACGTTCGGGAGAGGGCTGTACGACCTGAGCAATGGTGAGTGGGATATTGCTGCGCTTCGCCTCCTGTTGGGTCGGATCGTGCCCGCCTCCGAGGTGATGGACGACTTCGAGGTCGAGCAGGAGTTCCCTCACATCAGGCGTCGAACCGGAAATTGCACAGCCGCCGTGTCGGCGCTCGCTTCTCTATGAGAGATCCGTAACTCTACTCATAAAGGAACGGACGGAGGATCAGAGGCTTAGTCGACATCCGTTCAATCCCCTCCTTCCATGTCCCGTCGCCTCACAGCCGCCCGCCTCTACGCTGACTTCCTCTCCAAGGAGGCCGCCTGCTGTGAAGCCAGAGCCGACGAACTGGACGCCACTGCGACCGGGCTGCGGGGTCAGGGTCGGGTTTGGGAGGCGGATACGTTGACCGATCTCGCTCGCACCCATCGGGTTGCCGCTATTCAGGACAGGGCTCGTTTCACGGCCGTCATGTGGCGGCTTCGCTGTCTGTGAGGCAGCCGATGGTGATCAAGCCCTTCGGATCTTGGAAGGTCGCGGTAAGGACATTCGGGCCCTCGTGACCGATGTGGACATGCCACCCGGTCCCAGTGGCTTGAAGGTCGCGCGGATGGTGCGGGAACGCTGGCCGCGGATCCGGGTCGTGATCGTCAGCGGGCGAATGCTCCCCCGGCCTGAGGATTTTTTTGAGGACACCGTCTTCTTCGGGAAGCCTTTCTCGAATGCAGCCCTCCTGGCCGTAATACGGCAAGGTCTCCAGGGAGCTTAGAAGGAATTGGCCCCACAAGGACGTTCCCCAGTACGTGGTGCTCGCCCATTCCAGGCGAAGAATGTGCCGTGGTGGGCGGAAAACCTGTTACAAGGCTGGGTGCGAATTTTCCGCACCCAGGACCGCACATGCCCTCCAAGTCTGCATTGAGCGTGTCCCTCACGCCTGAACTCTCACGATTCATCGCCCATACGGTGGCCACCGGTCGCTACCGGAGTTCGAGCGAGGTGGTGCGTGAAGCCCTGCGCCTGCTCGAGCGGAAGGTCGAGCGGGACCCCCAGGGTAAGACCACCATTCCAGGTTTTCTCCAGGGCGGGGGCGAGACCGGCGCGCTCATGCGCGCCCGTGATTGGACCTCGTCCCCCTTAGGCGATCCCTCTCAGTGGCCGCGCTCCCTCGGGGCGCTTCTTGAAGTGGTGCTTGGCTCGGATCAGCCCATGAGCATCGTGTGGGGGCCGTCGCGCACCCTGCTCTACAATGATCGCTACGCCGACATCCTCATGCACAAGCATCCGGCAGCGCTCGGACAGCCGCTCCCGGAGGTCTGGCCCGAAATCTGGCCCGACGTTGGCCCTCTCATCGCTCGAGCCTTTGCCGGTGAGGCGATCAATGTGGACGAGATGAGCTTGGTCCTACACCGGACGCAAACCCCGGAGGAGGCTCACTTCGCATTCAGCTACACGCCCGTGCGAGGCGGCACAGGAGCGGTGTTGGGTGTGTTCTGCCCCTGCCGCGAGATCACCAAGGCGGTGAGCGTCAGTGCCTCTTTGACAGCGGCCAACAAGCACCTCGGCAGGCTGTTTCAGCAGGCTCCAGGCTTCATGTGCGTGCTGCAAGGGCCCGAGCACGTTTTCGAGATCATCAACGACTCCTACCTGCAACTTGTCGGTCACAGACGCGACATCGTTGGTAAGCCCGTGCGTGAGGCCCTTCCCGAAGTCGAGGGGCAAGGCTTTTTTGAGTTGCTCGACGGGGTCCTTGCGACGGGTGAGCCGTTTCGGGGCCAAGCCATGCCGGTAGCGCTTCAGCGTCAGCCCGGCAGCCCGGTGGAGCAGCGTTTCGTCGATCTGATCTACCAGCCCATCGGTAACGACAACGGCACGACGACCGGCATCTTCGTCGAAGGGTATGATGTCACGGAACGTGTGACCGCAGAAGAGCAGCAGAAGTTGCTCGTCCGCGAGCTGAGCCACAGGGTGAAGAACCTGTTTGCTGTTGCGAGCGGCATGGTCTCCATCTCGGCGCGGTCCGCACGGACCCCCGACGAGATGGCAAAGACCCTTCGAGGGCGGCTCGATGCCCTGGCTCGTGCGAACGACCTTGTTCACCGCAGGGTGTCTGATGCCTGGGGCGGCGCTCAGGCGAGCACCACCATGGAAACGCTGATCAGGACGGTTCTGTTGCCGTATGAAGACCCGGAGCGGGCGCAGGGCCGCGAGTGCATCACGCTGAATGGTCCTGCTGTGCCGGTTGGCGGGAACGCGATCACGAGTCTGGCGCTCGTACTCCATGAGATTACGACGAACTCGGCGAAACACGGCGCCCTCTCGACGCCGAAGGGCCGTGTTCGCGTGGATTGGACGCTGAGCGAGGCTGACCTCCACATGGGATGGAAAGAGCTCGATGGCCCTACTGTCGACGAGCCTCCGAAGGCCACGGGTTTTGGGACCATCCTCACGCAGCGGAGCGTAGTCGGTCAGCTTCAGGGCAAGATCGAATACGACTGGCGGCGCGAAGGACTCGCCGTCCATCTCACGATCCCGCTGGAACAGCTTCAGCGCTAATTGCACGTTTTTGTAAAGGGTTTCAGGATGCTCACAGGCCTACGTGTCCTCATATGTGAGGATGAGCCGTTCATCGCCCTCGATCTCACCTTGTGCGTTCAGGACGCGGGCGGGGAGGTCGTGGGTCCTGCTGCCAGCGTACGCGAGGCACTGGCGCTCATAGAGACGCATCCGGTGTCGGCGGCCATTCTCGACGTGCATCTGAGAGACCGCGACGTAACGCCTGTCGCGGATCTTCTACTGCAACGTGGAGTGCCGGTGGTGATCCAGACCGGTGTGGGTCTCCCTGACGAGTTGAGGGAGCGCTACCCGGCACTGCCCGTGCTCTCCAAGCCTGTCCTCACTGAGCACATCGTCCGACGTCTCAGCGATGCTTTGCCCCCAGTGAGGAGTGAACGCGGATCCTATCTGCGCGCACCTCAGGGTTAGCCCGCGTCAGTTGACGCCTCCTCGCTCGGCCGAAGATGCCCATCCTCCTCGAAGATGCCCATGCTTTCGGGCTGGGCACCTTCGGGATCTTTGACCACCTTCGGCTCTTGACCGAACAGCGCCCACATCCACTGTCCGCCGAACCCCGCCTTGGTCGGCTTGATCCGAATCCGCTCCTGGGCGCGACGCAGCGTCTTCTTGGAGATGCCCGCCTCATCGCTCATCGCGAAGATTACCTTGGCTGGCAACGGCCCATCCGCGAGCGTGTCGCGCAGGAACTGCATTGCCTCGCCGAGAGCGGAACCGCCGCCGTCCTGCTCTACCTGAGCCGACGACCCCGCCAAGGCCTCGTCGGCCGTGGTCTGAACGTGTTCGTCCTCGAACACCACTCGCGGAGCGACAATTCCGCCCCCAAGGTCGACGGGCTCGACCGCATAGGCAAAACCGGTGTTGTCCACGCCAAGATTGTTCTTGATTGGCAGGAACAGGCGACGGCTCTCGTCCTCCTTGTCCTTCGCGATGAGATAGCCCGCCCGGGCCGCCGCCACGAACGCCAGCGAGCCGGTGACCCGCATCATGGCCTCCGCCCCACCACCTTTGTTGAGATGGCTCACGGCAACCACCGCAGCCCCTGTCTCGCTTGCCAGAGCCGTGAGCGGCGCGAGGGCTGCCCGCACATCCGATGTGCGGTGGGTGTCGACCTTCCCCATGTACGCTGTGATCGCGTCGATGATGACCAGAACCACGTCTCCGATCCGGTCGATAGCCTCTCGAAGCAATGCAAGGTCGCGCTGCAGATCGAAGCCTCGCGATCCTCCACGCTCGCGGACTGCATCAACCACATGAACTCGGTCGAGATCAGCTCCAGCGGCCTCAAGGCGAGGGCGGATGGTATCAGCCACATCGTCCTCAGCCGACAGGATCACGACCGAGCCGAGCGGCGCGCGACCCTCGTTCACCGGCCAAGCGCCCCCTCGGGTGCAGGTGGACGCCAAGTTGAGGGCGAGCTGCGATTTGCCGAGCCCAGGGTTGCCCGCGACCATCGTGAGTTTACCGCGGGCAATGCGCCCCGGCCAGAGCCACGCAACCTGCTCTGCCCGGACGTCAGAGGCGCGGACCAGCGAGAGCGTCGAGGCGCTCGCGTCAGGGCCGTCCGCTCTCGGGTTCACCCCCACCGAGGTAGGTTCACGCGCAGGGCGAAACTCTACGGTGTATGCAGGCAAGATCTCGTCAGCCATGACGCCCTCCCGCCAGCACGTCGTTGAGATCAGACCCTGGAGTCGTCGGAGTGACCAGCACGACCTCTCGCCCAGCGTTCTCCCACCGTTCCGTAGTTCTGGCCGTCGTGCGCAGACCGGCCTCATCATTGTCGACCGCGAGCCAGAGGCACTCGATGCCGGGCAGAACGGGCAGGCGCTCCACCCCTCCTGCTGACAGGAGCGACCACACCGGTGAAGGGCCGAACTCCGGCAGCTTGCGCAAGCTGAGTGCGGTCTCAATGCCCTCAGCAACGCCAAGGCAGGTGGTGACCTCCTCGTCTGCCGTGAGCTTGACCGCGCCGCCAGACACCGGACCCAAGGCGAGCTTGTCCTTGCCGTTGATCGTGATCTTGCGTCCATCGCGGCTCAGAGCCGTGCGGTGCACCGCTTTGGGCTTGTTCGTGACCACATCGCGCACGAGGCAGACCAGGGCGGGTGTGCGCTCGCGAGCGAACGGGCAGGCAGGATGAAAGCGCATCACCTCTGAGGCGTTCGGTGGAAGCGTGAGTTCGTGGCGGTGCAGGTGCAGGTAGGCCTCGACCGGTGTGCCCTCCGGCGCTCGAGCTTCATGCCAGATCTTCAGAGCCTCACCCGTGCGAGGCGCATGGGGCGACACTCGGGCGACAGGGGCGACGGGGAGCAGGTGGGGTGTCGCCGCGGGGCTGAACATATCCTTTAGGAGAGCCAGAACCCGGCGCTTCTCCTGGAGCGAATTGCCTGCACCGAAGCAGTGCACGAGAAAACCGTCCGGTGCGCGGGGGTCGGGGCGAACGCTGAGGGAGCGGTCGTGCGGCGAATGCCCCATTGCTGGAGCGAGGATCTGACCACGCGAGACCTCGCCGCGGAGCGCTCGGGCAAGGGCGTGAAGGCTAAGGGCGCCCATCATCACGCAGCCCCCCGGGTGATGAGAGCCTGAACTTCTTCCACCCGCCATGCGGTGATGCGCGGTCCAAGCTTCACGGGGGCAGGGTAGCGCCCCGCCTTGATGCCCGCCCACCACGTCGACTTGGAGACGGGGATCGGCCCGAGCGGGGCGAGGATGTGGCGCAGCCGGACAAAGCCGGACGCAGGGAGGCCTGTCGTTGAAGGCCAAGCGCTCTCATTCGGAGAACCCATGGGGTCTCACCTTTCTGTCGTGTGTGCGACAGGGGGCACCAGAGTTGATTTGACTCTCTTTGGTGCCCCAGTAGGGTTGGACCCGCTCCGCCAAGAGCACGGGCTTAGCCCCACCGAGCCGTTCAGCCGTGACAGGCTGGGCGGCTCTTTTGCATGTCGCTGGCCCCTCAAACGGGAGGCCTGTCCGTTCGGACCTCGACGATCCGAATCAAACGTTACAGGACCCGGTCAGCTCCCCAAACAGGCTGTTCGACCGTGACACGAGTGAGCCCTGCCTTCCCTATCATCCACAGAAATCACAAATCTCGGGTGAGGTTGGCACGACCCTTGTCGTCTAAGGGCTGGCCGATATCAGTAAGTCGTAGCGGAACTACGCCCACGCCTAATCAGACCGCGCCGTGAGGCGCGCGCCAGATCTGTGCACCGAGCGTCGGCCCGCCTCGACGGAACTCCGCAAATCAGCCATCTTGAGTTCGTCACCGACCTGTCGGCGTGTCCCTGGTGCGTCCCCCAGGTACACAGTGGGATTGGGAAGGCGGTTAGTTTGGCCCAGAACCGGCTCTTTTTCAGTGACTTACACGAACCGGGGCAGGTTGGGCTAACATGATCATCCGTCACTTTCTGCTCTGGGCCCGCACAGCGCCCGCCGATCAGCGCGCCGAGGCCGTCGGCGCTCTGGCCCGCGCCTATCTCGAATCCGACCTCACCCCGGCCGAACGGCTGGAAGCTGAGCTCGCGCTTCTCGCCATGGCGGACGATCCCGAGCCTGCCGTTCGCGCCGCGATGTCGTGCGCCCTCTGCCGCTCGGCCGATGCGCCCCGCGCGGTCATCCAAGCCCTCCTTCAAGACGTGGGCGAGGTCGCCGCGCCCCTGCTCGCCCATTCGCCCCTGCCGAGCGAGGCCGAACTCATCGACCTTGCGGCGATCTCGGCGCCCGAGGAGCAGGCGGCTATCGCCCGCCGCGCCACGGTCTCGCCGGCCCTGGCAGGCGCCCTCTGCGAGGTCGGAGCGCCGGAGGCGGTGCTCGCGCTCCTGCGCAATCCTGGTGCGACGCTGGCGAGCGTCAGCCTCGCCCGGGTCGCCGAACGCCTCGGCCATCACGTGGCGATCCGCGAGGAGCTGCTTCGCCGGTCCGACCTGCCGATCGAGGTGCGCCTGACGCTCGCCACCCGGCTCGCCCGAACCCTCTACGACTACGCGGATCAGAAGGGCCAGCAGGCCGAGCGCATGGAGCGCGCAGCCCGCGAGGCGCGGGAGCGGGCGGTGGTCAGCATCGCCGTCGGAGCCGATCCGCAGCTCATGCATCGCATGGTGGCCCACCTTCGCAAGACGGGCGAACTCACCCCGGCCCTCATCCTGCGGGCGACGCTCTCGCACGGCCTGATGTTCGCCGAAACCGCCTTCGCCGAACTCACCGGCTTTCCGGTCTCCCGCGTTGCCGCGATCCTGAAGGGCGGGGGCGCCCCGCTCGATGCCCTCTACCGCCGGGCGGGCCTGCCCCGCAGCATCGTTCCGGCCTTGACGGCAGCGCTCTCGGCCCTCCACGAGCACCGCGCCGACGAGAGCCCGGCAGGCCTCTCCCGGCGCATCATCGATCGCGCGATCACGGCCTCCGAGGTCCCGGGCCATGCGGGCGTGACGGCGCTGCTCCAGCGCTACGAGGCGGAGGCCCTGCGCGACGAGGCGCGGGCCCTGGCACGCTCGGTAGCGGAGGAGGCCGGGGTGCTCGACCTCTCGGCGGACGAGCTCGCGCCCGGCCGCCGGCGCCTCTCCGTCGCCTAACGCTCGGCGAACGCCAGCCTCGCCCCGAGCGCCACGAAGGCAGCCGCGAAGGTCCGGCGCATCCAGACAAGGACGCGGGGGCGGGCGATCACGCGACTCCGGACCGAAGCGGCGAAGAGGCCGTAGAGCGCGAAGACCACGAAGGTCAGCAGCATGAAGACGAGGCTCAGGCCCAGCATCTCCGCGAGAGCCGAGCCGGTCTCCGCGCCGACGAATTGCGGCAGGAAGGCGAGGAAGAAGATCGAGAGCTTCGGGTTGAGAATGTTGATCAGGACGGCCGTCACCGTGACCTGAGCGTCAGACCGGATGTCCGGGTTCTCCTCGATGCGCAGCGAGCCGCGCTCCTGAAGGGCGCTCCAGGCCATGTAGAGGAGATACGCGACCCCGAGATACTTCAGGGTCTCGAAGGCGAGCGCGCTCGTATGGAGGAGGGCGGCAAGGCCGAGCACCGCGGCCGCCATGTGCGGGACGATGCCGAGGGTGCATCCGAACGCCGCGACGATGCTGGCGCGCGCCCCGCGCGAGAGCCCGGCGGCCAGCGTGTAGAGGGCCCCGGTCCCCGGAGATGCGATCACGATCAGGGATGTCAGCAAAAATTCAAGGCTCATCGGTTCGGCTCCTCGTCGGCGTGGCGATCAGAGCGCAGGAGAGCCGGCCGGTCTTGAACGGAATTGCGGGCGTGGGGTCAGCTCAGAGCCGCCGCATAGATGCCGGGCGAGAGGCCGTATGCGCGCACGAACACCCGCGTCATGTGGCTTTGATCGGCAAAGCCGCTCGCGGCCGCAGCTTCGGCCAGGGCGTGCCCCCCGGCGATCAGCCGCCGCGCGAGCTGGACCCGGCGCTGGACCAGATAAGCGTGCGGCGTCAGGCCGGTCGCCCGCACGAAGCCTCGCAGGACCTGGAAGCGGCTGAGCCCGGCAGCCTGCGCGAGGTCGGTGAGGGAGAGGGGCGCCGCGGGATCGCTGTCGATGAGCGCCCGGGCATGGCGCAGGGCCGGGGCGACATGCTCCCGCCCGCTGCGGGATCGTATGATCCCCGCAAGGGAAGCAAAAAGAGCAAGCATCTGTTCTTGCGCAGCAAGCTCCGCTTCGGCCGCGGGCCGGTCGGCAAGAGTCGCGATGAGCCGCCGGACGGCTTCCGTCATCCGAGGATCGGCCATGACCGGCTGCGGGAACTCGAAATCGTCGCCGGCGCCGTCGCTCGCGTCGTCGATCACAGTCGCAACGAGAGCCGGGTCGACATAGAGCATCCGCCACGAGCGACCGGCATCGCCGATCGGCGCGCCGTCATGCACCTCGCCCGGGTTGACGGTGATCGTCTGGCCCGGGCCGGCCTCCACCACTCCGCGCCCGCTGAGGGACCGATGTGCGCCGCGCTCGATGACGCCGATGCCGTACCGGTCGTGCGTGTGGCGGGCAAAGCTGCGGGCCGTGTCTGCCTCCACAGCCTCCACCCCATCGAGCGCGCAGCGGGCGACCCTGAACCGCTCCTTCGTCATCGCGGCGGCTCAGTACCCGAACTGCTCGCGCAGGATCCGCTCGTCGAGGCTGTGGCCTGGGTCGTGCAGCAGCACGAGGTTGACGCTGCGATCCATCGAGACATGAACGTGCGACACGTTGCGGAACTCGGTGTGATCGGCGACCGCGCTCACGGGCCGATTCTTGGGGTCGATCACGTCGATTCGGATTTTGGCGTGATCCGGCAGCAGCGCCCCGCGCCAGTGGCGAGGCCGGAAGGCGGAGATCGGCGTTAGGGCGAGGAGCGGCGCGTTCAGCGGCAGGATGGGCCCGTTCACCGACAGATTGTAGGCGGTCGACCCGGCCGGCGTGGCGACGAGGATGCCGTCTGCCACGAGTTCGGCAAGGCGCGCCCGGGAATCGACGCTGACCGAAAGCTTCGCAGTCTGGTGCGTCTGGCGCAGCATGTAGACGTCGTTGATGCCCCGCGCCGTATGGGACTGCCCGGCGACGTCCCAGGCGACCATCAAGAGGGGGTGGAGCACGCTGCGCTCGGCGTTCTCAAGGCGGTCGAGGAGATCGTCCTCCCGGTACTCGTTCATCAGGAAGCCGACCGTGCCCTTGTTCATGCCGTAGACGGGCTTCGGGCGGCCCATAAGCCGGTGCTGGGTCTGGAGCATCAGCCCGTCGCCGCCGAGCGCCACAATGACGTCGGCCTCCTCGGGCGAGGTATGAGGGTAGCGTCCCGACAGCGTCGCCAAGGCCGCCTGAGCGTCCTCGGTCTCGCTCGCCACGAAGGCGACCCGGTTGAAACGGCGAGCCATGCTCCAGATACCCTTGCCCCTGCGCCCCCACGGGAGCCGAGAGCAGAGCCATAGCATGGAGCGACCACTTCTCGTCTACACGACCTTTCCCGATCTCGACACGGGGCTCTCCATCGGGGAAGCCCTGGTCAGGCAGCGGCTGATCGCCTGCGCAAACGTGATCCCCGGCATGCGCTCGGTCTATGCCTGGAAGGGAGCGGTCGAGCGGGGCGAGGAGGCTGTCGGGATCCTGAAGACGAGGACGGGCCTCCAGCAGGCCGTGGCCGAAGCCTTGAGGAAGCTGCACCCCTACGAGACGCCGGTCCTGTTCTTCATCGAGCCTCAGGACGCTGACCGGGAGACCCTGGCCTGGATCCTGGCCGAGACGCCCGACGCGGAGAGGTGACGGAAGGGCGGCTTATGAACCGGCGCCCGAGACCGGAGCACGCCCGCCCGGAACGGGCTCGGCGCCTCGGTGCGCTCACGTCGCGGGAGGGGAGGACCGGCCCCGCCGGTCCCCCGTTGAAGAGGCCTAGATGCCAGACGACCACTGGACCGGCTGGAACCGGTAGCCGTTACCCTCCTTGGCGATGAAGCCCGTCGCCGGAAAGGGTGCGTGGTAGAACGAGACCTGCGTCCGCTCGGCCGCCGCCATGTCGAGGAGCCGCCGGCGGGTCTGGCGGGCCTGATCGGCATCCATGTCGAAGACCGCCGACCAATCCGGATTGCGCACGAAGAGGGCCGGGTGGTTCGCCGCGTCGGACAGCATCATGAGCCGGCGGTCGCCCGAGGCGATGACGAAGGCGGTATGGCCAGGGGTGTGGCCTGTCGCAGCCACCGATGTGATGCCGGTCACGAGCTCCTTGCCGGGCTCGTACTGCTTCACGTCCTTGGCCATGGGCCCGAAGACGCGCCTCGCGTTCTGGAAGCCGCTCCGCATGGCCTCCGGCGCCTGGTTCATACGCGCCTCGTCCATCCAGAAGGCCCATTCGGCCGCCGGCACCATGATTTCGGCGTTCGGGAAAACGGTGCTCCCGTCTCGGCGGCGGATCCCGCCGATATGGTCGCCGTGGAAGTGGCTGACGATGATCGTGTTGACCTGCGCCGGATCGAAGCCCGCCGCGCGGAAATTGGTCATCCATTGGCCGGTCGTCGGGGCACCGAACTCGCCGAGGCCCGTGTCGATCACCGTGAGCCGGTCGCCGTTCTTCACCACCAGCGCCGTGAAGGTGTTCTGGATCGTGTCCTCGGGCAGGAAGGCTTCGCGCGCCGCCGCCTTCACCTGGGCAATGTCCGCATTGCTGATGAAGCCTTCCAGAGGCCGGGGGGCGAAGCCGTCGTTGACGGCGGTCACCTCGAGGTCGCCGACCTTGAAGCGGTAGAAGCCGGGAGCCTGCCGGGAGGCGGCCGGCGCTGGGGTTTGCGTCTGGGCCAAGGCGGGTCCACCCATGCTGGCGGCAGCGGCGAGGGGAGCCGCAGCCAGGACCGTACGGCGGGAGAGCGTCATCAAGGAACTCCTGTTCGACCAGGGCCTGGGAACTAGCAGGTGCCGCCCGTCCTTCAACAAGCTTGGCCGCAGGGCGGGTTTCACAAAGTGGCGAGCGGACCCGGCCGTCGCCGCGCCGGGCCTACCGGGCGGCCGTGAGGTGGTGAAGCGCGATGCCGCTCGTGGTCGCGACGTTGAGCGAATCAAAGCCGCCCGCCATCGGGATCGTGACGGTGCGGGCCCGGCTGAGCACCGCCTCCGGAAGGCCTGGACCCTCGGCACCCAGAAGAAGGGCCGAGCGGGGCGCCGGCCGCACGCCCGAGAGGGTCCGCGCACCCGCGGGGCTCATCGCGAAGGTCTCGAATCCCGCTTCCCGCAAGGCATCGAGCATCACCTCGCCGGTGGGTGCCCCGCCGAAGGGCACGATGAGGCTGCCGCCGACGGAGACGCGGATCGCTTTCCGGTAGAGCGGATCGCAGGTCCCGGCATCCAGCAGAACGGCATTCGCTCCGAAAGCCGCAGCGTTGCGGAAGACCCCGCCCACATTGTCGTGGTTCGCGAGGCCCACCAGCCCCACCACGAGCGCTCGCTCCTGCAAGGTTCGGAGGAGGTCTGCCGCCGGCGGCACCGGGAGCCGGCGGCCCACCGCCAGCACACCCCGGTGGATCGGAAAGCCGACGATGGCATCCATCACCAGGGGGGCTGCCACATAGACCGGCGTCTCGGCCGGCAAGCCCGCCAGGAGTTCGCTCAAGGACCGGACCCGGCCCTCGGCGATGAGCAGGGATTCGGCCGCGAAGCGCGAACGCGTCAGCAGCACGCGAAGGACCACCTCTCCCTCGGCGATGAAACGCTCCCGGCGTCCGGCGAGATCGCGCTCGCGCACGGCCCGGTAGGGTTCGATGCGCGGATCGTCTGGGTCGGTGATCGGGACGAGCATGAGCCCGTCCTATACGGCTGGCCATGCCGGGGCCAGGGCGAATGGGTCCGGCGGTCCGGATGAAGAAAATGTCATCCAGCCTCCACTTGGCAACAGGCCGAGGGGGCGTTCACATCCCAGATGGGCCGTTTTCAGGAGGAGACGATGGCCGGAAATGCTGCGAGATATGCCCGCATGCTGCGCATGCCGGGCTTCTGGCCCCTGGTCCTGCGGCTCGTCCTCATTGCCGTCGTGGTTCTTGCCATCCTGGTCGCGGCACTCACGGCGTTCCTGGTCCTTCTGCCCTTCGCGCTCATCGCTGCGGTCGCACTCACATTCTACGTGCGGCGACGGCTCCGGCGCGCCGCCCGGCAGACAGGGGTGATCGAGGTCGAGTACACGGTCGTCGACCGCTGAACCCGGCTCAAGCCACCTGATCGAGGAAGCGGAACATCTTGCTCACGAGGGCGAGCCGCTCCTTCTCGGTCTCCGACGACCGCGCCCAGACGAGCCGCCCGTTGCGCCAGGCCAGCGCCCCCTTGGACGCATCGACGGCCCGCGCCGGCAGGTCGTCCTTCACCTCTTCGCGGAACGTCAGGGCGACGGCCTGCGGCCCGGCGTCGATACGCGCCACCCGAAAGGCCCGCGCCCTCTGCTGCAGCCCTGCGATGGCGAGGAGCCTCTCGACGGGCGCCGGGGGAGATCCGAACCGGTCGGCGATCTCGTCGGCGAGAGCGTCGACCTCCTCCTCGGAGCCGAGCCTCGCGAATTTCGCGTAGAGGTTGATGCGCATCTCGGGCTCGGGCACATAATCCGCCGGGATGAAGCCGCTGGCGCCGAGCCTGATCTCGGGCTGCCAATCCTCGCCCGCGGGTTCGCCCCGGGCGGCGGCGAGCGCCTTGCGCATCATCTCCTGGAAGAGCCCGATTCCGACGAGCTTCACGTGTCCCGCCTGCTCGTCGCCGAAGAGGTCGCCGGCGCCGCGCTGGTCGAGGTCCCGGGCGCTGATCGCGAAGCCGGCGCCGAGGCGGTCGAGGCTCTCCAGCGTCTGGAGGCGTTTGACGGTGGCCTTCGCGACCGTCTGGTCGGGATCGGTGAGAAGATAGGCGATGCCGCGCACGCGCCCTCGGCCGACTCGGCCGCGGAGCTGATGGAGCTGGGAGAGGCCGAACCGGTCGGCGCGCCATATGAGCATGGTGTTGGCCCGGGGAACGTCGAGGCCGCTCTCGATGATGTTGGTGGCGAGCAGCACGTCGCCGCGGCCGTCTGCGAAACGCACCATGGCGTCGTCGATCTCCTCCACCGGCATCTGGCCGTGGGCCACCACCGTGTCGAGCTCGGGCACGAGCCGCCCCAGGGTCTGCGCCATCGGCTCGATATCCTCGATGCGCGGGCACACCAGGAAGCTCTGCCCGCCGCGGCTGCGCTCGCGCAGCAACGCTTCGCGCGCAATGGTTTCGTCGAAGGGGATGAGGAAGGTGCGGATCGGCTGCCGCCGGGCCGGCGGAGTGGCGATGATGCTGAGGTCCTGCAAGCCAACGAGGGCCGATTGAAGCGTGCGGGGGATCGGCGTCGCCGTCAGGGTCAGCCTGTGGACCGATGAGCCCAGAGATTGCAGCTTTGTCTTCTGGGCCGCCCCGAAGCGCTGCTCCTCGTCCACGATGACGAGGCCGAGATCCTGAAACGAGACGCCTTTGGCGGTGAGGGCATGGGTCCCCACGACCACGCGGACGCGCCCATCGGCCAAGCCCGCTTTGACCGCTCGGGCATCGGCGGGCTTCGTGAGCCGCGAAAGATGCGCCACCTCGATCCCGAGGCCGTCGAAGCGCCGCCGAAACGTCTCGACGTGCTGGCGCACCAGCACCGTAGTCGGCGCCACCACGGCGACCTGCTTGTCCGCCAGGGCCGCCGCAGCCGCGGCCCTCAGGGCCACCTCCGTTTTGCCGAAGCCCACATCCCCGCAGACCAGGCGGTTCATGGGGCGACCCGACGCCAAGTCCCGCAGGGTGTCATCGATGGCGGCGAGCTGGTCCGGGGTCTCCGGGTAAGGGAAGCGGTCGGCGAAGCGCTCGAAGGCGGCGCGGGGCGGAACGAGCTTTTCGGCGCTGGCTGCCTCCCGCTCCCGGACGGCGGCGACGAGGCGTTCGGCGCTCGCCCCGATCTCAGCCTCCATCTCGGCCCGCCGCCGCAGCCAGGCATCCCCGTCGATCTTGTCGAGGGAGACGGCGTCCTCCGACGAGCCGTAGCGCCAGACGCGATCGAGTTCGTCGACCGGCACCATCAAGGTGGCCTCGCCGGCATATTCGAGGCGGAGGAGATCCGTGACCGCCTCGGCCGCCTCGACGGTCTCGACCCCCTTGAGCAGCCCGAACCCGTGCTCGCGATGGACCACGACGTCGCCGACCCGCAGCTCGATCTCGGTCCCGGCCAGTTCCTGCGGCCGGGCTCCGCTCGTCCCGGCGGAGCGGGCGCGGCGCCCGAGAACCTCGGCCGCCGTCACCGCCACGATCTCACCGGCCCGGAAGCCCCCGTCGAGGTCGGCCACGAGCGCTCCGAGGGAACCGGGAGGAAGCGCCTCGGCCCCGGCCCAGTCCTTGAGGGCCGCCACCGCTTGACCGGTCTGCCGCTCGACGGCGCGGGTGAGGGTGCGAAGGCCTTTCTCGTCCGGTGCCGCAAAAACGATTAGGTGGCCGGCGGCCTGCTCCCGGTCCAGGAAATCCTGCAAAGCCCGTCCGGGCCGCGTGTGGCGTGCGAAGGAGGGGGGCGGTTCGAAGGCCGGATCATCGACCGTCTCGAGCGCGATGAGCTGCCGGCCGGCCAGGGCCTCCGCCCACTCCGCCTCGTCGAGGTAAAGGGATGACGGCGGCAGAGCGCGGGGCCCGCCGTCCCGCTCCGGTCGGACCTGGGTGCGGCTCCCGTAGCCGTCGCGGATCTGGGCCCAGGCGCGATGCAGCCGCTCGTCGGCACCGGCATCGAGCATGACCGTAGCGCCGGGCAGGAGCCCCAGCAGGGTGTCGAGCCGCCCGTAGAACTCGGGCAGGCGATGCTCCATCCCGGGAACCCGCTCGGCCTCGACGAAGCATTCCGACGCGGCGAGCAGCGTCACCGCCTCAATATCCGCGAGTGTCCGCTGGCTGACGGGATCGAAGGTGCGCAAGGCCGTCACGCGCTCGCCGTCATGCTCCACCCGGACCGGCTCGCCGCCTGCCGCAGGGTGGATGTCGAGCACCTGGCCCCGAAGCGCCGCCTCGCCGGCCTCGTCCACCCGCTCGTCCTGGCGGTAGCCGAGGCGGCTCAAGACCGCCAGCGTCTCGTCCGGGTCGAACCGCTGACCGGTGGTCAGGGGAAGGCGCGCCTCCCCGAGCCGATCGGCAGGGGGGACCCTTTGAATCAGGGCGCTCGGCGTCGTGACGATCGTGGCGGACCGGTCGGGGCGGTCGATCAGGGCTGCGAGGGTCGCGAGACGCTGCCCCATGAGGTCGGCCGACGGGGAGGCTCGGTCGTAGGGCAGGCAGTCCCATGCCGGAAACGGCAGGAGATCGAGTTCCGGTGCGAGACCACGGAGGGCTCGAACGAGATCGCCCGCCCGCCGCTCGCCCGCCGCCACGAACACCAGGGGGGATCCGCCGGCGCGCCGCCGCGCGTCGAGAAGGGCTACCGCCGCTTCTCCGGCCCGGCCCGAGATCCGGACCACGTCGCTGCCTCCCTCGGCCTTGGCCGTTTTCGGCCGTCCACCCTTCCGCAATCCCGCCTCAGCCGCGCCCATGAGCCCTCCCGTGTCGGCAGACAACGGGCGGCGGGGGAGGGTTGTTCAGATGGACGGGAGGGATCTGGTGCCGGTGGAGAGGATCGAACTCCCGACCTTCGGTTTACAAATGCGCGCAGGGCCGTCCTGAGGCGTCACAGCCCGTCCCTCTAAGTTGCTGAAACGGCTGCGTAGTAGGGAAAACAGGAGAGGGGCGTCACACCCCGTCCCACCCAGTCCCTAGGAGTTGGGTGCCAATTCGGGTGCCAATTCTCCAAGCGCCAATCTGGCTCATAGTCCGACAGATCGTGCTCTTTGTCCCCTCGTCGCCCGTCCCTAAAGTGAGGCCGCACAGGCTCGGCTTCATCCCGCGGTGCTCCTCCTCTAGGTCGGCGACCCAGTCGGACGTGGGCACGCTCTCGGCCCAATCGGGCTCCGATCACGCGTGATTCGGGACAACACCATTGCAAAACTCGAGGCAGTCAGCCGTTACTCTCGCGTCTGATGTCCCAGACCGAGATGCGCTGACTCTTAATCAGCGGGTCCAAGGTTCGAATCCTTGCACACCCACCAATCTTTTCAGTGGCTTATCCCTGACGCTCTCGGTTCTGGTGTGATTCTAGGTTACGCCTGAGGTTACACTTCGACGTGTTTTGGATTGTTCGGCTTTGTTACGCCCTTGGGCGACGCGCTGAGCCACTTGGCCGCTGGTGCGGATGTCGCGAGGTCCGCGCGCATACCGAGAGCAGACAATCCTGTGAGACCCGCGCTGTCCGCGTGAGACCCGAAGCGGAGTTCCGCCGGGCGCCGAGCCCTCCGTGAACCACGGTCGGTGTTCTGATGCCCGACACCCGCCACCGGCACGCTGCAGCCGGCTTGCGCTCCCCTTGCGCTCTGAGTTTGGAGATCTTGTGGGCCACGTGATCTGGCGCCCCGAACTGCCGGGCTCCAAGATCCTGGCTGTTTTGGGCCCACTCACCTTCGTCTCCGGCCTGGCGGTTGCCATGCTGATGTGGGTGCTCGCCCAGTCTCTGGCCCGGGCCACCGAGGGCTTGCGCGCTGCTCGCGACACAGCGGAGGCGGCCAGAGCCGAGGCCGAGCGGGCGAGCGCGGCCAAATCCGAGTTCCTGGCCTCCATGAGCCACGAGATCCGAACCCCCCTCAACGGCATCATGGGCTATACCGACATCCTGCTTCATGACCCCACCCTTCAGGGCCGGCATCGCCATGGCCTTGAGCGGATCAGGGTCTCAGGCTCAGCGCTCCTCACCGTGGTGAACGATGTGCTCGACTTCTCCAAAGTCGAGGCTGGACAGGTTGAACTTCATCCAGAGCCCTTCAGCCCAGCGGCCCTGATCGACAACGCCGTGTCGATCGTGCAGTCAGAGGCTGATCGCAAGGGGCTGGCTCTTGTCGTGCACCAGGACGGGAGCCTTCCCGATCACCTGCTTGGCGATCAAGACCGGATCCGGCAGGTCCTGCTGAATCTGCTCAACAATGCCATCAAGTTCACCCGAACCGGTGAGGTGAGGCTGGTGGCTTCCTCCTCAGCGTCGGAGAAGGGTCGGTGGGTTCTGCGCTTTGCCGTGACGGACACAGGCATCGGGATCCCGCCTGAGGCGCTGGGGAGCTTGTTCCAGCGCTTCAAACAGGTGGATGGCTCGCTCCACCGTGAGTTCGGCGGTACGGGGCTGGGCTTGGCAATCTCGAAGAGGCTTGTCGCCCTGATGGGGGGCGAGATCGGTGTTGAGAGTACGCCAGGGCAGGGCTCCACCTTCTGGTTCACGGTCGATCTTGCGCCGGCTGGGGCGCTTGAGGCTGACGAACCGGCTGTGCGAGCCATCCATCAGGAGCGGCCTGCTCGTGTGCTGTTGGTCGAGGATCTGGCGATTAATCAGGAGATTGCCCTGGCCCTGCTCGAGGGCTGGGGTCACCAGGTGGACGTGGTTGGCGACGGCAGGGCTGCCCTGCAGGCGGTGCGGGAGCGGGCCTATGATCTTGTGCTCATGGACGTGCAGATGCCAGTCCTGGATGGAATGGCTGCCGCGCGGCTGATCAGGGCCTTGCCGGCCCCGATGGGCCACATTCCCATCGTCGCCATGACGGCCAATGTTCTGCCCCACCAGGTCGCCGCCGTCCGGGCCGCTGGCATGAACGACCACGTGGGCAAGCCTTTCAAGCGCGAGGAGCTGAAGGACATTGTCGATCGGTGGACGAAAAGGCGCGCGGAGGAGGTGGTTCGAGAAAGCGTGGCTTGAGCTGACGCAATAGACGGGGTCGCGATCCGGAAACCACCATATGCCAGTATCAGTGGCTTCGGATTCAAGACAAAGAGGTTGAAGCTTCTCTGGCACTTTCTGAGCTTGAGAGTTGTAAAAGCGATGTGACCAACGCGGTAGTTCAGCTGACTTGTCAGAACTCATCCTCGGCTAGCGTAGGCTGTGATGGCGTAGAACAGGACGCACAGCAGCATCCAGATGCCCCACTGGGCAACAAGGGTCCCGTGAGCGGGCTTTGGCCTCTCGTCGGCGGCCCTGATCATCAGGTCACTTGCGGTACCGGCGGTGGCCAGAACCACAACGCTCAGTACCGACCACCCCA
>DASZBD010000008.1:0-69616 GCA_035944475.1 Microvirga sp.
AGCAGGCCTCAACCCGCCAACACTCTTGGCCAGAACACGCACAAACAGCGAAACCACCCCCAGGCCAACACGCCCAAAGACAGCACACGCCAACCGTGTCCGAAAAAACCCAACCCGCCAAATCAACCAGCAAACCGGGAGGCGGGACACATAATCGAATCGCCGGACGATGCAAGCGAAAAGATCAAGGGTTTGTCGGCCTTCTTCGGTGCCTGTGTTACGGGAGAGCCGGCAGGGAGTTCGCTCGAACTCCCTGCCGGCTCTCCTCATATGAGGGCTGCCGATCCAAGTTCAAGGCCGGCAAGCTCTCGGCGCCGATCATGGAACCTACCCCTTGCAATCGGGGCGGCGGCCCTAGTCTTTTCAAGACAGCAGTTCGGCCTTTCGCCGTCATCCCACGCTTCGTTCAATTCCTCCCGCGAAGGACGCGATGAAGCTCTTTCAGTGCCAAGCTTGCGGGCAGCCGCTCTATTTTGAGAACATCCGCTGCGAGAAGTGCGGCAGAGGACTGGGCTACCTGCCGGGGGCCGAAACCATCACCTCTCTGGAACCGGGGGAGGGGGGCTTGGTCGCCCTCGCAGACCCCAGCAGGTCCGTCCGGTTCTGTGCCAATGCGGAGCATGAGGTCTGCAACTGGCTCGTGGCAACGTCCGGGCCTTCTGTCTACTGCCTAGCTTGTCGCCACAACCGGACGATTCCGGATCTCGCGCAAGCCGACAACCTCCTCCGCTGGCGAGAGCTGGAGACGGCCAAGCATCGTCTCTTCTACACGCTCCTGCGGCTCGGGCTCCCACTCCATCACCGACAGGAGGATCCGAAGGGCTTAGCCTTCGACTTTCTCGCAGACGAGGGCGGGAGCGGCGCCTCGGTGCTCACGGGACATGACGAGGGTCTCATTACTATCAACATTGCGGAGGCGGACGATACAGAGCGGGAGCGGCGCCGAACCAGCATGGGCGAGCCTTACCGAACCCTGCTCGGGCATCTGCGCCACGAGGTCGGCCATTACTACTGGAACGTGCTCGTCCGGCATGACCCTAGCCTCGAACAGTACCGAAGCGTTTTCGGTGACGAGCGGGCGGATTACGGGGAGGCGCTGACGCGGCACTACGAGGTCGGAGCGCCCGCGGACTGGCGCGAGCGCTTCGTCAGCGCCTATGCAACCTCGCACCCGTGGGAGGACTTCGCCGAGACCTGGGCGCACTACCTCCATATGGTCGACACCCTCGAAACGGCGAACGCGTTCGGACTGCATGTGCGCCCCGCCATCGCGCCCGGCGGCAGCCTCAGCGCGAAGATCGATTTCGATCCTTACCGGGAGAGCGACATCAACCGTCTGATCGAGGCTTGGCTGCCGCTGACCTTTGCCGTTAATTCGCTCAACCGCAGCATGGGTCAGCCCGACCTATACCCCTTCGTTCTGCCGCCCGCCGTGATCGGAAAGATGGCGTTCATTCATGAGCGCATTCGGGCCGAGCGACAGGGCTGACGAAACGGCAAGATCGGTTTAGCACTCTCAGAACAGCACAGCGAACGGACGAGGGGAGGAACACCATGACGGTTCATCAGAAGAACTTTATTGCGGGGGAGTGGGTGGCAGCAGCGGATGCGGCCCCGGATCTCAACCCGTCGAACACCAACGACATTGTGGGGGAGTACCCGCGCGCCTCGCGGACCGACGCCGAGGCTGCGATCGCGGCAGCCAAGCACGCTTTTCCGGTTTGGTCGCGCTCTACGCCACAGGAGCGGCATGACGCCTTGAAGCGCATCGGCGACGAGATCATCGCCCGCAAGGACGAACTCGGACGCCTCCTTTCGCGGGAGGAAGGCAAGACTCTCGCCGAGGGAATTGGTGAGACCGTCCGGGCCGGGCAGATCTTTCTGTTCTTCTCCGGCGAATGCCTGCGCATGACCGGGGACAAGCTCGCCTCCGTGCGCCAGGGGGTCGATGTCGAGGTGACCCGCGAGGCCGTGGGCGTCGTCGGCCTAATCACTCCCTGGAACTTTCCCATCGCCATCCCGGCCTGGAAGATCGCCCCAGCCCTCGCCTACGGCAACACGGTAGTCTTCAAGCCGGCCGACCTTGTCCCGGCGACCGCCCATGCTCTTTCCGAAATCATCGCCCGTTCGGGCCTCCCGGCGGGGGTCTTCAACCTAGTGATGGGACGGGGCTCTGAGGTGGGTCAGACCCTCCTCGAACACCGCGACGTGAGCGCCATCTCGTTCACGGGCTCGGTGCCCACGGGCCGGCGCGTCGCAGCCGCCTGCATCGGGTCCGATCCCATGAAGAAAGTGCAGCTCGAGATGGGCGGCAAGAACCCGCTCGTGGTGCTGGACGATGCCGACCTGAAGACAGCCGTGGAATGCGCCGTCAACGGAGCGTTCTTCTCAACCGGCCAACGTTGCACAGCTTCGTCTCGCCTCATCGTGACCGAAGGCATCCACGACCGCTTCGTCGCAGCCGTGAAGGAGCGGATGGGGGCGTTGGTGATCGACGATGCGCTGAAGCCCGGAACGCATATTGGCCCGGTGGTGGATCAGAACCAACTCGATCAGGACATCTCCTACATCAAGATCGGCCAGGACGAAGGGGCGACCCTGGTGGCGGGTGGAGAACTCCTGAAGCGGGACACGCCGGGCTATTTTCTCGCGCCGGCGCTGTTCACGAACGTGAGCAACCGCATGCGGGTGGCTCGGGAGGAAATCTTCGGACCGGTGGCCACCGTCATTCGGGTCAAGGATTACGATGAGGCGCTGGAGGTCGCGAACGACACGCCCTTCGGCCTGTCGGCCGGGATCTGCACCACGGGACTGAAATACGCCTCGCATTTCAAGCGCAACGTGGAAGCCGGAATGGTGATGGTGAACGTGCCGACCGCCGGCGTCGATTACCATGTGCCCTTCGGCGGACGGAAAGGCTCATCCTACGGGCCCCGCGAGCAGGGGCGCTATGCCCAGGAATTCTACACCACGGTCAAGACCGCCTACACCTTCGACGGGAATGAGCCTTACGTACCGAAGACAAGAGCAAGCGAATAACAGGGCGGAAGCTGGCGCTCAAACCCTCGAGCGCCAGCGCTCCCGACCAACGGCACCGAGTGCTCTCCTGGTACTTGCTTGAGGCTGGTTGCCTGGAGCGTTCCTTGCCTCTGGCACCACTGCTCCCAGCAAGCCGGTGAGCTAAGGCGCGCTTGCAATCCGCTTCGCGGAACTCAGGCCATACGCGTCCGCCATCACCTCGATCCGGGCGAGTTTTCCGTGGAACGCGGACCAGTCGTCCGATGCCGCGATCGGCTCCCACAGGGCTTCGACCTCTTCGATCAGCATGCTACAGGGCCGCCCTTCGGCAAAGTGCGGGTGGTCGAGCCGTTTCGGTTCAGCCGGCGCGTAAGCGTCCAACTGAGCCCTGACATCCTGAAAGGCGGGATGCTCGTAGAAGTCTGACGCCGGGCCCGCTTTTGCTCGCGTGCCGCTCGCAGCGCCGCCGAACCAATCGAAGAAGGTCTGCTCGAACGGGGCCTTGGTGTCGAGCAGGAAGGTCCAGAGTGCCTTGGCGAGTGCTCCGTCGCGCTGGAAGCCGAGAGAAGCGAGCCCCAGCCGCCGGATGGCTGCCTCCGCAAACGCCCGGTGAAGGGCAGGCTCGAACGCCCGCAGCGAAGTCTCGAGACGATCCTGAGGTGCGATCGGCAGCAGGCACTCGGCGAGCCGGTACAGATTCCACAAAAGGGCGTCCGGTTGTCGCCCGAAGGCGTAAAGGCCGGTCTCGTCGAAGTAGGCGGCGGTGAAGAGCGGATCGTAATGCGGTAGGAATCGCCAGGGTCCGTAATCGAAGCTCTCGCCCGTAACGTTGATATTGTCAGTGTTCAGGACCCCGTGAACGAAGCCGGCAGCCATCCACTGCGCTCCCATGCGGGCCACGCGTCGGCAGACCTCTTCGAGGAACGCCGCCGCTCGCTCCGCCGTGTCGTCCCGCCAGATTTCCGGCATGTAGGTCTGGATCGTATAGTCGAGCAGCTTGAGGATGTTGTCGGTCTCGTCGAGGTAGAGAAGCCTCTGAAAGGTGCCGATGCGGATATGAGAGTGACTGAGGCGCACGAGAACAGACGAGCGGGTCGGGGAGGGTTCGTCGCCTCGTCGGAGGGCTTCCCCGGTTTCGATGAGGCTGAAGCTCTTCGATGTTTCGACGCCCAAGGCCTCCAGCATTTCGGTCGCGAGGATTTCCCGCACGCCGCCCTTCAAGGTCAGGCGCCCGTCGCCCTGTCGCGACCAGGGCGTCTCGCCGCTGCCCTTGGTCCCAAGGTCGAGAAGGCGACCGCTACCGACCTCATGCAGTTGCGCGAACAGAAAGCCGCGGCCGTCGCCGAGGTGGGGATTGTAACTTCGGAACTGATGCCCGTGATAGCGCAAGGCCAGCGGCTGCTGGAAACTGCCAGGCAGTGGCTCGAATCGGCCGAAATGCTGGACCCACTCCTCATCGCTCAAGCCGTCGAGGCCGACCCGCGGTGCCCACCGGGCGTTGCGGAACCTGAGGACGTGCTCGGGAAAGTCGGCCGGCTTGACCGCGTCGTAGAAGTCGCCGCCGAGGCTGCCGTGCCCGGTCGACGGGCGAAAGGTTGAGGAAAGAGGCATTGCGCCATCCGATCCGATGTGACCTGAAAAGCCAAATACGCCGGAAGGAAAAGGTTCAAGAAACAGGTGTTTTCAAGCTGAAGCGGTGCCGAAAGGATCACCAGAGCCAACTGGTCGCTCTCGCGTGCCGCGCTATGTCTCCCGTCCGGTAAGCTGTTCCAGGGATTGACGATGGTAGAGGCGAGGATCCGGTGGCTGGGAAGCTTCCTGCTCGCGCTCATCTCGGCCTGGGTGATCGGCGGCGAGGTGTTGCGGGTCACGCCCAGCGGAGCCCTATGGGACTTCGGGTCTTTCGTGGCCTCCGGCCGCGCGGCGGCGCAGGGTCTCAATCCCTATGGCGTCTACGAGCTCACGCTCAGAGTTGAGCTTCCGGGCTTCGAGTCCTGGAACCCGAACCTTAATCCACCGATCTCCGCGCTCCTGTTCCAGCTTTTCGACGTAACGGAGCCAGGGCGAAGCTTCCTCGTCTGGCGCTGGATCTCGGTAGCACTCTACCTCGCCACGCTCATGCTGCTCTTCAATCGCTTCCGGCAGCATCAAAGCTTGCCGGTTGTGCTCTGGGCATTTTCTCTCGCAGGGTTCTGGGACACATTGTTCCTGGGGCAGATCTACCTGCCCCTGGTCTTCGCTGCCGTTGCCGCCTGGCTCTTGCTGGAACGTGGCCGCGACCTGCCGGCCGGCATCCTCATCGGGCTCGTCGTTGCGATGAAGCCAAACTTTCTCGTTTGGCCGGTTCTTCTCTTTCTTGCGGGCTATCGCCGGCCCGCTGTGGCCGCCGCCGTAACCGGTGCCCTCGTGAGCCTGATCCCCCTCGCGGTGTACGGGCCCGAGGTCTACCGTCAATGGTTCGAGTTGATCGCTGCGGATCGGGATCGAGCGCTGTTTCTCACCAATGCGTCCTTCGCCGGTCTCGCCGCCCGAATGGGCGTGCCGCTGCTCGGCACGGCGCTGAGCTTGGCCCTTCTCGGCACGCTTGCCCTATGGGCCTTTGTGAAGTCGCCCGATCGTCAAAGGGTAAGCGCACTCGCGCTCCTCGCTTCTCTTCTCGCGTCACCGCTTGGGTGGATCCAGTACACCTTGTTCCTGCTGCCGGTCCTCTTGAGCCACTGGAGCCGTCCCTCGATTAAGGCCGTCGGGCTGCTCCTCATTGTGCCTGTGCCCTTCATCATCGACCGGCTCGGGGCGCCGAGCCTGACGCAGATCACCACCGGATCGGTCTACGGGTGGGCGCTGGTCCTGTGCCTTGCCATCCTATTGGCCGATGAGTGGCGGCTGGCACGCAGCCGTGAGCCGCTCGTTGCCCCGCGTCCGGCGCCAGTCTGAGCGTCTGTCCTGGCCTCAGCCGCCACTCGCCGGACGGGCGCTCTCCGGTTCCGGATCGGAAGCTGGTGAACGGCTGACCGTCTCTGCGGGCGAGGGCCTAGAGACGTGAATTCTCCAATCGGCGGTCTCGACGGCGACTTCGTATCGGTCGCTCAAGTGATCGGCATAGATCTGCCGCATGCCGGTCGCGGTGGATTCCTCGACCGCCCATTTCGGCTCCATGACGAGCCGGACGTCGCGAAAAAGCTCCTCTGCCGGTAGGAAGCTCTCCTCATTGATCGTTCGGCCCCAATGGTGCCACGTGCTGTCGCCCTGGGGGGGCTTCAAACCGAGCCCTGCGGTGAACGGATTGACGAAATCGAGCACCACAACGCGTTCGGCACCACCGTCCACACTGCCGAGTGCGGCGGCTCCGTCCCTCAGGCTTGCCATGTAGCGGACGAACATGGGGTAGGGGTACGGGCCGTCGAACCACAGGCGGGCCAGCCGGACGCCCTCGAACCGCTCGAGCGGAACGGGGTCGCCGTGCCTGACCGTTGCCAAGGTGCTGTGAAGGCCGAGAGCTGCAGCGTTGTGCAGCGTCATCGGCAGGAGCATCGCCAGCAGGAGAAGGTGTGCTCCGGTCGTCACGGAGGAACGCGGGGTCGGTTGCGCCGCGTGGGAGCGCGCCAGCATCTCGGCCGCAACGGCCGCCCCGACGCCGAGGGTGACGACTCCGGTCTGCTGGAAGTTTTGGCTGATCAGCGCCCAGCCGGACCCGGCGCAGAACCCGAAATAGAGCAGGTGGCGGATGCTGCGCGTCCGCCATAGGACGAGGACCGCGATGAGAGTGTAGAGAACGAAGTCGGACAGGTTCCTGAAGACGATCGCGACGAGGTCGTTGACCTGCGCGAGGCTGCCGCTGACGCGACTTGCGAGGCGCAGATCCTCGACATGGCCCAGGGTGCCGCCCCAGGCGAGTTCGACGCCGTAGGCGCCCAGAGGAACAGCGACCAGCGCCGCCGCGGCCCAGCGCCGTTGCTTTGAATCGAGGAGGAGAAGAACCAGGAATGCGAGGCCGACGAGCGCGTAGCTGATTTTGGTATAAAGCATCAGCAGGATCAGCGCCGTGGCGCAGAGTGCGTCGAGAACGCCACCGGACCGGCCCGGCCGGAGGGGGTGCAGGTGAAGCACCAGCAGGATGCCGAGGGCAGCCCACCCGATGCGATTGTAGAACATGCCGAACGACAGCGCGCCGATGCTCTCGCCGATGTTGATCGGCACGGCCAGAACGAGCAGCAGGAAGGCCGCGAGCGGAAGGCAGATCATCGGTCGCAGGCGGGATCCGAGGGCATGAGCCGCGATGGGGGCCATCGCAACCACCAGAATGGCCATCCCGACCGGCATGGCACCACCGAAGGTGCCGGAGAGCCAGTATCCCAAAACCGGTATGTAGTAGACGAGAGGACCCAGCGCCGTGTGGAAATCCCGGTTGGGGACCTGCCCTTGATCGATCCGGTGTACGCCGTCGAGAAAAATGAACAAATCGTTCAGGTACTTGGTCGTAACCGTCTCGCCGGGAGACGCCAGCAACAGAGCGCACAGCCCCGCCATGGCAAAGACAAAGGTTGCCACCGAGCGCGGGCGCTTGAGGGTCAAAGTCATCGTGTGTTTCCGCTACCGTGCCCCAACCCGGGGCCAGCGCCCAAGTTCCCGGCCGTCCGTTGATCGGCCCTTGTTGCATCGCGCCGCAGGTGGACCGTCCAGGACGCGGTTTCGATGACCGGCTCATAAGCTTGCCGGATGTGTGGTCCGTAGAGCTCGCTCAGGGGCAGGTTGTTAATGCCCCAGCGGGGCTCAAGCAGAAACCGCACATTCCCGAACAGTTCTTCGCCGGGCAGGTGGTGCTCGGTGCTGACGTTCCGGCCCCAGTGAAGCCACGCGCTGTCACCACGCGGCGGTTTCAGGCCGAGACCGGCCGAGAAGGGATTGACGAAGTCGAGAACCGCAACCGCCTCGGGTTTCTCGGGCAGGCCCTCGAGAGCGCGGGCTCCCTCGCGGATGCTGGCGAGGTACCTCGTCGAGAACTGGTGATCCCCGGGCGTCCAGAGCTGCGCCAGGCGAATTTGGTCGAAGCGCGGGAGACCGAAGGTCTCGCCCGCCCTGGCGACCGCCAAACCCGCATGGAGGCCGAGAGCAAGGAAGCAATGCAGGGTCGTCGGCAGGACCAAAGCCAGGAACACGACTGGTGCGCCCGCCGAAATCGACGTCCGTCCGAGGCCCCGCTGGTTCGCATCGATCGCGAGTTGCGCGGCGACCGCTGCACCTGCCTGCAGCGTGATGATGCCCCAAGGCTGTGAGTTCTGGCTCACGATGAGGAGCCCCGGAACGGCGCAGAAGGCGAAGAAGATCGCGTGCCGCCAGGACCATCGCTGCCATAAGACTAGGACGGCGAGTGCCGCGAACAGCACGTAGTCGGCCAAGTGGCGCAGAAAGCCGAGCACAAGCTCCTCGGCCTGCATCGCTCCGCTGACGCGGCTCGCCAGGAGAAGATCTTCGATGTGAGCGCCTGAGGATTGCCAGAAAGCCTCGACGAGGAGAGCGCCTGCGAGCACCGCAGCGAGTGCCGAGATAGCCCAGAGCCGCTGCCGGCGTTCGATAAGCATCAGACTCAAGAACGCGAGTGCAACGACGCCATAGGTGGCCTTCGTGTAGATCGTCACGAGAGCGAGGAACGTGGCGCAGGCGGTGTCGAGACCGATCTGCCTCGGCCCTGCTGCTCTCGCCGGCAGGTACATAATCAGCAGCAGGGCGAGTGCGGCCCAGCCTATGCGATTGTAGAACATCGCAAAGGAGAGCGAGCCGATACTCTCGCCCAAGTTCATCGGCACGGCCAGGATCAGAAGTAGAAACAGTCCCAAGGGCAGCGCAACGAGTGGCGCGAGCCGGGACGACAACACGTGCGCGAAGACCGGGGCCAGGGTCAGGACCGTCAATGCCATGCCGGTCGGCAGGGCTGAACCGAGGTTGCCCGAGAGCCAATATCCTGCGGCGGGCAGGTAGAAGGCGAGGGGGCCGAGCGCCGTATGGAAATCGCGGTTCGGCACTTGCCCGACTGAGATGCGGTGCGCACCGTCGAGGAAAATGAGCAAGTCGTTGACGTAAACCGTCGTGATCGTCTGCCCCGGTGCCGCCAGCAAGGCCGCGCACAGCAAGGCAGCGAGCAGGATGGCCCAACTCGGATGGGTTCTGAGACGGGAGGCGATCACAGCGGGCCAGGCTCAGCGGTGCAAGAGGCTCGGCAACTCGTCTGGACGGGAGCTGCCCGGCGTCGGTGGAGCTTCCAAGAGCCGGTTTCCGCCGCGATTTCGAAATGCGCGCCGAGATATGCAGCGTAGGCGGCTGCGGGATGCTTTCCGGACGCGAGAGCGCCTGCCGCGTCGCTGCCGGGAGCGGGCTTGGGCTCCAGCACGAAGTGTGGCTGCGCGAACAGGATCTCCGGGCGAGGGGAGGCAGAGGGCCCGACGGTTCGTTCCCATTGCAGCCAAGGAGTCTCGCCCCGCGCAGGAGACCGGTCCGTCGCGAGGGCGAACGGATTGGCTATGTCGAGAACGAGGACCGGCTCCGACCCGCTCGATGCTGCCTTTAGCAGATTCACCCCCTCGGCGACGGCCGCCAAGTACTCCAACGAGGTACCGTGGTCGCCCCACGTCCAGAGATTCGCGAGACGAACACGGTCGAGATGCGGGATCGGCAGAGCCTCGCCGGCCCGGGCAACGGCGGCGCCGGCATGAAGGCCAAGGGAAAGGGTGCAATGGACGACCGTCGGAAGAACGATCGCGGCGAACAGCAGCTTCGTACCGGCGATGGGCGACCAGGTCGAACTGGCGACCTCATCGGCGTCGCCGCCCATCCGCCTCAGGAGCGTTTCCGCCGCCACCGCAGCCGCGGCGTGCAGAGTCACGATGCCCCAGGCCTGGAAGTTCTGGTTGATCAGAAGAAAGCCAAGGGCCGCACATCCGGCATAGAAGACCGCGTCCCGCAGGCTCCGGGTTCGGCGAAGAGCCCAAATGGCGATGAGGCCGACCAGCACGAAATCGGCGAAGTTCACCAAGATGTGGTCGAGGATCTGGCCCCAGCTGCCCCGTAGGGCGCCGCTGACGTCGAGTGCCAGCATAAGGCTCTCGGCGTAGCTCGCATGAGAGCGCCAAACGACCTCGACCAGCAGCGCCGCAACAGCAACGATGAAAAGGGCCCGCACCGCCCAGCGGCGCTGGTCTTTATCGAACAGCATGAAGGCGAGAAAACCAAGGGCGACAACGCCGTAGGTTGCCTTGGTGTAGACCATCACCAGCGTCAGGAAGGCCGCCGCCAGGGCGTCCCTCATATCTTGGCCCGCTCGAACCTTGGCCGGTTTGAGATACATGACGAGCAATGCACCGAGCGCCACCCAGCCGATCCGGTTATAGAACTTGGCGAAGGTAAGGGAGGTCACCCCCTCACCAAGGTTGATGGGAACGGCGAGCACCAGCAGCAGGAAAGCACCGAACAGAAGCGCGAGAACCGGCTGTAGCCGCGAGCCGACAATCGCGATCACGGCAGGCGCGACGGCAAGGAGGAGCAGCGCCATCCCGACCGGCATCGCCGCCCCGTAACTGCCCGTCAGCCCGTAGCCGGCAGCCGGGATGTAGGCCGTCAGCGGGCCGAGAGGTGTGTGGAAGTCACGATGGGGAACGAGACCTGAGGAGACCCGGTAAGCGCCATCGAGGATCCGGAACAGGTCAGGAAGGTAGCGGGTTGTGATCGTCTGGCCAGGCAAAGCCAGCATAGCAGCGCAAAGCACGGCAAGGCCAAGCAGCAGAGTGGCTGCCGATGGGAATCGCAGGGTTGCGATCTGCATGTCGGGCTCCGGTGCTGCGCTCACAGGCGAAGGCGCTTGAAGACCCGCTCGGGAATGAGGCCGATCACCAGCATGACGAGGCGCCAGATCGGGCGGACGTACACGACGTCGCCGCCGCCCTTCTCGGCCGCCCTGAAGATCGCGCGTCCCACCTCGTCCGGTTCGGCCGTGAGCACCGGCGGGAGCTTCATGCCGGCAGTCATCTGGGTGCGCACGAAGCCGGGCTTGACCGTGATGACCCGAATGCCCGCGGGCGCCAAACGGTTGCGCAGCCCCGACAAAAAGGCCGTAAAGCCCGCCTTGGCGGCACCGTACAGGTAATTCGATGCCCGGCCGCGATCACCCGCAACGGAGCTCACGCCCACGATCGTACCGGAGCCGCGCGCCGCGAAGCGCTCGGCCAGGAGGCCGAGCAGAAGAGCCGGTCCTTCGAAATTGGTGCGCATCAGCAGCGTCGCATGGGCGGAGTCCGTCTGGCCCCTCGCTTGATCGCCCAACTCGCCCACGACGCACACCACCGTGTCGGGCAGCACGGGCAGGCCCCTGACGAAAGCATCCAATCCTTCCCCGTCCAGGATGTCGAGGCGATGCACATCGACGTCCTGTCCGGTCCGCGCAGAGATATCGTCCGCGTTGCGCCGGGCGTCCGCTTCGTTGCGGGCGGTCAGAGCCACCCTCCACCCGGCCGATGCGTAGACCTGCGCGGTCGCACGGCCGATGTCGGAGGTGCCGCCGACGAGGAGGAGTGTCTTTTCGGACGCCATCAGATGCCGAGCCTTGCGGAGAGCTTCGAGGAGAGGCGGCCGGCAGCACCGATCGCTTGCCGCGTGTCGCGAAAGCGGACGAGGCCGGGGTATCCGGCCTCGAATGTCTCTCGTGATTGCCGCGCGTCCTTGGCAAGATAGAGCCGCCCCCCGGCCTCGACTACCAGACGGTCGAGCTCGTCGAGCAGCGGGAATACCGTGTCGCTCACCGGAAGGTCGAGCGTGAGGGTGAACCCGTCCATCGGGAAGGACAGGTCTCCCCGCCCGGCCCCGAGTTTCTTCAGGACCGCCAGGAACGAAGCGGTGCCCTGCTGCGAGGACCGCACCAGAACCTCCTCGAGAACCTGCCGCGCCCGGTCGGTGGGAATGACGCATTGATACTGAACGAAGCCCCGGCTGCCGTAGATGCGGTTCCAGTCCCCGATTCCATCCAGGGGAAAAAAGTAGGGCTCCCAGGGGATGAGCTGCGGGGCCCCCACCTTGCGGGCGCCGGCCCGGTAGTAGATCTCGTTGAACGCTGCGACCGAGAGGCGATTGAGCGTGAACGAGGGCAGATCCAACGGGACCGAGAGGCGGCCTGCCTTCTTGGTCGGGAACGGATCGGCCCCCGGCCGCAGAGCGTCGATGTCCGCGAGGGTTGCATGTTCGGCCGCATAGATAAGGGAGCGGCCCAGCGAGGATCCGCGGGCGAGGCAGTCGATCCACGCGACGACGTAGGTGAAATCCTCCGTCTCCTCCAGCGCCCGCATAGCGCTGGACAAGTCTGGCGCTGCCAGCGTTGTCTGGCGCATCCAGCCGGTCTCGATCCGCTTGAGGCGGAACGTTGCATCAAGGATCGTGCCCGTCAGCCCCATGCCGCCGACGGTCGCCCAAAAGAGCTCCGCGTTCTGTTCGGGGCCGCAAACCATGGTGCTGCCATCGGGCAGCGCCAGCGTTAATTCCTCGACGTGGTCGCCAAATCCGCCGTCCCGATGGTGGTTCTTGCCATGCACATCCGAGGCGATCATGCCGCCGATGGTCACGAGCTTGGTTCCCGGCACCACGGGCGGGAAGAAGCCTGCCGGCACGACGATGTCGAGCAGGTTGGCCAGCAGGACGCCGGCCTCCGCCCTGATGCGCCCCGACAGGCGGTCGAAGGACCGGATGCGATCGAGCCCGCCGGTATGCAGCGTGACGCGATCGCCGATCGCCGCATCGCCGTAAGCCCGCCCGTTGCCACGGGCGATCAGGCCGGTTCGTCCCGCGGCAGCCGCCGCCGCCCGTGACGGGTCGGGCGGTGCGATCAAATCGGATCGGTGGCGCGGGTAACGGCCCCAGCCGGCCAGCTCCCTCATGCGCGGCGCTCCTTGAACACGAAGGTGCGGTCGAGCACGAACTTGGCGACGTAGCCGATAGCAAGGCCGATGACGGCCCCGGTGTACTTGGCTATATCCGTTTGCCAGATAAGCCAGAATGCCACCTCGAAACTCCAGAAGATCAGCGTCGTGACCACGCTGAAGGCACCGTAAAGCGTAATCTTCTGGGCCTCCTGCCGGTGCCCGCCATAGCTGTCGTTGAAAACCCAGCGCTTATCCAGAAAGTATTTGAGAACGAAGCCTGCGGCGGTGCCGGCAAGGATGGACAAGGTGAGCGGCGCCACCGGAGCGAGCCTGACGACGAGTTCCTGCGTCGCGAGATTGGCCATGGTGGCGAGGACGGCGAAGGCGACATAGCGCGCCAGCATGCCGGCATCCGTCGTGGCGGCGAATTGAGCGAGCCAGCTCCGGTGTGAGCTGGAGGCGGCAGGTTCGGGTGCCATGGGTCAGACGGCGGCAAGAACGATGACGGCAGCTGCACCGATCGTCGCAAGGCTGACGCGATCCTTCAAGGCGAACACCACGGGATCATCGTCCATCAGCCGCCGGCTCGCCAGCATCAAGGCGCGGGCGATCCAGTAGATCAGCAACGGTCCGACGAGCCACAGCATTTGAGGATGGGTGTAGAGCTCGTTCACGGCATCGCTGGAAATGTAGAGCGCGAACACCGTGATCGCGTTGAAGCCGGCTGCGGCTGCGAGGGCAGCCACCATGTCGAGGTCACTGGTGCGATAGTCGCGGCTCGTCGGATCGGGAAGATTGGCGTCCCGCCGCGCCGCCAGCTCCACGTAGCGCTTGATGAGCGCCAGCGAGAGAAAGATCATCATGCAGAAGGCGAGGAGCCAATGAGAGACCGATACACCGGCCGCGACAGCACCGCCGACGACGCGGATGGAGTAGAGGCCGCCGAGGGTGATGACGTCGACCAGCATCATCCGCTTCAGCATGAACGAATAAGCGGTCGTCAGGGCGAAATAGCCGGCCAGCACGCCAAGGAAGGGCAGCGACACGGCCGCTGCGATGACAACCGACGCGAGAAGAAGAGCCGGCATGGCGAGGACGCCGTGGCTGAGCGGGATGGCGCCGCTGGCCAGCGGGCGATTGCATTTGGTCCGGTGGCTACGGTCGTCCTGCAGGTCGACCAGGTCGTTCAGGATGTAGACGCTCGAAGCGCAGAGCGAAAATGCGAGGAAGGCGAGGACGGCTTGCCCGATGCTCTGCACGGTAAAGAGGTGCGAGGTGAGAAGAGGCACGAAGACGAGGGCGTTCTTGGCGTATTGATGCACCCGCATCATTTTCGCCCAGGTCCGCCAGGTCGGCCGGCTCGCCTCCAGGTGCTCCACATCGGAGCAGGCTTGATCGAGCCGACGCTTCACGCCCCGCGGCGTCCTGATCGCGATTGCTTTAGCGGCCTTTTGCCAGACCGGCAGATCCGCCGCGTCGTTGCCGATATAGTCGAAGCCGCGCTCGCCGAACGCCTCGACGAGCTCCCGTGCCTTCGCGGCACCCGCCAAATTGGTCGTCTCGTCCGAGGCGAACCATCCGGTGAAGAAGCCGAGATGGTTTGCCACCTTCTCTACGAGCCGCTGATTGCTGGCCGATGCCAAATAGACGGGCCGCCCCTGATCGACGGCGGCCCGAACGGCGTCCAGCACCGCGGGATCATAGGGCAGGGTGCTCGCGTCGAAATCGACGGGGCTCGCGAGGCGATGCTTCAAAGCCGCTTTCCCGCGCCGGAGGGCCGCCACCATGTCGAGCACAGCGTGGGGCCGGCGACCCAGTTCCGAAAAAGCCGTCTCGATGAGGAGATCGGATGCGATGAGCGTGCCGTCCAGATCCACGACGAGCGGGCGGTTCGTCCCGGCGAGCGCTGCGCGATCGGGATCGATCCACGGAACGTCGTAGTGGTGTTTGGGCCTTTGTAGCAGATCCCCGTGTTCCGCGGTTTCGGAACCAAGCTTAACCTGCATAACGGCCCGCCTCCCCAGTACTTGCACGAATGTCCGTCGGTCCGCCGCACGCGGGCTTCGGTCGGCCTTGTGGATCGGTTCGGGTGCATAGAACTGCCACCGGCAACGGCAGGGTACCGCCTCGCCAGTGTTCGGTCGTCGAACCAGCTTGAACACGAAAGCCGGTCACAAACGCGGTTGGAGGCGCAAAGTTTCACAGGATTGCTGATTTTTCCGCTCTTCTGTTCGGCGTCCAAGGCGGGTAGACCTGGGCAGAATGGCGCACGAGGGTGACAGGGCGGCCAAGCTCGATTACATTGAATGCGCCCTAGGGCGGTCCACCCAAGTCCCTCAGGACCTTAAGGAAACCCGTTATTGTTGTTCGCCAAGGGATCCAAGTCGCAGGCGCGTGAGGCCGGTGATCGCAACAGGCGATCTGTCGGTATTCCAGGCGTGACCTCGTGCGTGCATTTGCAGCGTGGCCGGATCGCTGAAACGGCCCATTTGCATGTCGGACCGTGGGGTGTGACCAGGGTTCGCTTCATCGTTCCGGTTTGTTTTCGTGGTTCGACTCGCGCCGCCATCGCTCGGTCGTCAGATGACGGGCTCATGATCGGCGAGCCGAGTCGATGCCTTCAGTCTTCAGTGACCTAAGAGGCACGGGCGTGAACCACCAGCCCTCGTCACCCCCTCTCGACCTCACGGCTTGCGACCGAGAGCCGATCCACATTCCGGGAAGCATTCAGCCCCACGGCTTCCTGCTCGCAATCGAGCGCGAGACGGGGCGGATTGCGCATGCAAGTGTGAACGTCGCGGATATGCTCGGTCTGTCGGCGGAAGCTCTCGTTGATCAGGACTTGAGCAGCGTGGCGCCGCGGGTTCAGGCACTTGCCGCCGGTGCGCTGACAGAGCTCGCCGAGAACGTCTCGGGCACGGTTAGAACGGTGCCGATTCTGACGCAAAGCGGTGAGGTTTTCTTTGACCTCGTCGCCCATCGCTCCGACAACCTCGACGTCCTGGAGTTCGAGGAAACGTCAGGCGCGGGCGATGACAGCCTCGACGGACTCTATCCGTTTCTGCGCAGCTTCGTGGAGCAACTGCAGGCAGCCGGAACGGTTCTGGAACTCTGTGCCATCGCGGCGGACCATGTTCGCGCCCTCACCGGGTTCGACCGCGTGCTCATCTACCAGTTCGACGAGAGTTGGAACGGTACGGTGATCGGGGAGAGCCGCAACGACCGGCTTCCCTCCTATCTCGATCTTCGATTTCCAGCGTCCGACATCCCGGCGCAAGCCCGGGAGCTCTACCGCCGCAACCGACTGCGCATCATTCCTGATGCCCGCTATGCGCCCGTCCCGATCACTCCGGTACTAGACGCCGCCTCGGGCCGACCGCTTGATCTCAGCCAATCGGTGCTGCGGAGCGTGTCGCCGGTCCATGTCGAGTACATGCACAACATGGGCACCATGGCGTCCATGTCCGTCTCGATCATGCGCGACGGAGCACTTTGGGGCCTCATTTCGTGCCACAACGCCGAAGCACGCCGGGTCTCGCTGCGGGTTCGTAACGGCTGTGATTTCCTGACCCAGATCTTCTCTCTCCAGGTTGCAGCCCGGGAGCGGGCTCTCGAAGCGGAGGAGCGCATCCGGCTGGGCTCGATCCAGACTAGGCTCCTCGGCTACATGGCAGAGGAGGAGCGGTTCATCGACGGATTGCTCAATCATCCCGGCGAACTCATGGCGTTGGCCGCCGCGTCCGGCGCCGCCATCATCTCGGCCGAGCGATGCTGGCTTTTGGGCCGGACGCCGGCGGAAGCCAACGTGAGGCGCCTTCACACCTGGCTTGCCGCTCATCACCGCGAGGATCTTTTCGCAACGGATGCCCTCTCGGCGGTCCTCCCCGAAGCGGAGGCTTACCGCGAGCAGGCCAGCGGCGTGCTTGCCATCTCGATGTCGAAGATGAATGCAAGCTACCTCGTCTGGTTCAGGCCCGAGGTCATCCAGACCGTCAAATGGGGCGGCGACCCGAAGAAGCCGGTCGACCGCGCGGACGGCCCGACGCGGCTTCATCCCCGCAAGTCGTTTGAGATCTGGAAGGAGACCCTCCAGGGCCGCTCGGCACCCTGGAGCTCCGCCGAGATTGCGGTCGCGGGCGAACTGCGCAACGCGATCGTCGGGATCGTGCTGCGGCGCGCGGAGGAGATGGCGGCCCTGAGCGAAGAGCTTCAGCGAAGCAACAAGGAGCTCGAGGCTTTCTCGTATTCGGTTTCGCATGATCTCAGAGCGCCATTCCGCCACATCGTTGGTTATTCCGAGCTTCTGAAGAAGCAGGAAGGCGAGGGGATGAGCGAGCGCGGGCGGCGCTATCTCGAGACCATCATCGAATCCGCCTTCACGGCCGGAACCCTGGTCGACAACCTTCTTCACTTCTCGCAAATGGGAAGGGCGGCCTTGAAGCCGAGGCGGGTCGACATGAACGTACTGGTCGGCGAGATCCGTAGCCGCCTCGCGACCGAGGCCAAGGACCGGTCGATCGATTGGCGCATCCAGGACCTGAGTGGCGTCGTTGCCGATCCCTTCATGCTGCGCCTCGCGGTCGAGAACCTGCTAAGCAACGCCATCAAATACACCCGCGGCCGCAAGGTGGCCGTTATCGAAATCTCCTCTCGGCACGAGGCCGGCGAGGTGATCTTCACCGTCCGCGACAATGGCGTCGGGTTCGATATGGCATATGTCGGCAAGCTGTTCGGGGTTTTCCAGCGCCTCCACCGCATGGAAGAGTTCGAGGGAACCGGCATCGGCCTTGCTAATGTGCGCCGGATCGTGGAACGGCATGGCGGGCGGGTGTGGGCCGAAGGCGTGCTGAACGGTGGAGCTACGTTCTCGTTCAGCCTCCCGGCCCAGGAAGGAGCTTGAGGGCGATGTCGGAACTGAAGCCTATACTGCTGGTCGAGGACAATCCGAAGGATGTCGAGCTGACCCTAGCGGCCTTAGAGCAAAGCCAGCTGGCGAACGAGGTGATCGTTGTTCGCGATGGGGCGGAGGCGCTGGATTTCCTTTACCGCCGCGCGAATTTCTCGAGCCGCAACACCCTCGACCCGGCTGTCGTGCTGCTCGATCTCAAGCTGCCTAAGGTGGACGGGCTCGAAGTGCTGGAAAAGGTCAAGGGCGATGCCGCCCTGAAGCATACGCCGATCGTCATGCTCACCTCCTCCCGCGAGGAGAGCGATCTCGTGCGCAGCTACGAACTCGGCGTCAACGCCTTCGTGGTGAAGCCGGTCGGGTTCCGCGAGTTTTTCGACGCGATTCAGGACCTCGGCGTGTTCTGGGCCGTGCTGAACGAGCCGCCCCCTCGCAACGGCGGGTATCAACGGCCATGAACTTCCTTCGCCCCGACGCGCAGAACAGGACGCTAAGGTTTCTCCTGCTCGAGGATAGCGCCCTCGATGCTGAGCTCGTCAGCGAGCATCTGCAGGGGGTGGACCTCGTCCATGTTCTCGACCGCGTAGTCACGAGGGACGAGTTCGTCGCAGCGGTTACTCAAGTGTCCTATGACCTGATCCTGGCCGACTATGCGCTCCCGTCCTTCGACGGCATGAGCGCGCTCTCGATCGCTCAGGAAATCTGCCCCGATACACCCTTCGTGTTCGTTTCGGCGACCCTGGGCGAAGAGGTGGCCATTGAGGCGCTGAAGCGCGGCGCCACCGATTATGTGTTGAAGCAGCGCCTCGAACGGCTCCCCGGCACGGTTCTGCGGGCACTCGCGGAAGCCGGCGAGCGGGCGGAGCGCCTCAAGGCTCAGCAGGCCCTCCATCGCCTGTTCGACCAGAAAACCGTGCTGCTGCACGAGCTCGACCATCGCGTGAAGAACAATCTTCAGGTGCTCCTGTCGCTCGTCACTCTTGAGATCCGCGGTGCAACAAGCACCGAGACCAAACAGGTCCTCGCCCGGCTCAAGCGACGTCTCGCCGCCATGGCGGCCGTCCATCGGCAGCTCTACGGGGTCGACGATCTCGCCGAGTTCGATGCTGCGGAGGTCGTGCGAGAGCTCGCTGGCGATCTGGCAGCCGCAAGCGGGCGCGAGGACATCACCGCCGAGTACGAGTTGCAGCCGGTCTACGTTTCGGCCAGCAAGGCCGTTCCGCTGGCTCTTCTCCTGAACGAGCTGTTGTCCAATGCACTCGCCCATGCCTACGATCACCGGCACGGCAAGCTGCGCCTCATCCTGCGCCCCGATCATGAATTCTGCATCGTCGAGATCGGCGACCATGCATTCTCGCAGGCCGAGAAAGAAGGAGCCCGGACGGGTACCACTGCCGGCATCCTGAATGGGCTTGCACGGCAGCTCTCCGCCGAGGTGGAGTGGCCCGAGGCGGAGCCGAGCATCCTGGTTCGGGCGACGTTCCCCATCAGCGACTGAGATATATCCTACGACGGGCCGATTCTCAGGCTCGCCCGTAGATCGGAATGACCGCGCCTGATATGGATCGGGCCGCCGGCGAGAGCAGGAAGAGGGCAAGCTCTGCGATCTCGTCCGGCGGCACCCAATTGAAAAAGTTGGCGCCCGGCATCGCAGCGCGGTTCTGCGGCGTGTCGATCGTGCTCGGCGCGATGCAGTTTGCCGTAATGTTGCGGTCGCGGTGCTCAAGAGCGATGCTCTCGGTCAGGCGGATCACTGCCGCTTTCGAGGCTGCGTAAGGCGCCAGGCCCGCGACTGAAGAAACGCCTGGACGAGCTCCGATGGTGACGATGCGCCCTCCCTCGACGAAATGAGGAAGAACCGCGTGACATGCGGTGACGGCCGTCTTGAGGTTCGCGTTCAACATGCGTTCCCAAGCAGACCAGGGCGTTTCGTGAACGGCGGGTCCGCCCTCAAAGCCGCCGACCGTGGCGACAAGCCCATCGATGCGCCCGAACCGGGTCTTCGCCCGTTCGAGCGCCGCGGAGACCTGAGCGCCATCGGTGAGGTCGACCTCCCCGACGGCAAGTGTCCGTTCCTCATCCGCTTGCAAGCCGGCGCGGTCGAGCAGCACGCGGGCAGCGCCGGCCGCGTGCAGGCGCCGTCCGATGGCTCGCCCCAAATTGCCGGCCGCACCTGTAACGACGATGACCCTGTTGGAGAGATCGATCATGGCGAACTCCAGCGCTCATGAGAAGGGACCGTCACCTTGAGCGGAGGCGGCGATCCGACGACTGTGACGGAGAGCAAGGGAGTTTGAACGTCGGGCGAGGGCCCGGCAGGGCTCCCAAGGCGAGAAGATTCCCGAGCGACGTTCGGCCCCTGCCACTTCACCTTGAGCGACGCACACCGCTGCTCATCGGATCGACGACGACTTTCGCCATAGATCGATGCCTCCGTCCAGCGCATGACGATCAATCTCGGCGAGCTCGTCGGAGGAGAGTGCAAGGTTGTTCAGAGCATCTAAGGAGTCATCCAATTGCTGAACGCTACGGGCGCCGATGAGCGCCGAGGTGATCCGCGGATCGCGGAGCACCCATGCAATCGCGAGTTGGGCAAGCGACTGGCCGCGGCGTGCCGCGATGTCATTGAGGGCACGAATGCGCTCGATGTTACCGGGCGAGAGCAGCGCCTCGGAGAGGGACCCGCCGCGGCTCGCTCTTGAGCCTTCCGGCACACCCCCGAGATACTTATTCGTGAGCATGCCCTGCGCAAGGGGCGAAAAGGCGATGCAACCGATCCCGAGGTCCTCAAGAGTATCCAGGAGTCCGTCTTCCACCCATCTGTTCAGCATGGAGTAGGATGGCTGGTGAATGAGGCAGGGTGTTCCAAGGTCCCGCAGGATGGCGGCGGCCTTGCGAGTCATCTCGGGCGAGTAGGATGAGACGCCCACGTAAAGGGCCTTGCCCTGCCGCACGGCATGGTCGAGCGCGCCCATGGTCTCCTCGATCGGCGTGTCGGGGTCGACCCGGTGGGAGTAGAAGATGTCGACGTATTCGAGACCCATCCGACGCAGGCTCTGGTCGAGACTAGCCGTTAGATACTTGCGCGATCCCCACTCGCCGTAGGGACCAGGCCACATCCGATAGCCGGCCTTCGTCGAGATGATCAGTTCGTCGCGATAGGGCTTGAGATCGGTTTTCAGCATGCGGCCGAACATCTCCTCGGCCGAACCGGAAGGCGGTCCGTAATTGTTGGCAAGATCGAAGTGCGTCACCCCTCGGTCAAAAGCACGCCGCAGCACGGCGCGGCCGGTTTCCTCCACATCCACGCCGCCGAAATTTTGCCAGAGCCCCAGGGACACCGCTGGCAGGTCAAGGCCGCTACGGCCGCAGCGGCGATAGGGTAGGCTGGCATAGCGACTCTCGTCGGCGACGTACGGCATGGCATGATCCTCAACTTTTCAGGAAGTCAGGGCTGACATTTCCTCGAACACGATAGTGTGCCGGGTTGCGAGAGCGTCTACATCCGCAGCATATCCCCCGCCGATGACCGCAACGAGCGGGATACCGCGCCGATGCGCCTCGCCGATGACGTAGCGGTCCCGGGCGCGCAGTCCATCGTCGGACAGGGCGAGCCGTCCGAGTTTGTCGTCCCGGTGCGGATCGACGCCGGCATTGTAGAACACGATGTCGGGCTCGAGCGCCTCGAGAAGCCGGGGCACGTGCCCTTGAAGGACGGCCAGGTAGGCGTCGTCCTCCAAGCCGTCCGGAAGACCGATGTCGAGATCGCTCCGAAGTTTGCGCACAGGGTAATTCTTCTCCGCGTGAACCGAGAAAGTGAACAGGTCCGGCTCGTCGGAGAGGCAGTCCGCCGTGCCGTCACCCTGATGCACGTCGCAATCGATGACGAGTGCATGGGCGATGGTGCCTTCTCGCTTCAGCGCCTTCGCGGCGATGGCGACATCGTTGAATACGCAGAAACCGGCGCCCGTCCGGCGCTGGCCGTGGTGGCTGCCGCCGGCGGTGCTTCCCGCAAGCCCATGCTCGAGAGCGAGTCGGGCGGCGAGGAGGGTTCCGCCTCCCGAGGTTCGGGCGCGACGCACCACGCCCTCGTCGACCGGCAGTCCGATGCGCCGCTCGATGTCGCGCGGCACGCTCAGCGTGAAAACCTGCTCCACATAGGCGCGGTCGTGCGCGAGCGCGACGAGATCCGCACCCGCCATCTCAGGCCGGGCGAAGCCGGCCGGGACGAGGCCCCGCGCCTCCAGCACCTCGGCGAGCCGTCCGTATTTCTGCATAGGGAACCGGTGGCCGTCGGGCAAAGTGGCCTGGTAGGCCGGGTGAGAGACGATCGGCAAGCTCATAGCGACCGCTTATGTCCCTGTTTCGTCATGGATTTGTCATTTCGAACTATCCCCAGGGAAATGCGGCATTCAGGCCTAAATCGGGAACAATCCCCCCGTCCGATCATTCGACTCGTATTCCCCCATGCAGCCAATAAACTGTCATGGGAATCACGGATCACGCATGCGGCCCACGGGCCGCGATGAATGGATGGTGATGGGCAGAACGGTCGACCTCAACAGCCTGCCTCGCGGAAATCCGCCGCGGATGTCGACGACTCTGCCCTCCCGCTTCCCCAACAGCACACAGCTTCTTTCCCTTTTCGGCGATGGCGTGGAATTTGCGTCGTTGCCGGAAACGTCAACCCTTGCCGCCTACCGCGCGGGGAGGGCGGGCGACGCCGCCAGTGTTGCGTTCACTCCAACAACGGAGTTCCTCCCTTGAGCAAGCGTCAGGATAAGTTGAGACGGAAGTCTTCTCGGAGTTTCGACGGCTCGCAGGTTATCGAGCTTCACGGCGGCAAGTTCGAAGAGGAGCGCAACCCGCCCGCGATCAAACCTCTCAATCCCAACCAGGCCGATTATCTCGACGCTCTCAAGAAAAGCCCGCAGGTGGTGGTGTTGGGTCCCGCCGGGACCGGCAAGACCTGGATTGCGGCGACCTACGCGGCGGATCTCTTCCGCCAGCGCAAGATCGACCGCATCATCCTGACCCGTCCCACCGTCCCCTGCGGCCGGTCCCTCGGCTTCTTCCCAGGGACGCTGGAGGATAAGTTCGCGCCCTGGACGGCACCGATCATCGAGGCCATCAAGGAGCGGATCGGCAACGCCGCTTACGAGATCGCGTTGAAGAACGGCGATATCGAGATGGTGCCGTTCGAGGTGATGCGCGGCCGCTCGTGGAAGAACGCTTTCATCTTGCTCGACGAGGCCCAGAACACCACGCCGGCGGAGATCAAGGTGTTCCTCACCCGCATCGGCGAGGACTGCAAGGTTGTCGTTAACGGCGACGTTTCGCAGACTGACCTGCGGGAGACCTCGGGCCTGCGCACGATCATTCACCTGATTAAGGCGAAGATGCTGCCCGTTCCTGTCATCGAGTTCTCTCTTGACGACATCGTTCGCTCAGGGATCTGCGAGATGTGGGTGCGGGCCTTCGAAGAGGCGAATATCTGACGGCAGAGGGGCGGCGCTCTCAGGGCCGCCCCCGTGCCTCAGCCTTTGCTGTGAGGCACCTCCATTTGGCCGCATTTGCTTCCGACAAATCCCGGAGCGCGGTCGCCATAAATCAGAATGGCCGCCCAAGGGCCGTTCATGTTTCCAGCACGTTTTCTGCCGGTGGCGGGCGCAGCCTTGCTGCTGGCCGGCTGCAGCCAGCCCTTGCCGCAGGGCTCCGCCCGGGGCCAAGTGCCGATCCCTCCTTCCACATTGTCGCTGATGTCCGTGAAAGGCATGCAGCCGTCCGACCCCATCCTGATCCGCGCCTACAAGAAGGAATCGGAGATGGAGGTTTGGAAGCGGGGCACCAACGGCCGCTATGCTCTGCTCAAAACCTATCCAATCTGCCGCTGGTCGGGGCAACTCGGGCCGAAGGTGACCCAGGGTGACCGGCAGGCGCCGGAAGGGTTCTATGCGGTGTCTCCGGCTCAGATGAACCCGAACTCGGCCTATTATCTCTCCTTCGATACCGGCTTCCCGAATGCCTATGACCGCTCGCAGGGCCGCTCGGGGTCGGCGCTGATGGTGCATGGCAACTGCTCGTCGGCGGGTTGTTATGCCATGACCGACGAGGCGATCGCCGAAATCTACGCCATGGCACGCGAGTCGCTCGCCGGTGGGCAGCGCGCTTTCCAGTTTCAGGCCTACCCGTTCCGCATGACGGCGGAGAACATGGCGAAGTACCGCGAGGACCGGAATTTCGCGTTCTGGCGCAATCTGAAAGAGGGATCGGACCGTTTCGAAGCGACCGGCGAGGAGCCGCAGGTCGCCGTCGCGACCGGTCGTTACCGCTTCCAAATCAGTCCCGAGGGCGAGGCGGTGGCGGCACGCAAGATCGCGCAGGACGAACACCGTTATGCAGCCCTTGTCGGCAGTACGCCCGCCATCCGCACGGCCTACGCCGACGGGGCGTCCCACCCATCGTTTCAGGGGATGCTATCGGGCGAGCGACTCGATGTGAGCCGTCCCGAGGCGCTGGCTTCTGCCGGTCAGGACGTGCCCGTGTCCGCCTCGACACCCCTGGTCTGGGTGGCCGAAGCTCGGGCGAAGGCCGCCGGACGCCTGCCGCTTGCCGAGGCGCAGGGGAACGCGGAACTCACCGCTCGGTCGCGCCCCGCGCCTGGTAGAGGTCCGCAGCCGGCCCCGACTCAGGTGGCCTCGGCCCGCATCGCCTCCCCGCCACCGGCGCCCGTCGACGAGAGACCGTTCTACAGCCGGTGGCTGGGCAACCTGTTCCGTTCCTAACCCGAAGACCAATCATGATCCGTCACGTTCTGCGCTGCGGCGCCATTGCCGTCTGCCTCGGCACCAGCCCAGGCGCGCTCGCGGCGCCCTCGAACCCCAACCCCTTTGCTGACTTCCTCAACCTCTTTCAGATGCAGGCTGTCCCGCGGGAGGTGGTCAGCTTCCGCGGCCGCTACGCACCTGGCACGGTGGTGATCTCGACCGGCCAGCGACGGCTCTACTACGTGCTCGGGGGAGGGCAGGCGATCCGGTATGGCGTGGGGGTCGGGCGCGAGGGCTTCTCCTGGACGGGCACCAAGACCGTCACCATGAAGCGCGAATGGCCGGATTGGCGCCCTCCGCCGCAGATGCTCCGCCGTCGCCCCGACTTGCCCCGCTACATGCCGGGCGGGATTGAGAACCCCCTCGGTGCCCGCGCGCTCTACCTCGGCTCGTCCCTCTACCGCATCCACGGCTCGAACGAGCCCGACACAATCGGGGCCGCCGTGTCGTCCGGCTGTATTCGCATGACGAACCGCGATGTCCAGGACCTCTACAACCGGGTGCGGGTCGGCACGAGGGTGGTCGTCACACCCTGACCCTCGAACAGGGTGAACGAATTCTGAAGGCGGCGTTGGGCCTGCCTTCAACAAGGGTCGGCCATAGTGCTCCCAATGGCCGACCCGATGGCGGGCAAGGCCACGGGAGAGTTTCGATGAAGATCGTTGCCAAAGCCGCCCTCGGTGTCGTTGCCGCCGTCATGCTCGGCGGGGCCGCCCAGGCGTCCGACCTCAGCATCACCATCCGGACGGGCGAAGCAGGCGCCCACCGCTTCGTCGCCGACCACGACGATGACGGGTACGGCCGCGAGCACCGCTGGAGCGAGCGGCGCCGCTTTGACCGAGATGACGACCGGTTCGACCGTTTCGAGCGTCGCGGCGCCCGCGACTGGGCTCCGGCCTACGGCCGCCCCGTCTTTGCCCGTGGGGGTTGGGACCCGCGCCACGAGGATTGCCGCATCATTGTGAAGCGCCGGGTCAACCCTTGGGGTGACGTGGTCGTCAAGCGGACCAAGATCTGCCGCTGACCGTTCAGGCCTTTTGACGCACGCCCGGCCGCCCACTTGGCCGGGCGTGCTCGTTTTGGGCGATCCCGATCGGGCAGCGCTCCACCTCGGTGACCCGCTCTTCGGCAGAGGGACCGGAAAACAACGCGATTTCTGGCTTGACCCCTAGTGAGCTTGACGCTGGGATGTGTTACGCTGCGCTCGACGACGAGCACATTCGCGATTTTTTGGCCAGAATTGACAAATCATCGTCATTGGACACTAGCGGGCGGCGCGGCGTTGTGGAATCAGTGCTCGTATCCAAGGAACAGGATCGATAATGGGACGTGGTAACGACTTCCGTGACCGCCGGCGCGGACGAGGTGATCAACCGGCTGATCCGTGGGGCGATTACACACCCCCTCCGGCGTTTTCGGATCGACCACGTCCGTCGCGCTTCAGCTCGGGCCCGACCAACGACCGCGAAGCCGAAGCCAAGGTGAAGTGGTTCAACGGCGAAAAAGGCTTTGGGTTCGTCGAGATGACCGACGGTTCCGGTGAGGCGTTCCTTCATATCCGCGCCGTGGAAGCGGCGGGCCGCACGACCCTGCAGCCCGGCACCACGCTCCAGATCAAGGTCGGTCAGGGCCCTAAGGGCCCGCAGGTCTCCGAGGTCGTGAGCGTCGACGAGAGCACCGCTGAGCCCGAGCGCCCGCGCGGCGGTGGCGGCTTCGGCGGTGGGCCCGGCGGCCCGCGCCGGTCCTTCGGCGGCCCCGACCAGGGTGGCGGCTTCCGTCGCCCCGCTGGTGGCCCGCCGGTCAATGCCGGCCCGCCGGAGATCCCTGGCACAGTCAAGTGGTACGATTCGACCAAAGGCTTCGGCTTCGTGATGGTCGAGGGCGAGGCGAAGGATCTGTTTGTGCATCGCTCCGCGCTCGAGCGCGGCGGCCTGTCGAACCTCGCCGAGGGCCAAGCGGTCCGCGTCTCCATCGTCGAAGGCCGCAAGGGCCGCGAAGTCGGCAATATCGAGCCGGCCTGAGTGCTGTTTCGTTTGCTGTGACCCTTGGCCGAGCGTACGCGCTCGGTCGGAAACCCTGCCATGGCTCTCTGGGGCGACCTCAACGCCATCCTGAACCGGCTCGTGTCGGCTGGCGTCATTGCCCGTTTCTGGACGAATCTCGGCCAGCGCCAGCCGCTGCTGGCCCTTCAGATCATCGTCTGGCCGCCTGGGCCTATTGACGACCATGGGGCAGAGGTGATCCGCAGCGCGGTCGCGGATCAGGTTGCACCTCTCATCGAAGACGTCACGATCACCGTCAGCCGCGACGCGTCCGCCGGTCCCTGAGCCGAGCCGGTCCGGATCGCTCAGCGGGCATCGGGGGAGCAGCCATGGGACTTCTGGTCGACGGCATCTGGCATGACGAGTGGTACGACACCGCGAGCACGGGCGGCCGGTTCGTGCGCAAGGATTCGAGCTTCCGCCGCTGGGTGACGCCGGACGGTGCGCCCGGGCCGAGCGGGGAAGGCGGCTTCAAGGCCGAGCCAGGGCGCTATCATCTCTACATCTCCCTCGCCTGCCCCTGGGCCCACCGATCGCTCATCTTCCGGAGGCTCAAAGGCCTTGACGCGATGATCGGTGTATCGTCGGTGCACTGGATCATGCGCCGCAACGGCTGGACTTTCGAGCCGGGGCCCGGGGTCGAGCCCGATCCCATAAATGGGGCCCGGTTCCTGCACCAGGTCTACACGGCAGCGAAGGCCGACTACACGGGGCGGGTGACCGTGCCCGTGCTGTGGGACAAGGAACGCCGGACGATCGTGAACAACGAGTCGTCCGAAATTATCCGCATGTTCAACAGCGCCTTCGACGGCATCGGCGCCAAACCCGGCGACTACTACCCGGCCGACCTCCGAGCCGAGATCGACGAGTTGAACCGGCGCATCTACGACACCGTCAATAACGGCGTATACAAGGCAGGCTTCGCCACGACGCAAGCGGCCTACGAGGAGGCGGTCGTGCCTCTCTTTGAGACCCTGGACTGGCTCGACGAGCGGCTCGCCAGCCGCCGCTATCTCTCGGGGGCGAGGCTGACGGAAGCCGACTGGCGGCTCTTCACCACGCTCGTGCGCTTCGACCCGGTCTATGTCGGCCATTTTAAGTGCAACCTGCGCCGGATCGCCGATTACCCGAACCTGTCAGGCTACCTGCGGGACCTCTACCAGATCCCGGACATCGCCGAGACCGTGGATATGCAGCACATCAAGGGGCACTATTACGAGAGCCACGGCAGCATCAACCCGACGGGCGTCGTGCCGCTTGGACCCATTCTTGATCTTGATGCTCCCCACGGGCGCGAGCGCCTCGGCTGAGCCGAGGCGTCAGACCGGCACCGGCCGGGCGGTGCCGGTTCGCTGCAGGAGCCAGAGAACAATCGCGGCGTTCAGGAAGTTCCAGACGAGGCCGTTGAGGAACGCCATCCCATAGGAGCCCGTCAGGTCGTAGATGAACCCGGACATCCAGCCGCCGAACGCCATACCGAACAGGGTCGCCATGATGACGATGCCGACCCGGGCGCCGGCCTCGGCCGGCTGGAAATACTCCCGGATAATGAGGGCGTAGCTCGGTACGATGCCGCCCTGGAAGAGGCCGAACAGGGCCGAGATCACGTAGAGCGACGTCAGGCCATCGAACAGCAGATAAAGGAAGAGCGCGACGCCCTGCAGCACCGAGCCGAGAAGGAGCGTCGCAACGCCCCCGATCTGGTCCGCGATCCAGCCAGAGGCGATGCGGCTCACGATGCCAAAAGCCAGCATGAGGGACAGCATCTCCGCCCCGCGGGCGACGCCGTAACCGAGATCCCCGCAATAGGCGACGATGTGCACCTGGGGCATCGACATGGCAACGCAGCACGAGAAGCCTGCGACTGCGAGGAGCCATTGCAGGCCCGTCGGTGAGAGGCCGGTTCTGCCGGCAGCTTGCCCCGCCAGGGCGGCTGCCGTTGTGGTCCGGTCGCGCTGCTTGCGGCGCCGCAGCAACCACCCGAGCGGCAGAAGGGTGAGAAGGCAGACGAGGCCGACGCCGAGATGCGTCTGGCGCCAGCCGACCGTGTTGATGAAGTACTGCACGATCGGCGGCCACACGGCGCCGGCCAGGTAGTTGCCCGACGCGCAGATGGCGACCGCAATGCCGCGTCGGCGCTCGAACCAGTGGCTGATATCCGCAATCAGCGGGCTGAACGTGGCGGAACTGCCGAGGAGACCGATCAGCAACCCGTGCACCAGGGCGAACTGCCAAAGGCTCGTCGCCGCAGCCGAAATCGCATAGCCCGCCGAAAGCGCGACCGCGCCCAGCATCACCGGGACCGTGATGCCGAACCGGTCGGCGAGGCTGCCCATGAGCACGCCCCCGAACGCAAACCCGATCATGGTGAGCGAGTAAGGCAGGGAAGCGCCGGCCCGTGCGACCCCGAATTCGGCCTCCACGGACGGCAGCACGACCACCACCGACCACATGCCGACCCCGCCGACTGCGCTGATGAGGACGGAGATGGCGAGCCTCGCCCAAGCGTAGGGCGAGTCGACCTCCGGACGGGCTGCGGCGGTGCCCATGCTCAAGACCTGAACATCCCATCACCCTGTTCGTCGATGATCTGCCGCCCCTTGGCGACCGCGAAAGCTGCTGCATCCTCGCGGCTTGCATGCGTTTCGGCGCGAACGAACCGATGTTCCCGCACGCCCTCAGGAAAGTCTTTCTCGATGGTTCCGGCCGTCTGGAACTGCCCCTTCGAAGGATAGGGCGCGGGTCTGATGCGATAGCCTTTGTACTCGACCGCCTCCGCTGCTTCAGGCGCGGCGGCGGACCCGCCCGAGAACAGGTTCTTGAGAGTGTTGAGGATCGACATGAGCTTTCCGGTCCTAGAGGCGGTTCTCGCCGCACCATACGCCACGGAAGCCGAAACGCGAGCCTACATTGCGCGGCGGCCCGGTTTGCGCTCCACTCAAGGCAAGGCACCGCGCCGCGGGCAGACGGTGCCATGAACACCATTGTGAGGAACGCCATGTCTTTAATCCCAGCTCGGACGCGCCGAGCCGTTCTCGCGCTCGCCGTCGGTCTCGCCGCCGGATTCACGATCGGCATCGCGGCAGCTCAAGGGGCCTATCCCAATCGCCCGGTTCGCGTGATCGTACCCTTCGCGGCGGGCGGCACGACCGACATCTTCGCGCGCCTCCTCGGCGAGCGCCTGTCGCAAACGCTCGGCCAGCAATTCGTGATCGAGAACCGGGGCGGTGCCGGCGGGAATATCGGCGCCGACGCGGTCGCGAAGGCCGATCCCGACGGCTACACGCTGGTGATGGGCACAGTCGGCACCCACGCCATCAATGCGAGCCTTTACGCCAAGATGCCGTACGATCCGCTCACCGACTTCGCGCCCGTCGCCTACGTGGCGGGCGTGCCGAACCTGATGGTCGTCAATCCCAGGAACGTGAAGGCCGTCACCGTGCAGGACTTCATCGCGGAGGCGAAGGCCGGCTCGCGCAAGTTCAACATGGCCTCGTCCGGGAACGGCACCTCCATTCACCTCTCGGGCGAGTTGTTCAAGCAGATCACCGGGGTGGACATGCCCCACGTTCCCTACCGGGGCAGCGGCCCGGCCATCAACGACCTCATCGGCGGACAGGTCGACGTCATGTTCGACAACCTCCCGTCCTCGATCGAGCACGCCAAAGCGGGCTCCCTGCGCCCGCTCGCCGTCACCTCCCTGCAGCGCTCGCCCGCGCTGCCCGCGATCCCGACGCTCGCCGAGGCCGGCTTGCCGGGTTTCCAGGCGACGAGTTGGTTCGCGCTCTTCGCGCCGAAGGGCACGCCGCCCGCCATCGCCGCCAAGCTCAACCAGGAAATCCGGGAGGCACTGGAAGCGCCGGAACTGCAGAAGCGGTTCGCCGACCTGGGCGGCGAGATCAAGCCGATGAGCCCTGAGGACCTCATGGCCTACGTTCGTGCCGAGCATGAAAAATGGGCGCGGGTGGTCAAGGCTTCGGGGGCCAAGGTCGATTGAGGCAGTTTGGAAACGCTCCAAGAAATTGACAGCCCGGAATCCATTTGATCAGATGGTCAAACAAAGAGCCCGCCCCTTGAGAGGCGGGCCTGAGGGTGAACGATTCGAAGGCCTGTAGCCCCGCCCGGAGCGGGCAGGAGGACTCATGACATCAACACCGGACATTCGCGCCGGCAGGCTCGCCATGGGCGAGTACGCCGAAGCCTTTTCCGATCTCCATAAATCGCTGGACCGGCACGAGGCCCGCGTTGCCGCCGAGCGCTGCCTGTTCTGCTACGACGCGCCGTGCATGCACGCCTGCCCGACGAGCATCGACATCCCGCTTTTCATCCGGCAGATCGCGACCGGCAACGCGCAAGGAGCCGGCAAGACCATCCTCGACAGTAACATCTTCGGCGGCATGTGCGCTCGCGTCTGCCCGACCGAAACCCTGTGCGAGGAGGCGTGCGTCCGCATGGAGGCGGAGGGTAAGCCCGTGGTGATCGGTCACCTTCAGCGCCACGCCACCGATGCGGTGATGGCCTCGGGCAAGCGCCTCTACAAGCAGGGCGCGCCGACAGGCCGACGCGTGGCCGTGGTCGGGGCCGGGCCGGCCGGCCTGTCCTGTGCGCACAAGCTCGCCACCCTCGGTCACCAAGTCGTCGTCTTCGATGCGAGGCAGAAGGCTGGCGGCCTCAACGAGCACGGCATCGCGTCTTACAAGGCGGTCGACGACTTTGCCCAAGCGGAGATCGACTTCATCCTGAGCGTCGGCGGCATTGAGCTGCGGTGTGGCCAGCAGCTCGGGCGGGACTTCACCCTCGGCGACCTGCGCCGCGATTATGACGCCGTTTTTCTCGGACTCGGACTCCAGGCCGTGAACCAACTCGGCATCGACGACGGCGGTCTCACGGGCATCGAGGATGCGGTCGCCTTCATCGAGGCCCTGCGCCAGTCGCCGGATCTCTCCTTATTGCCGATCGGTCGCGACGTCGTGGTGATTGGCGGCGGCATGACGGCGGTGGATGCAGCCGTGCAGGCAAAGAAGCTCGGCGCGCAGGAGGTCACGATCGTTTACCGGCGCGGGTCCGAGCAGATGGGCGCCAGCCGCTACGAGCAGGAGCTCGCGCTCACCGAGGGCGTCATCGTGCGCCACTGGGCGCGGCCGATCGCGGTGGCCGGGGAGGACGGGGCTCTGCGCTCCGTGACCTTCGCGGCGACACGGGACGACGGCGGCCGCCTCGTCGATACGGGCGAGACCTTCACGCTGCCCGCTGACCAGCTCTTCAAGGCCATCGGCCAGCTCTTCGTGCCGCAGGACATCGCGGACCCGAGCGACGTGCTCGATCTCGAAGGCGGGCGGATCGCCATAGACCCCGAGCGCCGCACCTCCCTCGCGGGCGTGTGGGCCGGCGGCGACTGCGCCGCGGGCGGGCGCGACCTCACGGTTGTTGCCGTGGAGGACGGCAAGCAGGCCGCCCTGTCGATCAATCGCGCGCTCCTGGGCTACGTGCCCATGGCCGCTGAGTAAGGGGAGGGCTCCATGGCCGATCTCAGCGTCAATTTCGTCGGCATCAAAGCGCCGAACCCGTTCTGGCTCGCCTCCGCGCCTCCGACCGACAAGGCCTACAACGTCGAGCGCGCCTTCCGCGCCGGCTGGGGCGGTGTCGTTTGGAAGACCCTCGGCGAGGAGGGCCCGCCGGTGGTCAACGTCTCGGGGCCTCGCTACGGCGTCGTGCACGGCCCCGACCGCCGGGTGACCGCCTTCAACAACATCGAGCTGATCACGGACCGCCCCCTGGAGGTGAACCTCCAGGAGATTGCGGAGGTGAAGAAGCGCTGGCCCGACCGCGCCATGGTGGTCTCCCTCATGGTGCCCTGCGAGGAAGAGGCCTGGAAGCGCATCCTCCCCCGGGTCGAAGCGACAGGTGCGGACGGCATCGAACTCAACTTTGGCTGCCCGCACGGTATGTCGGAACGCGGCATGGGCTCTGCGGTGGGGCAGGTGCCCGAATACGTCGAGATGGTCACCCGCTGGTGCAAGCAGCACTCGCGCATGCCCGTGATCGTGAAGCTCACGCCGAACATCACCGACGTGCGCAAGCCCGCGGAGGCCGCCAAGCGCGGCGGTGCCGACGCGGTCTCGCTCATCAACACCATCAACTCCATCGTCGGCGTCGATCTCGAGCGCATGATCCCGAGCCCCCACACGGGAGGCAAGGCCACCCATGGCGGCATGTGCGGCCCGGCGGTGAAGCCCATTGCCCTCAACATGGTGGCTGAAATCGCCCGCGCGCCTGCGACGCACGGACTGCCGATCTCAGGCATCGGCGGCATCGAGACCTGGCGCGATGCCGCGGAGTTCATGGCCCTCGGCGCCGGCACCGTTCAGGTCTGCACCGCCGCGATGGTGTACGGCTTCAAGATCGTTCAGGAGATGATCACGGGCCTCGAAGAGTTCATGGACCAGCGCGGCTATGCGCGGGTCGAGGATTTCGTAGGGGCCGCCGTGCCGAACGTGACCGACTGGCAATACCTCAACCTCAACTATGCCGTGAAGGCGCGAATCGACCAGGATCTTTGCATCAAATGCGGCCGGTGCCACGTGGCCTGCGAGGACACCTCGCATCAGGCGATCACCCATCTTGTCAACGGTGTGCGCCACTTCGAGGTCATCGACGAGGAATGCGTCGGCTGTAATCTCTGCGCCAGCGTCTGCCCCATCGAGAACTGCATCACGATGGAGCCCCTGGTGAACGAGATCGATAAGCGCACGGGTCGCCTCGTCGACGGTTCTTACCTGAACTGGACGCAGCACCCGAACAACCCGATGTCGGCTGCCGCGAACAAGCCGCTGGAACCCCTTGAGCCCGCGGAGTGAGCTCGATGCGGATGGCGGGCGGCGTGTCTTGTCAGGATTCCGACCTGCATCGCCATGCTGCCCGTCGTACGTCCGGCCAAGTTCATCGCGGGCTGGACGCTGAGTGGGCGTCAAACCAGCACGCCGTCGAGCAGGATTCGGGTCAGTGTGGCGAGGGTTTCATCGTAGAAGGCTTCGTCCGCAAGGCTCCGGCTGGTAAGCGCGGTAATCTGCGCAGAAAAGTCGGCGTAGTGCTGGGTCGTCGCCCAGATCGCGAAGATCAGGTGCTTGGGGTCGACCGGCTTGAGGCGGCCTGCAAGAACCCAGCCCTCGATGATTCGGGATTTGGCTTCGACGATGTCGGCGAGTTCCGTCTTGAGCGCCGGGTCGAGATGGGGCGCTCCCTGGAGCATCTCCATGGCGAAGAGGCGCGACGCGACCGGGTGGCTGCGGGAATAGTCGAGCTTGCGCTCGATATAAGCAGTGAGCGCTTCCCGAGGATTGCTGGCGGCGTCGAGCTCCCGCAGGGGCCCGAGCCACATCTCGAGGGTCCGGCGCAGAACCGCCGTGTAGAGTTCTTCCTTCGTCCGAAAGTAGTAGAGCAGGTTGGGCTTGGACAGCCCCGCGGCCGCCGCGATCTGGTCGATGCGCGCGCCGCGAAAGCCATACGCCGCAAAGACTTCCAGGGCCGCATCGAGGATCCGCTCGGCATTGGCTTCCCCTGCCCGTGTCTTGCGCGGGGTCGCCTGCTCCCCCGACCACACCTCGTCAGCCACCCGACATCCCTTTATGCTGCCCGTTTGAGCGGACCCTACGGTGCGGGACGCCGCCCCGGCAAGAGCGCACCGTCAACACACGCCGTGACCTCGAACCATGAGGCCGGCTCGAGGAGGACTACCCCATGAACGTCGTGCCCATGCGGCGCCCGATCCCGAACGATCTTGCATCCTTCTGGATGCCATTCACGGCCAACCGTCAGTTCAAGAAAGCGCCCCGCCTGCTCGTCGGTGCGCAGGACATGCACTACTACACCGACGACGGACGCCCGATTCTCGACGGGACCGCCGGCCTGTGGTGCGTGAATGCCGGGCATGGGCGGCCGAAGATCGTAGAGGCCGTGCAGAAGCAGGTGGCGGAGCTCGACTACGCGCCCGCATTCCAGATGAGCCACCCGAAAGCCTTCGAGTTCGCCTCGCGCCTCACGCAGCTGACGCCCGAAGGTCTCGATCATGTGTTCTTCACGAACTCGGGCTCGGAATCGGTCGAGACGGCGCTCAAGATGGCGCTTGCGTATCATAGGGTGAAAGGGGAGGGCTCGCGCACCCGCCTCATCGGCCGCGAGCGTGGCTATCACGGCGTGAATTTCGGCGGCATTTCGGTCGGCGGCATCGTGTCGAACCGCAAGATGTTCGGCACCCTCCTGGGGGGCGTCGACCACCTGCGCCACACGCACGATCTTGCCCGAAACGCCTTCACAAAGGGCGAGCCGGAGCACGGGGCCGAGCTTGCGGAGGACCTCGAGCGCCTCGTCACGCTGCACGACGCCTCCACCATCGCGGCCGTCATCGTCGAGCCCGTGGCCGGATCGACGGGCGTCCTCATTCCGCCGAAGGGCTACCTCAAGCGCCTTCGCGAGATCTGCGACAAGCATGGCATCCTGCTCATCTTCGACGAGGTGATCACGGGCTTCGGGCGCCTCGGCACCCCTTTCGGCGCCGACTACTTCGATGTCACGCCGGACATCATGATCACCGCCAAGGGCATCACGAACGGCGTGGTGCCCATGGGCGGCGTCTTCGTGTCGTCGAAGATCCACGATGCGTTCATGACCGGGCCCGAGCACCTCATCGAGTTCTTCCACGGTTATACCTACTCGGCGCATCCGCTTGCCTGCGCGGCGGGCCTCGGCACCCTCGACACCTATGCGGATGACGGCCTGCTCACCCGCGGCGCCGAACTCGCGCCTTATTGGGCGGACGCGATCCATTCCCTGAAGGGCGTGAAGCACGTTATCGATACCCGCAACATCGGTCTGGTCGGCGCGATCGAGCTTGAGCCGATGCCCGGCGAGCCGACGAAGCGCGCTTTCTCGGTGTTCCTGGAGTGCTTCGAGCGAGGCGTGCTCATCCGCACCACAGGCGACATCATCGCGCTGTCGCCGCCCTTGATCATCTCGAAGGCACAGATCGACGAACTCGTCGGCACGATCTCCGATGTGCTGAAAACAGCGGCGTAATGCCGAAGAAGCCGGCAGGGGAGGCCGCCCGCGGGCTCCCTGCCATCGCGCTCAGGTCGGCACGAGGATTGCGAGAGCGGAGCGCACGGTGACGCGAAAGGGAGAAGCGGTGCTGGAGGACGTTGCGGAGGCGGTGGATGCGCGCGGTGCGACGGTGGCAGAGCCTATTGCGGCTGCGCAGACCGCCTCCCGTGCTCCGGTCGTGGATATCCGGGGTCTGTCGCTGACCTACGAGGCCGCGGATGGGCCGGTCTATGCGCTGTCGAACGTCGACCTGCAGATCCAGGACGGTGAATTCATCTCGTTCATCGGCCCCTCGGGTTGCGGCAAGACCACCTTGCTGCGGGTCGTGGCCGAACTCGAGCAGCCCACCGGCGGCCACATCAAGGTCAATGGGGTCAGCCCGAACGAGGCGCGCCTTCGCCGCGACTATGGCTTCGTCTTTCAGGCTCCGGCCCTCTATCCTTGGCGCACCATCGAGCGGAACATCGAGCTTCCCCTGGAGATCTTCGGTCTGCCCAAGGCCGAGCGTCGGGCGCGCTCCCAGGCGCAGCTCGAACTCGTCAACCTGAAAGGCTTCGAGAAGAAATATCCGTGGCAGCTTTCGGGCGGCATGCAGCAGCGAGCCTCCATCGCCCGCGCCCTGTCCTTCGACCCCAAGCTCCTCTTGATGGACGAGCCGTTCGGCGCCCTCGACGAGATCGTCCGCGACCACCTGAACGAGCAATTGCTCAAGCTGTGGGACAAGACCGGCAAGACCGTCCTGTTCGTCACCCACTCCATCCCGGAGGCCGTGTTCCTGTCGTCCAAGATCGTGGTGATGTCGCCGCGCCCGGGCCGGATCATCGACGTGATCGATGCCTCGACCCTCGGCCGTCACCGCACCCTCGACATTCGCGAGACGCCCGAGTTCCTGAAGATCGCCCATCGCGTCCGCCAGGGCCTGCGGGCCGGCCATTCCTATGATGACTGACGCCATGGCTGCGCCGGCGCACGCGCAGCGCAGGGCGCCCACCCGCATCTCGGAGGGAAACACCGGGCCAGTCCTCGTCGTGGTGCTCGCCATCGTGGCGCTCTGGTACGTGGCCGCCGTTCTCATGAACTGGCAGGGCACCGCCGACGCCTTCGAGCGCGCTGGCGAGAGCCGTTCGACGCGGGAGATCGCCGCCGCCAGCCTGGAGCAGGAGCGGCCCATGCTGCCGGCCCCGCACCAGATCGTCATGGAGCTCAAGAAGACGGTGATCGACACGCCGATCACGTCGCGCAGGAGCCTCGTGCATCATGGTTGGGTGACCCTGTCCTCGACGCTCGTCGGCTTCGGCCTCGGTGCGCTTCTCGGGATCGTGCTGGCGGTCCTCACCGTCCATGTGAGAACCCTCGAACGAAGCCTCATGCCCTGGATTATCTCCTCGCAGACGGTTCCCATTCTGGCGATCGCTCCCATCATCATCGTCGTGCTCGGTTCCATCGGCATCACGGGCGTTCTGCCGAAAGCGATCATCTCCGCGTACCTTTGCTTCTTTCCCGTCACGATCAGCATGGTGAAAGGCCTTTCGTCACCTGATCCGATGCAGCGCGACCTCATGCGCACCTATTCGGCCTCGATCTCACAGACTTTCTGGAAGCTGCGGATGCCGGCCTCCATGCCGTTCCTGTTCGCGGGCCTGAAGGTCGCAGTCGCCATTAGCCTGGTCGGCGCGATCGTCGGCGAACTGCCGACCGGCGCTCAGGCGGGTTTAGGAGCAAGACTTCTCGCAGGCTCTTACTACGGCCAGACTATCCAGATATGGGCGGCCCTGTTCGGCGCCGCGATCCTGGCCTCCCTCCTCGTTGGCATCGTCAGCCTCGCCGAGCGCCTCGTCGTCCGCAGCATGGGGGCGCGTCCCACATGACGACGTTCCAACGCGCTGCGACCCTGACACCTCTCGTTATTCTGGGATCGCTCTATGCCCTGACGCTGGTTCATCGGCCCGACATGGCAGGGCAGGCCGGACCGGTCTTCTGGGCCTTCGTCGTCGCCCTGTGGCTTGCCGCGGTCGCCGCGCTCAGCGCCCTGTCGCATGTCCGGCTGAAGCGACCTCTGGCGCGAAAGGCTGCCGACCTCGCCGTCCCGGTCCTCTTCGGCGCCTTCCTGTTCTTCCTCTGGGAGGTCATTGTCGTAGGGGCCGGTGTCCCGTCCGTCCTCATGCCGGCGCCTTCGGCCATCGCAACGCGGTTCGCATCGTCTTTGCCGGTGCTGCGGGACGACTTCATCCAGACATTCGTGAAATCGGTGCTGTCCGGTTATGCGATCGGCTGCTTTTCGGGCTTTCTCGTCGCCATCATCGCCGACCGGGTGCCTTTCCTCCGCCGAGGCCTCCTGCCGCTCGGCAACTTCGTCTCCGCACTCCCCGTCATCGGCATCGCGCCGATCATGGTCATGTGGTTCGGCTTCGACTGGCCCTCGAAGGCGGCCGTCGTCGTGGTCATGACCTTCTTTCCCATGCTGGTGAACACGGTGGCCGGCCTTGCCGCCACCGGGCGTCTCGAACGCGACCTGATGCACTCCTACGGTGCAGGCTACGGGCCCACGCTCCTCAAATTGCGTCTTCCCGTGGCGCTGCCTTTCATCTTCAATGCGCTGAAGATCAATTCTACCCTGGCGCTCATCGGCGCTATCGTGGCGGAATTCTTCGGTACGCCGATTGTCGGCATGGGCTTCCGCATCTCCATCGAGGTCGCGCGCATGTCCCTCGACATGGTCTGGGCCGAGATTGCGCTTGCCGCGATCGCAGGTTCGGCCTTCTACGGCCTCATCGCTCTCATCGAGCGGGGGGCCACATTCTGGCATCCGTCGTACCGCACATAAGGGGATCCGCGGACGGCGCAGTGGAGGAGAGACAGATGATCAGGACCGCACTACTCGCCGGAGCCATGGCGCTCGGCCTCACCACCGGCGCGCTCGCGCAATCCGAGAAGGTGACCCTGCAACTGAAATGGGTGACGCAGGCTCAGTTCGCGGGCTATTTCGTGGCGAAGGACAAGGGCTTCTACAAGGAAGCCGGGCTCGACGTGACCATCAAGCCGGGCGGTCCGGACGTGGCGCCTCCGCAGGTGATCGCTGGCGGCGGTGCCGACGTGATCGTCGACTGGATGCCGTCGGCGCTCGCCGCCCGCGAGAAGGGCGTTCCGCTCGTCAACATCGCGCAGCCGTTCAAGAAGTCGGGCATGATGCTCACCTGCCGGGCCGAGACGGGTATCAAGACGCCTCAGGATCTCAAGGGCCGCACGCTCGGCGTCTGGTTTTCGGGCAACGAGTATCCGTTCCTCGCCTGGATGGCGAAGCTCGGCTACAAGACGGACGGCTCGGCGAATGGCGTGAAGGTGTTGAAGCAGGGCTTCAACGTCGATCCGCTCATTCAGAAGCAGGCCGACTGCATCTCCACCATGACCTACAACGAGTACTGGCAGGTCATCGATGCCGGCTTCAAGCCCGAGCAGCTCGTCGTCTTCAAGTACGAAGATCAGGGCGTCGCGACGCTGGAGGACGGCCTCTATGTCATGCAGGACAAGTTGAAGGACCCGGCCTTCGTCGCCCGGATGGCGAAGTTCGTGGCGGCCTCGCAGAAGGGCTGGGACTTCGTCCGCCAGAACCCTGACGAAGCGGCCAAGATCGTCCTCGACAACGATGCGTCCGGCGCTCAGACCGAGAAGCACCAGAAGCGCATGGCAGGCGAGATCGCCAAGCTCCTCGACACCGCGGCCAAGGGCAAGCTCGATCCGGCCGACTATGACCGCACTGTGAGCACGCTCCTCGCCTCAGGCGGCGATGCTCCGGTGATCACCAAGAAGCCCGAAGGGGCTTGGAGCCACGCGGTCGTGGACGCGAAGATGTGATTGATGCAGCCTCTCCCCGTGGACGGGGAGAGGCATCCTCACAGCCCTCATCCTGAGGAGGTGCGGAGCACCGTCTCGAAGGACGAGGGCGTCTCCAGCGGGCGCTGGACCCGCAATCCTCGTCCTTGGAGACGCTCGCTTCGCGAACACTCAGGATGAGGGTTGCTCAACGTCCCGTCGGTTCTCCAACCAAAAAACATTCAGGGGAGAGTCCCATGTCCCTATTCATCCGCGGCGGCACGGTGGTGAACGCCGATTTCAGCCGGCGGGCCGACGTGCTCGTGGAAGGCGAGCGCATCGTCGCGGTCGGCGAGAGCCTCGAAGCGCCGGCAGGCGCCGAGATCGTCGATGCGGGCGGAGCGCTCGTCATGCCGGGCGGCATCGATCCGCACACGCACATGGAACTGCTCTTCATGGGCACCGTGTCGGCCGACGACTTCGAATGGGGCACCAAGGCCGCGATTTCGGGCGGCACCACCACCATCGTGGATTTCTGCATCCCGGGGCCGAACCAGTCCCTCGTCGAGGCCTATCGCGACTGGCGCACGAAGTCCGAGAAGGCGGCGGGCGACTACTCCTATCACCTCGCCGTTACTTGGTGGTCGGATCAAGTCGAGCGGGAAATGGGCGAAATCGTCAACACGCACGGCGTGAACACCTTCAAGCATTTCATGGCCTACAAAGGCGCTCTGATGGTGGACGACGACGTGCTGTTCCGCTCCTTCAAGCGCTGCGCGGAACTCGGTGCCACCGCGCTCGTGCACGCGGAGAACGGCGACGTCGTCGCGCAGATGCAGGAGCGCTTCATCGCCGAAGGCAAGACCGGCCCGGAGTTCCACGCCTATTCGCGTCCTCCCGAAGTGGAAGGCGAAGCGGCGAACCGCGCCATCATGATCGCCGACATGGCGGGCTGCCCGCTCTACATCGTGCACACCTCCTGCAAGCAGGCACATGAAGCGATCGCGCGGGCGCGGGCCAATGGGCAGCGGGTGTTCGGCGAACCGCTGATCCAGCATCTCGTGCTCGACGAAACGGACTACCTCAACCGGAGCTGGGACCATGCGGCGCAGCGGGTCATGTCGCCGCCCTTCCGCCCAAAGGCGCATCAGGACAGCCTATGGGCCGGCCTGCAGGCAGGCTCGCTGCAGGTGGTCGCGACCGACCATTGCTCCTTCACGATGGATCAGAAGCGCACGGGCCTGAACGACTTCCGGATCATCCCGAACGGGACCGGCGGGCTCGAGGATCGCATGCCCGTCCTGTGGAGCGCGGGCGTCAACACCGGTCGCCTGACGCCGGAGGAGTTCGTAGCCGTGACCTCGGCTAACTCCGCGCGCATCCTCAACATGTACCCGCAGAAAGGCGTCATCATGCCGGGGGCCGATGCGGACATCGTGATCTGGGATCCGAAGGCGACGAAGACCATCTCGGCGAAGAACCAGATCAGCCGCATCGAGTACAACGTGTTCGAGGGCTACAAGCTCACGGGTCTGCCGGCGCGCGTCTACCTGCGCGGGCGGCTCGCCGCCGAAAACGGCGGGGTGCGCGCCGAGCGCGGCCAGGGCCGCTTCGTCGCCCGCCAGCCCCTCGCACCCTTCGCGGCCGCCCAGCGGCTATGGAAGCAGAACACGGCCCCGAAGGCGGTGGCGCGCTGATCGAGGAGCGACCCTCATCCTGAAGAGAGCACGCTGGCGCTGGTCTCGAAGGACGGGGGTCGCGGTCGCAGAGAGCATTGGAGACGCCCTCATCCTGAGATGCGCTCTGAAGAGCGCGTCTCAGGATGAGGGCTTCGGAAACGCGTCGAACGAGACCCACCATGCAGAACCTCACCATCAACCCGCAGCGCCTGTGGGACAGCCTCATGGAGACCGCCCGGATCGGCGGCACGGCGAAGGGCGGCATCTGCCGGCTGACGCTCACCGATCTCGACCGGGAGGTGCGCGACTGGTTTCGCCAGCAATGCGAGGCGCTGGGCTGTAACGTGACGGTCGACCAGGTCGGCAACATGTTCGCGTTCAAGCCCGGCAAGCGCTCCGACATCGAGCCGATCGCGATCGGCAGTCACCTCGACACGCAGCCCACGGGCGGCAAATTCGACGGCATCCTCGGCGTGCTCGGCGGTTTGGAGGCCCTGCGCACCATGAACGAGCTCGGCTACGAGACGAACGCGCCGTTGATGCTCGTGAACTGGACGAACGAGGAGGGCTCGCGCTTCGCCCCCGCCATGCTCGGATCCGGCGTCTATGCGGGCGTGTTCGACCGGGCCTACGCGGACAGCCGCGAGGACCGGCAGGGCGTGCGCTTCGCAGAAGCCATCGAGAGCATCGGGTATCGCGGCGAGGCGGCGCCGGGGGCCGTAACATTCGGGGCCATGTTCGAACTCCACATCGAGCAAGGCCCGATCCTCGAAGCCGAACGGAAGACGATCGGCGTCGTCACCGGTGTGCAAGGCATGCGCTGGTACGAGATCGAACTCACCGGCCGCGAGGCCCATACGGGCTCGACGCCCATGCACCTGCGCGCCAACGCGCTCCTCGGCGCCGCGCGAGTCATCGAACGCGTAAACGCCATCGCCCTGGAGCATGCGCCGTCAGCCGTCGGCACGGTGGGCCTTGTCGAGGTGAAGCCGAACTCACGGAACGTGATCCCCGGCCACGTCTTCTTCACGGTCGATTTCCGACACCCTGACGATGCCGTGCTCGATGAGATGGAGGCCAAGCTCATGCGAGCCGTCGAGGAGATCGCCCGCGAGATCGGCCTCGAAGCCGCGCCGAAGAAGGTGTGGGACTCGCCCGCCGTGCGCTTCGACCCGGACTGCATCGCGGCCGTGCGCAAGGGCACCGAAAAAGCGGGCTACCCGACGCGGGACATGGTCTCGGGGGCGGGTCACGACGCGGCCTATATCGCGCGCGTTGCGCCGACGACCATGATCTTCGTGCCCTGCGAAGGGGGCCTCAGCCACAACGAGGCGGAGAGCACCACCTTCGACGAATGCGCCGCCGGCGCCCAGGTGCTGCTCAACGCGGTCCTCGAATATGACGGCCGGTTCGCCCAGGGCTGAGGGTCAGCCCTGGCGCAGCGCCTTCCAAGCAACGGCGAAAGCCCTTGCATTCCGTCCGACCTCGTCCACCGGCATCGCGGGCGTGAACAGGGCGGAGCCGAGGCCGAAGCCGTCCGCGCCGGCGGCGACGTAAGGCGCCATGGTCTCCGGCTTGATCCCGCCCACCGGCACCACGATGGCGTCCTTGGGCAGAACGGCGCGCCAGGCCTTGACCACCTGCGGCGGGATCGCCTCGGCCGGGAAGATCTTGATGGCGTCGGCGCCCGCCTGGAGAGCGGCGAAAGCCTCCGTGGGCGTCGCGACGCCGGGCGTGCACAGCATCCCCAGTTCCTTGGCCCGGCGGATCACGGCGGTGTCGGCATGCGGCATGACAATGAGCGTTCCGCCCGCGTCCCGCACGCGATTCGCGTTGTCGGGATCGAGCACGGTTCCGGCGCCGACGAGCACGCTTGACGGCATGGTCCGGGACAGGGTCTCGATGCTGCGCAGGGGTTCGGGCGAGTTCAGCGGCACCTCGATGACGCGGAACCCGGCCTCCACGAGAGCGTGGCCGGTTGCCTCCGCGAATTCAGGCTTGAGGCCGCGCAGGATCGCCACCAGGGGAAGCGGGTCGAGATACGGGCGCAAGGTTTGGGTCATGGGGGAGGGTGCCTCAAGTCGAACGGGTGGATGGACTCGAGCCTGCATGTAGCGGGATGGGCGCCGCTAGGGGAGGGGGCCGCCGCCCATCTGGCCCTCGACGTCGCTCAAGCTTCGGTCTAGACGCCGATCATGAGCGATCGCAAAGCCTTCAAGGGCCCAAGGCGCATTCCCGGCCTCGACCGGATCGACCGGGCGATCCTCGCCGCCCTGCGGGAGAACGGCCGGATGACCTATCAGGCTCTGTCCGAGCGGGTCGGCCTCTCGGCGAGACCCTGCCTCGAGCGGGTGAGGCGCCTTGAGGAGCGGGGTGTCATCCGTGGCTATGCGGCTCTCGTCGACCCGGCAGCCCTCGGCCACGACATCGTGGCGCTTGCGGAGATCGCCATGCGCGACCCCTCGGCCGTCGCCCGCCAGCGTTTGGAGCGGGCGCTTGCCGCTCATCCTTGCGTGGTGGAACTGCAGGTGGTGAACGGTGAATACGACTACGTCGCCCGGATCGTGTCGCCCTCCCTCGCCGCCTACGAGAGGCTGACCGCCGACTTCCTGGCCGATCTCGCCTTCGGCATCGCCCGGATCCACACCACCTTCGTTCTGAAGACGTTGAAGGAGTTCGATGGATATCCCGTCAACGACAGCCAAGATTAGCCCTTCGGGCCGCTCCCACGACAGATTCTGTCGCGCCCTCAGCTCAGAACAGCCCCGACGGCGGTGGTTTCCCTTGTACAATCCGGCCGGAGGGTGAGCGCATGGGCTATATCGATTTCGAGAGAACCGTCACGGCTCAGAACTACGAGCCGCTGCCCATCGTGCTGCGGGAGGCCAAGGGCGTTTGGGTGACCGACACCGAGGGCAGGCGCTACCTCGACATGATGAGCGCCTACTCGGCCGTCAGCATGGGCCACGGCCATCCGCGCATCCTCAACGCCATGATGGAGCAGGCTTCGACCCTCGCCGTCACGAGCCGCGCCTACCACACGGAACTCCTCGGCCCCTTCCTCGACAAGCTCGTCCGGCTCGCCGGCCTCGATACGGCCTTGCCGATGAACACCGGCGCGGAGGCCGTCGAGACCGCCATCAAGGCGGCGCGCCGCTGGGGCTATAGGGTCAAGGGCATTGCCCGCGACCGCGCCGAGATCATCGTGGCGGAGAACAATTTTCACGGCCGCACCACCGCCATCGTCGGCTTCTCGTCCGACGAATCTTACCGAGACGGCTTTGGACCCTTCACGGGCGGGTTCCGGCAGGTCCCGTTTGGGGACGCGGCTGCCGTCGCCGCCGCGATCACGCCGAACACTTGCGCGGTGCTGATCGAACCGATCCAGGGCGAGGCCGGCATCGTCGTGCCGCCGGAGGGATACCTGCGGGAGTTGCGCGCGATCTGCGACGAGCGGCGCGTGCTCCTCATCTTCGACGAGGTGCAGTCAGGCCTTGGGCGCACCGGCCGGTGGTTCGCCCACCAGCACGAGGGCATTCGACCCGATGGGCTCGTCCTCGGCAAGGCCCTCGGCGGCGGCGTCTACCCGGTCTCCGCCTTCGTCGGCACCCGGGAGGTGATGCAGATGTTCAACCCCGGATCCCACGGCTCCACCTTCGGCGGCAACGCCCTGGCTGCGCGGATCGGCCTCGAAGCGCTCGACGTGATCGAGGAAGAGGACTTGGTCGGACGCTCGGCGGAGCTCGGCGCCTACATGCTCGACCGGCTTCGCTCCATGCGCAGCAACATCGTCCGCGAGGTGCGAGGGCGGGGCCTCTGGGCCGGGGTGGAGATCGATCCCGAAGGGGTCTCGGCCCGCTCCGTCTGCGATGCGCTCGCCGCCGAGGGTGTGCTGTCGAAGGACACCCACGGCACGGTGCTGCGCTTCGCCCCGCCTCTCACGATCACCCGCGAGGAGCTCGATTGGGGCATGGAGCGGATCGAGCGTGTTTTCGCGCGCGCCCTGTGAGAGCCGCGGCAGGGCTTTCGACAGGTCGGACGCCGGGATGAGGACGGACCGCGCCTTTGGGCGCAGGCGCCCTCAGGTCGGATTGCGGCGCAGGCACACCTGAGCCGCCTCGGTCACCTTCGTCGCGAGGCTGGGGTCGGCCTCGTTCGCGATGACGCGGGCAAAATCGCCGGTGCTCTTCAGTCGGTCCGCCACGCAGGGGCAAAAGGTCCGGCACATGGCAGGATTTCCGCTCTGGCGTTCGCAATCGGCGCGGCACTGCCCGACGAAAACGGCCGTCGAGTTCGGACCCGTCAGGGCGAGCACTCCGTAGAGAACCGCGAGCAGCACCGGCTGGTGAATGAGATAAATCGCCAGGCTGTGACGGCCCATCCGAGCGAGCCCGCGTCCGAGAGCCCCCCCCGGGCGCCACTGGGCAAGACCCATGGTCTCGCCCCGGCCGAGGAACAGGCGACCGATCTCCAGGCCGACGAGGACCGCGCCGAACCAGGGCAGCAGGGGGACGTAGTCGTTCGTCAGCGGATCCTCCGACCCGAGCCCGAGCCAGTCGAGCGCCGGATGGTCGAGGGCCGGCTGGGTCAAGATGAGTGGAGCGGCAAAGCTTGAAGCTGCCGCAGCCGCGATGAGCCACCCTGGAACCCGCAGGAACGCCAGGGCAAGCACGCTGCTGACCGCAATGCAGTGCAGGATGCCGAAGAAGATATAACTCTGCGGAAAGGCAAGAACGGTGACGAGCGTGACGGCGAGGGCCGCCCCTCCCACCTTCGCGAGCCGCTTCAGGAAGGCCGAACGCCGGAAGCCGCTCGCATGGGCGAGGGCCAGGCCGATGCCGACCAGCGTGAGGAACGAGCCAGCAATGGCGCGCGCGAACCAGTTCCAGGCGGGGTCGCCGATGATGCTGCCCGGGATGAGCCGCAGGAAGCTGAGGTCCCACGCGAAGTGGTAGATCACCATCGCGACGATGGCGATGCCGCGGGCGACGTCGATCGCGTCCCAGCGTCGGAGAGCCGTGAGGTGAGGGGAGGACGCGTTCACGGCCTCGTTCTAGTGCGGCCCCGAGCCTCTGGCGAATCCAGCGGACTTATCGCGGTCACTCGTTCCGGGGTCCTGCGCGCGAATCCCTCTCGAAACCCGGCGAGGGATGGCGGGGTCGGCCCGAACCGCCCATACTCCACCCATGACCCCAGCCGATGCCATCGCGGAGATGCGCGCCCTCATCCGCGGATCCCGCAGCGTGGTCGCCTTCACGGGCGCCGGCATCTCGACGGAGAGCGGCATCCCGGATTTCCGCTCGCCCAACTCCCCCTGGATGCGGCACAAGCCGATCCCGTTCGAGCAGTTCATAGGGAGTGCCGCGGCGCGCCGGGAGGCCTGGCGGCGCAAGTTCGCCATGGACGACCTTTATTGGGGTGCCCAGCCGAGCACCGGCCACCATGCGCTCGCGGCGCTCGTCGCCTCCGGCAAGATGCCCGGCATCATCACCCAGAATATTGACGGGTTGCACCAGGCTTCCGGCGTACCGCCAGAGCGCGTGGTGGAACTGCACGGCAACGGCACCTATGCCCATTGCCTGTCCTGCGGCCGGCGCTTTGAACTCGGGCACGTGCGCGAGCGGTTCGAAGCCACCGGCGAGGCGCCCGCCTGTTCGGCATGCGGAGGCGTCGTCAAGGCAGCGACGATCTCCTTCGGGCAGGAGATGCCCGCGGAACCGATGCGGCGGGCGCAGGAGCTGACCCTCCGCTGCGATCTCTTCCTGGCGATCGGCTCGTCGCTCGTGGTCTATCCCGCGGCCGGATTTCCGATCGTGGCGAAGCGGAATGGCGCTCGCCTCGTCATCGTCAACCGCGAACCGACGGAGTTGGACGCGGTCGCCGACCTCGTTGTCCTTGCGGAAATTGGTGACGCCTTCTCAGGCCTTGTGTCGCGCGAGGGCGACACCTCGGCGGAACCTTGGGGTCCGTGATTGCCACAGCCGCTTTCCGACTTCCCCGGAATCTCGACAGTGTTATCCTTCCATTAAGGATCACGCGGCGTGATTCGATTGTCGGGTTTGTTCATGTCTGACGATTACAGTTCAAGTTCGTTCGATGCGAAGGTTGCGTTGGGCGCCTTCGATCGCTCCCGCCGCGAGGCGCCCCAGGACCTCTCCGGCGAAAACGCTCTCGACCTCGTCCAGGTCAGCGGACGCATCAAGTGGTTCGACGTAGCCAAGGGCTTCGGCTTCATCGTGCCGGATAACGGCATGTCGGATGTGCTCCTGCATATCACCTGCCTGCGGCGCGACGGGTATCAGAGCGCCAACGAAGGCGCCCGCATCGTCGTCGAGGCGGTGCAGCGCCCCCGCGGCCTCCAGGCGTTCCGCATCCTTTCGCTCGACGAATCGACCGCCCTTCACCCGTCCGAACTGCCGCTGCCGCGCACGCATGTGCAGGTAACGCCGACGAGCGGGCTCGAGAAGGCAACGGTCAAGTGGTTCAACCGCCTCCGCGGTTTCGGCTTCGTCAGCCGGGGCGACGGAACGCCGGATATCTTCGTCCACATGGAGACCCTGCGGCGCTACGGCATCGCGGAGCTGAAGCCCGGCGAGCAGGTCTATGTCCGCTTCGGCGATGGTTCGAAGGGCCTCATGGCGGCGGAGGTCCGCCTCGTCGATACGGCGCTCCCACACTCCCATTGAGGGCGCCGGTGCCAAGGATCGTAGCGGCTCTCGGCCTTTGGCTCGCCCTGGCCGGGGCGGCGCTTGCCCAGACCTTCGAGCCTCTCACCATCGTCACAGCGGGCGGTCAGCGCCATGCCTTTCAGGTGGAGGTCGCCCGCAACGATCAGGACCGCGCCCAGGGTCTGATGTACCGGCGCTCCATGGCTCCGGACCGAGGCATGCTGTTCGACTTCGCCAAGGTCGAACCTGTGTCCATGTGGATGCAGAACACCTATTTATCGCTCGACATGCTGTTCATCCGGGCGGACGGCACCATCGCCCGGATCGCCGCCAACACCGAACCCTTGTCCACCCGAACGATCGCGTCGGGCGAACCGGTGCTCGCCGTTCTCGAGCTCAATGCAGGCACCGCTTCGCGCCTTGGCATCAAGGCTGGCGACCGCGTGGAGCATCCAGTCTTTAAGCCTTGACCGCCTTCGGTGCCCTGCGGACGAGCGGCACAACGCGATGATGGCCCCATGAACCAGCCGGGCTTCAGCGGTCTCGACCTCGCCACGTACTTAGTAGCCCTGGTCTACCTGGCCAACTTTTTCGCACTCTCTGCCGTTGCAGCCCGCGCAACGGGCCGTTCGGTCTGGCTGCTCCACCGGGCCGACGTGCCCGGTCAGCGCCTGACGGCGCTGGTGTTCCGGGGCAGCTTCGCCGTCGCTTTCCTGTGGCCCGGCTTGCGCCTCTTGGCCGAGGCCGCGGGCTTCGCGCTCGGGACCCCAGTCTGGGCGCCGGGCTGGTTCGTGTCCTTCTGCGGCCACGTTCTCGTTGCCGTGGGGGCGTCCGTCGCGCTCCTTTCCCAGCATCACATGGGTCAGGCGTGGCGGATCGGGGCTGCCGAAGGCGAGCAGGGTCCGGACCTCGTTGAGAGCGGACCTTTCGCTCTCTCCCGCAATCCGGTCTTCGTCGGCCAAGCGGTTCTCCTCCTCGGGCTCCTGTTCGCCTTTCCGGATCCCGTGCAGGCGGCTGCCGCCCTGGGAGCCTGGCTTGCCATGCATCGCCAGGTGCTCATCGAGGAGCGGGTGCTGCGGGCGTCGTTCGGGGCGCGCTACGACGCCTATGCGACGCGCGTCCCCCGTTGGCTCCGGTTCCGCTCCGGAGCCCCGGGCGATTGAGGCTCGCCGGGGCCGAGAACCCGTTGTCGCTCCCGCGAGTTCCGTTCTTGTGGATCGTACCCTTGCGAACCACGTTCCCAAACAGTAGGAAACGCAAGCCGTTGGCCATGTCGGGGTGTAGCGCAGTCTGGTAGCGCATCTGCTTTGGGACAAGATGGCCACCCAAAATCACCCTTCCTCGTAAGTCATTGTAGGAGCGGCACTAACGCGCTCCATCGCGTCTCTCAGGGCATCGAGAGAGAGCCCGTTTGTGGGATTTTCTTGGGACTCGGCTTCACGAATGCCCGAGATGTAATCCAGTAACGCACCCTCCAGCCTGAACCACTCACCCCTCACGCGGTACTCTGCAAACCGATGGTGGAGGGCGAACTCTCGCCGGTCATCACCGGGTTCGGTCGCCAGAAGCTCCAGTGGGAAGGGTGATCCCACCTGAAAGTCGCGGAGCCGCGCGGACGGGGAGAAGGCGCGACCGATCTTCACGAACCCCTCGCAGCGGATGAAGTAGACGAACTCCATGTCCCGGATGCGCCCGGCGGCTCGGGCCGGGCTGAGGCGATCCCGGGCCTCCCGCGCCGCAACGAGGAGCGGGAGCAGCCGTTGGGCCGCCGCCCGGGTGAGGGTCACGTCGCCCTCGAAGACCGCGCCCACGATCCCGTGCTCGGCCATCAGGCTCTTGGCCAGGCGATGCTTGACCCGCTCGCGTCGGCACAGGTCGCTCAGCAGCACATAGTCAGCCTTTGGCATTCTTCACCTCCACAGGGGCCGGCGCGGTGGCGGGGCGACGCGCCGCCTTCTCCATGGCGTCCAGCACGTCATCATGCATAACGTGGGCGTACTTCATGGTGGTGGTGATGTCGGCATGCCGCAGCATTTCCTTGACCACCCGGACGTTTCCGGTCGCCCGGAGCACTCGCGTCGCCGCGGTATGGCGGTTGTCGTGGAAGCGGTAGCCCTCCAGAAGCCCATCGGTCGTTCGCCGGAAGACGGTTTTCAGCCCCTCATAGGTGATCGGGTGGCGCTCGCCTTTGCGGCGCCCTGAGCGGGTCCGGCCGGCCACATAGGTGAACACAGACTCGGGGTGATGGCCCTGGAGCGGCCAGAGCAGATCCCGAACGGACGGGGGGAGGGGGATCGGATCGAGCGTGCCGCCCTTACCGTTGATCCAGATTTTGCGCGCGCCCCAGTCCACGTTCTCCCATTTCAGATTGACGCATTCGTGCAGCCGGCACCCGGTCATGAGGGCGAAAACGACGATGTCGTGGTAGTCGGCCCGAAGGCGCCCGAACAGGGCGGCCTCCTCCTCGTCCTTGAGTTCCCGCACCCTCTCTTGCGGCTCGCTCAGGAGATGTTTCTTCCAATTGATGTTCGGGATCGGGTGGTCCCACTCGTCCCGGGCGCAGAACATGATGCGGCGCAGCGGCTCGGTGACGGTTCGGTTCACGGTGGCGTTGGAGACGCCCTCACCTCGGCGGCGGGCGACCAGCTCGGCCACCACTCCGTTATTGAAGGCGGACAGAAGCCGATGAGGCCCGGCGTTGAGAACGATCCATTTCAGGGCGGCCTTGAAGGTCTTCCGGGCGTTGCCCCGGTAGTATTGCCCGCGTTGCTCCCAAAACTTGTCAGCGGCTAGGTCAATGGTGAGTGGAGCGGAATGACTTTGGCTCTGTTCCCGGAAGTAGTCGCGCGCCTTTTGCTTGACCTGCCGTTCGTACTCCCGGGCGTCTGACTTTGCTCGGCATTCAGTCGAGCCAGAAAACCGCTGCTTGTCGAGCCAGAAGTCATACCGATAGACCTGACTGCCTTTTGGCTTGTAGACGGACATTGAGCGGTCCTGCGATTGTTATTGATGAACGCGTCAAGGTCGGCCGGATCGAACAACATACGCCGCCGCTTCTGGCCCCGGCCCACGGCAATGTACGCAATCTCGCCTCGTTTGACGTGCTCACGCAAGGTCCGGTCGCAGACGCCAAGGTACTGTGCTGCCTCCGGGATGGTGAGGAGCTTCCTCATTCGGCGCCCCCTCCGGTCTCGCCCGCCTGCCGGCGGCTTCCATCGCCTGACGCAGGCGGGTCTTGGAACGCTTGGCGCTCAAGGCTGCGCAGCCACAGAGCGACCACCTCGCGGAGGTCCTGCACGTCCGCCTCGCTCATCGGCGAGGGGAAGTGGATGACCACAGGCATCGCCGGGTTGTCGGTCGTCCAGATCATCTGGCGGTATACTTGCGGAGGGTGGCTCACTTAACGCTCCTCTTGTTGTGCGATAGCGATGGAAGCCCGAAGGGCCGAGGCGTCAGACTCGGTCGCTTGCGACGACAGCGCGGCCCGAAGGGATCGCCTCTCCATCACTCCTTCTCCACGAACAGAGACCGTCGTCATCTATCGCTCCAAAAAAAGGCTGCGTCTCGGGGGCAGAACCTTCTTCAAAGGCTCGCTCGCTCGTCCTGTCCGCCGTGGCCTGGCGTCGGAGAGCGGTTTGCCGAGAGGCTTAATGCCGACATCGGCCTTGCGCTGGCGAGCTGCCTTGGCGATCTGCGCCACGTCGCCCCGCGTCTTGGTCCGGTGGCACCGGATGCACAGGGGCTCCAGGTTCTCCAGGGTGTCTTCACCCCCGATGCCGAGGGGGATGCGATGGTCCCATTCAAGGCCGGAGGCCCCGTCAATGGCGCAGGCGCACATCCGGCACTTGCGGCCGAACTTCTCCAGCAGGGCTTCCAGCTTGCGAGGGGCAAAGCGCTTGCGGGTCATGCGGCCTCCCGCCTGCTGTCGGTGAACACTACGCCGCGCTCGGCGAAGTGCTGGGCGAGCTTGTCGAGGAACAGCGTCTTTTGCGCTGTCGTCATGAGCCGCGTGATCGGCAGGTCCAGAGGCTCCCGCATGAGCGCCAGCTTTGTTTCATAGGGCAGGCCCTTCACGGTCGCGTCGTACCGCTCGGCGAATAACTCGCTGTCGGCTCGTAGGATCGGAACGCCGATGACGAGCTTGGCATAGGCGCGCACGTCCTCCGGCTCCTGTCCGGTCTGCTCGGCAATCTCGGCGATGAGACGGCGCTGCAAGCGGTTCTGGTCGGTTGACCGGCGCTTGCCCTGCACCACCTCGACGGTGATTGGCAGGTCCCGCGAGCGAATAAGCTTGATGAGCCCTTCGCGGTCCTCTTCGGATTGGATGACGCGAGTGGTCACGCCTGCCTCCCCGTCAGGATGACGCGTCGCCACTCAAGGTGCTCTTTGAGGAGAACGCGAGGGGCATCCTCCCACAACGAGGGGAGGTTCATCATCGTGTTGAAGACCTCGATGAGGCACAGCACGCGATGCTGGCTGTCCCTCCCCATGGTATGGACATGGGAGCGCGAGTCTTCCTCGCAGGCGATGGAGCGGAGAACCTGCCAGGGGGTGGTCATCACGCGGCCCTCGTAGTTGGCCAGCCGAGTTCAACGAGGCGGGCCTTGGCGGCGTCGCGCACGCTATTGCGAACGCTCTCCGGGAGATCATTGAGGGTGCGCTGCGTGTCCTCGTGCAGCATCAGGTCGGTGACCGAGTTGATTGTCTTGGCCCGCCGGATCTTGGCTTTCAGTTCGTCCTCAATCGCGCCATCAGACGTTGCCAAATCCGCCTCCTCGTCCTGTGGTGAGGTAGAGGAGGAGGCTGACGTAGGGCTGGAGCGCTTGAACTCGTCCGCCTCCTCTTCCGAGTAGACGAGCCCATGAAGCTCGATCAGCTTGAGGATCACACGATCTTTCGCGCGCTTCTCGGCCATGGCCCAGACGTAAGCCGCCTGCTTGCCAGAGACGCGATAGTTGACGCCGATGAGCGCTTCTCCGATGGACCACTCGGCCCGGTCCCCCATACGGCCCGTGACCAGGACCACAGCCTCATCCCGCTCGGCGCGGACGATGGTCGGGGTGTCGAAGTGGATCTTGGCATGGGCGGCAATCCTTTCGAGCGCTTTGTGGTAGATCACGGGGGTGCCCTGAACGCGCCAGACATTGCCGGCCATCGGCTCCCCGAACTTGGACAGAACCTCTTCGATCTTCTTGTCTGTCGTGTTCATGGCGTCTGCCCCTCAATGCGGGTGAGGAGGGCACGGGCTTCCTTGACCGCTGCGTCGCGCTCTCGTTCCCAGACCGGGAACGACATGTCGTCCGAGTCAGCCTCAAGGAGCTTGCAGAGCACTTCGACAAGCGAAACCGCCTCCATCGCGTTCTCTTCCGCAGCGAGGCGCACGGCGTCCTCTCGCATCATGTCGGCTTTAGCGGCTCCCATGGCGCGTCTCCTGCACGTAGTAGGCGGTGGTGGCGCGGGAGGTGTCGTTCACCGTGCAGCCCTCCGCGCATAGAGCGAGCCCCGGCGAACGCCGTTCTGAGAGACATCGCGCCCAACCGCTCCGGCAAACACCGCCACAGAGGCCAGGAGCGGCAGGCAGAGCAGCGCGTAACCAAGAGCCTCAAAGTAAGTCAGCGCCGCTATCGACATGGCACTGACGACGACCGCGATTAGCGAGTAAACGATAAGCATCAGACCATCTCCTCAAGGACGCAGTGATCCCGCTCAACGAGGCAGGCGTAGGCTACTTCGGCAGGGCTGAGCTCCGAGCCGTTCGCCTGATGGTGGGCGATGCTGTCGGCGTCGTTGGCAGCCTCGAGCGCCTTGTCGAGGATGGCTTGAGCGCGCTTGCGCTGGGTCTCGTCGAGGGTGTCGTTGCAGCCCCGGAGTTCGCGAATGACCGTGCGCAGATGCCGCTGGCAGGTGCCGAACGCGAATTCCAGTTCGATCAGGCTCGCGTCAATGTTGGCTTGAGTGCGGAGGTCCATGTCAGCGGCCCTCCGCTTTCGCAATGACCGCATTCACCAGTGCCGCGACACGCTTGCCGTCAGCGACGTTTTGTTCGTAGGTCCGCGAAGGGATCGCAGCGACGTTTTCCATGACCGCTTGCAGGGCCGCGAGCATCTCAGGTGCGGCAGCAATCAGGCGGGCATTGGGCTCAAATGAAAGGCTGACTTCCCCGATCGGGGCTCCATCAACCAAACGGTAGAACTCGCCCGTAAAGTAAGTTCCGATTGCCGCGCCCGTGTCCTCGCAGAAATCCTCGTCCTGCACTGCGACCCACGGCCCAGGGGTGTGTTTGGCTGTCATCGCGCGCCTCACAGAACCGAGGCGAAGCCGGTGGCGTAAGCACCGCCGATGACGATGACGGCAGCCATCAGAACGTGAGGCAGTTGCCGAGCCGCGAAGAACGCCGTCTGTGCAAAGGACGGGGCCGCAAGTGTCACAGCCAGCTTGCGACGAACCTCGGACTGCAGGGCGATCTTGATGCCGCACACCTGACGGATGGCCTTCGTCAGAGCCTCTGCCGTGTAACCGTAGCCGAACGGGGCAGGGGTGCCGTCAGCGGCCTGCTCCCAAGCCTCGACCACCACGCGCTTGCGCTCCAACTCGGTCAGCACCTGGTTGAGCAGGATGAACTTGGCGCCGTTGTCTGACGTGCGCTTAAGCTGAGCGTCGAGCTGGGTGAGGATGGACTGGAGGGAGGAGGGTAGTGACATCGTTGGCCCCGCGTTGTTCGTGAGACCAAGCTATTGCGGTCAATTGCCCGCGTCAAGCACAATACGGGCAATGACCCGTATTTTGTTATCCCCAGTCATCCACAGGGCTGCCGACTCGACTCTTGCTCCAGAACGAGTCTCAATGAGAACGTATCAAGAACGAACCTTTTCAAATCAGGCATTGGGCACATGCATTCTCCGCTCCCGGAAGAACAGGTTTTCAAGCTGCACTTCCGGTGCCGGAGCTGCTGGCGGGACAGCTTTCCGAGGATCACGCTCGGGGTGCGCCGCCTTGATCCTCAGGCGGCCGAGGGCCTGCTTCGCCAGCGGATCGCCGACATGGCTTTCGAGTGCTCAGGGTGCGGGTTTGAGGGGGCGGTTCTCGTGGCTCACCAGCGTATCAGGAGCGCAGCATGACCAAGAAGACGTTTATCGTGGTCCAGACCTTCAGCCGGTCGGATCTGGGCGATGAGGTATTCGTGACCGACCGGCCGCTGCCCGTTCAGAGCAAGGGCGAGGCTAGGGCGATCCTTGAGAGCCTTGGGCCGGAAAAGTTCGGCGGGTTCGCCTTCACCCGTGTCATGGACTTCGAGCTGGGCGACTACGAGGACGCGGTGGTGTTCGCAAAGGTAGGCGACTGTCCATATGACCCGTCGCAGCAGCAGGACTGGGCCTAGTCGAGAATTTCGTGAACCGCGAGCACGTGAATGCGAGTGAGGAGGTAGTCATCCTCTCCGATGACCTTGAACTCACACATCGCGTCGACGCGTGCTCGCCGGGCCTTTGCCAAATCTTCGCTGCTGATTGTCGGGAAGAGGGTGAGCGGCACGCGGCGTTTGTCGACCTCGTGAATCACGCCAGCCCACCCCTGTTTACGCTTGTCGCGGTCTGTCGCCCTGATTTCGAGAACTACGTCTGGGAAGGTCTCAACTTCGGTGTCCTGTGCTAGATCAGCGAGCGCAGCTTCGCTCGGGAACTCCGCAACGGCCTCTCGCGACACTTCAGGCGTGTTTCGCGGGACGATACGGCCGTCGCCGCCTCGTTTAGCTGGCCTGAAGAGGTCGATCGCCGCCCTGCTGACTGTCCGCGCCCGGCTCCCCTTAGCAACTTGCTCGACGACGCGTTCAAGGCGTTCAGGCTCCATGCCCAGCTGCGAGGACGCGATGTTGATGTAGGTGTTGTAGTTGCCCTGGATATGCGGCGGAGGCGGCTCGGATGTCCCATCCTTCTGCCGTAAACGGCGGATGAGATAACTTGCTCCATAGAACATCAAAATTAGTACGAGTACCGTCACGAGCGTGTCGTAACGATCTGAGATGTCTAAGCCCGTCATCGACTCGACTAAATCGGGCACTTCTTCCTCAAGTTGCTTTTGAAAAACTAGAAAGATCGCGACCCAAAAATGCTCGTAAAGTGAGCCGATCTCAATTGATCTTAGCTCTACTTTTATCCTTTCAATGACGACCCCGTCAAGCGATTTCTCAAGTATTTCAGAGATTAGCGGTGCAAGTTTATCGTGAGCAATAAGCGTATGCGCGATGTCAGTGAGTGTAGGAGCTTCGTTGTCGGGATAAGTTAGCGCGTGCGGGAAGCGAAAATCAGGCATAATACTTCCCGACTACCTTTAGGAGAGCGGAATGTCGTTTGAGATCCGCCGCACGAGAGCAAAGATTTCGACTTCTTTGCCGTCCTCTGGCGTGTAGTCCCGAGAAATGACAATCGGCTTGTGCCTCGGGTTGTCCGAGCGAGGATGGAACTCCATCCGATCCTCATAGAGTTCGAGCTGCTTTACCGAGCGTTCGCGGTGCTGACCGCCGTCGATCGTCTGCTGAACGACGACGACCATGCCGTCTCGCAAAGCGACACGGTTGCGAAGGGAGGCAAAGTTGAGCGCAAAAACGCGATCGCCTGGCATAATTGGCCGCGGCTTCAGCTTGTTCATCGAGTCGCCGGCCACATCGAAGAACATCACCTCAGCGTCGGGAAACTCGCTATCGGGCGGCTCTTGACGGGTCGGGGGCTCAATGTCTCCGAACTCGTCAACCGGCCGGAAGGACCCGGCTTCCACCACGCCGCCGTACGCAGCGGGTTTCAGCGTGACAGCAACCTCGATCAGTTCGGGGCCATGCAACTGAGAGGGCAGCGCCCCCTCCTTTCCGCCTAGGGTGCCGACCTCGTAAGAGCCGAAAGCTAGCCACTCCGGCGTTGTTTGCAGGCCCACCGCTAGCTTACGAATGGTCTCGACGGTGGGTGAGTTGTCCGGGCGGCGGAAAAGATCGCGGATGACGTCTGAGCTCATCCCCGCAGCGAGCGACGCCGCTCGTGGCGAGATGCCCAATTCGTCAAGCCGCTGCTTTATACGGTCACGCAGGTCTGTCATGTGCGGGAGAATACCCGCGCCGGTCGGAGACGGGAAACGGGACATGACCCGTTGACAGGTGCGGTCAATTACCCTCATTGTGGGGTCATGCTCACCGTCGATCATCTCCTCATGCTCGTTACGCCGTTCTGTCGAGCGCGTCGTATTTCCGAAGCTCGCCTGTCGACGCTGCTGTTCAACGACGGCAAGCGCATCGACCTTCTCCGGAGAGGCGGCGACATCACCTCTCGCCGGCTCGTTTCGGCTTTTCACTGGTTTTCGAACAACTGGCCAGCGGAGGCGCAGTGGCCGACGCAGGTTCCGCGCCCCGTGCTTGAGCCGGAGGCCGCATGACCTCCCGCCGCTACCGCAAGTCCGAGATCTGCCGCGTCTTTGCGGTCCGGATGACGACCATCACGACCCAAGACGGCACGATGATCACGACCGCTCGTCCGGTTGATCGTCGTCAACACGAACTCCCTTTCGCTGCGTCCTCCCGCGGCGGAAACGAGGCGGTGCGGGCGTCCGCCCGCAGCCCGCACCGCCTCAATTCTCTTTGCCGTGAAAATCATTCTCAACAGCTAGGCGGTTCGTCACACGCCGGCACTGACAAAAGAAAGAACGATTTGCCATGACGAAGCGTAGAGACCCCGGGTCGCCACGCGCGGCCCTCTCCGATCTGTTCACGGCCTGCGGCGGTGTTGAGAGCGCGGCCAACTTCCTCGGCCGTTCGCCCTTCAGCCTGCATAAGGTGTCAGACCCTGACGAGGAGCGTGACCTCGGCTTCCGCCAAGTGTCGCAGCTCACCCGCACGTTCCGCGCGTCCGCTGCTGCCGAGCACTTGGCAGCACAAGCTGGTGGCATCTTTCTTCCGCTGCCAGACGACTCCGGATCCGAGCTGGCCGACATCACCGGGCAGGCGCTCGTGGAGGCGGCGGAGGCGGCCCGCGCTGTCCTTTCGGCAGAGTCGGCTTCCTCCGAGGGCGGCAAGCAGCACACGGCTGCGGAGTGTCGCGCCATCCTTCGCGAGTTCGACGACGTGCTGCGGCTTGTCGGCCGAGCCCGAGCCATCGTGGCCGCTGAGGCTGAGGCGCTCGACGCTGAACGTTCTTCCCTTCGCATCGCAAGCTGAGGCCTTTCGCATGACGTTGTCAGGCGATGTTGCCCTTGCGCAGGGCGTTGACGTGTACCTGGCGCACATGAGGCGGGTACTGGCTAGGCTCAACAGTGGCCCTAAAGAGACGCGGGTCCGGGATTGGCTGTTCATCGCCACTCCCGAGCCGGGTGAGCCGCCACCTGATCCACCGGCGCCCTCGGCGGCTCAAATTCTACAAGAGGTCTGTGAGAAGTACGATGTGGCCTTGGCGGAGTTGCGTGGCTCTCGCAAGCACGCCTACATCGCGAAAGCGCGGGTTGAAGCCGTTCTTCGGTTGGCAAGGGAGCTCCCCCATTGGAGCACTCCGCGCATCGGCCGTGCCATCAACCGCGATCATTCCACGGTCATCCATACGCTCAAGCGCCACGGCGGCCGGGGCACCCGGACCGCACCAACGTCAGAGGGGCGGGTGGCAGAATGACAGGGGAGGTGACCTTTTCCGTCCCGCTGCCCCCAAGCAGCAACAAGCTTTATGCGAATGCAGCAAAGGGCAGGGTCAAGACGGTTCAATACCGAGCCTGGATCGACGAGGCGGGTTGGATCCTCCAGTCTCAGCGTCCCGGCCGCATCGAGGGCGATTACGCCGTCTTCTACGCCCTTCCGGGGCTTCGGAAGGGCGCTGACCAAGAAAATCGGCTCAAGGCCCTCAGCGACCTGCTCGTCAGACACAAGATCGTACAGGACGACAGCCTCGCGCGCCTCACCGCCATCGGCTTCGACGAGTCGCTGAAGGACGTCCGCGTGGTCGTTAGACCCGCTCCGCCTCTGCCGTTCGGAGGGTTGCTGTGATGAGCATAGCAACCCTCATCCGCCAGATGACCGAAGCAGGTGCTCCGCCGGAGGCCATCGCGCTTGCCGTCGAGGCCATCGAAGCCGCTCAGAACAAGGACCAAGCTCGCCGGGCTGCCCAGCGCGAACGCACCCGCCGTCACCGGGAGAAAGCCGACGCGTCACGTTACGGTAACGTTACAGTAACGCCGTGTAACGTTACACCTCCCGCCCCTTCTTCTTCTTCCCCCACACCCCCTACTACTACTACCCCACCCTCAGGGGATGAGAGAGAGACGCGCGAGCACGTTTGGCCGGCGGATTGGCGAGAGCAGTGCTGGCGAGCCTACGGCAAGCGAACCGGTCGCAAGAAGGGCGACGACCGGCTGACGCTCGTCTACCGCGCCGACCGCCTTTCGTTCGACGTGCTGCTGACCGGCCTTCGGGCGGCAACCTCGTCGGTTTCCGACCCGCATTTCCTGCCTGAGCTCGAACGCTGGCTGCGTGAGGAGCGCTGGAACGACGAGCACCTGCCGCTCTGCGCTCCCGCGGCCCGCTCACCACCGCCCGTCAACGGCCATCACCGACCCCGCTCCACCGCCGACATCGCCACGCAAATCGCACTAGAAGCCGACGAAAACCTGAGGAGGAAGCGCAATGGCAACGACCCTTTCGACGGTGAGGTCATCCTCCCTTTCGCCGCCCGCCCTAGCGACCCGGCAGCTCGACACACTCATGCGCCGCACCATGAGCGCCCTGGAGCCGCTGGAGGGTCACTACAGCCGGAAGGCTATCCGTCGCTCCGCATTGCCCGACGCTGACGAGCAGCAGGCCCTTCGCGACCGCCAGCAGGAACTTGCGGCAGCCCTGACGCCGGCAGACCCGGATGAGGTTCAGCGGTCGGTCGCCGCGTTGGTTGCCAACCTACCGGCTCCTCCCGGCACGGAGGCGTCCGTCCGCTTGCAGGTCTCGGCGCGCACGTCGGTGCTGACGCAGTTTCCAATCTGGGCGGTCAACGAGGTCTGCCGGAAGTACATGGACGGTTCTCTGTCGAGCGGCGGATACATGCCTTCGGCGCCCGAGATGGCAAATGCCTGCCGCGCGGCGGTCGGACGCTTCCACGAGGAACTGCACCGGCTCGACGGCATCCTGAATGCCGAGGTCTACGACGACCCCACACCCGAGAGCATAGGCCGAGCCACCGGCTGCGAAGAGGCGATCCGGATTGCAGCCGAGTCCCGCTCTGCCGCCGTCAAGCGCCACTGGGAAGACCGCAGGCACGAGTTCGTCACCGAAGGCGAGGTGAAGGCCCGGCCCGAGACGCCCGACGAGATCATGGCTCGCCTTGAGCGAGAGAAAGGTCAGCCCCTCGTGGTGGGCGAGAGCCTGCGCCGAGCGATCGACGAAAGGAACAAGGCATGAGCCGCAAGCGCAAGATCCGCCGTCAGTCCCGCGTCCGGCTCGTCTATCAGGAGCGGAGGGTCATAGACCAAAGCCTCGTCTGGTTCATCGTACGCACCATCCCCATGGGAGAACGGCGCGCTTTCCGATCCCTGCGCTTGGAGGGCTTCGATGCGTGGTTGCCGCAGTTCCAGGAAGTGACAACGCGCCGGGGTAGGGCCCGCCACTACGATCGTCGTTTTATGCCCCGATACATGTTCGTCGGTTTGAAGCCGAACGACCGCGGCGACCTGCCTTTCGCTCGGGTAAGAGAATGCGACGGTGTGTTTAAGCTCCTCGGCAACGAGCGGCCTCAGGCGATCGGATCTGCGCTCTTACAGGTGCTTGCCGACCGGATGACGGGCAACAACGTGGGTCACGTCGTGGACCCGAAGGTGCTCATGCAGCTCGGGCAACTTGTTCGGGTCATCAACGGGCCCTTCGCTTCCTTCCCGGCCATGATCACCGCGATCCTCACGGACGGCTACAAGGCAGACGTCGAGATCTTTGGCCGAAAGACGCCGGTCCACTTCCAACACGGAGATTTGGAAAGCGCAGCTTAGACTCTTGTGGAACCATATCCTTTTCTGTTATTTCATAGGTCAGGACGTCCGGATGTGCCGTGTGTTCCCCGAACGGGTTGAACCTTCTGCCGGAAGACACGTCCTTAGCGGCTTGGTCGGGACCATTAGCCCACCTTGCTCGCGACAGGTGATTTGTGCCCGGAGACTGCGGTTGAAGCACGCGATCGTGGCCGGGCTGTTCGCTTTTCTGCCGTTCGCCGCCCAAGCCCAGCAAGCCATTGCGATTGATGGTGATACCATCGCCTTAGGCCCCGAGCGCATCCGCATCATCGGCCTTGATACACCGGAAACCTTTCACGCCCGCTGCGATGCTGAGCGGGTGCTAGGCTACCAAGCCGCGGGTCGCCTGCAACGTCTGCTCAACACCCGCCGGGTCCAGATCGAACGGACGGGCAAGAGCGACCGCTATCGCCGCTCTCTCGCCCGCGTCTTCGTCGGGAGTGAGGACGTTGCAGTCATCCTCATCCGAGAGGGCCTGGCCCGTCAGAACAATGGCGAGCGCCGGCAGGGTTGGTGTTGACGTGACCGAGGCAACTAAATCGCGCCTCCGGCCACCACCTCCGGTCGACGATAGGGCGACGACGAAGGGCGGCGACAGCCAACCCGTCTGGGTCTGGATCCTTATGGGCCTCGTTTGCGGGTTCTTAGTAGTCATTTCCGTAAGCGCGTGAGTCATGCCCGACCGTTCCTACTTCACCGTCCCTGCCGAAGACGACAAATCCAAGTTCGACATCTGGCTCGACATCAACGATGGCGAGGTCAAGCGCCGTCTTGCAGGCATTCAGTTCGCCGATGACAAGATTGCCGAGCTCACAGCCCAAGCCCTCAACGAAGCCTATGAGGCCGGCAAGGCGGATGCAGGTGAGGCGTACCGGGAAGCCTGACCGCCGCTCTCCTGAGGCTCAGGCTTACCGCCACTGGTACTGGACCGCACGCTGGCGCCGCACTGCCAAGCGCTTCCTCAGAGAACACCCTCTGTGCTGCTACTGTGAGCAAGAGGGCAGGGTCACGGCAGCCACGGTGGTCGACCACAAGATCCCCCATCGAGGCAACATTGCCTTGTTCTGGGATGAGGCTAATTGGCAGCCCATGTGCCGCCCCCACCATGACGGTGCCAAGGCACGTGAGGAGAGAGGTTCAGTGCAGGTGATTGGCGAGGACGGGTGGCCGACCTGACCCGGCGGAACGTTCGCTGCGGCGCCGAAGTGCGTATGGCTTGGCGATCTCGCAGATCCGAAGTGGGTTCAACTCAGGTGCCACACTGTGACCGCGTTGCAACACCACAGGCCAGGGGGGAGGGTCAAAGTCTGGGGCCCGTCAGACCCGCACCGCCGCCCCAGCTAACTTGCTAGAAACCGCGTGATTTAAGGTTCCACATGGGCACCCGAGGGCCCCGATCCGCAGCGGCGTTGACCGTCTCGCCGGTCGGGCTGAGCGTCATTGAGCGGCAACGTCCGCCGCATGATCTGACGGATGAGGAGACGGTTGTTTGGGCATCGGTGGTGGAGACTGAGCCAGCGGACTGGTTCTCGCCCTCCACGGTGCCTCTTCTGGCTCAATACTGCCGGCATGTCGTTCACGCCCGTCGCATCGGCGAGTTGATCGAACGGGCAACGTCCGACCCTGACCTCGACGTCAAGGACTACGACCGGCTTCTCAAGATGCAGGAACGGGAAAGCCGTGCCATCGCAAGCCTCGCCACGAAAATGCGGGTCGCGCAGCAGTCGACCCGCAACGACCGGCTCAACAAGAAGACGGGCCCCGCCCGCAAACCGTGGGAAGGCTGAGACCCGGGGCGAGCGCAACATTCGATGGATTGAGACGCACTGCCGGATCCCGGAAGGGAAGGACGTCGGCAAGCCAGTCAGGCTCAGGGAGTGGCAAAAGGCGGATATTCGGCGGATCTACGACAACCCGCACGGCACTCGACGCGCAATCGTAAGCTTTGGACGGAAAAACGCGAAGACGACGACGGCGGCGTTCCTCCTTCTGCTTCATACCTGCGGACCTGAGGCGCGACCGAACTCGCAGCTCAATTCCGCGGCGCAGTCCAAGGATCAAGCGGCGATCCTGTTCAAGTTGGCGGCAAAGGTTGTGCGTCTGTCGCCGACGCTTCACCCCGTGGTGGTCATCCGGGACACGATCAAGGAGCTCTTCTGCCCGGATCTCGGCACGCTCTACAAGGCGCTCTCGGCCGAGGCGAGCACGGCTTATGGCCTCTCCCCGGTGTTCATCGTCCACGACGAGCTCGGGCAGGTGAAGGGGCCGCGGTCGGAACTGTACGATGCGCTCGAGACGGCCGTTGGGGCGCATGAAAGCCCGCTGTCGGTCATCATCTCGACGCAGGCTCCGACCGATGCGGACCTGCTGTCGGTGCTGATCGACGACGCGAAGGCGGGGAACGACCCTCGCGTCGTCCTGAGCCTCTACACGGCCGACCCGGACGAAGACCCGTTTAGCGAGGAGGCGATCCGCCAGGCGAACCCGGCCTTCGGCGACTTTCTCAACGCCCGTGAGGTGCTGGCGATGGCGGAGGACGCCCGCCGAATGCCGGCGCGGGAGTCGGAGTACCGCAATCTGGTCCTGAACCAGCGGGTCGAGGTCAATAGCCCGTTCATCGCGAAGGCGATTTGGCTCTCGTGTGCCTCTCCGGTGGTGGACGACTTCGACGGGCTGCCGGTCTATGGCGGGCTTGACCTGTCAGAGGTGAACGACCTGACGTCGGAGGTGCTGGTGGCGCCGGTGGAGCGGGTCTGGCAGGTCAAGCCGACCTTCTGGCTTCCGGCTGAAGGGTTAAGGGAGCGGGCGCGGCAGGATCGGGTGCCCTACGACGTGTGGGCCGAGCAAGGCCACCTGCAGACGACGCCCGGCAAGACGATCGAATACGAGTACGTCGCCGGCCACATGCGGCGGGTCTTCGACCGCTACGATGTCCGGCAGTACGCCTTCGACCGGTGGAACTTTCGGCACCTGCGGCCTTGGCTCGTGAAGGCCGGGTTTACCGAAGAGGAGCTCGCCCGCTTTGTTGAGTTCGGGCAGGGCTTTCAATCCATGAGCCCAGCGCTTCGCGATCTCGAGAGCGCGATCCTGAACGGGCGCATCGCCCACGGCGGTCACCCCGTTCTAACGATGTGCGCGGCCAATGCGGTCGTGCAGACGGATCCGGCGGGCAACCGCAAACTGTCGAAGGCCAAGAGCCGGGGGCGGATCGACGGCATGGTGAGCCTTGCGATGGCGATGGGTGTGGCGGGAAGCTACGAGGAGCCCTCCAATGAACCGTCCGTCTATGCAGGCCGCGGCATTCTGATGGTGTAGATTGGATGCTCGTACCCCGCATTCCGCTCCCTCGCGAGCCAGCCTCGGAGCCGGTAGCGGAAGGGGGACCGATCACCTCGCAAGTGCCGGCCGGACCGCGCGCCGAGTCGGCGGTGTTCCACAGCCTGCACGATCCGTATCTGCTTGATTTCCTGCGGACCGGAGCGGCGACGAGCTCAGGCGCTGTCGTCACTCCCACAGCCGCGTTGAGAAACACCACAGTCTTTCGCTGCTGCAGCCTGATCTCCTATGCCATAGGCATGTTGCCCCTGCATTTGCTCAGGGGCGACGATTTCGACAGCGACAAGGACACCGATCACCCGCTCTACGAGGTGCTTTACGCCGAGCCGAACGGATGGCAGACGGCCTTCGACTTCCGAAGCCATATGCAGCTCCGGGCCCTGACGGATGGCGACGCATATGCTCGGGTGATCCGGTCGAGAGGGCAAATAAGGGCGCTCATCCCAATCCCCGAGCAGGTTGAGCCCGACTTGGACGAGGCTTGGCGCCTGTCCTACAAGGTCAAGGGATCGGATCGGCGACTATCGCCCGAGGATGTGCTGCACGTTCGCGGACTATCGTTCAACGGTCTGACAGGCATGTCCCTCGTTCGGCAGGCGGCCGAGGCGATCGGGCTAGCGCAGAGGACTGAGGAGGCGGCAGCAAGGCTTTTCCGAAACGGTATGCTTGTCGGGGGCGCTATTACGCACCCGCAGCGCCTAGGGCCTGAAGCCTTGGCGAACCTTCGGGACAGCCTAGAGGCGCGGTACGCCGGCGTTGAGAACGCCCACCGGTGGCTCGTCTTTGAAGAGGGCATGAAGCCCGAAAAGTTCGGTGACAGTGCCGCCGATAACCAGCACCTCGAGACACGCAAGCATCAGATCGAAGAGATTGGCCGGATCTTCGGTGTCCCACGCCCCTTGCTGGGGGTGGACGATACAAGCTGGGGCTCCGGCATTGAACAACTCGGCATCGGCTTCGTCCGCTACGGACTGAACCAGTGGTTCACGGCCTGGGAGCAAGCGATCCGCCGGACGCTGCTTACCCGAGACGAAAAGCGGACCCACAAGGCAAAGTTCAACGAGGGCGCCTTGCTGCGCGGCTCCATGAAGGACCAGGCCGAGTTCTTCGCCAAGGCGCTGGGCTCGGGCGGTCATCAGCCCTGGATGCACGTCGACGAGGTTCGCGGCCTCTCAAATCTCCGCAGACGCGACGACCTTCCGCCGCCGGCCGGCCAGACCCCGCCAGAGGATACCCCGGATGACCCTCCGCAAGCTGCCTAAGATCCAGGCTTTCGAACGCCCGGCGGATGATCTGACCCCGGTCCCGGCCGACGCGGTCCTGTCCCGTTGGAAGCCTGGCGTTCACGCTGCGACGTCCACCGACAACAGCATCTCGATCTACGACGTGATCGGCGAGGATTTCTGGACAGGGGAGGGAGTGACCTCCAAGCGGATTGCCGCGGCCCTGCGCTCCATTGGCGACAACGATGTGGTCGTGAACGTCAACTCGCCCGGTGGCGACTTCTTTGAGGGGATCGCGATCTACAACCTGCTGCGGGAGCACCCGCGCAAGGTGACCGTGCGCGTGATGGGTCTTGCTGCCTCGGCCGCTTCTATCATCGCCATGGCGGGCGACGAGATCCTGATCAGCGAGATCGGGTTCGTCATGGTTCACAATGCCTGGGCGGTGGCGGTCGGCAATCGGCATGACATGCGCGAGGCCGCCGATACCCTTGAGCCCTTCGACGATGCCATGGCCGGGCTTTATGCGACCCGGGCGGGCGTTGAGAAGGCCGAAGCGCAGTCCTGGATGGACAAGGAGACGTGGTTCAATGGCTCGCAGGCCATCGAGAACGGCCTCGCCAATGGCCTTCTGCCCTCGTCTGAGGTTGAGCAGAGCGACGACAAGGGCGCTAAGGCGCTCGCAGCGGCTCGCCGCATAGAAGCGGCCTTGAGCCGTCAAGGATTACCTCGCAGTGAGCGCCGTAGCCTCATTGGAGAGGTCGCAGGGCTGCCCGCCGTAGCGGCAGCCGAAACCCGTCCTGCCGTAGCGGACGATGACCTGAGCCCGGCTGCCCTCAAGCAGCTCATCTCTGTTTTTCGCCCCTGAGGAGGGCTTTCCATGACCATGCAACTAATCCCCGGTCGCCGGGGGCTCGTTGCCGTGCGCGCTGACGCGGGCAATGCGGCAACTCTGATCACCGAACTTAACAAGACGGTCGCAGACTTCCGTGCCGAGATCGAGAGCAAGGTCAATGCCAAGGCCGACGTGGTCGTGGTGGAGAAGATTGACCGCATGCAGGCCGCTATTGGCGATCTGCAGGGCGCGATCGACGAGGCGCACCTGAAGATTGCGGCAGCTCAACTTGCTCCTGGCGGCAAGTCGGTTCGAGACCCGGACTACAATAAGGCCTTCTCGGCTCACGTCCGTAAGGGCGATGTGCAGGCGAGCCTCAACAAGGGCGCGGCTGCTGAAGGCGGGTTCGTTGCCCCGGTTGAGTGGGACCGCACCATCACGGACCGCCTCGTCATCCTCTCGCCCATGCGCCAGATCGCACGGGTGCAGCAGATCGGCGGGCCCGGGTTCTCGCGGCTCTTCAACAACCGCGGGATGGGATCGGGGTGGGTCGGTGAGACTGCCGTCCGGCCGGAAACCACCACTCCAACCATGGGTTCGCTCACCTACAGCATTGGTGAGATCTACGCGAACCCCTCGGCCACGCAGCAGATCCTCGACGATGCTGAAGTCGATCTGGAGCAGTTCATCGCCGACAACGTCGAGACCGAGTTCGCCCTCCAAGAAGGCATCGCCTTCGTTGCCGGCAACGGCACCAACAAGCCGGCGGGCTTCCTGACCTACGCTACGGGTGCTGCCAATGCGGCGGTTCACCCTTGGGGTGCGATCCAGGTGCGGACGGCTGCCGCGGCAGCGGCAGTGACGACGGATGAAGTTCTGCGGCTCACCTACGACCTGCCGCAGGCTTACACCGGCGGCGCCCGCTTCGTCATGAACCGGGGCAGCCTTGCCAACGTGCGCACCCTCAAGGACGCTGGCGGCAACTACATCTGGCAGCCGACCTTTACGGAGGGTCAGCCTCAGACGCTCGCGGGCTATCCGATTACCGAGCTCGCTGCCATGCCGAACATGACGACGGGGGCGATCCCGATCGCCTTCGGCGACTTCCAGCGTGGCTATCTGATCATTGACCGCATCGGCGTCCGGGTTCTTCGGGACCCCTACACCAACAAGCCTTACGTGATGTTCTACACGACCAAGCGCGTGGGCGGCGGCCTCAACGATCCGGACGCGATCAAGGTCCTGAAGATGGCCTAAGGCTGTCTTTCTCAACCCTCACACTGAAAGGAGAGCCCCATGGCTCGCAAGCGCGAACAGGCCGACGAGGCCCCGCAAACGGTCGCGGATCAGACCGCAGCAGCTTCCGCCAAGGCTTTCGAGGGCGCCAAGGCCACGGCAGAGACCGTGACGCAGCAGGCTTCCCAAGAAAACCGCCTGCCTGCCGACACGGCGGTCGTGAACCCGGCTCCGGGCGAGACGATGGACGCCGGCAGCGGCGCGTTCGTGGAGCCGGAGGCCGCGGCGGTCGACACCGCTCACCCGTCCGTCGAGAACAACCCCCGGGCGGCGACTTCCGGCGTTCAGAATGGGCACGACTGGAACGATCCCTCGGGTCGGACGCCGGCGGATGACGGCTTTGTCGGTCAGGGCGTCGACCCGTCCGTCTACGGCCGCTGAGCAGCGTTAAAGGAGACTGGCGATGGCGCGAGCACCACGACGAGCCGCCACTCGTGCAGCGCAGCGTGAGAGCGCTCGTTTGCGGGGCACTGGCGTCATCGCTACCAACTCACCTCTCGACATCCTTGGGCGCCTGCCCAGCGGGGTCGTGGGGCAAGCCTATAACTTTGTCCCAACTGCGACCGGCGGCTCGGGCGCGAAAACGTTCGCGCTGACGGGTACGCTCCCGGCAGGTCTGTCCTTCAACACCACGACAGGCGCCATCACCGGCACGCCCACGACAGCAGGGACGACGTCCGGTCTGACCATCACGGTGACGGACAGCAGCGGTTCCGCCAAGCTGACCAACCGCTCAATCCTGGTCTCGGCCGTTCCGGCTACCGTGACGACTGTTAAGAGCATGGTCGCTCTGTCTCAGGCCGATTACACCGCCCTCGCCGTCAAAGACCCCAACACCCTCTACGTGGTGATCTGAGACGATGCCGCTGTACGTGGGATCCGCTTCCGTCACGGCCCTTTACGTGGGGTCGCAGGCGGTCTCGTCCGCCTATGCGGGAGCGGCGGCAGCTTACAGCTCCACCCCGGCCGCCCCGGCGAACGTCTCGGTTCCCACGATCGACGACACGACGCCAACTGTCGGCGATGTGCTGACGGCGAGTCCGGGCGCTTGGAGCGGGTCGCCTGCGCCGATTTTCGCCTATCAGTGGAAACGCGGAGCGACGAACGTCGGGACCGACAGCCCGAACTACACGGTTCTGGCCGGGGATGTGGGTTCGACCCTGACAGTGATGGTCACGGCCACGAACGCCTCAGGCTCGGCCTCCGCCACCTCAGCCGCCACAAGCGCCGTGGTGGCGGCTCCCGTGGTCGATACCACGCCCCCGACGATCACCTCGACAAACGCCCACAGCGTCAACGAGAACGCCGTCTACAACGCCACCGCGACCGCGAACGAGACCGTCACCTGGGCCAAGGGCGGCACGGATGCGGGGCTCGTTACCCTTAACACCTCGACGGGCGCCTGGTCGGTGGCCGCGCAGGACCGTGAGAGCCGCGCGAGCGTGGTGTTCACGCTCACCGCAACCGACACCGCGGGCAATGCCTCGTCCCCGCAGACCGTCACCCTCACGATCAACAACGTGCTGGAGAACACCCTCGCGGCGCTGAGCCTGTCGCCGAACACGGCCACCGTGGGCGTCGCCTATTCGGGCACCCTGACCGGCCGGACGGCGGGATCCACCCTCTCCCTGTCGGGCACGGGCGCAGCAGGTCTGTCGATCAACAACACCACGGGCGCGGTCACTGGCACGCCGACCACGGCCGGCGCGGTCAACGTGGTCGAGACGATTGCGGACGCGACGAACAGCCCGCGCACCAGCTCGGGCGCGATCACCGTCACGGCAGCGTCGGCCCCCACGGCTCCGGTCGTCACGTGGTCCACCGGCCCATCCGACAACACGCCCGAGTTCGACATCGACCTCACGAGCCCGCAGGTCGGGGACGTGGTCACGCTGGAAATCTCGGCGAGCAACACCTTCACGAGCCCCACCACCTACACCGACACCCTCGACAGCGGGGAAGTGGCGGCGGGCGAG
>DASZBD010000009.1:0-10392 GCA_035944475.1 Microvirga sp.
GGAGGTCGCCGAGTTCAACGACAACGTCATGCGGGTGGGGCTCGCCGGGGGAACCCTGGCCTACCGCGACCAGGAACTCACGCTTTGCCGCCACGGGCGGCCAGAGCAGGTGTGGATGAACCTCGACTACTCGCCCGTGCCGGGCGAGGACGGCACGCCGGCGGGCGTGCTGGCCATCGTGGTCGAGACGACGGAGCGCGTCGCAGCGGAACGGCGGCAGGCTTTCCTCGTGGCCCTCAGCGACACCCTGCGCGATCTGACGGACGCCGGCGCGCTCACCGCGACGGCCGCCGAGCGTCTCGGACGCCATCTCGACGTGGGCCGGGCCGGCTATGGCGAGATCGATGCCGTCGGCGAGATCGTCGCCGTGGCGCGCGACTGGACGGACGGCACCATGGTGTCGCTCGCCGGCGAGGCGCGGGTGCTCGACGCGTTCGGCCCCGAGGTCATCGCCGAACTGCGCGCCGGCCACACGCTCGTGGTCGAGGATTGCCTGACCGATCCTCGCACAGCGCGGCCCGAGTATCTCGGCACCTGGGAGAGCATCGGAACGCGCGCGCTTATCGTCGTGCCCATGCGCGACAAGGACCGCCTCGCTGCGATCCTCTACGTGCACTCCGCCGTCCCCCGGCGCTGGTCGGACCTTGCGGTGCGCCTGGTCGAGGATGTGGGCGGGCGCACCTGGGCGGCGGTGGAGCGTGCGCGGGCCGAAGCGCAGCTCAGGGCGAGCCAGGAGCGCCTCAGCCGCTCGCACGCCGCCGCGCGGCTCGGAGACTTCACCTGGGACGTGGCGACCGACGCGATCACGCTCTCTGGCGAGTACCCACGGCTCCTCGGCCTTGCGCCTAGGGCGCTGCCGACCACGGCGAGCGCGTTCCTGGAGCTGATCCATCCGGAGGACCGTAGGCGCGTCGAGGCCGAGGCCGCACCGATGCTGGCGGGCGACGGCGCGCGCTTGGACACCGAGTATCGCCTGGTCAGGGGCAGCGGCGAGATCGCCTGGATCGCCGCGAACGCAACGAGCGAGGGACGCCTGCCGGACGGCCGGGCGGCGCGGGTCGTCGGCGTCAACTACGACGTGACGGACCGTAGGCGCGCAGAGGCGAGCCTGCGCGAGAGCGAGGCGCGCCTGAGGCTCGCGGCGGAGGTCTCCGGCTTCGGCACCTACCAGTACGACATCCTCGAGGACCGGCACACCTGGTCGCGCGCCACCTACCGGATCTACGGTCTGGAGGAGGGCGCACCGATCGGTCTCGCGATGATCGCCGCCCTGACACACCCGGAGGATCGGCCCCGCGCCGACGCGGAACTTGCGGCGGCCCTTGCGGCGCGGCGGCCGGAGCTCGCGGTCGAGTACCGTATCGTGCGGCCCGACGGCGTGGTCCGGCATGTCGCCCTGCGCTCGCGCATCGACTACGCCGATGGCGAGGCGCCGCAGCCCGTGCGCATCGTCGGCGCGGTGCAGGATGTGACGGTTCAGAGGGAAGCCGAACGCGAGCTGCAGGCCCTCGTGGCTCAGCGCACGGCCGAGCGCGACCGCATCTGGCAGCTCTCCGTCGACCTCATGTGCGTTGCCCGCACCGATGGCACGCTGCTCAGCGTCAATCCCGCCTGGGAGCGGCTCCTCGGTTGGCCGACCGACTGGCTCACCGGGCGCAAGGCCGCCGAGATCAAGCACCCGGACGATGCGGAGCGGACCACGGCCGAGCTTGGCCGCCTCGCCGCGGGCGGCCACCGCACGATCAACTTCGAGGACCGCTACAGGCATCGCGACGGGAGCTGGCGCTGGATCTCCTGGACGATCGAGCCGGAGGGCGACCTCATCTATTGCATCGGACGCGACGTGACCGCCGAGAAGGCGGCCCGCGAGGCGCTCGCCGCCGCCGAAGCCGCGCGCCGCGAGGCGGACGCGCTCTACCGCGCCTATTTCGAGTACACGCCCGAGGCGCTGTTCGTGATCGGGGTCGAGGCCGATGGCGGGTTCGTGATCGAGCAGCTCAACCCCGCCCACGAGGCAGGGGTCGGGCTCATGCTTGCCGACGTGCGCGGCAAGAGGATCGAGGATGTCCTGTCGCCCGATATCGCGGCGCGCGTGCTCGACCACTATCGCCGCGTCGTCGCGATGGGCGAGCCCTATCAGTACCGGGAGGTGTTCGGCTTCGATGCCGGCCCGCAGCACTGGGACACCGCGCTCGTGCCGGTGCGCGACGACGAGGGCCGCATCACGCGATTGATCGGCTCGAGCCGCAACGTGACGCGGCAGGTGATCGCGGAGGATGCCCTGCGTCAGGCGCAGAAGATGGAGGCGGTCGGCCAGCTCACCGGCGGCATCGCCCACGATTTCAACAACCTCCTCGGAGCGGTGGTCGGATCCCTCGACCTCATCCGCCGCAAGCCCACAGACGTCGAGAGGGTGCGCCGCTTCGCGGAGGCCGGTCTCGACGCCGCCGAGCGCGGGGCGAAGCTGACGGGGCAATTGCTCGCTTTCTCCCGGGCGCAGCGGATCGAACTCAAATCGGTGGTGGTTTCGCACCTCGTCGGCGGCATGCGCGACCTGCTCGCCCGGACCCTCGGGCCGATGGTGCGGCTCGCCTTCGACCTTGAGGGCGACGGTGCCGCCCTGTCGGATCCGACGCAACTCGAGATGGCCGTGCTGAACTTGGCCATCAACGCGCGGGACGCCATGCCGGACGGAGGCGACCTGACCATCGCCACCCGTCTCCACAGGATGGAGGGGACAGGCGACCTCGCGGCCGGCGAATATGTCGAGCTCTCGGTGAGCGACACCGGCACGGGCATGCCCTCCGACGTCGTCGCGCGCGCCTTCGATCCGTTCTTCACCACGAAGGGCGTCGGAAGGGGAACGGGCCTCGGCCTCTCTCAGGTCTACGGCATCGCCAAGCAGGCGGGCGGCACGGTTCGGATCGACAGCCGGCTCGGGGTCGGCACGACGGTTCGCATCTATCTGCCGCGCACGGGCGCGCCCGTGCGGACGGGCGAAGAGCCGGAGGCCAAGGAGGCGGCGATCTCCGACAGCACCGCCACGATCCTGGTGATCGACGATGATCCGGATGTCAGGCGCATGCTCGTCGCCTCCCTCGACGCCTTAAACTACCGCGTGATCGAGGCGGATGACGGGCTCCGCGGATTGGCTGCGCTCGACGAGGGCTCGCCCGATCTGATGATGGTCGATTTCGCCATGCCGGGCATGAACGGCGCCGAGGTGGCCAAAGCCGCCCGCGAAAAGCGGCCGGACCTGCCCATCGTGTTCGCAAGCGGCTATGCCGACACCGCCGCTATCGAGGCCGTCACGGGCGACGACATCTTCGTGCTGCGCAAGCCGTTCCGGGTCGGCGACCTGCAGGCCGTGCTGGCCGAAGCGCTGCTGCGCCGCCCGGTGTCCGGCGGCGGTCGGGGAGAGGGCGGCTGAACCGCCCCCTGCTCCGGCGCAGGCGCGTCCGTCTCTTATGGTCGGCTAACACCTTCGATCAACTTTCTTCATCCAGAACAGCTTGTTAAGCTCGCCGCCTGAGGTGATCGGCAATGGCAAACCCGCGGTGGTCCGACCGTTTGGTCGGGTGGCACGCGCACGCAGCCCGGATCATGGGGACGTTGCATGCGCCGGATCTGATGAGGGTTCTGGACGACGCCATCGGAGCGCTCGCCGCCTTCGACCTGTCGGTCGTGTTCGCCTACCCTGCGAACCGCCCGCCGATCTATCTCTACGACGGGTTCAGGAAGGGGTTCGTGGACCGCTCCATGGACGCCTATCTGCGCGGCGCTTATCTCCTCGATTCCGTTTATGTCGCCTGCATGAACAATATCGCGCCCGGCGTCTACCGCCTAAGCGAACTGGCGCCGGACGATTTCTTCACGGGCGACTACTACAATTCCGGCCTGGTCCATCCCTGCATCTCCATGGACCGCGGATCCCTGGCCGAGGAGGTGGTGTTCATCGCCAACCTGGAGGCCGGCTTCAAGGCCGCCTACTCGATCATGCGGAGTTACGGCCACGAGCCGTTCGGGGTCGAGGAGATGGCCGCTCTGCGCACCGTCGCGCCCGTGATCTGCCAGGCCGTCGCCCAGCACTGGCGCGGTCTGCGCGCTTCGCCGGGCAGCGGCTCCAGCATCGCCTGGTCGGCGCGGGGCGAGGAGATGGAACTGGCCTTCGAGACCTTCGGCGAGGGGGTGCTCACCCGGCGTGAACAGGAGATCGTGCGCCTGACCTTGCGCGGCCATTCGGCCCTTTCGGCATCGGCCATGCTGGGGCTGTCAGAAGGCACCGTGAAGAACCATCGCAAGCACATCTACGCGAAGCTTCGCATCGGCACGCAGTCCGAGCTCTTCCAGCGCTTCATCGAGCATCTGCTCGGACCGGCGGTCACGACGGTCCGAGCCGAATAAGGCCTTCTCAGACCGCCGTGAAGGCGTTGTCCACGAACAGGTGGGCGCCGTTCACGAAGCTGGCCTCGTCGGAAACGAGGAAGAGCGCCGCCCGCGCGACTTCCTCGGGCTCGCAGAAGCGGCCCTGCTGCGCGGCGAGCGCGTTGTCGGACACGTCCACGCCGTATCGCGTCAGGGCCTCGACCTCCCGCATGCCGTGCGGCGTGCGGATGAAGCCGGGGCACACCGCGTTGCAGCGGATCCCCTTGTCGCGGTACTCGACCGCGATGGCCCGGGCGAACGTGTGGCAGGCTCCCTTCGTCGCGCCGTAGAGCACCTCCATGGGCGTCGCCGCCACGGCGGAAATCGACGAGGTGCAGACGATGGAGCCGCCGCCCGCCGCGAGCATGGAGGGCAGCACCGCCTTCGTCATCAGGAACATGCTCTTGACGTTCACCGCCATGAGCCAGTCCCACTCGGCTTCCGTGGTCTCGAGGAACGGCTTCACCACGATGGTGCCGGCATGGTTGAAGAGCACCGTGATCGGGCCGAGCCGGTCGGTGACCGTCGCGACGGCCTGCTCCACCTCGGCGGCGTTCGACACGTCGGCCGGGGCGAAGACCGCCTTGTGACCGAGTTCCCGGAGGCTCTGCGCGAGAGCCTCGCCGGCATCGACCTGCCGGTCGACGATGGCGACCTTGGCGCCTTCTTCCGCAAAGAGCCGGGCGGCGGCGGCCCCGCATCCGCTGGCGCCCCCCGACACCAGTGCCACCTTGCCGGCGAGGCGTCCGAGCCGGATCGCGTCGCCGTTTCCGTTTCCAATCATGGGTGTGAACCTTCCGCTTGCAAGGAGGGCCGCCCCGTTCCGCCGGGACGGCCCCTGGGAGGACGATCAGTGGGCCGGCTGGCCGCGACGACCGCCGGTGACCGCGAACTCCTCCTCTGGCGACAAGACGAGGCGGTGCCGGCGGTAGAAGGCGAAGTATGAGAGCCCCACCGCGTACCAGATCGCGACACCCACCACACCGAGGCGATAGGCCGGGTCCATGAACTGGAAGACGAGGGTCACCACAGAGATGCCGATCGTGAGCACGGCGCCGGTCGTGCCGAGCGGGCTTTTGAAAGGACGCTCGATGTTGGGATAGAGCGTCTTCAGGCGCATGTAGGAGATGCTCTGCATCACGTAGGAGATCATCGCCGAGAACACGATCATGTTCACGAGCGTGCCTCCGATGGCGGTGGCGTCGCCGTCCATGAGGAACCACAGGAGGAACAGCACGCTCAGGGCGATCACCGACGAGGCGATGAGCGCGATGTTGGGCGTGCGGTGCTCGCCGTGGGTCACCGACAGACCCGTCGGGAAATAGCCCGCGCGGGACAGGGAGTAGATGTTCCGCCCGGACGCGAACGAGCCGGCAAAGAAGCTCGCGGCAAGGCCCACCACGGCGACGCCGGCGAGGAGCTTGGCGGCCCCGTCCCCGAACAGCGCGCGGAAGCCGTCGAGCAGGGGCTCGCCGGATTTGCCGAGCGCGTAGGCGCCGTTCGGCAGCGAAGTGTTGAGGAAGAGCACGCCGAGCGCCAGCACCACGAGCGTCATGATGCCGAGCACCAGAGCACGGGGCATGTCGCGGGCCGGCGCATGGGATTCCTCGGCGGTCAGCGGCAGCTGCTCGATGGCGAGGAACATGTAGATGGCGAAGGGCAGGCACAGAAAGACGCCCGTGAGCCCGAAGGGCAGCCAGGGGCCGTTGCCTTCCGGCAGCTGCACCGCGGCGCCGTCCGGCCCGACGCCGATGTTGAGCGCCCACCGTCCGAAATCGACATGCGGCAGCGCCGCCACGAAGAAGAACAGCAGGATCGCGATCGCCGCGAGCGTGATCGCCACGACGAAACGCATGGAGAGCGCAAGGCCGCGGGTGGAGAGCCCGATCATGACGGCGTAGCCGACGAGCCACCAGATCGGCTGCGCACTCCCGGGAGTGCCGAAGAGGGCCGTCAGGTAGGCCGCCATGAAGAACATGTTGGCGGCCGGCGCCAGGATGAACTCGATGTTTTCGGCAAGACCCGTCGTGTAGCCCCCCCCACGGGCCGAGCGCCGTGCGGGCGAAGGAATAGGCGCCGCCCGTATGGGGCAGGGCGGCCGACATCTCGGCAATGCAAAAGCACAGGCAGACATACATCGCGGCGATGATGCCCGTCGCGATCAGCATGCCGCCGAAGCCGCCGGAAGCAAGGCCGATGTTCCAGCCCGAGTACTCGCCCGCGATCACCGCCCCGACGCCAAGCGCCCAGAGGGTGAAGAGACCGGCATGGCGCTGGAGTTTGCGCTTCTCGAAATAGGCCGCATCCGCGGTCGTGTAGGTGACGCCGCCGCCCGGCGTGGGAACGGCGGGAGCCGCCGGTTGTGTTCCGATGGAACTCGTCATGGTTTGGTCCCTCTGCTTCGACGAGCCTGCCGGTCCTCTCTTGGCGGAGGACTCGCGACGGGCGTGACGATCTACAGACTGCTCCCGTCCTTTGAGCCGGCGAATGTCCCTAAAGGGATATGGTCGCGGCCCAACCGGGCGCTACCTTGAGCGGACCAACAGCGCGGCCGGGAGAGCCCGGGCGAATCGTCGTCCGGCGCCGAAGGAGCAACCGCCCCGGAAACTCTCAGGCCCCCGAACCGGCCGCGCCACCACACTCCGAAGAGTGACCGGATCACCCGGTCCGCCGCAGGAGAAAGCCGCCCGTTCCGGGTGGTGAAGCTCTCAGGCCAGTGACGGAGGGGGCACTCATGGGCCCGCCGGCGGCGGGCCGCACAGGAGTGCCCATGTCATCGCGGTCTTCCTATGATGTCCTCGTTCTCGGTGCCGGCGTCGTCGGCATCAACACGGCTTATTTCGCCCTCCGGCAGGGTTTGTCGGTCTGCGTCGTCGACCGGCAGCCTGGGGCGGGGCTGGAGACCAGCTTCGCCAATGGCGGGCAGATCTCCGTCAGCCACGCGGAGCCCTGGGCGAACCCGTCCGCTCCCTTCAAGATCCTCAAGTGGCTGCTCGACCCGACCGCGCCGCTGCTCTTCCGCCCGCGGCTCGACCCGCACCAGTGGCTCTGGATCGCGCGCTTCCTCGTCGACTGCCTTCCGCACCGGGCAAGCCGCAACACCACCGACATCGTGCGCCTCGCGACGGAGAGCCGGAGCCTCTATCGGGAGGTTCGCGCACGGGAGGGCATCGCCTACAACGCCCGCAGCCTCGGCATCCTCCACTTCTACCGCGACCGACGTGAGTTCGAGGCTGCGATCCCGGTGGCGGAGCTCATGCGGCAGCACGGCTGCGAGCGCCGGGTCATCGATGCGGACGAGGTGGTGCGCATCGAGCCGGCATTCGAGGCGAACCGCTCTCAGATCGTCGGCGCGACCTACACGGAAGCGGACGAGAGCGGGGACGCCCACGCCTATACTCGTGAGCTGGCGCGTTTGTGCGAGGCGCGAGGCGCCGCCTTCCTGTATGGCTCCGAGGTAACGGCGCTGGAGGCCGACCGCGCCCGGCGGCAGATCGGCGAGGTCGAGGTGCGCACGCCGGACGGGTACAGGCGGATCAGGGCCAAGCACGTGGTGGTGAGCCTTGGAAGTTACTCCGCGCCCTTCCTGCGCCCCTACGGTGTCGACCTCGCCATCTACCCGGCGAAGGGCTACTCGGTGACGATCCCGCTCCAGGGCGCGAACGAGGCTCCGGTGACGAGCCTCACGGACGACCAGTACAAGCTGGTCTATTCGAATTTGGGCGATCGCCTGCGGGTGGCCGGGACGGCCGAGCTGTCGGGCTATTCACGCCACCTCAACCTGGAGCGCTGCCGCGCGATCCTCGACAATGTGCGCCGGCTGTTTCCGCGCACCGGGGCTTTCGACCAGGCAACCTACTGGACGGGACTGAGGCCGACGACGCCCTCGAACCTGCCCTATGTCGGCCGCAGCCGCTACGCGAATCTCTGGCTCAACACGGGCCACGGTACGCTTGGCTGGACCATGGGCGCAGGCTCCGGTCACCGCCTCGCCGCCATGCTGGCGGCCGGGGAGGGGCCGGTGGTCGCTTGAGACGCAGGTGCCGGTGCGGGGTCAGAGGCTGCCGGACAGCGGGTTGGGGCTCGTCGGCGGCGGGGCGTGTTGGACTTCCGTCATGCCTCGCCCGTGCGGAGATGGGAGATCTCATCCTCCAGGCGGACACGCTCGTCGATCCAGGCCGGCGACTGCTCCCGGTTCTCCTTGGCGCACTGCTCGCGCACCCGGTCCGCCAGCGTGTGAAGGGCCGGCACTTCGGCGTCGAAACGCACGCCGGTATTCTCTGCGATCCAGTGTCGGATCATGTCGATGATCGGATCGGGTGGCATCGGCAACTCCCTGTAGGCCGGCCTGTCACCGAAGCGGATCGGGCGCGGTGGCTTCACTTCGTTTGCGGTCGGTTCAGACCGTCGTTTAAACAGGGGGACCGGTCCAGGCGCCGGCATCCGCCGATCGCGGGGAGCCCGATCCGGCAAGTTCGGTCAGCGCCTCACTCAGCTCCTCGCGGCTGACCGGCTTCTCCAGCCACGGCACATCCTGGAACTCGGACGGCGCCGGCTGGCGGGCAGGCCTGAATACACGGCGAATGGTACGCCGCGCATCTTAAGGATGCGGGCGATCTTCTGACAGGCCCCGTCCTTCAGCATGAGTTCGAGGAGAGCGATCTCGCTCTCGTTGTCCTCGAGCCAGGCAAGTGCTGCAGCGTTGCTGGCAAAGTGGCCCGTGGCGACAAACCTCCTGGAGGGATGCTTCGAGCGCCGTCGCGATCAGCGCCTGGTCCTCGACGATCATGCAGCGATGGAGCATCAGCGGATCTCACCATGAAAGGGATGAGGGTGCGCCGCCGCCGGCGGCATCTCGAGAGCGCTCAGGAACGAGCGCCCTGTCCCTACCCGTGCGCGACTGTGCTGCCATTCACCAAAGTAAAACGTAGCCACACGAGGCTGCTCGATCGCATCGCCTACGGCTCCGCCCAACATAAGTTATGATGCTCAAGAAGTTCGCGAATTTCCCGCTCTACGGCAGGAACTCACTACCTCCCTGCCGGCTTGTCCTGGCCCAAGCCCAATCGGCTTGATCCTCCCTTTTGCGGCAGTGCTGGGCCGCTTCGCACGACCCTCGGTCCGGCGGAGACGCGCGCCGGTTTCGCCGTTCAGACGCGACAAGGCAGCCGGTCGATGACGGATCTCACCGATGTTTCTCCTCAAGCAGCCGGCGGGGGCGCAACGCCTCTGCGTTCAATGCGAGTCGTCGATCGAGGCGTGTACCGCGGACCTCACATCTACGGCTCGCTTCCAATGGTGCGGATCGAGCTCGATCTTGGCTCCCTGGAGGAGTGGCCGTCGAAGCGGCTCCCTGGATTCAACACGCGCCTTCTCGAACTCCTGCCCGGTCTTCATCGGCACGGCTGCTGCTATCGCAAGCCCGGCGGCTTCGTTCGCCGCCTCGAGGATGGCACTTGGCTCGGGCACGTCGCCGAGCACGTCGCCCTCGAATTGCAATCGCTGACCGGCGAGCGGATCACCCGCGGCAAGACGCGGTCCGTGAAGGGCCCGCCGGGCGTCTACAACGTGATGTTCGCCTACCGCGAGGAGGAGGTGGGCCTGCTCGCGGGCCGGCTCGCCCTCAGCCTCGTCGACAGTCTTCTGCCCGCGGAGCTTGCTGGCATCCGGAGCCTCGACCGCGTCCACCGGGACCCGGACGGCGGCACCGACGCCGGACCTTTCGACCTCGCGCAAGCCCTCGACCGCCTCGCCCGCCTTCAGCGCCGAACGGCCCTCGGTCCGACGACTCTCTCCCTCGTGCAGGAAGCCGAGCGCCGCGGCATTCCGGTGATGCGCCTCGACGACCAGAGCCTCGTGCAACTCGGCACGGGGCGCCACCAACGGCGCATCCGGGCCAGCATCACGAGTCTGACGTCGCAGATCGCCACCGATGCGGCGGGCGACAAGCACCTCACCAAGCGCCTC
>DASZBD010000010.1:0-234613 GCA_035944475.1 Microvirga sp.
CCTCGACATCGAACTCGTCGCGGAGCGCTCCGATCTCGTCGGTTCCGCGGTGATCCGCGGCCGTGCCACCGAGGTCGTGAACGTCGCGCATTACCTGCCGCTCGCCCATGACGACTGGACGCGCCCGTCCGCGGCCAAGACGTCCGCGCATATCCGGTCGGTTCTGCTCGTGGACGACAGTGCCTTCTTCCGGGACATGCTGACGCCCGTGCTCAAGGCCTCGGGCTACAAGGTCTACGCGGCCGCAAGCGCCGAAGAGGCCCTTCAGCTCCTCGCCGGCGGAACACGCATTGACGCCCTGGTGACGGACGTGGAGATGCCGCAGAAGGATGGCTTCCAGCTCGTCGAAGCGCTTCGGGGCGACGCCCGCTTCGCGACGCTGCCCGTCATCGCCCTGTCGTCCGGCGTCAACCCGGATTCGATCCAGCGGGCGCGCAAGCTGCGCATCGCCGAGTTCGTGGCGAAGTTCGATCGGAGCGGGCTCCTGTCCGCTCTTGCCGAGACGCAGAACGCCGTCGGAGAGGCTGCATGAGCATCATGGCCGCAAATTCCAATAGCGCCGGAGAGACGAAGATCCTGGGCGACTATGACGAGTATGTCACCGTGATGGTGGCGGACCAGATCTTCGGCCTGCCCATCGACCGCGTGCACGACGTCTTCATCGCGAGCGCCGTCACGGCCGTGCCGCTGGCCCAACGCGAGATCATCGGCTTGCTCAACCTGCGTGGTCGCGTGGTGACGGCGATGTGCCTGCGCAGGAGGCTTGGACTGCCGGATGCCGGAAGCGGCCGCGAGATGGCGGTCGGCCTTGAGCACCAGGGCGAGTCTTACGGCCTCCTCGTCGATCAGGTTGGCGAAGTCCTGAAGCTCTCCTCGGAAACACGGGAGCCGAATCCCGTTCACATGGATCAGCGCTGGGTGAGCCTCAGCCGAGGCGTTCACCGGCTCGACGACAAACTTCTGATCATTCTCGACGTCGATGCGGTTTTGGCCCTCGGGGCCGAGGCGCGCGCTGCCTGATTTTTTGGAGCTTAGTCCCGTGAAGCATTGCCTCGTTGTCGACGACAGCGCCGTGATCCGCAAGGTCGCCCGCCGCATCCTCGAAACGCTCGAATTCCGGATTTCGGAGGCCGAGGACGGCGAGCAGGCCCTCGGTGCATGCCGCGCCGAGATGCCCGATGCGGTCCTGCTCGACTGGAACATGCCCGTCATGGACGGTTATGAGTTCCTGCGGAACCTGCGCAAGATGCCGGGGGGCGATCAGCCCAAGGTGGTGTTCTGCACCACCGAGAACGACGTGGGCCATATCGCCCGCGCGCTCCATGCCGGCGCCAACGAATACATCATGAAGCCTTTCGACAAGGACATCGTGAAAGCCAAGTTCCAGGAAGTCGGCCTCGTCTAGCCCCTTCTGTCCCGTCCGTTCGGCCCGAGCCCCGAGTTGCCATCGATGCCTGCCGCATCCGCCCCCATAGCGGCCTCATCCGGGTCTCAGCGGGCCCGCGTGATGGTGGTGGACGACAGCGTCGTCATCCGTGGTCTCGTCGCCCGCTGGGTGGCCGAGGAGGAGGGCTTCGAGGTCGTCATGACCGCCGCCAACGGGCGGGCCGCACTGGACGCGCTGGAGCGGGTGGAGCCCGACATCGTGCTTCTCGATCTCGAGATGCCCGAGATGGACGGCATCACGGCCCTGCCGCGCCTGCTGCAGCGCCGACCCGGGCTCAAGATCATCGTGATCTCGACCCTGACCCAGCGTAATGCCGAGATCTCCCTTAAATGCCTGTCGCTCGGCGCTGTGGATTACCTCGGGAAGCCCGAGGGGCACCGCCAGGTGACGACGTCGTTCTCCTTCCGCAAGGAACTCGTCGAGAGACTGAAGGCGCTCGCCTCTTCGCGCGGTCTCGCGCCGCGCCCGAAGCCGCAGCTCGCCGTGGCAACGCCCCGGCCTCCCATGCGCCCGGTGCGCTCGAAGCCGCAATGCCTTCTCATCGGCGCCTCGACGGGCGGCCCGCGGGCCGTCGAAGAGGTGCTGCTCGGCTTAGGGTCGGCGATCCAGCGTCTCCCGGTGCTCGTCGTTCAGCACATGCCGCCGATGTTCACCACCGTCTTCGCCGACCACCTCCGCGTGCAGGTCGGCGTGCGGGCGTGCGAGCCGGAAGATGGCGAGCCCCTCGTGCCCGGCACCGTCTACATCGCTCCGGGCGGACGCCATATGGGGCTGTCGCTCGGCCTCGGCGATCCGGTCATCCGGCTCGACGACGGGCCGCCGGTCAATTTTTGTCGCCCGGCGGTCGACGTGCTGTTCCGCGACGCCGCCACGATCTTCGGGCCGGCGGCCCTCGCAGTGGTTCTCACCGGCATGGGCTCGGACGGGACCCAGGGCGCCAAGGCGCTCGTGGGCGCCGGCGCCACCGTCATGGCTCAGGATGAGGCCACGAGCACCATCTGGGGCATGCCGGGCAGCGTCGTGAAAGCAGGCTATGCCAGGGACGTTCTCCCTCTTCAGTCCATCGGGCCCGCACTCAAGGGCGCCATCGTCGGATCGATCCCATGACCGAATCTGAATTCGAATATCTCCGCACGTTCCTGAAGGCGCGCTCCGGCCTGGCGCTGACGCCCGAGAAACGATACCTCGTGGAGAGCCGCCTCGGCCCCATCTGCCGCCGTTTCGAGATGGATAGCCTGTCCGAGCTGCTGACCGACCTGAAGAACGGGCGCGATGCGGACCTGGAGCGCGCCGTCATCGAGGCGATGACCACCAACGAGACGTTCTTCTACCGAGACAAGACGCCGTTCGATCTTTTCCGCGACGTGCTCCTCCCGCGTTATCTCAGGAACCGCGCCTCCACGCGCAAGCTGCGCATCTGGTGCGCGGCGGCCTCGTCAGGGCAGGAACCCTATTCGCTCGCCATGATCCTGAACGAAGCTGCGGCGCGGCTCTCCGGGTGGCAGGTGGAGATCCTCGCAACCGACATCTCGACTGAAGTCCTGGACCGGGCGAAGGCAGGCCTCTACAGCCAGTTCGAGGTGCAGCGCGGCCTGCCCATCCAGATGCTCTTGAAGCATTTCACGCAGGTTGGCGACCAGTGGCAGATCTCGCCGCAGATCCGTTCCATGGTCGATTTCAGGCCGCTCAACCTCATTAAGGATTTCGGCCTGATCGGCAGCTTCGACATCATCTATTGCCGCAACGTGCTGATCTATTTCGACGGGCCGACGAAGGCCGATGTGTTGAGGCGCCTCGCCAACGTGTTACCGGCCGACGGGTCTCTTCTCCTGGGCGCCGCGGAGACCGTCCTGGGCCTCACCGATGCGCTCTCACCCGACCTCGACAACCGCGGACTATACGCAAAGGTTGATCGTACTGCCGTCGCGGCAACGGTGCCCTTGCGCATGGTGGCTGCCCGATAGGGTGGCTCCCCGCCCCGATCTGGCCCACAGAACTGCCAAACAAAAAGCCCGGGCTCAGCCCGGGCTTTTTGCGGTTGCGATGAGCGTGGGTCAGACCGCGATCCGCTCGTCGGCATCCGTCGGCTCGCGGAGCACGTAGCCGCGGCCCCAGACCGTCTCGATGTAGTTCTTGCCCTGGCTGGCATTCGCGAGCTTCTTGCGGAGCTTGCAGATGAAAACGTCGATGATCTTGAGCTCGGGCTCGTCCATGCCGCCGTAGAGGTGGTTCAGGAACATCTCTTTGGTGAGCGTCGTTCCCTTCCGCAACGAGAGGAGTTCCAGCATCTGGTACTCCTTGCCGGTCAGGTGAACGCGAGAACCGGTGACTTCGACGGTCTTGGTGTCGAGATTGACGACGAGATCGCCGGTGGTGATCACCGACTGAGCATGGCCCTTCGAGCGGCGGACGATGGCGTGGATGCGCGCCACGAGCTCGTCCTTGTGGAAGGGCTTGGTGAGATAATCGTCGGCGCCGAAGCCGAGGCCCTTCACCTTGTCCTCGATGCCGGCGAGGCCCGACAGGATCAGGATGGGTGTCTTCACCTTGGCGACGCGGAGCGTGCGAAGCACCTCGTAGCCCGACATGTCTGGCAGGTTCAGATCCAGCAGAATGATGTCGTAGTCGTAGAGTTTACCGAGATCGATCCCTTCTTCGCCGAGATCGGTCGTGTAGATGTTGAAGTTCTCGGATTTGAGCATCAACTCGATGCTCTGCGCCGTTGCGCTGTCGTCTTCGATGAGAAGTACGCGCATTAGTGTGTCCCCAGCCAAGCCCCTGAGCTTCGAACAGCGAACTGTTCACTCGCCACCGGCCCTGTGGCGATTGCCCTTATCCATTCGACTCGCAACGCTAATGGCAGATGGTTAACAAACCCTGATTCCGACTTGCAAGCACTTAACGGGAGGACGCCACGTCCTGCCTGTCGACGGCCGCTGCACTGCGGTATTGAGGACACCATCGCAAAACACGTCGCACCTTGAAAGCCAGTCCCACGGCGCTTTCGAACCGGATCGGGATGCAGAGACCTTTCACCGCCTCCACTCCCGACATCTCTAGTGTTAACGAGACGAGTAAATAGAACGTTGACGGATGCAGGAATGCAGGGCGGGGCACCCCATCAATTAACCGCAGCGCTGGCAGCTCTCGACGCGATCGACGAAATCGACGTGTTCGGGCGGGTGGCCGCCGTGCGCGGCCTGCTGATCGAGATCGCGGGGCCGATTGCCGCCATGCGGCTCGGCGGACGGATTGACATCGAGATCGACCGCGGCGCCGTTCCCTGCGAGGTCATCGGTTTTGCCGGGGACCGGGCGCTCGCCATGCCGTTCGGCTCGCTCCAGGGGGTCCGCCGCGGATGTCCGGCCTTCGTGCGGGCCGAGGCGAGCGGTGTGCGCCCGACCCATGCCTGGGCTGGGCGTGTGATCGACGCACTGGGCCGGCCCATCGACGGGAAGGGTCCGCTGCCGTCCGGTCCCACGCTCTACCCGTTCCGCGCCGATCCGCCGCCCGCCCATGCCCGGCAGCGGGTGGAGGGACCTCTCGATCTCGGAGTTCGGGCGATCAACACCTTCCTCACCACCTGCCGCGGCCAGCGCATGGGCATCTTCGCCGGGTCCGGCGTCGGCAAGTCGGTTCTCCTGTCCATGCTCGCCCGCTACACGGCGGTTGACGTGTCGGTGATCGGGCTCGTCGGAGAGCGCGGCCGCGAGGTGCAGGAGTTCCTTCAGGACGATCTCGGCGAGGAGGGCCTCGCCAAATCGGTGGTGATCGTCGCAACGTCCGACGAGCCCGCCCTGATGCGCCGGAACGCAGCCTACCTGACCCTGACCATGTCGGAATACTTCCGGGACCAGGGCGCTTCGGTGCTCTGCATGATCGACTCGGTCACGCGCTTTGCCATGGCGCAGCGGGACATCGGGCTCGCGGCGGGCGAGCCGCCCACCGCCAAGGGCTATACCCCGACCGTGTTCAACGAGCTGCCTTCTCTTCTCGAGCGGGCCGGTCCCGGGACGGGGCAGGGGACGATCACCGGCATCTTCACGGTGCTGGTGGAGGGCGACGACCACAACGAGCCGGTGGCGGACGCCGTGCGCGGCATCCTCGACGGTCATATCGTCATGGAGCGCGGGATCGCGGAGCGTGGGCGCTACCCGGCGATCAACGTGCTGAAATCCGTGTCCCGCACCATGCCGCGCTCAGCCGATCCGTCCTACTGGCCCTTCGTCCGGCGCGCCCGTCAGACGCTCGCGACCTATGCCGATATGGAGGAACTGATCAGGCTCGGCGCTTACCGGGCCGGATCGTCCGCCGATGTGGACGAGGCGATTCGCCTTTTTCCGCAACTCGACGCGTTTCTGGCCCAAGGTAAGGAAGATTCAACCTCCATCGGCGATGGTTACGCTCGGCTTGCGGAGATCTTGAGCACTTCGCCCGGCAATTAACGATGCGGCCTGTGGAGTAAAACGAAGATGAAGTCGCGGGATACGCTCATTCGACTGAAGCGCTTTCAGGTGGATGAAAAGCGCAGGCGGGTGACCCAGATCGAGATGATGATCGCCGAGTTCGACCGGATGGCGGCGGATCTCGACCGGGAAATCGCCGTCGAGGAGCAGAAGGCCGGCATCTCGGACATGGCCCATTTCGCCTATCCGACCTATGCCCGCGCCGCTGCCCAGCGTCGCGACAACCTTCGCCAGTCGGCGCAGAACCTCCAGAGCCAGCTCGACGAGGCAAAAGCCGAACTCGGCGAAGCGTTCGAGGAGCTGAAGAAGGTCGAGATCCTGGAAGATCGCGAGCGCTCCGCCGAACGGGCCTTGGACAATGCTCGCGACCAGGCGGCCATGAACCAGATCGGCCTCCAGCGCTCGATGCGCGCTTCGGCCTAAACCTTTCCTGCAAGACCTGATCGAGGACGTGCCGGGCTGCGGCGCGTCCTTATCGTTTCGACGCCCTCGATCACCGGGACCCGTGGTGCGGCATCCCTCGGCAGGAAGCCCTTGAGCCGCGGGTCGTCGGCGACCTCGATGGATCTTTTGTAGGCGGTAAACCCGGAGCGCAGGTAGAAGCTCAAAGCGTCCGGGTGGTCGAGGGAGCATGTATGGACGAAGAGCCGCCGGATGGGGTTGCGGAAGGCCCTCCGGATCGCTTCGTTCATGAGAAAGCGGCCGCTTCCTCGGCCCACCCCTTCCGGGATGAGACCCAGAAACGACAGCTCGCATTCGCCTTTCGGTCGAAAATCGAGCTCCAGGAGGCCGACGTCCCGCCCGTCCTGCACGAGGGCATAGCTCTCGACGAGACGATGGCCGATGACGGCCTGCAGGGCGTCGTCCGGCAGGTGGAGGCGGCTGAACCACATCCAGTCCTGGCCGATGGCGCGGAACAGGGTCTTGAATCGGGCCGGGTCGGTGATGCGTTGCAGCGATCGCCCGGGCTCAGGTGCGAGCCGCCGCAAGCGCGGGCGCGCCTTCATCTCGAGAAACGTGACGACGGCGGCGATCTTGCCCGGCGGGAGATCGGTATAGCCGTTGAGATTCAGGGTGGGCGCGGGAGCTCTGGACATGCTCGTCGGGGTGATCCGGTCAGGCTGCCTTCGATGTCACGCCCCAAAAACGAGCGCAACCGGGTCCGGTGACGGCTAAAGGACCCGCGGGCGGGCCTCTCGCGTTGTGCCGCTTGATCGAAGCGAACGAGAGCTGACCATGACCAAAGCGACCCTTCTCGCCGGTGCCGCCCTCCTGTGCCTCCTGGGACCCGGCCAAGCTCAGACCCCTCACGGATCGCACGGCGGCCACGCAGCCCCAGCTTCCCCGAACCCCCAGGTGCAGCCCGACCGCGAAGCCGGCGGCGACGGCGACCGTCAGGGGCGGCAAGCCGGGCCCGCCGCGCCGAGTTCCGCCACCGCCTCCACGGGGACGAGCGCCGCGACGCAGGCCTACGAGGCCGCGAACATGCGCATGCACAAGGACATGGCGATCACCTTCACGGGGGATCCGGATCTGGATTTCGCCCGCAGCATGGTTCCGCACCACCAGGGCGCCGTCGAGATGGCCCGGATCGTGCTGCAGCACGGCAAGGATCCGGAGCTGAAGAAGCTCGCCCAGGAGGTGATCGCCTCCCAGGAGCGGGAGGTGGCCTTCCTGCGCGCCTGGCTCGAGAAGCGCGGCCAGTAAGCCCATGAGGGAGCGGACTTTCGAGGTGATCGAAGGCTGGGGCTGGGGCGGCCGCAGCCTGGGACTGGGCCTGGGACCGGGGCTGGGACTGCGCCGGCTGCCGGCGGGGCCCGAGGGACCCGCCCTCGAGCTTATCGAAGGCCGGCCGAACGGGCCCGAGACGGGGCCGCCGCTGCTCTTCGTGCATGGCGCCTTCGGGGGCGCCTGGACCTGGAGCGAGGTGGTCCTTCCCTATTGCCTGCGGCGCGGGCGGCGGGTTCTCGCCGTCAGCCTGCGGGGCCATGGCGGGAGCGGGGGGCACCGGCGGCTGAGGGAATGGACCCTGGCCGATCACGTCACGGACGTGCGCCGCGCCCTCGCCGAATTGCCGGAGCCCCCGGTGGTGGTGGCCCACTCCCTCGGAGGCCTCCTCGCCCAGAGGCTGCTCGGCCGCGAGCCCATGCGGGGGCTCGTGCTCATGGGGTCCCTGCCGCCGGAGGGAATGTTCTTCGAGGGGCCGCGGGTGCTGGCCACCGACCCTCAGATCTGGCTCGAAGCCTGGCTCGGCTCCGTCGGCCAGGTCCGGGGACCCATCACCCTCGCCGGATTGCAGGTCCTGTTCTTCGAGGGCCTGCCGCCCGAGCGCGTGCAGCGTTACGCGTCCCTGATGACGCCCGAATCGCCGCGGGCCCTCGCGGATGCGCACTGGCCTGGGCCGATCCTGCCGGCCTTCCTCGCCGGGGTCCCCACCCTGGTGCTCGGGGGCGACAGCGACCGCCTCGTCTCCCAGCCCTCGGTCTGGCGAACGGCCCTCTATCACGGGGCCGAGCCCCACATCCTGCCGTCGATGGGCCATTTCCTCCCCCTCGACACCGGGGCCGAGCGGGCGGCGGGGCTCGTGCTCGATTGGATCGACCGCTCGTTCACCTAAGCCTATAGGCGACCGTCCCTGCGGCGGGGTCACGCTTGCACCACAAGGGCTTGTGGGGCACAGACAGCGCCAGATGCAGGAGTCCGGCCGCTTCCATGAAGAACGTGCGTGAGTTCGTGTGGCCCCTCGTGGGGCTGCTGGCGGTGGTCGTGTCCGGTTGGCTCCTCTATCGCGAATTGCGCGGGCTGTCCCTCGACGATCTCGAGGCGAGCCTCCAGGCGATCCCGGCGCACCGCTACGGGCTGGCCGCTCTCGCGACCCTCTTCGCCTATGCGGCCCTCGCCTGGTACGATCGGATCGCCCTCCTGCACCTCGGCGTCCGCCATATCGGCTGGCTCTTCGTCTCGGTGTGCTCCTTCACCACCTACGCGCTCTCCCATAACATCGGCGCCTCGGTGTTCTCGGGGGCGCTCGTGCGCTACCGGGCCTATTCCTCCAAGGGCCTGAGCGCGCCGCAGATCGCCGTGCTGGTGGCGCTCTGCTCGTTCACCTTCGGTCTCGGCACGATCCTGCTCAGCGGCCTCACCCTCACCCTCGATCCCACCCTGCTGCAGCGCCTCGCCGGCCTGCTCCCGGACGCCATGACGAACCCGACCACGGCCCGGGTGATCGGCCTCGCTCTGCTCGGCTTCGTCGCGCTCTACGTGATCGGCTCGGTGCTGAACCTGCGGCCGGTGGTCATCCGCACGTTCAAGCTCGAATACCCGCGCCCGGCCGTGATGGTGCGCCAGCTCATCGCCGCTCCCCTCGAGCTCCTGGGCGCTGCGGGCATCATCTATTTCGCCCTGCCGGCGCACCTCGAGCCGAGCTTCATCGTGGTGCTCGCGGTGTTCCTCGCCTCCTTCTCGGCAGCGCTGGTGAGCCACGCGCCCGGCGGGCTCGGGGTGTTCGAGCTCGTCTTCCTCACCGCCATGCCGGACATCCCGAAATCCGACGTGCTCGCGGCCCTCATCATCTTCCGCCTGTTCTACCTCCTCATCCCGTTCGGCCTCTCCATCGCGGTGGTGCTCCTGTTCGAGCGGGCGAGGCTCGCCCAGGCCTGGCGCAACCGCATGGGCGCCGACGGCGGCTCCATCCCGCCGGCCCCGCTCTCCTGACCGGCCGATGAGAGCCCGCTGGCGCCGCCTGCGGCTGGGGCTGCAGACCGTCCTCGGCCTCACCCCCGGCGGGTTCTTCATCCCCTACCGCTATGCCGGGACCGTGGAGCCGGCGGGATACCCGGCGCTCGAACCCCTCTTCGCCGGGGCCGAACCGCGCTTCCGGGAGGTTCTGTCCGCCGCCGACCGCCTTGCCGCAGAGATCCTGCGCATCCGCGACGGCGGGGGGCCGGCCCGTTTCGACCAGAGCTGGTTTCCGCGCCTCGACGCGGTGGCCGCCTACGCCCTCGTCCGGAGCGGGGCGCCCCGGCGGATCGTCGAGATCGGCTCTGGTCATTCGACGCGCTTTCTCGCCCGCGCCGTCGCCGACGGGGCGCTCGGCACGCGGATCACCTGCATCGACCCGCAGCCCCGGGCCGCCCTCGCGCGGCTCGCCGTGGAGCACATGCCGGCGCTCCTGCGCGACGCCGATCCGGCCCTCCTGGAGGGCCTTGAGGCCGGCGACGTGCTGTTCATCGACTCGAGCCATATCGCGATGCCGGGCACGGACGTGGACAGGCTGTTCCTCGACGTCCTGCCGCGCCTCAAGCCGGGCGTTCTCGTCCACGTTCACGACGTCACCCTGCCGGACGCCTACCCGGCGGCGTGGGCCTGGCGCGCCTATAACGAGCAACTCCTCGTCGGCACCCTGCTTCAGGGCGGCGGCTACGAGCTCGTATTCTCGAGCCACTACGTGGCGACGCGGCTCAAAGCTGCGTTGGCGGGCGGCGTCGTGGCGCAGATCCCGCTGGCGGCGGAGGCGCACGAGACGAGCCTCTGGCTGCGCAAGCTGGCCTGACGCTTCCGTTCCGCCCGCCGCCCGCGGCTCAGACCAGCCCCACGGTGCGCAGGCGCACGCGGGCGTGGATCTCGCCCTGCGACAGCACGGGCGTCTCGCGCCGGAATCGCTCGATGATGGAGCGGACGAAGGGCCGGGACTGCACGGAGGTGACGAGAACCGGCATCTCGCCCATGCGCGCCGCGTCCTCGAAGCGGTCGCGCACCGCGTTCACGAACTCGGAGAGCCTGGAGGGCTGCATGGCGAGATGCCGGTCGTCCCCATGGCCGACGATCGATTCCATGAAGGCCTGCTCCCAATGGGGGGAGAGGGAGAGGATCGGCAGCACGCCGCCCGGTCCCGCATACTGGGCGCAGATCTGGCGGGCGAGGCGCGTGCGCACGTGCTCCATGATGTCCCGCGGGTTCTTGATGGCGCCTGCCACCTCGGCGATGCCCTCGACGATGGTGCCGAGATCGCGGATCGACACCCGTTCGGCGAGGAGGAGCTGCAGCACCCGCTGGATGCCCGTGGTGGAGATCTGGTGGGGCACGATCTCCTTCACGAGCTCGGCATGCTCCTTCGGCAGTTCCTTCAGGAGCTTTTGCACCTCCACGTGGGAGAGGAGGTCCGGCATGTTGGCCTTGATCACCTCGGTGAGGTGCGTCGAGAGCACGGTCGCGGCGTCCACCACCGTGTAGCCGCGGATCTGCGCCTCGTCCCGAAGGGCGTTGTCGATCCAGGTGGCGGGCAGGCCGAAGGTGGGCTCCAGCATGTGCTGGCCGGGAAGCTGCACCTGGCCGCCCATGGGGTCCATGGCCATGAACTGGCCGGGGAAGATTTGGCCCATGCCGGATTCGATCTCCTTGACCCGGATCACGTAGTCGTTCGACCCGAGCTGCACGTTGTCGAGGATGCGCACGGAAGGCATGATGAAGCCCATCTCGGAGGCGAGCTGACGGCGGAGGGCCTTGATCTGGTCCGTGAGCCGGTCCGACCCGTCCGGCGCGTTGACGAGGGGCAGGAGCGCGTAGCCGATCTCCACCTTGAGGTCGTCGATCTTCAGGATCTCGCTGATGGGCTCCTCGCGGGGTGCGCCGGGCACGTCGCTCACGCCTTCGCCGGAGCCCTGGAGCGCTTCTTGCTCCGCCCGCACCTTGTTGTCCCGGGCCGAGCGCCAGGCGAGGTAGCCCGAGCCGCCGGCGAGCGCCAGGAAGGGGAGCATGGGGATGCCGGGCAGGAGCGCGATGAGACCCATCACGGCGGCCGACATGCCGAGCGCCTTGGGATGGTTCGAGAACTGCTTGCCGAGGGCCTTGTCGGCGGCGCCCCGCATGCCGCCTTTCGACACGAGGAGGCCGGCCGCGATGGAGACGATGAGGGCCGGCACCTGGCTCACGAGACCGTCGCCGACCGTGAGCACCGTATAGGTGTGGGCCGCATCGCCGAACGAGAGGCCCTGCTGGGCGACGCCGATGATGATGCCGCCCACCACGTTGATGAAGGTGATGAGGAGGGCCGCGATGGCGTCCCCGCGCACGAACTTGGAGGCACCGTCCATGGCGCCAAAGAAGGAGCTCTCGTCCTCCAACTCCTTGCGGCGCTTCTTGGCTTCCTTGTCGTCGATGAGGCCGGCGGACAGGTCGGCGTCGATCGCCATCTGCTTGCCCGGCATGGCGTCGAGGGTGAAGCGGGCCGCCACCTCGGCGATGCGGCCCGAGCCCTTCGTGATCACGACGAAGTTCACGATGATGAGGATCGCGAACACGATGACGCCGATGACGAAGTTGCCGCCCATCACGAATTCGCCGAAGGCCTCGATCACGTGGCCGGCGGCCGCCGTGCCCTCGTGCCCGTGGCCGAGGATGAGGCGCGTGGAGGCAAGGTTGAGGGCGAGCCTCAGCAGGGTCGAGATCAGCAGGATCGTCGGAAAGACCGTGAACTCGAGGGGATCCTCGATGAACAGGGCGGTCATCAGGATCAGGACCGAGACGATGATCGACACCGCGAGCAGCAGGTCGAGCAGGATCGCCGGCATCGGGAAGATGAGGACCACCAGGATGGTCATCACCGCGACGGCGAGGAGCAGGTCCGAGCGCTTCGCGAACGCGCCCATCTGACCCATGTTGGGCAGGGTGAAGTTCGCCTTGAGCCCGCCCGCGGCGGGCGCCGGGCCGGACATCGTCACATCGCTCATGCGGGTCTTCTCGGGCCTCGACCGGAATCCGGGATCGGCAAGTTTTGCCGAGCGCATGGTTAGTGTCGGGTTAACGGAGCTCGATCACCCGCCCGCCGGCGGCCTCCGCATCGTCCGGGTCGTGGGTGACGAGGAGCGTCGGCAGGCGCCGTGCCCTCGCGTGGGCGAACACGAAGGCGCGGATCTCGGCTTTCAGGGCCCGGTCGAGCTTGCCGAAGGGCTCGTCGAGGAGGAGCGCGCGGGGCTCAGCCAGGAGGGTGCGCAGGAGGGCCACCCGGGCGCGCTGTCCGCCCGACAGGGTCGCGGGGTCGCGCTCCGCGAAGCCGGCAAGGCCGGCCTCGCGGAGCGCCTCATCGGCGCGGTGCCGGCGCTCGGACCGGCTCCCGCCCGGCGGGAGCCCGAAGGCGAGGTTCTCGCTCACCGAGAGATGGGGAAACAGGAGGTCGTCCTGGAACAGGATGCCGACCCGGCGGCGCTCCGGGGCGAGGCGCGTGATGTCCTGCAGGCCCACCCGCACGCTGCCCTCGGCCGTGAAGGCCCGGTCGAGGAAGCCGCCGATGAAGGCGAGCAGGGTCGACTTGCCGGACCCGCTCGGCCCCATGACGGTGACGACTTCCCCGGGCTCCACCCTGAACGAGAGGGGCGGGACGAGGGTCCTGCCGCTGAAGGCGACCGATACGCCCGCAAGGTCGAGCGCCTCGCTCACCGGAGCGCAGCGCGGTTGCGGTGAAGGAGGGCCGGCAGGCCGAGGGCGAGCCCGTAGGCGAGGAGGGGCAGCGCCGCCTGGAGCGCCACCGTGACGGCCACCACCCGCCGGTCGGCGCCGCTCGACAGGGTCACGGCCTCGGTGGTGAGCGTCGCCACCCGGCCGGCGCCCGCAAAGAGCGTCGGGAGATAAAGGCCGACGCTCACCGCGAAGCCGACCGCGAGGGCCACCAGGACCGGGCGCAGCAGGATCGGCAGCTTGACGCGCCAGAAGACGCGGGCCGGCGTGCTGCCGAGGCCGGCGGCGATGCGGGCGAAGCGAGGGTCGAGGGCGCGGTAGGGATCGGCGAGGGACAGGAACACGTACGGCAATACGAACAGGAGGTGGGCCCAGACCACAGCCGCGAGGGTGGCATCGAGGCGAAGGCGCACGAGGGCGGCCTGCGCGCCGAAGAGGAACGCGATCTGCGGCACGAGGAGAGGCAGGTAGAGCAGCCAAAGGGCCTGAGTCCCCGGGCGGAGCCGGCGGCGCGCCTCGTTCTCGAGGCAGGCGAGCGCCAGCGCGACGGCGGCGAGGGAGGCGAGGGCGCCGACGAGGAGCGTGTTGGCGAGCGGCGCGGTCGATCCGCCGAAACGCTGCCAGGGCGCGAGGGACCAGCGGCCGGGGAGGGCGTCGGGATAGCGCCACTCGGCCGTGAAGGACCACAGGACGAGGCCCGCGAGCGACAGGAAGCCGAGAGCGCCCGAGAGGAGCGCGAGGACGCCCGCGCCGGCAAGGAGGGGCGCCGCTCCTCCGCGGCGCACGCCTCCCGCGCACCAGGGGCGCGCCAGGATCCGGGCGAGGCGCTCGCCCCCGCGCCAGACGAGGATCGCGGCGGCCACGAGGAGCAGCTGCAGCACGGAGGCCGCGGCGGCCGGAAAGGTCAGGGCCAGGTCCGGCGCCTGGTACCAGCGCAGGGCGAGGACGCTCAGGGGCGGCGGGTTGCCGGGGCCGAGGATGAGGCCGACCTCGACGGTGGAGAGCGAGAAGGCGAGCACCGCGTAGACCGGGAGGCGGATCTGCCGGTAGAGCGCCGGCAGCACGACCTTGGCCCAGGCGGTGGCGGGGGCGTAGCCCATGGCGCGGGCGGCGGCGAGGAGCGGGCGGGCCGCCCCCTGGCTCGAAGCCGCTAGCATCATCAGGACGAGGTAGGGCACCTCCTTGAGGACGAGGCCCGCGATGAGGGAGAGGCCGGCCGGATCGCGCACCGTGACGAGGGCGGGCGGACGGTCCCAGCCGGTCAGTTCGGGGGAGACGATCCGCGCAATCCAGCCGCTCGGCGCGACGAGGAACGCGAACCCCACCGCGACCGCGACGTGGGGCGTCGCGAGGAGGGGCGCGAGGGCTCGCTCGAGGCGCCGCACCGCGGGGCTGTTGGCGGTCCATGCGCAAAAGCCGCAGGCGAGCGCGAAGGAGAGGAGCGTCGCGGCAAAGCCCACGGCGGCGGTGAGCGTCAGGGAGGTCAGGAGGCCCGGCGCCGCGAGGAGCGTGCGCCACGGATCGAGGGAGGTCGTGGTCCGCCCCAGCGCAGGCAGGATGCCGAAGGCGGGAGCGAGGGTGCCGATGAGCCCCGCGGCGATCGGCGCGAGAAACAGGGCGAGCGTCAGGGCCGGTGCGGCGCGCAGCACCGGACGTTATCGCTGGTAGCGCCGCTGCCACTCCGCGGTGAGGCGGGTCATCCAGGACGGATGCGGCTCGAGGAGCGGTTGGCCGAGCTCCTCGGCACGGGGCATGCCGGGGGGCAGGGGTGCCTCGAAGCGCGCCTTGTCGCCCGCCGGCAGGCGCATCGGGTCGAGTACAGTGAGAAGGCCGATGACGGTCGGGTCCTGCGCGCGGGCCTGCGCTTCGGGCTCGAGCAGGAAGTTCGCCACCACCATGGCGCCCTCCTTGTTGGCGGCGTTGAACGGGATCGCCACGAAGCTCGTATTGCCGATGGTGCCCTTCTCAAGCGAGGTCGCCCGCGCCGTGTCGGGCAGCAGGCCGTTCGCGGAGCCCAGCACCGCCTCCGCCGGGTTGAAGGAGATCATGAGGTCGATCTCGCCGTCCGCCAGGAGCTGGCGCATGGCCGGCCCGCTCTCGGGAAAGTCGCGGCCCTCCCGCCAGAGCGTCGGGCGCAGGGCGTCGTACCAGGCGAAAAGCGGCGCCGCGGCGGCCGCGAAGGCGGCGTCCGTCGCCTCGCGCTGCAGCGCGGCCGGATCGGGCGCGAGCTCGGAGAGCGCCTGCTTCAGGAAGGTGGCGCCGAGGAAGTTCGACACCGCCGGATGGGTGAGGCGGCCGGGATTGCGCTTCGACCATTCGAGCATGGCCGGGATCGAGTGGGGAAGGTCCGCAGGCTTGGAGCGGGCGCCGTCGTAGACGAAGACCACCTGCGCCATGAGCCAGGGCGAGGCCATGCCATCGACCGGCAGGGTGAAGTCGATCACCGTCGAGGGCTTGCCGGCCGTGTCGACGAGCTTGAAATTCGGCAGCGCCTCCGTGAAGGGCCCGTGCAGCAGCCCTCCGGCTTTCATGGAGGCGAGATTGGCGCCGTTGAGCCAGATCAGGTCCACGGTTCCGCCCTCGCCCCGGCCCGCATTCTTTTCCGCGAGCACCCGCGTCACCGCCTCGGCGGTGTCGGCGAGCTTCACGTGGGTGAGGGTGACGCCGTAGCGTTTCTTCACCTCCTCGCCGACCCAGGCGATGTAGGCGTTGTTGCGGTCGTCCCCGCCCCAGGCGTTCCAGTAGACCGTCTGGCCCTTCGCCCGGCCGGCGATCTCCGCCCAGGGCCGCGTCTCGGCGGCATGGGCGAGGGAAGCTTGGACCAGGGAGGCATGGGCCAGGGAGGCGAGGGCGGTGAGCCCCAGCGCGAGCAGGGTGGGCAGCCTCATGACGGTCTCCTCGACGGCGGCCCATCATCGAGGAGTGGGCCCGCACGCCAAGCCCTTTGTGGGTCACGCCTTCGCGAGGGCAAGGGCCGCCTCAGGCCGCCGCCGTCCGGGCCTGGCCCGGCTCCGGCACGGCGACGCCCGCATCCGTGTACTCGTTGAGCTTGTTGCGCAGGGTCCGGATGGAGATGCCGAGGATCTTCGCCGCATGGGTGCGGTTGCCGAGGCAATGATCGAGGGTGTCGAGGATGAGGTCCCGCTCCACGTCCGCGACGGTGCGGCCGACGAGCCCGCGGGTGACCGCCTCGGCGGCCTGCGCGGCGCGGCCCACCGCATCCGTCGGGGCCGAGGCCTGCAGCGAATCCCCCTCCGGGGTCATGATCGCATCCGCCTCGATCTCCGGGCCCGCGGACATGAGAACCGCCCGGTGGATCGTGTTCTCGAGTTCGCGCACGTTGCCCTTCCAGGGGCTCTTCGCCACGAGGCGCTTGGCCTCGGCCGTGAGCGGGCGCACCGGCAGGCCGTTCACCTCGGCGTATTTCTTGGCGAAGTGCCAGGCGAGTTCGAGGATGTCGCCCGGGCGCTCGCGCAGCGCCGGCAGGCGCAGGTGGACGACGTTGAGGCGGTAGAGAAGATCCTCGCGGAACGTGCCCTTCTTGACCTCGTCGGCGAGGTTGCGGTTCGAGGTCGCGAGGATGCGGATGTCGACGCGCACCGGGCTCGAGCCGCCCACCCGGTCGATGACCCGCTCCTGGATGGCCCGCAGGAGCTTCGCCTGCAGGCGCACGTCCATCTCGGAGATCTCGTCGAGCAGCAGGGTGCCGCCATTCGCCTCCTCGAACTTGCCGATGCGGCGCGCGATGGCGCCCGTGAAGGCGCCCTTCTCGTGGCCGAAGAGCTCGGATTCGAGCAGGTTGTCGGGGATCGCCGCGCAGTTCACCGATACGAAGGGCTTGTCCTTGCGGCCCGATTTCACGTGGATGTAGCGCGCCATCACCTCCTTGCCGGTGCCGCTCTCGCCGGTGATCAGAACGGAGGCCTCGGAGCGGGCGATCTGCTCCGCCATCTTCACCACGCGCTCCATCGAGGCGTCGCGCCACACGAAGGCGCGGCTGTCCGCCGAGACCGCCTCGATGACGGCCGCGATGAGGTCCGGATCGGGCGGGAGCGGGATGTACTCCTTGGCCCCCGCCTGGATGGCAGCCACCGCCGCGCGGGCATCGGTGCCGGTGCCACAGGCGATCACGGGGGTGCGGATGCGCTCGGCCGCGATCGCGTCGACGAGGCGGGCGATGGGCTGCGCCACGTCCGCCATGATGAGATCGGCGCCGCGGGAGCGCAGAACCGTGAGGCCCTGGTCCACGGTGTCCGACTGCGTGACCTGCGCCCCGCGCTGCATGGCGATCTTGGAGGCGGTGACGAGCTCGCCGTTGAGCCGTCCGATGATGAGTAGACGCATGTGAGCTCCCCGGCGCCTCAGTAGTCGCCCTTGATGATCTCGGTCATGGTGACGCCGAGGCGGTCCTCCACGAGCACCACTTCGCCGCGCGCGACGAGGCGGTTGTTGACGAGGATGTCGATCGCCTCGCCCACCTTGCGGTCGAGTTCCAGCACGGCGCCGGGCGCGATCTTGAGAAGGTCGCCCACCGGCATCTTGGAATGGCCGAGGACCGCGGCCACCGTGACGGGCACGTCGAAGACCTGTTCGAGATCCGCCGCCGACTTCATGCCGACCGGCGCCTCGCGCATGGCCTGCGCGCCCGCGAAGGCGACGTCGGCGTCTTGGAGATTCGGGAGAGGAAGGTCGCTGTCGCTCATGAATGATCCGATGCTGAAAAGCTGTTGACGAGGGCCTGATGCACGGCTTCCTCGATCCGGGCCTGGTCGCGCACGACGCCGCCATCCGCCCATTCGAGGCGGATGTCGCCGGGCCTGATGTCGGGATCGCCGAAGGTGATGAGCCGGCCCTCGAAGCCGCGCTCGCGGGCCATGCGCTGGAGCAGGGCGTCGACCTCCTCCACCAGGCTCTCGTTGACGCGCACCGCGAGGTGGGGAACGCCGCGCAGGTGCTGGAATGTCTCCCGGGCTGTGGCGGCGATGGTGGCCAAGGGATCGAGGGCGAGGGCGTCGCCCGCGAGCTTGCGGCCGAGCGCCACCGCGAAGTCGACCGCGAGGGCTTCCGTCTCGGCCCCGTGGCGGTCCGCTTCGCCGAGCAGCATCGCCGCCGATTGGGCGAGGCGCTCCATGGCGGCTGCGAGATGCGCCTGAGCGGCGGCCTGCGCCTGGCGCTGGCCGTCGTTGAGGCCCCGCATGTAGCCGCGGGCCTCCGCCTCCTCGACGGCGGCGGTCGTCTTCGGGTTCGGCGCCCGCTGGCGGAAATCGGTGTCGAAGAGAAACTTCGCTGCGTTCGTCACTAGTAGACGAGCTCCTCTTCGGCGCGGTTCTTGGAGATGAGGATGTCGCCCTTGTCGGCGAGCTCCTTGGCGAGGTTCACCATCTTGTTCTGCGCGTCGTCCGCGTCCTTGAGACGGATCGGGCCCATGGCGGCCATCTCGTCCTGCAGGTTCTTGGAGGCGCGGCTCGACATGTTGGCGAAGAAGAAGCTGCGGATTGATTCAGGCGCGCCCTTGAGTGCACGGCTCAGGGTCTCGCGGTCGACCTGCCGCATGAGGGTTTGGATGCTGCCCGGATCGAGCTTGGCGAGATCCTCGAAGGTGAACATGAGGGCGCGGATCTTCTTGGCCGCATCTCGATTGAGCTGATCGAGGGCCGAGAGGAAGCGCGATTCCGTGTGCCGGTCGAAGGCGTTGAACACCTCCGCCATGCTCTTGTGGGCGTCGCGCCGCGAGGATTGCGTGATGGTGGTGACGAACTCCGTCTTCAGGGTCTCCTCGATATGCTCGAGGGCTTCCTTCTGGACGTTGTCGATCTTCAGCATCCGGTTCACCACGTCGACGGCGAACTCGTCGGGCAGGATGGCGAGGACGCGGGCCGCATGGTCCGGCCGCACCCGGGAGAGGATCACCGCCACGGTCTGCGGGTACTCGTTGCGCAGATAGTTGGCGAGCACCTCCGGGTCGATGTGGGCGAGGCGCTGCCACATGCTCCGGCTTGCCGAGCCCTTGATCTCGTCCATGAGGGCTTCGACCTGCCGGGCCGGCAGGATCTGGGAGAGGAGCTGCGCCGTGCGGTCGAAGGTGCCGGTGACGGCGCCCGCGGCCGACAGGTTCCCGACGAAGTCGACGATGAGCTCCTCGACGGTGTCGGCCTCCACTGAGCCGAGCTGCACCATGGCGTGCGTGATCAGGCGGATCTCGTCCTCCTCCAGCGCCGCCCAGATCTCGCGGCCGTGTTCGGCGCCGAGCGACAGCAGGATCACGGCCGCGCGCTGCGGCCCGGTCATTTCGCTCAACGGGGTGGATCGGCCGGCCATCGTCTCCTTCCTCAGTTCCGCTCATGAAGCCATTGCCGGAGCACCGCGACGCTCTCCGACGGGTTGCCCTGAACCAGCTGCCCGATGCGCTCGAGGGATTCCTGCTGCACCTGGCCATTGACCTTGGCGATCTCGATCATGCGGGCGGTCTGGCTGTCCCGCTGCGGGACCGCCACCATGGCGGCCTCGGGCCCGCCCACCGGCGCAAGGGCTGTGCTCAGGGTGGAGCGCTTCACGCCGTCCTTGCCGAGGATGCGGCGGGTGAGAGGGCGGACCACCATCACCAGCACGATCAGGGTGAGGAGGGCGATGACCGCAAGCTCGATGAGGCGCAGGGCATCTTCCTTGGTGGGGTTGAGGAGCGAGGAGATGAGGGACTCCTCCTTGAGCTCCGAGGCTTGCGGCGCGTCGGCGAAGCGCAGGTTCACCACCTCGATCTGGTCGCCACGGTTGCGGTCGAACCCGATGGCGGTCCGCACCAGGGCGGTGATCCGGTCGAGCTCCTCTTGCGGACGCGGCTGATAGGTGACGTCGCCGTTGGCGCCGCGCCCATAGACGCCGTCCACGAGCACCGCGACTGACAGGCGCTTCATCCGCCCGCCTTCCAGCACCTCGGTGCGCGTCGTGCGGGAGATCTCGTAGTTGATCGTCTCCTCGTTCTTGTTCGAGGCGTCCCGCGGAGCGGCGCCGCCGCCGGCGGGGTTGGCGCCCGGCAGCTCGTTCCCAACCGTGACGGCGCCCTCAGCCCCCGAGCTCGTCTGGTTCTCGGCCCGGGTCTGCGTCGAGCGCACGACGCGGCTTTCAGGGTCGAAGGTTTCCGAGCGGCTCTCCACGCGGTTGAGGTCGAGTTCGGCCGCGACCTGCACCCGGGCGCGGCCCGCCCCGACGACGCCCGCCACGATCTCCTCGACCTGGGCCCGCAGCCGGCGCTCGACGCTCGCTTGCTTCTCGTCGGCGGCCAGCGCGTTCAGGGCCACGTCGCCCTGGGCTCCATCGGCGAGGAGCCGCCCCTGTTCGTCGACGATCGAGATCCGCTCGGGCTTGAGGCCCTCGACCGCCGAGGCGACGAGATGGCGGATCGCCCGCACCTGGCTCGCCTCGAGCATGCCGCGGAGCTTCAGGACGATGGAGGCGCGGGGCGCTTCCCGGTCGCGCTCGAACAGGCGCCGTTCCGGGATGACGAGATGCACCCGCGCGGCCTGGACCCGGCCGATGGCGCCGATGGTGCGGGCGAGCTCGCCCTCGAGCGCCCGCAAGTGATTGATGCCCTGGACGAAGCTCGTGGAGGAGAATGCGTCGCCCTTGTCGAAGATCTCGTAGCCGACGCCGCCCCCGGACGGGATGCCCTTGCTGGCGAGGTCCATGCGGACCCGGGCTAGATCGGAGCGGGGCACGAGGATCGTCTGGCCGTCGCCGCGGGTCTCGTAGGCGATCCCCTTCGATTCGAGGTCGCGCACCACCGCGCTCGCATCCTGCAGGGACAGATCGGAATAGAGCACGCCCATGGCGGGCTGCGAGACCCGCATGATCACGAAGCCGAAGAACACGAGCAGGATCAGCGTCACGCCGCCCATGGCGGCGATCCGCGCCGGGCCGAGCTTCGTCAGGAATTCCAGGGCTGCGTTCACCGCTTCGAACCAACACCACGCATGGGGGACCCGGCAAGAATTGCCTGGTTCATGGTTAGCGGCGGGTTAACGGAGGGGGCGCTTGTCCTTAATCGCGGCAGGTGTGGCAAACGCAAAAAAGCGCCGCTTGCGCGACGCCCTCGTGCGTTCCTGTCCGGAGCGGGGTCTTATTGGCGGTAATGCTGGATGCGCGTGGTGCGCAGGCCGGCAAGGCCGTGCTGATCGATCGAGAGCTGCCAGCTGAGGAACTCTTCGGTCGTCAGGGTGTAGCGCTGGCAGGCCTCTTCGAGGCTGAGGAGGCCGCCGCGAACGGCGGCGACGACTTCCGCCTTGCGGCGGATGACCCAGCGGCGGGTCGTAGTGGGGGGAAGGTCCGCGATCGTCAGCGGACTGCCATCGGGCCCGATGACATACTTGACCCTCGGGCGGTGGGGTTCGGTCATGATACGCTCACACAAATTCGACTGACCATGTCGATCATGACGTTACGCCCTCGCCCTTAAAGTTTTCCTAAGCGGGTGGAGGAACAGCCTAATTTCGGTCAGGCGGCCGGGCGGCTGAGGTTCTTGACGTTGCGGAGCAGGATCCGCGTGCCGCCGATGAGGAGGACGGGCTCCTCGGTCGACATGTCGACGCTGTCGACGCGGCCGGTGACCTCGGTCTTCACCGTGAAGGGCTGGCCCGACACGTCCTTTCCGGTGACCGTGATGGTGTACTCCCCCTCAGTCGCCGGCGCGCCCGTCGAGGTCTTGCCGTCCCAGGCGTATTTCTGCGACCCGCCCGCCGCGTAGGATTGGCTGTCCTCCTTGACGATGCTGCCGTTCTTGTCGCGGATCGTGATGGTGGCGGTCCCGGCCCGCGGCAGGTTGAGATTCCACTCCGCCTTGCCGCCTTTGAGGTAGCTCGTGGCGCCGTCCGCCGTCACCGTCATGCCGACGAAGCTCGCCGCCGAGGCCACGATGGAGGATTGCGCGCTCGTGAGGAGCGCGTTCAGGGTGTCGTTCGACTTCATCTGCTGCTCGACCGAGGCGAACTGGACGAGCTGCTGGGTGAACTGGTTCGTGTCGAGGGGTTCGAGCGGGTTCTGGTTCTGCAACTGCGTGGTGAGCAGGAGCAGGAATGCGTCGAAGTTCTGCGCAATGGTTTGACGGTTCGTGCCGGAGGCCGCGCCCGCGCCCGCTGCCGCCGCTCCGGCTGTGCTCCCGATTCCCGCTGCCATGGTGGTTCTCCTAGATTCTCACGTCGACGCCGGCGCTGCCGCGCCACTGCATGCGCTGGGGCTGGGCCGGCGCCGCCTCGGCCCGTTCGGCCTCCTGGCCGCCGCGCTGTCCGGGGCGGCTCTCGTCCCGGTCGCGGCCCTGGTTCTGGCGTCCGTCCGCGGAAGGGTCGCGGAGCGACAGGTCGACGCCGCCCTCCGAGGGCTTCAATCCGGCCTGCTCGAAGGCGCGCTCCAGGGTCTTGGCGTCCCGCTGCAGGAGGTTCAGGGTCTCCACCCGGTCCACCACGAGATGCGCCTTCACCTCGCCGCTCTCGTCGATCTCAAGGCTCACGTCGATGCGCCCGAGCTCGACCGGGTCGAGGCGGATCTCGAACTGGTTCACGCCCGCGAGGCTCTTGAGGCCGATCTCGATGGGCACCGCACCGAGGGGCACGTTCTGGACGACCGGTCCCGCCGGCTGGCCCGGGGCCGCCTGCTGGGCGGCCGAGGCGCTGGCCTCCCTCGGCCCGGCGGCGGGCGGCAGGCCTGCGGAGGAGGGGGCGGCGCCCTCGATCTTGGCCTCCGGCGCGGCGAGCGGGCTCTTTCCGGCAGCCTCGGCCTTCGCGGCCTCCTGGCCTGTCGCCTGGCCCTCCACGAGCTTGGCGAAATCGGCCTCCGGCGAAGCGGCCGACCCCTCGGCCTTGGCCTCCTGCTTCGACGCCGCCTCATCGAGGCCCTTGGCGGCGCCGTGGCCCTTCTCGGCGATGGTAGCGAGGGCGTGAGCCGTCCCGGTCGAGGCGGGGGGCTTGCCGTTGAGGGCGCCCGGCCCGGCCTCAGCCGCAGCCTCCGCCGGAAGGCCCGTGCCGTCAGTGGGGGACGCGGTCGGCCCGGCAGCGACCGGCGCGACCCCCGTCGCCTCGACGCCGCCCACCGCCGCATTGGCGTCGCCCTCGGCCGGCACCTCCGCCAGGGGCGCGGCAGGCGCGCTCGCAACGGCGGGTGCGAGGGGCGCCGCGGAGGACGTCTCGGAGGCCGCCTCGGCGTCGGGCCGGGCCGTCTTCTCGCCCGCCTCCGTCTCGCCGCTCGTCTCTTCTGATCCCTTGGCCTTCTTGATCTTCTCGGGCTCGTCGGGTCGCTCGGCCTTCTCGGCTTTGACCTGCCCCGGCGGGTCGTCGCGCCGCGGCACGTCCTCGCCGCGGGGCGGATCGGTCCGGCGGGGCGGGTCGGTGCGGCGCGGCGGCTCGGGCCGCTCCGCCTGGCGCGTCCGGCCCGGCGCCTCGTCCCGGGCGCGGGTCTCGAGGGAAGCAGGCCGCCCCCGCGCCTCCGCCCGCAAGGCGGGGCGCTCCCAGGACGGCCGCTCGCGGACCCCGCCCGACGGCGCTGCGGGCAGCTCGAAGGGCACGGCTTCCGCCCCGCGGGCGCCGCGCGGGCGGGCCTTGTCGGGTTTCGCGGCCGTCGAGAGGGCGGAATAAAGAGCCTGGTCGAGCCCGTGACGCATGAGGAACCCCGGTGAACCCGATCGCCGGTGCAAGCGCCGGGCCAGGGCGGTGGAGATGCATTAACTTCGGCGGTATCAACGGCTTGCCCGCTTGCCCTAATCTCCCGATTGAGGCCGCCGGCCCGCCCCGCCGGCATCTTTTCGCCGCCCGGCGGCAGTTTTTGCCGGGGCCCGCGTCTGGCAGACCGGGGTCCGGATCGCTATAGAAGGGGATCGACCGCCCGTGCGCCGCCTTGAACGGCGCCTCTGGATGGAACCATGCTGAACTCACTCGATCTGCCGACCGAGCCCGGGAAGACGCGCGTTGTCGTCGCCATGTCGGGCGGTGTCGATTCCTCCGTCGTCGCCGCCCTCCTCAAGCGGGAGGGCTACGACGTCATCGGCATCACGCTCCAGCTCTACGATCACGGCGCCGCCGTCCACCGCAAAGGCGCCTGCTGCGCCGGCCAGGACATCCACGACGCCCGCCGCGTCGCCGAGACCATCGGCATCCCCCATTACGTGCTCGACTACGAGGCGCGCTTTCGCGAGGCGGTGATCGACCGCTTCGCCCAGAGCTATCTCGACGGCGAGACCCCGATCCCGTGCGTCGAGTGCAACCGCTCGATCAAGTTCCGGGACCTCCTCGACACGGCGCGCGACCTCGGCGCCGACGTGCTCGCCACCGGCCATTACGTGGCGAGCCGGGCGCTGCCGGACGGGCGCCGCGCGCTCTACCGCGCCGCCGATCCGGAGCGGGACCAGAGCTACTTCCTCTACTCGACGACGGCGCAGCAGCTCGACCTGTTGCGGTTTCCCTTGGGCGAACTGCCGAAGGACGAGACCCGGGCCCTCGCGCGGGAACTCGGCCTTGCCGTCGCCGACAAAGCCGACAGCCAGGACATCTGCTTCGTGCCGCAGGGCCGCTACAGCGACCTGATCGAACGCCTGAAGCCCGGCGCCGTCCAGGGCGGCGAGATCGTCCACGTGGACGGCCGGGTTCTCGGCCGGCACGAGGGCATCATCCACTACACGGTCGGCCAGCGCCGGGGCCTCGGGCTGTCGGTCGGCGAGCCCCTCTACGTCGTCCGCCTCGATGCGGCCGCCGCCCGGGTCGTGGTGGGCCCGCGGGAGGCGCTCGCGACCCGCTCGATCCGCATCACGGACGTGAACTGGCTCGGCGACACCCCGCTCGAGGCCCTCGGGGAGGGCGGGCTCGACGTCGCCGTGCGGGTGCGCTCCACCCGCCAGCCCCGGCCCGCCCTGCTGCGCTTCGGCGCGTCGGGGGCCTTGGTCGAGCTGTTATCCCCAGAGGACGGGGTGTCACCCGGTCAAGCCTGTGTCATCTATGACGGCGACACTCCCCGGGCCCGCGTGCTCGGCGGAGGCACCATCGCCCGCATCCAGGCCGAGGCGGCCCCCGCCGCAGCCTGACGCCCCACCTCAAGGAACGAGAATGACCAGCGGACCGACCCCGGCTTTGATGCAGAAGGCCTATGCGCGCTGGGCGCCGGTCTACGACGTGGTCTACGACAAGCTGACGGAGCCGGCGGCGAGGGCCGCTGTCGATGCGGCCATGCGGTGCGGCCCCCGGGTCCTCGAGGTCGGCGTCGGCACCGGCCTCTCTCTCGGCTACTACCCGGCGCATGCCGAGGTCCACGGCGTCGACCTCTCGAAGGACATGCTGCGTCGCGCGCAGATGAAGGTGGACAAGCGCGGCCTCTCGCACGTGAAGAGCCTCCAGGTGATGGATGCGACCCGCCTCGGCTTCCCGGACGGCCGGTTCGACGCCGTGGCGGCCCAGTTCCTCATCACCCTCGTGCCGGACCCCGAAGCCGCCTTGAGGGAGTTCGCCCGGGTCCTGCGCCCCGGCGGCGAGATCATCCTGGCCAATCATTTCGGTCAGGATGCGGGCGTCCTCGCCAGGATCGAGGCCGCCGTGGCGCCGCTGGCCTCCGCGATCGGCTGGAGCTCGGATTTCAAGGCGGACCGCATCGAGCGCTGGGCGAGGTCGACCGGTACCATGGAGGTGATCGACCTGAAGCCGCTGTTCCCGGCCGGCTTTTTCAAGCTCATGCGGATCCGCAAGGCTCTTTGACCCCACCTCTTCCTTGACACCCTCGCGGCATCTTCCCTATATCGCGGGGGTCTGACCGGGGGCTCGCGAGCCCCTTCGTCCTGGGGCGGAGTAGCTCAGTTGGTCAGAGCAGAGGAATCATAATCCTTGTGTCGGGGGTTCAAATCCCTCCTCCGCTACCAACAACAAGTCGTTGCTCTAATCCATAAAACTAGTGACCTTATCGGGCAAACCAGCTGCTGCGGCCGTTTGCGAGCACACGTCGTACCGGTTTGGTACCGCCGAAGGCTGCGGAATTTCCAAAGCGCACGCAGCTCAGCGAAAGATCCTGGGCGTGATCCTTCGGTGCTTGTTCGTCCGTGAAGGATTGGCGTTGGGAGGCCCGACGCCCGTCATGCTCTCTCCCTTGCCGAAGGCAGCGGCAACTTCGGGCGCAGTTGGGATCTGCAGGCGACCTGCTGGCGATCGCGCGCGAAAGCCACGGCCGTATAAAGCTTTCCGCATCAGCACTTGCCGTTCCGGACGGCGTTGATCGTCCGACCGATGACGTTGTCGAGGTGGTTGGTCCACCTCCGGCAGCGAGCGGCCCATGGGCGTTTCATCATTCGTTCAGCAGGACCGGCGAGACCGCTAGCCGAGGGGGCTTGCGAACACTTTGCTCCCGTGCTTACTTTGCGGCGTAAAGTGGATGCTGTGCATGGAACGCGACCTCGACAAGGCCCTGGCCGACATTCTGACGATTCGAACGCAGATCGCCGCCGGGACGTCGTTTCAAGGGTACGGTCCGGCGGCCGTGGCCACCACAGGCGCCCTGGCGGCGGGAACGGCGGTTGCCCAGTTCCTATGGCTTCCGGACCCAACGGCCAGTCCAGTCACCTTTCTGGCGGGCTGGATCGCCACAGCCGTCCTGTCGCTCGTCATCGTCGGGCTGGAGATGAGGGCGAGGGCGCGCCGGCATCACACGGGCCTTGCCGACGAGATGATCTACGCCGCCATCGAGAACTTCCTGCCCGCGGGCGCCGCCGGCGCCTTCCTCGCTCTGGTCGTCGTTCGCTTCGCGCCCGAGGCGACGTGGATGGTGCCCGGGCTCTGGCAGGTTCTCGTAGGATTGGGCACCTTCGCCTCGGCGCGCTCCTTGCCCAGGGGCGTTCCGCTCGTCGCTGGCTGGTACCTCGTGTCGGGCCTCGCCGTCCTGATGCTCGCGAGCGAGGATCAGCGGCTGTCCCCGTGGCTGATGGGCATCCCCTTCATCGTCGGGCAACTCGCGATGGCCGCCCTGCTGCATACCGCCTCCGGAGGACACGATGGCGACGCCTGATCGGGAAGCGCCGTTCGCTTATGAAGGGCTGGACCGCGTCATCCATGAGAAGGCGCGGCTCGGCATCCTCACCTCCCTCGTCGCCCAGCCCAAGGGGCTCGCCTTCGCCGACCTCAAGAAGCTGTGCGGGCTCACGGACGGCAACCTCAGCCGACATCTTCAGGTGCTGGAGGAGGCCGGCCTCGTCGAGATTCGCAAGGGCTATGACGGCAAGCGCCCTCAAACCACATGCCGCATCACGACGGGCGGGCGCGGCCGTTTCCTCGAGTACCTGTCCGTCCTCGAACAGGTCGTGCGGGACGGCATCGATGCAGCCGATAAGGCCGGCGGAACCAAACCTTCCTCCAGACTGGGCCTGTCCCAGACCTGATCCTCTTTTTTTGCCAGGAGGCTTTGCAATGCAAAGTATTGGACTGCTTCACGTCGGGATCATCATGGACGGCAATGGCCGGTGGGCGCAGGGACGCGGGCTTCCTCGCCTCGCCGGCCACGAAGCCGGGGTGCAGGCGATCCGCCGCATCGTGGAGTGCGCGCCGTCGCAGGGCGTCGGCATCCTCACGCTCTACGCCTTCTCGGCCGACAACTGGCGACGTCCTCAAGCCGAGGTGACCGGCCTCATGGGCCTGCTGCGTCTATACCTCCGGCGCGAGACCGCCCGGCTGGCGCGAAGCGGCATCCGCCTGTCGGTGATCGGGCGCCGCGACCGGCTCCCCGAGGGCCTAGCCGACGAGATCGCCAGGGCCGAGGCGGCCACCGCAGCCGGCCGGGCCCTCCATCTTCGCGTGGCCATCGACTATTCCAGCCGCGAGGCCATCCTCGCCGCCGCCGTCGCGGCGACCCCGGCGGACGCGACGCGGGTCGCCTTCTCCCGCCTTCTTGCCGGCGGCGACCCCGTCCCCGACCTCGACCTCGTCATCCGCACCAGCGGCGAGCAGCGGCTTTCCGACTTCATGCTGTGGGAGAGCGCATACGCCGAACTCTACTTCACCCCGCGCCTATGGCCGGACTTCGACGCAGGCGACCTTGCCGCCGCCCTGACCTCCTTCGGCGATCGCCAGCGTCGTTACGGCGGCCTAGTCCCTGCCCTGACAGCCTGAGCCCCGGACATGCGCATCCTTCTGATCAATGTTCCGCATCCCTCCATCGGCAGCCGCATCCCCGACGACCATCTTCCTCCCCTCGGGCTCCTCGCGGTCGGCGGGCCGCTCATCGACGACGGGCACCAGGTCCGGCTGATCGATGGCGAGTTCGGCCCCATGCCGATCTCGCGGATCGTGGCGGAGGCGGTCTCCTGGTGCCCGGATGCGGTCCTGTTCGGCCATTCCGGCTCCACCTCGGGCCACCCCGTGATCGCAGAAGCGGCCCAGGCCGTCGCGCAGGCTCTGCCACGGGCTCACATCATCTATGGCGGTGTGTACCCGACCTATCACTGGCGCGAGATCCTGGCGGAGGAACCTTACGTGACGGCCGTCGTCCGGGGCGAGGGGGAGGAAACGGCCCGCCGCCTCGTCGGGGCCCTCGAGGCCGGGACACCGCTCGAGAACGTGCCGGGGATCGCCTACCGGGAGGACGGGGCGGAGACGGCTACCCGGCCGGCCATGGTCATCCGGGACCTTGATGCCTATCGGGTGGGCTGGGAGCTCATCGACCATGCCCGCTACAGCTACTGGGGCGGGCTGAGGGCGGTCGTGGTCCAGTTCTCGCGGGGCTGTCCGCACCTGTGCAACTATTGCGGCCAGCGCGGTTTCTGGACGCGCTGGCGCCACCGTGACCCCGTCCTGTTCGCCAAGGAACTCGCCCGCCTGCATCGCGAGCACGGGGTGAAGGTGATCAACTTCGCCGACGAGAATCCGACCGTGTCGAAGAAGGCGTGGCGAGCGTTCCTGGAGGCGCTGATCGCGGAGGACGTCGACCTCATCCTCGTCGGCTCGACCCGTGCCGACGACATCGTCCGGGACGCGGACATCCTGCATCTTTACAAGAAGGCAGGCTGGGAGCGCTTCCTGCTCGGCATGGAGAACACGGACGAGGCGACGCTCCAACGGATCGAGAAGGGAGGGTCCACCACCACGGACCGCGAGGCGATCCGCCTGCTCCGCAAGCACGGCATCCTCTCCATGGCGACCTGGGTGATCGGGTTCGAGGAGGAAAAGGATCGGGATCACTGGCGAGGGTTGCGCCAGCTCATCTCCTACGATCCCGATCAGATCCAGATGCTCTACGTGACGCCTCATCGCTGGACGCCCTACTTCAGGCTCGCTGCAGGCCGGCAGGTCATCCAGACCGACCGCCGCCGGTGGGACTACAAGCACCAGGTCCTCGCAACCAGGCACATGCCGCCCTGGCGCGTCTTGCTCTGGTTCAAGTTCACCGAGTTCGTCGTCCAGTCCCGCCCCAAGGCTCTCTTCCGCGTGCTGTTCCACCCCGACCGCGGATTGCGTCATGCCATGCGCTGGTACACGCAGATGGGCCGTCGTGTCTGGCCCTACGAGATCCTGAACTTCCTGCGGGACCCCTTGATAAAGGACGGGCCGACCGTCGCCGAGTTCTGGGGCGAGCCCCTCGATGACGAAGAGGCATCGATGTCCGCCTCGAGGCCTGAGCGAAAGGTGAAGGCTGCGGCTTAAGCGGGCTCAGGCCGGATCCCAAGGGTTCATGGCCGAACGAATAGGCTGTGGCTGAGAGGGCATTCTGTCTGCCTCTCAGTTTCCCTGCGTCCGTCGAACAACCGCTGATCGCGTGTATGTTACTTAGCTCAAGGGGGCGGCACAAGGGTGAGCATCGTCCGGCCGTGGTCGTGCGGCTTGATCATTGTCTGTCGGCGCAATGCGCGGCTGAGCGTCCAGCGCGGTACGCCCATCTCACGAACCACGGCGCTGCGGTTCTCGCCCGTGCTGTCGATGCGGATGAGACCGTCCTCGCGCTTGGCGATCTTACAAAAGGATTGCGGCCGTTACGCACTGATCGCCTGATAGAGAACCGAGGCTGGACACGAAAAACCTTCCCGCCTCACGCCTCGACCGAAACGCTCGCCGCACCCCCCCGACGCTGCTGAGATTTCTCGAACATCGTCTGGAACCGGTCGTAGTGCTGGCGAGCCTCGGTGATGGCGCTCTGGCCACCTTGCACCTCACCTTCGGCAGACCGAATTTCCCTCTCCCAGGCAGCACGCTCCTTCGCGCTAGCCCCAGCCGGAAGGCTCGCCAGGATGTTGCGGACCCTCTGGACATACTCCTGCCGATTGGTCGCATACGCTTCTGCGCGCGAGACCGCATCTTCTGCCTTGCTCTTGCCGGTTTCCATGAACGCCGCGAGGCGTTCGGCGATATGTTCATGACCGGGACTGAGAAGATCGCGCCGCATGGCGATGATCTGGTCGCGATCGGGCAAGCGCTGCTGGCGGGCTGCACTCGACCGAGATTGAGTGGACAAATCGGGCAAGCTAGAGACAGTACCTCTTCCAAGGCCAGAAACGCTCATACGCATACCTCGTCAGTTCTGGATCTCCTTGTTCTCAAGCAAATGACATGCCGGACAATGCTGATGCGTCCCTTGGGCCGGCCCGAGGATGAAGAGGTAACCGCTTGTGCGGTGGTGGAGAGAATTGCTGGGTCGGTGAGAAGATTTTGCCGAGAGCATGCTTGAGCGCCGAAACCTCCCCCGGCGGGGGAGGGGCGCAATGATCAGACTACCAGCGCTCAAGCCCGGCGACACGGTCCGGCCCTCGATAGCCAGCATCTTGCCGCGTGATACTTGACTCGGAAGCACTTTGGCTTCCGGCGAGCCTAGTTTAGGGTCGCACTCTATGCCTGGTAGATCATCGCAAAGGCGTTCAAGCCAGCGGACAGGATCTGGCCGAGCTTGCGAATATCCCGAACCACATAGTCTGCTAGAGCCCCTCCGAGCCGGAGCCGCATCGGGTCAGTGCCGCAGGCGGGCCATGGCGAGCGCGTTGACGAAGGCACCGTCCCGGAACACGTAATCCCGCAGCACGCCCTCACGGGTAAAGCCGTGACGTTCATAAAGCGCAATCGCCCGTTCGTTGTCATGGTTCACCGTCAGCTCCAGGCGCCTCAGGCCAAGCCAACGGTCAGAGAGCATCAGGAGTTCACAAAGAAGTGCCGTCCCGATCCCCTGGCCCGTCAAGCCGTCCCGCACCCCCATTCCAATCTGGCCGGCATGGGCGCGCCGGCCAGCCAAGCGCTCCAAGCCCGCACTGCCCACCACGCGCCCGTCCCGCACGGCGACGAGCGCCGTCGAGCCTGGGCTGGCGCTCTCAAGCCACCGTCGCACGCTCTCGGGCGACTGATAGGGCAGGCGCAGGGTGTCCCAGCGATAGCCAGGGCCATTGACGAGGCTGGCGAGGTCCTCAGCATCGCCCGGCCGGACGGCTCGGATCTCAAGGTCTGGTGACCGCGATGGGCTGAGCGGGTCGAGGGTGGTCTGTTCTGGGGTGTCGGGTTCCGTGTTCATGGTGCTCTCCGGGGTTGGCCGGAGACGAGGTGAACCGGAAGGTTGGCCCTGCTCGTCTCCGGCAGGGCCTGTGGTCTGGTCACACGCTCGACGCGTACGCTCCGTCCCGCAGCCCTGGGGGCGCGTGGTCGTGAGTGTGATGCATGAGCTTGCGAGCCATGGTGGGCAGAGTACCCCAGCTCCGGGCCGATGCCTAGACGGGAGGTGCGACATCCGGCACGATCCCGACCATGACGCCAGAGGAACTCATCACGGCCGTGACGGACGCGCTCAGGGGCGAAGAGCGCTTCAGGGCCCTCCTCTTGGGCGGCAGCTACGGCCGGGGCACTCAGGATAGGTTCAGCGACGTCGACCTCATCGCAGTTGCCGATCCCGAGCACCACGCAAACCTCGCCCGGCTCTGGCGCGAGACGCTGGAGCGCCTCATGCCGGTGGTGTTCTGGAACGAGCGCAGGACCCGTGGGGTGCTGCTCAACGCGATAGGGCAAGATTGGCTCAGATGCGACCTCGTCATCACCGACACTGGCGGACTTGACGGCCGGGCCCGCAGCGCCCTTCGGGTCCTGATCGACCGCGACAGCCTCGTCGAGCGTCTGCCCCCAGAGTTGCCAGACGGAGCCCTGGACCGGTCCCGGATTACCTTCCTCATCAACGAGTTCATCCGTGTTCTGGGCCTCACGCCCGTGGTGCTCGGCCGCGGCGAGGTCTTCACGGCAGCGGGCACCGGGGCAGGGCTCCTGAGAGACCAACTCGTGAGCCTGTTGAAGGAGGAGCGTCAGCTCGCCGATCCAGGCGGAGCGTTGCACCTCAGCCGCGCTCTGTCGCCCGATCAGATGCGGGTGCTTGAGGCTGTTCCCTTCCCGCAGCCGGAGCCTGCCTCGATCATTGCGGCCCACCTTGCCGTCGCACGCCTGTTCCTGCCCCGGGCCAAGGCTCTGGCGGCGCGAGCCGGAGTGCCCTGGCCGCAAGCATTTGAGGAGGCTACCCGCGCCCACCTGGAGCGGGAACTCAAGGTCGAGGTGACTTGGTGAAAGGCGACGGGAGTTCCCCGTTTCGCCGAGCTTATCGCGAAGGCTAAGAGGACCTGTCCGTCACCCTCCGACTCAGCATGTGCTTCGCTTCGACCACCAAGTTCGTATGCCGAGGCTGCTCAGGCTGCGTCCCGGGCTCATCGTCCGCCGAGGGGGGAGCAACGGACGGACCTCAACGCAGAGATCGCAAAGTCAGGCTGATGAGAAAGGCCACCAGCATCGCGCCGTTTAAAGCCGCGCTGACCACGAACACGGCTGCAAGGTCCGCCCCATCGGCGAGAACGCCCGCGCCGACGATGGCTAACGGCATGGCGAGCTTGAACAAGGACCCGGTCAGGCCCGTGACCCGCCCGATGACCGCTGCCGGTGTGGTCTCCTGGCGAAGGGTCCAGATCATGACGTTGTAGATCATGGTGAAGAACGCTTCCGTCGCCAGGATCGCCGTCAGCCAGAGCGGATGCGAGGTGAAGGCTACTGCCGCATAGCACGCAGTTGAGCCCGCCATCCCGAGAAGGCAAACCCCGCCCATGGTGAGCCTCGCCCGCAGCCCCGGTGCAAGAAGGCCCCCCAGCAAACCTAGGCCGCCTGCGACGGAGAACATGAGGCCGATCTGAGCCCCCGTGAGTCCGGCAGCCTGCGCCTGCTGCAGCATGCTGATGGCAAACATGCCGTCAGCTGCGTTCGTGACGATCACGACGAGGGTGAACAGCCACAGGGGCCTGTTGGCCCGCAGCGCCCGCCAGCCCTCCACGACGCGCACTCGAAGCGAGCCCCCGGATGCGATCTCCTGCCGGGGCAGGGTGAGGCGCAGGGCCGCCGCAAGGCTGACGAGGGCCACGGCGGCTGCTACCCACAAGCTGGCAGGCGGGGAGGGGAGCATGAGCAGGAGGCCGGCGAGCGCCGGTCCCAGCATCTGGAAGGCCTGTCCCACCGATGACAAGGCTGCCGTTGCCGGGCCCAACTGCTCTGGCCGCAGGGCGAGCTTCATCGCGACGGTCTGGACGTTGTGGTAGGCATACACGGCCGTGCTGAGCGCGAAGACGAGAGGGTAGACGACGCCCAGGTGGGTCAGGTTCTCGCCGAAGGCCAGCGCCAGGGCCACAAGGCAACCGGCTTGGACAGCGAGCGTCGAGAGGAGCCAACGTCGCTTGTTGGCCTGGTCGACGAGCGCGCCGATGATGAAGGCCAGCAGGAGGTTGGGCAGAAGCCCGAGGCCCCGTACGAGGTTCATCTCCAGGGCTGATGCGGAGGCCTGGTAGACGAGAAGCGGCAAGGCGATGAGCAGGATCTGCTGCTCCAGTCCCACCCCGATAGCAGGGATGAACAATGTCCAGAAAGGCCGCTCACGCCAGATGGGCGGTGATCTGACGGTGTCCGCGAGTGCGCCGGTCATTGAGCCCCCTCCTTATGGAGGCTCCAGAGCACGGTGGGGCGAGCCTCGCAAGGGGAGGGTTACCTCAGCCCGACGCAGCCTGCACCACCATCTACGGTCAGCCGGGACCGCCTTAAGCCAAAGCACTGCAAACAGGAGATCACGATGCGTCGTCGTCCGTCAGCTCGCCTTCTCATCCTCGATGAGGCCGACCGTGTGTTGCTGTTCCAGTTCACGCACCGGTCCGGACCGCTGGCCGGGCAACAGTACTGGGCCACCCCGGGTGGCGGCGTTGAGCCGGGCGAGACGGTTGAGGAGGCTGCCGCGCGCGAGCTTCTGGAGGAGACGGGCCTTCGCGGGTCCGCCATCGGCCCCGAGCAGGGCCGGCGGGAGTTCGTCCTGCGCCTGCCCGATGGTGAAGAGGTCTGGGCCGACGAGCGCTTCTTCCTGGTTCGGGTGTCCGGGGCCGTGCTCTCCCGCGAGGGCTGGACGGACGAGGAACGGGCGGTGATGACGCATCACCGGTGGTGGTCACGGGCGGAGCTTGCGGCAACGGCAGAGACCGTCTGGCCAGCCGATCTTATCACCCTGCTGCCGGAACTGACCTAAAGGGCTTTCCGAGCGCAGAGCCGCCGCGACCTACACCGCTTAGCTATGTTCCCGCTGGCTGGACATCAGGGCGTTGCGGACCGCGTAGAGATCCGGCAGGACGGCCGCACACAGGGCGCGCACCTCGTCCGTTGGCGGCAAGAGATCAGGTACCATGATCGTCACCATGCCAGCGGCGGAAGCTGAGCGGACGCCGTTGTAGGAGTCCTCCAGCGCCCAGCACCGCCCCGCCTCGACGCCCAGGCGCTCGGCCGCAAGCCGGTAAGGGTCGGGGGCTGGCTTACCCTTGGCATAGTCACCAAAGGCCACCACGGTCCGAAACCGGCCCAAGAGGCTGTGAGCCGTTAGGTTCGCGCGGACATCGTCATGGCCTGAGGACGTCGCAATGCCATAAGGGATGCCAAGCTCGTCGAGGGACGTGAGCAGATCGGCGGCACCTGGCTTGAGCACAAGGCGCGTTGCGGCGAGCGCTACAAACCCGTGGTGCCAGCGCTCGCGCAAGGCTTCGACTTGCGAGGCGGTGCCCCAGTTCGTCAGGAGAAGGGCATGGTTTGCGGGCCAGGGCTGGCCGACCATGCGATGAAAGAGCGCCACCGGCATCTCTCGGCCAAGGCTTTGGGCTGCAGCCTGCACCGCCTCAAGGTGGAGCGCTTCGGTGTCGAACAGGAGGCCGTCCATGTCGCACACAACAGCCGTCGGCATCGGGAGAGAGGGCATCGTGACCTCATGTGGATGGGTCTACCCTGTACGGAAAGAGGCGCTGGCCCTCGAGCGGCAGGTTGCCCCAGCGCTCCCACCCATGACCCTCGGCCAGAACCTGGATGGAGGACACGATGAGGCGCAGGTCCCCCGGCTCCTTGAACCGCTCTTCAAGCCAGCGCCACTGCGCCTCCCCGAGCATTGTCTTAGCGGGATCCGAGATATACCGCTCGCGGCCAAGCGTATTGCGCTCGTCCATTGGCTTGAGGTGTGAGCGAAAGAAGCGCGTGTCGAGCAGGATCACCTGCAGACGCTGGCCCTCCGGCCCGAAGCTCTGGGCATGGTAGACGCCCTCGCGCCGGTGCCGGCGAGGGGAACGTCCCAGAACTGCAAGTAGAGCGCCTGCGCCTCAGAGCGCCCCGCAAAGTCGGCGCCCGCATCGTTCTTGCAACTCGCGGCCGAGGCGTCTGGCGTCACGGCCCTCATGCTGCGGCGCTGGTGGACGGTCGCCGAGAAAAACTTCAAGACCCTGCCGACGTCCGCCGTTACGCGTTGGCGCATCGCGCCCGCTCCCTCGGCCGTTCTGGCGACCCCCGGCGTGAGCCGGCCGCGCTGGCGGGTGGATCTTGTGCGTTGCCGGGGCCTGAAGCCAAAACATGGATCGTTGAAGGGTGTGATGCGAAGGGTCGTCTCGCTGTTCCTGCCGACATAGCCGACCGACCGCGTTCGCCTCCGCTCAGGTACGCCGCCTTTGGGTGAACCGCTCGTCACCGTCGACGTCAAGGGCCAGAGCCGTACCATTGCGTCAGCCGATGCAGCAGCACAGGCCCTCGGCTTGCAGGATGGCGTGACAATTGCCTATGCCAGGGCGCTCGTGCCCGAGCTTCATCAGGGTGAGGTGCTCGCGCTGGGACCGGGCGGCATTGATGGACAACAGGCGGTCGAGCTCGTTCTGCCAGGGGCCGAGCTTTGGCAGGGGCTGGACGGTGCGCTCGTAGGTAGGCGCGGTGGTGCCCGAACGGATGAGCTTGCGGACCGTGTTGCAAGGAACGTGGAGCGCGCGGCAGATCTCCTTAGTGGAGCGACCGCGGATGAAGAACTCCCGCCGGATGCGCGCAATCGTGTCCACGCCCTTCATCCCCCACCACCCATCCACGACCCCGGGATGGGCCGCATGTGAAAACCGCAAAGGAAAGGCCAAGATTGACGCCGATCCCGGGCTCAGGGGGTGAACTTTGCACGCCGACTCATACATCGCCTTTGGCACCGGTCGTAGGTGAGGCCAACACGGCAGAGGCTAGCATCGTCGTCGGCCGACAGCTCACCTGTTCTTGGTCGCTGACCGGCGCTCCTGGCGTGAAGCGCGCAAGGAGAAAGTGCGACGCAGTCCGGCATGTCGCAGCACATCCGCAAGCTTGAGGAAATGCTCGGCTCCCAAATGTTGGCCCGCCGTTTCGGCAGCAATATCCCCACTCCGGCAGGTGAAGCTCTCTATGGGTGAGCGATACGCCATCCTCCGAGCCTCAGAGGTCCGGGCTAAGCTGGTCGGTTTCCGGAGGGAGCTCCGGGGAGTGGTCCGGCTGAGCGTCTCGCCGGCCATTGGTCGCTCCAGCCTGGAGAGGTCGATAACGACCCGACACCTGTCGGACACGAAAACGTCAGATTTCGCTATCGAATTTGGTTCGTTTCATTAGGAAAACTCCGGTCCACTCGAATACTTTTTCGCGGTCTTGCTTGAACATTTCTGCAAGTGCTGTGAGCACGCCTGTATCTTGCGTTGAGGTATGATCGATCGACTGGACAGTGAAGATGCAGTTGACGGTATCATTGTGGAAGACGGGCTTCAAAAACTTAAGTTCCCTCAACTCCAATGCCGCTAGGGCGTAAGGACCGAGGATGTCCTCCATCATTCCGGCCGTAAACGCGGCGGTCAAAAGCCCGGGCACCAAACGTTTCCCGAACTTTCCGTGCTTGCTCGCGTACTCCGCGTCAACGAAGAGGGGAGCTTTCAGGCCCGCCAAGCTTGTGAATATGACACAATCGGTCTCGGTGACTGTTCTGCCGTGGCTCCAAAACTTCTCGCCCTCTGACATTTCGTCGAGCGACTTATATCGATCATACATGCCCATAAACGTCTCCTTGGTACACGCCCAGCTGCACTCACATAAGCAATCCGCGCCAGCGCGCTGATCGCAGGGCCATCATCGTCTACGATCCAAGTGAATGCATCGCGGTTTAAGCTTGCGCCATTTGGGCTTCCGAGTGGGCCGGGCATCATCTGCGTAAACCCGAGCGCAACTACCAAGTGAAGGATGCCGCTCGTGGCCGCTTCCGTTGGCAGTACAGGCTCGTCGAGCAGTGAGGCTGTAACTTGTCGAATCGAGAGCCAAAATCCGGCCTGACCGACATGATGGTACGCAGCTTGCACGCCCGTCGAACCGACGTGATACCCACCCAGCATCGGCGTGTTTGAGGCTGGGATACAGCATCTCTTTCTTTTCCAAGGCCGCCGCACCGGCGGCCTGCTCAGGTTGAGGCGAAACTCGCCGTTGCAGAACTTGGCGAGGACAGACTCCGAGTTCGGAAACCATGCTCACGCAGTTGGATGTGCTCGCGTCGCTCCGCATTGGACGACCGTGGACCATGCTATCTACGAAAGACCAGCTTAGGCACGAACTCGAAGCAAGCCGTGGTGGAAAATCCGTACGTTGAGCGGATATCCGTGCAGAATCGAGGTGTCAACCGGTCTGATCAGCTGCCGCAATCCGTTGACACCTGAGAGGCCGCCGTGCAACGTTCGGGCATGAAAACGAATATTCGTACGGTTGACGGGATGTCGCCGGTGTCAGCGCTCCCGGTTCGCGCAGTCGGGCCGCGCTCCGTTGAGCGTGTGACCGAGGCACTGAATCTGCTTTCCCGGTGGGAGGCGGGCTATTCTCTCGCCGAGCTCGCACGGCGGCTCGAAGTCCCCAAAGCCAGCCTAGCGGACCTCCTCGCCGGCCTCGTTGCATGTGATTTCGTGAGCAGGACGCCCGGCGGGAGATTCAAGCTTGGACCCGCGGCGCTCGCCTTCGCGCGACAAGCGGTATCCTCGACCTCGTTCTCGGACTTCACGCACCACCACCTGGAGGCGCTCGTCAAAACCGTCAAGGAAACGGCCCTGGTGGCTCGGCTCGACGAAGAGAACATGGTCTCCGTGTACGTAGACAAGGTCGAGAGCGAGCACTCAGTCCGCTATACGGTCCCGATCGGGCTGCGCCGAGAGCTTTTCGCCACCTCTGCAGGCAAGGTTCTCCTTGCCCATCTGCAGGAGGGCGATCAGGCGGCCTACTTGCGGTCGGTCACGCTCGAGCGCTTCACGCCACGAACGATCGTCGATCGGAAAGCGCTTCGGCGTGAGCTGGACTTGGTCGTGGATCGCGGAGTCGCCACCACCGAGGACGAACGTTCGGTAGGGGCGAGCGGCGTTGCCGCGCCCATCTTCGACAGCGACGGACACGTTCTGGGTGCGCTTGCGGTGGCTGGCCCGACCGCCCGCATGCAACTGGCTCGGGACCAGATTGTCTCTCTCGTTCAGGAGACGGCGCAACGCATCTCTGACGTCTTCGGTCAGGCTCGAAATGCTTAGACGTAGCGATTACGGCCCTACCACCCCTCTCGGGAGCCGTTCCGCTTCATGCAATCTGGGCGGTTCCACGTGATGCGGCCACTATCGGGTTCTCGTGTCGTCGACTTCGGCCAGGGCGTGGCCGGACCGTACTGCAGCATGCTGCTTGGCGATTTCGGAGCTGACATCATCAAGGTCGAACCCATGCGAGGCGACTGGAGCCGCGCAATGGGAACCCTCGTCTCCGAGCATGAGAGCACCACTTATCTCAGCGTCAACCGAAATAAGCGAAGCATCTGTCTCGACATGACAAAGGTCGAGGCCCGGGAGGTCGCCGCTGAACTCGTCGGCCAAAGCGACGTCGTCGTCGAAAGCTTCCGGCCAGGGGTTATGCAACGGATGGGCCTCGACTACGAACGGCTATCCTGTTCCGACCCGCGCCTCATCTACTGCTCCATTACCGGGTTCGGCTCTGACGGGCCATACGCCCAGCTTCCTGCCGGAGACAGCACGATTCAGGCTCTAGGTGGCCTGATGAGCATCGTCGGCGAACCGGACCGCGGGCCCGTTCGCGTGGGCAATGTCGTTTCGGACATGCTGGCGGGGATGCACGGCTTCGAGGCAGTTCTTCTTGCCATGCTGGAGCGGCAGGCGACTGGACGCGGTCGGAAATGCGAGATCAGCCTGCTGGATACGCTTTTGGCCTTCCAGGCTCCACCCCTGGTCGAATACCTGGCGACCGAGCAACTACCGCAACGGAGTGGGGGATCGCACCCTCTGATCGCGCCGTCTGGCGTGCTCCTCACGACGGATCGCCCGATCACTTTCACGGTCTTGGCTCACCAGTGGGCGAGCTTCTGCGAATTCCTCGGAGAGCCTCAACTCGAGGCGGATCCGCGCTTCGTCACGAACGAAACCCGCGCCGCCAATCGTTCCGCTTTGATGAATTTGATTCAGGCGAAATCGTCCGGTCGAAGCTCAGCGGAGCTGCTTCATGCCATGCGCGAGGCCGACATCCTGTGCGCCCCAGTGAACTCATACCAAGACGTGGCCGAAGACATGCACGTTCAACACACAGGATTGCTGAGGCAAGTCCAACATCCGACTTTGGGCGTGATACCCTTCGTCGCGAACCCGATCAGGTTCAAGGGCCAGGAAGCGGAAATCGCGCCCCCACCGATGCTCGGTGAGCAGACACGTTCGATTCTCGCCGACGTCCTGCGGAAGTCGGGTGACGAGATCGAGGCCTTGGCTGCTGTGGGCGCGATCAATCCGCCGCCATGATCGAGGTCAATCCCTCGGGATATCGAATCCGATGGACCTCCTGGTACCCGAGGGTCATCACACGGGTGATGTGTGTGACCCGACACAAAAACAAGAGCTTTTGCGCGATCAGTCAGCCCATTACCGAACGGTCGCGATCAAGCAGCAATTCAGCTCAGCCGACATTGGGATGAGTGCAGAGATCTTCCTTGAGACACTCGCCTCCGCGAGGCCATTTCTGACCACATTTAAGCAAATCGGGTCATTTTTCTCGTTCATCGCAGCCGCGTTAATTTAGGGAGGATACCAGATGCTGTTAAGAATGAACGTACCACTCGCCCATTGGGTGGCCAGACGACTGTTGTGCTCTGTTGTCATTGCCTCAACCTTACTGGCAGTGGGGTGTAGGCCGGGGGCGGCGCAGGGTTCCTATCCGACACAGACCGTCAAGCTGGTTGTCCCACTCGGAGCCGGCGGCGCTACCGATACGGCGGCTAGGTTGATCGGCGAACGACTCTCCAAGGTTCTTGGCCAGTCAGTGATTACCGAAAACATCACAGGTGCAAGCGGAAGCGTCGCCGCACGGACTGTCGCGCGTGCGACACCCGACGGGCATACACTGCTGGTCGGTAACAATACGACGCATTCCGCAAATGTGAGCTTGCTCAAGTCGCTCTCCTACGATCCAGTCGGCGACTTTGCCCCCGTCATAAAGATTGGCCTCGTAGGCCTGATCCTCGCTATAAACAACGATCTTCCGATCAAGGATGTACTTGAACTAATCGCTTATGCGAAAGCCAATCCTGGCAAGCTGTCGTACGGCAGTGGATCCGGATCGACGCGTTTTGCCACCGAAATGTTCATGGAAATGGCAGGTGCCAACCTTGTCCATGTTCCTTATCGGACTAACAATCAGGCCTTAACAGACGTTATGTCAGGCAACATACAGGTGCTGTTCGGTGACGCGCCGGTGATGCTGCCGCAAGTCAAAGCTGGGAACGTCAAAGCCCTGGGTGTGACCGGCACCCAGCGCTTAAAGCTGATTCCGGAGTTGCCGACCATTGCGGAGGCCGGGCTTCCGGGCTTCTCGCTCGTAGGTTGGATCGGTCTGTTTGCGCCGGCGAACACACCACAACCAATCGTCAGCCGCCTGAACGCCGAAGTCCGCAAGATGCTGTCGGATCCTGAGTTTGCGAGCAGGTTGATTGATGTCGGGATCGAAGCGGACCCCACCACGCCAGAACAACTCGGCGAGTGGGTTGTCTCCGAGACAGCACGATGGTCTGGAATAGCGAAAGCGGCCGGCATCAGGCCCGAATAGCTGCATCTGAGTTGAGGCGTTCTGCGCCCGACTCGGGGCTTTGCGCGTGTGGCGCTTACGCCTCGAGTCGCCCGAGTTCTCGCAGTAGAGGAGCCGCCGTCGACGTCCAAGTACCGTTTCCGGGCAAATCGGGCGAGCCGCGGCGCATCCCTGGGCAGGGTCGACAGATCCATAAGCGGCACCATCCTCAGATGCCGCCCGCTCATGTCGACCTGCCCTCCCTCGACAACCATGCCGTCCAGGAGCTGATTGCCGTCAAGATCACGTCAGCGGATCAGGGACCCTCGCTGGAGGAGCTTGAGGGCTATGGCGAAGCGAAAACGTGGGGTCTCAATCTGGCGGCTGATCTCGCCACCTACCGCGCCGGCGAGATCACCTGGGCAGACATCGACACAGGCATTCTAATCGCCGGACCTCCCGGGGTCGGAAAGACGCACTTTGCGAGGGCTCTGGCGAGAAGCTGCGGCATTTCATTCCTGGCTGGCTCTCTCGGTCAGTGGCAGGCTGCCCGCTACGGTCATCTCGGCACTACTTTATCAGCCCTCCGCAGCTTCTTCGATCAATGTCAGAGGGCTGTCAGTCCGGTGGTGATCGCCCTGATCGATGAGATCGACTCATTCGGTGACCGGGCCCAATCATCGCACCACAAAAAGGACTATTCGACCCAAGTCGTGAACGCCCCCTTGGAATGTCTCGACGGTTCTGTCGAATGGCAGAACGTGATCGTGGTGGGGGCAACTAACAATCCGCATCGGATTGATTTTGCGATCAACCGGCCCGGTCGTTTCGACCGAACGGTGGAAATCCCGCTGCCGGATGCCGAGGCGCTTCGCGCCATCCTGCGCTATCATCTTGGCCCGGACCTAATGACCGACGTATTCCTTGATGAGGTCGCTGGGGGGCAGCCCACTTGCTGATCGACGAGCTGCGCCGCCGCATCGCGGTGCACGAGGCCGGCCATGGCATCGTATTCCACTCGCCGCCCCTGTGGGTTCAAAGCGCCCTGTTCAGCGCTCTTGCTCCGGTGGCGTACTGGCGCGGCTATAGCGCGACCTGTCCTCAGCTGTCCCGGATCGTACTGACGCCGCGAGTGTAGGCCCTCGTGAGTTCTGAGGGATGCAACTTCCGGCCTGCGGCTGCCAAAACCCATCACCTTACACCCGCTCGAAACCGGCGGGGCGGTCGAAGTGGACCTGACTGAAAGATCAGCTTGGAACGGCAACGCGCCTCATCGCGATGAAGGAGATGCTCACTTTCATTGTCGATGCCCAACCCGCCCCCATCGGACGATGAAAACGTCGACAACCTTCGTTGAATCGAACTGCCTGATTTTTTCCCTTTTTCGTATCTCCTCCCGAGGATAGCTTGGAGCCGAGGCGGGGCCGTCTCTCGGCCTAAACAGCTAAGCCCAGGAGTTTACGATGGTCAGGGGTATCGGATTTTCGCTCGCCGCGGTCGTCTTGACCTCGCTCATCACCACAGCGCCGGCGAGCGGCCAGGGTAAAACGCTGACGATCTCATGGTGGGGCTTCAATGGCGATAAGCTGGAACAGATTGTGCTCAAGCCGTTCCGCGACCAGTGCGGCTGCGAGCTGATTTTCGAGACCGGCAACAACGCCGACCGCCTCAATAAGATCAAAATCCGTGGTGGATCCGGCGTCGATCTGGTCTACCTCACGGACAGTTTCTCGCAAATTGGCATCAAAGAGGGCCTATTCCAGCCTGTCGACAAGGCGAAGTTGGCGAATTTGAATGGAGTCTACGAGCTAGCACGCTCGCCACAGGGCCCTTACGGGCCGGCCTACACGATAGGGCGCATCGGCATTATCTACGACAGCGCTAAGGTCAAAGCGCCGATCACTTCTTGGAAGGACCTGTGGCGGGAGGACTTCCGCCGCGGCCTGTCGCTGCCCGGCATCACGACAACAGCCGGGCCGATGACGGTGCTGATCGCCGGTTCCTATGCAGGCGTCGATGCCTACGCCAACTCCAAGGCGGCTTTCGCCGCGCTCGAAAAGCTAAAGCCGAATGTTGTGAAGAATTACAACACGGGCTCTGAGCTCGTGAACCTGTTCTCCACGGGCGAGGTAAAAGCTGCCATCGCCCAGGACTTCACCTTAGCCCAAATCCAGGCGGCGGTGCCAACGGCCAAGTGGGCGGAGCTTGCGGATGGCGATTTCGCGACCCTCAACACCGTGAACGTGGCAAAGGGCGCTGCCAATCCCGATCTTGCGCACCAGTTCATCAACTTCATCCTCGACCCCAAGATTCAGGAGACCCTAGCCAAGAACGGCGTCGACGCGCCCGTGGCAACTGCCGTGCAACTCAACCCGCAGGAAGCTTCGCGCTGGACCTACGGCGCTGCAATGGTGTCCTCGCTGAAGCGCGTCGACTACGAGAAGCTTAATGCCGCCAAGAACGATTGGGTGGATGAGTGGAGCGAAGTGTTCGGTAAGTAAGCCGCGGCTCTCGTCTCATAGGCTCGTTTCGTGAAGCGTCTCGCCGGTTGGATCCTCTCGGCGCCTGCAATCGTAGCTGTCGTTGGGATCCTCATCTTTCCAGTCGGTGCGGTCATCGCAACGACCTTCATGGATCCGCGCGGGACGTTCGCGCCCTACGCCTCGTTCTTCAACAGCGGCTTTCGAACGACGGTCCTGTTTCGCACTCTGCAGATCGCCGCCTTGACGACGGCGATCTCGTTGATCTTCGGCTTTATCACCGCCTATGTCGTATCTCGCGCGCCGGCGCGTCTGCGCAGCCTTTTGATCGTGGCAGCGGTGTTCCCGCTCCTCACAGGCGTCGTGGTGCGGGCCTTCGCGTGGCTGGTCATCCTCGGGCGAAACGGCATTCTCAACAATACCCTAGTCGGACTCGGCATCACGGACGAGCCTGTTGCAATGCTCTACACCCAGGGGGCAGTCATCGTCGGAATGGTTTATTTATTCGTCCCACTGATGATTCTCACCCTCGTGGGCGTGCTTGAGAACATTCCGGAGGACATCCTTCAAGCCTCCTCGTCACTCGGCGCGAACCCGGCCGCGACGTTCTGGCAAGTGTTGATGCCACTTGCGGTACCGGGGTTGATCGTTGGCGCAGTTCTCGTTTTCACGGGCAGCTTTACCGCATATGCGACACCGCAACTGCTTGGCGGCGAGCGGCAGACGGTATTGGCGACGCTCCTCCAGCAGCGCGCCATGGTGTCGTTTGACTGGGTCGGTGCCTCCACTATCGCGGCCATCATGACAGCTATTACCATTTCGGTCGTGCTGGTCATGACCCGAACAGCGCGTCGCCTTAACCCGATGACGACATGATGAGCTCGCGCGTGCATCCAGGGCTCGTTGCAATCGCAACGCTCGTCTATGTGTTCCTCATCGGTCCGCTCGTCATCGTGCTCGGCGCGTCTTTGAGCGACACGACTTATCTTACCTTTCCGCCTCAGGGGTTGTCCCTGCGCTGGTTCGAGAACATCTTCGCGATCAGCGCCTTGCGGCGCACTATCGTGACGAGTCTGCAGATTGCGTTTCTGGCAACCTTCCTTGCGCTTCTGATCGGTATCCCGGCCGCTTACGCGCTCAATCGCTACCGTGTTCAGCTCCCGTCATGGCTCGGCACCCTGTTCGTGCTCCCGATCTTGGTCCCTGAGATTGTGTTCGGCTTTGCACTGCTGAAGTCCGTCGCCGTCGGGGCCGGGACGCCGATCTACCTTGCGCTCCTCGTCGGGCACACGGTGCTGGTTCTCCCTTACGTCGTACGGGTCATTGGAGCGAGCCTCGCCTCGTTCGATTTCTCGGTCGAGGAGGCGGCGATCAGCCTTGGCTCGCCTCCCGTCAGGACCTTCTTCACGATCGTGCTGCCGAACGTTCGGGCGGGTGTGATTGCGGCGTTCATCCTGGCGTTCATCACTTCTCTCAACGATGTGTCGGTGTCCCTCTTTCTAACTGGGCCTGGAATCAGCACGTTGCCGATCCAGATCCTCGCTCATGTGGAGCAGTTCTTCGACCCGACTGTTGCCTCGGTGTCGGTCTTGTTGATGATCCTCACCGTCGGGGTCATGGCGGTGGTGGAGCGGACCCTTGGCCTCACCTTTTTGGCGAAATAGCCCCGTGACCCAGCATCTCGAACTCCGGTCCATCACGGCCCAGTACGGCACTACCAAAGTTCTCGAAGACCTCTCGCTTTCGGTGCAGGCGGGCGAGCTCGTGTCGCTCCTTGGCGCGAGTGGGTGCGGCAAGACCACCACGCTTCGCCTCATTGCCGGTTTCCTCACGCCGACCTCCGGCACTATCACGCTGAGCGGACGCGATCTCACCCGCCTTCCAGCCCACAAGCGCGACATCGGGCTTGTCTTCCAGAATTACGCTTTGTTCCCGCACCTTTCGGTGCTCGGCAACGTCGCATTCGGGCTAAAGCAGCGCGGAGTTCCGGCGGTTCAGCGCGACGCGCGCGCTCGCGCGATGCTGGAACGGGTTGGCCTCTCGGCCCTGGCGGATCGTCTCCCCGCCGCTTTGTCGGGCGGGCAGAAGCAGCGGGTGGCGCTCGCCCGCGCTCTCGTCATTGAGCCGCCGCTCCTGATGTTCGACGAGCCGCTGTCGAACCTCGACGCAAAACTCAGAGTTGATATGCGGGTCGAGATTCGCCAGCTCCAGCGGGCGAACGGCACCACCTCCGTTTATGTGACGCACGATCAGGAGGAGGCGTTCTCGATCTCCGACCGCGTCGCCATCATGCATGCAGGCCGCATCATGCAGTTCGACCGGCCCGAGACACTGTACCGCCGCCCAGGCAACGCGTTCGTGGCTCGGTTCGTGGGCTTTGAGAACGTCATCCCGATGCGTGTTACGGCCCGCCATGACGAGGCCGTTACGGCCGAGGCGTCCGGCCTGAACCTCAAACTTTCCGAAAGGGTGCTCGGGCGCATTCCGGATACCTTCATGCTGGCCACGCGAGCGGACGGGCTCTCGGTCTCGACCGACCCGAATGTGAACGGAATCCCGGCGACCCTGGGATTGAGAACCTATCTGGGGCGCGCGTACCAGTACCAATGCGACACGCCCGCCGGGCGGCTCGTTGCGAATGGTGCCCTATCTATGCCGCTGGATCCCGGAGGTGCTGCGCGGCTCGTGCCCGTGCCTGACCAGTGCTGCATCCTGGCTCTTGAAGAGGCACCCTAATGGCCGCAACCATCATCGAGAACGCCTGTCTCCTGCCGATCGACGAGGCCATGACGGTTCACCCGCGTGGGTGGGTTTACTTGGAGGGCGACACGATCCGGTCGATCGGGGCGGGTGCCCCGCCGCGTCCAGATGGCGCCGAAATCCTCGATGTGAACGGCGACGTGGTCATGCCCGGCATGATCAATCCCCACGCGCACCTCCCGATGACCCTTTTTCGCGGTCTCGGCGAGGATGTGGACGACCGGCTCTTCCGCTACGTGCTGCCCATGGAACGCAAGTTCGTAACGCCCGAGATGGTGCGGATCGGTACGCTGCTCGGGGCGCTTGAGTCGATTGAGGGTGGCGTCACCACCGTCGCCGACATGTACTACTACGAGACCGAGGTTGGCCGCGCGCTTGACGAGGCCGGACTGCGCGGCGTCGTCGGCCAGACGATCGCAAACTTCGATCCCCCCGATCACAAGTCGATCGACGAGGGCTTTGCTCTGGTCGATCAAGTGATGACGGAGTTCGCGGGGCACGAACGCATCATTCCGTCCATAGCCCCGCACGCGCCTTATTCGACCGATGTGCCGGTTATGGCGCGGGTCGCCCGGTGGGCCGATGAACATCCGAACGTTCCGGTTCAGATCCATCTTGCCGAAATGACCACCGAAATGGATTGGTGTCTCAAAAACCACAGCCTCCGTCCCGTCGCAGTGGTCGAGAAGGCGGGGCTCCTGCGCGAGGGTCTCATAGCCGCGCATTGTCTTTATATTGATCCCGCCGAAATTGATCGCTTAGCGCGGGCAGGAGTGCGAGTTGCCCATAATGCGCGCTCGAACGCGAAGGCTGGACGCGGCATTGCGCCTGTTGAGGCCATGCGGGCGGCCGGCATTCCAGTGGGCATTGCAACCGACGGACCGATGAGCGGCAACACCCTCGATCTGTTCTCCCAATTCGCCCCTGTCTCGATGTTCCAGAAGCTCCTCGGTCATAGCCGCAAGCCGATGCCGGCCGTCGAAGTCGTCCGCATGGCGACCCTGGAGGGGGCCCGCGTGCTCGGGCTCGACAACCGCATCGGCTCGCTCGCGCCTGGAAAGAAGGCTGACCTCATCCGCATCAACCTGTCGGCACCCCGCGCGCAGCCGGTCTACGACGTCTATGCGACGCTCGTTTACGCGGCGATGCCGAGCGACGTGCGGGACGTCATGGTCGGCGGGCGCTGGCTCATGCGGGACCGAGAGGTTGCGAGCCTGGAGCGCCGAAAGGTGCTGCGCGATGCGGGCCAGATCGCCACAACGTTCAGGGCGGAGATGGCGCGCATCGACGCTGCTCGCTGAGCTTACCAGACCACCGGGTGCGTCTCGCCCGTTGCGACGTTCACGAACCCCTCTGGCGCAAGGTCGCAGGGGGCGACGAGGGCCCAGCGCCAAGGCGCGCAGGTCAGGGTTGCGAATTGCAGGCGCTCCGGAAATCCAGGATACCAACGCGGCGAGTAGGTTGGCTCATAAAGCCAGTCGATCCGGGCGGCTTGCGCATAGAGGTGCTGCATCTCGGCATCGAGCGCCTCGGCTGGGCGCTGCGTCATCAACCCGCCAACCTCGTAACGCACCTCTGCGAGAACCTGTCCACCGCTCACCAGCACCCAACCACCGCCGATTTCGGCCGCTCGGTTCGCCACCATGGCCATGGCCTCGTCGGAGGAGCCGACGATCCACAAATTGTGCTTGTCGTGCGCCACCGTGCACCCGACCGCCGTGTCGGGGGTTCGCGGTCCACAACCGAGCCAGAACATCCGGGATACGAGTCCTCGACCGGAGAAGCGATCAACGATGGCGAACTTCGTCACGTTGCGGTCAGGATCGCGCTGGACGACGCCGCCTTCGACCGGGAGCTCCATCGTGATAAAGTTGTCGTGCCAGTGGAAGGGACGCAGGAGAGCCGCCTGCATGCTCTTACGCCCGGGCTTAGCTTTAAGCGCAAAGTCTTCCGCGACGATCCGGCGTTCAATCTTCACCGTGTCCGTGGCCCATGTCGGCCACGGTATAGAGGGGAGGGGGCCCGTATAGCTCGCACCCTGCGAGACCTGTCGCCCGTCGGCCCAGACCTCGGCGATCGACAATGTCGCAAGATCGTCGAGGAGCACGAGGTCAGCATATCGGCCCGCCGCGATGCTGCCGACCCACGGCGTCAGCCGCATATGCCTTGCCGGATTGATGGTTACGCACTGGATCGCGATCTCCGGCGCGAGCCCGGACTGGATCGCGAGACGCACGTTATAATCGGTCGCGCCCATGCGCAGCGTGTCGGAGGCGCTGCGGTCGTCCGTCGCAAACGCAACCTGCGACCAGTCGGCGAGACCGCGGTCGAGGAGGCCCACGATGATGTCCCGCATGGAATGCGGGCGGATTTCCGCGAAAAGCCCGTGCCTTAGCTTGTCCCAAACCTCCTCGGCGGTCCAACCCTCGTGGTCGGAGGCGAGGCCCGCCGCCGCAAAAGCGTTGATGGAGTTCAAGTCGCGCAGTCCAGCCCCATGGCCCTCAACGACGCCACGCTGCTCGAAGGTCGCGCGGATCATCCCCCAGAGGCGCTCGTGCGATGGGTTCTGCGAATTCCAAACCGCCGGCCAATCCATCACCTCGTCGAGCCCCGCCACCATCAGGTTCTGGTCGAGAAAACCGGCTTGGTCGTCATACCCATAGTGCCCGCCGCCCCATTCGTAGGCAGTCGGCGGTACGGCAGAACCGGGTAAGGGGAAAATCTTCACGGGCGAGCCATGCCGGCGCGCGGTGAGCCAGAACTCAATGTTGTGAGCGCCATCCACATTCGAGAACTCGTGGCTCGCCTCGCAGGTCCAGGTATTGCCGCGAGGCAGGACAAGCGCGGCCTCGTATTCGGGGGTAAGATGCGAGCTCTCAATATGCTTGTGGACCTCGCCAAAGCCCGGCACCGCGGCAAGTTCGGGCCGCTCGAACCTCTCTGCAGCCTCCCCCTGGAAGCCGCCTGCCGGTCCGACCCAGGCTATGCGGCGGCCGCGGATCGCGATCTCCTGGTCCTCAAGCCAGGTGCGGGTGGCCACATTGAGCAGCCGACCAACCCGCACGACGCTGTCAGCTGGCCTCTTGCCGAGCGCTACCAGAACCAGGTCTTGCCGGATGCGAACTTCGTCGTCGGCAGCTATGAGGAGGTCGTCCGGCAGGGCATTGTGTTCCGTCATAACGGTTTCCGGGTTGATTTCGCGAGCCATCCCATCAGGATGCCGCGCTGACGTCCAGAGAAGGTACTTTCTCCAACATGGCGCTGTCGGTCGGCCGACCCACAATCATCGACACAGATCCGGGCATCGACGATGCCCTCGCCATTCTCCTGGCCTTAGCGTCACCAGAGCTTGAGGTGCGGGGCATCAGCACCGTCGCTGGCAACATCGGCATTGAGACCACGACCCGAAATGCAGGAAGGCTCCTGGCGCTGGCTCATCGTCCGGAGATCCCGGTCTTGCGCGGGGCTGCGGGACCTTTAGCGCGGCAGCCCGTCACTCCGCTGGACATCCATGGCGCCGACGGCATCGGCGGCGTACCACTACCCGAGCCCGTGTGCGCTCCCGGAGCCCTGCCAGCAGTGGAGTGGATGGCCAGCGTGCTGATGGCGGAACCACCGCATACCGTTGACATCCTGGCGCTTGGACCTCTGACCAATCTGGCCGCCCTCGTGCAGGCCCATCCCGAAGCCGCCCGTCGCATCGGGCGAGTGATTGCTATGGGTGGAGCCATCGACGCGACGGGCAATTCCGGGCCACGCTCCGAGTTCAACATGGCAGCCGACCCGGAAGCCGCCGCTATCATCTTGCAGGAGAAGCTTCGGCTTGTTCTGGTCCCTCTCGACGTCACCCGCCAAGTCCGCGCCACACGCGCCTTCGTGGCTAAACTGGCTTCCAGCGGTAACGCGCCAGCGACCGCTGCCGCGGCACTCATCGATGCCTACTTCGCCTCGACTTCAGGGCAGGACAGTCGGCCCCTCCACGATCCTTGCGTGGTCTTGTTCGCACTCCGCCCTGAGCTCTTCGGCACCGATCTCATGCACCTCAAAGTCCAGGTGGGGAGCGGGCTCGATGAGGGCACCTTGATTGTTGACGATGTTGCGGGTGGCAGCGCCGAAGTGGTCTTGAGAGTGCACGCCGAGCACGCCCTAAGCTTCCTAAGGGATCGCCTCGCTTCACCCGCGCTGCCCTGACGAGGCGACTGGAGCGTCAGCGCTCCTCATGAGGTCGGAGAGTGAGCCAAGATCGATGCGGCGTTCATCTGTAAGCATTCGTGAGCTACCTGAAGTCGACACAGGACGTGAGTTCAAGATTGAGGCTGTTCGGCTGGTCCGAGAGCGAGGGGTGAGTGTCGCCCAAGCCGCGCGGGACCTCGTTCACGAGACGGTGCTGCATCGGTGGATCAAGCAGCTGTCTGCCGACCCCCAGCACGCCTTTCCCGGCCAGGGGCAGACGAAGCCCGAGCAGGCCGAGATCGACCGCATGCGCAAAGAGGTCGACCGGTTCCGGGCGGAGCGTGACATCTTAAAAAAGGCCGCAGCCTTCTTCGCGGGGGACGCGATATGAGGTTCGCGTTCATTGCCAAGCACCGGAGCATCTGGCCGGTGGCGTGGATGTGCGCGGCTCTCGATGTCTCCCGCTCCGGCTTGCACGCGTGGCTCACCCGCCCCCGGAGCCAGCGTGCTCGAGACGACGAGGTCATCCTGACGAAGGTCCGGATGAGGTTGGTAGGAAGCGACCGCACCTACGGGGCACGCCGGGTCTGGCAGGACGTGCTGGTCGAGGGCATCTCTTGCGGGCTGCACCGGATCGAGCGGATCATGCGTGAGAACGCATTGCGAGCCCGCCCTCAGCGGCGGGGGCTGCCGAAGGATGAGGGCACGCGAGCGGCCGCCTCGCCCAACCTGCTGGAGCGGCAGTTCGCAGCCGAAGGTCCGAACCGGAAGTGGGTGGCGGACTTCACCTACATCTGGACCGCTGAGGGCTTGCTCCATGTGGCCGCCGTGATCGACTTGTTCTCACGTCGGGTGGTGGGCTGGTCCATGCAGGCCAGCATGACGGCTCAACTCGTCCCGGAAGCGCTCATGATGGCGATCTGGCGCAGGGACAAGCCAGATGCCCTGCTGCACCATTCCGACCAGGACAGCCAATATACGAGTGAGCCGCTCCAGCGGCTGATGGCTGAGCACGGCATCGTGTGCTCGATGAGCCGGTCAGGTAATGTGTGGGACAACGCTGCGATGGAGAGCTTCTTCTCCTCGCTGAAAACCGAGTGAACCGCACGGCGGACCTACCGCACCCGGAATGAGGCACGGGCGGACGTGTTCGACTACATCGAGCGGTTCTACAATCAGGACGGCGAGGCGGGTGTGGGCTGGGCATCGAAGGGTCCCTTCTGGCCCGAAAGGCGCCGCTGATCTAAGATAAGTAGACGGCGGCCGCACCTCAGGAGATGCTCTTAAGACTTTCGACCCAAGCCGTTTCAGGCGTGCCAAGCGCCCGTTGGTGGCCACTCCGTACTCTCCCTAAGGACAATCCCGCGCTGCTAGTCTAACCAACCCGTGTTGCTCAGCCTCTTCGGCAGCGCACGCGTCATGGGCTGCCGCTCACGGAGCAATCATTACCGTCTAGCGTACCTCTTCCACATCGCGGCAGGGCCTCAGCAGCGACGATCTTGCCCGGGAGTTTGGGATCACCGTGCGCATCAGCCGGTTGTTCGAGGATCATTGGCTCCTCGCGCCCAGCGCTCCGCCTTCGAAGCACTCAGACGAGGCAATGGTGTGCCTGGGTCTCAAACCTCAAAACTCTATGTGAGAGTCGAGCAGCCGCACTAAGACGTATCCCGCCACGAGCAGCGTAAAGACGCCGCCGAACGTCAGCCAGCGGATACCGTGTAGGTTTCTGCATCGGTTTGCCCGTTCCCCTTAACGAACCGCCCGGCTCTCTTCGCTGCCCTCAGTCTGCCCTGAGCCCGCCCGGCCAGTCTAACGCCTGATCTGCGATGTTGCTGCGCCAACTACGGATGTTGGCTCCGTCAGATCGTCAGTGTTGCCAGTAGCGCACACATTCTCGACGTTAGACAACACGCGGTTGACTGCCATTACGGAACGCTCGGCATCCGTCGATCAGCTTAAGCTTTGCTGATTTGCCGGAGCGACCAATGCATTTGCGTCCCCAACTCGCCGTTGCCGCTCTGGCGTCTTTTAGCCTACTCGGGCTGGGCTCGGCTGTCGCCCACACCAACTCGGTCGGTTACGAGAGTGCTGGCGGCGGCAACGTCACCTTCTGGTACGGCACCTACCACGCGGGCACGAACTTCACCGAGGGCTCGTTCTCCCTCAACGGCGTCGACGTCACTTACTCCAGCACCGTCTCGTTCACGGTCGTGACCACCACGAAGCCCAGCGGTCTCGTTGATGGCACGAACAACTTCTACTCGAATGGCACAACGCTGGTTGGAACGAATCCAGGGTCGGCGAGCGTCGCCTGGCAGGGGGTCACGTTCACGGGCCTGCGCCCGGGCACCTACACGTTCCAGTACGTCCCCATCGCGGTTCCGACCGCAACCTGGGACCCCATCGACGGTGTCATTCTGTCGAGTTCCGTTACGCTGAGTGCTGCCCTGTTCGGACCTGTTGGCTTCACGCCTCTTGCTGCAACGGGCAACCAAACAGCCGTCGCCGGCGCTCTCGATCGAAGCGCCACGTTCGGGCACCCCATCTATGAGGCTCTGAGCCAGATCACCGAGGAGGAGGTGCGCGCTGGCCTCAACCTGCTTTCGGGAGAGGTTCACGCAAGCTCAGCCTCGACAGCACTCACGGAAGCGCGGCTCGTTCAAGACGCCCTTCTTCACCGCCTGAGGGGCTCCGCGCAGGCGTTTCCGATGTCCGCCGGCGCAGCGGTGGCCGGTGCCTATGCAGCGGACATGCCGGGCCGGCAACCCGCCCCAGTGGCGATTCCTGTGAGGCCGCCCAAGTCGGACGCGTTCTGGGGACAGGGTTTTGGCTCCTGGGGCGAGACGGACAGCAACGGGAACGCAGCCACCGTCGAGCGCACCACGGGAGGCTTCGTGCTCGGCGCCGACACGAGCCTCGGCGACCGGTGGCGGGCTGGTGTGGCGGGTGGGTACACGGAAAGCCATCTTGATGTCGCGGACCGCCTCAGCTCGGGCCAGGTGCGGAGCGTATTCGGCGCAGCGTACGGCAGCGCTGGCTTCGGCGAACTCACCTTGCGGGCTGGCGCTGCCGCCGCGCACAACACCACCGAGACCCGACGCGGGGTGGTGATCGGCACGTTTTCTGACGCAAACACGGCGGACTATGACGGCCATACGCTGCAGGCTTTCGGAGAAGTCGGCTACAAGGTGCGAGTTGGTGCTGGGAGCATCGAGCCGTTTGCGGCCGCTACTGCTCTTCGCGTTCACACCGCTTCGTTCCGCGAGAGTGGGGCTGAGGCAGCGTTGATGGCCGGCAGTCTCACCTATGACCTAGGCTCCTCGACGCTCGGCCTCCGGGCCGAGATGCCGCTGATGGCGGGTATTCCGCTGGTGGTGCGCGGGATGGTGGGCTGGCGCCAAGCCTACGGCGAGCTGTCGCCTGAGGCGGTGTTGGCCTTCCAGAGCGCCCCGGAGAGCCCGTTTCGTGTCGCAGGCATACCGGTTGATCGGACCGCCTTGGCCGTTGAAGCTGGCCTGGACTGGCAGGCGAGCGACGCCGTTACCTTGAGCGTATCCTATGCAGGACAGGTAGGCTCGCGCGCGCACGATCAGGCCCTGAAAGGCAAGCTGGAGGTTCGATTCTAATCAGTGCTGTATCGAGTTAAAGCAGGAGCGCTGCGACAATAGCCGGAGTAATTCCTCGGCAATGCTCCTGAAACCTAAATTCCGAGCTTCTTTGCACCTTGAGCACATGACCGGCTGAACCCGCCCAGCCACTCGGCTAACTCTCAGACTCAACGCGCTGAGGCGCCCTGTGCAGCCTTACACGGGCACCGTTGGCGGCTTGCTACCCACTTTCTGCTCCTTGCTGTTCAAAGCCGGCACAGCGGACAGGAGTGACACTCAAGGTGCTTTTCACCCTCGGTCCTTACGAGAAGGCCAACGAGAGTAGCCCTTGCACTCCTTTGCCCTGCCGCTGGCCTTCGTGGCCCTGGAGGAGAGGGTCGCACGAACCAAGGTGGGAGGTGTCTTGAGCCGCTTTGGCTCTGCCCTGGCACGTCCCCACGACAGTTGGCTCGAGGCCGCCGCTTGGCTCAATCAGAACACGCCTGACGTCGCCGTGGTCGAGTTCCTGAGCCGCAACAGCGATACCCTTCGGATCTGCCGGGCGCTCGAATAAGCTAGCGTGCCAAGGTCTCGGCATTCGGCGAACACCCCGGATGCTCGCGTTCGTCGGACGTACGCCGAGACGCAAGCTCCCCGCAACCGATCTGGACCACGGCTCCCTCCTTGCTTGCTCAGATCCGTCATCGGAGCTAGACAGTTTCCGTTCCTTGCCGATCCAGGATGTCCGATGCGCGCGGCTGTCCTCGTCCTCTTGTCCTTGTTGCCGTCCCCGGGCGCCTACGCGCAACCGGCTGTCCGTCAGATCGAGACGACGGCTCTGTACATGCCAAACCTCAGGGCAGAGCCGGGAGACACGCTCAAGACCCGCACGGCCATCGGCTGCTACCGGCAGGGCCCGTCCGACTACCGCTGCCTGATCATCGGATTGCGCATGCAGGGAGCCATGCTGATCTCGCCGACGGTCGATCCTGAGGCTCAGGCCTACCTTGACCAGCACTGCCGGGGGCAGCGCAGCGCTCGCGACTACCACGAGTGCCGCTTCGAGGTCGCGTTCGATTACGGGAGCTCAAGCTACCAGACGGCCGATAGCCTTTGGGTACACCGGGTCGAAAACCTGTCACTCGCCAGCGACTATCTCTCAGGCAAGCGGCCCCGCCCGAGACGGGATTGAAGCCGCGCTCTCCACTCAGCGTCGGTCGGAGGACGTCCGGGTCCGAGGAACACTGTGAGCCGGGCCGTGTTGGTGTGCGCCGCCCCACCGCTGCGAGCGAAGCCCTGATCGGAGTGCGAGATGGCAGCATGCCTCAAGGTGGTGATCGTGGGCGCGGGGTTCGGCGGGCTGACCGCCGCTCAATCGCTCGCCAAGGCGCCGGTCGACGTCACCCTGATCGACCGGCACAACTACCACTACTTTCAGCCGCTGCTCTATCAGGTGGCGACGGCGGCGCTCTCGCCGGCGGACATCGCCTGGCCCATCCGCGGCATCCTAAGGCGGCAGGCGAACGCCACCGTTCTCATGGCGAACGTTACGGGGGTCGATGCCGAGCGGCGCGTGGTGCGGGCCGGCCCGCTCGAGGTGCCCTATGACGTGCTCGTCCTCGCGACCGGCGCCACGCACTCGTATTTCGGGCATCCGGAATGGGCCGATGCGGCGCCCGGGCTGAAGCAGATCGAGGATGCCACCGCCATCCGCAGAAAGATCCTCCTCGCGTTCGAGCGGGCCGAACTCATCGCGGACGCGGAGGAACAGCGGCGGCTTCTCACCTTCGTCGTGGTGGGTGGCGGCCCCACCGGGGTCGAGATGGCGGGTGCCATCGCGGAAGTTGCACATCACGCCCTGCCGGCGGAGTTCCGCCGCATCGATCCAAGCAAGGCGCGGGTCATCCTGATCGAAGCGGGCCCGCGTCTTCTGCCGGCCTTCCCGGACCCCCTCTCGGCCTATGTGGAGCGCTCGCTCGTCCGCATGGGCGTCGAGGTGATGACGGCGACCCGGGTCACGAATTGCGACGAGGGCGGGGTTGACCTCGGCGAGCAACGCATCGAAGCGGGAACGATCGTCTGGGCGGCGGGCGTGATCGCATCGCCCGCGGCCTCCTGGCTCGGGGCCGGCGCGGACCGGGCCGGGCGGGTCGCGGTGGGGCCGGACCTTGCGGTTCCGGGGCGGCCCGAGATCTTCGCCATCGGCGATACGGCCGCGGTCGTGGATGAGAGCGGACGAGCCGTGCCCGGCATCGCGCCCGCCGCCAAGCAGATGGGCCGGTATGTGGCCAAGGTGATCGCGGCCCGGGCTTCGGCGCGCCCCGTGCCGGGGCCTTTCCGCTATCGCCATCACGGCGATCTGGCCACCATCGGGCGCAAGGCGGCTGTGGTGAAACTCGACCGCCTTCACCTCAAGGGCTTCGTGGGCTGGCTGTTCTGGGGGCTCGCGCACGTCTACTTCCTGATCGGCCTGAGGAACCGCGCGGTCGTCGCCTTCACCTGGATGTGGAACTACCTCACCTATCAGCGCGGCGCCCGGCTCATCGTGGACGGGCCGGCCCACCAGGCCGCCGCGAGAACCGAGAAGCAGGCGCCGAGCACGCAATTGGCGGTGACGCACGCCTCGGAGGGGCCGTCGCGCCGCGCCGGCACCGACTGGGGATGAGAACTCGGGCCCTGTGCATCAGGAATGACGAGACAGCAATCGCAACGGCCCGTCCGGCGCTCCTGGCCATCCCGCTTCGGCGCGCCTCAGGCAAGGGCCGCCGCCTGAAGAATTGCCCGTGCCGGGCGGCGGCCCTTGCCTGAGGCCGGCGGCAGCCGGTATCCGGTGCTTCCTCGGCGCTCCACCGCCCGTCGCCCGGGCGCAGCCCCACTCTCGGAGAAGATCATGTCTGTTCATCATGGCATCGTCGAAGCCATCGGCGGGACGCCGCTGATCCGCCTCCGCGGCGCCTCGGAGGCGACGGGCTGCACGATCCTGGGCAAGGCCGAGTTCATGAACCCGGGCCAGTCGGTGAAGGACCGGGCCGCGCTCTTCATCATCCAGGATGCGCAAGAGCGCGGCCTTCTCAGGCCCGGCGGGGTGATCGTCGAGGGCACCGCCGGCAATACGGGGATCGGCCTCGCGCTCGTCGGCAACGCTCTCGGCTATCGGACGGTGATCGTCATCCCCGAGACGCAGTCGCAGGAGAAGAAGGACATGCTCCGGCTCTGCGGCGCGCACCTGATCGAGGTACCGGCGGTGCCTTACGCTAATCCCAACAACTACGTGAAGGTGTCGGGCAGGCTGGCGGAACGCCTGGCCCAAAGCGAGCCCAACGGAGCCATCTGGGCGAACCAGTTCGACAACCTGGCCAACCGCGAGGGGCACATCGCGACGACGGGACCCGAGATCTGGGCGCAGACGGACGGCAAGGTGGATGGGTTCGTGTGCGCCGTCGGCACGGGCGGAACGCTCGCCGGCGTCGCGAGCGCCCTCAAGGCGCGCAATCCGAACGTCGCCATCGGTCTTGCGGATCCCATGGGGGCGGCGCTCTACGGCTACTACACCCGGGGCGAGCTCAAGGCCGAAGGGTCCTCGATCACGGAAGGCATCGGGCAGGGGCGGATCACCCGGAACCTCGAAGGGTTCGCTCCGGACGTCGCCTTCCAGATCCCGGACGAGGAGGCGCTGCCGCTCGCATTCGACCTCCTGGAGAACGAAGGTCTGTGCCTCGGCGGCTCGTCGGCCATCAACGTGGCGGGCGCGATCCGTCTCGCCCGGCATCTCGGCCCCGGCCACACGATCGTGACGGTGCTGTGCGATTCCGGCACGCGCTATCAGTCGAAGCTGTTCAACCCCGACTTCCTGCGCTCCAAGGCCCTGCCGGTGCCGGCCTGGCTCGAACGCTCCGTCGCGATCGACCCGGGGCTGCTCTGACGGCTCATGCCGCCCGGTCGAGCCGGATCCAGCAGCAGCCCCCGCCGCGGGCCTCGCTCCAGGTCTCGTTGGAGAACGCGAGGCCGGCGGCCTCGAACAGACCCTTGTCGAAGGCGCCCGCAATCCGGCAGAGCTGGGCGACGCGCTCCGGCGGAAGGCCCGAGCCCGTCCAGGCGTCCTTCAGGGGGCAGCGGTGGACCCGGATCGACATGCAGCCGGGCCCGCGCTCGGCTTCGTGAGGGTACATCCGGCCGCCGTCGGGGCTGACGGAGAGGAAGCGGTCGCCGACCGCGACGGGGTCGGGAGGCGTGTCCTTGAACAGCGCTGCGGCGACCTCGCGGCCGCGGGTTTCGAGGGCGCGGGCCATCACGGCTTCGGCGCGCTCGGGGCCGAGTTCGGCCTCCAGCTCGTCGAGGAAGAGCCGGTAGAGATGCGCCCGGCTGCGGAAGGCGTCTTCGAGCTCGCGGCGGAGGCTGTCTTCGGCTGTCATGCTAGTCGCTGCTCCCGGTTTCGAGGGCGCGGGCGAGCCCGTCGCCGGTGAGGCTGGCCGCCAGGACCGTCGCCATCACGGCAAGCCCCGGCGCGATGATGACGTGCGGCGCGGTGCGCATCACCTGCCGGCCCTCCGCGATCATGGCGCCCCAGCTCGCCGCGTTGGGATCGCCGAGGCCGAGGAAGGCGAGGGCGGATTCGGAGAGGATCGCCGCCGCCACGATGACGGCGGCAAGGGCGATGAGCGGCGTCAGCGCGTTCGGCAGCACCACTTGAAAGGCGATGGCGAGCGGCCGGCGGCCCACGAGACGCGAGGCTTCGACGAACGGGCGTTCCTTGAGCGACAGCACCTCCGCCCGCACCACGCGCGCTGGCCCCGTCCAGGCGCCGGCCGCGATCGCGAGCACGATCACCGGCTGGCTCGGCCCGGCGACGCTGACGAGGGCGAGGGCGAGCACGAAGCCGGGCACGGTCTGCGTCGCGTCCGCGATCCGCATCAGCACCTCGTCGGCGATACCCCCGAGATAGCCCGCCGCCGTGCCGACCGCCGCGCCGGCGATGAGCGCGATGGCGGCGACGGATCCGGCGATGAGCAGGGTGCCGCGTGCGCCGTGGACGAGCCCGGCGAGGATGTCGCGTCCGAGCCGGTCGGTGCCGAGGGGCACGAGCGGGTTCGTGAACGGGCGGGTGAGGGGGCGCGCCACCACGTCGAGGGGATCGCCCGTGAAGAGCGCGGGCGCCGCGAGCGCCACGAGGGCGCCAAGCAGAATGAGGAACGCGCCCGCGCCGCCCTGCCAGGTGCGCGCGACGCGAAAAGCAAGGGCGCTACCCACCGGAGGCTCCGATGCGCGGGTCGAGCCGCACGAGCAGGAGATCGACCAAGAGGTTGGCGAGGATCACCACCACGGTTCCCGCCATCACGACGCCGACGAGGAGAAGGGTGTCGCGCCCCGCCACCGCCTCGTAGGTGAGGCGCCCGAGGCCCGGAATGCCGAAGACCGTCTCGGTGACGACGCTGCCGCCGAAGAGCGTGCCCACCTGCTGGCCGAGCAGCACGACGACGGGCAAGAGGGCCGGGCGGGCGACGGCGCGCCAGACTACCCGCCGCTCCGCTAAGCCGCGGGCGCGGGCGGCGCGCACGTGGTCGGCCCGCCACGTCGCCGCCATGCCGGCGCGGAGCGTGCGGGTGTAAAGGGCAAGGTATCCGGCGCCGAGGGCGAGGGTCGGCAGGACGAGGTGCCAAGCCATGTCGAGAGCGGCGGCAAGGCCGGTTTTCGGCGCGCCGAGGCTCTGGAGGCCGCTCGTCGGCAGCCAGGCGAGCTGGACGCCGAAGAGGAGGACGAGCAGGAGCGCCAGCCAGAAATTCGGCATGGCGAGGAGGCCGAGGGTCGCGACCGTGATCGCCTGATCGCGCCAGCCGCCGGGCCGCACGCCGGCAAGGAGGCCGAGCGCGGAGCCGACGAGGGCGGTGAACGAGACGGCCGCGGCCATGAGCAGCAGCGTCGTCGGCAGGCGCTCGGCGATGACGTGAAGCACGGGGCGGTTGAACAAAGCCGAGGTGCCGAGATCGCCCTGCAGGAGACCGGCATAGAAGGCCGCCAGCCTGTCGAGCGGGGTCCCTTCCAACCCGAGGCGCTGGCGCAGCTCCGCGGCGAAGCCCGCATCCCCGCCGGTCTGGGCGAGATACGCGTCGGCGGCATCGCCCGGCGCGCTCTCGAGGAGCAGGAAGGCGCCGAGCGAAACGAGAAGAAGGGTCGGCAGCGCCGCCAGAAGGCGCTGCGCGATCAGACGGAGGGAACGCATCGCGCTCCGAGCTTACGACGCCAGCCAGGTATCCGACCAGTGGGAGGTGGCCCACCGCGGATTGTTGGCGACGTTGCGCACCCGGTCCCGCGCCACGGTGATGAAGGTGAACTCCGCCACGTGGACGAGCGGCACGTCCTCCGCGGCGAGGCGCTCGAAGTCGCGGTAGAGCCGCACGCGTTCCCCCTCGTCCACTGCTACGGCGGCTTTGGCGATGATGTCGTTCATCGCCGGGCTGTCGTACCCGTACTGATTGGAGAACGGTACGCCCGCGGGCAGGCCGCCCTGGTAGAGGATCGTGGTCGAGATCGCAGGATCGTTGCGGTAGACCGGCGAGCCGATGGCGAGATCGAAGCTGCGGTCGGTATAGACTGCGCGGGTATGGGCGGCGGCGTCGTTGTTGACGATCTGCGCGTCGATGCCGACGGCGCGCAGGGCCTGCCGGAGATAGTCGCCGAACTGGCGCGTCTGCTCGAACCAGGGCGCAGGCAGGAGCCGCAGCTGGAAGCGCGTGCCGCCGGCGCCGCGCGGGTAGCCCGCCTCGTCCAGCAGGGCGTTGGCCCTCGCCCGGTCGAAGGCCGGCATCGCCGCATCGGCGGCGTAGAATTGCTTGTCGAAGAGCGGGACGGGGCCGGTCGAGGCCTTCGCGTAGCCGAGGAAGATCGTGTCGACGACGAACTGACGATCGATGGCATGCGCGATGGCGCGGCGCACGCGCGGGTCGGCAAGTTCCTTGCGGCGGTGGTTCATCTCCACGGTGAGCTGGTAGGTGATGCCCTCGTAGCCCTCCGTCACGACCTTCACGCCCGGCACCTTGCCGATGCGCTCGAGATCCGCCAGCGGCACCGCCGAGAAGGCGGCGAGCTGGATCCGGTCGGCCTCGAGGGCCGCCGCGATGGCGGCGCGGTCGGGGAGCACCTGATAGACGATGCCGTCGAGATAGGGCTTGCCGCTCTCCCAGTAGTTGGGATTGCGTTCGAGCCGGTAATACTCGCCGGGGCGATGCTCGACGAAGCGGAACGGGCCCGTGCCCACGAGCTTCGTGTTGGCGGGGTTCGCGTTGATGTCGGTGCCCTCGTAGAGGTGCTTCGGCACCACGGCGGTGAGGGCCGGCACCGCGTTGCGCACGAGCTGGAACGGCGTCGGCGCAGAAAAGCGCAGGATGGCTGTCTTTGCATCCGGCGTGTCGACGGCCTCCAGATCCTTGAACACGATGCGCCCGAGATTCTGCAGCGGCTTCCAGAGCTGGAGGGCGGAGAACGCGACGTCGGCGGAAGTGAAGGGGCGACCGTCGTGCCATTGCACGCCCTCGCGGAGCGTGAAGCGCACGGAGCGCCCGTCGGCCGATCCTTCCCACGCGGTGGCAAGGCGCGGGAGGAGGCTGCCGTCCGGGCCCATCTCCGCGAGCGGTTCGATCACCTTGCTCGCCACGTAGAACACGCCGTTCGAGGCGACGAGCGCGGGATTGAGGTTCCTGGGCTCGGTGTCGGCGGCCACTACCAGCACGCCGCCGCGCCGGGGCTGTTGCGCGAAGGCGGCTCGGCTCCCCAAGGCGGGCACCATGGCAGCCGTCCCGGCCATGAATGTGCGACGCGTCAGACCCGGCATAGGACACTCCATCTTCGACATCGGACAGGCCGGACGCTCCGTCGAGGAGGTCTCGGCGGCATCGGCCAAAGGACTGCTGGCGCCGGCATTATGCACGAGGCCGAGCGGCCGTCTTCCCGCTTCTCGGCAGGTAGGGGAGCAAGGACTCAGGGCTGGGCGAGCAGGCCCAGGCGGCGGCCCGCCACGAGGGTAACGCTGACGCCCATCAGCATGGCGATACCGAAGATCCAGCCGGATACGGCGCCCGCCATGATGCCGGACAGGAACGTGCCGATCGAGCAGCCGAGCCCGATCATCGCGCCGAACCCCAGGAGAACGCCTCCGACGAGGCCCCGCCCGGCCTGGGCGGCGCTGGGCCGGGCCGGCTTGAACTGGCCGGCGGCGAGCGCTGCGGCGAACGACGCCAGGACGAGACCGGCGACGAAGAGGCCGTTCGGGGTGAGCAGCGCGTCGCGGACAAGGGTGGCGCAGCCGCGGAACGTATCGAGGCCCTCCAGGCGCTCCGGCAGCCAGCCGAGCACTCCGGCAGCTTGGCGGGTGCGCGAGCCGATCTCGGCCGTGACGCCGAGCGGCGCGATGCGGAAATAGGCGACGGTGGCGATCGCCCCGACGGCAAGGCCGCCGGCCCAGGCCGGCCAGCGCTCGACGAACACCGCCCGCAGGGGATCGACCGGTCCGGCTGCCTGGGGCTCGACCGGCCGCAGGCGCAGGAGCGCCCAGGCGGGCCCGGCGAGAACCGTGAGCGACAGGCCCAGGGCTCCAGAATAGCCGAATTGGCGCGGCAGCCAGAGCACGGGCGCCTCGGCGATGCTGGCCAGATACAGCGGGTTCCAGGCGAGGAAGCCGAGACCGAAGCCGAAGGCGGTGCCGATGAGGGCGAAGGGCGCCGTCGGCGAGCCTTCCCCGAGACGGTAGAGGTGGGCGCTGATGCACGAGCCCGAGATCGCCATGCCGGCGCCGAACAGAACCCCGGCGAGGGCCAGCACCGGGCCGGCGGGGCCGATATGCGCCTGCGGGGGGAGCCGGGTGCCGGAGGGATCGGGCAGGAAGGCGCCGAACACCGCGGTATAGCCCGCGATGCCGACGGCCAGGGCCGCGAGCACGCCGAGGGCGCCCCGCGGGTCGCGACGGTCCATGAGGTCGCGCCACAGGCAGAAGAAGCAGAAGCGGGAGCGCTGCAGGACGAAGCCGAACAGGCTCCCGAGCACGAGCGAGAGGGCGAGGGTGTTGCCCTGGGGCTCGCCCGCGACCCATCGGGCCGCGGAGACGAGGCCGGCCGCGATGCCGAGGGCGAGCACCGGGCCGGCAAGGCGCGCCTGCGGCTGGGCCGCAGGCGCGCCCGTGACCCACAGGTCGAGGGCGCCCGTCTCGTCGCTCAAGGGACGGGTCATCCCTACTTGCCGCCCCACACGGTGCCGGCGAGGTTCACGATGGGCACGCCGACCGTGTTGCCATACTCCGTCCACGAGCCATCATAGTTCTTGGCCTCGTAGCCGAGGACGCGAGTGAGCACGAACCAGGAATGGCTGGAGCGCTCGCCGATGCGGCAGGTGGTGATGATCGGCTTCGTGCCGTCGATGCCGGCTTCGGCGTAAAGCTTCTTCAGCTCGTCCTTGGGCTTCAACGTGCCGTCCGCGTTGACGGCCCGGGCCCAGGGCACGTTCACGGAGCCCGGGATGTGGCCCGCCCGGATCGCGAGCTCCTGGACGCCTTGCGGCGCGATGACCTTGCCCGAGAACTCGTCGGGCGAGCGGATGTCGAGGATCTTGGCCTGACGCTCGCCTTTCGCGACCGCAAGCACATCGGGCAGCCTGGCGCGCAGGTTGGAGCGGGTCTCCGCCACCGTGAAGCGGGACGGCGCGACCTCCGCCTGACGCGTGTCGAGGGGGCGCTTCTCGGCCTCCCACTTCTTGCGGCCGCCGTCGAGGAGCTTGACGTTGTCGACGAGGCCATACTGGGCGAAGACCCAGGCGCCCCAGGCGGCGAACCAGTTGTTGTTGTCGCCGTAGAGGACGACCGTGGTGCTCCCGTCGATGCCGAGGCGGCGGGCGAGCGTCTGGAATTTTTCGGGCGAGGCGATGTCGCGCGTGACGGTCTCGACGAGGTCCGTGTGCCAGACCACGTTCTGAGCGTTCGGGATGTGGCCGCGCTCGAAGAGCCCGGGCTCGACCGACACCTCGACGATCCGAACCTTGGGATCATCGAGGTTCTTCTCGAGCCACTCGGTGGTGACGAGCGGATTCGTGTCGGCCAGGGCCGGAAGACCGGACAGCGCGATGCCGGCGAGCGCCATGAAGGCGGTCAGGAAACGTCTGACATGCATGGGTCAACTCCAAGGAAAGCGGTCGGTCGTCGGCTCGACCGGAGCTTCGCAAGGATTGCCGGAGAACCCCGTCAGGGCAAGCAGAATGTTCTTTTTTAAGAACGTCATGGCGGGGAAGGTTCTCCTCCTTGCTGCCGATCAGGTAGGAGAAACTTACTTTCTGCAGTGACCGGAGGCTCAGGCCGGGTTAGGGAAGCATGCTCTGTGTTCGTTTTAAGGAACGTCAGAACGGGCCGCGCGGGCGAGGGGGAGCCGCGCTCACCGGCCGAACCGCAGTGGACGAGCCCTCGTCACGCTCTGTCGGTAGCCCGTAGGTCTGCACCCTCCGCGAGAGGGACGCTGTCGAGCGGCAGGGCTGTCGTCGATTTGACCCTCTCCATCGCGAAGCGCGACGTCACGTTCTTGAGGGCCACCGAGCCGATGAGCCGTTTGTAGAACGCGTCGTAGGCCTGCATGTCGCGCACGACCACGCGCAGCATGTAATCGACGTCTCCCGCCATCCGGTAGAATTCGAGCACCTCCGGCATGGCGGAGACGAGTTCGGCGAAGCGGGCGAGCCACGCGCTCGAATGATCCCCGATCTCGATGGACACGAACACCGTCAGGCCAAGGCCGACTCTCTCCGGATTGAGAAGTGCGACGCGCTGCTCGATGACGCCGCCGGCTTCGAGCTTCTGAATCCGCTTCCAGCACGGCGTCTGGGACAGCCCGACCCTCTCGCCGATCTCCGCGATCGAGAGGGTCGCATCGTGCTGAAGGAGGTCGAGGATTTTCCGGTCGATGAGGTCCACCTGGCTAAGGTCCCTTTCACAGAGCCGAACGGCATCGTTGTCCCTGCCGATGGCAGCAGGCCCGCCTGCTCGATGACCGATCCGAACTCGCTCGACAAGGGCGACGCCGCTGCCGGCCTGTTCAGGGCGGGCGAGGGAGGCTGGGTTGCCCCGGATCACCTAGACCCGCGATCCGCGCAATCGTCTGAAATCGTCGGGAAGACGCCCGACGACCCGGGCACGTGGCGGACCGGCAGGCGCTGCCGCCGCCCGCGGTCACGACAGGCCGGCGGCCTTGCGCAGGGCGGCGTTGATGCGCTCCTGCCAGCCTGGCCCGGCGTCCTGGAAATGCTCGAGCACGTCCCGGTCGAGGCGCAGCGACACGAGTTCCTTGGCGCCGGGGACCAATGGCTTGCTCGGGCGCGGCTCGGCCGCGGCCGGTTTCGTCGTCGCTGCCTTGAAGGCAGCCTCCGCTGCGCTGCGCGGGTCGCTGGGTCGGCGGTTCGGGGGCTTCGACATCGGGAGGCAGGTCACCGTTCAGGATGCGAGAGGGCGGGTTCGGCCGAGCACCGTGGAACTCGGTTCGGCCGTCTAAGCCTTCATCATCGGCCCTGTTGCCCGGCTCGTCCATCCATGACGACAGGGAGCGCCAGCGTTCCCTTCAAAATCGCCGCCGTACCCGGTCGATCGCGCCGCGGTGGTCCGCCGGATCGACGCCCAGCTCGGCCCCGAGGCGCCGGACCTCGGCATCGAACTCGGCCGCCGGCAGCTTCGGGCTGAGGTTGGCGACCTGGGCCAGGAAGGTCGCTCCGGCGAGAACGGGATCCGAGCGCACCTGGCTCATCTGGCGGTTCTTCTTGGCGGCGGCCTGCCGCTCGCGATAGGTCTCCAGCGGCCCGAAGGCCCGAACGGCGCGATTGCGCAGGGCATGCGCGGCGATGTCGTGCTCTTCGGCGATCTCGTTGAGGATGCGCTCGGCATCCTCACCCGCCAGAAGAGCGTCGGCGAGTTCCTCGAGGGCGGCTGTAAACGGGTCCATGATCGGGCCTCAAACAGGGCGAAGTCGTTCCGGGCGCCCTCATCTAGAGCTTGGGCCGGCCGCCTTCGAGAACTCGTCCCTGTCTTGCGCGGCCAGGCGCGCTCGCGGTCAAGCCTGACCGCCCCTCAGGAGCAACGACCGCCGCACTGGGGCGATGGAGCCAAGGCCCGTCGCACCCGCGACATCTCAGGTTTGCCGTGCGGGGAGCCGCAGGCTCAGCGGCGAACGACTCGCTTTTGCGACGTGCGCCGGGTGGGAGCACGGCCTGCCTCTTCGGGAACCCCGAGGACGCGGCTCGCACCGGCGCGAAAGCCGTAGGCCGTCGCTCCGACCGCACCGCCCACGACGGCACCCACCGGGCCCGCGGCCTTGTTGCCGACCTCGACGCCTGCCTTGGCGCCGCGCACCACGGCCTGCGCGTGGGCCGGAGCAGCGGCGAGGGCTGCGAGCCCGGCAGCGATCAACACGAACCTCATCGACATGACGAGCCTCCTTGGCTGTAACGAGGATTCAATCCGGCGATCCGGCCTTCAGTTCCGCGCAGAGGTGACGCTCGCACCGGTCCGGCGCGCTTGTGCCTGAGTCGGTCCACCACATGGCTCGCGGACGGTCGCAACCGATGCTCGCCTTGCTCTCCTGGCTGCGGGGCGTTCCCCTAGAGCCGGCCCGTGAGCATGAGGGCGAGGGCAAGACCCATGATCAGAGTGAAACCCGTGAGCGGCCGCAGGTCCCAGCCCCGGCTGTAAGGCCAGACCGGCAGGGCGGCCGTGGCCAGGAGAGCAAGGCCGAGGAGCAGGGGCGGTCCGACATCCATGGCAGGCACCTGAGAATACAGGGCATTCTCCGGCCGTCCCATGACAGGGGCGTGACCTTGGCCGCTTTCCCAGTGGCCCGGGGACCCGGCGTCGAAGGCGCGCGGCGCAGGGCTGTCGTGTTCACCCGGCCGCCGCTGAACGCGATGACGGCGCCCTCAGAACCAGCGGTCGAGTGGGTTAAGATCCGGGGCAAGGCGCACCGGGCACCGATGCGCCCATGACCGTCGAGGCTCAATGGGAGGCGCTTCGTGTCCCTTCAGATCGTTCCCTTCGCGCCCGAACACGAGGCGTCCATCCTCGCCCTGTCAGTCGAGGCCTGGGCTCCCGTGTTCGAGAAGCTGCGGCCGGCGGTGCCGGCCTATGTCTATGACGCCTTCTATCCTCGAGGGTGGCGCGCCCGGCAGACGGCCGACATCGGGGCCTTCCTCCAGTCCGAGGGCCGGCAGGTCTGGGTGGCGCTGGCGGAGAAGGTCGTGCTGGGGTGGGTCGGCATCCGGTTGCACCCGGATGACAGAATGGGCGAGGTGTACATCCTCGCCGTCCACCCGGATCACCAGCGCAAGGGCCTCGCCCGCACGCTGATCGACCACGCGCTCTCGGAGATGCGGCGGGCCGGCATGGCGATCGCGATGGTGGAGACGGGGGACGATCCGGGCCATGCGCCGGCGCGAGCCGCCTACGAGCGGACCGGCTTCGAGCGATGGCCCGTCGCGCGCTATTTTCGAGAGCTCTGAGCCGCCTGCGCCGCGAGGCTCGGGCCGGTGCCCCCGCGATTGACGAGGAGCTAGAGCGGGCTGATGTAGCGCCCGCGAACCCAGCCCGTGCGGAACTCTCCGCGCCCGGTCGGGTCGAGCCACACCTCGCACCAGGTGTCGCGCACGGCCTGCCGCTGGCGCCAATGCGGCTGACCGGCCACAGCGCCGAGATGCCGGCCTCTGCACCGCCCCGTGAGGCTCAGGGGCGTGCCGTTGGCGTATCCCACCAGAACGCGCGACCTGTGGCTTGGAAAGGCCCGGACGTTCAAGAGATCGCCCGGAGGCACGTCGGCCACCTGCCAGCCGAAGAGGGCCGACGCGCCTGCAGGCGCGACCGCCGCCGCGAGGGCCCAGGCCAGGACGGCACTCAGGAACCCGCCTCTCACCGTCGCCACGATCGACCTCCTCGAACCAATTGCCGCGTCGGGCTCTTAGAAGAGTACACGACGTCCGCCGGGCTTCGACATACCGTCCGCAGCCCTGGACGAGGTTGGCCCAAGGGTGCGGAAGAAGGCGATGCGGTCCCGTCCGCTCGGGCTCGGCGTCGCCTCGCGCGCTGTGCGGCAGGGTTGGCGACGATGGAGCAGAGCGACCGATGGCCGTTGTCCGGACCTTGAAGATGTGGAAACGGGCGCTTCTTCTCTTGTTGCGGGTGCTCGCGCGCCCGGTCCGCGGCCGGCAGGCCGGCGGCGGCCTCGTTCTCAAGGCGAGCCGGGGCTATGGCTCCCGCTCCGAGATATTCCTGATCGGCCGGGTCTTCCGGCAGTCGGAGCGCTCAGCCGCTGCGGCGGCGGACAGCCTCATCGATCAGTTCCGCGAGGTCCGGCGGCGCGTCGCACGGCGCTCGGTTCCGGGCAAAGGCGTGGTGGCCCAGTTCTACGGCGCACGGGAACGGGTCACCACGGATCAGGATGGCTATTTTCGGATCCATCTGCGGCCGAGGGACCGGCCGGCTCCGGACCGCGTCTGGCACGAGATCGACCTTCACCTGGAGGACGATCCCTACGTGCGGGCGCAGGGCTCGATCTTCATCCCGCCGGAGCACTGCGCGTTCGTGGTGATCAGCGACATCGACGACACCGTCATGGAGACGGGCGTCGCCAACAAGCTCAAGATGCTGTGGCGCCTGTTCGTGGAGGATGCGGAGAGCCGCGTGCCGTTCCTCGGCGTTGCTGCCCTGTACCGGGCGCTGCATGCGGGCGTTTCGGGGGACCAGGCCAACCCCATGCTGTACGTGTCCAGAGCGCCGTGGGGCATCTACGACGTGCTCGACACCTTCTTCGCCCAGCACAGGATCCCGGCCGGCCCCGTCCTGTTCCTGCGGGAATGGGGCGTCTCCTGGACGTGGCCGTTCCCCCGGAAGGCTGAGGATCACAAGCGCGACCTGATCGACAGCATGCTGGCCCTCTACAAGGACCTGCCTGCCGTCCTGATCGGCGACAGCGGCCAGCACGACCCCGAGATCTACCGGCAGGCCGTGATCGAGCACCCCGGCCGGATCCTGGCGGTCTACATCCGGAACGTCTCCCGAAGTGCCGGTCGGATCGGGGAGATCGAGGAACTGGCCAGAGCCGTGGTGGCGGCCGGCAGCAGCCTGGTGCTGGCCGCCGACAGCCTCGCCATCGCGGAGCATGCCGCCAAGCTCGGGTTGATCGCACCTGATGCGGTGCCGTCCGTGAGAGGCGATGTGGCGCTCGAACGAGCCGAAGACGGCGACGTGGCCCCGCGTTCTCCCGCACAACAGGTCCGACCGGAGGACCTCGGAAAGGTGCTGGGCGGCGGGCCGGAGCCGTCCCCGCCGAACGTCGCGGTGGAGCCGGGGCCCGACCGCGCCAGTGCGGCTTGGCCCCGCCCTGACCCTTGATCGGACGATCTCGTCGGCGGGAGGTCGCCTCGTCGGTTCGCCGCGCGAAGTGTCGGACCGTCCGGCGCTAGGCTCCTTGTTCGACTCCTCTCATGAGCTCGTTGCAGCGCTCGGCGAGCCTGCGCTCTTCCGCCTCGGAAAGGCTGCGCGGGCTCGTGTCGATGAGGCTCAGAGCGCCGACCACCTGGCCGGCCGCCGTCCTCAGCGGCGCTCCGGCATAGAACCGGACGCCCTTCTCCAGAACGACCGCCGCATCGGCGAAGCGCTCGTCCTTGGTGGCGTCCTCGACGACCACAGGAGCGCCGGTTTCGATCACATGACTGTCGAGAACGTCGTAGAGAGGTTCACCGGCCCCGCTGCCGGGCGATCCCGGGTGAGAGCGGGGATCGTGTGAGCGACGAGCCTCCTCGATCAGGGAGGCTCGCGCGATCGGAACGTTGAACTCGGCGGCCACCTGCTTCGACAGGGCCTCGATCCACGCGGTCTGGTCCTTCACGTTGAGCGCGTCCACCGCCTGCATGCGCTCGTGTTCAGCGCCTGCCGCGCTTTCGGCAGCGCTCGGCACCGTCGCGTCCGAGGCCAGCCAGCGGGTGACGTGATCGAGGGCAGCCTCGATCGTCGCCGGGGCCGCATCGGCCGAGACCTGACGGACGAGGTGGTCCGCGTCGCCGGGGGTCGGACCCACGTTCCACAGGCAGACGAGAAGCTTGATGCCGGGGGCGCGCCGGCGCAGCCGCCGGCAGATGTAGCGGGCATAGACCTGGGGCTGGGGGTGCAGGTAGGAGAGGCACACCACCTTGACGCCGCGAAGGTCGAGCTGGCCCAACGCTCCCTCGCTGACCGCGATGGGAGGCAGGACCCGGACGGTATGGCGGGCCTCGCCGAGCACCTGGCCGAGCATCTCGGCAGCGGCGTGGTCGAGCTCGGTCCGCCCCGCAAGGCACAGCACCTCGACCTCCGCTCCCGAGGCCGAGGTATTCTCGACCGCCGGCACGTGTCCGGCCGTGGCGCTCGTCGCCTTGTCCCTCACGTGATCGGCGATCTCGCGCGCGACACAGATGGCGGTGGTGGCGACCGAGCGTCTGAAGGTCGGGTCTGCGGAGTGGCGCTGGCGATCGTTCTCGGCGAGGCGCAGCGCCGGGATTGCGACGTGATCGTAGAACTCCCTCGACGAGCGCTGATCCACGTAATCCTCGGCGATCTCGACGGCCTCCTCGAGGTTGCCGGCGAGAAGCCGCTGGTAGAGCCGCTCCTCCGGAGCGAGGACCGGGTCGCTGCCCAGAAGGACGCCCAAGAACTCGAGCTGCGGGACGTAGCGGCCGATGACCACCACGCACACGGTGAGAGGCGTGGCGAGAAAGAGGCCGACCGGTCCCCACAAGGTCGTCCAGAAGATCGCCGCCATGATGATGGCGAGCGACGAGAGGCCGGTGCTGGCGCCGTAAAGCCAGGGCTCGACCACGTTGTTGCTCACGAGTTCGGCGAGGAGGAACAGCCCGACGACCCACAGGAGCATCGACCAGCCCGGATCGACCGCAAAGGCCAGGGCGATCGGAAAGAGGGCGGCGAGGAAAGGGCCGAGATAGGGAATGAACCGGAGAACGGCGGCGAGGAGGCCCCACAGCACGGCATTCGGGACGCCGATGAAGTAGAGGGCGAGGCCGATGGGCACCCCGTAGGTCAGGTTGACCACGAGCTGCATGAGGAGGTAGCGGCTCACCCGCGCCGCCGCATCGTTCAGCGCCTGCGTGCTCCGCTGTAGGTCGCCTCCGCCGACCAGCTTGATGAAGCGGTCCCTGAGGTCCTCCTGCTCCAGCAGGATGAAGATGACGAAGATCACCACGAGTCCGGCCGTCGCGAGGGGCGCGAGGAGGGGGCCGACGACGGTCTGGATCACCTCGAGGGGCTGGGCCTGCTCGCGCTCGAGGCGGACCGTGACGGGTTCCTGCTGGGGCGCTCCGCCGAGACTTGCTGGCGGCTTCGGGGCCGCGTCGTCGCCGCCGGAGATCTCCTTGCTGAGGTCCTGGATCGTGGTGGTGACCCGTTCGACCACGCTCCCGCCAGGGGCCGAGGCTTGGAGCGAGCGGATCTTCTCACTGATGGTCGTCTGGTAGCTCGGCAGGTTGTTGGCGAGCTGAACCAGCTGGCGCCCCACCACGAAGGTGATGCCGCCGATGAGGACGAAAGCGAGCGTGACGGCGACGAGAACCGCTGCGATGCGCGGGAACCTGAATCGGCGAAGCCACGTGACGAGCGGGGTGAGCGCAAAGCTGAGGAGGATCGCGAGCGCGAAGGGGACGAAGATGTCCTGACCGAAATAAAGCGCCCCGATCGCGAGGACGATCCCGCCGGCCGTGAGGAGGGAGGGGTGGGCGGGCGCGGGAGGCGCCGGGGCTGGTGTGAGCGGGGCCGGTTCGGCCATGCGGGTCCAATCCGTCGAGGCTTGACCGTGGACAACACGCAAGGCACTCGGTTGGATCCGCTCAGGTTGCGGCGACCCGCGGGCCGCATGCGCTCGCCCCTGAGGACGGGGTGCTGACGGGAGTGGGTCTGGGGAGGCTCAACCCGCTCAGGCGACCGGCTTCAGCCTCGTGGACTGGCGCTCCTCCTCGATGAGAGCCTCGACCGCCGCGATCGTGTTCTCGAGGTCGCCCACCTTCCGCAGTGTGCCCTCGGAGGGCATGATGCCCTGGCGCGCGACGCCGAGCAGTAGGTTGCGCTGGGCGGCCTTCAGGCGGGAGAGCAGAACCTGCAAGTCATCGGCAGGGCTCATCGGTTCGTCATCCATGGTTTTGGGCCGAAATAGCTAGGCTGATCCTGCCGACGTTCTGGGCAATACGCTGCGAGTACGTGTGCAGCGCAGCCGGGTCAAGCTGGAAGGGCGAGAGGGTGTTGCTGTCTTTTGCCGCCTCCGGGGCGGTCAGATCCCGAGCCGCAGGCGATAGCTGTAGGCATCGCCGCGGAACAGGCCCTCCACGTATTCCACCATGACGTCGCTTCCCGTGTAGCTCTGACGCTTGATCAGCAGGCAGGGCTGGGGTTCGGCGAACCCGAAGAGGTCGCATTCGAGCTGGCTCGGGGTCGTCGCCTCGATGCTCTGGTCGCAGTAGAGCAGGGGCACGCCGCACGTGTCCGCAAGGCAGGCATAGACCGAGCCCGACAGGTCGGCCTCAGCCAGGGCCGGCGCGGCGGTCAGGCTGTACCACGCCACCTCGCGCGACAGCGGCACCCCGTCGCCGGAGCGGACGCGCACGAGCTTGAGGAAGGGAGAGGGCGAGGGCAGACCGAAGATCGAGGCGATGGAGCGGTCGCTCAAGACCTTGCGCTCGAGGATGCGCGAGGACGGCGTCTTGCCGAGGAGCCGCATCTCCTCCGTGAATCCCTTCAGGCGATCCATCCCGGGATGCAGCTTGGGTCCGGGTTTCTGGATCAGAAAGCCCCGCCGGCCCTGCGCTACGAGGAGCTTGCGTTCGCGCAGGGCATTGTAGGCCCGCTGAACCGTTGCGCGGCTGAGCCCGAGGCGGTCCGCGAGCTGCCGCTCGGCCGGGAGCACCGAACCTACGGGCAGCACTCCTCGGGTGATGAGGTCGTCCAGCTGCTGGTCCAGCTGCTCGTAGAGCGGCATGGCGGTGTCGGTCCGAAGCCGCAGGAGGCTTGCCAGGTCGGGCCAGTCGGCCGAAGGGCTCGACCGCACCTGTGCCTCGCTCGAGTTCGACGCTACGCTCTGCAAGCCGCCACCTGCGCGATGGTTTGGCGACCGATCCTGCTTAGACACGGGCACGGAGATTAGCATGCATGACGAGGTTTCGCTCTATGTTCTTGGCAGCCTCGTGGTGGCCTGCAGCGCGAAAGTGGAGCGCTTTCCCATGCCGGGCGAAGCTGTCGCCGCGGAGGCGTTCACGGTCGAGATCGGCGGCAAGGGGTTCAACGTCGCCGTCGGCGCCCAGCGCCTCGGCGTGCGGGTGGGAGGCCTCCTGGCGATCGGCGACGATGCCCTTTCGCACCTTGCGGAGCAGGCGGTCCTCCAGGCGGGCCTTCCCGGCCGAATGCTGAGGCGCTTTCCCGGCGTGTCCGGGGCTGGGGTCGGGCTGACAGACCGGCGGGGCGAAACCAGCGTGGCGGTCTTTTCCGGCGCCAACCGGCTCCTGTCCGGGGCAGAGGTCGCGGAGGACGCTGCCGCCATTCGCACCGCGCCCTTCGTCATGGCGCAGTTCGAGATTGGCGACGGCCCGATCGAGGAAGGTTTCGCGCTCGCCCGGTCGGCGGGCGGGCGGACGGTGCTCAACCCGTCCCCGTTCCGCCCCGTGAGCCGTCGGATCCTGCGCGCGACCTCGATCATCGTCTGCAATCGGGTCGAGGCCTCCTGCCTGGCGCAGGCTTGCGGCCTCGGCCTGGGCTCCGATGGGGAGGAGCGCCTCGCGGAATGGCTGATGCGTGAGGGCGTGGAGATCTTCGTGGTCACGCATGGCGGCGAGGGGGCGGTCGCATACCCGCACGGAGGCCCCCCGATCCGGCAAGCCGCCCTTCCAGTCGAGGTCGTCGACACGCTGGGGGCCGGGGATGCGTTCACGGCCGGGCTCCTGTCGGGCCTGATCGAAGGCCGCTCCCTGCAGGGAAGCCTGGAGCGGGCGGCCGCCTGCGCCGCCCTGGTATGCGCCGGCAACGGCGTTCTCGAACGCCTGCCCGATCTGTCGAAGGTTCACTCTTTCCTCTCTCCGGCCCGTCGGATCGCCTGATTTTTTGGACTGTTTTTGGACTTGCCAAAAACAGTCCAATCACCATAAATTCAGAACTGGGTCGACGGCAAGCCGCTGAAGGCGATGCCGCGCGACCTTTGCGTCCAGCGGTTTTGTACCCGGGCGCCCCGTCAGTGCTGGCTTTCGTTCTGGGTGGCGAGGAGATCCCGCGATGACGACTGACCGCGTGTTCTCGGACCTGATCGGGCGCATCTACGATTGCGCGCTCGATACGAACCTCTGGCCCGAGGTTCTGGCCGAGATCTCGGCGTCGCTCCGCGGATCCATGGCGGATATAGGGGTCATGGACCCGGTCGAGGGGACCACCAAGCTCGCGGCGTCCTATAATGTCCCGGCCGATCTCGCCGAGAAGGTCAGGGCGCATGCCCACATCAACCCGCTCGCGCCCCTCGGGCTTACGGCGCCCCTCGGCAAGCCGATGTGCACCTCGCGCGACCTCGATCTCGAGGCGTTTCACAACAGCAGCTTCTGGAAAGCCTGTTTCGATGGCCTCGACTACTACGATCACATCGCGGTGCCCCTGATCCGGCAGGCGTCGAGCTTCGGCTATATGGGAGTGACGGGGAGCCGGGAGCGCGGCGCCTTCGATGCCGAGGATGTGGAACTCGCCCGGCTCATCGCGCCCCATGTGCGCCGCTCCGTCGAGATTTCCGGCGTTCTCGGGAACGAGCGGGTCGAGGCGGCAGCCCTCGGCTCGGCCCTCCACGCCCTGTCGGCGGCCGCGATCATCCTCGGGCCCGATGCGAGCATCCGATTCCGCAACGGCCAGGCGGCCGCGGAGTTCGAGCGCGGCACCATCCTGCGGGAGCGGGCTGGCCGCCTCCTCGGCGTCACACCCGAAGCCACGAGGCTCACCGCTCAGCTCCGGGATCACGCGGGCGAACGGCATCGGCGCGGCCGAGACTCCCGGCTCACCGATCAGGCGGGCAGGGTTCTCCACGCCACCTGGGTCACGCTCCACCGCGGGCGGGAGCACAAGGGCGGGGCGTCCGTTCTGCTCCTGCTGCGCGAACCGGAGGCGGATCTCACCACGCCCCTCTCTGCCACGGCGGCCCAGTTCACCTTGACGGCCGCGGAGACGCAGGTGCTCGCGCAGGTCCTCAACGGGCACACGCTCGCCGATGTCGCCACGATCCTGGGGGTCGCGCGCTCCACCGTGAAGAGCCACGTGGACGCGATCTACCGCAAGACGGGCACGCGCAGGCAGGCCGAGCTCGTCCGCTTGGTGCTCGGCTTCGCATCGCCCCTGCGCTAGGCGGACGGCCCTCAGCGCTGGAGGGCGCGCTCCGCCTCTTTCAGCACCTCCAGCACCGGCCAGGGTTTCGGCATGAAGCGGGTGGCTCGAGGAAGGTCGGCCTGAACGCGCTCGTCGACCACGCCCGACGTGACGATGACGTGGATCCAGGGCCAGTCCACATGCGCTTTTCGGGCAAGGTCCACTCCCGATTTGCGGCAGGGCAGGCGAACGTCCGTGAAGAGCAGGGCCACTTCGTCCGCATGCGTTCGCAGATAGTCCAGCGCCTCCTCGGCGCTGTCGGCTTCCACCACGCGAAGGTCGGTTTCCTCCAGCACCGTGGCGGCGAAGTCCCTTACGGCGTGATCGTCCTCGACCAAGAGCGCAACACGACGGGAAAGTGCCCGAGCCATCAAGGCCTCCGCATTCATCTGGTTGGGGTTTCGTTCCTGCGGCGCCGAACTCACACGACGGTGCGCCGCCCGTTCACAAGTTTGACAAGTGCCGAGACTCGCATTGGTTCAAGCGTGAGAATACAAGATCGCTCCTCGGGGGCTGACGCGGACGGGCCAAGCCGCCGAGCCTGGCCTTAACCGTTCGTCGGTGAGGAACGAGCCTCGTGGGCTCCGGCCTTAGGGCTGTGCGGCGGGCCGGCGGCGAAAAATCCTTGCGCCGGCCCGAAAAAACGGTATGACGCCCCCATCCCTGAGCGCGCTGGTTCTACGGTTTCCGTAGAGGTCGCTGGTTCGACCCCGGTCGCGCTCGCCCTTTGCTTTTCGGCCCGTCCCGGGCGGGCCGCTGGAGACCGGACATGAAGATCCGCAACTCGTTGAAGTCGCTCCGCGGCCGCCACCGCGACAACCAGCTGGTTCGTCGCAAGGGCCGCGTCTACATCATCAACAAGACCCAGAAGCGCTACAAGGCGCGTCAGGGCTGATGACCGGGGCGGCCCCGCGCCGCACCGAAGCGTGAATTGACGGCGCATGCCGGGATCCTAGATGATCCCGGCATGCGCTTTTTCGCGTCCATTCTGGCTCTCCTCCTCGCCGCCGCTCCCGCCCTGGCGCAGGCCCCTCGGCCGCCCGCGGAGGCGCAGACCCCTGGCCAGAAGAGCGAAGCCAAGCCCCCCGAGCCGAAGCCCTCGAGCCTCGACGAATTGTTCGAGCGCCTCGCCAAGGCGAAGGACGAAACGGAAGGGAAGGGCGTCGCCAACCTGATCGAGCGCCGCTGGGCGCGGTCGGGATCCGACACGGCGGATCTCCTCATGAGCCGGGCCGCTCAGGCCGTCGAGGCGAAGGAATACCCGCTCGCCATCGAGCTGCTCGACCGGGTGATCGTCCTCGAGCCTAACTGGACCGAGGCTTGGTACCGCCGCGCCAACGTGTTCTTCCTCCTGGAGGACCCGGTGAGCGCGATGGCGGACATCCGGCGCGTCCTCGACCGGGAGCCCCGTCATTTCGGCGCCTGGACCGGCCTTGGCCATATGTTCATGGCCTCCGACGACAAGGCCCGCGCGCTCGCCTCCTACCGGCGGGCGCTCGCCATTCACCCCCAGCTCCAGCAGGTGCAGACCCTCGTCGAGCGCCTGGCGCCCGAGGTCGACGGCCGGACCCTCTAAACCGCGCGGCCACCGGTAGAATGACCATTCTTCGCTACCTCCTTCTCACGCTCGCGTTCCTGTTCGCCGGCGGCGCTCTTCTCACGGTCATCATCACGTGGCGCATCGAGGCGAAGTACCCGCCCATCGGCCGCTTCGTGGATGTGGCGGGAGGACGGCTGCATTACGTGGAGATGGGCCCGCAGCAGGGGCCTGCCCTCGGGACCGTGGTGCTGATCCACGGGGCGTCGTCCAATGTGGGCGACGGCATCAAGTCGCTCGGCGAACGCCTCTCGGAGCGGCACCGGGTGATCGTCGTCGACCGGCCTGGACATGGCTGGAGCGACCCCATCGGCGGGCCGGAACGGGCGAAGCCCGCCCGGCAGGCGACCGCCATCGCGGAGGGCCTGCGCAAGCTCGGCGTCTCCCGTGCGGTCGTGGCCGGCCATTCCTGGGGCGGGTCCGTGACTCCCCACCTCGCCCTCGACCATATGGACGTGACGGGCGCCATCGTACAGCTCTCCGCCGTCACCCATCCTTGGCCCGGGGGCGCCATCTCCTGGTACTATCACCCGGCCGCCTCGTTCCTCGGCTGGGTGTTCACCCGAACCTTCGCGACGCCCATCGGCTCGCTCCTCGTGGGCGCGACCGTGGACGCCGTCTTCACGCCGCAAAATTCCCCGCCGCACTATGCGGAGGTCGCCCGCATCGCCCTCGTGCTGCGCCCGCCCGTGTTTCAGGCCAATGCCCAGGACGTGGCGGGCCTTCATGCCGCCGTCTCGGAACAGAGCCCCCGGTACAAGGACATCCGCATCCCGACGACGGTGATCGGCGGCGATGCGGACCGGATCGTCTGGACCGATCTCCACGCGCGTTCCTTCGCCCGCGAGGTGCCGGGGGCAAAGCTCATCGTCCTGCCGGGCATCGGGCACATGCCGCACCACGCGGCCAAGGATCTGGTGATCGCCGAGATCGAAGCTCTCGTGGCGCAGGTCACGCCGGCCGAGATGCGCAGCGCGCTCTGACAGGCGGCTCTAGAGGGAGGTGAGGCCGCGCGGGCCGCCTCACGCCTGCGCCGCATGCTCCTGGTTCACGAAGGCGATCCGCACCATGTTGGTCGCGCCCGGGGTGCCGAACGGAACGCCCGCCACGATGATGATGCGGTCGTTCACGACGGAAAAGCCCTCGCGCACCGCGAACTTGCAGGCGCGGAACGCCATGTCGTCGATGTCGCTCGCATCCTTCGTGCGGATCGGATGCACGCCCCAGACGAGCGCGAGGCGCCGCGCCGTGTCGAGGTTGGGGGTGAGCGCGATCACCGTGGAGTTCGGCCGCTCGCGGGCGAGCCGCAGCGCCGTCGAGCCCGAATAGGTCCAGGCCGCCATGGCCTTCAGGTTGAGGGTGTCGGCCATCTGGTGGGCGCCGGCCGCGATGGCGTCCGAGCCCGTGGCCTCGGGCTCGTTGCGCTGCGCCTGGATGATCGACCAGTAGATCTGGTCGCGCTCGCACTCCTCCGCGATGCGGCTCATCGTGGAGACTGCGTCGACGGGATACTGGCCCGACGCGCTCTCGGCCGAGAGCATCACCGCATCGGCGCCGTCGTACACCGCATTCGCCACGTCGGAGACCTCGGCTCTGGTCGGCACCGGGGCGGTGATCATTGATTCCAGCATCTGCGTCGCCACGACCACGGGCTTGCCGAGGCGGCGGGCCGAGCGGACGATGCGCTTCTGGATGCCGGGCACGCGCTCCAGCGGCATCTCGACCCCGAGATCCCCGCGGGCCACCATCACGGCGTCGGACACCTCCATGATCTCGTCGAGATGCGCGATGGCCTGGGGCTTCTCGAGCTTCGCCATCACCTGGGCCTTGCCGCGGGCGACCTTGCGCACGTCCGCCACGTCCTCGGGGCGCTGAACGAAGGAGAGCGCAATCCAGTCGACGCCGGCATCGAGCGCGGCCTCGAGGTCCGAGCGGTCCTTCTCGGTCATGGCGGCGACGGGGATCGTGGTGTCGGGCAACGACACGCCCTTGCGGTTCGAGATCTTGCCGGCGACTTCGACGGTGGTGACGGCTTGCCCCCGCTTCACCTCCTTGACCCGCAGCCTGAGCTTGCCGTCGTCGATCAGAACCGTGTGGCCGGGTTCGAGCGAGGAGAGGATCTCGGGATGGGGCAGGTGCACCCGGTTGCCGTCGCCGGAGGCATTGTCGGCATCGAGGGTGAAGGTCTGGCCCGGCGCCAGCATGGCGCCGTCGCCCGCGAAGGATCCGACGCGCAATTTCGGTCCCTGAAGATCCGCCAGAATGGCGATGGGGCGCTTGTACTTCGCCTCGATCGCTCTGATCGTCTCCACCCGCTCGCGCAGACGGTCCTTCGGCAGGTGGCTCATGTTGAGGCGGAACACGTCGGCGCCCGCCTCGAAGAGCCGGGCGATCATCTCGGGGGATTCCGAGGCCGGCCCGAGGGTCGCGATGATCTTCGTGCGGCGCGCGCGTCTCGTCATGGTCGTCACCCCCCTGGGCGGTTCGTGTCGGTCAGCTGGATGGTCCAGCTCTTCTGCTCGCCGGTATCGACCTCGAAGAAGCCGCTCCGGTCGAAGCCCCTGGCCAGGCAATCCTCTACACCGCGAATCGTGAATTCCCGATCACGGGTGCACATGAAGGAGCGACCGTTCCACTCGCCGCCGCGGTCGTAGTCGACCGCGTAAACGTAATAGAAGCGGGCGGCGAGAGGGCCCTTCAACAACGTCTCGCATGCCCTCGCGTTCAAGTTCCACCACCCTTCCGTTACCCAGCCCTGGGCATCACGAAAGCCGAGCGAGATGCCGACGCGGCTGGGCGTCATGTTGCACAGGCGCAGATCCGCCCGAGCTGTGCCGGAACTCAGCAGGGCTCCGGCGAGGACCACGAGGCCAAGGCCCAGCCGCCGGCCCTTAGCCGATGAGGATGATGCGGCAGTCATTCACATTGGTTTTGGTGGGACCTGGGGAGACGAGATCCCCCAAGGTCTCGAAGAATCGGGTCGAGTCGTTCTGGGCGAGAAGGGCGGCGGCATCAAGCCCCGCTGCGCGAGCCCGGTCCAGCGTCGTCATATCGAGGATCGCGCCTGCCGGATCCTCCGGCGACCCGCCGCCGCCGTCGGTGCCGTCCGTGTCGGCGGCGAGGGCAGCGATCCCGGGCGCTCCATCGAGCGCGGCAGCGAGAGCCAGCGCGAATTCCTGGTTCGGCCCGCCGCGCCCGTTGCCGCGGATTGTAACCGTGAGCTCGCCGCCCGAGAGGATGGCGGCGCGCCGGCCGGCTTCCGCGATTTCCAGCGCCATGCGGGCCTGGGCCGCGGCGACATCCCGCGCCTCTCCTTCGAGGTCGGCTCCGAGCACGACCGGATCGTAGCCCTCGTCCCGAACCGCCGCTGCGGCCGCCGCGATGGCGTCGGCGGGCTTCGACACGATGCGGTACTCCGCCCGCGCGAAGGCGGGGTCGCCGGGCTTCGGCGTCTCGTTCCGCGGATCGTCGAGGAGCGCCTTGGCGCTCGGCGGAAGGGCGAGACCGTAGCGGGCGACGATGGCGCGGGCGTCCGACAGCGTCGAGGGGTCCGGGACGGTCGGGCCCGATGCGATCACCGCCGGGTCGTCGTGCGGCACGTCGGAAACGGCAAGGGTCAGGAGCCGCGCGGGCGCTGCGAGCCGCGCGAGCCGTCCGCCCTTTATGCGGGAGAGGTGCTTTCGCAGGGTGTTGATCTCGCCGATGCCGGCACCCGAACGCAGCAGCGCCTTTGTGAGCCCCTGCTTCTCGGCAAGCGTGAGGGACCCGGCCGGCGCGATCCAGTTGGCGGAGCCGCCGCCGGACAGGAGCACGAGCACGAGATCGTCCGGCCCCGCGCTCTCGGCGAGGGCGAGCGCCTTCTGCGTCGCTTCGATGCCGGCCTGATCCGGCACCGGGTGGCCGGCCTCGACCACCGGAACGAGGCTCGTTCGCTCCCCGTAGCCGTGCCGGGCGACGCCAAGACCGGTGAGGCGATCGGGCCCGAGGCCGTGCTCGTCGCGATAGAAGGCTTCGGCTACCGCCGTCATGGAGCCTGCAGCCTTGCCGGCGGCCAGCACGATCAGGCGCCCTTTATGCGGCGGAGGCGGGAGATGGGGCAGGAGGCAGACCCGCGGATGGGCGGCGGCCACCGCCGCATGGAAGCCTGCCAGAAGAAGGCGGCGCTGGGCTTGCGTGTCGATCATCCGACTGGTGCTTCCGCTTTGGGGCGGGCGGTCCAGATTCCGAGCAGGATCAGGAGGCCGCCGAGGCTCTGGATCAGCGTGAGCGCCTCGCCGAGGACGATCCAGCCGAAGAGGGCCGCGGCCACGGCTTCGAGGAAGATCACCAGGGACGAGAACATGGCCGGCAGGCGCCCGAGCGCCACGGCGAGCAGACCCTGGCCACCTGCCTGGCTGATGAAGGCCATGGCCGCGAGGGCGGCGATGCCGGCCCCGGTCTGCGGCACGACCCTGCTGTCGAACAGGACCGCGATCACGAAGAGCACCGCCGCCGTGACGATCCCGGCCTCGAAGGTGACGCGCGCGGCACCGCTGCCCTCCCGGGCTCTCCCGACGAAGATGAAGTACAGGGCGAAGAACACCGCCGTGACGATGCCGTAAAGGTCGCCCCGGATCCGCTCCGGATCCGCCTGCAGGCTCTGGCCGATGAGCGCCGCACCGCCGAGGAGGCACAGGCCAAGGCCGATCCAGGTCCCGGAGGCTACCCGCTCGCGCAGCACGAGCCAGACCACCAGCACCACGAAAAGCGGCGCCATGGTGGCGAAGAACGTGGCGTTCGCCACCGTCGTGTTGAGGATGGAGAGATGCCAGAAGAAGAGATCGCCCGCGAAGGCGAGGCCTGCCAGCACCGTCGCCTTCGAGAACGAGCGCCGGGGTGTTCCCGCCGCGGCGCGGGCCTCCTCGAAGCGCATCCAGGCGTAAAGGATAGGGAGCGACAGGAACACCCGCCAGAAGGCGCTGGCGAAGGGCCCCACATCGGCGCTCGCCAGGCGCACGAAGACGGGCGACACGCCCATCGCCACCGCGCCGAGGCAAAGCGCCGCAAGACCGCCCGCGAAGCCGTCGACGGCACGGATGTGGGGTGTGGAAACCATGGATAGCGGCTGAATCGGTGCGGGATCGGTCGCGTTGCAAGCCCCTCTATGACAGGTTAAGCCCCGCCGCATCAACCACCGGCCTCCAACGACGCCCGAGATGCCCGCCGCCAGTGCCTTGAAACCGCTTCCCGCCGCCCCCGCTCCCCACCCTGTGGAGATCGTGCCGGGGAAGGCCGATTCGGGGGCGCTCATCTTGTGCGATCACGCCTCGAACGCCGTGCCGGAGGATCTGCGCGCCCTCGGACTGCCGGCGGCCGAGTTCGAGCGGCACATCGCCTACGATATCGGCGCGGCCGCCGTGACCCGGGCGCTCGCCCGGCATCTCGGCGCGCCGGCGATCCTCACCCGGTTCTCGCGCCTCGTGATCGATCCGAATCGGGGCCGGGACGATCCGACCCTCGTGATGCGGCTGTCGGACGGTGCCGTCGTGCCGGGCAACGCCGCGGTCGACGAGAGGGAGGTCGAGCGCCGGATCGCCCGGTTCTACGATCCCTACGATGCGGCCGTCCGGTCCGCGGTCGGCGCCGGCATGAGGGCAGGCCATCCGCCTTGCCTCATCGCCGTGCACAGCTTCACGCCCGTCTGGCGCGGATCGCCCCGGCCCTGGCACGCGGGCATCCTCTGGGATGCGGACGACCGCTTCGCCCGGCCCCTCATCGAGGGCCTGAGGGCGGATCCGAGCCTCGTCGTCGGCGACAACGAGCCCTATGACGGCGCCCTCGCGGGCGATACGATCCACCGCCACGCGACGGTGCGCGGCCTCGCGAGCACCCTTATCGAGATCCGTCAGGACCTCATCGCCGACGAAGCGGGCGCGGAAAGCTGGGCGGCCCGCTTCGCGGGTCTTCTGAAACCTCTTCTTGCCGACGAACGCCGACGCTTGCCGGCCCCGCTGCGGACGCGCACGACGGGCCGCCGGCGCCACCAGACCCCGGAGCCGTCATGAGCCTCGACCCCAAGACCCAGACCGAACTCGAAGCCGCCGCCTTCCGGCGCCTTCTCGAGCATCTGCGCACCCGTTCCGACGTGCAGAACATCGACCTGATGAACCTCGCCGGCTTCTGCCGCAACTGCCTGTCGAACTGGCTGAAGGACGCGGCGGACCGGCAGGGCGTGGCGCTCTCGAAGGACGAGAGCCGCGAGCACGTCTACGGGATGCCCTACGAGGAATGGAAGGCGCGCCACCAGCAGGAGGCGAATGCCTTGCAGCTGCAGGCCTTCGAGCAGAACAAGCCGCAGCATTAAGGCTCGGCTAACGCTAACGATCTAACCCACACCCCTCCGCGCGCCCGGCGCGCCACTCAACCGAGGTGCCAACCCATGGACGACGCAGCCTTCAACACCGAATCGGTCGCCGCCGACCAGCTCAAGAGCTTCATCGAGCGCATCGAACGGCTCGAAGAGGAGAAGGCCGGCATCGCGGGCGACATCAAGGAGATCTACGCCGAGGCCAAGGGCAACGGATTCGACGCCAAGGTGATGCGCAAGATCATCGCGCTCCGCAAGCGCGACTATGCGGAGCGCCAGGAGGAGGAGGCCATCATGGAACTCTACCTTCAGGCGCTCGGCATGCCGGCCTGACGGCCGAGCACCAGGAGGCTCCTCGAGCGCTGGCACGCGGGTTGCAGAGTGGGTTCTGCAACCGCCCGCGCCGCCAGGAGCCGCCCATGATCCTTCGCCTGCTCTGCCTTGCCGCCCTCGTCTGGGGTGCGGCCGATCCCGCAAGGGCCCAGGGGCTTCTGGACGACAAGCCCCGCACCGCGGTGGTCACGGCCTACGAACCGGAGATCAAGCTCCTCCTCGCCCGCACGAGCGTCGAGGCCACTCACGCGGTGAACGGCGTGACCTTCACCACGGGCAAGCTCGGCGGACGGGATGTGGTGGTGTTCCTGAGCGGCATCAGCATGGTCAACGCCGCCATGAACGCGCAGCTGGCGCTCGACCGCTTCAACGTCGGCGAGATCGTGTTCAGCGGCATCGCTGGCGGCGTCGACCCGGACCTGCGGATCGGCGACGTGGTGGTGGCGGAGCGCTGGGGCCAGTACCTCGAAGCCGTCTATGCGCGCGAGACGCCGGCCGGCCTCAAGGCGCCGCCTTTCGCCAAGACCGATTTCCCGCCGTTCGGCATGGCGATCCCGCAGCCCGTCCGGGTGCGCAGCGCCTCCCGTCCCGCCGGCGAGAGCCGGTTCTGGTTCGATGCGGATCCGCGGCTCCTCGACCTTGCCCGCGGCATCGCCGCAGCGGCGCGCCTCGAGCGCTGCGCTCAAGGGAATGCCTGCCTGCAGGATCCGCCGCGCCTCGTCGTCGGCGGAAACGGCGTGTCGGGGCAGGCATTCGTCGGTAACGCGGCCTTCCGGGAATACACCTTCAAGACCTTCGGGGCCCGGGTTCTCGACATGGAGACGGCCGCCGTCGCGACCGTCGCCTATGCAAACGGAAAGCCGTTCATCGCCTTCCGCAGCCTGTCCGATCTTGCGGGCGGCGGACCGGCCGAGAACGAGATCGGGACCTTCTTCCAGCTCGCAGCCGACAACTCCGCCAGGGTGGTGATCGCCTTCCTCGAGGCGCTCGGGCGTTGACCCGCGGTCGAAGGGGGTGAACTAGCGCACCACGGGTAGAGGTTGGAAGGCCGATCCGGTGAAGCGGCTCGTCGCGAGGATATCCGGCGGGCCCGCGGTGAAGCCCGCCGGCAGGCTCGGGCCGGCGGTCAGGAGAGTCTCGGCGGTCACCGGTTCGGCGGCCTTCCGGCGGGGCTGAGGAGCCGTCGCCGAAACCGGCGTCGTCGCGGTGCGCGGAGCGGCGGGGGCCGGCATCGGTGCGGCCGCGAGCGCCCGCAGCTGATCCCGGGCGGCCGGGGACGGCTGAGGGGCCTCCGCCATCGCCGCCGGCAGGACGATCGGACCGACCGAAGCCACCGCAACCGGGCGCTCGGGCCGCGGCGGAGGCGAGGGATGATCGACGCCCTGGAGCGCCAGGAGGGAGCCGCCGACGCCCGGAATCGGATTCGTGGCGGCGAGGGATCCGGGGCGCACCGGCGGCATGGGCGCGAAGGCGAGGGCGCCCGTGACGGCCACGTCCTCGGGCCGCCGCGGCGGCATGGGCGCGAAGGCGATCTCGGTCGCGCTCGCCTGTCCGGACGGGCCCTGCTGCCAGGCGAGCTGCGGGCCGGCCGGGGTCTGGACCGTCGAGGGCAGGCCGGCGATCCGGGTTGGGGCCGCCCGCGGCGCCTCGGGCTCCGGCGCCGGGATCGGGCGCTCGGGCGCGGGTTCCGGGTCCGGTCGCCGCGTACGGGCGGCCGTCTGCGCCGCCTGAGCGGCCTCGTACTGGGCCAGAACGGCGCCCGGCGAATCGCTGTCGCCGTAGATGTTGGGCGGCGGCGCACGGCGCGCGACATAGGCCTGGCGGCCGCGGGTGCTGCGCACCTCCTCGGCGTCCTCGTCCTCGTCGCCGCCGAACAGCGTCGCCCAGAAGCTCTTGCGCTGCGGCGCGGGATCGGCGCCCTCGCCGGCTTCGGCGACCGCAGTGTATCCCGCCACCGAGCCGCCGCGGGCCAGGATCTCGGCCTTCGCCTCCTCGTAGCGGGCCATGGGCTCGCCATCCGCCGGGATGTGCACGGTCTTCCCGTCCGGGAAGATGCGCGCGAGCTGGTCGCGGGTCATGCGGGGCCACGCGCGCACGCTGCCGACATCGAGGTGAACGAAGGGCGTGTAGGCGGACGGGTAATAGCCGACGCCGCCGTTCTGCAGGCGCATGCCGATGGAGCGGATGCGCTCGATCGGCACGTCCGGCAGATAGAAATCCATCGCCTTGCCGCGCATGTGCTGGCTGTTCTTCGCGACCCCTGTGGAGCGGCGGCGCAGCATGGAGTTCGTGCGCGGCGAGCGGTAGGCGGAGTTCACGTGGATCGCGTCGTCCGATCCAACCTCCCGGTAGACCGCCCAGAGGGTGTCGAAGAGCCTGGGATCCATGCTGGTGGGCTCGTCCCGGCGCCAGTCGCGCAGGAACCAGTTGAGCTGTTCAAGGCCCCGGGCGTCGTATTGCCCGTTGCGCCGGAAGGTGACGGTCAGGCTCTCCTTGGTGTGGTTATGATAAAGCCTTAGGGTCCGGGTATCCCCGTTCGCCACGGCGTTCTGGGTGCTCTGGGTGCTGACCACGAGGGCCAGAACGGCGGCCATGCCCCAGCCCGCGCGGCGGGCCCAACGCTCCACGGCCGCCCGGCGGCCCGTCCAAACATCGCTCACAACGCAACTCGTCCTTGCCGGCCGCGACGACGCTGCGGCCTCCCGGGAGGGTGAAGCGACTCTTGCCGAGGACGGTTACCCTCAGGTTAAGCGGATCGATGTCGCGTTCGAAAAAGGACGCGGGTGGGGAGGGATGGCGCCTCGACCCTGGCTTTAAGCCTCGAGCACCTGTTTGCTCTCCGCGGTCGTATCGGCCTTGAGCCGGTAGACCAGCGGGATGCCCGTCGCGAGCTCCATGGAGGGGATCGTCTTCGCGTCCAGGCCGTCGAGCACCATCACGAGGGCACGCAGCGAATTGCCGTGGGCGGCCACGAGCACGCGTTCGCCGCCCATCACCCGGGGCAGGATCCGGCTCACGTAATAGGGCAGGACCCGGGCCACCGTGTCCTTGAGGCTCTCGCCGCCGGGCGGTGGCACGTCGTAGGAGCGGCGCCAGAGGTGCACCTGCTCCTCGCCCCACTTTGCCCGGGCGTCGTCCTTGTTGAGGCCGGACAGGTCGCCGTAATCCCGCTCGTTCAAGGCCTCGTCCCGGATGGTGTCGAGATCGGGCTGGCCGATCTCCTCTAGGATGAGGCGGCAGGTGCGCTGCGCGCGGGAGAGGTTGGACGTGAAGGCGACGTCGAACCCGACGCCCATCGCCTTGAGCCGCTGCCCGGCGCGGCGGGCCTCCTCGACCCCGAGCTCCGTGAGGCCCGGGTCCTTCCACCCGGTGAACAGGTTCTTGAGGTTCCATTCGCTCTGACCGTGCCGGGCGAGGACGAGGAGGCGGTTCATCGAGGACTCCGGATGTGAGGCGCCCCATAGCGGGGCCGTTGATGAGGCTTACCTAATCCAGACCCAGAACATCCGCCATGCTGTAATAGCCAGGCTTCTTATCGAACGCCCAGAGGGCGGCCCTCACGGCGCCGCGGGCGAACAGGTCCCGATCCTCCGCCTTGTGCGCCAGTTCGATGCGCTCTCCGGCGCCCGCGAAGATCACGCTGTGCTCGCCGACCACCGATCCTCCGCGCAGGGTCGCAAAACCGATGTCGCCGGCGTTGCGGGCGCCGGTATGCCCGTCGCGGACGCGCACCGCCCGGTCTTTGAGGGCGACGGCCCGCCCTGCGGCGGCGGCCTCGCCGAGGAGGAGCGCCGTGCCGGAGGGGGCATCCACCTTCATGCGGTGGTGCATTTCCAGGACCTCGATGTCCCAATCGGGGCCGAGGGAGGCGGCGGCCTTTCGGACGAGGGTAGCGAGGAGATTGACCCCGAGCGACATGTTGCCGGACTGGACGATGCGGGCATGCCGGGCCGCCGCTTCGAGCTTGCCGAAATCGTCCTCCTGCAGGCCCGTCGTCCCGACCACGTGGACGATGCGCGCCTGGGCCGCCAGGGCGGCGAACGCGACCGTCGCGGCGGGGCTCGTGAAATCGAGAACGCCGTCCGCCTGCGCGAGAACGGGAAGGGGATCGCTCGTGACAGGAACGCCGGCGTCGCCGCATCCGGCCAGACGACTCGCATCCTGGCCGAGCGCTGGCGAGCCCTCGCGCTCGATGGCGCCGGTGAGCCGGCAGCCTTCCGTCTCGTGGACCATCTTGACGAGCGAGCGTCCCATCCGCCCGGCCGCGCCCACCACCACGAGCCGCATCTCGGCCATGCCCGTCTCCCTGTCGAACCGGAACGCGGTATAGCGGCCCTTCCGGCCACAACGCTAGAGGACCTTCGCCATCGCGACCCGGCGGCTCATGTCGAACCCGCTGCGCCGTTCGAGCTCCATGACGGCAGCGAGGTCCGGCTGCAGGCGGCCGGGATCGAGGATGACGAAGCCGTGCCGGCTGTAGAAGGGCGCGTTCCAGGGAGCGAAACGGTCCGTGGTGAGCGTGAGGACCGGATCGAAGCGCCATCGGGCATGATCGATCACGGCCTCGAGCAGCGCGGTGCCGAGGCGGCGGCGCTGATGGGCGGGCTCGACCGCCAGCTCGTGCAGGTGCAGGTGGCCGTCGAAGACCGCGCCGAGCGCGAAGGCGCATGGCGTTTCGTCATGGGTGACGAGCCAGCTGATCCCCGCATCGACGGCGACCCGGTGTTCGCCGAGGCTATGCACGCCCTCGAAGGGCGGCTCCCACAGGTCGATCGACCAGTAGAGTTCGGCCGCGTTCCGCTCGATGAGAGGGAGCGCGGCGATATCCCCGGCCCGCGTCGCGCGCAGGTCGTAGCCCGGGGCAAGTGGGCTCATCCCGGCTGCGGGCCGTCATAGCCCTCGATGATCACCATATCGACCTCGGCATGGCCGAGGCGCTTGGCCATCGCTTCCTTGTAGGCGTCGGAGTGCCAGCAGGCGAGGGCGTCCTCGTAGGACGGGAACTCGATCACCACGTTGCGGCCCCGGGCCGTCCCTTCCGGGTTCTCGAACCGGCCGGCCCGCACGAGGAAGCGGGCGCCGAAGGCCGCCAGCGCCGGGCCGTTGGCCGCCACGTACGACTTGTAGGCTTCCGCGTCCCCGACATCGACGCGGGCGATCCAGTAGCCCTTCGGCATCACGCGGCTCCTTCCACGAGCACGAACTCGCCCTCGGCGGCGCCGGCGCGCTTCGCCTTCGCGGCCTGATACTCGGGGGAGTGATAGTAGAGCCTCGCCTGCTCGACGCTGTCGAACTCGATGACCACGTTGCGCGCTCGGGCTTCGCCTTCGAGAGCCTCGTGGGCGCCGCCGCGCACCAGCGGCCGGCCGCCATATTGCCGGATCGCCTCGGTGGCGCCCTTGGCGTATTCCGCATAGGCCTCCGGATTGGTGACGGTCACGCGCGCGATGATGTAGCCTTTGGGCATCCAGGGCTCCTGTTGTGAAGCCTTGACGGAACGCGAGCTTTGCTGCGCCGTCAAGCGCTCAGGCAGCGGCGTCGACGATGTCCCGCACGATCGCCTCGACAGTCGCGCGCGGGTCCGCGGCGCCCGTGACGGGACGGCCGACGACGAGGTGGCTCGCCCCGGCGCGAATGGCGTCGAAGGGGGTCATCACCCGCTTCTGGTCCCCGAAGCCGCTACCGGCCGGCCGAACGCCCGGGGTCACGACCAGGCTCTCCGGGCCGAGCAGCGCCCGGACGCCAGCCGCCTCGGTGGGGGCGCACACAACGCCGTCGATGCCGAGATCGCGTGCCTGGGCGGCACGGCGGGCGACGAGGTCCGCGGCGCCGATCGCGTACCCCGCATCGGCCAGGTCCGTATCGTCGTAAGAAGTGAGAACCGTCACGGCGAGCACCTTGAGGCTCGAGCCCTCCTTGCCGCGCAGGGCCGCCCGCATGGTCTGCGGGTACGCGTGGACCGTCAGGAGCGACGCGCCGGTGCGGGCGATGGAGCGCACGCCTTCCTCGACGGTGTTCCCGATGTCGTGGAGCTTGAGGTCGAGGAAGACCTGCTTGCCCTGGTCGATCAACTCCTCCGCGAAGGCAAGCCCGCCCGCATAGCCGAGCCTGTAACCGATCTTGTAGAACGAGCCCGCCTCGCCGATCCGGCCGACGAGCGCCCGCGCTTCGTCCACGGTGTCCACGTCGAGGGCGACGATGAGGCGGTCGCGGGCGGCGGCCTCAGCCACCGGAGCGAGGCCCGCCGCGGCGGGCATCAGGGAAGCTTCCGATAGACCCAGACGCGGGCCGGGGGCAGGTTCAGCCACACCCGGTTCGACCCCCGCGCGGTGTAGGTCTTCGAGCGGGCTGGAATCGGCGGCACCACCGCGTAGGTGAACTGAATGAACGGCGCGTTCCCGTGCATCATCGCGTGGGCGGCGGTGAGAAGATCGAGGCGCTGGTCGATGGGCTTGGTGAAGAGGGGCAAGCTGGACACCGTGGCGGCCGCGGGCTCTTTCAGCACGCCCGCCAGGGTCTCGCGGATGTCGTAGGCGTCACCCTGAACGATGGTGGCCTGCGGGAAGCGGCGCTTCAGGAGCTTGCAGAAGGCCGGGTTGAACTCGACGAGCACGAGCCGGTCCTGAGCGACCCCGCGCCGGATCAGGGCCTCCGTCACGGGACCCGTGCCGGGCCCGAGCTCGATCACGGGACCCGTCAGCCGCGGGTCGACATAGGACGCCATCGTGCGGGCGAGCATCTTGCCGGAGGGCGTCACGGCGCCGGTGACGAGGGGGCGCTCCAGCCACGAGCGCAGGAACCGAGCCTCGTCCTCGAAGCGCTCCTCAAGGGGGATCTTTCGGGCGCCGTGGGGTTGCGACGACTGCAGCACGATCAAACCTCGCGAGAGAAGCCCGGGATGGGAGCGAACCCACCGATAACGGGGCCGGCGTTAACTGGATCCACCAAGACCATCGAAGAACTCCCGGACCCTTGAGAAAAAGCCCGAACTCTCGGGGTGGTTCTCCTTTGAGCACTCCCCTTCGAATTCGAGCAAGAGCTCGCGCTGGCGCTTTGTGAGTTTCTGGGGCGTTTCCACAACCACCTGGATGTAGAGATCGCCCACGTCCCGCGAGCGCAGCACCGGCATGCCCTTCGCCTTGAGGCGGAACTGCTTGCCCGACTGCGTGCCTTCGGGAACCTTTACCTTGGCGTCCGAGCCGTCGATCGTCGGCACCGTGACCTCCCCGCCGAGCGCGGCGGTCACCATGGAGATCGGCACCCGGCAGAAGAGGTCCGCTCCGTCGCGCTGGAAAAACGTATGGGGCTTGAGACCGAGGAAGATGTAGAGATCGCCGGCCGGCCCGCCGCGCAGGCCCGACTCGCCCTCGCCTGCAAGCCGGATGCGGGTTCCGTCCTCGACGCCGGCCGGCACGTTCACGGACAGGGTACGCTCACGCGTGACGCGGCCGGCTCCGCCGCAGCCCGGGCAGGGATCGTCGATAGTTTCGCCGCGGCCGTGGCAGTTCGGGCAGGTGCGCTCGATGGAGAAGAACCCCTGCGTCGCCCGCACGCGCCCGTAGCCGCCGCAGGTCGGGCAGGCTTTCGGCTTGGAGCCGGCCTTGGCGCCCGTTCCGGAGCAGACCTCGCAGGTGATGGAGGTCGGGATCTTTAAGGTGGCGTTCTTGCCGGTGAACGCCTCCTCGAGGGAGATCTCGAGATTGTAGCGCATGTCGGCGCCGCGCTCGCGCCCGCCCGGTCCGCCGCTGCGCCCGCGGTTCTCCCCGAAGAAGTTTTCGAAGATGTCCGACATGAAGTCGGAGAAGTCGTTGCCGAAGCCCGGCCCGCCCGCTCCGCCCCCGCCATTAGCGAAGGCCGCATGGCCGAAGCGGTCGTAGGCCGCCCGCTTCTGGGGATCCTGCAAGGTCTGGTAGGCCTCGTTGATTTCCTTGAACTTGACTTCCGCGTCCTTGTCGCCCGGGTTCTTGTCCGGATGGTACTTCATGGCGAGCTTGCGGAAGGCGGACTTCATCTCCGCTTCCGTCGCCGTCTTGGCGACCCCCAGAACCTCGTAATAGTCCCGTTTCGACATGGTCAGACGATCTGGTGGATGTGCGGCGCCTTCGCGCCTGTCCTGAGGTCGCGGCGGACGGTCATTGCTGCGCCCGCCGCTTGTTCACGAAGTCGACCGTCGCCACCGTGAAGCCGCCGCGGGCGATCTTGCCGTCGTTGACGTGCAGCACCCAAAAGGCCTCCTTGGAGGGATCGACGACGACGCCCTGATAGGTCTTGCCGTTGTCGGTGGTGAGCGAGAGGCGGAAGAGCGGCTTGTCGCGCACGATCTGAAGGATCTGCGGGTCGATCCCGCCCATGAGCTTCTGCGCGTCCGCAGGGGACAGGGCCACGTACTCGATCTTGGTGAAATAGGCGCCATGGCCGATCTCGCCGGGGTTCTGACGGCCGCCGATCTGGGCCGCGCTGAGCACGCCGCGGGCGCGGCCGCGGGTGCCGGGAAGCTCGGAATAGTAGCGCTCGTTGGAGGTGAGCACGTGCCCCTGCTTGGTGCAGTACACCGTCGCCCACTGGGCGAGCGGCCCGGGCGCCTGGACCACGGAGCCCCTCGGGGCGTCCTTGCAGTCGAGAAGGTTCTTGGGGTCGGGCTTCAGCTGGCTTTCCTGCACCGGGCCCGCGGGCCGGCTCGCCTGCTGGCGCGGGGTGACGAGCGTGGCGCCGGGGGGCAGAACGGGGGCCGCCCAGGGAGCGCCGGGCAGCATGGGGGCTGCGGGGCGGGCAGGCTGGGCCGGAGCTGCCTGCTGGGCGGGTGCCGCTGCGGGCTGGGACGCCGGGGGCTGGGGGCGGGCCGGCTGGGGCGCCGGGCGCGCGGCGGGCTTCTCCGGCTGCGGCGTGCGCAGGCTCGGGGGCACACGCAAATCCTGGGAACGGTCGGTCTGGGCTTCGGCGCTGCCGGCCGTTGCAACCGCGAGGAGGGCGAGCAGGCCGGATCGGACGGTCGGGGTCATGGAGGATCCCTCAAACACGGACGCGGGGTGATGGCCCCGCGTCCTGATGGCTGATGGCGAAGCGGGGTTTTAAGCCCGCTTCTTCTTGTCGCCCTCATCGACCTCCTGGAAGTCGGCGTCAATGACGTCGTCCTTCGGCTGGTCCTCGGCCTGACCATCGGTCGCAGCCTGGGAAGCCGCGTACATGGCCTCGCCCAGCTTCATGGAGGCCTGCATCAGGTCCGTGGTGCGGGCCTTGATGGTCTCCACGTCCTCGTTGCCGAGGGCCTGGCGGAGCGCGTCGATGGCGGTCTCGATCCCCTGGCGGTCGCCCTCGGAGATCTTGTCGCCGTACTCCTTCACGGACTTGTCGGTGGCGTGGACGAGGCTCTCGCCCTGGTTCCGCGCCTCCACGAGTTCGCGACGCTTCTTGTCCTCGGCGGCGTGAGCCTCCGCGTCCTTCACCATCTTCTCGATGTCGGCCTCGGAGAGACCGCCGGACGCCTGGATCCGGATCTGCTGCTCCTTGGCCGTAGCCTTGTCCTTCGCGGTGACGTTCACGATGCCGTTCGCGTCGATGTCGAAGGTGACCTCGATCTGCGGCACGCCGCGGGGCGCGGGCGGAATGCCCATGAGGTCGAACTGGCCGAGCAGCTTGTTGTCGGCCGCCATCTCGCGCTCACCCTGGAAGACCCGGATGGTGACCGCGTTCTGGTTGTCCTCCGCCGTCGAGAAGACCTGGGACTTCTTCGTCGGGATCGTGGTGTTGCGGTCGATGAGCCGGGTGAACACGCCGCCCAGCGTCTCGATGCCGAGCGAGAGCGGGGTCACGTCGAGGAGCAGCACGTCCTTCACGTCGCCCTGGAGCACGCCCGCCTGGATCGCGGCGCCGATGGCCACCACCTCGTCCGGGTTCACGCCCTTATGGGGCTCCTTGCCGAAGAACTGCTTCACGACCTCCTGGATCTTCGGCATGCGGGTCATGCCGCCGACGAGCACCACTTCGGAGATCTCGCCGGCCGAGAGTCCAGCATCCTTCAGCGCCTTGCGGCAGGGCTCGATCGTCTTCTGGACGAGGTCGTCTACGAGCTGCTCGAACTTTGCGCGCGAGAGCTTCAGCGCGAGGTGCTTGGGACCTGACGCATCCGCCGTGATGTAGGGCAGGTTGATCTCGGTCTGCGACGCGGAGGAGAGCTCGATCTTGGCCTTCTCGGCCGCTTCCTTGAGGCGTTGGAGCGCGAGCTTGTCCTTCGTCAGGTCGATGCCCTGCTCCTTCTTGAACTCCGCCGCCAGGTACTCGACGAGGCGCATGTCGAAGTCCTCGCCGCCGAGGAAGGTGTCGCCGTTCGTGGACTTCACCTCGAACACGCCGTCGCCGATCTCGAGGATCGACACGTCGAAGGTGCCGCCGCCGAGGTCATAGACCGCGATCGTGCCGGTCTGCTTCTTGTCGAGGCCGTAGGCGAGGGCCGCCGCGGTCGGCTCGTTGATGATGCGCAGCACTTCGAGGCCCGCGATCTTGCCGGCATCCTTGGTGGCCTGGCGCTGGGCGTCGTTGAAGTAGGCCGGAACCGTGATCACGGCCTGGGTGACGGGCTGCCCGAGATAGGATTCCGCCGTCTCCTTCATCTTCTGGAGCGTGAAGGCGGAGATCTGCGAGGGCGAATAGGTCTTGCCGTCCGCCTCGACCCAGGCGTCGTTGTTGCTGCCCTTGACGATCTTGTAGGGGACGAGGCCCATGTCCTTCTTGGTCATGGGGTCGTCGAAGGTGCGCCCGATGAGGCGCTTGATGGCAAAGAAGGTGCGCTCGGGGTTGGTCACCGCCTGGCGCTTGGCCGGCTGGCCGACGAGGCGCTCGCCGTCGTCCGTGAAGGCGACGATGGACGGGGTCGTCCGGGCGCCTTCGGCGTTTTCGATGACTTTGGGCGTCGTGCCTTCCATGACGGCGACGCAGGAATTGGTGGTGCCGAGATCGATACCGATCACTTTACCCATGGCGGGATCCCTCACTTTCTAAGCAGACCGCCGAGCCCTGAAAGCAGCTCGGCCCATGGCTGTTACTGAATGAAAAGACGAGCAAGGCTCGCCCGCAACTCGGCCGGACCCTGCGCTGGGCCCCATATAAGAAGGGGTTTTCTGAGCCGCAAGCGATCCAGCGATGAAGATCGCGGCCTCAGGAACGGCCAAGCTTTTCGGGAGGTTAAGGGTTCCACTGGGCCACCGCCGCAGCGCATGGCGCGGTAACGGGCGGCCTCACACCCGCCGCCCGCCCGGTGATGCCCGGTTCTCGTACCGCCCGTTCTGGAACGGCGGGCCGACCGCCTACCCGGCCAGGGCTCCGGCCTCCCAGCCGAGGATCGCCTGCTTGCGGGTGATGCCCCAGTGATAGCCCGTGAGCGCCCCCGAGCGGCCGAGCACCCGGTGGCAGGGAACCACGAACGAGATCGGGTTCTTGCCCACCGCCGCCCCGACGGCCCGGCACGCCGTGGGGCGGCCGATGCGGTTCGCGATGTCCGAATACGTGGTGGCGCGGCCGAGCGGGATCCGCAGGAGGGTCTGCCAGACCCGCACCTCGAAATCCGTGCCGATCATGACCACCCGCAGAGGCTGCTCCGCCTGCCAGCGGGTGGGGTCGAAGATGCGCTGGGCCAGGGGCTCCGTGGCGGCGGGATCCTCGATATAGGCCGCCTTCGGCCAGCGCCGGCGCATGTCGTCGAGGGCCGCCGCCCGGTCGGGGTCGACGAAGCCGAGCCCTGCGAGCCCCCGGTCCGTGGCGACGAGGATCGCTTCTCCGAACGGGGAGGGGTGGTAGCCGTAGCGCATCACGAGCCCGGCTCCGCCCGTCTTGTAGTCCCCTGGCGTCATGGCCTCGTGGGTGACGAAGAGGTCGTGCAGGCGCCCGGGGCCGGACAGGCCGAGTTCGTAGGTGGCGTCGAGCACGCTTGCCGAGGAGGCGAGGAGCGCCTTGGCGTTGTCGAGGGTGATCGCCTGGAGGAAGGCCTTCGGCGTCAGCCCGCACCAGCGGCGGAAGAGGTGATGCACGTGGGTGGTCGAGAGGCCCACATGCTCGGCCATGTCCTCCAGCGAGGGCTGATCGCGCCAGCGCTCGGAGATGTAGGCGATGATCCGGCGCACCCGCTCGTAATCCGCCAGGGGGCTGTCGGGGAGGTCCGCCAGGGGCTCCAGGGGGGCGGCTTTGAGGGCGTTGAGCATGGTCTCTTGATCCTGGATGGTATCCTGGACCTTAGACCAGCCCGCCGGCCGGGCGACACCCGATTCCTGTGGGAGGCGTCCTTCGCGCGGGGCGGGAGGGGCCTAGTACCCCCGCTTTACGTTCGAGAGCGCGCGTCCGAGTTCGTCCGCGAGGCTCTCGCGCTCCGGCGGGGACAGCTCGCGGGCGATCACCACGCTCTCGCCGCGGGAGGTGAGCGACAGGCGCTGGAGGCCGAACTCGTCGTCGTGCTGCCGGTCGAGCCGGGTCCAGAGGGGGTTGAAGCGCCATTCCCGGGCGATGCCTCGGGGGTTCACCTTCCGGAAAAGGAGCTCGATCGGGGTGAGCACCACCTCCTCGAAGGAGCGGCCCTCCCGGAAGTTGACTCGGAACGCGATGAACAGGGCGAGAAGATCGAGCCCGAAGAAGCCAGCGACGGGCCAGAAGCCGAGCACCAGGAAGGGGATGCTCGCCACCACGGTGGCGAGGCAGCACAGGGTCATGACGATCCGGAACGCTTCCGGCCCGAGCGAGCGGTGCGGCCGGATCACCGCCGCGAAAACGGGTGTCTCGGCCGTGTCGGGAGCGCCAGAATGGGGCTCAGATGTCGCCTTGCCGCTCTGCATGCTCTGGATATAACGCGCCGATGTCCGATCTGAAGCCGTCAACCCGCCGCAGCCCCAAGCCGAAGGCCGTTCTGGTCGAGCCCCTCAAGGCGCCGGCGCGGGCAAAGCGGGTGAAGGCGCCCAAGCCCGTCGACCGGACCACGCTCGAGGAGATCTTCCGGCGATTTCACGCCCTAGAGCCCGAACCGAAGGGCGAGCTTGAGCATCTGAACCCGTTCACGCTCCTCGTCGCAGTCGTGATGTCGGCGCAGGCGACGGATGCCGGGGTCAACAAGGCGACGCGCGGCCTTTTCCCGGTGGCGGACACGCCGCAGAAGATGCTCGCGCTCGGCGAAGAGGGGGTGCGGGAGCGCATCAGGACGATCAACTTCTTCAACACCAAGGCGAAGAATATCATCGCCCTGTCCCGTCGGCTCGTGGACGAGTTCGGAGGCGAGGTGCCCCGGGCGGTTGAGGTGCTGGAGACGCTACCGGGGGTGGGCCGCAAGACGGCGAGCGTCGTCGTCAACATGGCGTTCGGCACCCCGCGCATCGCCGTCGACACCCACATCTTCCGGGTCACGAACCGTATCCCGCTCGCGGTGACGAAGGCGCCGCTCGACACGCAGGACGCCCTGGAGGCGCTCGTACCGGAGGCCTACCTCCTCCACGCCCATCACTGGCTGATCCTCCACGGGCGGTACATCTGCAAGGCGCGCAAGCCCGAGTGCTGGCGCTGCCCGATCAGCGATCTGTGCCGCTACCCGGACAAGACGCCGGCGCCCTGATCACGGCCTGAGGCACTGGACGGACCCGCGCGTGCAGGCGATGCCCGGCATGGAGCAGGCGACGGCGCCGCCGGGCTGGCGAGCGCACACGACGCAGCCATCGCTCCATTCGGAGCAGGCGGGCAGAGCCATCCCGGTCGGGCGGCTTGGCTCGAAGAGACCCGCGGCAGCAAGGCCAGCGATGAGAATGGCCGTCAAAGCCGCAGCGAGCGCCGTGACGACGGCGAGGGTGTCGCCGCCGGACGGGCCGTTCACCCGAACACCAGGAGGCCTGCGAGGCCGCCCGAGCCGACGACGATCCGCCACCAGGCGAAGGGCGTGTAGCCGTGCCGCGACACGTAGCCGAGGAGGCCGCGGACGACGAGGAGGGCGGTGAAGAAGGCGGCGACGAAGCCCGTCGCCACGAGGGCGAGATCGTTGGCCGACAGGATCTTGTAGTTCTTCAGGAGATCGTACGTGAAGGCGCCCGCCATGGTGGGCATGGCGAGGAAGAAGGAGAACTCCGCCGCGGCCCGCTTCTCCGCCCCGAGCAGCATGGCGCCCACGATGGTGGCGCCCGAGCGGGAGACTCCCGGCACCATGGCCATGCACTGGAGAAAGCCGATCTTCACGTACATGGACAGCGGAAAGCGCGTGGCGTCGTCGTAGCGCGCCTGAAGCCGCAGGCGGTCGACGACGAGGAGCACGAGGCCGCCGAGGATCAGCGTCACGCACACGATCCAGGGGTTGAACAGCACCTCCTTGATGAAGGAGTGCAGCACCGCGCCGATCGCGGCGGCGGGTAGGAAGGCGACGAGCACGCCGAGCACGAAGCGCCGAGCATCCGCCTCATACGGCAGAGCGCGGGCGATACCCCAGAGCTTGCCGAAATAGACCGACAGGATGGCTAGGATGGCGCCGAGTTGGATCAGGACCTCGAAGGTCTTCCCGTTCGACTCGAAGCCGAGGAAATGGCCCACGAGGAGCAGGTGGCCGGTCGAGGAAACCGGCAGGAACTCGGTCAGGCCCTCGATCAGGCCGAGAAACAGCGCCTCGATAAACTGCGTCATCGTTCTTTTCTGAATGCCCCGCCGAATCGAAGCGCCGGCCTGGCGCTTCTAGTGGCATCCCCGCCCGAAGGCCACCCGGGCCGCCGGGGCGGTCCGTTACCTCCCGTTAACGAAGCCTGGCCTTATTGTCGCCCCCTCCCTCGCGTCTGAAGCGCCGATGACACTCCTGTACCACTATGCGTTCTGCCCGCATTCGCGGTTCGTCCGGCTCGTTCTCGGGGAATTCGGCCTGGAGGCCGAGGCGCTGGAGGAAAAGCCGTGGGACCGGCGGGTCCCGTTCCTCGAGATGAACCCGGCCGGCACCCTGCCGGTGCTCGTGAACGGGCAGGGTTTTCCCGTGCCGGGACCTGCCGTGATCGCGGAGTACCTGGACGAGACGCAAGGGGCCGCCCTCGGGGCGCGCCGCCTCATGCCGGCGGATCCCGCATCCCGGGTGGAGGTGCGGCGGCTCCTCGACTGGTTCTTGTGCAAGTTTCACGAGGAGGTCTCGGGCTACCTCGTCACGGAAAAGATCTACAAGCGCTACATGCCGGCCGAGCTCGGGGGCGGAGCCCCCGACATGGTCGCGATCCGGGCGGCTCGCACGAATGTGCGTTACCATCTGAGATATATCGGCTATCTGATCGCGACCCGGAAATGGCTCGCGGGCGACCAGTTGACCTATGCGGATCTGGCCGCCGCCGCCCATCTCTCGGCGGTGGATTATCTCGGCGACGTGCCATGGGACGAGGACGAAACAGCGAAGCACTGGTACGCCCGGGTGAAATCCCGGCCGGCCTTCCGCGCGCTCCTCGCGGACCGGGTGCCCGGAATGACGCCGCCGGACCACTACGCGGACCTGGACTTCTGAAGGCCGCCCTCGCCGAGCGGGCCCGGGCGCTCGGCTTCGACCTCGTGCGCGTGACGAAGCCGGACGCAATGCCCCTCGCCCCCGAGCGCCTGCAGGCCTGGCTCGCGGAGGGCCACCACGGCTCTATGGAGTGGATGGCCGAGACGGCCGAGCGCCGGGCCGACCCCCGCGTCCTGTGGCCCGAGGTGCGCAGCGTCGTGCTGCTGGGGCTCAATTACGGACCCGAAATCGATCCCCTCGCCACCCTCGCCCTCAAGGACCGGGCCTCCATATCGGTCTATGCCCGCAACCGCGACTACCACGACGTGATCAAGGGCAAGCTCAAGGAGGCGGCGGGCTTCCTCGCCGCGCGGGCGGGTTCGGACGTGAAGGTGTTCGTCGACACCGCTCCCGTGATGGAAAAGCCGCTGGCAGAAGCCGCAGGGCTTGGCTGGCAGGGCAAGCATACGGTGGTGGTCTCGCGCGCCTTTGGCAGCTGGCTGTTCCTCGGCGCCATCTTCACGACGGCGGAGCTGCCGCCGGACGAGCCGGAGCAGGACCATTGCGGCTCCTGCCGGCGCTGCCTCGACGTCTGCCCCACGGGAGCCTTTCCGGCGCCCTACCGGCTCGATGCCCGGCGCTGCATTTCCTACCTCACGATCGAGCACAAGGGGCACATCCCGGCCGACCTGCGCGCCGGCATCGGCAACCGGGTCTTCGGCTGCGACGATTGCCTGGCGGTCTGCCCCTGGAACAAGTTCGCGCAGGCCGGGCGCGAGGCGCGCCTGAAGCAGCGCGACGACCTCGAAGCCCTGCCGCTCGCGGATCTCGCCCGCCTGGACGACCCCGGCTTTCGGGAGCGCTTCGCCGGAACGCCGATCAAGCGCACCGGCCGCGACCGCTTCGTCCGCAACGTGCTCGTCGCCATCGGAAACTCAGGCGATCCCGCCCTCGCGGCGGAGGCGGAGCGCCTGCTCGCCGACGGCTCGTCTCTCGTGCGCGCCATGGCGGTCTGGGCCCTCGGCCGCCTCCTTGCGCCGGACGCCTTCCGAGCGCTCGCCGCCCGGCACCGGGATGGGGAGGCCGACGAAGCCGTTCGCGCCGAGTGGAGCCGGCCCGCTGCCGGGGATCTCGGAGCCGCGGCGTGAAGATCTTCGTTTTCGGGCTCGGCCAGAGCGCGCTCACCCTCGTCCGCGGCCATCGGAAGCGGTTTGCTGCGGTGGCCGGCACGGTGCGCGGCGCCGAGAAGGCCGAGGCGCTGCGGGGCGAGGGCATCGCGGCCTACCGCTTCGCCGAGGACGGGACGGACGACGGGATCGCGGAGGCTTTTGCGGGATCGGATGCCGTGCTGGTGTCGATCCCGTCGGGTCTTGCGGGCGATCCGGCCCTGGCCCGCTTCGGCGACGCGATCACCCGCGCGCCGAAGATCGGGTGGATAGGCTATCTGTCCACCATCGGGGTCTATGGCGATCATGGCGGCGCCTGGATCGACGAGACGATCCCGGTCGACCCGCAGGACGAGCGCGCCCGCCGGCGCATCGCCGCCGAGGGGGGCTGGCTCGATCTTGGAGCGCGGTCCGGCAAGCCCGCCCACGTCTTCCGTCTCGGCGGCATCTACGGCCCCGGCGCGAACCCGTTGCGCAACCTGAGGGCCGGAACCGCGCGGCGGATCGTAAAGCCCGGCCAAGTCTTCAACCGCGTTCACATGGAGGATATCGCCTCGGCGGTGCTGGCCTCCCTGGCCCGGCCGCAGGCCGGCGCGGTCTATAACGTGGTGGACGACGAGCCGGCGCCCCCGCAGGATGTGGTGGCCTACGCGGCCGGCCTTCTCGGGCTCCCGGCGCCGCCCGAAGAGCCGTTCGACCCCGAGCGCATGACCCCCATGGCGGTGAGCTTTTATGGCCGCAACAAGCGGGTCTCGAACGCGCGCCTCAAGCGCGACCTCGGCTGGCGGCCGCTCTATCCCACCTATCGCGAGGGCCTTGCGGCCCTTCTCGCGGCGGGCGAGGGCGCTCAGGCCGCGTGACGGTTCGCCGTCGGCCCGAAATGGTCGATGTAGCGGGGATTGATCATCGAGACGGGCAGCACCACGAAAACGTCGGTCGTGCCGAACTGCCGGTCGATGACGGCGCCGTCGCCGAAGGTGGCGCCCGCCCGCATGTAGCCCTTGATCAGCGGCGGCAGGGCGTGGAGCGCGGCCCTCGCATCGACGGCCTCCTTCGCCATCAGATCCATGCGCGTATGGCGCTCCGGGATCGCCTTGGCGCGCCAGTCCTCCGGCGCCTGGGCGTGGTGGTGCAGGAAGCTCAAGGGCAGGGCGAGGCGGCTCGGATCGGTCCCCTCGAGGCTCGCGCAGCCCATCATCACGTCGATCCGGTAATGCAGCACGAAGGCCCAGATGCCGTGCCAGAGGAGTTCGACGGTCCGCTTGTTGCGGTAGGGCTTCAGCACGCAGGAGCGGCCGAGTTCGAGGAAGCGCTTGCCGGGATGGGCGTCGATAATCGGCTGGATGTCGTATTCGCCCGCCGTGTAGAAACCCCAGTGCCGGTCGGCCACCTCCTGGCGCAGCAGGCGATAGGTGCCCACCACTTTCGGCTTCGGCTTGCGGAAGGGTTTGGGCGTCACGTCGTGGTCGATCACCAGCAGGTGGTCGCAGATCCGGTCGTACTCGTCCTTGTCCCGGCGCGAGAACAGGGCAGCGCCCGTCGGCACGGCCTGCATCTCCTCGTAGAACACCTTGTAGCGGAGCTTCTGCGCCCGGCGGATCTCCTTCTTCGTGGTGGCAAGGCGCACCTCGAGGGAGCCGATCCGTCCGAGCGTCGGATTGAGGTTGCCGTAATGCCGGACGACCTGCGTGCCTGGCATGAACGGGATGACGCTGGCCTTGGGCAGGTAACCCGGCGCGGGGCTCAGAGCCTGGAAAGCCTCACGGGGGGAGATGAGCGCCATTGCGACCTCGTTGAGCCCGGCCAGAGTGCCACCGGAACCGGGGGACGACCGTGAGAAATCACAATCCCTCGACGGTTGTATGACAAAGGATGTCGTGGTGCCACGAGCGCCGTTCAAGACGCCTTCGCCAACCGCACCGGCGGGGCGAGAAGTCGCGACAGGGCATCGGCCCGGTAGGGCTTCGACAGGAAGCCGGAGAAGCCGGCCTCCTCGGCCGCCATCTTGTCCTGCCGCATGGCGGTGGCGGTGAGCGCCACGATTCGGAGCGGGTCGCGCCGGCGCTGAAGCATCTCGAGCTCCCGGATCCGCCGCGTCGCCTCAAGGCCGTTCATGTGCGGCATCCGGATATCCATGAGAACGAGATCGTAGCTGGGTCTGCCGGCCGCGAACGACGCCTCGATCGCGTCGAGCGCCTGCCGTCCGTTCCGAACCCACTCCACCTCGGCCCCCGCGACCTCGAGCGATTCGACGGCGTAAAGGCCGTTGATCTCGTCGTCCTCCGCCAGCAGCACCCGGGAGGAGCGCTTCGTAGCCCTCGGGTCGCTCGATTGGGCCAGTATCGGAGGATCCTCCCGGCCGGCAAGATCCTCGGCGAGGGCCTTGATGCGGCGAACGTGGATCGCCTGTTCGCCGTTGAGGCCGGTCTCCAGGAGCATGGCCGCAAGGCCCGCGATCCCGGCGGCGGAGGCCTTGGGGTCGAGGCGGTCGGCGGGGCGCCCGGCCGATGGGTTCCGGTCGCGGGTGGAGTCGAAGGCCGAAGTTTCGGCCTCCTCGCCGGTTTTCGCAGCCCGCGTCGCCTTCTGCAACGCCGCCGACAGGCGCTCCACCTCGTCCCGAAGCGACAGCATCTGGCGTTCGAGCCGCAGATGATCGCGGAGCAGGATGACGGCCGCACCGCCGGCGACGACGGCAAGGGCCGTCATGGGGGCGAGCCAGGCGCTGGCGGAGAGGGGAAGCCCGAGGAGGTTCATCGTCGCGATGCCTTTCGCAGGCGATGATCTCCGAAACCTCTGAAGAGGCGCTTGAGAAAGGCGGTTCGCGAATCCTGAGGGCTTTCGACGAAAAAGCCGCCCGCGCCCGCAACCTTCCGTTCATCAAGCGGCGGCGGGGCGCCGGTCGGCGTGGGCGCGATACGACAGCGCCTCGGCGATGTGGATGCGTCGCACGCGGTCCTCGCCGTCGAGATCGGCCAGCGTGCGGGCCACCTTGAGCACCCGGTGAAAGCCGCGGGCGGAGAGCCGCATGGCGTCGGCGGCATCGCGGATGAGGCTCAGGCCGTCGCTGTCCGGCTGCGCTACCTGCTCGAGCAGGGGCGCCGGACAGGCGGCATTCGTGGCGATGCCCTCGAGCCGCAGGGCGGCGTAGCGCTTGGCCTGCAGTGCGCGGGCGGCGGCCACCCGCTCGGCGACCTCCGCCGATCCCTCGCGAGGCGGCGGCAGGATCAGGTCGGCGGCGGTCACCGCCGGAACGTCGATGACGAGGTCGATGCGGTCGAGGAGGGGGCCGGAAAGCCTCGCCTGATACTGCGCCATGCAGCGGTCGTTCGGCTGGCGGCGGCACGCATAGCCGGGCTCCGTGGCCTGCCCGCAGCGGCAGGGGTTCATGGCGGCGACGAGCTGGAAGCGGGCCGGGTAGGTGACGCGGTGATTGGCCCGGGCGATCAGGATCTCGCCCGTCTCCATGGGCTGGCGCAGGGCGTCGAGCACCTGCGGCTGGAATTCCGGCATCTCGTCGAGGAAGAGCACGCCGTGATGGGCGAGCGACACCTCGCCGGGCCGCGCATTGATGCCGCCGCCCACGAGGGCCGCCATGGAGGCGGAGTGGTGAGGCGCCCGGAAGGGGCGCCGGTTCGACAGGGCGCCCTCCGCAAGGTGCCCGGCCACGGACTGCACCATGGACACTTCCAGGAGCTCGCGCGGGGCGAGCGGCGGCAGGATCGAGGGCAAGCGCTGGGCCAGCATGGACTTGCCGGCGCCGGGAGGTCCGCTCATCAGGAGGTTGTGCGAACCGGCCGCCGCAATCTCCAGGGTGCGCTTGGCGCTCTCCTGTCCCTTGATGTCGCGAAGGTCGGGGAGGGCTCCTGCCGGCGGGGCGACCGCCGGCTCGGGCCGGCGCATGACCTGCGTTCCCTTAAAATGGTTGGCGAGCTGGATCAGGGATCGAGGCGCCAGCACCTCGATCTCCCCGCTCGCCCAGGCGGCCTCCGGGCCGCAGGCGGCCGGGCAGATGAGTCCGTGCCCCCGGGCGTTGGCGGCGATGGCGGCCGGGAGCACGCCGGCCACCGCCGTGATCGAGCCGTCGAGGGCGAGCTCCCCCAGGACTGTGTACCCCGCGAGGGCATCCGGCGGGATGGCCCCGATCGCCGCCATGACGGCCAGCGCGATCGGCAGGTCGTAATGGCTGCCCTCCTTCGGCAGGTCGGCCGGGGCGAGGTTCACGACGATGCGCTTTGCGGGGATCGCGAGGCCGGAGGCGACGAGGGCCGCCTTCACCCGCTCGCGGGACTCGCCGACGGCCTTGTCCGGAAGGCCGACCACCATGAAGGCGACGTTTCCGGGGGTGATCTGGACTTGAACGTCCACGGTACGGGCCTCGATGCCTTCGAACGCAACGGTTGAGACCCGCGTGACCATAACCCACCCACCCCGGAACCTTGGCTTGAACATAAACAGGCTCTCGGCGCCGCGATAGGGCGAGCGCCCACGGCGGGGGGCGAAAACCCTCCTCCGGTGCTGGAACCGGACCCTTTCTCGTGCGTTGAGGAGGATTGCCAATGAAAGCCCGAGGGCGGCCTGCCCAACGGGCTCGCCAAGGGATGCGGGTCCATGTTGGCCTTTGCCGACAGCCATCCGGGCGGCCGAAGCCGGCCTGCCGCCGCCCTTGAACCTGCAGAGGTTGAGTTCGCGTGATCGAATTGGGGATGCCAGTCGAATGCCGCCCGTTCGTCCAGTCGGCAGGACGCGGACCCGCGGCGACGTCGTTCGACCCCTTCGCCCTGTCCTTCGCCGCGGCCCGCATGGCGATGATCATCACGGACCCGAGACAGCCGGACAATCCCATCGTGTTCGCCAACGACGCGTTCAGCCGCCTGACCGGCTATGCGCGCGCCGAAGTCGTCGGCCGAAACTGCCGGTTTCTCCAGGGCAGGGGCACCGACCCTCAGGCCGTCGATCATCTGCGGGAGCGCTTCCGGGCCGGGGAGGGGGCCGAGGTCGAGATCCTGAACTATCGCAAGGACGGCACCCCCTTCTGGAACTCCCTCGTGATCAGCCCGGTTCGGAGCGACGCCGGGGATCTCTTGTACTATTTCGCATCGCAGCATGACGTGAGCGACAAGAAGGCCGCCGAAGTCGCTCTGACGAACGTCAACCACGATCTTGAGGAGCAGATCGCGCACCGCACACGCGACCTGAGACTGGCCCTTGACCAGAAAACGGCTCTGCTTCACGAGGTCGACCACCGGGTCAAGAATACCCTGCAGGTGATCGCTTCCCTGGTCCACCTGAAAGCCCGGCGTACCGACGACGAGCGATCCCGACGCGTGCTGCTGAACCTTGCCGATCAGGTCAATGCGCTCTCGACTGCGCACCGCCTGCTGTACGCTCCTGAGGACGTGAGCCGCTTCGATCTGGCGGCCTTCCTGGAGGAGCTGATGGGCGATCTCGTCGCGCCGCTGCCGTCGGGCCGGATCGCCGTTGATCTACAAGCGGAGCCCCTCGCAGTGTCGGCCGCCAAGGCCGCCCCGCTCGCCCTCTTGATTCACGAGGTGGTGAGCAACGCCCTTGCCCATGCCTACCCCGACGATCGTCGGGGACGGCTCCTGGTCCGCGCCGAGAAACTTGACGGTAATCTCCGCATTGTCATTGAGGACGACGGGGTCGGCTACAGCCCCAGCCCTGCCCAGGCGGGCTTCGGGCGGACCTTGATCGATCTGCTGGTTCGCCAGGTGAAAGGGCGGATCGAGTGGAGGCGGGCCGAGCCGGGAACCCGCGTGACGTTGACCATGCCGCTCGACGCTGAGGAGGCACTGTTTTGAGTTCGACTGCACCCTTGCGCATCCTGATCGTCGAGGACGAGATTCTGATTGGGCTTGAGCTCGAAAGCCTGCTTCAGGACCTCGGCCACGAGGTGGTCGGCGTCGCGGCGACCTCCGCCGATGCGATCTCGCTCAGCGAGGCGCAGCATCCGGACCTCGCCTTCGTAGACATCCACCTCGCGGATGGGCCGACCGGCGTCGACGTCGCCCGGCGCCTCGCCGATATCGGCGTCACCGTGCTGTTCATGACCGCGAACGCCAAGCGGATTCCGGACGACTGCGCGGGCGCGCAGGGCGTGATCGCCAAGCCCTATACCGAGCGCGGCGTGAGGCAGGCTCTCGCCTTCGTGACGAGGCAGGACGTTGCGCCGGCGGACGGGACCGGCATGACCTTCGTGCCCTTCGCGAAGCGGGCGGGTGAGGTCGATTCCCACGCCTGACATTATGCTCGCAGACGCGCGGAGACGTCGCCTCGCGGCAGCTACGTCCGGTTCCGGAATTTAGCGGTGCGCCGGGCTCACGGCAGCCGCTGCTTCGCCTTCAGCGCGTAGAGCGCGTCGAGCGCTTCGCGGGGCGACAGGGCGTCGGGGTCGAGGGCGTCGAGCGCCTCCCGTAGGGGATCGGCCACGGGCTTCGCAGCGTCCGGACGTGCCGCCGCGACGGCGAAGAGAGGCAGGTCGTCGACGAGGGCCCGTTTGGGGCGCTCGCGATCGGACTTCTCCAATTCGCTCAGGATCGTCTTCGCTCTCTCCACCACGGCTTTCGGCAGCCCCGCCAGGCGCGCGACCTGAAGGCCGTAGGAGCGATCGGCGGTGCCCGGCACCACCTCGTGGAGAAACACCACGTCGCCGTTCCACTCGGTCACTTTCAGCGTCGCGTTGGCGAGCCACGGCAGGCGCTCGGCGAGTGCGGTGAGTTCATGGAAGTGGGTGGCGAACAGCGCGCGGCAGCGATTGGCCTCGTGGAGATGCTCGATCGCCGCCCAGGCAATGGACAGGCCGTCGAACGTCGCCGTGCCGCGGCCGATCTCGTCGAGGATGACGAGGGAGCGGTGGGTGGCTTGGTTCAGGATCGCGGCGGTCTCCACCATCTCGACCATGAAGGTCGATCGCCCGCGCGCCAAGTCGTCCGCCGCGCCGACGCGCGAGAACAGCCGGTCCACCACGCCGATATGAGCCTCCCGCGCCGGGACGAACGAGCCCATCTGAGCCAGAACCACGACAAGGGCGTTCTGGCGCAGATAGGTGGACTTGCCGCCCATATTGGGACCCGTGATGAGGAGGATGCGCCCCGCATCGCCGCCGGAGAGCTCCGCATCGTTGGCGATGAAGGGCGCGCCCTCCCTCTTGAGCGCCGCCTCCACGACGGGGTGTCGTCCGCCGCGGATCCTGAATGCGAGCGAGGCGTCCACCACCGGCCGCGTCCAGTCCTGGTCGACCGCAAGCTCCGCCAGCGACGCGCTCACATCCACCGCCGCGATGGCATCGGCAGCGCGCACGATGTCGGGAGCGAGCGCGACGAGGCGAGAGGAGAGGACGTCGAAGAGTCCGAGCTCGATGCGCAGAGCGCGGTCAGCTGCGGACGCGATCTTGGCTTCGAGTTCGCCGAGCTCCACGGTCGAGAAGCGCATCGCGCCCGCCATGGTCTGGCGGTGGACGAAGGTGTCCTTGTGCGGCGGCCGCAGGAGCTCCTCGCCGACGGTCTGCGGCACCTCCACGTAGTAGCCGATCATGTGGTTGTGCTTGACGCGCAGGGCGCGGCAGCCGGTCTCGGCCGCGTAGCGCGCCTGCAGGGCGGCAATGAAGCGGCGCGAGTCCTGCTGCAACTCGCGGGCCTCGTCGAGGTCGGCATGATGCCCTTCGCGGATGAAGCCGCCGTCGCGCTTGAGCAGCGGAAGGTCGTCCGCGAGCGCCGCTGCGAGATCGTCCGCCGCGCTCGCGTCGAGTTCGGCGAGCGTGTGCGCGGCCCGCTGCAATTCGCTGGGCAGATCGGGGGTGACAGCCAGGAGGGTGCCGAGCTCGCGGGCCGCAAATAGACCGTCGCGCAGGCAGGCGAGGTCGCGCGGCCCGCCGCGGCCGAGGCCCAGGCGCGAGAGCGCGCGGGCGAGATCCGGCGATTGCTTGAGAACGCGGCGCAGGCGCTCGCGCAGGCTCGCTTCGTCGACCAGGAACGCGACCGCGTCCTGCCGGGCGGCGATGGCGGCGACGTCCGTGAGCGGACCGGCCAGACGCTCGGCGAGAAGCCGCGCGCCGCCGGGCGTCACCGTGCAGTCGATGGCGGCGAGAAGGCTGCCCTGCCGGTCGCCCGCCAGGGTGCGGGTGAGCTCGAGATTGGCCCGCGTCGCGGCGTCGATGGCGAGGGCCGCGCCCTCACCCTCCCGGGAGGGCGGGTTGAGGACAGGGCGGCTGTCGAGCTGCGTCTTCTCGATGTAGAACAGTGCGCAGCCGGCGGCGGTGATCTCGGCCCGGCCGAAGGCCCCGAAGGCGTCGAGGGTCGCAACGCCGAAATGCTCCTTCAGGCGCCGCTCGGCCGAGGCCGGGTCGATCCCTTCGCGGGGCAGCGGCGTCACGGCGGCCCGGCTCTCGCGCCACAGGCTCGCGAGGGCCGGGTCCTCGAACACCGGGTCGGGCACGAGAATCTCGCGGGGCTCGAGCCGCGCGATCTCGGCCGGAAATCCGAGGGCATCGGTTTCGCTGAGCGAGAAGCGGCCCGTCGAGATGTCGACGGCGGCAAGCCCGTAGGCCCATTCGGTGTCGGAGACGCGGCGGCGCGCGACCGCCAGGAACAGGTTGGCGCGGCCGGGCTCCAGCAGCCGCTCCTCCGTGATCGTGCCGGGGGTCACGAGGCGCACCACGTCCCGGCGCACCACCGATTTGCTGCCGCGCTTCTTCGCCTCCGCCGGGTCCTCCGTCTGCTCGCACACGGCAACCCGGTGGCCGAGGGCGATCAGGCGTTGGAGGTAGTCGTCCGCGCGCTCGACCGGCACCCCGCACATGGGGATGTCCTCGCCGAGGTGCTTTCCCCGCTTCGTCAGGACGATCCCGAGCGCCCGGCTCGCGATCTCGGCATCGCCGAAGAACAGCTCGTAGAAATCGCCCATCCGGTAGAAGAGGAGGCAGTCCGGGTTCGCCGCCTTGATCTCCACATATTGCGCCATCATGGGCGTCACCCGGGCGGCGTCGGGCGTCGGGCGCGAACCTTCCGCTGGAGCGATGGGCTCCGGTTCGGGGGCGCGGAGGAGGGAGGGGGACGCGGCGGCGGACATGGCCGGACCCTAGCAAAGGCGTGACGCGCTTTCATCCGCGGCATCGGGTCTTTCGACCCTCCGGCAGCTTTCCGGGGGATTGCGTGGACAAGTCTTGAGCCCGGGGTCGCCGGTCCTTAAGGTCGCTGTCCCACCTGGAAACGCCAGAACCAAAGCCGGAAATCGATGAACGATCAGCGCCCTCTCCGCCGCAACCGCCCCACTTTCACGGACCAGGAGGCGCTGCTGTTCCATAGCCAGGGGCGCCCCGGCAAGCTCGAAGTCGTGCCCACGAAACCCATGGCGACCCAGCGGGACCTCTCGCTCGCCTATTCGCCCGGGGTCGCGGTTCCGGTCAAAGCCATCGCCGAGGATCCTTCCACGGCCTACGACTATACGGCCCGCGCCAACATGGTGGCGGTGATCTCGAACGGAACCGCCATTCTCGGCCTCGGCAATCTCGGGGCGCTCGCCTCGAAGCCGGTGATGGAGGGAAAAGCCGTTCTCTTCAAGCGCTTCGCGGACGTCGATTCCATCGACCTTGAAGTGGATACCGAGGATCCGGACGCCTTCATCAACGCGGTGCGCTATCTCGGGCCCTCGTTCGGTGGCATCAACCTCGAAGACATCAAGGCCCCCGAGTGCTTCATCATCGAGGAGCGCCTGCGCGAGCTCATGGACATCCCGGTGTTCCATGACGACCAGCACGGCACGGCCATCATCGCGGCGGCGGGCCTCATCAACGCCCTTCACCTCACGGGCCGCGACATGGCCGAGACCCGCCTCGTGGTGAACGGAGCGGGCGCCGCCGGCATCGCCTGTACCGAACTTCTCAAGGCGATGGGCTTTGCGCCCAACAACGTCGTCCTGTGCGACACCAAGGGCGTCGTCTATCGCGGCCGCACCGAGGGCATGAACCAGTGGAAATCGGCCCACGCGGTCGAGACCTCCGCCCGCACCCTCGCCGAAGCCATGCAGGGCGCGGACGCGGTGTTCGGCCTGTCGGTGAAGGGTGCCTTCACGGACGATATGATCCGCTCCATGGCGGATCGGCCCATCATCTTCGCCATGGCGAATCCGGATCCCGAGATCACGCCCGAAGAGGTGGCCCGCATCCGGGACGACGTGATCATCGCCACCGGCCGGTCGGATTACCCGAACCAGGTCAACAACGTGCTGGGCTTTCCCTACATCTTCCGGGGCGCGCTCGACGTCCACGCCACCACGATCAATATGGAGATGAAGGTCGCGGCCGCGCAGGCGCTGGCGGAACTCGCCCGCGAGGACGTGCCGGACGAGGTCGCGGCGGCCTATCAGGGCTCGCGCCCCCGCTTCGGGCGCGACTACATCATCCCGGTACCGTTCGATCCCCGGCTCATCGCGACCGTGCCGCCTGCAGTCGCGAAAGCCGCCATGGACACCGGCGTCGCGCGCCGGCCCATCGTCGACGTGCGCGCCTACAAGGGCGCCCTGTCGGCGCGCCTCGACCCCGTGGCCGGCACGTTGAGCCGCATCTTCGAGCGCGTGCGCAAGTTCCCCAAGCGCGTGGTGTTCGCGGAAGGCGAGGAGGAGCAGGTGATCCGCGCCGCGCTCTCCTTCGTCAACCAGGGACTCGGCACCGCGATCCTGGTCGGCCGGGAAGATCGCGTCCACAGCACGGCCAATGCGGCGGGCATCGAGCTCGAAGGCCGCGAGGGCATCGAGATCCACAACGCGCGCCTGTCGCACCGCAACGCCGTCTATGCGCAGTTTCTTTATGAGCGCCTGCAACGCGAGGGCTTCCTGTTCCGCGACTGCCAGCGCCTCATCAACCAGGACCGCAACCACTTCGCGGCCTCCATGGTGGCGCTCGGCGATGCGGACGCCATGGTGACGGGCGTGACCCGCAATTATTCCATCGCGCTCTCCGACGTGCAGCGCGTGATCGACGCGAAGCCCGGCCACCGGGTGATCGGCGTGTCCCTGTGCCTGGCGCGCGGGCGCACGGTGCTCGTCGCCGACACCGCCATCCACGAAATGCCGAGCGCGCAGGAGCTTGCCGAGATCGCGGTCGAAGCCGCCGGGGTCGCGCGCCGCCTCGGCTACGAGCCGCGGGTCGCACTCCTGTCGTTCTCCACCTTCGGACACCCCAAGGCCGAGCGGGCGGAGAAAATCCAGGAGGCGGTGCGCATCCTCGACGGGATGCGGGTCGATTTCGAGTACGACGGCGAGATGGCGGCCGACGTGGCGCTCAACCGGGATCTCATGGCGCAGTATCCGTTCAGCCGTCTCAAGGGGCCGGCCAACGTGCTCGTCATGCCGGCCTTCCACTCGGCGTCGATCTCCACGAAGATGCTGCAGGAGCTCGGCGGCGCCATGGTCTTGGGGCCCCTCGTGGTCGGCCTCGACAAGCCCGTGCAGATCGTCTCGCTCGGCTCCACCGATGCCGACATCGTCAACATGGCGGCGCTCGCCGGCTTCAACATCGGCGGCTGAGCATGACCCTCGTCACGAGCCTGCTGGTCGCGGACGGGAAGGACTTCGTGTCCCGGCCGGTCTCCGGCCTCGACCTCACCTTCGCGGGCATTCCGGGCCACCGCCATGCGGGCGCGACCCGGGGCGCCGATGCGCGCACGCCCTGGCACAAGCGCGGCACGCCCATCGCCAACACCCGGCAGGTCTCGATCGTCTCGGTGGAGGAATGCGCGGCCATCGCCGAGGCGCTGGGCCTCGACTATCTCGATCCGGCCCTGCTCGGCGCCAACATGGTGCTTGCCGGTCTCGACGGGCTGACTCAGCTGCCGCTCTCGACGCGGCTGCAGTTTCCCTCCGGCGCGACGCTCTTCATCACGGAGCCCAACGCGCCCTGCCGTCAGCCGGGGCGCCGGATCGCGCAGGCCCATGGCGACCCGTCCCTGGAGTTCGCCTTTCCGAAGCGGGCCGTGGGCCTGCGCGGCGTCGTCGCTCTCGTCGAGCGCGAGGGCATCGTGACGGTGGGCGATGCGGTGCGGACCATCCTTCCCCGGTATCGCGGCGAGCGGGCCGGGCGCGTGCCGGCCTGACGCGCCCGGCGCCGCCGGGGGCTGTGTAGCCCCGCCGGGCGGAAGGCGCTAAGGGGGGGGCCGATCAGGCCGCCCGGAGATGCCCTTGACCGCCCGACCGCCCACGACCGTCGTTTTCGACGTCGGCAACGTTCTCTTGCGCTGGGACCCGCGCAATCTCTACCGCAAGCTGTTCGACGACGAGCAGCGGATGGAGTGGTTCCTCGCGAATGTCTGCACGAGCGACTGGAACCTGGAGCAGGACCGCGGGCGCGCGTGGGACGAGGCCGTGGCCCTGCTGGTGGCCCGGCACCCGGACCACGAGCCCGCGATCCGCGCCTTCCACGAGCGCTGGCACGAGACCGTCTCGGGCGTGTTCGAGGAGAACGTAGCCCTCCTGAAGCGGCTGCAGGAGGCGGGCGTTCCGACCTACTGCATCACGAACTTCTCGGTCCCTAAGTTCCGCGAAGCGCAGGCGCGCTTTCCGTTCCTCGCCAGTTTCCTCGGCACCGTCGTGTCGGGGGACGAACGGCTGGTGAAGCCCGATCCGGCGATCTACCGGCTGCTGCTCGACCGCTACGGGCTCGTGGCGGAGGAGTGTGTGTTCATCGACGACAGTCCCGCCAACGTGGCGGGTGCCCGCGCCGCCGGCATGCACGCGATCCACTACGCGGAACCGATGGATCTCGGCGCCGAGTTGGGTCGCCTCGGGCTTGCCGTCTAGGAACCCGCACCCGTCGTTCCGGCCCGCCCTCTCGCGGCTTCAGGTCTCGGTCCCGCTATTGCACGATGCGCACCTTCGATAGCTCCCTTCCCATCGACGCCGTGCTGGACGATCTCGCATCGAGCCTGCGCGCGCGGCCGAATGCGGTGCTCGTGGCGCCGCCTGGCGCGGGCAAGACCACGCGCGTGCCGCTCGCGCTCCTCGACGAGCCTTGGGTCGAGGGGCGAAAGATCATCGTTCTGGAGCCCCGGAGGCTCGCCGCCCGTGCCGCGGCCGAGCGCATGGCCTCGACGCTCGGGGAGGCGGTCGGCAACACGGTCGGGCTCCGTGTCCGGCTCGGCTCCAGGATCTCGTCAAGAACCCGGATCGAGGTCGTCACCGAGGGCGTCTTCGCCCGCATGATCCTGGACGATCCGGAACTGTCGGGCGTCGCCGCCGTGCTGTTCGACGAATTTCACGAGCGCTCCCTCGACGCCGATCTTGGCCTCGCGCTCGCCATCGACGCGCAGGGGGGCCTGAGGGAAGACCTGCGCCTTCTCGTCATGTCGGCGACCCTGGACGGCGCCCGGGTCTCCCGCCTTCTGGCCGATGCGCCGGTGGTGCAGTCGGAGGGACGGGCCTATCCGGTCGAGACCCGCTATCTCGGACGCGATCCGAACCGCCGGATCGAGGAGCAGGTTGCGGAGGCCTGCAACTGCGCGCTTCGGGCCGAGCCCGGCTCGGTCCTCGTCTTCCTACCGGGGCAGGGCGAGATCCGGCGGGTCGAGACCCTGCTGCGGGAGCGCATCGCGGATCCCGTGGTCGACATCGCGCCGCTCTACGGCGCACTCGACCGGGGCGAGCAGGACCTCGCCGTGAGCCCGGCCAAGCCCGGCCGCCGCAAGGTCGTGCTGGCGACCTCGATCGCGGAAACCTCGCTCACCATCGAGGGAGTGCGGGTGGTGATCGATTCAGGGCTCGCCCGCGTGCCGGTCTACGAGCCCGATCTCGGGCTCACGCGCCTCGAAACCGTCCGGGTGTCTCGGGCCGCCGCCGACCAGCGCCGGGGCCGAGCCGGTCGCACCGAGCCGGGGGTCTGCTACCGTCTGTGGGAGGAGGCTGCGACCGGAGCGCTCGAGCCTTTCGCCCGACCCGAAATCCTGTCGGCGGATCTGAGCCCCCTTATCCTCGACTGCGCCGCTTGGGGCGTGACGGATCCCGCCACGCTCGCCTTCCTCGACCCGCCGCCGGCGCCGGCCACCAAGGAGGCGAGGGCGCTTCTGACCGAACTCGCCGCTCTGGACTCCGCAGGACGGATCACCCCGACAGGACGGCGCCTTCGCGCCTTGCCGCTGCCGCCGCGGCTCGCCCGCATGGTGGTGGCGGGCGCCGGGCTCGGACGTGCCGGGGACGCTGCCGACCTCGCCGCGGTGCTCGTCGAGCGAGGACTCGGCGGCGATGCGGCCGACCTCGCCGAGCGGGTGGAGCGCTTCCGCCGGGACCGGTCGAAGCGGGCGGAGGACATGCGGCGGATGGCCGAGACCTGGGCGCGCATGGCTCACGATTCCGCACCGCCCGGAGAGCGGGCAGGGGGCGGCAGCTTCGGCACGCTCGTCGCGCTCGCCTATCCCGACCGCATCGCCAAGAGCCGCGGCAAGGCGGGCGAGTACCTGATGGCGAGCGGGCGCGCCGCGGCCCTCGAGCCTCACGATCGCCTCGCCCGCGAGCCCTTCCTCGCCGTCGCCGAGGTGACGGGGTCGGCCGCCTCGTCCCGCATTCTTGCGGCGGCTCCCCTGACGTCTGAGGAATCGGACGACGCTTTCGGGGCCGAGGTGGAGGAGCGGGTGGAGATCGCGTTCGACCGATCCGCCCGGGCGCTACGGGCGCGGAAGCTGCGCCGCTACGGTGCGCTGGTCCTCAAGGAGCAGCCCCTTCCGGTGCCCGCCACGGAGGAGGCCGCCCTCGCGCTCGCCCGCGGCTTTGCGAGCCTCGGGCCCGCCGCGTGGCCCTGGTCGAAGGCGCGGGCGCAGTGGCGCGAGCGGGTGGAGTTCCTGCGCCGGGCCGAAGGCGGCGAATGGCCGGACCTCTCGGACGAGGCGCTCACGCGCACGGTCGACGCCTGGCTCGCGCCGCATCTCCTGGGGCGGGCCGGCGTGAACGATGTAGGGGCGGAGGGCTTGAGCGATGCGCTCCGGGCCATGCTGCCCTGGCCCCTGCAGCGTAGGCTCGACGAGGAGGCCCCGACCCATATCGAGGTGCCGACGGGCTCGCTCATCCCCGTCGATTACGGGGGCGAGGAGGGGCCGGTGCTGCCGGTGCGGGTGCAGGAGCTCTTCGGCCTCGACCGGCATCCGACGCTTGCCGGCGGGAAGGTGCCGCTCATCCTGCACCTCCTGTCTCCCGCCGGCCGACCAATCCAGATCACCCGCGACCTGCCGGGCTTCTGGCGCGGCTCCTGGGCGGCCGTGCGGGCCGACATGCGCGGCCAGTACCCGAAGCACCCCTGGCCCGAGGACCCCCTCACCGCTCCCCCGACCCGGCGGGCGAAGCCGCGGGGGACGTGACGCCGAAGGTGCCGATGATGCGCTCGGCCGTCGCACGGTTGAGCGCCATGGGGATGTTGTAGACGAGGGCGAGCCGCATGAGCGCCTTCACGTCAACGTCGTGCGGGTGGGGCGAGAGCGGATCGACGAAGAACACCAGCGCCGCGATGCGGCCCTCCGCGATCATGGCGCCGATCTGCTGGTCGCCGCCGAGGGGGCCGCTCTTGAGCCGGGTGATCGCGAGGGACGGGCACCGCTCCATGATGCGGGCGCCCGTCGTGCCGGTCGCCACGAGGTAGAACCGCCCGATGGCGCGCTCGTGCGCCGCCACGAAATCGGCCATCTCGGCCTTCTTGTCGTCGTGGGCGACGAGGGCGAGGGTCAAACGATCCATGGGCTGCCGTCCTAATTGCCCATCCGGTCGCGCCATTGCGACTCACCCGCGAGGCAATTGGCCCGCGGCGCCGCCTGGATGCGCTGGATCATGGCGCGCGGGGGCATAAGCCCGGCGATCTCCAGCAGCACCTTGGTCTTGATCGCCTGCGGGAACTGCTCCCGGTCCCGCACCGGCACCATGAAGGCCCCCTGGCCTCCGATGACGCAGTCGCGGAAGTAGCTTTCGAGATCGTCGATATCGAGGTAGCCGGGCCGCTTGAGCATGATCGGCAGCCCGTTGACGGTGATGCCCTTGGCCACCGCATCGTCCCGGGCGGGCACGACGAGCCGGCCCTGGTTGTTCGGTCCGTCGCCGGACACGTCGATGACCTTGCGCGTCGCCTCGACGCCGCTGACGTCGAAGAGCCTGGCGCCGAAATCGATCGCGCCTGAGATGGATGTGCGCTGGGCCCGGCGGAGCGGCACGGCGGCGATCCTCGCCGCGAAGGCCATGATGCTCTCAGGGTTGTCGAGCACCGTCCAGGGCACCATCACCTTCTGCTCGCCGGCTCCCGCCCACTCGAAATACGTCACCGCGATCCGGCCCAGCATGCCGCGGCGGATGGCGTCGTGCACGAGAGGCGAGCGGAACGCTTCCGCGAAGCCCTCCCGCTGCAGGGCCTGCTCCTCGGGATCCATCGAATAGGAGATGTCGACCGCGAGCACGAGGGCGAGGTCGACTTCCGTCTGCGCCTTCGCGGGCGGCGCCAGCACGGCCAGCCAGAGGGCCGCCATGAGGGCAAGACGGTCGAAGAAGCGCAGACGCATGGCCTTCTCCCGGAACCCCGAGTCGGTCGGGTTTCGGGAGTGTGGCAGCATCACATGCCGTTACGCAACCCGCTCAAGCTGCCGGCCCGCGGCGGCGCCCTTCCACAAGGTCGATCGCGGAGCGGAACGTGGCGTCCGCATCGAGGGTCGTGGTGTCGAGCACGATGGCGTCCGGGGCAGCCTTCAGGGGGGCGGTGCTGCGGTTGATATCCCGCTCGTCGCGGCGGCGGATATCCTGGAGGATCGCCGTGAATTCCGCGACCTCGTTGCGGGCGAGGAGTTCGAGATGCCGCCTGCGGGCGCGCTCCTCCGGGGCCGCCGTGATGAAGAGCTTCACGTCGGCGAGCGGGCAGACCACCGTGCCGATGTCGCGCCCGTCGAGGACGGCTCCCGTCGCCTGGCCGGCGAACTGCCGCTGAAAGTCGAGCAGCGCGTCCCGGACCGGCTGGAAGGCGGACACAACCGAGGCTGCCTCGCCCATCTCGGCCCCGCGCAGCCGGCTGTCGTCAAGGAGGCGGGCGTTCAGGGCGCCTGCGGCCTCCGCGGCGGCGGCCTCGTCCGAGAGCGGCTGTCCGGCATCGAGGAGGGTGCGGGCGACCGCACGGTAGAGCAGGCCCGTGTCGAGGTGCGGCAAGCCGTAATGGGCGGCGAGGCGCTTTCCCAGCGTGCCCTTGCCGGAGGCTGCCGGTCCGTCGATGGCGATGATCATGGTCTCAGTCGTGGATCTGGGCGCCAAGCTCGCGCATGAGCGGAATGAAGGTGGGAAAGCTTGTCTGGATCATGGCGCCGTCGTCCACCGTCATCGGGTTTTGCGTCGCGAGGCCCATGACGAGGAACGACATGGCGATGCGGTGGTCGAGATGGGTCGCCACCGTGCCGCCGCCAAGGACCGGCCCACCCTCGGCCTCGACGATGAGGTCGTCGCCCTCGATGGCGTGGCGCACACCCGCCTCGCGCAGACCGTCCGCCACTGCGGCGAGACGGTCCGATTCCTTCACGCGCAATTCGTGCAGCCCCTGCATGCGGGTGGTGCCCTCGGCGAAGGAGGCCGCGACCGCAAGGACCGGGTACTCGTCGATCATGGACGGCGCCCTCGCCGCTGGAACGGTGACGCCCTTGAGGCGACTCGTCTGAACGCGAAGGTCGGCCACGGTCTCGCCTCCCTCCTCGCGCTCGTTGAGGCGCTCGATGCTTGCCCCCATCTCGAGGAGCGTCGTGATGAGGCCGATCCGGAGCGGGTTCATCATCACGCCCTCGACGACGATGTCGGAGCCGGGGGTGATGAGCGCGGCGACGATCGGGAACGCCGCCGAGGACGGATCGGATGGGACGACCACGGTGGTGCCGCGCAGGTCCGGCTGGCCCTGCAGGGTGACGGCGCGCCCGTCTTCCCCGTGCGGGACGACCTCCACGGCGGCGCCGAAGAGGCGCAGCATACGCTCGGTGTGGTCGCGGGTGGCCTCGCGCTCGATCACGGTGGTGCGGCCGGGCGAGTTGAGGCCGGCGAGCAGAACCGCCGACTTGATCTGGGCGGAGGCCGCCGGGGTTTCGTAGGTGATCGGGATCGTCTCCCGCGGCCCGCGCAGGGTGAGCGGCACCCGGCCGCCCTCGGCCTCGCTGACGACGCTTACCCCCATCCGGGCGAGCGGATCGAGAATGCGCCGCATCGGCCGCTTCCGAAGAGAGGCGTCGCCGTCGAAGGTGGTGGTGATGGGATGGCTGCCGGCAACGCCCATCATGAGGCGGGAGCCCGTGCCCGCATTGCCGAAATCGAGGAGGCCGGCGGGCTCCGCCAATCCGCCGATGCCCGCGCCCACCACCCGCCAGCGCCCCGGCGCCTCGCGGGTGATGCGGGCTCCGAGCGCCCGGCAGGCTTCGGCCGTGCGGAGCACGTCGTCTCCCTCGAGCAGCCCTTCGACGCGCGTCTCGCCCCGCGACAGGAGCCCAAAGATCATGGATCTGTGGGAGATCGACTTGTCCCCGGGCACGCGCAGGCGCCCCCTCAAGCCCGCGCCGGCCCTGGCCGTCACCGGCGATGGCTCCCCTGCGTGCGACACCGGCCGATTCTCCCCCGTTCCATCCTGAAGTTGCCCGCGCTCGTAACACGGGGTCCGGGCTCCGTCACGCCGCTGTGATCCGGGTTTTTGGCCCGTTGACAAGCCTGAGGCTCACGACTAACGGGAGCGCTCTTCAATTCCTGACCGAAGGCGGATCCGTGGCCAAACCGGAACTCGGCTTGAAGCGCCAGTGCATGAGCTGCGGCGCCAAGTTCTACGATCTCAACAAGGACCCGGCGGTGTGCCCGAAATGCGGCACCGTGTTCCAGGCGACGGCCCTCAGCCGCGTGTCCGCGCCCGTCATGGCCCGCGCGGCCGCTCCCGTTGCGGCCGACGACAGCGACGACGTCGAGCCGGCAGGTCCGGAGATGGTGTCCCTCGAGGAGGTCGAGGCCGGCGAGGCCGAGAAGGACCTGCCCATCGAGGACGATATCGATGTCGGCGACGACGCCACCGACGACACCTTCCTTGAGGAAGAGGAGGAGGGCGACGACGATGTGGCCGATCTGATCGACGGCGACATCGAGGACGACGAAGAGGCTTGAACCCTCTCCAAGACCTGCTTATAGAGACGCCTCTGCTTCGGCGGGGACCTTACCGCGGTGCCCCAACACCGCGGCCAGCGTGGGGCCATAGCTCAGTTGGGAGAGCGCTTGAATGGCATTCAAGAGGTCGGCGGTTCGATTCCGCCTGGCTCCACCAAATTCCCGGTATGACAAAGATGTAGAGCTCAAGGCCGCCTCCGGGCGGCTTTTGCTTTTGGGGCTGGCGCGGGCAGGGCGGAGGAGACATCGCCGCTCGACACCTTGTTCACCGCGTCCTTAACCGGCGAAAGGGAAGCGCACCTTTCCGCGGCGACCGGAGCGCACCGCCGCGTTGGACTGGAGCCCCGGTACCTGGACCTGCCTTGCTTTGCATCGGCGGCGCCTCAACACGGCAGAGAGTAGACCCGGCAAGAGCACCTCCTCAGGGCTCGTCGGCCGCGCTGGACGCGGTCCCGTCCCGTGATCCTGCCAAGTGCGAGAGACGCACCACCTCAATCGGGCTTGCACGATGAATTGAAGGTAGATCGCCCGCCGGGAGCGATTTTGCATCCCGCCATCTGGCAGGATCTGCCCCGTCGCGTTTACTAACAGAGAAAGATGTTGCTCACGTCTCGGCCGAGACCTTCCTGACGCGGGCTGGATGGATTGCATTTGATTGGACGACTGCGAAGTTAGATCAATATTCCCTTTTCACGTTGTTTGAACCTGTTGAGTTTACCTTCAATGCTCAGAAGTTCTCGCGTTCCGACCCACCACGGCCTGCCGGTTCGTTCTGGAGCGACCCGGGTGCGCCATGACTGAGCGAGCTCCACGCCGGACCCATGCACCACCCGAAGGGCAGCGTGCCGATTTCGCGGAAAAGCTGGCGGCCGCCATCAGGAGCAAAGGCTGGTCCCTGGCCGAGACCGCCCGCCAGGTCAGCCAGCGCCTGCCCGAGGGCGAGCGGTTCAACCCGGTGAACCTCACCCACTATCTGCAGGGGCGAAGCCAGCCCCGGGCCCGCTTTCGGGAGGCTCTCCTGGCGGTTCTGGATCTGCAGGATGATCGAGAGGCGGCCGAGTTTCAGCCTGAGCTTTCCTCCCCGGATCCAGCGGCGAAGCAGGGCAGCGGGCAAACCTCCCGGGGCCAGAACGATCTCATCCGGATCGAGGATCTGGGCGATGGGACCGTGCGCCTGTCCATCGAGGTCGTCACGTCATGGCCGAAGGCGATCGCACTTCTCGAGCAGCTCAAAGTGCACCACGAGTGAGGCGCAGTGGAATCGGGAACGCTGCTCCCGTTGGCGCGCCCGAACGGGGCGGCGACCTCGACGCATCTTCCGCCTATCGCGGGACTGCGGCTGGTTGAGCATGACGGCTGTGCTGGGCATGGGGAACGCCGCGCATTTCGAGCGCTCGCATCAACTCATCAAGGAAGATGTCCCAGGAACCGAGATCCTTTCCGCACCCGGTGCATCTCACCGGGGCGAGGTCGTTCAGCGGACCGTCGATCCTGACGCTCACGCCGCCGCAATCGTCGCAACTGAAGCCCGGAAACGGTGTTTGCGTGGTCATGATCAACTCCCGACAACTCACTTCAAATTGTTGGGATCGTCATAATCAACCACCCGCTCACCGTTAGTCTTAAGATTACTGGAGCGAGATCGTCCTGCGATCCAGATATCCTTTCCTCGGCAGGCTCTTACGCTTCAGGATGAGGCAAGGCAAGGGCATTCAACTTTCGAATGAGGGTCGACTTTGGCAACTCGCGAAAGAAGCGGACGCCCATCAGGGCTCAGTGGTGTAGGCGGTCGGCAGTTCGTCGGTGAAGTCCGGCAATGGGGCGAACGGATCCTTCGGCTGACCGCTCCTCCTGAACTCGCCCCGGCACCCGTCGGCGCAGATGCTGGCCGTTGCACGGCTGTCTGCACGTTGAATGCGCTCGATGAAGCGATCTTGCTCTTTTGCGGCCTCGGATGCGCCGGGAGCGACCGTGGTCTGTGGCTTTGCCTTCGCCGGTCGTGCATCCTGCGCTTCAGGCTGATCGAACAGCGATCGGGTCTGTGAGGCCGCTGGTGCAACGGCAGCGCTGAGGAGAAGCGTGAGGGCGATTCGGATGTGCATCATACCGAGAACTCACCACCGCTCCGGGCCGGAAGCAATGGCGGAGGGAAGCGACTTCGGCGCACAGTAATGGCCCAAGGGGCGTCGAGAGATGTTCCTCTTCCACGGACCGGCGGTCAAAGCGGCCGACCGGCGCTCGGTCGGCAGTTCGGCACGTGCGCAAAAACACGCGGCGGTCGGGACGAGGCTTGCTGCGGTGCACGCCGATGTTACCCTAACGTTACGCTTCGTTCGTCACGGCTCGGTGCTGGGCAGGTTCGTTGTGGTCCCAGTGTTGCAGACAGGCCGACCGGTTGACGTTGCCGATGTTCATCTGAAGGGCACGCGCATGTTCAGGCACACATTCATGCTCACGGTGGCGGCTGCCGTCTCGGCTCTGGGCCTCGGTTCAAACCTCGCGAGAGCCCAGGCGCCGGCGGCGCCCGCCGTGACCGTGGCAAAACCCGTCGTGAAGGACATTACCGAGCAGGACGAGTTCATCGGCCGCTTCGAGCCGGTGGATCAGGTCGAGATCCGGGCCCGGGTGTCCGGCTACCTCGAGAAGGTTCTGTTCCAGGATGGCGCCCTGGTGAAGGCGGGCGATCCGCTCTTCACCATCGATCAGCGCCCCTACAGGGCGGCCCTCGAAGAGGCCGAAGCCACGGTCGCCTCCGCTCAGGTGCGCGCCGAATTCGCGGCAAACGATCTCGAGCGAGCCGAGTCGCTTCGGCGCACGGGCAACATCGCCGAGCAGCTTCTCGATCAGCGGCGCTCCAATTACCTCACGGCGCGAGCTGACCTGGACAGGTCGCAGGCGGCGTTGCGGCAGGCGCGGCTCAACATGGAGTTCACGGAGATCAAGGCTCCGGTGTCGGGCAGGGTCTCGCGCAAGAACGTTTCGGAAGGCAACCTCATCAACGCCAACGAGACGGTTTTGACGAACGTCGTCTCGCTCGACCCCATCCACTTCTACTTCGACGTGGATGAGCGGTCCTACCTCGCCTATTCGCGCCAGATGACCGGCGGCACCCGCTCCTCCAGCGAGACCAAGCCCAACGAGGTGGTCCTCGCCTTGACGAACGAACGGGAGGGGCAGCGCAAAGGGCGGATGGACTTCGTGGACAACCGCCTCGATCCGGCCAGCGGCACGATTCGCGCCCGGGCGGTATTCGACAACAAGGACCTGTTCCTCACCCCCGGCCTGTTCGGCCGCGTGACCCTCAACGGCTCCGATCCTTACCGCGGCATTCTCGTGCCGGACGAGGCCGTCGGCAACGATCAGGACCGCCGGGTCATCTTCGTGGTGGCGGCGGACAACTCCGTTTCGACCGTTCCGGTGCGAACCGGCCCGCGGATCGACGGCTACCGCGTGATCCGCTCGGGCCTCAAGGGCGACGAGACCATCGTGGTGAACGGGGTCGTGCGGATCAGGCCCGGCGTGAAGGTCACGCCGCAGATGACCACGCTGCCGCCGGTCCGCGAGCGCAACGCTTCCTAAACACATCCTTCGGCCGCGGGGGCTCACCCATGCGCTTTGCTCATTTCTTCGTCGACCGCCCGATCTTCGCGACGGTCCTGTCAATCCTGCTCCTGCTCGTCGGCGGCATCGCCTACACGGCCCTGCCGGTGGCGCAGTATCCCGAGATCACGCCCCCGACCATCGTGGTGCGGGCAAGCTATCCGGGCGCCGATGCGCAGACGGTCGCCGCGACCCTGGCGACCCCGCTCGAGCAGCAGATCAACGGCGTCGAGGACATGCTCTACATGTCGTCCTACTCGACCGCCGACGGGTCGATGTCGCTGACCATCACGTTCAAGCCGGGGACGGATCTCGACAAGGCGCAGGTGCTCGTCCAGAACCGCGTCGCCATCGCGACGCCGCGGCTGCCTCAGGAGGTGAGGGCGCTCGGCGTCACGACCCTCAAGAGCTCGCCCGACCTGATGATGGTCGTGCACATGCTCTCGCCGAACGACACCTACGACCAGCTCTACGTTTCGAATTACGCCCGCAACAACATCCGCGACATTCTCCTGCGGCTCGACGGCGTGGGCGATCTCATCCTGTTCGGCGAGCGCCAGTATTCCCTCCGCGTCTGGCTCGATCCCGACAAGCTGTCCTCGTTCGGGCTGACCTCCGGCGACGTGGTGCGAGCGGTCCAAGAGCAGAACGTGCAGGTGTCGGGCGGGTCGCTCGGCGCTCAGCCGGCCCCCAGCGACAACGCCTTCCAGTTCGTGGTGAGAACGCAGGGGCGCTTCGAGGATCCGCGCCAGTTCCGGCAGATCATTGTGCGGGCCACGGAGGACGGACGTCTCGTCCGGCTGCAGGATGTCGCTCGGGTCGAACTCGGCGCGCAGGATTACGTGACGAACTCGTACCTCAACGGCAGGCCGGCCGTGGCGCTGGCCGTCTTCCAGCGGCCTGGAACCAACGCGCTCGCCGCCGCCGACAGCATCGTCGCGACGATGGAGGATCTGAAGCGCAACTTCCCGCCCGGCATCGACTACCAGATCGTCTACAATCCCACGGAGTTCATCGCCGAGAGCGTGAACGAGGTCTACAAGACGTTGTTCGAGGCGGTCCTCCTCGTGGTCATCGTAGTGCTCGTGTTCCTGCAATCCTGGCGCACGGCCATCATCCCGATCATCGCGATTCCGGTTTCGCTCATCGGCACCTTCGCCGTCATGGCGGCGCTGGGCTTCTCGCTCAACACCCTCACGCTCTTCGGCATGGTTCTGGCCATCGGCATCGTGGTGGACGACGCCATCGTGGTGGTCGAGAACGTGGAGCGGAACATCGCCCTCGGCCTGTCGCCGAAAGAGGCCGCTCACAAGACGATGGACGAGGTCGGCGGAGCGGTGATCGCGATCGCCCTCGTGCTCGCGGCGGTGTTCGTGCCGACCGCCTTCATTCCCGGGATCACCGGCCAGTTCTACCGCCAGTTCGCGCTCACGGTGGCGGTCTCGACCCTGATCTCCGCTTTCAACTCCCTGACGCTCTCGCCCGCCCTCGCCGGCCTCTTGCTCAAGCCTCATACGCACGAGCGCTCGCGCAATCCCGTGAGCCGGGCCGGCACCTGGGCCGCCGACCGGTTCAACCGCGGCTTCGACGCCATGTCGAACGGATATGCGCGGAGCGTCGGAGGGATCGTGAGGCGCAAGCTCCTCGTGCTGCCGATCTATGCCGGCCTCGTCGCCGGAACCGTGTGGATCGCCAATGCGGTGCCCCGCGGCTTCATTCCCACCCTCGACCAGGGCTACGCCATCGTGGTGGTGCAACTGCCGGACGGCTCGTCGCTGTCGAGGACCGATGCGGTCGTCCAGCGCGCCTCCCAGATCATGCGGGAGACCCCCGGGGTGCAGGATGCGGTCGCCTTCGCGGGCTTTTCGGGCGCCACCTTCACGAACGCTTCCAACTCCGCCGCCATTTTCGCCCGGTTCAGGCCGTTCGACGAACGGGTCGCGGAGGGGATCACCGCCGACGCGATCATCGGCCAGCTCTTCGGCCGGATGCAGCAGATCGAGGAAGCGTTCATCATCGCGATCCCGCCGCCGCCGGTTCGCGGTCTCGGCAACTCGGGCGGTTTCCGCCTGCAGGTGCAGGAGCAGTCGGGGGACGACGTCAACCGGGTTCTGGCCTCCACCTACGAGCTGATGGCCCGGGCGCAGCAGAACCCGAACCTCGCCGGCGTGTTCACGACGTTCTCGGCCAACTCGCCGCAGATCTACCTGGAAATCGACCGCGTCAAGGCCCGGATCCTCAACGTGCCGATCTCGTCGATCTTCGAGACGCTGCAGGTCAATCTCGGCACCGCCTACGTGAACGACTTCAACTTCCTCGGCCGTATCTGGCAGGTGCGGGCCCAGGCCGACCAGCAGTTCAGGGTCGATCAGGAGGACATCAACCGTCTGCGGGTGCGCTCGTCGAGCGGCGCCCTCGTGCCGCTCGGCACCCTCGTGGAAATGCGGGAGGTGACGGGCCCCGATCTCGTTCAGCGCTACAACATGTATACGTCGGTGCCGCTGCAGGGGGGCGCCGCCCCCGGCGTGTCCTCCGGCGTCGCCCTCGATACCATGGAGCAACTGGCCCGCGAGACCCTCCCGGCCGGCATGAGCTTCGAGTGGACGGAGTTGGCCTTCCAGGAGCGCCAGACGGGCAACACGGCGATCTTCATCTTCGCGCTCTCCGTGCTGTTCGTCTTCCTCGTGCTCGCGGCCCAGTACGAGAGCTGGACCCTGCCGCTCGCCATCATCCTGATCGTTCCGATGGCGGTGCTGTCGGCCCTTGCCGGGGTGATGCTGCGGGGTATGGACAACAACATCCTCACGCAGATCGGCCTCGTGGTGCTGGTGGGTCTCGCGGCGAAGAACGCGATCCTGATCGTCGAGTTCGCCAAGCAGGCCGAGGACGAGGGCATGAACCCCATCCAGGCCGTGGTGGAGGCCTGCCGCCTGCGCCTCAGGCCCATCCTGATGACGGCCTTCGCCTTCATCCTCGGCGTCGTGCCGCTGGTGATCGCGACGGGGCCGGGCGCCGAGATGCGTCAGGCGCTCGGGACGGCGGTGTTCTTCGGCATGCTCGGCGTCACCTTCTTCGGGCTCTTCCTCACGCCGGTCTTCTACGTGGCCATCCGCGCCCTGACCCTGTGGTTCGGTCGAAGGAGGACGCAAGGGGCGCAGCCCGCCCAGGGTGCCGGACCCGCCCCGATGCCGGCCGAATAGCAGGGCTTCGGCCGAGTCGAGGCGGGCGGTCGACCGCCCGCCGCCTTCTGGAGGCGGCGGACCCCTGCCTTCCCGGATTCGGCACGTCCCCAGGAACTCTCTTACGGCCAAGCTCGTTGTCAGGCGGCGGGTGGGTTCCGGCCGTGGGCGTTTTCGCCCCCGGCGGCAGCGCCCCGGCCGGGCATCAGGAAAGGGCAAGAGGGGATGAGCGGGATGGTTGCCGCGACCCGCACCATGCGGGCGGCCGTGTTGACGGGGGCGGGGCAGGTCAGGATCGACGACGTCGAGCGTCCGGAGCCCGGGCCAGGCCAGGTGCGGGTCAGGCTCGAAGGCTGCGGCGTGTGCGCCTCGAACCTCACCCCGTGGTCGGGTCCCGAGTGGATGCAGTTCCCGACGAAGCCCGGCGACCTCGGTCACGAAGGCTGGGGCGTGGTGGACGAGGTGGGCGAAGGCGTCGAGGGGCTCACGGTCGGTGACCGGGTGGCCGCCCTGTCCTACAGGGCTTACGCCGAATATGATGTGGCGGATGCCGCCTCCGTCGTTCGCCTCCCAGAGGCGCTGGCGGGCAAGCCCTTCCCGGGCGAGCCGCTCGGCTGTGCCATGAACATCTTCCGGCGCAGCGACATTCGCGCCGGCCAGACGGTCGCGATCGTCGGCATCGGGTTCCTCGGCGCGATTCTCACGCGCCTTGCGACGGATGCCGGAGCGCGGGTCATCGCCGTGTCGCGGCGGGCCTATTCCCTCGACGTCGCCCGCGCCTTCGGCGCCGCCGAGATGATCGCGATGGACGATCACAACGGGATCATCGGCCGCGTGAAGGACCTCACCGACGGCGTCTTCTGCGACCGGGTCATCGAGGCCGTCGGCAAGCAGTGGCCCCTCGATCTGTCGGCCGAACTCACCCGGGAGCGGGGCAAGCTCATCGTTGCCGGCTACCACCAGGATGGGCCCCGACAGGTCAACATGTGGCTCTGGAACTGGCGCGGCCTCGACGTCATCAACGCTCACGAGCGCGACCCGAGGGTCTACATCGAGGGCATGCGCGAGGCGGTGGATGCCGTGGCCTCGGGGCGCCTCGATCCCGGCCCGCTCTACACCCACACCTATCCCCTCGACCGGTTGGGCGACGCGCTCGACGCGACCCGCGACCGGCCGGACGGGTTCCTCAAAGCCCTGGTGACCCTGTGATGACGCAAGCCCTGCTGAAGCCCGCTCCCGTCGCGGCCCTGGCCCGTCCCCGCATCGGCTTTCTGGGCGTCGGCTGGATCGGCCGCCACCGCATGCAGGCCATCGTGGATACGGGTACCGTCGACGTGGTGGCCGTGGCCGACCCGTCCGAGGAGATGATGGAAGAGGCCGGGCGCCTTGCCCCCGAGGCCGAGCGGGTCTCGACCTTGAATGACATCCTGGATGCAGGCGTGGACGGGGTCGTGATCGCAACGCCGAGCGCGATGCACGCCGAGCAGTCGATCGAGGCGCTCGAGCGCGGGGCCGCGGTCTTCTGCCAGAAGCCGCTCGGGCGCACGGGAGACGAGGTGCGGGCGGTGGTGGACGCCGCCCGGCGGGCGGACCGCCTGCTCGCGGTCGACCTGTCTTACCGCTTCACGCAAGGCATGCGTCAGATCCGCGACCTCCTGCGCTCGGGCGAACTCGGGCGGGTCTATGCGGTCGATCTCGTGTTCCACAATGCTTACGGTCCCGACAAGCCGTGGTTCTACGACCGCGCGCTCTCCGGCGGCGGTTGCGTGATGGATCTCGGGGTTCACCTCGTGGACCTCGCCCTGTGGGCGCTCGACGGCGCGGACGTGACCGGCGTCACCAGCACGCTGTTCGCGCAGGGCGAGCCGCTCGGCGCCGGCGCGGACCGGGTGGAGGACTACGCGCTCGCCACCCTGGAATTGTCGACCGGGACGGTCGTGCAACTGGCCTGCTCCTGGCGCCTGCAGGCGGGGTGCGACGCCGCGATTGGAGCGTCCTTCTACGGGACGGCGGGCGGAGCGGCGCTGCGCAATGTCGGTGGGTCGTTCTACGATTTCACCGCCGAGCGCTTCAGGGGCACCGCCCGGGAGGTACTGTCCGCCCCGCCCGACGCCTGGGGCGGGCGGGCCGCCGCCGATTGGGCGGCGCGGCTTGCGGCGGGTGAGCGCTTCGACCCGGAGGCGGAGCGCCTCGTGACCGTCGCCCGGGTTCTCGACCGCGTTTACGGCCGATGATGTTAACGGCGGACCGGGGCGAGGGGCGGCCAGAACACCTTGGCGGCTCGCCCCGGAGCCCGCGCCGGCATCGGCACCGGGCCTGCGGCTCTGACGATCTTGAACGCGTTGAGCAGCATCACGACGAGGATTGAGCCCGCGAGGGCACCAGCGGTGAGGAGTTCCGGATCCGTCATGGGCTCGACCTCGAAGATGGTTGACGAGGGGTTAACCCATCGCGCGGCCTTTCCGAAGCGGAAGGTCAAAATATGGTCAACGCGGTCTCTCAGGGGCGTCGATTTCGAGAGCGCGGGGCTCGTCATACGCTGAGGTGCCGGAAGGTCTTCCCTCCAATTGTCAAAGGCCCTACAACATTCCGTTAGGGAACAGGGATCAGGTGAAGCCCGATGACGGTCGATGAACTGAACCAGCGCTTGGAACAGCTTGCCCTCGGCGAGGTAGAGATGCTCTCGCGCGAGGAATTCGAACAGGCCTTCCGCGCGCTCCCGAGCCTGCCGGACAAGAAGAAAGCCGCCATCACCTTGGGCGATTGGCGGCGCTGCGGCGTCATCTTCGTCGGCACCGAGCGGGTTTTCGTGAGCTTCACGCGCCGCCCCACCCGTCCTCAGCCCCCGTCCTTCATTAGGGACGTCCGGCCTTCTGCCTGAGCGCATCCGGGTCGGCGGCGGTCCAAGTCGAACCCGTCGCCTCGACATTCGGCGCAGGGCGCACCTTCTCCACGAAAGCCGTGAGGCTGCCCTGATCGGACGAGCCGGTGGCAATGACCGGCAGCTGCGTTCCGTCGAAGGGCTCCTCGTGAACCGTACCGTCCGTCATGAACGTCGTCTTGATGCCAGACACCGCATCGAAGGACACCTGCTTGACCTTGGGAGCCTGTGCCGGGGCGGCCGCCGCACGGGCGGGCTGAACCGGGACGTCCTGCGTCTGAGCCTCGCGGGCCGCATCGGCACGGCTGGCGCGGGCTGAACGCGGGGCGGCTTCCTGCGCGGAAGCCGGTGTCTCGCCCTGGTCGGCGCGCTCGCGCGACGGGCGAGCCGGCGCCGTGGCGGGCCCGGCGGCGACGCTGGTGCCGGGCCGGGCTTGCTCCAAGGCGGCCTTCGCCTGCTCGAGCTCCCGCTGGGCTGACGACCCGAAGACGGAGGCGAGCGGATTGGACGAGCGTTCCGCCTCCACCTTCGCCTTCGCGGCGGCATAGGCCTGCGCCGCCGCCATGTGCCGGCGCGCGGCGGCGGTCTGCGCATTGTTGTTGGTGCTGTAGGAGTAGCGCTGACCGTCCACCTCGTAGGTGACCATCTTGGCCTCGGCCCGGCCGCTCGCAGCAGCCAGCACCAGGAGCGTCGCTCCAGCGATCAGAACCTTCGACATACTCCACCCTGGTCTTGTCACCGCACTTAGAACTCCATTCACAAATATGGCAACGCTAAGGCGGTCCGGCATTTGGGCAGGAACGACCCGGCCATCACGGAACAGCCACGTCTTCGCCACAGGCCGGTGTTTTGTCGCCAAGCTTGTTGAAACTCAGTTGAGTCGGCGCCGTTGACCCGCGCGCTGAACCGTATCCGAGGTGGGCTATGCCTGAGCAGATCGTTGTGACCCCGAAGGACGGCCAGTGGCTCGTCACTACTCGCGGCGTGGTGCTCCAGCGGCTTCCCACGGCGACGAGGGCGATCCGCAAGGCGATCCGCACGGCCGTGCAGTTCACCGCCCATCAGATCAGCGCCGAGGTCTATATCGACGAGGGCGGCCAGCCCAAGCCTCTCTGGCAGCCCGGAAAGGCCTGATCAGGCCGGCGGCCTTACCGCCGCTGCTCCATGATGATCGTCAGGGCCGCGCGTTGACGCGGCCCGTGGTGACGGGGTCGATCTGCTCCTCGCTCACCGTTCCGTCGAGATAGATCACCGTCTTCACCCCCTGGGCGAAGTCGTACGTCACGGAGCGCACGTTCGGCGCGGGCGCCGCATCCTGCGCAACCATGGAACGGGCGCGCTGCTCCAGAGCCTGCTTTAAGGGAGCAAGATGCTGCTCGCCCTGCAGGGGATCGGCCGGGGAGAGCGCGGCGGCTGCCGGCGCGGCGGCCTGCAGGGGGCGCACAGCCGGGGGCGGGGTGGGGATGTCGTCGGCCTGCACCGCCGCTGTCCTTGCCCGGGCCGACCCGCCTCTGGCGGTCTCGGCGCCGCGTTTCGGGAAGCGCCCGGTGATCCAGCGCCCGTTCACGCGCTTTCGCGTGTAGTACTCCTTCGCCGCCGCCGGCGCGACGCCGAGAGGGGCTGGAAGGGGCAGAACCCATCCACCGCTCACGATGGCCGTGACGAGAACGGCCCGGAGGATGTACTTGGCGGACATCGGCGGCTTCCTTTTGGCGGCACCGGGTGCCGAGACGGTCAAACTTGGCTCGCCGAATGCGCACCTGAACGCACCGGCAAGAATATGATCACGGCGGGCCGGGAGCGAGCCGCAGGGCTCCGCAGGCCGACCGTTGCGTGCCGAAGGGGAATAGGCGTTTCGGCTCCGGAACACAACAAGCAATGCCGCTCCCCGACAAGGCTTCAGGTCGTCAGAAGGAGCGAAGATCGCCCGCTCGATCGTTAAGGTCAATGATCAAGCTGAACAGGCGAGAGTAACCGCCGAGAGTGCCCGCCATGGTCATTGCCACTCTGGCGCTCGGAGATATGCGGGCCGGGGAATCGGCAGGATTCTACGCTGGCGCCGGCCATCAGATCTGGCGCGTTGCAGGGTAGAAGCGCTCTTCTGTTAAGGAAAAAGCAAGCAATGTCTTGTGGTGCGCCCCGTTCGATGGTGTCGTCCGGCAAGGCAGACAGGCAGGGGCAGCATGCACCAGGATCCGACAGGCGATGTGGCTCCGCAGGAGGGCAGTGTCCCGGCGACGCTCGACCGGCAGCTCGCGATCTGCGAGGGCCTGATTGCCCGGATGGACGTGCTGCAGCAGCATATCGACCGCGAATTGCGCCTGCGATCACCCGATGCCGGTGCGGGCGCGCCGTATGAGGGGGCGCCTGCGGTGCGGCTTGCCGTGAACAGCGTTCTTCTCTGGATGGCCAGCGCCTTACGGCGTCGTCCCGGCTAGGTCGCGAGCGGCTTCGATCTCACCATCCCGTGGCCGGCATTGCCGCTCGGGGGTGCGCCACTAGATTGAGGGGCATGCGTAACCCTTCATCGTCCATTCGTTTCGGCGCACTCGCCCTCCTCGTCGCGCTCGCGTCATCGCCCTCCGTGCAGGCTCAAAGCCGCAATCCTGCCGCGGCCGGCGCGCCCGCGAACGCCGCCACCGCGCAGCAGCCGCAGACGGCCCTGCCGACGACGCCGGAGGCCGCACTCGAACGGCTCAATACGTATTTCAACAGCATCGACGTCCTGACCGCGTCCTTTACCCAGATGGGCGGCGGGCAGCGAAGTCAGGGCACCCTTCAGCTGAAGCGTCCAGGGCAGCTGCGGTTCGCCTACGCGCCCCCGAGCACCCTGGAGATCGTCTCGGACGGACGCTCCGTCGCCATCCGCGACAAGAAGCTTGGGACGAACGACGTGTACCCGATCGGGCAGACGCCCCTGAAGTTCCTGTTGCAGGAGCAGTTCGACCTCGCCCGGGACACCAAGGTGCGCAACGTGCAGACCAATCCGGACGGCACCATCGTCGTGCGCTTCGACGACACGGCAACCTTCGGCGGAACATCCAAGATCACTCTGGAATTCGACGCGAAGCGCAACCGCCTCAAGGAATGGTCGGTGATCGATCCGCAGGGTTACGAGACGCAGGTGGTGCTGTCCGACATCGAGGTGGCCACCCGGGCCAGCGCCGCCCGCTAGCGGGCCCGCTTCCCCAATCCAGATTTCGGCTGTCCGGCCTGGCCCTCGGCTCGCCCAATGGTGGGCAATGCCGTATCGCGCGGTCGTGCAACTGCAAGCCATGGAGGCTTTCTTGCGGGCCGGAAGCCATCGGTCGATACGACCGGGATCGTGACGTTTCGCTTGTGCCTTGACGGAAGCGGGATCGCGCCAGTGTCGCGCGGGTCGTCAGGCTGCTCGCGAATGACCCGATGAGGGATCGTCGACGAACGGTAGTGCGTGCCGTCAGAAGGTGACGCCCTGCAGCGCCGGCCCACGGCTTCGTTCGAGCGGGGTGCCTGAGCGCTGCCGCTCTCGTCCCGCGGTGCGGGCCGACCACGCAGGCCAGCCCGAAGCACCTCTGACGATCAGGAGTTCAGTTGACGGTGCGGGTATCGGCGGTCAGCGTCGCCGTCACGAGCTTGCAGGCCATGAGCACGGCATCGCGGGTCGCCGTGGCCTTGGAGAGATCGATACCCGGCACCACGGGCGCGCCCTGGCTCACCTCCGCCATCAGGTTGGCGATCGCGGTCTTGATGGCGGTCTCGATGTTCTCCTGGCCTACTTTGGCGGCGTAAAGAGAAGCCTGCTCCAGGAAGCCGGCCGCGAGCTGGTGAGCAAGTTGTCCCTGCAAAGACATTGTGACCCCCGATGACGAATCGTTCTTTTTTAAGTGTCACCTTTGTTGCCGCGACGGCATGGGGGAAGACAAGAGGATTGTCGGTGCCGACACCCGTTTTCGCCAACTAGCCGCACCAGTGTTGCCGCCGGGACTCTCTTGCCTCCTCGCCCTCGTACCAGACCACCGCGAGACCCTCGGCGACGAGGATTTCCGCGACGTCGCGTCCGTCCTCCAGGAAGAGCCGGCCGAGCGTGCGCCCGATCTCGTCACGGCCCGTCCGCTCGATCCGGACGAGGCCCGTGCCGATGAGTTCGGCGAGGCGCTGGCGGGACCGGAGCGCGAAGATCTCCTCCCGCTCGCATCCGGGCTCCGAGATGCCCGGCGCCTCGATGTTGATGATCCTCACTCGCTCATGCCCGAACGCCACCGTGTCGCCGTCGATGATGACGGCGCTGCGGCCGTCGAGCTGATCGGCGGAGGTCGGGCTCGCGAAGGCCGCGAGCGAGAGGAGGGCGAAGAGGCTGAGCCGCGCAAAGGACATGCTGATCCGGGCCGCTGCTCTGCATCAGTGGGCCATGAGAACCGGAAGCTCCGTGCTCGACAGGATGTGGTTGGTGGCGCCCCCGAAGATCATCTGACGGATTCGACTTTGGGTGTAGGCGCCCTTCAAGAGGAGGTCGCATCCGAGCGAGGCGGCGGTGGCCAGCACGACGGCGCCCGGTCCCCCGGTGCCGCGCGCCATCTTGAACTCCGCCGGGATGCCGTTGCGGCGGAGCGATGCGGCGAGGCTCTCGCCCGTGGCGGCGCCGGAGCCCCAGCCCTCGGCCTCGAGCACCACGACCGACTCGGCGCGCGCGAGGAGCGGCATGCCGAACGCCACCGTGCGGGCCGTTTCGGTGCTGCGGTTCCACGCGATCACGACGCGCCGACCGATCGCCGAGGGAACGCTCGGCGGCACGACGAGCACCGGCCGGCCGCTCTCGAAGAGGGCCGCCTCGACGGTCGCGAGGCGGGCGTGGTTCGTGCGGTTGCTCGGTCGCCCCACCACCGTCAGGTCGAAGAGACGTGCATAGGTGCCAAGGAAGGCGTCGTTCGCAAGATCGCCTTCGTGCCGCCCGAACGACAGGCCGCGCTCGCCGGCGCCGGCCCGCGGGATGCTCTGACCCGTCATGTAGGTCTCGAAATGGTGGTAGCACGCCGCCGCCATCTCGCGCCGGGTGGTCGGGTCGAGGATCGACGGCGCGCCGATCGCCATATCCACCGGCATGGCGACGGGAAGGTCGAGGGTGATGGCAAGGCCCTCGATGTAGCTCTCGAAGGTGCGGCCGAGGAGGAGGGCGGTCTCCAGCACCTGGGGCAGGAGGCTGTGTTCTTCGAGCGGGACGAGAATGTTCCTCATGGTCCCATCATCCCTGGAACCCGCCGGGCCGGCAAGCGGGGTCGAGCCGGCCCGCGGCATCCGGCCGGCACATGCGGTCCCCCCGGTTTTCGCAAGCCTCCCGGTGATGCGAGATGGTAGCGTGCCGCCGCCCCGACAGCCCGCCTCGTGAAAGCGCTTCCCTTGGATCAGCTCGCCAATCCCACCAGCACCCCACCCGTTCCGGCTGCCGTCTCGGGGGCGGTGGTGCCGCCCCCCGTGCCGGCGCGGCGGGAGGAGCCCTGGCGCGGGATCCTCTATGTCGTCCTTGCTTTGTTCTTCTTCTCCTGCTCGGACGCCTCGTCGAAATACCTGACGGACACCCTCTCGAGCGTTCAGGTGACGTGGCTGCGCTTCGTGGTCTTCGCCGCCGTCATGGTTCCGGTGGCATGGTTCTGGGGAGGGGCCTCCGCCTTCCGGTCGAGCCGGCCCGGATTGCAGACCCTACGCAGCCTCGGCGTTCTCGGGTCCGCCCTGCTCTTCGTGATGGGCCTTCGCTATCTGCCTATGGCGGAGGCGACCACCATGGGGTTCATGTCGCCGATCTTCGTCACCGCCCTGTCGATCCCGTTCCTCGGCGAGCGCGTGGGCATTCGGCGCTGGGCCGCCGTGATCGTCGGGCTCGTCGGCGTCATCGTCGTGGTCCGCCCCGGCGGCGACGCCTTCGATCAGGCGGCGATCTTCCCCATCCTGTCGGCCTTGAGTTGGGCCGTCGCGCTCATCGTCACGCGCAAGATGAAGGATGCGGATCACCCTCTGACGACGCTGCTCTACCCGGCTCTCATCGGCTGCACCATCTTGAGCGTCCTGACGGTCTTCGACTGGCGAAACATGGGGCAGACCGAGATCCTGTTCGGCCTCATCACCGGGCTGACCTCCACCATCGCGCAGGGCCTCATCGTCCTGGCCTTTCGGCACGCGGGAGCCTCGCTCCTGGCGCCGTTCTTCTACACCCAGCTCCTCTGGTCCGCGGCGCTCGGCTACTTCATGTTCGGCAGCATCCCCGACGGGTGGACCTTCGTCGGTGCCGGGATCATCGCGGCGAGCGGGCTCTACACGGCTCACCGCGAACGCGTTCGCGCAGCGCAGGACGGAGCCCTTCAGCCTGACGTTCGGTGATCCCCCGCAGAGGGCGCGGGTGTGGCTTTTGCGGGACAGCGGCGCAGGCCGGGATCATGCATGGTGGCTTCGTTCCGGCGGCGGGCTGGGCATTCTGCTCTGGACGTGAGCGGCCCCGGCGATGAGCCGGGGCCAGTTCCCCTCAGCTGGCCGCCCGCTGCGAAGATCCGGCTTCCGCAAAATCAAGATCGGGGCTCCAGCGCTGCACCGCGTCGAGCAATTCGCTCGCCCGGAACGGCTTGCCCACATGGTCGTTCATGCCCGCCTCGCGGAAGCGCTCAATCTGTCCTGACAGCACGTTGGCCGTCAGTGCGATCACCGGGATGTGGCGAACCGGGCCGGGCAGCGCGCGGATCATCTGCGTGGCCGTGACCCCGTCCATGACGGGCATCTGCACATCCATCAGCACCATGTCGTAGGGGGCTCGCTGGACCGCCTGCAGGGCCTCGGCGCCGTCCTGCACGAGATCGACATCATGTCCGGCCCCCGACAGGATCGCGAGCGCCAGCTCCTGGTTGATGTCGACGTCCTCGGCGAGAAGGATGCGGCAGCGGGCCTGCACGCCGGTCCGGCTGCAGAGCGTTCCGGCGGCCTCCGCTTCCCGCCTTTCGCCGGGCGGGAGGGTGACCTCGAACCAGAATGTCGAACCGACGCCGGGTTCGCTGGTGACGCCGATCTGGCCGCCCATGAGCTCGACGAGGCGCTTGCAGATGGCAAGGCCCAGGCCCGTGCCGCCGAACTCGCGGCGGATGGAGCCGTCGACCTGGGAGAAGCGCTGGAACAGGCGGCCCTGCTTGTCCTTCGGGATCCCGATCCCCGTATCCGTCACGCTGAACCGAAGGCGCTCGCCTTCGGGAGAGCGGCCGCAGGCCACCACATGAAGTCCCACATAGCCCTTGTGGGTGAACTTCACCGCGTTGTTGAGGAAGTTGAGCAGGATCTGCCGCAGGCGGTCGCTGTCGCCGAGGAGCAGCGGCGGCGCTTGCGGGTCGACCACGATGTTGAGTTCGATGTCCTTCTGATCGGCCATGCCGCGAATGATCGCCGCGGTCTCCTCGACGAGCCCCGACAACGCGAAGACCTGCGGATCGAGTTCGACCTGGCCCGCCTCGACCTGCGAGAAGTCGAGGATGTCGTTCACCAACGTCAGGAGCGCGTGGCCCGACCCCTGGATCAGCTGGAGGTAGCGCCGCTCGTCGGCGGGCATGCTCGCGCGGTCGAGGAGGAGCCCGGTGAAGCCGATGATGCTGTTGAGGGGCGTCCTGATCTCGTGGCTCATGGTGGCGAGGAAGTCGGACTTCGCCTGGTTCGCCTGCTCGGCGAGGTCTTTGGCTGCCCGCAGCTCGTCCTCCTGGCGCTGGCGCTCGGCTTCCGCCTTCCAGCGGGTCGTGATGTCTGTATAGGTACGGACCGCGCCGCCGCCCTCGAGGGGCATGTTGCGGATCTCGACCACCGTCCCGTTGGGGCGCATCCGCTCGTAGGTGTGGCGGTTATTCTCGATCTGCCGGGCCGAGGTCCAGCCCCGCATCTTGTCGCTAGTGTTCGCAAAATCTCCGCGCTGCGTCTGGTAATCGTGAACGGCGCTCACCGTGGGCTTCGCCCGAAGCAGGGATTCCGGAAGGTCCATCAGTTCCGCCACCCGCCGGTTGTGAACCTGGATGACGCCGTGCTCGTCCACCATGAGCAGGCCCTCGTCCATGTTGTCGAGGGTCGCGGTGAGCGTCGATGCCAGACGGTCCTGGCGCCGCACGACCGTGGTGAGCCAGGCGCTCAGGGCGAGGATGACCAGGGCGACGAGACTGCTAAGGAGGGCGGCCCACCGGGTCTGCTCCCGCCACCGGGTCAGCACCTCCTCCTCGCTCAGGCCGCAGATGATGACGAGCGGGAGATCGTCATGCCGACGGTAGCTGATGATGCGCTTCACCCCGTCGGTTGGCACAACGGCTTCGTAGGTGCCAGCCGGCGCCCTGGCGAGATGGCGAAAGAGAGCGGCATTCGACAGATCCTGCCCGACCGCGCTCGCCACGTGCGGCCTGCGGGCGAGCAGGATGCCGTCCGTGCGGAACATCGCCACGGTGCCTTGCGCGCCGAGGGTCAGCTCGGTCCAGGAGCGTGTGAAGAAGGCAAGGTCGATATGGGCGACCACGACCATGCTGTAGGGCTCGGTGCGAAGAGCGATCCGCCGGCTCACTCCCACCACCCACTGCTTCAGGAGCGGGTTGTAGACCGGGCGCGTGATCCGAGTTGTCTGGCTGCGGTCGACGCGGCTTTGCGCGTGGCTTTGGCTGTCGACCTCCGTCGCGATGGGATAGTCGCCGGCGTATCGGAAAAGCGGCTCGCCCGTTTCGGCGTCGAGCACCGACAGAGCCGTGATGTGCTTCCACACGGAGGCGAGATCCGAGGTCATGCCCCACAGGGCGGCCGGGGAACCGTTCTCGGCCTCAAGACGCGCGGCGACGGCGCGCGTCACCATGTCGGCAGCTTCAACGGCGCGGGACGCGCCCTCGTCGAGGGCCTTCACGATGTTGGCCGTATCCCGTCTCGCGCCGTCCAGCATCTGCGCCCGCGACTGCGCGGCGATCCAGGCCGTGGCGGCCAGGGTAGCGACGATGATCGCGATCCCGCCGAGCCAAATCGCCGCCGAAAGCGGGACGAGCGGCCGTCGTCTGGGTCGGGAGCCTATGTGAGCGGAGGGCAGCAACGGAAAACCGGGGGCGGACACTCGGCTACGCTGCGCCGTCCGGCCAAAGATCGGGTTAAGGCGGCGCTCCCGCAGAGCCTGACGTCACGGAAACCCTCGATTTCGCGGGCTTTGGTGAACGGCGCCTTGCTGCGTTGTTCGAGATCCGCCGCCGGTCATGGTGCCGGTGGCGGAGGAGGTTGGCGCGCCTCCTTCCAGACGCCCATCTTGTTGGAGCGGGCATGGTCCTCCGCCGCACGCAACTCGGGTGTCGCTTCGGGTGTCGCCCGACCGCCGCCGTTGAACAGGACGACCCGGGACAGGTCCTGGCCTTCCACCTGGCAGCGATAGGAATCGGCGCCGCCGGCCGGTTCGCAGGTGATCTCGCGGCCTCGCAGGTATTTGACGAGGTCGTCCGGATCTCCTCCGCCGCGCGCCCATTCGACGCCGAACAGGCGCACGATCCGGTCCTGAACCCGGAGGGTCGATGTGTCGAGCACCTCCGGCAGGCCGGTCAGCCGTCCGTTCGCGGCCGTCTGGGCCTGGGATGCGGCGACCGAGCCGGTGGTGGCCGGATCCAGCGCTTCCGCCGTTCGGGCCGTTCGGCTCGCCGCCGGGGTCTTGAGGGAGGCCTGTTCCGGCTCGGGCGCGGGGCGGGGCAGCAGGAGCGCTGTGCCGCCCGCAAGAACCACCAGCGCTGCGGTCGCGGCCGCCATGGGTCGCCATCGGCGCCGGGCGGGAGGCAGGGCGGGCACGGGCGGAAGGGCGGCGTGCGCCTCGCTTTTCGCCCGCTTCCCGCGCTGGCGCGCGGCGAGCCTCTCGCGCATGTGCCCGAGGGCCGAGCCGAGCCCGGAACGCGCGGCCGACATTCGGGCAGCGCTGGCGCTCAACATCGAGGGAGCCCGAAGCTCAGGAGCATCGTCCGGCTCTAAAGCAGCTTGCGGTGCGCTCGCGCCCTCGTTGCTGGCCAGAGCGAGCCAATCCCGTTGGCGAGGTTGGGAGGGAGGCGCTGCCGGGACCGGGTGCTGCACCGGTTCCGCCGGTCGGGCCGTGCCGGCCTTGAAGAGCGTCGGGTGCTTGTGGCGCAATTCGTCGACGAGTTCGGTCAGGGTGACCGGGACCTGCCGGCCGTCCTCCTCGCGCATGCGGGGCGCGCCGCTGTCGTCCAGCACCGACACCACGAGTTCGCCATCCACCTCGCGGGCCCGGACCGACGACTCGACGATGAGCTCGAGGGACCGCCGCGCGGTGTCGGCCGGGTTGGCCCTCGCCACTTCGGCCTGAACGAGGGCGCGCAGGCGGTCGCGGGGATTGTGGGCTGGGGCGCTCGAGACGGTGGCCCTATTCATCGCGCGTCTCCCGAAGGGCGGAGCGGCGTCCGCTGCGGCCATGGACGATGCTGTTCTCGGCCACGATCACGGGGCGGCCCTCGGCGAAGCTCACCACGAGCTCCAGCGTCCCGACCCCCTGCGTGCGCCGCCCCTCGGCGGGGTTGGCGGCGGCGAAGTCGAAGACGGAGCGGACCGTGCAGGAGCGCCCCTGGGGCGAGCAGGCGGTGCCCATGGTCGACAGGCGGGGCTGATACTCGCGCTCCGGCCACCGCCGGACGAAGCGACGCTTCTCCTCGAGGAGATCGCCCGGGGTCATGACCCGTCCGTGAAAGGTGACCCTCCGGCCGTAGAAGGAGGTGGTGCTGTCGAGAGTCAGTCTGTTCGGGGCGGACCACGTGTTCAGATATTCGGTGGCGAGGGCCTCCGCCGCGGCCACGCGGCTCGCGGACCGGTCGCGCTCCGGTGCGCGGCGCTCGACCGTGCCGGCCGGCGCCTCGGGGCGGACAGGCCGGCGGAGGGGCTCGGCCGATGGCTGCGGGGCGACCCGCTCGGCCGCCTCACGCCGCGGCGCGGCCGCCGGCGGCCGCTGGGCCGGGTCGCGCCGGGTCGGCTCGGCGCGCCGGTTTTCGGGGGGCGACAGGATCGGCGTGCGAGCCTGACTCGGCGTCGGTCTCGGCGCCGGCGCGGGCTCGGCTGCCGGGGGATCGCGGCGCTCCGGGGTCGCGGGCGGTGCGGCCTGGGCGGGGGGATCGATCCAGGATCCGGCGCCTTGCGCGAGGGCGGCGGACGGGCCCGCTGCCAGAAGGCAAGCAAGGCTCAAGCTCAACCGTTGCCTGTGCTGCATCGTTCGTTCCTCATCCGGGTATGCTGAAGGCCCGCGATAAGTGAAACGCAGCTGACTCACCGTTGAGTTCCACAATGCGGCGGCATCGAAAGCCGATCAGGCCACCGACGGGCTTTTTCTTATTGCCGAAGGCCCACGACCTCTTGCCGCCGACCGGTTCGATACCGCCAAGCTCCCGTGAACCGCAGACAACAGGATCGTCACCCCGCGCTCAGGTGACGGGATGCAGGATGAGCTTCGATGGAGGGTGTCATGCGCGTGGTGGTCGGAGCCTTGTTGATTGCAGCCTCGGTCTCGTCGGCCGGGTGGGCGGCGGAGACGTTGACGCAGCATCATGACTGGTCCCGCAAATTCGCGGCGCCTCTCGAGCCCGAGGCGACCGGCGGGCTTGGCATCCTGCCCGATGTAGAGGTCCAGCCTGCAGCCTCCTGCCCGGGAGCGGACCGCCGCTTCGACCGGCTGCCCTTCGAGCCCTGGCGCATCATTCGTTGCGAGCGCCGGGCGGAGGCGCTGCGGCCAGCGCTGTCCGAGCGAGGGCGCGCTGGATAGGATCGCCGGAGAAGCAACACTGTCAGCTTTCGGCGCAAATTGAGGAGCATTTCATTAAAGCTTCGGTGGTTCCATGCGCGAAACCATTTGGGCTGCCATGAACGAAGCAAAAACGATCCTCGTTGTTGAGGACGAGCCTGTCACCCGCACGATCATCGAGCGCTACTTGAGCCAGGCTGACTTTCGGGTTCTGTCGACGGGCAGCGGCCGCGAAGCGCTCGACCTCTTGAGAGCGCATCGCAGCGTCGATTGGCTGTTCACCGATATCGCCCTCTCGGGGGCCGTCGACGGCTGGGCCGTCGGGGCGGCGTTCAAGCTGCGGCATCCCGCAAGGCCCGTCGTCTACGCCTCGGCCTTCTCGGAAGGCTCGCAGGAGCGCGGAAGCGGGGCGATCTATGTCGCCAAGCCCTACAGCCCCCGCGATGTGGTGGCGATCTTCTGGGATCTCAGCCAGGGGCGGGCGAACCTTGCCATCCCGGCGGCCAGGAGCCCGGACGAACCCTCCGCGCCCGAGGTTCAGGAGCCTGCGGCCTCGCCCGGCGATCTGCGGATCATGAAGCGCCAGCGTTCGATGCTGCGGGGCACGATCGTCTTCAACAACCGCTTCAGCACCATGGATTGCGTCGTTCGCGACATCTCGCAATCCGGCGCCCGCCTCAAGCTCGCCGGCGACGGAACGCTTCCGCAGGTGTTCGAGCTCAACCTGCCGCTGAAGAGCCGGCGTCACCAAGCCGAGATGGTCTGGCGCCGCGGCGAGGAATGCGGGGTCCGTTTCATCGCCTGATCGATCCATCGGCGGCTTTCCGCGTTAGCTCTGCGGGTTACCGAAAGATGAGCCGCCATGAGTTCCGGATCGCCCCTGGTCCTCCTCGTCGAGGAGGAGACCCAGCAGCTCGACGTCATCACGGCCTACCTCGAGGAGCAGGGCTTCGCCGTGCTCGGAGCGGGCGACGCCGACAGCGCCCTCGAGCAGATGGAGACGCGGACGGACGTCCGCGCCGTAGTCACGGATGCCCATGTGCCGGGCCACACGGACGGCGTCGACCTCGCTGGCCTCGTGAGGGAACGATGGCCTGAGGTCGCCGTCGTCATGATGTCGGGGCATTCTGACGCGAAGTCCGGGCCCGTGCCGGAGGGCGCTCACTTCATCAACAAGCCGAACCTCCTCGAGCATCTGGGCCCGACCCTGCGTCGGGCGCTTGGCCCGCACGGTCGCTGACCGGCTCCCGCCGCCGGATTTGCCGTCGCCCGCCGCTGCTCCATTTCCTCCCGCAGGCAACCGGGGAGGGACCGATGCAGACGCGTGCCGCCGTAGCGTGGGGAGCGCGCCAGCCGCTCACCATCGAGACGATCACGATCGAAGGGCCGAAGGCCGGCGAGGTGCTCGTCGAGGTCATTGCGACGGGGGTCTGCCACACGGACTATTACACCCTGTCCGGCGCCGATCCGGAGGGTCTGTTTCCGGCCATCCTCGGCCACGAAGGCGCCGGGATCGTGCGGGAGGTGGGGCCCGGCGTCGCCACCCTCAAACCCGGCGATCACGTCATCCCGCTCTACACGCCCGAATGCCGCCAGTGCAAAACCTGCCTGTCGCGGCGCTCGAACCTGTGCACCGCGATCCGGGCGACGCAGGGCAAAGGCGTCATGCCGGACGGCACGAGCCGCTTTCGCTGCGAGGGCGACCCCGTCTTCCACTACATGGGCTGCTCCACCTTCGCGAACCACACGGTCCTGCCCGAGATCGCGCTCGCCAAGGTTCGCGACGACGCGCCCTTCGACAAGATCTGCTACATCGGCTGCGGGGTGACGACCGGCATCGGCGCGGTGATCTACACCGCGAAGGTGTGGCCCGGCGCCAACGTGGCGGTGTTCGGCCTCGGCGGCATCGGCCTCAACGTCATCCAGGGCGCCCGGATGGTGGGCGCCGACCGGATCGTCGGCATCGACGTGAATCCCGCCAAGCGCGCCATGGCGCAGAAATTCGGCATGACGGACTTCATCAACCCGGACGAGGTCGGCCGGGACAAGGTGGTCCAGGCGATCGTCGACCTCACCGGAGGCGGGGCGGATTTCTCGTTCGACGCCACCGGCAACGTCGACGTGATGCGCCAGGCCCTCGAATGCTGTCACCGGGGCTGGGGCGAGAGCATCATTATCGGGGTTGCTGAGGCCGGGCGAGAGATCGCCACGCGCCCGTTCCAGCTCGTGACCGGTCGGGTTTGGAAGGGGACGGCCTTCGGCGGGGCGAGGGGGCGAACGGACGTGCCAAGGATCGTCGATTGGTACATGGAGGGAAAGATCAACATCGACGATCTCATCACCCACACCATGCCGCTCGAGGAGATCAACACCGCATTCGACCTCATGCACGAAGGAAAATCGATTCGCTCCGTGGTGATCTACTGACGGGTTCTCCTAGAGGAAGCTGCGGAAACCCATGCAGGATAAGGGTTTCGTTCTCTAAGTTAACCTAATATTGATGATGCCCGATTTTCGCCTCATTATCTGTTAGGCATGTTCATCGCGTTTTCCTCAAGGGAATGTCCAATGAACAAGAAGACCATCCCGCTCGCCCTCGCCGCGCTCGTCGTTTCGGCTCCGGTCGCACAGGCCGATCAGTTCGCCCTGTACAACCTGATCGATAAGCACGCGGCGGCGAACGACGTTCCCGCGGAACTGGTGCACCGGGTCGTCAAGCGCGAGAGCCGGTACAACCCGCGGGCGGTGGGCCGCGGCGGGGCCATGGGCCTCATGCAGATCAAGCACGCCACCGCGCGAGCCATGGGCTATACGGGCCCGGCCTCCGGCCTTCTCGATGCCGAGACCAATCTCACCTACGCGGTTCCCTATCTCGCCGGCGCCTACAAGGTCGCCCGCGGCAACCACAATCAGGCGGTCGCCTATTACGCGAGCGGCTACTACTACGCGGCAAAGAGCATGGGGCTGACGAAGCCGACGGCGGCCACCTATGCCTCGGCCCGGGCCGGCAAGGAGATCGAGACGACGGGCGCCGTCGCCGCCGTGGTCGAAGCGAAACCCGCCCCGGCTCACCCGATCATCAACTCCGACCGCTGATCCGTCAGCGCGCGAACGCGTCCGTCGCCTCGACGAGGTGGTGCCGGATCCCCGGTTCGCTCGCCGCGTGGCCTGCATCCGGCACCATGACGAGCCGGCTCCCGGGCCAGGCCTTGTGTAGATCCCAGGCGGTGGCTGGGGGCGTCGCCGCGTCGTAGCGGCCCTGAACGATGATGCCGGGGATCCCGGCCAGACGCCCGGCATCGCGCAGGAGTTGGCCCTCCTCGAGAAAACCGCCGTTCATAAAGTAGTGGTTCTCGATGCGGGCGAACGCGAGGGCGTAGCGCTCCTCGCCGAAGTCGACCGCATAGGTGTCGTTCGGCAGGAGCGTGATGGTCTCGCCCTCCCAAATGCTCCAGGCCTTCGCCGCCTCCATGTGCAGCGCCCGGTCCGCGCCGGTCAGGCGGCGGTGATAGGCGGCCAGAAGGTCGCCGCGCTCCTCGACCGGGATCGGGGCGAGGAAGCGCTCCCACTTGTCGGGAAACAGCCAGGATGCGCCCGCCTGATAGTACCAGAGGAGTTCGGCGCGGCGCACCGTGAAGATCCCGCGCAGAACGAGTTCGCTCACGCGCTCGGGATGGGTCTGGGCATAGGCCAGGGCGAGGGTGCTGCCCCAGGACCCGCCGAAGACGAGCCAGCGCTCGAGGCCGAGCATCTCCCTCAGGCGTTCGATATCGGCGACGAGGTGCCAGGTGGTGTTGGCCTCGATGCTCGCGTGGGGTCGCGACCGCCCGCAGCCCCGCTGGTCGAAGAGCAGCACCCGGTAGCGCTCCGGATCGAAGAACTGCCGCTGCCCCGGGGTGCAGCCTCCGCCCGGACCGCCATGCAGCACGACCGCCGGCTTGCCGTCCGGACGGCCGCACAGCTCCCAGTAAACCTGGTGCCCGTCGCCCACGTCGAGCAGGCCGGACCGGTCGGGTTCGATGGGCGGGTAGAGGTGTCGCATCGGCGAGGCTCCGCGCAGCTGCCGTCACCCTTAAAGCAGCCGCTCGCGGGCTCGCAACGCCGCAGCCGCCTCAAGCCTTCCGGGCGAGATGGAAGACGGCAGCGTCCCAAAGGGAGAACGGCCGCTCGCCGGTCTTTACCGGCGTGAGGCCGTGCAGGCCGGCGAGCCGGCGCAGATCGGCCTCGTCCTGGGCGGGATCATCCCGATAGGAGTAGTTCAGGATGACGAGGGACCCGCCTCGCCGCAGCACGCGACGCGCCTCGTGAAGATGCTTTTCCACGAGGTCGGGGCCCGCATGGACGAGATAGGGAAAGACGTCGGCCGCCAGGACGAGGTCCACGCTCTCGTCCTCGACCGGCGCCAGGTCGTGGCCCGAGGATACGCGCAGCACGACGTTGGCGTGGCCCGCGCAGCGCCGGCGGGCTTCGTCGATCATCGCGGGCGCGATGTCGAGGCCTGTTACCTGCGCAACGTCGGGCGCCAGCGCCTCGACGAAGCGGCCGATGCCGCAGCCGATCTCGAGAACGTGGCTCGCGGAACCGACCAGCGTCCGGTCACGGAGGTAATCGACGACTTCCCGGGTGGCCTGCTCCAGCAGGCGCGGGTTGCCGAGCGCGTAGAGCGCGACGGCGCCTTCGGGCGCGGCCCTAGCCATGCGGTCGAAGGCGCCGGCCCAGTGCGCCACGCCGCCCTCGGCGTCGGAGGCGGTGCCGTGATGCTCCACGTCGCGAAGAACCGATGCGACGAGACCGAAGGCCTGCGGGTTCTCGTCCAGAAGCCTGCGGGCCGCGTCCAGGCGCTGCCGGGCGGACGCATCGGCTTCCGCGCGGCTTGAAGCGGCCAGCGCCTCGTCGGCCTCGCGATGGGATTGCGCCTCAATGAGCAGCCGGAGCAGGCCGATATTGGCCGGCACCGTGCCGGACGCGCAGGCCTGGAGCGGTGGGCGCAGGCGGTCCGGGATCGGGTCAGGCGGCATGCCGGGCACCCGGGCGCCTGAAGGAGCGGCGGCGGTTCCAGCGGTCGACCGCGCCCCAATCGTATTTGTAGGGCTCGTCGCCCCGCAGGAAGTGGAAGTCACGGGCGCCTTCCGCAAGCGCGGCCTCGACAGCATGGGCGGTGAGAAGAACGCCGGGGCTCTCGAACGTGTAGTCGGGATCGAAACCGATCAGGTAGGCATAGGCGGCCTGCCGCCAGTGGAGGCCGTAATAGGCCGCCACGACGGCATCGCCCAGGCTCAAGGTGAGGAGCCGCAGGAGGCCCGCCTCCAGAAGGGCCGGAGCGGCGATGCGGTGGAAGCGCTGGACGGGGTCGTCCGCCAGAACGCCGTCCTCGCCCCGGCTGCGCCAGCGCGACCCGTGCAGGCGGACGAGGTGGCCGAGCGCGGAGTCGAGCGTTGCCGCCTCCGCCCGCTCGACGCGGGCGCCGCCGCGGCGGGCGGCCCGGTTGCGGGCGAGGTTGATCTTGCGCCGTTTGGTTCGGGGCAGGACCGCCGCAAGGTCGCCGGCGCTCAGCGCGAGGGTGGGGCAGGGGCTTTGCTCGGCGACGGTTTCCGCAGCGACCTCCGGGCAGGGCAGGGCGAAGGCGGCCGCCTCCGGGCGCAGCTCCTCCAGCTCCCAGCTGTCCCAACCGCCCGCCGCGAGGGCTGCCGCGACGATGGCGCGGCCGGCCTCCGCCGCGTGATCGGGGTGGAGAAGGACGTCGAGGTAGTCGGTAATGCCGACGCCGAGGGGCAGCAGCCGGCGGCCTAGAGCGCCGTCCTCCACGTAGAACGGAGCGAGGCCGACGAGTTCGCCGTCGCGCTCCACGGCGACCGTGAGGAGATCGCCGGGCGAGAAGACCTGCCACCAGGGCAAGAGCCAGGCCGGCGACTGGAACGGCGTGGCGTCGGCCCGCCGCCACAGCTCCCACCAGGCCGGGGCGAGCGCTTCGAGGGCGGCGCGATCGCGGATGAGGCGAGCTTCCATCATGCGGCGCCTTCGAGGGGATCGCGGGCGCGTCCGGCGAGGCGTCGATAGACGGAAAGATACCCCTCGACCATGCGCTCGAGCGAGAAACGGTCCCGGCCGACCGCCCGGCAGGTCTCCGGGTCGAGGCGAGCGGCATCCCGGATCGCGGATGCCATGGCCTCGACGTCGGGCACCAGAAAACCGGTGCGCCGGTGCTCAACTGTCTCGGGGAGAGCGCCGTTCGGGAATGCGATCACGGGCGTGCCGCATGCGATAGCCTCGCGGGCGACGAGCGAACTCGTCTCGGCAGCCAAGGATGGGACGAGGAGACAGCGGGCCGCGCTGAGAAGCCGGCGCTTGCGCCTGAGCCCGACGGGGCCGATGAACCGGCGCAACCCGTCGAGCCGGGGCGCCACCTCTTCGGCGAAGTAGCGCCGGTGCGCTTCGTAAGGAAAAACTTCGCCCGCCACGAGGAGCGGGATGCCGGCCCGCTTGGCGGCCTCGACCGCAAGGTGAACGCCCTTTTCCGGGCAGATCCGGCCGAGGGTCAAGGCGAAGTCCCGTTTTGCATGTCGGGCCGCGCCGAGGGTGACCCCGTTCTCGATCGGCGGCAGAAGGTGCGGGCCCGGCGGGCAGTCCCGGTGCTGCGCCTCGCTCACCGCGTGAAACCACGTGTCGGGGCGCCCGGGGCGCAGGGCTTCCTCCGGATACCAGGAGGGCGGCAGGTGAAGTGTCGCGAGGACCGGCACCCCCGGAGCGGGGAGGTAGGCGTGAAAGTCGATCCCATGGAGGTGAACCACATCGACGGGTTCGCGCGCCAGCACTGCCGCGACGGCGGAGCGGTGGCGCGCGTGGGCTCCGGCCTTGGCGGCCTCGTCGTAGGGTTCGCGGGGGAGCGGCACGGGCACGAGCGTTCCTGCCGCAGCGGAGCCCTCGCACGCCACCACGATGGAGCGGTGACCGCGGGCGACGAGGGCGGCATCGATCTGGCTCAGCACCTGCTCGGCCCCGCCGACGGCGTCCGGGCCGACGGGCGCGAGCGGATAGGCGACGCTCAGAATCGTGAGGCTCATGGCGGGCCCTCGGCGAGCGTCGAGCGCGCCTGCGCCACGAGGGCGAGCCAGCGCTCGCCCGTGAGGCCCCACTCGAACCGCTCGTAGTTGAGGAGGCCGCCATTGGGCAGGGCGTCGAAATCGTGGCGCGGCGCCACCCGGAAGCGTTCGCAGGCAATGGGAAATCCGGCGAGCACCTCGGCCTGGCTCGCGTGAGCGTCGTACATCCGGCGCTTCATGGCCCGCTCCGCCGGCGTGAGCCACAAGGCCAGCTCCGGGGCTGCAGGATCGGGCGGGAAGGATTGGGCGATTAGTCCCTCGGGCCCTAAGCGGTAGTACGGCATCTCGACGACGAGCGGCGCCTCGGTCCTGCTGCGCGCAGCGAGGAGCCGCACGGCTTCGGAGACCGCAAAGGCGATAGCATCGTGATCTGGGTGGCCGCCCTCGTAGGCATGGGTCAGGATCACCTCAAAGCGCCGCTCCGCGATGAACTCGGCAAGCGTCAAGGCGAGCGGCACCAGATTGTTGCAGGCATCCTGATCGGCAAAACCGAGGCCCAGGAGCGCATCCGCGGGGATACCTGCGAGCGCGACGGCGGCTTCGAGTTCCTCCCGGCGGGCGGCCGCGTAAGCGTCGGCCGAGGCGAAGCCCCGGCGGGCGGCGTCGCCGAGATCGCGCGGGGCTCCGTCCGTCGCGTGAGCGATGGTGAGGCCGGGCATGCGCGCCATTTGCGCGCCGAGCCCCAGGGTCTCATCGTCCGGATGGGCGACGATCAAGGCGATGCGCTCGCCGGGGAGGATTGCGTTCCCGGCGAGATCACCCACGAACGAGGATCGCAGCCCCGGAGCGCTCACGTCGGGGCCTCCCGATCACTCGGCCGCCAGCACCGGGATGCGGGGCGCCACGCCCGACGATGCGGGCGCGTAACGCCGGATCATTTTGGCGCAGAATTCCGCGAATTCTTCGTTCACCTGCGGAGCGCTTGTGTGATGCGGCTGAATCCCGCGATGCTCCGGCGTGAAGCAGAAGGTGACGGTCACGTCGAAATCCGCGAGCGCCTCCATCTGCCGGTCGAACCAGTCCATCGCGTTCGGCCGGAAGCTGTCCGCCCAGGAGAGGCCCGTGCGCAGATACTTCACGCCGAGGCGCTTCATCCACGCCACCGCCTCGTCGAGCCGGTGATCCTCGAAGTGGAACCACTGGCACAGGCCCATCTCGCCGGCGACCTTCGCGTATTCGTCGAGCGCGGGCTTCGGCGACCCGTCCTCGCGCAGAAGGCCCATGTAGAAGTGTCGGTAATAGGACGATCCCTCCGCCTCCTTGTGGCGCGTCGTCGCCTCCCAGGCGCGGGGAAGATCGTAGAGCGAATACCAGTGAATCTTCGGCACGCGGCCGATGAGGAGTTCGGCGGTCCGTTTTACGCCGAACACCTGAACTTCCTCGGCACCGAAGGTCGAGACGCCCACCTCCGTGACCCAGATCGGCTTGTCCGTCACGGCGCGGATCTCGTCCACCTTCGCCGGCCAGTCGTGGATCTGCCAGAGATTCCAGTCGAGCGGAAAGCCGTGCACGGCGACGACGTCCACATGATCGAGGGCACCCTTGCTCCCGAGAAGCCGCAGGAAGGAGGGATCGATCGGCGACATGCCGCCGAGCACCCGCGGCAAATCCGGATTCGCCCCGCGGATGGCGCGACCGGCGGCGCTCACCATTTCGGCAAAGCGGCTCCAACCGGGATCGACCTCCGGGTCCCAGTGGGACTTGTTGTTGGGCTCGTTCCAGATCATCGCGGCTTCGATCATCGTCTTGTCTCCCCGTTTTCTTGCTTAGCGAGCCGGATAGACCGCTCCGGGCCCGTAAAGCGGCTCGGCCCGGCGGCAAATATAGACCTCGGTTTCGGGATGGGCGGCGATCTCGAACCCGCTGGAGCGCAGCATGGCTTCGACGCAGGCCGAGTTCGGCGCCCACCAATTCGTGGGATCGTCTGCGTAGCGGCGCTCGATGAAGTGCATCTTCGGATAGCCCGGGCTGTCGAAGTGCTCCTGCTCCCAGAAGGTGTAGTTCTCTTCCACCGCGTCGACCGCGGTCGAGCCCCGCTGCATGGACTGGAACACGAACAGGTCCTTCGCCACGTGCTCGTGGATGAGGTCGAGCGCCAGCAGCGGGTGGCGCAGATGGTAGAGCACGCCCATGAAGATGACGACGTCGAACCGCTCCCCGAGCGCGCCGACGTCGTAGACGGAGAGCTTTCGAAACTCGATGTCGTGCCCCGTCACCCGCGCCGCAAAGCGCGCCTGGGCGAGGTAGTCCTCATCGAAGTCGATGCCCAGGACGCGCCCGGCGCCGCGCTTCTTCATCTCGATCGAGTAGAAGCCGCCGTTGCAACCGATATCGAGCACGCTCTTACCGGTGAGGTCTGCCGGGATCGCGTCCGCGAAGCTCCGCCATTTCACGCCCGGGTAATCGCCCAGAAAGTGATCCGGCGCCGTCCAGACGCCCCCGAGCTCGATGTTGTGGAACCAGGGCCCGAGCGCCTCCGCCTGTCGGCGGATCTCGTCCTTCGTGGTGCGGTCGATCGCGTTCATCGCCGGTTCTACTCCCTGTTCACGTCGTGAAGACCCAACGCGGCGCGGCCAGCAGGCCAGCCGAGCGCGACACGCGCTCCGGCCGCCCCGTCGCCGTTCGCGGCCTCGCTCAGGAGGCCGATGGCCGAGCGATAGCCGTCGAGGGTGCCCACATCCACGTAGGCGCGCCCGGCCTTCACGCCCAATGCCTCGCCGCCCTCGGCAAGGTAGGCGTTGACGAGCGTGCCGAAATACTCGTCCCGCCGCTCGCGGCGCAGCCATAATCGGCGCAGATCCTCGAGCACCCGGCCTGGCATTTTGAACGCGCCCCAGATCCAGCGCGACGTGGCGTTCGGCTGCTTCACCTGGATCTCCTCGACCCGGCCATCCTCCCGGAGCACCACGGCATCGAAGAATTCCGGGTGATCGACCGGAAAGAGCAGGAACGAGAGGGTGTCGTCCGGCAGCTCCGCGAGTGCGGTCTCGGGAAACCACACCGTGTCCGGCAGGCCGACGATGACGGGCTCGTCCGGCGGAATGAGGGGCGTTGCGCGAAAGATCGCGTCGCACAAGCCCTGCGCTTCGGGCTGCACCACATAGGCGATCGTCGCCTCGCCGTAGCCGGCGCCGTAGTATTCCATGATGTCGGATTTGCCCGGCGAGATGACGAAGCAGATCTTGTCCGCTCCGCCCCGGATCATGCGTTCGACGAGGTATTCGCTGACGGCGCAAGGCCGCTCCACGCCGTTCGAGAGGCGGCTTCCCACCGGGAGCAACTCCTTCGAGAAGGCGAGAGGCTGGATGCGGCTGCCGATGCCCGCTGCCGGGATGATGCCCCACATGGCTCAAGCCTCCATCATGCTGCCGGCCCGCGGAGCGGCGTCACATGCCGCGAGCAGGCCTTCGAGTTCCTCGGCCCGCCGGTCGGAGGTATGCGCCTCGAGGGTTCGTTCGCGGCTCGCCAGCGCGATGCGCCGGAGTTCCGCATCCGTCAGATCAAGGGCTCCTACGGCTTCCGCCGTCGAGCGCGCCACCAGGATCTCGGCGCCCGGCTCGAAGAACCCGTCGAGGCCCTCGAACCAGTCCGACAGGATCGGCACCCCGCAGGCCGACGCCTCGAAGAGGCGCCCGGACGGGCACCAGCCCATCGCCGCCATGGCCCGGCGCGTGACGTTGAGGGTGAGCCGGGATGATGAGAAGAAGGCCGGGTGCTCCGGCGGCGGAAGGTGCCGCACGAAGTAGATGTTCGGAGCCCAGGGGAAGTCGGCCGGATACTGGGCGCCGCCGATGAGGAAGCGATGCTCGGGGCGCCGGCGCGCGGGCTCGACGAAGAGGGCCTCGACCGCGGCCTGACGGTCGGTCGCGTAGGTGCCGAGGTACGAGAGGTCCGACCGGTAATGGTCGAGGGGCGCCACCGGGCGATGCACCTCCGGGTCGACATGCCCGTAGAGCGGCGCCACGCGGGCGGCGTTGAGGTCGTCCCTCAGCCGCTCCAGGGCCGCGCCCCCCGTGTAGCTCAGGACGAGATCGAAGCCGGCAAGGCCCTGCGGCCCGATATAGGTGGTCGTCTCCCCGGCCTCCAGCCGCGAGAGCGTGACCGGCGTGTCGAGGTCGTAGAACACCCGGGTCCCGCGCGCCTCGCCGAGCACGAGGGCCGTAGCCTCGATGCCGTGAGGGCAGTACGAGGTGACCATCGTGGCATCGGCATCCGCCACGTCCTTGGCCGCCCTCTGCCGGATGGACGCCCAATCGTCGTAGAGGACGAGTTCGCCTCCCGGCACCTCGTGGAGGTCGCGATTGCCAGCATAATAGGGCACGTCCTGCTCGTAGAACACGACGTGGTGGCCCCGGCGCGCGAGGGCGCGGCACAGGCCCCGCCAGAGGGTCGCGTGGCCGTTGCCCCAGGAGGATGAGATGGTGAGGCCGAACACCACGATCTTCATGCGGCAGCAACCTCGTTCATGCGGATGAGTCTGGAGCCCCAATCGCCCACCGCCAGGGTGGAGACCGATGCGGGGTCGATGTCGAAGCGTCCATAGGCGTCGACCGGGAGCCCGAGATGGTAGAGGAGGGCGGCCTTGATCACGTCCGCATGGCTCACGACGACCAATGTCCGGTCAGGATAGGCGGCGCGGAGCGCTTCGAGGGCGGCGATGACCCGCGCCTGCACCTCCAGCATGGCCTCGCCGCCCGGCGGGCGGTTCACCGCACGGGCGCCGTTCCAGGCGGCCCAGCGGGCATCGCCGCCCAAGGTCTCGAACGTGCGCCCGGTCCACTCCCCGAACTCGATCTCGAGGATGCCTTCGTTCACGGCTACCGCGGCGCCCGTCGCGGCGGCGATCGGTTCGGCCGTCTCCCGGGCCCGTTCCAGCGGGCTCGTCTGCACGCTCGCCACGTTCTCGTTCGCGAAGCGGCGGGCGAGGCGCCTTGCCTGCTCGCGCCCGACCTCGCCCAGGTGCACGCCCGGCATCCGGCCGCACAGGACGGATCCGACGCGGTCGTGAGCGGCATGCCGCACGAGGTGGAAGGTGGTGGTCACGGCCTCGCCCGGCGCTTCAGTCGTCGTCGCCGCCGATGAACCGGATGGTCCGTTCCCGCGCCTCGCTGTCGGTGAATTGCTGGGGCGGAGACTTCATGAAGTAGCTCGACGGCCCGGTGAGGGCACCGCCGATCTTGCGGTCGAGGCCGAGCTTCGCGCACCGCACCGCATCGATGACGATGCCGGCGGAATTCGGCGAGTCCCACACCTCGAGCTTCAACTCGACGTTGAGCGGCACGCCGCCGAACGAGGTGCCCTCCATGCGGATATAGGCCCACTTGCGATCCGTGAGCCACGGCACGTGGTCGCTCGGGCCCACATGAACGTCCTCGGCAGGCAGGGGGATGTCGAGCTGGCTCGTCACGGCCTGCGTCTTGGAAATCTTCTTCGATTCCAGCCGCTCGCGCTCGAGCATGTTCTGGAAATCGGTGTTGCCTCCGAAATTGAGCTGGTAGGTCCGGTCCAGCCGCACGCCGCGCTCGCGGAAGAGGTTCGCCAGCACCCGGTGAACGATGGTGGCACCCACCTGGCTCTTGATGTCGTCCCCCACGATGGGAAGCCTGCGCTCCTCGAAGCGGCGGCGCCAATCGGGGTTCGACGCGATGAAGACCGGGATGCAGTTCACGAAGGCGCAGCCCGCCTCGAGCGCCCGCTCGGCGTAGAATTCGGTCGCCCGCTGCGAACCCACCGGCAGGTACGAGACGAGAACATCCGTGCCGGACCGCTTCAACACGTCCGTGACATCGGCCTCGGGCTCGTCGGATTCCTCCACCTCGTCCCTGAGATACTTGCCCAGGCCGTCGAGGGTCGGGCCCCGGTGGACCTGGATCCCGCTCGGCGGGACGAGGGCGAAGCGCTGGGTGTTGTTCGGGCGCGCCAGGATCGCGTCCGCCACGTCCCGGCCGACCTTGCCGGCATTCACGTCGAATGCAGAGGCGATCTCGACATCCGAGATGTGGTAGCCGCCGACCTCCACGTTCATGAGGCCCGGAATCGGTTCGTTGCTCTTGGCGTCCCGGTAGTAGTGGAGGCCCTGAACGAAGGACGAGGCGCAGTTGCCGACGCCGACGATCCCGACGCGAACCTTTGACGAGCCCATGGCGGCCAACTCCTTGAGAAAGCGTTCCGCCCCCGGCTGACGGCAGACGGCACTCGGCTTTGGCGGGAGGGGGCAGCCTCCCGAAGCTTGGCCGTCAACGTTTGAAGAAGGTTGTAAGTTCCTCAATCGGCCTGCTTTGCATCAAGAGCTTGATCCGACTCTTGTTTTTTCAAGGGAGCGCCCGACCCTTAACCCTGCGGCCCAAGGAACAAAGAAGAAGATCCCACGTTTGTAGAACCAAAGCTTGAGTGCAGCGAGGGAGCCGATGAGCCAGGAAACTGTCCTTATTACCGGTGGAGCGGGCTTCATCGGCCGCTACGTGGCGAAAGCCTGCCTGGAGCGCGGCCACCGGGTCCGGGTCCTGGACAGCCTCATCGAGCAGGTGCACGGCGACAAGACCACCGCCGACCACCTCGACCCTGAGGTAGAGGTGATCGTCGGCGACGTCCGCGACGAGACGGCGGTCCTCCGCGGACTGAAAGGCGCCACCAAGGTGGTGCATTTGGCCGCGGAGGTCGGCGTCGGGCAGAGCATGTATGCGGTGGACCGCTACGTGTCGGTGAACGATTACGGCACGGCCGTCCTGTTCCAGCAGCTCATCGACAACCCCGTGAAGCGCGTTGTCGTCGCCTCCTCCATGAGCATCTACGGCGAGGGCCTCTACCGCGACGCCGACGGCCGGGTCGTCGAGGATGTGGTGCGCACGCCGCGGAAGGGCCCCGCCGACCCCTGGGATCCGCTCGACGCCCAGGGCCGGCCTCTCGTTCCCGTGGCGACCCCCGAATGGAAGCGTCCGACCCTCGCCTCGGTCTATGCCCTCACCAAATACGTGCAGGAGCGCCTGACCCTCACCCTGGCCCCGGCCTACGGGATGGAGGGGGTCGCCCTTCGCCTGTGGAACGCCTACGGGCCCGGCCAGGCGCTCTCCAATCCCTATACGGGCGTTCTCGCCATCTTCGCGTCGCGCCTCCATAACGGCCAGCCCCCCATGATCTTCGAGGACGGGCAGCAGCGGCGGGACTTCGTGCACGTGGAGGATGTGGCCCAGGCCTTCGCCCTCGCTCTCGATCACGAGCGCGCGCCCGGCAACGTCTACAATGTGGGCTGCGGCCAGGACCGGTCGGTGAACGAGGTGGCGCAGCTTCTCGCCCGGGCCATGGGCCAGAGCATCGAGCCCGAGATCGCCGGCAAGGCGCGGCTCGGGGACATCCGCCACTGCATCGCCGATATCTCCAAGATCCGGGACGAGCTCGGCTACGCGCCGCGCCGGGATTTCTCTGAAGGGCTTGCCGAACTGGCCGAATGGGTGGCGCAGCAGGAAGCGCATGACCGCGTGCAGGAGGCCCGCCGGGAACTCGAGGCTCGGGGCCTCGTGGCATGAGGGAGCGCGAGGCCTTTCCCGGGCCGGCGATCCTGCGCCGGCGTCCGGTTCTCATCACGGGCGGAGCGGGGTTCATCGGCTCGAACCTTGCCGACCGCTTCGCCTCGGAGGGGCACGATGTCCTCGTCTTCGATGCGCTCGCCCGCCCCGGCGTCGACCGCAACCTCGCCTGGCTGAAGGAGCGCCACCCGGAGCGGATCACCGCCGTCGTCGGCGACATTCGCGACGAGAACGCGGCCGCGGATGCTGCGGCCGACGCTCAGGCGGTGTTCCACATGGCCGCGCAGGTGGCCGTGACCACGAGCCTCATCGATCCCCGCGAGGATTTCGACGTCAACGTGCGGGGCACCCTCAATCTCCTCGATGCGCTCCGTCGGCGCGACGAGCGGGTGCCGCTCATCTTCGCGTCGACCAACAAGGTTTACGGCGACCTCGCAGACGTAGCCCTCGACAAGACGAACGACGCCTACGTGCCGCGGGATCCAATGATCCGCACCACCGGGATCGGGGAGGGCCGACCCCTCGACTTCCACACCCCCTACGGCTGCTCGAAGGGCGCGGCCGACCAGTACGTGCTCGACTACGCGCGCTCCTTCGACGTGCCCACCGTAGTGATGCGCATGAGCTGCATTTACGGGCAGCGCCAGATGGGCACGGAGGACCAGGGTTGGGTCGCCCATTTCCTCATCCGGGCGCTCACCGGCGAGCCGATTTCGATCTACGGTGACGGCTGCCAGGTGCGGGACATCCTGAACATCTCCGATGCGGTCGCCGCTTATGCGGCGGCGTGGGATCGGATCGAGATCGTGCAGGGCCGCGCCTTCAATCTGGGCGGCGGGCCCACCAACGCGATCAGCCTGAAGCAGCTTATCCTCCATATCGAAGATGTGGTGGGCCGCCCGGTCGACGCGACGTTCTCCGACTGGCGGGCAGGCGACCAGCGCTACTACGTCTCCGACACCCGCCTCGCCACCCGTGAACTCGGCCTCAGGCCGCCGGTGCCCTGGCGCCGCGGCGTCGCTGCGCTCGCCCGCTGGCTGCAGGAGGAGCGGGGGCTTCAGCCAAGGCCGGTGGTCCTGCCGCGCACCGCCGAGGCGCTGTCGTGACCGTCCGAAACTCCCCGTCGTTGCGTCTCCGGGAGAGCCCGTGCCCAAAACTCTGACCCGCCGGCCCGACGAACCGCGCCCCTTGCGCGTGCTCATGACCGCAGACGCGGTGGGCGGCGTTTGGCAATACGCGCTCGACCTCGCGGGCGGCTTGGCCCCGCATGGTGTCGAGACGACCCTCGCGGTGTTCGGTCCGGCGCCCTCGCGCGATCAGGCCGAGGCTGCGCAGGCGCGGGGCGTGCCCATTCTCCCGACGGGTCTGCCGCTCGAGTGGACGGCGGCGCGGCCGGAGGAGGTCGAGGAGGCCGGCCGGTCCTTCGCGCGCCTTGCTGGTGATCTGCGGCCCGACCTCATCCACCTCAACAGCCCGGCGCTCGCAGCGGGGGCGGCCTTCCCGGCGCCCGTCATCGCGGTCTGCCATTCCTGCGTGGCCTCGTGGTGGGAGGCGGTGCGCGGCGGGATTCTGCCGGAGGATTTCGGGTGGCGCACGGACCTCGTGCGCCGCGGCTACGACGCCGCAGACGCCCTCGTGGCGCCGACCAAGGCCTTTGCCGAAGCGACGGCGCGCCTTTACGGCCTCGACCGCCTGCCGCAGGTGGTGCGCAACGGGCGATCTGCATCCGAGCGCCCGAACGCTAGCGGCGATCCCGCGACGGCCGTGTTCACGGCGGGTCGCCTGTGGGACGAAGGCAAGAACCTCGCGACGCTCGATCGCGCAGCCGCGCGGCTGCCGGTTCCAGTGCGGGCGGCGGGACCCGTGGAAGGACCGAACGGGTCCAGAATCGAGCTCCGTCATGTCGCCGCCCTCGGCCGCCTCACCGATGCCGAGATCGCAGCCGAACTCGCGGCCAAGCCGATCTTCGTGTCGGCGGCGCGCTACGAGCCTTTCGGCCTCGCAGTTCTGGAGGCGGCACAGGCGGGCTGCGCGCTGGTACTGTCCGACATCCCGACCTTCCGCGAGCTCTGGGACGGAGCCGCCGCCTTCGTGCCGGCGGAGGACGACGCGGCGATCGCGTCCGCCGTCGAGAGTCTCCTGAACGATCCCGAGGCCCGGGCGCGCTTCGGGCGCCGCGCCAGGGTGCGGTCCGACGCCTACACGGTCGATGCTATGAGCGCAGGCCTCCTTCGCCTCTACCGCTCCTTTCCCGTCACCGATGCGGGTGCCCCCGCCCGAGCGGAGGCCGCCGCATGAGGATCGTCTACTACACCCACTCGCTTGCCTCGTGCTGGAACCACGGCAACGCCCACTTCCTGCGCGGCGTCCTGCGCGACCTCGTCGCCCGCGGCCACGACGTGCTGGCCCTCGAGCCCGAAGGGGCGTGGAGCCTCCAGAACCTTCTCGCCGACCATGGCGACGCGGGCCTTGAGGCTTACCGGGCGCTCTACCCCGATCTCGTCTCCCGCACCTTCGCAACCGGCACGGATCACGCCGGGACCCTGCACGATGCCGACGTAGTGATCGTGCACGAGTGGAACGACCCTGTCTTCGTCGCCGCCATCGGCGCCCTGCGAAAGAGCGGCGCGCGCTTCACGCTGCTCTTCCACGACACCCACCACCGTGCGGTGAGCGATCCGAACGCCATCCGCGCCTTCGATCTGTCCGGCTATGACGGCGTCCTCGCCTTCGGGGAGACACTGGCTGAGGTTTATCGGGGCTGGGGCTGGGGCGACCGGGTCTGGGTCTGGCACGAGGCGGCGGATCTGCGCCTGTTTCGCCCGCCGGCGGAGGAGGGCCCGCGGGAGGGCCTCGTCTGGATCGGCAACTGGGGCGACGACGAACGCAGCACGGAGCTCGAAACCTTCCTGTTCCGTCCAGCCCAGGAAGCGGGCCTTCCCCTCGACATCTACGGCGTGCGCTACCCCGATCATGCCCTCGAGACCCTGCGGCGCTACGGCATCGGCTACCGCGGCTGGCTGCCCAACGCCCGGGCGCCGGAGGTCTTCGCGCGCCACCTCGCGACCGTGCATGTGCCGAGGCGCTTCTACGTCACGATGCTGCCCGGCATCCCGACGATCCGCGTCTTTGAGGCCCTGGCCTGCGGCATTCCTCTGGTCTCGGCGCCTTGGGACGATGCGGAGGGCCTGTTTCGTCCGGGCCACGACTTCCTCGTCGCCCGGGACGGCGCCGAGATGACCCGCCACCTCAGGGCGCTGAAGAACGATCCGGACCTGCGGCGCATTCTCGTGGCGAACGGCCTCGAGGCGGTCCGCTCGCGCCATTCCTGCGCGCACCGGGCCGATCAGCTTCTCGCCATCCTCGCCACCCTCGGCGTCTCTACGCCGCTGGAGACCCTTGCATGAAGATCGCCTTCTACGGTTCGAGCCTCCTGTCGTCCTACTGGAACGGCGCGGCGACCTATTATCGCGGCATGCTGTCGGATCTCGCGCGGCGGGGCTACGCGATCACGTTCTACGAGCCCGACGCCTTCGACCGGCAGAAGCACCGGGACATCGACCTGCCGGACTACGCGGAGGTGAAGGTCTACCCCGCCACGGACGATGCCCTGCGGGGCGTCGTCGCCGAGGCCGCGAAGGCCGACGTGGTGGTGAAGGCCTCCGGCGTCGGGGTGTTCGACAAGGAGCTGCTGGAGGGCATCGTCGCGGCCTCGCGGCCCGAGGCCATTCGCATCTTCTGGGACGTGGATGCGCCCGCGACCCTCGCGGAGATGCGCGAGACGCCGGACCATCCGCTGCGCCGCGCCATGCCGTCCCTCGATCTGGTTCTCACCTATGGCGGCGGCCCCCCGGTGGTAGAGGCCTACGAGGGCTTTGGCGCCAGGCAGTGCATTCCCGTCTACAACGCCCTCGACCCGTCCACCCACCATTCCGTGCCGGCCGACGAGCGCTTCGGCGCCGATCTCTCGTTCCTCGGCAACCGCCTGCCCGACCGCGAGGCGAGGGTCGAACAGTTCTTCCTGGAGCCAGCAGTCAAACTCCCGAGCCGGCGCTTCCTCATCGGCGGCAATGGGTGGGAGTCGAAGGGCCTGCCGGCCAATGTGCGCCATATCGGGCACGTCTACACGCGCGATCACAACGCCTTCAACACGAGCCCCCTCGCGGTGCTCAACATCGCCCGGGACTCGATGGCGACGACGGGCTTCTCGCCCGCTACCCGCGTGTTCGAGGCCGCCGGTGCCGGCGCCTGCCTCATCACGGATGCATGGGTGGGGCTCGAGCTCTTCCTGAAGGAGGGCGAGGAGGTGCTGGTCGCCCGTGACGGGGCGGATGTGGCCGCCCATGTCGAGGCGCTGACGCCCGAGCGCGCCAGATCCATCGGCGATGCCGCCCGGCGCCGCATTCTCGCCGAGCATACCTACGAGCGCCGGGGCGCTCAGGTCGACGGGATCCTGCGGCAGCAGGCTTCCCTCAAGCGCGAGAGGAACGTGGCGTGACGGACCGCCTCAACGTCGTCGTCCTCGGCCTCAGCCTCTCGTCGTCCTGGGGCAACGGTCACGCGACCACCTTCCGGGCGCTCCTCAAGGCCTTCACGGCCCGGGGCCACGACGTGCTGTTCCTGGAGCGGGACGTTCCCTGGTATGCCGCCCATCGCGACCTCGTCGATCCGGATTTCTGCCGCCTCGAACTCTACGAGGACCTGCAGGATCTCGGCCGCTTTCGCGGGGTGATCGCAGGGGCTGATGCCGTGATCGTCGGGTCCTACGTGCCCGAGGGCGTCGCGGTGAGCCGCTGGGTGCAGTCCGAAGCGCGAGGCGTGACGGCGTTCTACGACATCGACACCCCCGTCACTCTCGCGAAGCTCGAACGGGGCGATTACGAGTACTTAAGCCCCGATCTTATCCCGGGCTACGACGTCTACTTCTCCTTCACGGGCGGGCCGACCCTCGAGCGTCTGATGCGGCGCTACGGCTCGCCGGCCGCCCGCGCGCTCTACTGCTCGGTCGACCCGCATGCCTATCCGGCCCTCGACGGGCCGAAGCGCTGGGACCTATCGTATCTCGGCACCTACAGCCCCGACCGGCAGCCCACCCTCGACCGGCTCCTCGTCGAGGCGGCGCGCCGGGCGCCGCATCTCTCGTTCGTGGTCGCCGGCCCGCAATACCCGGCGGAGATCGACTGGCCCGCCAACGTGGAGCGCATCGAGCACGTGCCGCCGGACCAGCACCCCGCCTTCTACGCGCAGAGCCGTTTCACCCTGAACGTGACCCGCGCCGACATGATCGCGGCAGGTTACAGCCCCAGCGTGCGCCTCTTCGAGGCGGCCTCCTGCGGTACCCCCATCATCTCCGACATCTGGAGCGGCCTCGATACCCTGCTTCAGCCCGACCGGGAGATCGTGCTCGCGCGCCATCCCGAGGATGTGCTCGACGCCCTCGTCAGCTGGGGCGAGGGCCGCCGCGTGGCCCTGGCGGCCGCCGCTCGGACACGGGTTCTCGCCGAGCACACGGCGGCCCACCGGGCCGAAACGCTCGAATTCGAATTGAGGGAAGCGCTGTCCCGTCAACGCGTTGCCGATCTCGAACCGGCCCTCAAATGGGGCGCCTGACGGCGTCGGCCGAATCTGAAGCCGGGCTCTGAACTAAAGCCAAGCTTCAACGTTGATGAACGAAGGTTTGTAGCTGGCGTCCGTACGATGAAGGAATCGAAGAGATGAGGAATGGGAAGAGCAAACTCGTTCTCGTGGCCGGCGGTGCCGGCTTCCTCGGATCGCACCTGTGCGACGCGCTGCTCGCCGAAGGCGCCCACGTCATCGCCCTCGACAACTTCATCACCGGCCGAAAGGCCAACCTGCGCCATCTGGAGCGCGATCCGCGCTTCGACGTGATCGACGCCGACATCATCCATCAGCTGCCCGCCCGCCTGCGGTCGGGCCGAGTGAAAATCGACCAGATCTTCAACCTCGCCTGCGCGGCGTCTCCGCCCCACTATCAGGCGGATCCCGAGCACACCATGCTCACGAGCGTGATGGGCACCCACAACCTCCTCACCTATGCCGAGAAGGTCCGGGCCCGCTTCTTCCTCGCCTCGACGAGCGAGATCTACGGCGATCCGGAGGTTCACCCGCAGACGGAAACCTACTGGGGCAATGTGAACCCGACGGGTCCTCGCGCCTGCTACGACGAGGGCAAGCGGGCGGCCGAAACCCTCACCTTCGACTTCGAGCGCGCCGGCCGGGCGGAGGTGCGCGTGGCACGCATCTTCAATACCTATGGGCCGCGCATGCGCGCCGATGACGGGCGGGTGGTGTCGAACGTGATCTGCCAGGCCCTGTCCGGCGACGACATCACGGTCTACGGCGACGGATCCCAGACCCGCTCCTTCTGCTACGTGTCCGACCTCGTGGAGGGCTTCCTGCGCCTCATGGCCTTCGAGGGTCAGCTGCCGGGCGCCGTCAACCTCGGCAACCCGAACGAGCTCACCGTCGGCGACCTCGTGAAACGGGTGATCGCCATGACGGGCTCGCGGTCCGCCGTGGTCAGGCGTCCCCTGCCGGTGGACGACCCCCGCCGCCGCAGGCCCGACATCACGCGCGCAACGAAGCTCCTCGGCTGGCAGCCCCGCACGAACCTTGAGGCCGGGCTGAAGTCCACCGTCGCCTGGTTCGCGGACGAGCAGGAGCGCGAGCGCTCCCAGAACCGCAAGGCGGCGCTGCACGAGAAGGCCGCGGCCGTCTGACGTGCATCCCGCTTGCAGGGAGGCGCTCTGGCGTGTGGGAGCCGAACCTCACCTTCGTGACGCCGCACCTTGCGGTCGGAGGGCGCTTTCCGGCCGAGCGGGCTGAGCATCTCGCCCGCGAACTCCGCATCCGGGCCGTGGTCGATCTGCGCTCGGAAGCCTGCGACGAGGAGGCGGTGCTCCGCCGCCACGGCCTCGCCTTCCTCCATCTGCCGACGGACGACCACTGCGCCGTCTCACAGGACCGGCTCGATGAGGGCGTGGCGTTCGCCCGCCGCCATCTCGACCGCAGCGAGCGCGTTCTCGTTCATTGCGAGCACGGGATCGGCCGCTCGGCCCTGCTCGCCTTGTGCATTCTGGCCTCGCAGGGACACGCCCCGCTCGATGCGCTGGAGCGCGCCAAGTCGCAGCGCCCGCTCGTCTCGCCGAGCCCGGCGCAATACGAGGCCTGGGTGGCCTGGCTGCGGCGGTGCGAGCCCGCCATGCCCGTCCCCAGCTTCGACGCCTTCAAGGCCATCGCCTATCGCCATCTGCACGGGGCCCTCTGATGCTTGTCTACGGCGATGCCGAGCGGGTCGAGAGCTTGCCCGCCGTGCAGGCCGAGATCCTGGCCGGCCTTGAAGAGGCCGAACGCCTCGCTCCAGGCCTCCAGCGTCACGCGGCGCTCGTCTCGGCCTTCATCCGGCTCGGCGAAGCGGTGCAGGGCGTGGCGGATGCGGGCTTCGAGGCGCGGGGCTCCGATACGGTCGCACCGGGGGGCGATCCCGGCATGCCGGCCCTTCTCGCGCTCGCGGGCGCCATCGACCGGTCCTGGTCCGGCGGGTTCGCGGGGACCGAGCCGTTGGGCCCCATCGCGGATGCCGTGAGGACGATGAGCGGACCGGCCGCGATCCGGACGAAGCAGGCGGAGGGCTATGCCTATTATGCTCTTTATCCGGAAGCCTTCCTGGAGGCCGCCCGCCGCTCGGGACTCCCGCCGTCGACTGGATTCATCGGCATCCGCAGCATCGGCGCGGGCCTTGCCGCGCTGGTGGCGGCAGCCCTCGGAGCGGCGCCGCCCCTGACCCTTCGCCCCGTCGGTCATCCCTTCCGCCGAGAGGTGCGGATGAAGAGCGACGGCGCGGCGGACTGGATCGCCCGCCACCGATACTTCGCGGTGGTCGACGAGGGGCCCGGGCTCTCCGGGTCGTCCTTCGGCGCCGTCCTGGACTGGCTGGAGGGGCAGGGTGTCCCGCGCGAGCGCATCCACGTCTTCCCGAGCCATACCGGCGATCTCGGGCCCCAGGCGAGCGAGGCGCACCGAAGCCGCTGGGCCCGGCTGTGCCGCCACGTGGTCGATGCCGATGCGCTCCTCGCCGACCGGCTGCCGGCCTGGGTGGCGGATCGCGTCGGCCCGCTCGACGGCCCGCTGCAGGACATCTCCGGCGGCGTGTGGCGCGCCCTGCGCCGCCGCGACCCTGATGGCTGGCCGGCCTCGAACCTCCAGCAGGAGCGCCGCAAGTTCATCGCCCGCTCGGGGGGCGGGGCCTGGCTCGTGAAGTTCGCCGGACTCGGCACCGCCGGCGAGCGGACCCTCGCTCTCGCCACGGTGCTGGCGGAGGCGGGTTGGACGGCCCCGCCGGCCGGCCTCTGCCACGGCTTTCTCATGGAAAGCTGGCTCGAGGGCGCGCGGAGCCTCGACGAGGTGACCGTCGAGCGCGGGGCCCTGATCGGGCGTCTCGCATCCTATCTCGGCTTTCGCGCAAGATGCCTGCCGGCAGATCGCGGGGGCGCGTCATCGGCGGAGCTCCTGCGCATGGCGCAGCACAACACGCGCCTGGCGCTGGGCGGGGAGGCGGGAGACGCCCTGCGCTTCGATACCGAGGCCTTGGCGCGGAGCGTCCGACCCGTCGTGACGGACAACCGCATGCTGCCGCACGAATGGCTCGTTGCGGAGGACGGGCGCCTTGTGAAGGCCGACGCCGTCGATCACCACGCGGCCCACGATCTCGTCGGCTGCCAGGACATCGCCTGGGACGTCGCGGGCGCCGCCGTGGAGTTCGGCCTCACGGACGAGGAGACCCGCCGCTTGGCCGAAGGGGTCGGCGCCGAGGCGGGCCGGGCGGTGGATCCGGCGCTCCTTGCCTTCTATCGCCCCTGCTATCTCGCCTACCGCATCGGCGCCTGCACCATGGCGGCGCAGGCGAACGGCGCGGACGAGGCCGTCCGGCTCGAGGCTGCTGCGGACGCCTACGCGGCCAAGCTGGCCCGGCACCTCGACTGCGCGGGCCCTCGGCCCTAGGCCCCCCAGGTCCTCTCGAGCACGCCGATCCAGTTCTCGTGACACACCTTGCGGAGCGTCGTGTCGTCGTAGCCGTGCCGGCGCATCGCCTCGACGAGCCGCGGCAGGCCCCGCGCATCGCCGATGGCCACAGGGATCGTGGCGCCGTCGAAATCGGAGCCGAGGCCGACCCCGTCGACACCGAGATTCTCGATGAGGTGGTCGATGTGGCGGATGAGGTCTTCGAGAGTGGTGTTGGCATCCCGCCGCCCGTCCGGACGGATGAAGGCCGTGGCGAAGTTCACGCCCACCATGCCGCGGCTCTCCCGGATCGCCGCCAATTGCCTGTCCGTGAGGTTTCGCGAATGCGGGCAGATCGCATGGGCGTTGGAATGGGTCGCCACGAGCGGCGCGTCCGACAGCTTCGCCACGTCCCAGAACCCCCGCTCGTTCAGGTGCGAGAGGTCCACCATGATCTTGAGCCGATTGCAGGCCTTCACCAGGGCCCGCCCGTGTTCGGTGAGGCCCGGGCCGATATCGGGGGTCGAAGGATAGCGGAACGGGACCCCGTGCCCGAAGATGTTGGGCCGGCTCCAGACCGGGCCGAGGGAGCGCAGGCCCGCCCCATGCAGGACGTCGAGGAGGTGAAGGTCGGGGTCGATCGCCTCGGCGCCCTCGATGTGGAGGATTGCGGCCAGCACGCCCTCGTCGATGCAGCGTCGGATCTGGGCCGCGCTCCGGCAGACCGCCACCCGCCCGCCGGAGGCGCGCTCGATCCGCAGCAGGAGGGAGGCCATGTGGAGCGTCACCCGTTGCGCCTCGCCAAGGTCGAGGCGCGGGGGCAGGGGCACGTCGTAGCGCGCCTTGGCCATCAGGGCGTCGACGTCGAGCCCCGCTTCCTCCTCGGAGGGGACGAAGATGGCAAAGAAGCCGCCCGCGAGGCCGCCCGCCCGCATCCGGGGCAGGTCGAGATGCCCGACGCTCTCGCCCTCCAGGAACGCCCGCTCGGGGTTGATGCCCGCCCGGCGCATCAGGCGTAGGAGAACGTCGTTGTGGCCGTCGAAAACCGGAACAAGCGGGGAGGAGGGCATGAGGGGTACTTTGCGAACTGATGGCTGGCGTCTTAGGCGGTGAACGGCCTCAGGCGCTATGGCGTGCGGGCCCTGTATAGACGGGCGACCGCCCGCGCCGGAAGGGCCCAGGGTGCCGGCCTCCCGCGGTCTAGCCTCGCAAGGGGGGCTGTGGCAAAGGGAGCGCCGCACCGAGGAATCGCGATCCATGGCCGACGACACCGCACATCAAGGCAATGCCATGTGGGGCGGGCGCTTTTCCGCCCAGCCCTCCGCCCTCATGGAGGCCATCAACGCCTCGATCGGGTTCGACAGGCGCATGGCGCAGCAGGACATCCAGGGGTCCATCGCCCACAGCGCCATGCTGGCGCAGCAGGGCATCATCTCGGAGGCCGACCGGGACGCCATCCAGGCGGGCCTCAAGCAGGTGCTGGGGGAGATCGAGGCCGGCACGTTCCGGTTCTCGACCGCCCTCGAAGACATCCACATGAACGTGGAAAACCGCCTCAAGGAGATCGTCGGCGAGCCGGCGGGGCGCCTGCATACCGCCCGGTCCCGCAACGATCAGGTGGCTCTCGACGTGCGGCTGTGGACCCGCGACGCCCACGACCGCACGGAGGCGCAGCTCACCGCGCTCATGCGCGCCCTCGTCGGCCAGGCGGAGCGCCATGCGGGCACGATCATGCCGGGCTTCACCCATCTCCAGAGCGCCCAGCCCGTGACCTTCGGCCATCACATGATGGCCTATGTCGAGATGTTCGGGCGCGACCGCAGCCGCATCCAGGACAGCCGGCGGCGCCTCAACGAATCGCCCCTCGGTGCCGCGGCGCTCGCCGGCACCTCCTTCCCGATCGACCGGGAGGCCACGGCCCGCGCCCTCGGCTTCGACCGGCCGGCCCGCAACTCCCTCGACGCGGTTTCGGACCGCGACGGGGTTCTCGAGTTCCTGGCCAGCGCCTCGATCTGCGCCATGCACCTGTCGCGGCTGGCGGAGGAGATCTTCATCTGGATGTCGGCGCCCTTCGGCTTCGTGCGCCTGCCCGACCGCTGGACCACCGGCTCCAGCATCATGCCCCAGAAGCGCAACCCCGACGCGGCCGAACTCGTTCGCGGCAAGACCGGTCGCATCTTCGGCGCCTTCACGGCCGTGCTGACGGTGATGAAGGGGCTGCCGCTCACCTACTCGAAGGACATGCAGGAGGACAAGGAGCAGCTCTTCGACGCCGCCGACACCCTGGAGCTCGTGCTCGCCGCCATGACCGGCATGATCCAGGACCTGGAGCCCGTGCCGGAGCGCATGCGGGCGCTGGCGGGCGCGGGTTTCTCCACGGCGACGGACCTTGCCGACTGGCTCGTGCGCTCCCTCGGGATGCCGTTCCGCGACGCGCACCACGTCACGGGCCGGATCGTGGCGGAGGCCGAGCGGCGGGGCTGCGGGTTGGAGGACCTGCCGCTCGACGCCATGCAGGCGGTCGAGCCGCGGATCACGGCCACCGTCTACGAGGTTCTGGGCGTCGAGAACTCGGTGCGGTCCCGGACCAGCTTCGGCGGCACGGCCCCGGAGCGGGTCGCCGAGCAGGCCTCCTGGTGGAAAAGCCGCCTCTGAACGCTAAGTTGCTCAGGCAACAGGGCTCTTGGAACCGGTCGGTCGGCCCTGGAGTTGTTTCATCCTGCTGGTTCGGCGTCCTGCGGCGGGCTCGGTCCGGCCGGCAGCAGGGAAGGGAGAGGCAGCGTTCATGGGGGATGGCGGAGCAGGCGCCGTCGGCACTCCAGCCGATCTCCGGCCGCGTGGAGCGGCCGAACGCGCCCGCACGCTCTATTACATCGCGGCCGCCCTCCTGGCGGCCCTCGTGCCGGTCATCCTCTTTGCCGGCCTTTGGGTTCGCACCGTCGTCAACCAGGGCGAGCGGGACCTCAGAACCTACCTGAGCACTCGGGCCTCCACCCTGTCGGAGCGAATCGATACCGAGATTCGCCAGCAACTCTCGATCATGCAGGCCATCGCCTCCATGGAGAGCCTCGACGCCCCCGACATCCCCCGGTTCCAGGCGGTCGCGACCCGGATGGCGTCGGCCTTCCCGCAATGGGCCACGGTCTCCCTCATCGACCCGGCGAGCGGCCGGCTTCTCGCCCATACCCTCCGGCCTGTCCCCGACGACCTGCCGGTGACCACCCGACCCGAGATCGTGGGCCGCGTGGTCGAGACGCGCCTGCCGGCCGTCACCGTCCGCTACAGGGGGGAGGGCGGATTCTACGAGGGGCCCGTGGCTCTCCTGTACCTGCCGGTCCTGCGTGAGAATACGGTCAGGTTCGTGCTCTCGGTCGGCTTGAAGGCCGAGGCCCTGCAGCGGGTTCTGGAATCGGTGAGGGAACCCGGCCTGCTGACGGTGCTCGTGGACGAGCGGGACCGCATCCTGGCGCGGTCGCAGGGCATCGACCGCTTCCAGGGGCAGGAGGCCAACCAACAGCTGAAAAGCGCCACGCTCGGGCGGGATTTCGGCTTCTTCTCCGCCCGCACCATCGAGGATCAGGAGGTGTTCACGGCCTTCGAGCGTTCGCCGCTGACCGGCTGGCGGGCCGTGGCGGCGACCGACCAGGACCGGTTCGACCAGCTGGACGAGCGCTCGACCTGGGCACTCATCGGCACCGGCATCGTGAGCCTGCTCCTGGCCGGGGTCCTCGCCATCTTCGTCTTCTACAACGTGGTCGAGCGCCGGGTCTCGGACGAGCGGATGGCGGCATCCCGGGCCCTCAGCGCTCTCGACGCGCGCCTTCTCGCCACCACCCAGGAAGCGTTGGAGGAGCAGCGCAAATCCGCCGGCGAGCGCGAGGTGCTGCTCCGGGAGATCTATCACCGGGTCAAGAACAACCTGCAGATCATCCAGAGCCTGCTTCGCCTAGGGTCCCGGGACCTCAAGCCCGAGCAGCGGGAGCCCTTCGAGGGGGCGATCCGAAGAATCGGGGCGATGGCCCGCGTCCACTCGCTCCTCTACAACTCCCCCGATCTCGCCTCCGTTGATTTCAAGGATTACCTGGAAGGTCTTGTGAGGGAGACCGCGGACGGCTTCGGCGCGGACATGCGGGGCATCGCGACCGAGCTCGACGTGGAATCCATGCGGGTGCCCCTCGACACGGCGGTGCCGCTCGCCTTCATCACGGTCGAAATCCTCACGAACGCCTTCAAGCACGCCTTCCCGCGCGGACGCCGGGGCACCGTGACGGTCGCGACCCGCCGGGAGGGCGATCAGGGCATTCTCACCATCGCCGATGACGGGGTCGGGGTGCCGGAGGCGCGGACGACGGGCCGCCGTTCGCTGGGCCTTCATCTCGTGGGCAAGCTCGTGGAGCAGATCGGCGGCACGCTGACCACGCCGCCGCCCGGCCAGTCAGGCTACCGGGTCGTGTTCCCCCTGACGCCCCCGCCGACCGCCCCCCTGCCGGCCGGGGGCGGGCAAGCGTGACCGCCGGGTCTTGATGCGGGCGGGCGCGACCTCCATATTCCTCTGCGACGGGACGCCGTGAGAGCGGGTCCCACCACCGAAGTGCCGCCAACCTTGGGCTTCGTTCATGTCGCGTCAGTCGCCGTTCGGGCACCCCTTCCTCCTGGGCTTCGATGAGATCGAGCAGGCGCTCGACCGTGTCGCCAAGGCCGCCGGAGACGGGTATCCCCCCTACAACATCGAGCGCCTGACCCGCACGGAACGCGATCCCGAGCGCCTTCGCATCACCCTGGCCGTCGCCGGTTTCACCCGCGATCAGCTGGAGGTGACGCTGGAGGAAAGCCAGCTCGTGATCCGAGGCCGCCAGACCGACGACAAGACGCGACATTTCCTGCATCGCGGCATCGCCGCCCGCCAGTTCCAGCGTACCTTCCTCCTTGCCGACGGCATGGAGGTGTTGGGCGCCGACCTGTCCAATGGCCTTCTGTCGATCGATCTCGCCCGGCCAGAGCCCGAGCGGATCATCCGCAAGATCGACATCCTGGCCAAGGACAAGGCCTGACCCGGACCGTGCGTGCGGCCTCCCGCCGAGGAGACGATCATGAACCAGCACACCAAGACCTTTGACCTCGCCGTCGATCCGGCCGAGCTTGCCGCGTTCGGCGAAGGCGAGATCGCCTACGTCAAGCCGCTCCTCTCGGACGACGTCCGCCGCCTGTTTCCGCAGGCGCCGGAGATCCAGAAGGGCCTCCAGCTCTTCGCCCTCCTGTCGGCGAGCGGCGCCCCCATCATGCTCACCGACAGCCGCGATGCGGCTGTGGCGAATGCTTGGGCGCACGACCTCGAGACCGTCAGCCTGCACTGACGCCCGCCTTCGCCGGTCAGGCGATCCCCTCGATGGCAGCGATTAGCCTCTCCAGGTCTTCCGGCCTGGAGAGGCGATGATCCCCGTCCTTGACGAGCGTCAGCGAGACGTCGTCCTGGGCGAGGTGCTCCACGAGCTGCATGGCGTGGGTCCAGGGCACGTCCGGGTCCTGCATTCCCTGCAGGATGTGAACCGGGCAGCCCGTCGCGATGGGGCCGCCGAAGAGCAGGTGCCGCCGCCCGTCCTCGATAAGCGTGCGGGTGATGGGGTAGGGCACCTCGCCGTAGGCGGTCGGCCGGTGGTAGACGCCGGTCTCCATCACGGCCCGGCGGATGTCGTCGGGAAAGCGCTCCCACATCAGCCGCTCCGTGAAGTCAACCGCGGGCGCGATGAGGACGAGACCGGCGGGGCTCCGTTCCGGGGCGTCGCGCATCAGGGCGCGGGCGGCCAGAAGCGCGAGCCAGCCGCCCATGGACGATCCGACGAGAACCGGGCGCTCCCGTACCGCGTGGCCCAGAACGGCAAGGGTGTCCTCGAGCCAGTGCGAGATCCCGCAAGCCTCGAACCGGCCGCCGGACTCCCCATGGCCCGCATAGTCGAACCGCACCAGGGCCCGGCCCCGGGCCTCCGCCCAGGCATCGAGGGCCGAGGCCTTGGTGGAGCGCATGTCCGACCGGAAGCCCGGAAGCCACACGACGGGCGGGGAGCGGCCGTCGCGGACCAGCATGGCGATCTGCCGTGCGTCAGGGCCCTCGCCGACCGAAACGGCTTGCATCATGGTTAACGGATCCTCAAGAGCTGACGGAACAGGCTGTCTGTCGTGATTCTTCATTCAAGGTTCTAATCCGGTGACTTTCGCGGCGCGACCCGGCCTCGGAGCGGCGTTCCCGTCCTCGTCGGCCCATCCGCTGGCCGGCCGGACGATCCTGCAGATCATCCCCGAACTCGAAGCCGGCGGGGCCGAGCGCACCACCGTGGACATCGCCGCCGGTCTCTCTGCCGCCGGCGCGCGGGCCCTCGTCGCCACGGAGGGCGGGCGGCTCGTGGGCGAACTCCAGGCCAAGGGCGGATCCTGGGTCCCGTTCCCGGCCGCCACCAAGAACCCTGCGGCGATGCTGTTCAACGTGCGCAGGCTCGCCCGGGTCTGTCACAACGAGGGCGTCGACCTCGTCCATGCCCGTTCGCGCGCGCCGGCCTGGGTGGCGCTGGGGGCCGCGAGGGCCATGAACCTGCCCTTCGTGACAACCTATCACGGCAGCTATTCGGGCCGCTCCTCCGTCAAGATCCTCTACAATTCGGTGATGGCCCGGGGCGATGCGGTCATCGCCAACTCCCACTACACCGCGGGCCTCATCCGCTCCCAGCACCCGCAGGCCGGCGACCGCCTCAGGGTCGTCTACCGGGGCACGGATTTCGCGATCTTCTCGCCCCAGGCCGTCGCGCCCGAGCGCGTCGAGGCGCTTCGCAAGGGCTGGGGTGTGGCGCCCCACGACAGGGTGGTCCTGCTTGCGGCGCGGCTCACCGGCTGGAAGGGGCAGCGGGTGCTCATCGAGGCTGCCGCCAAGCTGCGCGAGCGTGGCCTGAGCGACGCCACCTTCGTGCTCGCGGGCGACCCGCAGGGGAGGGAGGCCTACGTCAAGGAGCTCGACGGGCTCATCGCCGAGCGGAATCTTAAGGGCCTCGTGCGGCGGGTCGGACATTGCACCGACATGCCCGCCGCCTTCCTGGCGGCTTCCGTCGTCACGGTGCCGTCGACGGAGCCCGAGGCCTTCGGCCGCTCAGCCGTGGAGGCGCAGGCCATGGGAACGCCCGTGGTGGTCTCTGACCTCGGCGCCGTCCCAGAAACGGTGCTCGCCCCTCCGGCGGTGCCGGCCCATGAACGCACGGGCTGGCGCGTGCCGGCGGGGGATGCCGACGCCCTCGCGGAGGCGGTGGGCGCCGCCCTCGCGCTGGGGGCCACCTCCCGCTCGGCCCTCGGCGCCAGGGCCAGGGCTCACGTGGAGCGTCATTTCTCCCTCGAGCGGATGGTTGCCTCCACCCTCGACATCTATGCCGCCCTGCTGGACGGGGGTTTTCAGGCCCCGCAGAGTTGACATCAAGCGCGTTTGCGCGAAATGTCGGATGTTCGCCACAAGTGGTTTTCTCGAGCGACGCCGCCTCCTGGAGCGTGGAGCGATGCGGTGCCTTTGAGCAGACCCGAAACAGGAGATACGAGCCATTCGTCGACCCATGAGAGCCCTGCCGGTCCCCGTGAAGGACGGACCGCGCGCCAACCGAGACATTCGCGGCGTCCGCGAAGTGCAGCTGATCGATCAGGACGGCCAGAACCAAGGCGTGATGCCGTTCCTGGACGCCCTGCGTACCGCCGAAGAGGCTGGCCTCGATCTCGTCGAGATCGCCCCGAACTCGACGCCTCCCGTCTGCAAGATCCTCGATTACGGTAAATACCGCTTCCTCGAACAGAAAAAGGCAGCGGAGGCGCGCAAGAAGCAGAAGACGGTCGAGGTCAAGGAGATCAAGCTCCGGCCGGGCATCGACGACCACGACTACGACGTCAAGATGAAGGCCATGAAGACCTTCTTCGAGGAAGGCAACAAGGTGAAGATCACCCTGCGCTTCCGCGGCCGTGAGATGGCCCACCAGGGCCTCGGCCTCAAGGTGCTCGACCGGGTGAAGAGCGACGTCGCCGACCTCGCCAAGGTCGAGATGGAACCGAACTTCGAGGGCCGTCAGGTCGTCATGGTGCTGGCGCCGCGATAGGCGCATCGGTCCCCTCGCCGAGAAGATCGAAGGCCGCCTTGGGCGGCCTTTTCTTTTGGGGCGCCCACCTATATGTTGGTCAACTTGACCAACAAGGGTGTCCCATGACCACGGTCGGTTTGGCTGAAGCGAAGGCAAAGTTGTCTGAACTTGTCGACCAAGTCGAACGGGGCGAGGAGGTCGTTCTGTGCCGATACGGGAAGGCGGTCGCCAGGATCGTCCCGATGCAGGAACCGGCAAAAGTGGACCGGAGTGCGTTCTTCGGGTCCTTGGCCGGACAGGGCTGGATCGCCGACGACTTCGACGCTCCGTTGCCGGAGGACATCCAGCGCTACTTTGAAGGCTACGACGACGAAGACGAGAATGTCGGCTGATGCCGGGTTACCTTCTCGACACGCAGGTTGTGCTTTGGGGAGCGCTGACCCCCGCCCGCCTCCCGTCCCCGGTGCGCGAGATCATGGAAGGGGTGCAGAGTGTCTTCGTCAGTTCGGCATCGCTTTGGGAGATCGAGACCAAACGGCAGATCGGCAAACTCGCCCTCGGCATCGATTTGGGGAGGCATCTAGCCAGCCACGGCTTTCTCGAGTTGCCAATCACATGGCTTCACGCCAGACAGGTCGGCGCTCTGCCACTCATCCACCGCGACCCGTTCGACCGCATCCTCGCGGCTCAGGCGATGGCCGAGAACCTGACACTCGTCACGGCGGACCGCGATCTTGCCCGGTACCCGATCCGGACGGTGTTCTAGCGCGGCCCATTGCTTTTCCGGGGCGCTTCTGCCATAGAGCGCCCCTCATCGAACCGCCCGGCTGTCAGGGCTGCCGTGGCGGTTTCATGTTGCTCAAGCAGCAATTCAGGGCTCGTCCAGGCGCTCCGGCGCGGGAGGAGCCCGTCAAAGGAGAGCCAAATGCCCAAGTTGAAGACGAAGTCGGGCGCGAAGAAGCGCTTCAAGATCACCGGCACCGGCAAGGTCATGTATGCCCAGGCCGGCAAGCGCCACGGGATGATCAAGCGGACCAACAAGCAGATCCGCAACCTGCGCGGCACCACGACCCTGTTCGAGGGCGACGCGTACAACGTGAAGAAGTACTTCCTGCCGAACGGCTGAGAACGCTTCGCACCATCCCCCGCGATTTTGAAGGACGAACATCATGGCCCGCGTCAAAAGGGGCGTTACCGCCCACGCTAAGCACAAGAAGGTTCTGAAGCAGGCGAGAGGCTTCCAAGGCCGCCGCAAGAACACGATCCGCATCGCCAAGCAGGCGGTCGAGAAGAGCCTGCAATATGCCTACCGCGACCGGAAGAATAAGAAGCGCACGTTCCGCGCGCTCTGGATCCAGCGCCTGAACGCGGCGGTGCGCGAGCACGGCCTCACCTATTCGCGATTTATCGACGGTCTCGGCAAGGCTGGGATCGAGGTGGATCGCAAGGTCCTGTCCGAGATGGCCATTCACGAGCCGGCGGCCTTCGCCGCCTATGTGGAGCGCGCCAAGGCTTCGCTGCCGCAGCAGCAGGCCGCCTGACGGACGCCTCTTCGGCGCGGCTTCTTAAAGCCGCGCCGCCTCTTCCCAAGCCATCCCCGAGACCTTCCCCGCTGAGGCAGCCCGGGCTGCCCGTGAACCAGCGGAGCGGAAGGCTTGACGGCGTCCCGCTCCGCGCTCACCACAGCGCCGCATTCCGAGCAGGGACCATGACCGATCTGAATCAACTCGAACGCGACCTGATGGGCCAGGTCGAAGCCGCCGGCGACGAGGCGGCGCTCGAAGCCGTGCGCGTGTCGGCTCTCGGCAAGAAGGGCTCCGTTTCCGAACTCCTCAAGACGCTTGGCGCCATGACGCCCGAGGAGCGAAAGGAGCGCGGGCCGCTCATCAACGGGCTGCGCGACACCGTCCAGGCCGCCATCGCCCAGAAACGGGACGCTCTGGCCGAAGCCGCTCTCGACCAGCGCCTCGCGGCCGAGCGGATCGACGTGACGCTGCCCGTCCAAGAGGGGCCGGAGACCCGCGGGCGCATCCATCCGATCTCCCAGGTGATCGACGAGCTCACGGCGATCTTCGCCGATATGGGGTTCTCGGTCGCGGAGGGTCCCGACATCGAGACGGACGAGCTCAACTTCACGGCGCTGAACTTCCCCGAGGGCCATCCGGCCCGCGAAATGCACGACACGTTCTTCCTCAGCCCCGACGCGAGGGGCGAGCGCAAGGTGCTGCGCACCCACACCTCCCCGGTTCAGATCCGCACCATGCGCTCGCAACAGCCCCCGATCCGGGTGATCATCCCGGGGCGGACTTATCGGCACGATTCCGACCAGACGCACACGCCGATGTTCCACCAGGTGGAGGGCCTCGTCATCGACAGGCAGGCCAACATCGCGCACCTCAAGTGGATCCTGGAGGAGTTCTGCAAGGCCTTCTTCGAGGTCGACCAGGTGAAGATGCGCTTTCGCCCGAGCTTCTTTCCCTTCACGGAGCCCTCCGCCGAAGTCGACATCCAGTGCTCGCGCCAGGGCGGCGAGATCCGCTTCGGCGAGGGCAACGACTGGCTTGAGATCCTGGGCTGCGGGATGGTCCACCCGAACGTCCTCAGGAATTGCGGCCTCGATCCGGACGAGGTCCAGGGCTTCGCCTGGGGCATGGGGATCGACCGCATCGCCATGCTCAAATACGGCATGCCGGACCTTCGCCCCTTCTTCGAGGCCGACGTGCGCTGGCTCAACCATTATGGATTCAGGCCCCTCGACCTTCCGTCGCTCGTCGGCGGCTTGACGTCGTGAAGGGAGGCAGCAGATGAAATTCACCCTCTCGTGGTTGAAGGACCACCTCGACACCGGCGCGTCCCTCGACGAGATCACGACGACGCTCACCCGCATCGGCCTTGAGGTCGAGGGCGTGGAGGACAAGGCGAAGGCGCTCGGCGCCTACAGCATCGCGTATGTGATCTCGGCCGAGCAGCACCCCAACGCCGATCGCCTGCGCGTGTGCATGGTCGATACGGGGGAGGGCGCGCCGATCCAGGTCGTGTGCGGCGCGCCGAACGCCCGCACCGGCATGAAGAGCGTGTTCGCGCCCCCCGGCACCTACATCCCGGGCAAGGCCATCACGCTGGGGGTCGGCACGATCCGCGGCGTCGAGAGCCGGGGCATGCTGTGTTCGGCCGCGGAGCTCGAGATCTCCGACGACCATGAGGGCATCATCGATCTGCCGGAGGACGCCCCGGTCGGCGTTCCTTACGCGGCCTATGCCGGCCTCGACGATCCGGTCATCGAGATCAACCTCACGCCGAACCGGCCGGACTGCACCTCGATTCACGGCATCGCCCGGGATCTTGCGGCGGCGGGGCTCGGCACGCTGAGGAACGACACCGTGCAGCCCATCAAGGGCGCCGGAAGTTGCCCCGTCGGTGTCACGCTCGCCTTCGAGGGCGAGGAGCGGCGGCTCTGCCCGCTGTTCGGGCTGCGCCTCGTGCGCGGGGTGAAGAACGGGCCCTCGCCCGCCTGGATGCAAAAGCGCCTGATAGCGATCGGGCTGCGCCCCATCAACGCCCTCGTCGACATCACGAACTACATCACCTTCGACCGCGGCCGCCCTCTCCACGTGTTCGACGCGCGCAAGGTGCAGGGCAACCTGACGGTCCGTCGCGCGCGGGCCGGGGAGAAGATCGTGGCGCTCGACGGGCGCACCTACAAGCTCGATGCGGGCAACGTGGTGATCGCCGACGAGGCCGGCGTCGAGTCGATCGCCGGCATCATGGGCGGCGAGCATTCCGGCTGCGACGAGACCACCACGGACGTGCTGGTGGAATCGGCCCTGTGGGATCCGCTCAACATCGCGCAGTCGGGCCGCCGGCTCGGCATCATCACGGATGCCCGCTACCGCTTCGAGCGGGGCGTCGATCCCCTGTTCACGCGGCCGGGCCTGGAGGAGGCGACGCGCCTCATCGTCGAGCTCTGCGGCGGCGAGCCGAGCGAGATCCTCATGGCCGGCGAGGTGCCGGACACGGACCGCGTGATCGACTTCCCCTGGAGCGAGACCCGCCGCCTGTCGGGACACGAGGTGCCGCGGCCCGAGGCCAAGGTGATCCTGGAGCAGCTCGGCTTCCACGTTTCGGGCATCGGGGACCGCGCGAAGGTGGCGCCGCCCTCCTGGCGTCCGGACGTGGAGGGCAAGGCCGATCTCGTGGAGGAGATCATCCGCATCCACGGCGTCGACAACATCAAGCCGCAGCCCCTCGAGCGCATCGAGGCGACCGTGGCAAAGCCCGTGCTCACCGTCATCCAGCGACGCACCCGGCTCGCCAAGCGCACCCTCGCGGCGAGGGGTCTCGTCGAGGCGGTCACGTGGTCGTTCATCGCCAAGGGCGAAGCGGAGCTCTTCGGCGGCGGAGCGCCGAGCCTCGCCCTCGCGAACCCCATCGCGGCGGATCTCTCCGACATGCGTCCGAGCCTCCTGCCCGGCTTGATGAAGGCTGCCCAGCGCAACGCCGACCGGGCCTTCGGGGATGTGGCGCTGTTCGAGGTGGGGCAGTGCTTTGCCTCCGACGAACCCGAGGGCCAGACGATCCACGCCGCCGCGATCCGCCGGGGCACGGCGCGGGCGGAAGGCGTCGGCCGTCACTGGGACGGCGGCGCCGTCCCGGTCGACGCGTTCGACGCCAAGGCCGATGCCATGGCGCTGCTCACCGCCCTAGGCGTCCCGACCGGCGGGCTGCAGGTGGTGCCGGGCGGCCCGGCCTGGTTCCACCCGGGCCGGTCCGGCCGGCTGCAATTCGGGCCCAAAACCGTCATCGGCGCCTTCGGGGAGGTTCATCCGAAGGTCTTGAAGGCGCTCGACGTGCGCGGCCCGCTCGTCGCCTTCGAGATCACCCTCGACGCGCTGCCGCCGCCGAAGGCGAAACCGACGAAGATCAAGCCGAAGCTAGTGCTGCAGGAACTGCAGCCGCTCACCCGCGATTTCGCCTTCGTGGTCCCGCGCACCGTAAATGCGGGCGACATCGTCAAGGCGGCCCAGGGTTCCGACCGCACCCTGATCGCGGGCGTCGACGTTTTCGACGTCTACGAGGGACCGGGCATCGAGGCCGACAAGAAGTCGGTCGCGGTGGCCGTCACCCTGCAGCCGACGGCAAAGACGCTCACCGACACGGAGATCGAGGCCGTCAGCCAGAAGATCGTCGGCGAGGTGACGAAGAAGACGGGAGCGGTGCTGCGCGGGTGAGCCCCGCGCCGCATCTGCGCCATGCCGGGGCGCCGCCCTGCGATCAGCAGGCGGCGCTGGTGCGCATCGTGAGGGCCGATCCCGTGCTCATGGCTCTCCTGCGCGCCGTGCGCCTCCTCGGGCTTCCGCAATGGCGGCTCGTCTCGGGGGCGGTGTACCAGAGCGTCTGGAACGCGCTCACCGGGCGCCCGCAGGGCTACGGCATCAAGGATTACGACCTCTGCTACTTCGACGAGGATCCGTCCTACAAGGCGGAGGACCGGGTCATCCGGCGGGTCGAAGCGGCGACGCGCCACCTTGGCCTACCCGTCGAAGCGCGCAACCAGGCCCGCGTCCACCTCTGGTTCGAGGGGCGCTTCGGGTCTCCATACGGTCGGCTCTCCTCCACGGACGAGAGCCTGACGCGCTATGCCGCCGTGGTTCATGCGGTCGGGATCCGCCTCGAGCCGGACGATACCCTGACGATCGCCGCGCCCTTCGGCCTGAGCGATCTCTTCTCGTTCGTCGTGCGGCCAAACCCGGCCATTGCCAACGAGGCCTCGTACACCGTCAAAGCGGTGCGGGCGAAAGTCCACTGGCCCGAGCTCACGGTTCTGCCCTGGACAGCATCCGCCGCGACAAAGTGAATCGTTTCGGCCGGATCGGCGTTACCCTCCCGGAGGAACGCGATGCTGGGCTTTTCCGAGATCCAATGGGGCGAGATCTTCGTGCCGCAGGCGCCGATCGCCGGCATCTTCCTGCGCGGCACGCTCACCTACCTGATGCTCTTTCTCATCCTCCGCTTCCTCCTGAAGCGGCAATCGGGCGTGATCGGCATCGCGGATCTGCTCGTCGTGGTGCTGATCGCCGATGCGGCGCAGAACGCCATGGCGGACGAGTACAAGTCGATCACCGAGGGCGCGCTCCTCGTGCTCACCATCGTGTTCTGGAACTACTTTCTCGACTGGCTCGGCTACCGGTTCCCCGCCTTTCAACGGGTCGTCCGCCCGCCGCCGCTCCTCCTCATCCGCGACGGCCGCATGCTGCCCGGCAACATGCGCCAGGAGATGATCACCCGGGAGGAGTTGATGAGCCAGCTCCGCCAGCAGGGCATCGAGCGCTGCGACGAGGTGAAGGAATGCTTCATCGAGGGCGACGGCCGCGTGAGCGTGATCAAGCGCGAAAAGGATGCGGAGCCGAACAAGCCGCGCGAAAAGGTGCCTCATTGACGGCGACCAACTCCGCGTCCGGAAGGACAGGCGGCGGCTAAAGCCGGTCCGGCGCGATCCCGCTCAGCGGGTTGGCGGGATCCCAGCCATAGCGCATCACGTCGAACCGCATCCCGCGCGCATCGACCATCAGGAGCCGCCCGACGAGCCCCTGGCCGAACCCCACCGCCTCGCGGATGACCTCCATGGCCATGAGGCTGCCCATGACGCCGGCGAGCGCGCCGAGCACGCCGGCTTCCGCGCAGGCCGGCACCGCGCCCGGCGGGGGCGGGGAAGGGAAGAGGCAGCGATAGGTGGGGTTGGGGCGCCCGTCGGCCCCGGTCTCGTGCGCCCGGATCGTGGTGAGCGAGCCGTCGAACTGGCCGAGCGCCGCCGTCACGAGCGGCCGGCCCTCGTGAAAGCAGGCGTCCGAGACGGCATAGCGCGTGTCGAAATTGTCGGATCCGTCCGCCACGAGATCGTAAGAGCGGACGAGGTCCCGCCCGTTCCCGGCGTCGATCCGGGTCCGGTGCATCTCGACCGCGACGGCCGGGTTGAGGCGGGCGACCGCCGCGGCGGCGCTGTCGACCTTCGGGCGGCCCACATCCGGCGTGCCGTGGATCACCTGCCGCTGCAGGTTCGAGAGGGACACCGTGTCGTCGTCCACGATCCCGATGGTGCCGACCCCGGCTGCCGCCAGGTACTGGATCAGGGGAGCGCCGAGCCCGCCGGCGCCGATCACGAGAACGCGAGTCGCCTTCAGCCGCGCCTGGCCCGGCCCGCCCACGTCCCGGAGCACGAGATGGCGGGCATAGCGGTCGATCTCCTCAGGCGACAGGCTCATCGGACGCTCGCCCCCGCGCCCGTAACCTTAATCCAAGCTGCCCGGCCCTGAACCCGCGAGGTTTGAGGACGGCCGGCTCCCCGACTTGACAGGATGCTTGGCGCCATGGCCCTTCCCGTGCCATCGTCACACCGCAACCGGGCGCCTGACGCCCGGGCGAGTTCGATAGGGGAACAAAGACTGATGACCACCAGCAAAATCGGCCTTGCGCTTGCGGGCCTCGCCTTCTCGGCCAGTGCGGCCTTCGCCCAGCAGGGCGCCCTGAAGCCCGCGATCATCTACGATCTCGGCGGCAAGTTCGACAAGTCCTTCAACGAGGGCGTCTATGGCGGCGCCGAGCGCTTCAAAAAGGAAACCGGTACCGACTACCGGGATTTCGAGCCGCAGAACGACGCCCAGCGCGAGCAGGCCATGCGCCGCTTCGCCCGTGAGGGCTTCTCCCCCATCCTCGCCGTCGGCTTCTCTCAGGAGACCGCGGTGAAGAAGGTTGCGGCGGAGTTCCCGAACATCAAGTTCACGATCATCGACTCCGTGGTCGAACTGCCGAACGTGCAGTCGGTGGTGTTCAAGGAGCATGAGGGCTCGTTCCTTGTCGGTCTCCTGGCCGCGAAGGCCTCCAAGACCGCCAAGGTCGGTTTCGTGGGCGGCATGGACATCCCGCTCATCCGGCGCTTCGCCTGCGGCTACGTGCAGGGCGTGAAGCATGCCAACAAGAGCGCCGAGGTGTTCCAGAACATGACCGGCACCACGGGTGCGGCCTGGACCGATCCGGTGAAGGGCGGCGAGCTTGCCAAGAGCCAGATCGACCGCGGCGCCGACGTCGTCTATCACGCGGCCGGCGGCACTGGCGTCGGCGTTCTGCGCGCGGCGGCGGATGCGGGCAAGCTCGGCATCGGCGTCGACTCCAACCAGAACGGCCTCTTCCCCGGCAAGGTGCTCACCTCCATGCTGAAGCGGGTGGACAACGCCACCTACAACACCTTCAAGCAGGCGAAGGACAACACCTGGAAGGCCGGCACCTCGGTGCTGGGCCTCGCCGAGGACGGCGTCGCCTACGCGATGGACGACAACAACAAGAACCTCGTCACCCCCGACATGAAGGCCGCCGCCGACAAGGCCGCAGCCGACATCAAGGCCGGCACCATCAAGGTCCACGACTACATGTCGGACTCGAAGTGCCCGGTCTAAGCTGACCAACCGGGCGCCGGCCTTGAGGCCGGCGCCCAGCGTTTTCCGGCGCCTCGCGCGCCCCTTTCTGAACGCCCCGGAGCCCGCGCCCGCATCCTCCGGACCGACGTTGTGAGAAAGCCTTGCCCCCCGCCATCGAACTCATCGACATCAACAAAAGCTTCGGCGAGGTCCGCGCCAACAAGGACGTGAACCTGAACGTCGCCGCCGGCACCATCCACGGGATCGTGGGCGAGAACGGCGCCGGCAAATCCACACTGATGTCGATCCTCTACGGCTTCTACGAGGCCGATACCGGCGAGGTGCGCGTCAACGGCCGCCCAGTCTCCATCCGCTCGTCGGCAGATGCCATCGCCTCCGGCATCGGCATGGTGCACCAGCATTTCATGCTGGTGGAGCCGCTCACGGTGGTCGAGAACGTGATGCTCGGCGCCGAGGGCGGCGCGCTCCTGCGGCGCGGCGCCGCGAAGGTGCGCGCGGAGCTCGCGCGCCTGTCGAAGGATTACGGGCTCGAGATCGACGTCGACGCCACCGTCGGCGAGCTGTCGGTCGGCCTGCAGCAGCGCGTCGAGATCCTGAAGGCGCTCTATCGCGGTGCCGACATCCTCATCCTCGACGAACCCACAGCGGTGCTGACGCCCCCCGAGGCGGACGCGCTGTTCGAGCTGCTGAAGGCCCTCAAGGCTCAAGGCAAGACCGTCATTCTCATCACCCACAAGCTGCGCGAGATCATGGCGATCACCGACCGCGTGTCGGTGATGCGCCGCGGCGAGATGGTGGCGACGGTTCTGACCGCCGAGACCTCGCCGCCGCAGCTTGCCGAGCTCATGGTCGGCCGCCGGGTGCTCCTGCGGGTCGAGAAGGCCGAGCGCGCCCCCGGCGCGCCCGTTCTGGAGGTGAGTGACCTGTCCGTCATCGATGCCCGGGGCGTGCTGCGGGTCGCCAATGCGGGCCTCACCGTTCATGCGGGCGAGATTGTCGGCATAGCGGGCGTCGCCGGGAACGGACAGAGCGAGCTCCTCGAGGCGATCGCCGGGATGCGGCGACCTGTGCTCGGCTCGATCAAGGTCGAGGGCCGCGCCATCGGCTTCGACGAGCACAACCCCCACCGCCTGCGCCAGCTCGGCCTGCTGCACGTTCCGGAGGATCGCCTGCGCATGGGCCTCGTTCCGGCCTTCGAAGCCTTCGAGAGCGCGGTGCTCGGCTTCACGGACGATCCGCGTCTCGGGCGCGGGCCGATCCTCGATCACGGCCGCATGATCAAGCACCTCGGCGCCCTCATGGAGCAGTACGACGTTCGCCCGCCGGCGCCGCGGCTCAAGACGTCCAAGTTCTCCGGCGGCAACCAGCAGAAGATCGTGCTCGCCCGGGAGATCGAGCGGGAGCCCAAGGTCCTTCTCGTCGGCCAGCCCACCCGCGGCGTCGACATCGGCGCCATCGAGTTCATCCACCGCCGCCTCATCGGGCTGCGCGATGCGGGCGTCGGCATCCTCCTCGTCTCCGTGGAGCTCGACGAGATCATGGCCCTGTCCGACCGCATCCTCACCATGTGCGGCGGCCAGATCACCGGCGAACGCAGGCCCGCCGAAACCAACGAACAGGATCTCGGCCTCCTCATGGCCGGCGTGACGGACCGCGCCGCGTGACCTCACCCCGCCTCAGCATGGTGACCCTCGGCGTGGCGGAGCTCGAGCGCGCCCGGGCCTTCTACGAGGCCTGGGGCTGGCGGGCCTCCAGCGCAAGCCAGCCCGGCATCGTGTTCTTCCAGGCGCCGGGGCTTGCGCTCGCGCTCTTCGGCCGCGAGGACCTCGCGAAGGATGCGGGTGTCGAGCCCGAGCCGACCGGCTTTGCCGGCGTGACCCTCGCCTACAACTGCCGCTCGAAAGCCGAGGCGGACGAGGTCTTCGCCCGCGCGATCGCCGCGGGGGCCAAGGCGCGAAAGCCGCTGCACGATGTTTTCTGGGGCGGCTACTCCGGCTACATTGCGGATCCCGACGGTCACCTGTGGGAGATCGCCTGGAATCCCTTCTTCCCCCTCGACGAGCGGGGCCACCTCTTCTTGCCGGATACGTCTCCGTGAGCGCACCTCTCGACCTGCCGAAATGGGCCGACACGATCCTCGTGCCGGCTCTGTCCGTCGTGGCCGCCTTCCTCGTGGCCGGCCTCGTCGTCGTGGGCATTGGCGAGAACCCGCTCACCGCCACCTACTGGCTCGTCCGCGGCTCCCTCGGCTCCGGGGAGGGCCTCGGCTTCACCCTGTTCTACGCCACGAACTTCATCTTCGCGGGGCTCGCGGTGGCGGTGGCCTATCATGCAGGCCTCTTCAACATCGGCGGGGAGGGGCAGGCGGGGATCGCGGGGGTTGGCATCGCCCTCGCGCTCCTCAACCTCGACTTCCTGCCGGGCTTCCTGCTCATCCCGGCCGGGATCCTGGGCGCCGCGGCCTTCGGCGCCCTGTGGGCGGCGGTGCCGGGCTATCTTCAGGCCAAGCGCGGCAGCCACATCGTCATCACGACGATCATGTTCAACTGGCTCGCGAGCGTTCTTCTCGTCTACCTTCTCGTTAACGTGCTGCGCGTGCCGAACTCCATGAACCCGGAAACGCGTGAATTCGCGGAGGGCTCGCACATCCCCTTCATGCACGAGGTCTTCGCCGCCCTCGGGGTCACGATCCCGAGCTCGCAGCTGAATCTCACCTTCGTCATCGCGCTCGCCGCCTGCTACGCCGTGTGGCTCCTCATCTACCGCTCGCGCCTCGGCTACGCGATCCGCGTCGTCGGGTCGAACCCCACGGCCGCCGTCTATGCGGGCATCTCGCCGGCCCGGATCCAGATCATCGCCATGGTGCTCTCCGGCGCTCTCGCGGGCGGCCTCGCGGTGAACGAGCTCATGGGCTACCAGCACCGCCTGCTGCTGGAGTTCACGTCGGGCTACGGCTTCGTCGGCATCGCCGTAGCGCTGATGGGCCGGGCTCATCCCGTCGGCATCATCCTGGCGTCCATCCTCTTCGGCATCCTCTACCAGGGCGGCGCGGAGCTCGCCTTCGAGCAGCCCGCCATCACCCGCGACATGGTGGTGGTGATCGGCGGGATCATCATCCTGTTCGCCGGCGCCCTCGACGGCCTCTTCCGCCGCCTCGTCGCCGGCATCATGGCGCGGCCGCGCCTCGCGAGGGCGTGACGCCATGGATCTCAACACCGTCGTCATCGTCCTCGACTCGGCTCTGCGCCTCACGATCCCGCTGCTCGCGGCGTGCCTTGCGGGCCTGTGGTCCGAGCGCTCCGGGGTCGTGGATATCGGCCTTGAGGGCAAAATGCTCATCGCGGCCTTCGCGGCGGCGGCCGCCGCCCATGCCTCCGGTTCGGCCTGGATCGGCTTTGCCGCCGGCATGAGCGCCTCCGTGGTTTTCGCCCTGATCCACGGCTTCGCCTCCATCAGCCAGCGCGGCAACCAGATCGTCTCGGGCGTCGCCATCAACATGCTGGCGGCGGGCCTCACCGCCATCGTCGGCAATGCCTGGTACGGGGAGGGTGGCCGCACGCCGCCCCTCGAAGGCGCCGAGCGCTTCGGCGATGCGCTGTTCGGCCATTCGGTGCTGGTCTACCTCGCCCTTCTCGCTGTGCCGGTGACGTGGTTCGTGCTGGCGAAAACCCGCTTCGGCCTGCGCCTGCGGGCGGTGGGCGAAAGCCCGGCAGCGGTGGACACGGCCGGCATCTCGGTCACGGGCCTCCGTTATGCCGCCGTGATCCTCACCGGCATCCTGTGCGGCCTTGCGGGCACCTATCTCTCCGTCGGCCAATCCGCAGGGTTCCTGCCCAACATGACCGCCGGCAAGGGCTTCATCGCGCTCGCCGCCCTCATCTTCGCCAAGTGGCGCGCCTGGCCGGCCCTCGGCGCCTGCTTCCTCTTCGGTCTGCTCGATGCCCTCGCGATCCGCCTCCAGGGCATCGTGCTGCCCGGCATCGGCGAGGTGCCCGTCCAGGCGATCCAGGCTCTGCCCTACCTCATGACCGTGATCCTCCTCGCCGGCGTCATCGGCACCGCCATCCCGCCCCGGGCCTCGGGCGTGCCTTACGTGAAGGAGCGCTAGGTGGCCGAGCTCGACACGCTGTTCGAGGCCGCGAAGGCTATGCTGGACAAGGCCTACGCGCCCTATTCGCGCTTTCGCGTCGGCGCCGCGCTCCGCACGCCCTCGGGCGCGGTGTTCGCCGGCTGCAACGTGGAGAACGCCGCCTATCCGCAGGGCGCCTGCGCGGAGACGGGCGCGATCTCGTCCATGGTGGCTGCGGGCGAACGCCGGATCGCCGAGATCCTCGTCATCGGCGACGGGGAGGGCCTGTGCACGCCCTGCGGCGGCTGCCGCCAGCGCATCCGGGAATTCGCGGCGCCCGACACGCCGATCCATATCGCGGGCCCAGAGGGCATCCGCCGCCGCTTGACCCTCGGCGAGCTGCTGCCGCACTCCTTCGGCCCCGAGAACCTCACGAGCTGATCCGATGACAGATCCACGCATCCTCGAGGCGGCCGAGTTCGTGCGCGCCCGCGGCTTCGACGGCCGCTTCACGGCCGCCTTCGTGCTCGGCACCGGTCTTGGGCCGCTCGTCGACGAACTCCAGGATCCGGTCGCGCTCGCCTATTCGGACATCCCTCATTTCCCAAGAAGCGGCGTGTCGGGTCATGCGGGCAAGCTCGTCGCCGGCACCCTCGAGGGCCGGCGGGTGCTCCTCTTCCAGGGGCGCGCCCATTACTACGAGACCGGGGATGCGGGCGCCATGCGGGTGCCCGTGGGGCTCGTCGCGGCGCTGGAGATCCCCGTGCTGGTCCTCACGAATGCGGCAGGCTCCGTTTGGCCGGAGATCCGCCCCGGCAGCCTCGTCGCCATCGCCGACCACCTCAACCTGTCGGGCGTCAACCCGCTCCTGCGCGACCATACGGAGGGGCGCTTCGTGTCCCTGACGGATGCCTACGACCCTCGCCTCCGGGAGGTGTTCCGGAAGGCCGCCGCGAGGGCCGGCGTCGAAGTGCCCGAGGGCGTCTACGCCTGGCTTTCCGGCCCGAGCTTCGAGACGCCCGCCGAGATCCGCATGCTGCAGACCCTCGGGGCCGATCTCGTCGGCATGTCGACGGTGCCCGAAGCCATTCTCGCGCGCTATCATGGGCTCGCCGTCGCGGCCGTCTCCGTCGTGACTAACCTCGCCGCCGGGATCGAGGGCGCCTCGCCCTCGCACCAAGAGACGAAGGACACGGCGGCGGAGGCCTCCGAGAAGTTCAAGCGTCTGATCCGATCCTTCGTTGCGGAACTGCCCCATGGCTGATGCTCCCACCCACGAGGCTGCCCTCGCCCAGCGCGCCCTGCGCTGCCTCGACCTCACCGACCTCACGGACAACTGCTCGGAGCCGGCGATCGAGGCCCTGTGCCGCAAGGCCGTCGACCCGCGCGGACCCGTCGCGGCGGTGTGCGTGTGGCCGCAATACGTGTCGAGCGCCCGGGGTTACCTCAAGGGCTCCCCCGTCCGCATCGCCACGGTGGTGAACTTCCCCGCCGGCGGCGAGAACGTCGACCGGGTGATCGACGACACGAACGAGGCTCTCGGCGATGGGGCGAACGAGATCGACCTCGTGCTGCCGTATCGCGCCCTCATGCGCGGCGACCTCGACCTTGCCGCCGAGATGGTGGCCGCCGTGCGCGACACCGTCGATGGCGACCGGCTCCTCAAGGTGATCCTCGAGACGGGCGAACTAGTCGAGCCCGATCACATCGCCACCGCGAGCCGCATCGCCCTCGAAGCCGGCGCCGACTTCATCAAGACCTCCACCGGCAAGACCGCCACCTCGGCGACGCCCGAGGCCGCCGAGATCATGCTGAACGCCATCAAGGCCTCGGGCCGGCCCGCCGGTCTCAAGCCCTCGGGCGGCATTCGGACGGTGTCCGATACGGGCCTCTATCTCGATCTCGCCGACCGGATCATGGGGCCGGGCTGGGCGACGCCGCGCACCTTCCGCATCGGCGCGAGCAGCGTCTACGACGCGCTCATCGCGGCCATCGAGGGCGGCGAGGCCAAGCCCGGAATCGGAGTCTACTAGCATGACGATGCTTCCGCAGGAGATCATCCGCATCAAGCGCGACGGCGGAGTGCTGGCGGCCGACCAGATCGAGAGCTTCATCGAGGGGCTCACCACCGGCCGCGTGTCGGAAGGTCAGGCGGCCTCCTTCGCCATGGCGGTGTTCTTCCGCGGCCTCCAGGTGCCGGAGCGGGTGGCGCTCACCCGGGCGATGACGCGCTCGGGCGAGGTCCTGCAATGGGACCTGCCCGGACCCGTCCTCGACAAGCATTCCACCGGGGGCGTCGGGGATGCGATCAGCCTCGCGCTCGCGCCGGCCGTCGCGGCCTGCGGCGGCTACGTGCCGATGATCTCCGGCCGCGGCCTCGGCCACACGGGCGGCACCCTCGACAAGCTCGATTCCATTCCGGGCTACGTGTCCCAGCCCGATATCGACCTGTTCCGCCGCGTGACGCGGGAGGTCGGCTGCGCGATCATCGGACAGACGGCGGATCTCGCGCCGGCCGACAAGCGCCTCTACGCGATCCGCGACGTGACGGCGACGGTAGAATCCATCGACCTCATCACGGCGTCGATCCTGTCGAAGAAACTGGCCGCAGGCCTCCAAGGCCTTGTGATGGACGTGAAGTTCGGCTCCGGCGCCTTCATGTCCAATGCGGGCGACGCGAGGGCGCTCGCCGAGAGCCTCGTCCTCGTGGCGAACGGGGCGGGCCTGCCGACGAGCGCCCTCCTCACGGACATGAACGAGCCCCTGGCCTCCGCGGCCGGCAATGCGGTCGAGGTCGCCTACACGGTGGATTACCTCACGGGCCGGCGCCGTGAGCCGCGGTTCCACGAGGTGACGGTGGCGCTCTCAGCCGAGATGCTCGTGCTCGGCCGGCTGGCCGCGAGCGAGGCGGAGGCGCGCACGCGGATCGAGGACGCCATCGGCTCCGGTCGGGCAGCCGACGCGTTCCAGCGCATGGTCGCGGCGCTCGGCGGACCGAAGGACCTCCTCGAGCGGCCCGAAGCGCATCTGAAGGCCGCGCCCGTGATCCGGGCCGTCCATCCGGAGCGACCCGGCACCGTGGAGCGCATCGCGACGCGCGACGTCGGCGTTGCCGTCGTGGCGCTCGGCGGCGGGCGGACCCGGCCGCAGGACCCGGTGGACCACGCCGTGGGGCTGACGCGGCTGGCCGGGCTCGGCGAGCGCGTCGATGCCGAGCGCCCGCTCGGGGTCGTTCATGCGCGAACCGAAGCGGCGGCGGACGCGGCCGCAGCGGCGCTTCGGGCCGCCTATACGCTGGGCGAGGGCGCCGTTCCCGCGGGGCCGATCGTGCTGGAGCGCATCGGAGCGGGGGCGTGACGCTTCTCGTCGCGCTGACCTGGAACCCGGAGCCCTGGATCGAGCGGTTCCGGCGCCTGATGCCGGACCGGCCCGTCGCGGTGCTTGGGGAGCCGTTCGACCGGAACGCGGTCGCCTACGTCGCGACCTGGGGCCCGAAGCCCGGCAGCCTCGATGGATTGCCGAACCTGCGCGTGCTCTTCTCCCTCGGGGCAGGGGTCGACCACCTCATGAGCTACCCGGATCTGCCCGACGTGCCGATCGTGCGCGTGGCGCAGGACGACCTCACGGACCGCATGAGCGAGTACGTGGTGATGCACTGCCTCATGCAGCTGCGCGACCAGCGGCGCTACGAGGCGCAGCAGCGCCAGAGGCAGTGGCTGGATGACCGGCACCCGCCCAAGGCCAGCGAGGTGCGGGTCGGCGTTCTGGGCTTCGGGGTGCTCGGCCAGGATGCCGCCCGCAAGCTCAAGGTGATGGGATTCGATGTGGCGGGCTACAGCCGCACCCGAAAGGACGTCGCCGGGGTCCGGGTCTATGCGGGCGACGAACTCGACGCGTTCCTCGCGAGAACGGACATCCTGGTGAGCCTCATCCCGCTCACCCCCGACACCCGCGGCCTCCTCAACCGCAGCCTGTTCCGGAAGCTTGCCCGCGACGGACGCCTCGGCGCGCCGGTGCTCGTCAATGCCGGGCGCGGCGGGCTTCAGGTGGAGGCCGACATCCTCGCCTGCCTCGACGACGGGACGCTCAAGGCCGCTGTACTCGACGTGTTCGAAACGGAGCCGCTGCCGGCCGAATCGCCACTCTGGACCCATCCCGGGGTCAGCGTCTCACCCCACAACGCGGCCGTGAGCGAGCCTGAGGCGACGGCCCGCTACATCGTCGAGCAGATCCGCCGCGACGAGCGCGGCGAAGCGTTGCAGAACGTTGTGGACCGGGTGCGGGGCTACTAGCCGCAGGGCGCGTTCGTCGCCGTCGTGCATTAACATGTGTTCCCGAGCGTGGTCACGGCCAAGCTCTTCTGCAGATTGGACTCCATGGCCTCCGCTCCCCATTCCGAGGCGCCGCATCACGGCGACCACCACGACGACATCGTCTACCCCTCGACCATTCCGTTCATCCTCGCGCACCTTGCCTGCTTCGCCGCCATCTGGACCGGCGTGACCTGGGAGGCGGTCGCGATCGCCGTGGCATTCTACTGGCTGCGCATGTTCGCCATCGGGGCGGGCTATCACCGCTACTTCTCGCACCGGGCCTATTCCACCGGCCGCGTCTTCCAGTTCATCCTCGCCTTCCTGGCCCAGAGCACGGCCCAGAAGAGCGTGCTCTGGTGGGCCGCCAAGCACCGGCACCATCACCTGTTCTCGGACACCGAGCACGACGTCCACTCGCCGCGCCAATCGGGCTTTCTCTATTCGCATGTGGGCTGGATCTTCGCCGAGAAGCACGGCGACACGGACCTCGTGAAGGTCGCCGACTTCGCCAAGTATCCGGAGATCCTGTGGCTCCACAAATACGAGCTCCTGCCCGCCACGGTCCTGGCGCTCGTGGCGTTCCTGATCGGCGGCTGGCCGGGGCTCGTGGTCGGGTTCTTCTGGTCGACAGTCGCCGTCTACCACGGCACATTCTGCATCAACTCGCTCGCCCATGTGCACGGCAAGAAGCGCTACGTGACGGGGGACGACAGCCGCAACAACTGGCTGCTCGCCTTCTTCACCATGGGCGAGGGCTGGCACAACAACCACCACGCCTATCAGTCGAGCGTGCGCCAGGGCTTCCGCTGGTGGGAGCTCGATCCGACCTACTACATCCTGAAGATGCTCTCGTGGGTGGGGATCGTGTGGGACCTGAAAACGCCCCCCGAAGCCGTTCTGAAGAATGAGCAAAAGCTCGGGTCCCGGGTGATCGACCGGGCGGCCGAGGACCTCGCCGCGAGCTTCAACATCGAGGGCATCACCGCCAAGCTCTCGGTGGCGCTCGCCACGACGCCGAGCCTTGCGGATCTCAAGATCCGGATCGCCGAGGCCCAGACCCGAGCGCACGAGGTGCTGGCCGGCGTGCCGCTGCCGCACCTGCCGACCCGGGACGAGATCCTGGCCCGTGCCTCCACGATGTTCGTGAAGACGCGCTCCCTCGACGACATCGTGGAGCGCGCCCACCGGATGATCCTAGAAGCCGTGGGCGCGAGGCTGGCCGTCGCGGTGGCATGACGGACGATGAAGGCGGGGGCTTCCCCGCCTTCCTCTTATCCGAGACGCTTGATCGAAGTGATCGGGCCGTAGCTCTTGGTGCGGATCCGCTCCTCCGCCACCGCCAGCGGCTCGACCGACACCATCATGCTATGGCCGTTGGCGTGGAGGAGGCGGGTTGCGTCGAGCATGATGCCGACATGGCCGTTCCAGAACACCAGGTCGCCGCGCCGCAGGCCCGCAAGGTCGGGCGTCACGGCCACCGGCTCACCCAGCGCCCGCTCCTGCATGTCGCTGTCCCGCGGCGCCCGGATGCCGGCTGCGGCGAGCGCCGTCTGGACGAGGCCGGAGCAGTCGAGGCCGAGGGTGGTCTTGCCACCCCAGAGATAAGGCGTGCCGAGGAGGCCCTCGGCCACCGCCACGAAGTCGGGCCGCGCGGCGCCGAGCGCCTCAAGATGCGCGGCAAAGACGTAGCCGCCCGTGGCGAGCCGCGCATACTCGCCCTCCATGCCCGACACCGCCACCTGCGCGCCGAGGCTGAGGAAGCCCTCATGCGGCAGCTTCAGATTGGACCCGGGATAGAGGAAGGTGCGCAGGGCGCCGACCTTGTGGGTGGGCTCGACATCGGGGCCGCCGAGGGCGGAGGAGGGCAGGTAGCCCACATAGCCGTCCGCCTCGAGTTGGCCCCAGGCGAAGCCCTCGTGCTCGTCGTAGACCCGCACCCGTTCGCCCAGAAGCGCCTCGGTGTCGAGGGCCGCATCGGGCGCGGGATGGCGCCGAACCGGCGCAACCGGCGCCGTGATCCGGCGCAGGGCGCCCGTCGAAAAGCGCTCAGCCTCCACCTGTCCCCGCAGCCGCTCATCGGCAAGGTCGGGCCGGAACGGCGTGATGCGCCGGTCGAAACTCATCGGGTCGCCTCCTCATGCGATGGGCGAATGTACCGCCCCGAGAGCCTGACGCCAACGGCCGCTTGAGGCTAGAGTTGCACCTGCTCGGCCCTCACGCGCCGTAGCGCTCCTGCAGCAGGCGGTACATGAGCCTGGCGCCCTGCACCTCGCCGCCCTCCGGCCGGCCAGGCTTCGCGCCGCTCACCCAGGCGTAGATGTCGAAATGGACGTGGTGCCGCGCCTGCGTCACGAACCGGCGCAGGAAGAGCGCGGCCGTGATGGAGCCCGCCATGGCGCCGCCGATGTGGTTCACGTCGGCGATCTTCGAATCGAGAAGGGCGGCGTAGGGCGGCCACAGGGGCAGGCGCCACACGGGATCGTTCACGGCTTCGCCGCAGCGGGCGATTGCACCCGCGAGCGCGTCGTCCTCCGTGTAGAAGGGCGGCAGATCGGGCCCAAGAGCGGTGCGCGCCGCCCCGGTGAGGGTCGCGAAATCGACCACGAGATCCGGGGTCTCCTCGTCCGCGAGCGCGAGGGCGTCGCCCAGGATCAGGCGTCCTTCCGCGTCCGTGTTGCCGATCTCGACCGTGAGACCCTTGCGGCTCTGGAGCACGTCGCCGGGGCGGAAGGCGGAGCCCGAAATCGCGTTCTCGACCGCCGGGACGAGGAGGCGCAGGCGCACGGGCAGACCCGCATCCATCACCATGGCGGCGAGCGCCATCGCGGCGGCAGCCCCGCCCATGTCCTTCTTCATGAGCAGCATGGAGGCGTCGGGCTTGATGTTGAGCCCGCCCGTATCGAAGGCGACGCCCTTGCCGACGATGGTGACCTTCGGGTGGTCGGCCCGGCCCCAGGTGACGTCGATGAGGCGAGGCGGGGTGGCCGAGGCGCGGCCCACCGCGTGGATCATCGGGAAGTTCTGCTTCAGGAGATCGTCGCCCACGATGCTCGTGAAGGCGGCGCCGTGCCGGTCCGCGAGAGCCCGGGCGGCCGCCTCGATCCCGTCGGGGCCGAGGTCGTTGGCGGGGGTGTTGATGAGGTCCCGGCTGGCGGTCACGGCCTCCGCGATGCGGCTCACCTCGGCGCCGTCGACGCCGTCCGGCAGCACGAGCCGCGCGGCCCGGACCGGGCGCCGCCTGTAGCGCGCGAACGTATAGGCGCCGAGGAGCCAGGCGAGGGTGGCGAGGGCCGGGTCTGGCGGGGCGGTCTCGAAGCGATAGACGCGGTCCGGCAGCAGGGTCGAGAGCTTGCCGGGGAGGAAGGGATCGATGCGCTTGGCCTTGGGACCGTCGAGGCCGAAGAGCACGCCGGCGAGACCGCCCTCGGCGTCGGGCAAAAGGCAATGCGTGCCGGCCTTGGCCTCGAACCCCTGGGCGCTGGCAAAGGTGCGCGCCGGGCCTGCGAGCGTTTCCGCGAGCGCCGGCCAGCCCGCCTCGTCGACGAGCCAGACGGGGTGCGCGGCGTCGGAGCGGGAAGCGAGGAGAGGATGCATCGGATCACCGGGGGAGCGCAGGCCGGGGCTGCTTAACGCTCCATTAGGGTTAACGGATTAGGAAAGAAGGCGTCGGGCGGCGGGCGCCGCCTCTCTGGATCTCGTGTCATGACGCCCGGTGCATCGCAAGCCCCATCCCGCCCCGCCTCCTGGCAGCGCCTCGCCTCGGCCGGTCTCCTCGCCCTCGTGCTCGGAGGATGCCTCCAGAAGGGCAAGGGCGAGGTCACGGGCTCCATCCCGGGCCCGCAGCAGGCATCGGCGGAGGCGTGGAAGCGCCATTCCGAACTCTGGGCGCCGAAGTTCGAGGCCAATCCGGGCGATGCGCAGGCCGCCATCCAGTATGCCCGCGCCTTGAGGGCCCTCGGCCAGAGGCCGCAGGCCGTCGCGGTGCTGCAGCAGGCCGCGGTGCGCAGCCCGAACAACCCGGAACTCCTCGCCGATTACGGCAAGGCGCTCACCGATGTCGGCCGCTACAAGGAGGCGTCCGAGGTTCTGAGCCGCGCCCACACGCCCGAGCGCCCCGACTGGCGCGTGCTCTCCGCGCAAGGCTCCGTCGCGGACCAGACGGGCGACCATGCGCTCGCCCAGAAATACTACGAGTCGGCCCTCAAGATCGCGCCGGACGAGCCGAGCGTGATGTCCAATCTCGGCCTGTCGCTCGCCCTCGCCAAGCGCCTGCCGGAGGCCGAACGCTGGTTGCGGCAAGCCTCGGAGCACCCGAAATCGGATGCGCGCATGCGCCAGAACCTCGCCCTTGTTCTCAGCCTCCAGGGCAAGTTCGGCGACGCCGAAACCGTGCTGAAGCAGGACCTCGCCCCCGAGGACGTCGCCGCCACCATGGCGGATCTCAGAAGCCTCGTCGCCCAGCCCAACGCCTGGAGCGCGATCCGCAAAGCCGAGACGAAGGCAAAGCCGAAGACGTGACGGCAGGGAGCGCGGCAGGCCCCAGGCACTGCGCTTCGTCCCTCGGCTTGAGCGTCGCCAATCCAACGTTACGCCTCAAACGACACAACCCAGACCTCGTGCCACACCGAGCCCTCGTCCTGAGGGTTCGCGAAGCGAACGTCTCGAAGGACGAGGGCTGTCCAGGGCACCTGGGGCGGCGCTGCCCGCGTGTTCTGGACCCTCCTTCGAGACGGGCCTGACGGCCCTCCTCAGGATGAGGGTTGGTGGATGTGAGCGGCCTGGCGAGAGAGCGCGGCGCTCTGGGCGCGCCATGCGGAACGAATACCGCTCAACTCACCTTACTTGAGCCCCATCACCTGGATGATCGCCGGCGTGAGGATGACGACGAAGAGAACCGGCAGGAAGAACAGGATCATCGGCACCGTAAGCTTCGGGGGGAGGGCGGCTGCTTTCTTCTCCGCCGCGTTCATGCGCATGTCGCGGCTTTCCTGGGCGAGGACCCGGAGTGCCTGGCCGAGGGGCGTCCCGTAGCGCTCCGCCTGAACGAGGGCCGTCGCCACGTTCTTGACGGGCTCGAGCCCCGTGCGCATGGCGAGGTTCTCGTAGGCCACGCGGCGGTCCGGCAGGTAGGACAGTTCGGCGGTGGCGAGGGTCAGCTCTTCGGCGAGCGCCACGGACTGGCTGCCCACCTCCGCGCTCACGCGCCGGAACGCCGCCTCGATGGACATGCCGGATTCGACGCAGATGAGCAGAAGGTCGAGCGCGTCCGGCCAGGCCGCGCGGATGGAGGCCTGACGCTTCGAGATGCTGTTCGACAGGAACACCTCAGGCGCCTTCATGCCGGCGAACACGCAGGCGATCACGATGCCGACGAGCACGATCGGCGGCTTGTCGAGGACCTTCAGGACGAAGAGGTAGAAGGTCGAGGCGACGAGGAATGCGATCGGCACCACGAGGCGGAAGAACAGGAAGGCGATCTCGGCCTGCTGGCCGCGAAAGCCCGCCATGGTGAGCTTCAACTTGGCCGTGTCGGTGCCGAGCCACTGACCGAGCCTGAACTGGTCGACGACCTGGCGCATATAGGCCTTCGGCGCCTGCCTGAGCGCCGGCTTCGCCTGCCCCTTCGCGAGCCGTTCGCGCTCTCGCTGCCGGATGCGCTCGCGCTCGCTCGCCACCGACCTCATGCGCTTCTGCAACCCGTTGCCTTCGGCCAGCGGCGTCGCGAGCGTCCAGACGGTGGCCGCCGTGGCGATGCCGACGAGAAGCGAGGCCAAGAATTGCGGATCGGTCACCCGTTCCTGGAGGAGAGCCAACATCTTTGCTGTTCCGTCTTCAGAACTTGAAGCTGATCATCTTCTTCATGACGAAGATGCCGGTGAGCATCCACAAACCGCCGCCCACGAGCGCGAACTGGCCGGTGGTGGTGGTCCACAGAAGGGAGATGTAGTCGGGGCTCGACAGGTAGGTGAGGAGCGCGACCGTGGGCGGCAGGCAGCCGATGATGCCGGCAGAAGCTTTCGCCTCCATGCTCATCGCCTTGATCTTGTCCTGCATCTTGCGCCGCTCGCGCAGCACCTTCGAAAGATTGCCGAGAGCCTCCGAGAGATTGCCGCCGGCCTTCTGCTGGATCGTGATGACGATCACGAAGAAGTTCGCTTCCGCGGTCGGAATGCGCTCGTAGAGCTTCGCCAGGGCTTCGGGAACCGTCAGACCGAGCGCCTGCGCCTCGATCACGTTCCGAAATTCCGACCGAAGGGGCTCCTGCGCCTCGCTCGCCACGATCCGTAGGCAGTCGCCGAGCGGAAGGCCCGAGCGGATGCCGCGCACGATCACGTCGACCGCGTTGGGCAGTTCGAGGGTGAACTTGTTGATGCGCTTGTTCTTGAGATAGCCGAGAAACCAGCGGGGGATCCCGAAGCCGCCGGCAAAGACGGCGCCCAGCGCGGTGAGCGCCTGGCCGGTGGACACGAAGACGAGAGCGCCGAAACCGATCCCGCATACGGCGCTCGCAATGAAGAAGCCGTTCTTCGACAGGCTGAGACCCGCCTGCGCGATGCGCGCTTCGATCGTCGGGCCGCCCTTGGAGCGTTGCTTCGCCTCGAGCTCCTTGAGGCTCTGCGCGACTTGCTCCTTGCGGTTGCTGGAGGCGATCCGCTCGCGGCGGTCCGTTGCCGGAGCGACGAGGGCCTTCTGGCGCTTCTCCGCCCGCGCTTCGCCCGAGAGAAGGGGATAAAGAAACACGTAAGCGACGCCGCCCGCCGCGAGGGCAGCGAGGGCGATGGCGGCAAACTGGGTGTCAAACATACGCAACTCCACCCGAAAAACTCAGTCGCCGGGACCCTTGGTCTCCATGGCGTCGAGGGCAGCCGCGAGCTTGCCCTCCTCGCCGTAATAGCGGGCGCGCTCCCAGAACCGGGGGCGGCCGATGCCGGTCGAGCGGTGCCGCCCGATGAGCCGGCCGCCGGGGTCCTCGCCCACGATGTCGTACAGGACGAGGTCCTGCGTGATGATCACGTCACCCTCCATGCCCATCACCTCGGTGATGTGCGTGATGCGGCGCGAGCCGTCGCGCAGACGCTGCGCCTGGATGATCACGTCGACGGAGGAGCAGATCATCTCGCGGATCGTGCGCGAGGGCAGGGAGAAGCCGCCCATGGTGATCATGGACTCGATGCGCGACAGGCACTCGCGGGGCGAGTTCGCATGGAGCGTGCCCATGGAGCCGTCATGGCCCGTGTTCATGGCCTGGAGGAGATCGAAGGCCTCCGGTCCGCGCACCTCGCCCACGATGATGCGCTCGGGCCGCATGCGCAGGCAGTTGCGCACGAGATCGCGCATGGTGACCTGGCCCTGGCCTTCGAGGTTCGGCGGGCGGGTCTCGAGGCGCACCACGTGGGCCTGCTGAAGCTGCAGTTCCGCCGCGTCCTCGCAGGTGATGATGCGCTCGTCGTCGTCGATGTAGCGGGTGAGGCAATTGAGGAGCGTCGTCTTGCCCGAACCCGTGCCGCCGGAGATCACGACGTTGCAGCGCACGCGCCCGATGATCTGAAGGATCTGGGCGCCCTCCGGCGAGATCGCGCCGAAGCGCACGAGCTGCTCGAGGGTGAGCTTGTCCTTCTTGAACTTACGGATGGTGAGGGAGGGACCGTCGATGGCGAGCGGCGGCGCGATCACGTTGACGCGGGACCCGTCGGGCAGGCGCGCGTCGCAGATCGGCGAGGATTCATCCACGCGGCGGCCTACCTGGCTCACGATCCGCTGGCAGATGTTCATGAGCTGCTGGTTGTCGCGGAAGCGCACGCCCGTGAGCTGGATCTTGCCGCCCACCTCGATAAAGGTGCGGCCGGCACCGTTCACCATGATGTCGGCGATGTCGTCGCGAGCGAGAAGGGGCTCGAGCGGGCCGTAGCCCAGCACGTCGTTGCAGATGTCGTCGAGCAGTTCCTCCTGCTCGGAAATGGACATCACCACGTTCTTCAGCGCGATGATCTCGGTGACGATGTCGCGGATCTCCTCGCGGGCGGCCTCGGCATCGAGGCGCGCGAGCTGCGCGAGGTCGATGGCCTCGATCAGCGCGCCGAAGATCATGCTCTTCGTCGTGTAGTACTCGTCCGAGCGAGTCTTCTCCTGACGCGGGGGCTCGGGCACCTCCAGGTTGCGGATCGCCTGGCTCGCCGCAAGGTTCGGGGTCTGCGGCGGGGCAGCCGGGATCGGCCGGGGGGCTTCGCCCGGTGCAGGTGCCGCTCCTGATCGCTTACCGAACATCGGCCGTCACACCTCTCTCAAACCGCCTTGCGGCGCGTGAACTTCGCCATCAAAGGCTGGAGGAACGACGTCCTCCCGCGCTTGGCATCGGGGCGTCCCATGATCGCCGCGGCGAGGTCGACGAAGAGCTCGTTCACCTTGCCGCCGGGCTGGACCTCCGCGATCATCTGGCCGTTATTGGCCGCCGTGCCGAAGAGCTGCGCGTCGAACGGCACCGTCGCGGCAAGGTCGACGCCGATGGCCTTCGCGAACTCCGCCGACGGGATCTCGGGCCGCTTCGGCATTCCGGTGAGGTTCAGCACCACCCGCGGCGGGCGGTCGTTGGGCCGGGCGTTCCGCAGCACGTCCACCATGTTCTTGGTGTTGCGCAGGGACGCGAGTTCGGGCGCTCCCACGATCACGAGGTCGTCGGCGCTCACGAGCGTGCGCCGGGCCCAGCTCGTCCAGGTATGCGGCATGTCGAGCACGATGGTGGGCGTCGTGGACCGCAGGATGTCGAGCAACTGGTCGAGCGCCGTTTCGGTGAGGTCCACCGTCCGGTCGAGCATCGCGGAGGCGGCGAGGAGGTTCAGGTTGTCGCCGCACTTCGAGAGCAGCCGGTCGACGAGGTTCGCGTCGATCCGGTCCGGCGCGAATACGGCCTCGGCCACGCCCTGCGGCGGATCCTGGTTGAAGTCGAGCCCGGCTGTGCCGAAGGCGATGTCGAGATCGACGATGGTGGTGGCCGTCGCAAGCTTGCGGGCGATGGCCCAGGCAAGGTTGTGGGCGATAGTCGAGGCACCGACCCCGCCCTTGGCGCCGACGACCGCGATAGTGCGGCCGATGGGATCGGCGCCCGGGTTCTGAAAAACGTCCGAGATGGCCTGAACCACGTCGAGAGTGGCGACGGGCGCGATGAGGTAGTCGCTCACGCCGCGGCGGGTGAGCTCGCGGTAGAGCAGCACGTCGTTGACGTGGCCGATCACCAGCACCTTCGTGCCGGCGTCGCAGAACTCGGACAGGCGGTCGAGATCGGCCAGGAGGGCGGTGCGCTCCTGGCTCGATTCGATGACGATGAGGTTGGGCGTCGGCTCCGCCGCGAAGGCGGCGAGCGCGGCCGCCGGGCCCCCCATGCTGACGCTGGTCCGGGCGCGTTGCATGCGCCGGTCGTGGCCGGCCGCTTGCAGCGCCTGCGACACCGCCTCGGTCTCGCAGAAGGCCTGGATGGTGACGCGCGGGACGGGCGCGATGATGCTGGCTTCGGATGCTTCGCTCATGGCGGGATCGGCCTAGTTGCTCACTTCTTCGCTGACGCGAGTGGCTTCGGTCTTGTACTGCGTGGACGGATCCTGCCCCTGGCGCAGCTTCTCGATATTGCTCATCCGGCGGATCGTATCGACCCGCGTCTCGGCGCGGCCACGAACGAGATCGACCGGATCGTCCGTCTGCGCCGCGATGTTGGTCTGCATGGCGCAGCCCAGGTTCCAGTAGGGCTGGTTGCCGGCATTCGCCTTGACGTCGCTGACGCCGAGATCCTGAGGCCACAGCCCGCAGCGGCTCGCGACCTTGGCCTGCATGCGGTTAAAGGACAGGCGGATCGGCGCAGCAAGACCCGGCTCCCTGACGGGATACGACGTCACCACCACGCGGCCCGCCGGAACGCCCGCCTCGGCGAGCGCGCTGCGCACCAGCGACAGCCCGTTGCCGCTGCGCCCGCCACTCGGCACGTCGGCCGTGACGAGACCCTGGCCGCGGGAGCGGTACTCCGCCGCGAAGGCCGCGATATCGTCGCGCTGCCGCCCGTCGAGGCCGCCGCTCACGAACACGTCGAGGGTTTTCGGGCCGGTCGTGAGCACGATGGGGTGGCGCTCACGATAATCCATCGGATAGGTGGAGCCGGTCACGACCCGGTCGGGCGCGCAGGCGGCGAGCGGGACGAGGAGGCCGGCGAGGGCAAGGAAGCGGTGCGGCTGCATGGATCGAGCCCTCAATCGTTGATGAAGCCGTAACGGCCCTTGATCTTGCCCTTGGCAGGCGCGGCGCCCGCGACACCGTAGAGCTTGTTGAGGCGGCCGAGCAGGATCGCCTGCCCGTCATGAGAATCGACGAAGCCGTCATCGGGGCGCGCCGCCTGCGCCGGATCCATGGGCTTCGCGATGAGCGGCGTCACCATGATCATCAGCTCGGTTTCCTGGCGCTGGTAGTCCCGGGAGCGGAAGAGGGCGCCGAGGATCGGCAGGTTGAGAAGGCCGGGCAGGCCGTTGATGGCCTGCTTACTCGTCTGCTGGATGAGGCCCGCCGTCATCATGACGGAGCCGGAGGGCAACTCGACCGTCGTCTCGGTCTTGCGCACCTTCATGGCGGGCACGGAGATGCGGCCGACCTGCAGCTGCGTCTCTTGGTCGACCTCCGTGACCTCGGTCGCGACGCGCAGCGAGATCCGGCCCTCGCTCATGACGACGGGCGTGAAATTCAGCGTGACGCCATAGGGCTTGTACTCGACGCCGATGGTGCAGCGGCCGGTCTCGTCGCTGCACGACTCGCTCTTCGGAATGGGGATCTCGCCGCCGGCGGTGAACTTCGCCGTCTCGCCCGAGATCGCGGTCAATGTCGGTTCGGCAAGGACGCGAGACACGCCGGCCCGCTCGAACGCCTGCAGCGTCGCCCGCGCCGTGAAGCCGCCGCGAGAGATCGAACCCGAGAGGAGAGTGCCCTGGTTGAGGGCCGGATTGATCGTGAACGGGTTGATGTTCTGGAACCCGCCGCCATCGCCGAGAGCGGACCAACTTCCCGATGTGCTGATGCCGAACTGCTTCAGCACGGAGCGCGATACCTCGACCACCGTCACCTGAAGCATGACCTGATCGCGCCCGCGGATCGTGAGCGCGTTGATGACCGCGCCTCGCGTGTTGCCGGCCGAAACGCCGACGAAGGCATTCGCGATGTCGGCGGCCTGCTGAGCCTCGTTGGCGTTGGCGACGGAGCCGGTGAGGAGAACGCTATCGCCGGCAGGCCGGACCTGCACCTGCGCCTGCGGCATCGCCGTGCGCAGGGTCTGGTTGAGAACAGCGAGGTCCCGGCCGACGCTCACCTCGAGGGCTGCCATCTGCCGGCCCTCGGCATCCATGACGAAGATCGAGGTCGCGCCGTTATCCATGCCTATGACGAACACCTTGCGGGTGGACCGAACCACCGCATTCGCCACCTTCGGGTTCGCGACGAACACCTCCTTCGCGTCCCGCGGAAGATCGATGATGATGGAACGCCCGATCGAGAGCTCGAGCTTGCGCGCGACTGCTTCTTCCTGATCGATGGGCAGGTTCGATGTCGGAGTCGCCCTGCTTCCGTTGGCGTAAACCGGCGAGCCGATGCTGGCGGTAGCCATGACTAACGCCAGGAGGGCGCACCGGCTGGGAGTAACGCGCACGAAGGTCATGGCTGCACCGTTGCCTGCTGCGAGACGCCGAAACGGATGACCTCGAGCCTGTTGCTGGTCTTCTCCTCGCGCATCGGCGTGCTCGTGTCGTTCACGTCCGCCATCGCCCGGAGCACCAGGGAGAGCTGGCCGACCTTCTGGGCGAGAATGACAGTTTCGGCCTGCAAAGGCGTCAGCTCCAGGGTTGCGGTTTCGCCCGTCACCACCTTCTCGCCGTTGCGCTCCTGCACGTTCTGGCCGATCGCCAGGACGCGGATGTTGGTGAGGAGCGTCGTCGTCGACATGGAGCCCGCCTGGTCGGCTCCCCGGATCGTCTGGATCAGGTCGACGCGGTCGTTCGGCAGGATAAACCCGCCGGCCGATGTGGAGCCTCGGTTGTCAATGGAGATCGCGACGGCCCGCATGCCCGCCGGCAGGATCGCCGACATGAAGCCGCCATTGCCCTTTATGAGCTTTTCGCGCCGGATCGGCTCGCCGTTAAGAATCGGATTGCGCACGATGGAGCCTGCCACCTCATCGATGGCGTTCGGGCTCTCGGATTTCTTGATGAGGCCTGTTGCCGGCACATCCGCGGGCCAAGCCTGCCAGCGAACGTTCTCGACCTTCACCGACTGACCGAGCGGCAGGTCACTGCCGGCGACAAGGATGTCGATGCGCGGCGATTTGGGCTGCTCCGCCACGGGCTGTGGGGCCGGCTTGTCGCCGCCCCCCATCATGATCGCCGCCGCACCGCCGGCGGCGATCGCCACTCCCAGAACGGCAATCCGTGCAACTTTCATCCCGCAAACCCACAAGCGGCGGACACCATGCCGCCCGTCAGTTCAAACAGGGATTCGTCAAAGTATGGTTAACTCCGGAGTAAGATGATCTCCTCGAGCCTTGAGTGCAGACAAACAAGTCCTGCTTAGAGGAAAGGGCTCGCGGGCGACAAAATCAAGCCTGCGGCTGCAAGAGCAACACCATAGGGAACTCCAGTGCCTTTGTGATGGAGGCGAGCCAGCCATCCCCAACCTTGAGCCGCAACCGGCAGTCTTATGGATCGAAAGATCAGGAGGACAATCGTCAGAACTCCACCGAAGACTGCAGTCGTCAACATGAAATCGAGCGAGCCACTTATGCCGACCCATGTGGCGATGCCCGATGCAAGCTTCACGTCACCACCGCCGACTAGGCCGGAAGCGAACAGGCCGAATCCGGCAGCGAGCATCAACGCCCCTGACATTAAGTGGAGTAATGTCCGCTCAATCGATGCACCCGTAACAAGCGCATCAAGAAGGAAACAAAGAACGAGCGCAACAGAGATGGCGTTTGGTATTCGCATCGTAATCACATCACTGTAGGCTGCAGCAAGTAGCAATATTGTAAATACCGACAATGCAAGCCAGGATGCTGACGACATCATTCCTCTCCAGGGCGGCTCGACGCGAATGATCTAATCGGCGCCAATGCTTGTCAGTTCTTGTGCTACCGTCTGAAACAAGATTAAGGTCTGTTCGCCGATCAACTGAGAGCCAGCCAAAACTGCAATCGACAGAAGCGCGGCGATGACGCCGTATTCGATTGCTGTCGTACCGCTTCGATCGGCGATAAAGCGCGCGATGAGTATCGCGCGCTTGCAGATGTTCTGCTCGATCGTCACCGATCGGCTAGTTGGTGGCGGTGCTTGCATTGTTCGCGTTCGTGAGCGCGGTTCCAACACGCTCGAACGCCGTCCGAACTTGCGGTCCGATCACCTGTAGGGCGGCAATAATCATCACGGCGATAAGTGCCGCGATCAAGCCATACTCGATGGCCGTAGCGCCCGACTCGTCCTTGCGGAAGCGATTGAGGAGTGACTTCATGAGAGTGGTCCTTGTTTGGTTGCCTCACTGTCCGCCGGCTCGTTTCATCGAAGCTGAACCGATCGGAACCGTGGACGACTTTAAGACCGCCCTGTTGCAGCCCGGTTAAGTGGAACGGTTAAAAAGTGATCATTCGGCGAATTCGAGCGGATGGTTAAATGTTAGCTTCCGTTTAGCAACGATTTGAAGCTGAGTTGGAAGTTTGGTCTGCTTTGCTGTTCGAGGACGAAATGCAGGTTTCGCGCTCTCGAGTGACGATCAGCGGTACGCCAAATGTGAGGCCGACGCCCGTTTCCCCTTCCTTCACCATTGCGCATTACGGTCCGTGTGCGTCCGGGAAGGACGGCGTTCTGTTGGCGGTGCCGGTCATGCGTTGCGTCTCGTTCTGCGTCCTCGCCTTCGTCGGAGGGCTCACGCCGGCCCTTGCCGAAACGGCGACCCTCGAAGCCGTGACGGTCGTGATCGACCATGCCAAGGTGCTGCGGCTGCCCGAACGGACGCAGACAGTGATCGTCGGAAACCCCATCATCGCCGATGTCTCGGTTCAGAAGAACGGCGTTCTCGTGCTGACGGGCAAGAGCTACGGCCGCACGAACCTCATCGCCCTCGACGGGACTGGTTCACTGCTCGCGGAGTCGATGATCAGCGTTCAGGCGCCGAATGATGCCGTCGTAACCGTCCAGCGGGGTCTCGATCGGGAATCATACTCCTGCACGCCCCACTGCCAGCCCTCCATCCTCCTCGGGGATGCCGGCAAGCACTTCAGCGAGACGAGCGGGCAGGCGGGGCAGCGTGCGGGCTTGGCAGCGCCCAAGTAGCGGGCGGATCGGAACAATCTTCGATCTCCCGTATAAAGTCCCGTAAACTTTCTTGGTCACAGTCCACCCGTCACGATTTCGCTCTGAAGGGCAAAACCGTCCATGTCGGTTCGGACTTCCATTCTCACCTTCCGCCGCTCAGCACCCAGTAAAGGCGGCTTCATGCTGATTGGCTCGGGCTGGACTCGGGCGAGGCACGTCTTTGCTAATTTCCGTCGCGACGAAAGAGGCGTCATCGCGATCATGACAGCGCTGATGATGCCGGTCCTGATCGGCTTCGGCGTGCTCGCCATCGACGCGGGGCGTCACTTCAACCTGCAGACATCGCTCCAGGGCGGCGCCGATGCCCTGGCCCTTGCGGCCGCGGCGGAACTCGACGGCCGGTCCGATGCGATTGAGCGCGCGAACCGCGCGATTGACAACGCCGTGGTGGGAAATAATCAGCGGTTCGGCGAAGGCGCGAGCGCCATCAACCGGTCGAATGTATCCGTCCGCTTTCTTAGAGGCCTGCCGGCCAGCGACCGGACGAACATCGACGCTGCCCTCGTCACGACCGATCCGGCTCTGGCGCGCCTCGCCGAGGTCACCGTCAATCCGGTGACGTCGCGCAACATGTTCGCTGCTGCTGCGTCCATGGCACAAGTGTCGCAGCAGACGAACGCAACGGCTGTCGCCGGTTTCGACAGCGCATCGTGCAACATCACGCCCCTTTTCATGTGCAATCCGTTCGAGGGCGCCAATCCCCCGCTACATAGAGCAGCGCGGGATCCGAGTTTCCGCCTGAGACAGATCGCCATGAAGGCGAAGGGCAGCACCTACGGCTCGGGCAATTACGGATACCTTGAACCTGCGGCTGGCAACGGTGGCTCGGCCGTCAGAGAGGCCCTCGCCATCGACAAGCCGAAAGGATGCTATCGCCTCGAAGGCGTCGAACTGCAGCCCGGCAACATCTCGTCGACTGCCGAGGCCATGAACGTCCGGTTCGACATGTACGAGGGCAACTTCAGCGGCAACAAGAATGATGTTGCGTATCGCCCGGCGCAGAACGTGCGAAAAGGATTCGGTGGAGCGACCTGCAACAAGCCCGAGCCGGATTACAATCCGGCTATCCGCCCCGATCTCAATCCAGGCAAGTCGCTCGGGCTGCCGCGCGATAACTGCTTCTATGACAACAGCTGTCCGACTCTCGGCGCAACGATGGCTGGGCGCATCGGCAACGGCGAATGGGACTTCGAGGCCTACTGGAAGCGCACCTACGGCGGATTGGCGTTTCCGAACAGCTGGTCGAACACAAACCGCCCGAGCCGGTACGAGGTTTACCGCTACGAGATCGAAAGCAGCGATAAGTTGCTCGACGTAGCGACGGTGAACGCGACGAAGAAGGAGATCGGTGGTCCTGTTTGTTACAGCGGCACAAAGCCGACGGTCGAAGACGTGGATCGCCGAGTGTTCCTGGGAGCCATCATCGATTGCAACAAGCACGCGACCCAACTCAACGGGAGCTCGGGCGGCGTGATCCCGGTCACGGCCTACGCCAAGTTTTTCCTCACCGAACCGATGGACAAGAACGACGGCACCATCTGGGCGGAGATGATCGAGCTCGTCGAGCCTGGCCGGCCCTCGGCCAAGGGCATCATCCGCGACACGGTCCAACTCTACCGGTGAGGGTCACGCGATGATCTCCCGTCTTCACACCCGTTTCTGCGCCTTCCGGGGCAACGAGCAGGGGTCGATCGCGATCGAAGCGGCTGCGGTCACGCCGTTCCTGGTGCTCCTCGTTGCCGGCGTCGTCGAGTTCGGCAACATCATGCACAACCAGGAACTGGTTCAGACCGGGGTGCGCGATGCGGCCCGCTATCTCGCCCGCGTCGCGACGCCGGCTTCTGGCGAGACCGCGGCCCGGAACATCGCGACGACCGGGATGGTGGCCGGCGGCACGCAGCGCATCACCTGGTGGGCGCCGAGCAATATCGAGATCACCTACCGGCAAACTCCGAACCCGGTCGATGCCACGACGGGCCTGCGGACCTACCGTGGCAACGATCCGATCACGACCATCCGCGTCTCGACGACGGTCACCTATCCCGGCCTTAGTCTGCTTTCGGTGCTCGGCCTCGATCCTCTGCAGATCAATGCAACCCACGAGGAGCGTCATGTCGGCGAATAAGCGCATTGCCGACTTCCTAAGCCGGCAGGACGGGGCCGCCGCCGTCGAATTCGCGTTGGTCGGACCCGTGTTCCTCCTGCTGATCGCCGGCATCATCGATTTCGGCAACGCCTTCTGGCAATACAACCAGGCGAGCAAGGCGGTGCAGCTGGGCGCGCGCCTTGCGGCCGTTTCGGCGCCGGTCTCATCGGATCTCGCGACGATGACAGGCGAGGACGGGACGAACAAGCCAGGCGACCCGATGCCCTACTTCCAGCGGGTCTGCACGGGTGGCACAACGGGCTCATGCACGGGCGGCACCTACAACGCCACGGCCATGAACACGATCGTCTACGGTCGCGGCAACACCAGCTGCCCGGCGGCCGTCGGCAACTTTCCGCCGATGTGCGCGATCTTCCCGCGCGTCACGCCAGCCAACGTGCGCGTCACCTACACGCAGACCGGCCTTGGCTTCGTCGGGCGCGCGGGCGGCCCGGTGCCGACAATCCAGGTCGAGCTCGTCAACGTGAACTACAACTTCCTCATCCTGAACGGGCTCTTGAACTTCAATCCCATTCCGATGAACGGCATCCGCGCCACCGCCGTCGCAGAGGACATGCGGGGCGCCTGACCCCGCATGTCACCTTGACGCCCCGGCCTCAAATCGTCTGGTTGTAAGCCCCGACTTCCGGGTTCTCGCGCAGCACGCCGTCGACGGCCTTGAACATCTCGCGCATGCGGGCTTCGGAGGCCGGGCTCTCCACGACCACCACGAGTTCTGGCTTGTTGGAGGAGGCGCGTACGAGCCCCCAGGTGCCGTCCGCCGCCGTGACGCGTACGCCGTTGACGGTGACAAGGTTCTGGATGGCGCCGCCCGCGAAGCTCTCGCCGCTCTCCTTCATGGCGGTGAAGCGCTTCACCACCCGGTCCACTACTTCGTACTTCACCTCGTCGGCGCATTTCGGCGCCATGGTGGGCGAGCCCCAAGTCTTCGGCACGGCGGCGTAGAGGTCCGCCATGGATTTGTCCGGGTTGCGGTCGAGCATCTCGCACACGGCGATCGCCGTCAGCACCCCGTCGTCGTAGCCGCGGCCTACGGGCGTGTTGAAGAAGAAGTGGCCCGACTTCTCGAAGCCCGCGAGCGCTTTCAAGTCGCTCACCCGGCGCTTGATGTAGGAATGGCCCGTCTTCCAGTAATCCGTCTTGGCGCCGTTCGCCTGGAGTTCCGGATCCGTGTGGAAGAGGCCCGTCGACTTCACGTCCACCACGAACTGCGCGCCCGGATGGAGCTTCGAGAGATCACGCGCCAGCATCACGCCGATCTTGTCGGCGAAGATTTCCTCGCCGTGGTTGTCCACGACGCCGCAGCGGTCGCCGTCGCCGTCGAAGCCGAGACCCACATCCGCGCCCGTCTCGCGCACCTTGTCGGCGATGGCATGAAGCATCTTCATGTCTTCCGGGTTCGGATTGTAGCGCGGGAAGGTGTGGTCGAGGTTGGTGTCGAGGGGGATCACCTCGCAGCCGATCGCCTCCAGCACCTGCGGCGCGAAGGCGCCCGCCGTGCCGTTGCCGCAGGCCGCCACCACCTTCAGCTTGCGCTTGAGCTTCGGGCGGTTGGTGAGATCGGCGATGTAGCGCTCGGGGAAGTTCTCGATGAACTGATAGGCGCCGCCCTCGCTTAAGCGGAAGGCCGCGTTCATCACGATGTCCTTCAGGCGTCCCATCTCGTCGGGGCCGAAGGTCTTGGGCCGGTCGGCGCCCATCTTCACGCCGGTCCAGCCGTTGTCGTTGTGCGAGGCCGTGACCATGGCGACCGCCGGGCAGTCGAGCTCGAACTGGCCGAAATACGCCATGGGCGAGAGCGCGAGGCCGATATCCTTCACCCGCAGGCCAGCCGCCATCATGCCGGAGATGAGGGCGTACTTGATGGAGGAGGAGTAGCCGCGAAAATCGTGACCCGTCACGATGTCGGGCCGCACGCCCATCTCGTGGATCAGGGTGCCGAGGCCCATCCCGAGCGCCTGCACGCCCATGAGGTTGAGCTCCTTCTCGAAGAGCCAGCGCGCATCGTACTCGCGAAAGCCCGTGGGCTTCACCAGCGGGAAGGATTCGTACTCGTAGGTGTTGGGCTGCAGCTGATGGTGCGGCTTCGGGAACATGGGATGTCCGGGTTTGTGGCAGGTGAGGGGAGCCTAGCGGAGCGGGTTCCGTTAGGCGAGCGCGGGATGCGACGGATCTAGCAAAAAACGCTCAAGCTTCAAGCGCCTGCGCGCGCGGCGAGGATCCGGGCGAGACCGGCGAGGAGGGCCGCCTGGGGCGCCCGGACCTCGGTGTTGATGGAGCGACGGTTCAGGGCCTGGACATAGAGGTCCGCCCGGGGAGAGTCCGCCACGATGGTGACGGAGGAGGGGCGGCTGAACTGGGAGAGGGCGCCCGCGATCTCGTCACCCGTGAGGAGGCCGGAGAGATAGGGTCCGAGGAGGCCGGGCGACATCCGGCCCGACACCACGGCAGCCCGGGCCGAGAAGAGGAGATGGAGGAGGCCGACGCGGCTCTCCCCGTCATCGCCCGCATTACGGAGCGCCGCGTCGAGGCCGAGGTCGAAGCCCGCCGGGTCGCCCGGCTCCGTGGCCGGGCGGCCGATCATCGAGTGCTCGCGCAGGAGCGCATACATCTCGCCGGTCATATAGGTGGCAAAACGCTCGATGCGCCCGCCCCGCATCAGCACCCATTTGGGATGCGTGCCGGGAAGGCACACGAGGCCGTTCTCGACGCCCGAACCCAGCACCAGGGTCTCCTCGCCGCGCATCACGTCGGACGCGCCCGGCGCCGCCTCGCAGAAGAGGCCCGGCACGATATGGGCCTTCCGGCCGCCCCCGAGGTCGACCGGGACCAGGGCCCGCCCGATCTCGGCGGCGTCGGCCGGGCAATTGGCATAAGGGGCGACGGTCCAACCTTCGCGGCTGCCCACCATGCCGACGAGGAGAACGGGGGCTTCGGGCTCCGCCTCAAGCCAACGCCCGCATTGGCGCAGGAACACCTCCCGGTGCTGGCCCGCCTGCAGGGCGGAGACGCCCTCATCGGACGAAACGCGGTCGAGAATGGCCTCGCCCTCGACAAGATAGCCGCGAAAGCGCGTGGTGCCCCAATCGGCCACGACGAAACGCATGATCAGCCTCCTCCCGCTCCGCTCGCTCTCAGGCCCGCAGGGCGGAACGCTGCGCGGCCCATTCGGGACGCAGGAGCGACATCACCAATTCGTCCCGATGGACCCCGCCGAAGAAGGCGCCGCCCCGCGCGATACCCTCCGCAAGGAAACCCGCCGCCTCATAGGCCCGGCGGGCCCGCTCGTTCTCGGGAAAGACGCCGAGCCAGAGGCGAAAGGCGTCCGTTTCCTCAAAGACCAGCGCGGCGGCCGCCCTCGTGAGCGCCCTGCCAAGCCCCTGTCCCGGCCGGCGGACGGCGATGCGCTTCAGGAGCGTCACCCGCTCGGGCGAGTTCCACTCCCGCAGGATGACAAAGCCCGCCGGCGCCGCTCCGTCATCTGCGATGAAATAGGCGTGTCGCCCGTCCGACAAGGCAGCGCGGTGCCGATCCTCGTCCCAGCGGCCCACCAAAGCGTCGTATCCGTCGAGCCGCTCCGTGCTCATCACGAAAGGGATGTCGTCGGGCGTCGCGCGGCGCAGCACCACGGGCTGGCTCCGGACGGGAGCGTCCATGGCGCTCTAGCGCGTTCCGTACATCCGGTCGCCGGCATCGCCGAGGCCCGGCACGATGTAGCCGTGGTCGTTCAGGCGCTCGTCGATGGCGGCGGTCCAGATCGGCACGTCCGGGTGGGCGGCGCGAAAGCGCTCGACGCCCTCGGGCGCCGCAAGAAGGCACACGAAGCGCAGGTCCCGCGCGCCGCGCTCCTTGAGGCGTTGGACGGCGGCGACGGCGGAGTTCGCGGTCGCCAGCATGGGGTCGAGCACCAGGATCATGCGGTCGGCGATGTCGGAGGGCGCCTTAAAGTAATATTCCACGGCTTCCAGCGATTCCGGATCGCGGTAGAGGCCGATATGGGCGACGCGGGCGGAGGGGAGGAGGTTCAGCATCCCGTCGAGGAAGCCGACGCCGGCCCGCAGGATCGGCGCGAGGACGAGCTTCTTGCCGGCGATCTTCGGCGCCTGCATGGTCGTGAGAGGCGTTTCGATCTCCACCTGCTCGATGGGGATGTCGCGGGTGACCTCGTAGCAGAGGAGCATCCCGATCTCGTTGAGCAGTTCCCGGAAACCCTTGGTCGAGCGCTCCTTGTCGCGCATGAGGGTGAGCTTGTGCTGCACCAGCGGATGGTCGACGACGGTGACGCCCTGCATGTTTCTTCCTTCGAACTCGTCCTGGACACGCGCGTTCATAGCGTCAAAAAACCGTCCCGTCGCTGACGACCTGAAGGGGAGGCGAGCCGTCGCCGCGCCGCTCCCGGGCGAGGCGCCGACCGGTCGCCCAGGTGCCGCCCTCCAGAACCTTGGCGAGCGGGAAAACCTCGGCGCTCAACCCTAGCCGCTCGCGGACCGGCCCGGCAATCCTGTCGAGGAGCGCCACCGTGAGGGCCCGCCACTCCACGACGAGGGCGGAGTCGACGCTGTGCGCCCGGCCGGCATCGGCCGGGTCCTTGAGCGCGATGACGCCCGTGTCGAGGAAGAGCCCACCGTTGCGGTATTCCGGCAGCCCCGTGAGCCCGTCGACGTCCACCACCTGATACCCTGCCCATTCCAGGGGCTCGATGAGGGAGTAGGCAAGCCATTGGGAGAGCTTGTGGAAGGGGACGAGGCCGCTCGTGGCGTCTCCCGTTTGAGCGAGGGGGTGCCGCCAGGTGTCGCCGAGATCGACTCCCCCAAGAGCGATCCGGCCGGGCCAGATGGAGCCGAGATGGGCCAAAAGCGCCTCCAGGATCGCCGGCGCCCGGACCTTGCCGTCGACCGCCGCGGCGGCGATGACGTCGAACAGCCCTCCGGGGCGCGGTTCGTCCGCCTGGCCGAAGATGTCGGGAGCCACCGCCACCGCTCGCCCGAGGCGGTTGAGAAGGGCGGCGCGGCCCTCGAGCCCGACGAGCGGATTGGCGGCCGTCACCTGGAAGCCCGACGCCAGTTCGCCCGCCGAGAGGGCCATGAGGGCGCCCGCATCGACCCGGTAGGGATCGGCGGGATCCGACGAGAAGGCGCCGCCGATGAACATGTCGAAGCTCGCGACGGCAAGGCCCTCCGAGCGGGCATAGGTCTCGCCCGTGCGGCCCTCCTCGTAACGCCAGTCCGGTCCCGCGCCTGCATCGAGGAGCACGGAGACGATGGCAAGATCGAAGGCCGAGCGGGCCATCGCGGCCTCGTCCGCCCAGGGCACGCCCTGCATCAGCGTGCCCCAGCGCTCGAACCCGCCCACGGCGAAGTGCCGCCAGCGGGCATGGAAGGGGATGTCGAGATCGGGATAGGCCTGCCGGACGGTCGCCACGACCTCCTCGGCCGCCCCATCGATGCGATCGAGGTCGACCGTGAAATGGGCAAGCCTCCCCGCGACCCCATGCTCCAGCAGCAGGTTCGCGCGCTCGCGTACGGCGGCGGCGGTGAGGAGGGTCTTCGCAACGGCTGTTTGAGCGTCGGTCAAGGTGGCTCCGGTCGAAGCTGACACGCAATCTCCCGCTCCTGGAGGGAGAGGGGCAGGGGTGAGGTGTAGGGTGGTTCCGCTTGAGGCGCTACTGTGCCCTCGCATTCGAAGCGGCGAGGGGAAACCCTCATGCGGCCCTCACGGGCCACCTTCTCCCACACGGGAGAAGGACGGTCGCTAGAACTTCTCGAGGTCGCGCCCCTTCACCTGGCCGAGAGCCGCGGCGTCCGGTGCGCCCTCGGGGGTGTAGTAGCCCGCCGCCTTCTTGGCCTCGATCTCGACCTGCGCATCGGGCGGCACCAGGTCTTCCGGGATCGGCACCCGCTCCACCACCTCGATGCCGGAGCCCGTGATGGCGTCGTACTTCATGTTGGACATGGACATCAGCCGGTCGATGCGGCGGATGCCGAGCCAGTGGAGCACGTCCGGCATGAGCTGCTGGAATCGGGCGTCCTGCACGCCGGCGACGCATTCCGTGCGCTCGAAATAAGTGGCGGCGCTGTCGCCGCCCTCCTGGCGCTTGCGGGCATTGTAGACGAGGAACTTGGTAACCTCGCCGAGGGCCCGGCCCTCCTTGCGGTTATAGGCGATGACCCCGACGCCGCCCCCTTGAGCCTCCCGCACGCATTCCTCGATGCCGTGAACGAGGTAGGGCCGGCAGGTGCAGATGTCGGAGCCGAACACGTCCGAGCCGTTGCACTCGTCGTGCACCCGGCAGGCGATCCGGCGCTTGGGATCCGAGAGCGCCGCCATCTCGCCGATCACGTAGACCGTCGTGTTGCCGATGGGGGGCAGGAACACGCTCATGTCGGGGCGCGTCACGAGTTCCGGGAACATGCCGCCCGTCTGCTCGAACAGGGTGCGCCGCAACTCGCCCTCCGAGCAGCCGAAACGGCCCGCGATCCCGGGCAGGTGCCAGACGGGATCGACCGCGATCTTGGTGACGGAGATGTCGCCCGAGGTGTGGAGCACGCCGCCGTCCGCCTTGAGCCGCCGCGCCCCCATGGCGGCGAGGATCTCCGGCATGTTGAGCCGGGCCTTCGTCACCGCGATGGTGGGGCGGATGTCTGTGCCGCCCGCGATCTCGTCCGCGAAGGCCTGTCCGACGAGGTGCCCCCAGGGGTCGAGGGAGACGATCCGCCCGGGTTCCGACCATTGCGGGTGAGGGCCGATCTCGGTGGTCGGGTGGGTGTTGTTGAGATCCGGGCGGGCGAGCGGGTTCATGGCCCGGGCCGAGATCGCGAGCGCCCGGTAGAGCGAATAGGAGCCCCCATGGGCGCCGATCACGTTGCGGTCGGCGGGGTTCGTCACGGATCCGATCACCGGCCCGCGCTCATTCGGCGTCGCCGCGCCCCAGCGGATCGGGAAGCGTGCAGTCGCGGCATTGGGCTCGGGATGCGAGGTGAGCCGGATATGGGTCGGACGGTTCGGTGACATGATCCTCACGCCGAAACGAAAAAAGCCCTCCGACAATCGCCAGGAGAGCCTGCTAAATCCTTACGACGGTTCAGATTCTGAGACAGAAACAGGGCGGCGTCAACGCTGGGCCGGCGTGGGCCGCCCGCTCCCGCGGCAAAGAGCCGGCGGCGCCTCTACTCGACGGCCCGAAGGGTTCGCCCGGGAGCGCGGAAGAGCTCGGCCTGCGCTGCCGGCTCGGGATCGTCGAACTCGAGCGCCTCGATCCGCTCGCCGCGCTTGACGATCTTGTCCGTCGAGACGCGGATCTGGGAAACGTCGTCCTGCGCCTGCCGGAAGTGCGTGTCGAGCTTCGCGACGCGCTCGCCGAGGCGGCTCACGTCGTCGAGGAGGCGCTGCACCTCCGTCTGGATCACCCGGGCCTCCTCGCGGATGCGGGCATCGCGGACGAGGGCCTGCATCACCTGAATGGCCAGCGCCAAGAGCGAGGGCGAGACGATGACGATCCGGGCGCGGTGGGCCTTCTGCACCACGTCCTCGAAATGCTCGGAGAGGTCCGCGTAGACCGACTCCGCCGGCACGAACATGAGGGCCATGTCCTGCGTCTCGCCGGCGACGAGGTACTTCTCGGAGATGTCCTTGACGTGGACGAGGATGTCGGCGCGCACCCTTTGGGCGGCCCGCCCGCGGGCCTCCTCGTCCTTCGCTCCGCGAAACTGGGTGAAAGCCTCGAGCGGGAACTTGGCATCGACCACGAGCCCGCGCGGATCCCCTGGCAGGCGCACGAGGCAGTCGGGCCGCTTGCCGTTGGAGAGCGTCGCCTGGAACTCGAAGGCCTGGGCGGGCAGCCCGTCGCGGATGATCGCCTCCATGCGGCCCTGCCCGTATGCGCCGCGGGTCTGCTTGTTGGAGAGCACGTCCTTGAGGCCCACGATCTCGCCCGTCAGGTCCTTCAGGTTCTTCTGCGCAGCGTCGATCACGGCGAGGCGCTCGTGGAGCTTCGTCAGGTTCTCGGACTGCCGCTGGGCATTGGCCTCGAGCCCCTGGCCCATCCGGTGCCCCATGCCGTCGATGCGCTCGGCGATGAGGCGCACGAAGTCGCTCTGCCGGGAGCCGAACACCTCCGCGATAGTCTGCATCCGCCCCGTCATCTCGGACTGGATGCGGGTCAGCTCCGCCACCTTGTCGTCCATCTCGCGGGCGCGCTCGGCCGCCTCCGCCGCTTCCATCGCCCGCTCCCGGCGGGATTTGACGAGGAGCACCGTCACGAGGACGAGGAGCAGGAGGGCGAGACCGCCGGCGCCGAGCGCCACCTCGCCCCAGGTGATCGGGCGGGCGCCGAGGGTGAGGGCGATGTCCTGCATGGGGCGGTCCTGAACGCGGGTCGAAGCGTGACCATAAGAACAGATGATGAACGATTTGACCACTATCCCGCGAGCCCTTATCTCGCCCGCATGGCCATAAGACCCCTCGTCATCCTGCCTGATTCCAAGCTCCGCCTCGTCTCCGAGCCCGTGCCCTCGGTAACCGACGAGATCCGCGAACTCGCCCGCGACATGCTCGACACCATGTACGATGCGCCGGGCGTGGGCCTTGCCGCCATCCAGATCGGCACGCCGAAGCGCGTGATCACCATGGACGTGTCGAAGGACGAGAACGAGCGCCATCCCATGGTGCTCATCAACCCCGAGATCGTGTGGTCCTCCGAGGAGAAGCGGGTCTACGAGGAGGGCTGCCTTTCGATCCCCGAATACTACGAGGAGGTGGAGCGCCCGGACCGGGTGCGCTTCCGCTACATGAACCTCGACGGCGAGACGGTCGAGCAGGATGCGGACGGCCTGATGGCCACCTGCATCCAGCACGAGATCGACCACCTCAACGGCGTCCTGTTCATCGACCACCTGTCGAAGCTGAAGCGCGACCGGGTGGTGACGAAGTTCAAGAAGGCGCTGAAGCGCGCATGACCCTGCGCGTCGTGTTCATGGGCACGCCGGACTTCGCCGTGCCGACATTGTCCGAAATCGTTGGACAGGGCCACGAGGTCGCGGTCGTCTACACCCGGGCGCCTGCTGCCGCGGGCCGCGGCATGGACCTGAAGCCCTCGCCCGTTCAGCGGATGGCGGAGCGCTTCGGCATCCCGGTGCTGACGCCGAAGAGCCTGCGGACCGAAGAGGCGGCGGACGCCTTCCGGGCGCACGATGCGGACGTGGCGGTGGTCGTCGCCTACGGAATGATCCTGCCGAAGGCGATCCTCGACGCGCCGCGTCTCGGCTGCCTCAACCTCCATGCCTCCCTGCTGCCGCGCTGGCGCGGCGCGGCGCCGATCCAGCGCGCCGTCATGGCGGGCGACCCCGAGACCGGGGTGGCCGTCATGCGCATGGAGGAGGGGCTCGATACCGGGCCCGTTGCCATGGTGGAGCGTGTGGCGATCGCCCCCGACATGACGGCCGGCGAACTCCACGACCGCCTCATGGGCCTTGGGGCCGACCTCATGGCGCGCGCCCTCGCGGCGCTCTCCCGCGACGCGCTCGGCTTCACGCCGCAGCCCGGCGAGGGCGTCACCTACGCGCATAAGCTGACGAACGAGGAGGCCCGGATCGACTGGTCGAAGTCCGCCCCTGCGCTTCACGACCAGATCCGGGGCCTGTCGCCGTTTCCCGGAGCGTTCTTCACCTTCGATGGTGGCAAGGGGCCCGAGCGCGTGAAGGTGCTCCGAACGGCAAGAGCCCAGGGTGCGGGCGAGCCCGGGACGCTCCTCGACGCCGCCGGCACGGTCGCGTGCGGGGAGGGCGCCCTGCGCCTTCTCCAGGTGCAGCCCGCCGGCAAGCAGCCCATGGGCGCGGACGAGTTCCTGCGCGGGCGGCGCCTCGGCGAAGGCGCCAGGTTCGACGCCGGAACCCCGACGCCGTGACGACTCCGGTCGCGATCCGGCCCGAAACCCAGGGCGACCGTGTGGCCATCCACGATTGCGTCCGGGCAGCCTTCGGCCGGCCCGAGGAGGCCGATCTCGTCGCGAGGCTGCGCCGCGACGGCGATCTCGTGCTGTCCCTCGTGGCGGAGGACGCCGGCGCCGTTCTCGGTCAGGCGACCTTCTCGCGGCTCTTCGTCGAGAACGGGCGCGCCACGGCCTTGGCGCCCGTCGGCGTTACGCCCGCCCGGCGGGGTCAGGGCGTCGGAGGAGCGTTGATCCGCGAGGGGCTGCGTCTCCTCGCCGAACGGGGCGAGGATGTCGTTCTCGTCCTTGGTGATCCGCAGTACTACGGCCGCTTCGGCTTCACGGCTGAGGCTGCGCAGGCCCTCAAGACGCCCTACGACGGCCCCTACCAGCAGGCCCTCGCGCTCGGCGGGCGGAGCCTTGCGGGCGCGGTGCGCTATCCCGCGGCCTTCGCGGATCTGACGTGATGCCCCGCTATAAGCTCGTCGTCGAGTATGACGGCACGCCGTTCACCGGCTGGCAGCGGCAGCTCAACGGGATGAGCGTTCAGCAGGCCGTGGAGGAGGCGATCGAGCGCTTCTGCGGCCATCCGGTTCGGGTCCACTGCGCCGGGCGGACGGATGCCGGGGTCCACGCGACCGGGCAGGTGATCCATGTGGATCTCGACGCGCCGCGCCGGGCCGATACGGTGCGGGACGCCACCAACGCCCATCTGAAGCCGCACCCCGTCGCGGTGCTCTCCGCCGAGGAGGTCGACGCGAGCTTTCATGCCCGCATGACGGCGGTCGAGCGCCGCTACCTCTACCGCATCCTCAACCGCCGCCCGCCGCCGGGGCTCGAGATCGGCCGGGTCTGGCACGTGCCCTGGGCACTTGACGCCGAAGCCATGCACCTTGCGGCGCAGCACCTCGTGGGGCGGCACGACTTCACCACCTTCCGGGCGGCCGAATGCCAGGCGAGCGGGCCGGTTCGCACCCTCGACCGGCTCGACGTCGAGCGCAGCGGCGAGGAGATCCGCGTGCACGCCGCCGCGCGCTCCTTCCTGCACCATCAGGTGCGCTCGATGGTGGGCACCCTCGCCAAGGCGGGGTCCGGCCGCTGGAGCGTCGGAGACGTGAAGGCGGCCCTCGAGGCGCGGGACCGCTCGCGCTGCGGGCCGATGGCGCCGTCGAGCGGTCTTTATCTCACGGGCGTGCGCTACCCGTCAGCCGATGGCAGCGTGCAGCAGGGTGCCGATGCCGAAGTTCAGCCCGATGCCGAGCCCGACGATCCCGGCGGCGAGGCCTCCTGACACGCCGAGCGTCACGATGGTGGCGAACCATTGCAGCCGCACGATCACGATCGCGAAGGCCAGGGTGAAGAACCCCGCGAGCTGCGCCGTCGCCATCCCGGTGACGAGGAGAAAGCCCGGAAGCGAGAGCACGATGAGGCTTAAGACCGTGATCCAGTTGGTGACGATCACGAAGGGCACGTAGCGGCTCGTGAGGCCGATGCGCCGCACGATCCAGATCATCGCCACCGGCAGGGCGACGAAGCTCGCCACATGCGCGAAGGCCACCGCGAGATCGAGGCCCACATGGTCGAGAAGGTTGCCGTCCGGCGGCAGGCCGATGCGCAGGCGCTCGAAGGCGAGGGACACCACGTAGGCGGGGAGCGTGAGCCAGATCGCCGCGAAGGATCGCCAGAACCCCGTCTCGCTCATGTCGAAGGCCTTGAGGCCCTCGACCCTGCGGTTGAGCAGTTCGATCGCACCCCGCACCGAGCGGTGCACCTCATCCGCCGTGACGATCATCGTCGGCTCCTGCTTGGAATCCATGCGAAGAACCGGCGTCGTGCAACTTTCGTTCCGGGCCGCGCTGCGGCTTTTTGCGACGAAAGTCGAAGGGCCGCTCAGGCCACGTCCGTGGCGGGCGGGGCGAAGTAGGCGTCGAGAACGCGTCGATAAATCGCCGTCAGGCGGTCGAGATCGGCGACGGCGACGCGCTCGTCCACCTGATGCATGGTCTGGCCGACGAGGCCGAACTCCACCACCGGACACGCGTTCTTGATGAAGCGCGCATCGGACGTCCCGCCCGTGGTTGAGAGCTTCGGGCGAAGGCCGGTCTCGGCCTCGATCGCGTCCGCCATGAACGTCACGAAGCGGTCCGGCTCCGTGAGGAAGGCGAGGGCGTTCGTCGGCTCGAGGCGCAGGGTGTAGCGCACGGCGCTGCCGGCCGCCTCCCGGAGGCGCCGGTCGAGTTCGGCCGCAAGAGTGTCGGGCTGCCAGGTGTCGTTGAAGCGGATGTTGAAGGTGGCGCGGGCTTCCGCCGGAATGACGTTGGCGGCGGGGTTGCCCACGTCCACGGTCGTCACTTCGAGGTTCGAGGCGTCGAAATGCTCCGTGCCGCCGTCGAGCGGCGCGGCGAGGAGGGCGTCGAGAAGGCGGAGCAGACCGCGGATCGGATTTTCGGCAAGATGCGGGTAGGCCACATGCCCCTGCCGGCCATGGACCACAATCCGGCCCGTGAGGGAGCCGCGCCGGCCGATCTTGATCATGTCCCCGAGGCGATCCGGGTTCGTGGGCTCGCCGAGGATGCAATGGTCGAAGCGCTCGCCGCGCTCCTTGGCCCATTCGAGCAGCTTCACCGTCCCGTTCACCGCGGGGCCTTCCTCGTCCCCCGTGATGAGGAACCCGATGGAGCCCGAGAAGCCGGGGTGATCCGCAAGATAGGAGAGGGCGGCGGCCATCATGCAGGCGATTCCGCCCTTCATGTCCACGGCGCCGCGGCCATGGAGTTCCCCGTCCACGACCACACCCCCGAAGGGGTCGTGAGCCCAGCGGGCCGGTTCGCCCGGGGGCACCACGTCGGTGTGGCCCGCAAAGAGAAGGTAAGGCCGTCCCGAGCCCCAGCGGGCGTAGAGGTTCTCGACATCCGGCGTGCCGGGCTCGGAAAAGACCGGCCTGTGCACCTCGAAGCCGGCATCGCCCAGCACCCGCGCGATGAGGCTCAGCGCGCCGCCCTCCTCAGGCGTCACCGAGGGGCAGCGCAGAAGAGCCTGAGCGAGGGCGAGTGGGTTGGTGTCAGTCACGCAGCAGCTCGTTGATGCTGGTCTTGGCCCGGGTCTGGGCGTCCACGCGCTTCACGATGACGGCGCAGGAGAGCGACGGGCCGGGCGAACCGTCGGGGAGGGGCTTGCCGGGCAGGGAGCCCGGGACCACCACCGAATAGGGCGGCACGCGGCCGCGGAAGACCTCGCCGGTCTCCCGGTCGACGATCTTGGTCGAGGCGGAGATGAAGACGCCCATGGACAGAACTGAGCCCTCGCCGACGACGACGCCCTCCACCACCTCGGACCGCGCCCCGATGAAGCAGTGGTCCTCGATGATGGTCGGGTTGGCCTGAAGCGGCTCCAGGACGCCGCCGATGCCGACGCCGCCGGACAGGTGCACGTTCTTGCCGATCTGAGCGCAGGAGCCGACGGTGACCCAGGTATCCACCATCGTGCCCTCGTCCACATAGGCGCCGAGATTGACGAAGGACGGCATGAGCACGACGTTCGGGGCGATATAGGCGCCGCGGCGCACCACGCAGTTCGGCACGGCCCGGAAACCCGCGGCCCGGAACCGGTTCTCGCCCCAGCCCTGAAACTTGGAGGGAACCTTGTCCCACCAGACGGCCTCTCCGGGCCCCCCGCCGATGAGGCCCATGTCGTTGAGGCGGAAGGACAGCAGCACGGCTTTCTTCAGCCACTGGTGCACGGTCCAGCCCTCGCCGGTTTTCTCGGCCACACGCGCCCGGCCGTCGTCCAGCATCTCGAGGGCCGTTTCGACCGCCTCCCGGACGGCGCCCACTGTGGACGGGCTCACGCTCGCCCGGTCCTCCCAGGCGGCATCGATGGTCTGGCTCAAGGAGGCGTCGGACATGCGGGAACTCGGCGTGCGGTTGGCGGGACGGGGCTGCTTACCAACCCGCCTCCGGCCTGTCACCTCGATCCCGGGCGGCGCGGAACGAGTCCGGCGGCTTCCGGGTTGCCTCTGCGCGCAAGCCTGAAGGGGAGAACCGCCATGGCCGAAAAGAACCTCGAAGCCTTGTTCGTCCATAACCTCAAGGACATCTATTTCGCCGAGCAGCAGATCGCGAAGGCGATGCCGGCCATGATCAAGGCGGCCGAATCGGACGAGCTGCGCTCCGCCTTCGAGACCCACGGGCGGGAGACGAGCGAGCAGATCCGCCGCATCGAGCAGATCTTCGAGATCATGGGCCAGAAGCCTGAAGCCGTTCCCTGCGAGGGCATCCTGGGCATCATCAAGGAAAGCCAAACCATGATGGAGGAATTCGCGGGCGGCGAAGCCTTCGAGGCCGGCCTCATCGCGGCGGCGCAGCAGATCGAGCACTACGAGATCGCCCGCTACGGAACCCTCAAGGCCTGGGCGGAGCAGCTCGGGCTCGAGGACGCCGCCGACCTCCTGGAGGAGACCCTCGAGGAGGAGGAGGACATGGACGAAATCCTCACCGAGATTGCCGAGGAGGCCGTCAACGAGGAGGCGATTTGAGCGCGGACGGCGCTTCGGAACTTGGGCTTGAGCGGAGGCGTTGCTCCCCTAGCCGCCGCCGCATCGTTCATGCCGGCGCTCGTATCGTCGCGGCTCACCGTTCGATTTCACGCCAACCGCGAAGGAACCTGCACATGGGCCTCTTCTCGAAAGACATCAAGACGCTCGACGACCTCTTCGTCCACACCCTCCAGGACATCTACTACGCCGAGCAGCAGATCACGAAGGCGCTGCCGCAGATGATCGCCAAGGTGTCGGATCCGCAGCTGAAACAGGCCTTCGAGACGCATCTCGGCGAAACACAGCAGCAGATCCAGATGGTCGAGCAGGTGTTCCGCATGCACGGCCACGATCCGAAGGGCGTCACCTGCCCGGCGATCGACGGCATCATCTCGGAAGCCCAAGACATTGCCGGCGATGTGGATGATCCGCAGGTGCTCGACGCCGCCCTGCTCGCCGCGGCGCAGGCCGTCGAGCATTACGAGATCACCCGCTACGGCACCCTCGTGGCCTGGGCCAAGCAGCTCGGCCGCCAGGACTGCGCCGCCGTGCTCCACCAGATCCTTGAGCAGGAGAAAGCCACGGACGAGAAGCTGAACCGCATCGCGGAGAGCAAGATCAACGTGCAGGCGGCCTGAAGCCCGTCCGACGTCCATCGATCCGGAGCGGCGGCCGAAAGGCCGCCGTTCTGCGTTTCGCGACCGTCTTCCTCAAGCGAGGACGCGCTGGTTCAGGAAATCCGCCAGATCGTTGGTGATGTAGTCGATGTGGGGTGCCTCGACGGCGGTCTGCTCGAATTCCTCGCGGAAGGGGTCGATCGTCTTCGGGATGATGAGCGTCGTCGTCATGCCGAGGTCGTGCGGGACCATGAGGTTCTTGGCGATGTCCTCGAACATCGCGGAGCGCGAGGGCTCGACGCCGTGCTTCTCGAGGAAGCGCTCATAGGCGCGCCGCTCGGGCTTCGGCACGAAATCGGAGGCCGCGATGTCGAACACGTCCTCGAAATGGTCGAGGATCCCGATCTTGCGCGCCACGTTCTCCGCATGCTTGCGGGAGCCGTTGGTGAGGATGAGGCGCCGCCCCGGCAGGCGCTCGATGGCGGCCCCGAGGCTCGCATTGAGCTCGATGTCGGAATGGTCGATGTCGTGCGCGAAATCGAGGAAGTCGTAAGGGTCGACGTCGTACTCGTCGATGAGCGCGCGCAGGGTCGTGCCGTACCGGTGATAGAAGAACTTCTGGAGCGCTCTCGCCGAGATCCCGTCGAGGCCGAAGAGCTCCGCGATGTAGAGCGTGATCCGGTCGTCGATCTGCGGCCAGACCCGCGAGTCGTGCGGGTAGAGGGTGTTGTCGAGATCGAAGATCCAGGTGTCCACGTGCCCGAACCTCCGCGCTGCAGGGCTTGAAAGATGGGGCTGGATGGACGGTACAGCGGTCATAGGCTCTCGGAGACGAGAATGGGGCCGGCCGGCCCCATTCTGAATGAGATAGTGTCAACGAGTCGTTGCGGGAAGGGGCTCACCCCCGGCGGATGAGCGTACCCGCGCCGTGATCCGTGAAGAGCTCCAGCAGCACCGCGTGCGGAACCTTGCCGTCGAGGATCACCACCGCCTCGACGCCCCGTTCCAGGGCGTAGATGCAGGTTTCGATCTTCGGGATCATGCCGTCCGTGATGGTGCCGTCCGCGATGAGCCGGCGGCAATCGTCGATGGTCATCTCGGGAATGAGCTTCTTGTTCTTGTCGAGCACGCCCGGCACGTCGGTGAGGAGCAGGAGGCGCTTGGCCTGCATGGCGCCCGCGATGGCCCCCGCGAAGGTGTCGGCGTTCACGTTGTAGGTCTGGCCCTCCGCGCCCATGGCGACCGGCGCCAAGACCGGGATGAGCTCCGCCTTCAGCACCGCGTCGAGCACGGAGCGGTTGACGCTCTCGGGCTCGCCCACGAAGCCGAGATCGACGACCTTCTCGATGTGGGAATCCGGGTCCGTCACGGTGCGGGTGGCCTTGCGGGCCATCACCATGTTGCCGTCCTTCCCGCACAGGCCGATGGCCTTGCCGCCCTCGGCGCCGATCCAGCCTACGATCTGCTTGTTGATGGAGCCCGCGAGCACCATCTCCACCACCTCGACGGTGGCGGCGTCCGTCACGCGCAGCCCACCCTTGAATTCGCTCTCGATGCCGAGCTTGTTCAGCATCTGGCCGATCTGCGGTCCGCCGCCATGGACCACAATGGGCTTGATGCCCGACTGCTCGAGCAGCACCACGTCTTCCGCAAAATCCTCCGCCGCCGCCCGGTCGCCCATGGCGTGGCCGCCGTATTTGATCACCACGACCTCCTCGTCGTAGCGCTGCATGTGGGGCAGGGCCTGCACGAGGACTTCGGCGCGCACGTGCACGTTGGGAAGGTTGTCGGTCATGGGGGCCCTTGGCAGTTGAAGGTGGGGCGAAATGCCCGCGCCTTCTAGCGCAGGCTCGCGGCCCTGCAAACCGGTCCGATCACGAGCGGGGCCCAAAGAAAGCCGAGACCCCGATCAGCACCCACCCGAGCATCAGCAGGATGCCGCCGGCCGGGGCCGCGAAGGGGAACAGAGCGGCGCCGGCGAGCGCCCGGCGCACGAGATCGCCGCAGAAGAGGGCAAGGCCCAGCGCCAGGACGAGGCCGGACGCAGAGCCGAGGCGGGGGCTCAAGGGACCGCTCGCCAGGGCGGCCACGCCGAGGAGCACGGCCGCGTGGATCAAGAGGAATCGCGCCGCCGTCTCGAGGAGCGGCCCGCCGGGGCCGTGAGCGGCGCGGGCGGAGAGCGCCACTCCGGCGAGGCCCGCCACGCTGGCGAGGACGATCAGAACCCTGTCCATGGATTTTTTCCTTTGTTGGTCCAACGGCCCGAACCTCTGCGGCTTTGCCGCGTTAGCCCCGGCGCATCACAGCGATGCCATTCGGGTTCGCCTCCGCCCGTGGTCCGGAGGTACAGGGAGACGCATTATGCGCACAATCGCTATCATCGCCGTTGCGTGCCTCGGCGCCGCCGCCTGCAGCCCCACCACGACGGGTACGGTCGCCGGCGCGACCACGGGCGCCATCGTCGGCGGCCCCGTGGGTGCCGTGGTCGGCGCAGGCGTCGGCGCCGTGGCCGGCTCGACCGCCGGTGCCACGGCTGGCGCCCAGGTGGCCGGTCCGGGCCCCGGCCGCTGCTACGTGGCCGACCGCGCCGGGAACATCTCGGTGGATCGCCGCGGCAATCCCATCACCACCCGCTGCTAAGACCGGCATCGTGACGGAGACCACCCGCGGGTGGGCTCCGTCACAGCGCTCCGCGCTCGGCAAGAAGCCGCGCCACGCCTGCCCGCAATTCCGGAATCCCGAACCCCGTGCGGCTCGAAGTCGGCTGAATGTCGGGGAACGCCGCCGCGCGTTTGGCGATCCGTCCCGCCGTATCGGCGATCCGCGTTTCGATCTCGCCTTTCTTGATCTCGTCGGCCTTCGTGAGCACCACCTGGTAGGACACGGCCGCCTTGTCGAGGGTCTCCAGTACGCCCTCGTCCACGGGCTTGATGCCGTGCCGCGCATCGATGAGCACGAAGACGCGGGCGAGGCTCTGCCGCCCCCGCAGGTAGTCGTGGATGAGCTGTGTCCAGGCCTTCACCTTCTCCTTCTCCACCGCCGCATAGCCGTAGCCCGGCATGTCCACGAGGTGGAAGCGCTTGCCGATGTCGAAGAAGTTGAGCTGCTGCGTGCGCCCCGGCGTGTGCGAGGTGCGGGCGAGGGTGTTGCGCCCGGTGAGCGCGTTGACGAGGCTCGACTTGCCCACGTTCGAGCGGCCGGCGAAGGCGACCTCCACCTTGGACATGGGCGGCAGGCTCTGCAGGGATGTCGCGGCCCAGATGAAATCGGCCTCGCCCGCAAAGAGCTTGCGGCCGGTCTCCAGGAACGGGTCGATGTCGGTCGGATCGTCTCGGGTCTCGGTCATCCGGGGGTTATCGGTGCTCCGGCCGCCTGCCGCAAGGCCGCGAGGTCGTGTCCCCGGATGGCATCGACATGGCGCGAGATCCTGCTGGCGTCCCAATCCCACCACCGGATCTCCTGCAGGGCTGCGATGACGTCCTCGGAAAAGCGCAGGCGGATCACGCGGGCCGGGTTCCCGCCGACGATGGCGTAGGGCGGCACGTCCGACACGACGACGGATTTCGCGGCCACGACTGCGCCGTTGCCGATTCGGACCCCCGGCATGATCGTGGCCTCCTGGCCGATCCAGACGTCGTTCTCCACCACCGTGTCGCCCTTGAGCCCGGCCTGGATCGTGGCGAAGTCGAAGCCCTTCTCCCAGCCCCGCCCGAAGATGTTGAACGGGTAGGTCGAGAAACCCGTCATGGCGTGGTTCGCCCCGTTCATGATGAAGGTGGTGCCGCACGCGATGGCGCAGAACCGCCCGATCATGAGTCGGTCGCCGATGAAGTCGTAATGATGCTGGACGCAGCGCTCCACGAACCGTTCGGGCCCGTCGGGATCGTCGTAGTAGGTGTAGTCGCCGACCTCGATGTTCGCCTGCCGGACGAAGGCCTTGAGGAACCCGACCCGCGGGTGGCCCGGCATGGGATGGGGGTCGAGGGGATCGGGGCCTTGCATCGGTCGGGGTCCTCGAGACGGGCGCCCTTGCTAGCCCAGACGATGCGGCTTGACGAGGGTTGGGCCTCCCCGTTCCATGCAGGAGCCCTATCCTAGCGGCAGCAATCCACCCGAGCGGGGGCCATGGCGCACAAGAAGAACAGGGGGCGGGACACCCAGCCGCCCCGGGAGACGGAGCTCAAGCTCGAATGCCCGCCGGACGCGGTCGGCGGAATCCCGGCCCTGCCCGTGCTCGCCGAGGCCGAGCCCGTTCCGGAGGCGGGGGGCACCCTCACGGCCACCTATTTCGATACGCCCGAGCGGGCCCTGCGGGAGGCGGGCCTGTCCGTGCGCCTGCGCCGCAACGGCGAGCGCACGATCCAGACCGTCAAGGCCGAAACCGGTTCCCGCGGCCTCATCCTCGACCGGCGGGAGTGGGAGGTCGCCGTCGACGGAAACGAACTCGACTGGAAGGCCGCTGCGAAGACCGCGCTGAAGCCCTTCCTCGCGGAAGGGCGTGAGCGCATCCAGCCCGCTTTCACCGTGGAGGCGGAGCGCGCGGCGCTCGCCGTCCGGCGCGACGGAGCGCTCATCGAACTCGTGGCCGACGATGTCCGGATCAGCGCCGGCGACGGGGAACTGCGTTTCGGGGAGGTGGAGCTTGAGGTGAAGAAGGGGGACGCCAAAGGGGTCTTCGGCCTCGCCCTCGATCTGGCCGACGCCGCCCCGGTGCGATTGTCCCTCCTGACGAAGTCGGAGCGCGGCTACGCCCTGTTGTCGAAGGAGCCGCCGAGCCCCGTCAAGGCCGAGCGGCTGGCGCTTCCGGCGGATGCGACGGCCGCCGAAGCCTTCCAGATCGTCGCCCGGTCGTGCCTGTCGCAGACGATCCGCAACGAGGCGCTGATCCGCAGCACCCGCAATCCGCTGGCGCTCCATCAGACCCGTGTCGGCCTGAGGCGCCTTCGCGCCGCGGCCTCCCTGTTCAAGGATCTCATCGCCGACGAGGAGAGCACCAGGATCCGGGCGGAGCTGCGGTGGATGAACCACGCTCTTGGCCCAGTGCGCGACCTCGACGTCCTGGTGGCCCGCATGCGCGCCGCGCCGGAGGCCGAGCGTGAGCGCGGCCACGCTAAGGCGCTCGCGGCGGCCGAACGCCGCCGGACCGAGGCCTACGACCACGTCCTGGAACTCCTCAATGGGGCGCGGTTCCGTAAGGCCGTGATCGCGACGGCGGCCTGGATTGAGGGCGGGCGCTGGCTAACGAGCGATGCTCCCGGGCTGCGCCGGATCCGGGACGAGAGAGTTGTGGACCGGGCCGTGGGCGAACTCGCCCGCCGGCGCAAGAAGGTGCTGAAGCGCGCCAAGGCCCTCGCCGAGATGGACCCGCATGCACGCCATCAGGTGCGGATCGAGATCAAGAAGCTGCGCTACGGGGCCGAGTTCTTCGGCTCGCTCTTTGCGGGCGATAAGGCGAAGAAGCGCCGCCGCGAGAGCCTGGACACCCTGGAGGCCCTCCAGGAGGTGTTGGGGGAGTTGAACGATATCGCGGTCGGCGGCCACATCCTCGCCCCGCCGCCCGCCCAGGACGGCGAGGTTCCGGCGGATGCGCAGGTGCAGGCGCTCCTCGGCCGGGCCCGCGACCTGACGCGGGCGCTCGCCCGGACGAAGCCGTTCTGGGAGTAGAACATGAAAAAGGGCTGGGATTGCGGCGATCCCAACCCCTCGATGTCAGAAGATCGACAGAGGCTCCTAGCCCTTCGCCACCGCTTTGCGGGCGAAGGTGCCGCGCAGGTTGTCCAATAACTCCACCTTCACGCCGTTCTTGCGCATGATGAAGTATTGCTGCGCTACCGACAGCAGGTTGTTCCAGGCCCAGTAGATCACGAGGCCCGCCGGGAACGAGGCCAGCATGAACGTGAAGATGAAGGGCATCCAGCCGAAGACCTGCTTCTGCACCGGGTCCGTGGGCTCCGGATTCATCTTCATCTGGAGCCACATCGTGATGCCCATGATGATGGGCCACACGCCGAGCATGAGGAACGGGCCGAGCACCGGCACGGCACCCGGATTGTAGGGCAGGAGGCCGAACAGGTTGAAGATCGACGTCGGATCCGGCGCCGCAAGATCCCGGATCCACCCGAAGAACGGCGCGTGCCGCATCTCGATGGTGACGAAGAGAACCTTGTACAGCGCGAAGAAGACCGGGATCTGAATCAGCACGGGCCAGCAGCCGGCGATCGGGTTGATCTTCTCCTTCTTGTAGAGTTCCATCAGGGCCTGCTGCTGCTTCATCTTGTCGTCCGCGAAGCGGTCGCGGATCGCCATCATCTCCGGCTGCACGGCCTTCATCTTCGCCATGGAAGCGTAGGACTTGCTCGCGAGCGGGAAGAAGAGACCCTTCAGGATCACCGTGACGATAAGGATCGACACTCCGAAATTGCCGAAGAGGCGATAGAAGAAGTCCAGCACCGTGAAGAGGGGCTTGGTGATGAAGTAGAACCAGCCCCAGTCGATCATGAGGTCGAAGTTCTTGATCCCGAGGGAGGCCTGGTAGCCGTCGACGACCGCCACCTCTTTGGCGCCAGCAAACAGGCGGTTCGTCACCTCCACGGTGGCGCCGGGCTCCACGGCGCGGGCGTCGCCGAGGACGTTGGCCTGGTAGACGCGGCCGAGATTGCTCTGCCGAGAGGTGTAGGAGCCCTGATAGGCCTGGTTCTGGTCCGGGATGACGGCGGCCGCCCAGTACTTGTCGGTGATGCCGACGAAGCCGCCCGTGACCTTGTCCCAGATCTTGCCGACGGTGTTCTGGCCCGGCGTCGGCCCCTCCTTGTCGAGGGTGTCGTAGGTGTATTCCTGCAGGCCCTGGTCGCCGAGCACGCCCGTCATGCCCTCGTGCAGCACGTAATAGCCGAGGGTCGTCGGCTTCCCGTGCCGGGAGACGAGGCCGTAGGGATAGAGCGTCGCCGGCGCAGACCCGCGGTTCTCCACCGCGTCCTTCACGGTGAACATGGAGCGTTCGTCCACCGTGATGGTCCGGCGGAAGACGAGGCCCTGGCCGTTGTCCCAGGTGAGCGTCAGCGGCAGGCCCGGGGTCAGGGTCTGCCGGTCGGCGGTCCACAGGGTGTCGGGGGTCGGGAGCGCGCCCGGAGCGCCGCCCACCCAGCCGAACTCGGCGTAATAGGGCGTCTGGCTGCCGGAGGGCGAGAACAGCACGATGTTGGCGCTGCGCGGGTCCACGGTCTCGCGGTAGTTCTTGAGGGCCACGTCGTCGATGCGGCCGCCCCGCAGGTTGATGGAGCCCCGGATCGAAGGCGTGTCGACCGTGACCCGCGGCGAGCGGGCGAGGGCGGCCTCGCGCGGCTCGACGGCCGCCGCGGTGGCGCCGCCGGGCGCTCCCGGGGCGGAGCCCGGCACCGGAGCCGCCGGTCCGCCGGCCTGGCTCGGCGTGACGGGGGCGTTCGGCGCGTTGGGGTTCACCTGCTGCGCCTGCTGCTGCTGCGCGAGCTGGCGCTGCTTTTCCGCCTCGGGCGCCGCATAGAAGTACTGCCAGCCGAGGAGCACGGTCACCGACAGGACGATGGCCAGGAGCAGGTTTCTGTTGTCTTCACTCATCGGGGGTTCCGCGACGCTCGCCGTCGGTGGGAGGTGGGGGTTCGGGGGGCGTTTGTGTAGGCGGGCGGTCGGGCCGCGTGCCGGCCTTCGGGCCCTTGGGCTTCGTGACGGTCGTGAGCGCGCGGCGAAGATCCGCGATCAGGGCCTCGAAGTCAGCCGCCAGGATGTCGCGCCGGCCGATCACCACCACGTCGACGTCGAGGGTCGCGAGGCCGGCATCGTCCGGGGCTGCGGAGTGCATGGCCGCCCTCAGGCGCCGCTTGATGCGGTTGCGCTCGGTGGCGTGACCCACCTTCTTGGTGACCGTGAGGCCGTAGCGCAGGCCGAGGCCGTCCTGCCCGCGCGGTCGCCCCTGCACCGTCATCCGCTCCGTATGAAAGCGGCGGCCCGAGGCCGCCGCAACGAAGTCGGGTCGTTTCGTCAGCCGCCCGATCGGGTGCGCGCGCGCGCCGCGCATCGGAGGGCCGGGCGCAGGCGTTACGCCGAGAGGCGCTTGCGACCGTGGGCGCGGCGAGCCGCGATGACCTTGCGGCCACCCTTCGTCGCCATGCGCGCACGGAAGCCGTGGCGGCGCTTGCGAACGAGCTTGCTCGGTTGATACGTCCTCTTCACGGCACTACTCCGGTCGTCTGCCCTGGGGGCGCCGCGGAGAGACCGCCTGGCGGCACTCATCCGGTGGGCAACACCCCGAAACCTGTCACGAAAATGGGATCAGCGCCCGATGCGAGCGCTGGCGATGGCCGGGCTTATGCAGGAAGGGGGCCGGGAAGTCAACGACGGCCGGCGCCGATCCTGCGGGTTCCGTCGCCTGGAAGGCGCCTGTCACAGGGGTGTGACGGGGAGTGGGAAAGGTCAAGGTCTGGCGCTACATTGGCGCCCTTGGGCGTCGAGGAGCGAGTGTGACGGGGGGAGCGTCTGGGGAGAACACGGCTGGCGAGGGTGGAACGCCCGCCGGCGGGCGGCGCCTGTGGCGCTTTCTTCCCCTCGTCGTCGTGGCCCTGGGCGCCGCGGCGGTGTTCGCCACCGGCACGCACAAGCTCCTGAAGTTCGAGGCCCTCGTCGATCACCACGAGCGTCTGCAGGCGCTCGTCGAGCATCACCGGTCGAAAGCGCTGCTCGCCTATATGGGAATCTACATCGCGGCCGTGACGCTCTCGATTCCAGGCGCCGTGTTCCTGACGATCCTCGGCGGTTTCCTGTTCGGCTGGCTCGTCGGCGGGGCTGCCGCCTCGGTATCGGCCACCATCGGGGCGACGGGGGTGTTCCTGATCGCCCGCACCTCCATCGGGGATGCGCTCGTCAGCCGGGCAGGGCGCCGGATCAGGGCTCTTGCGGAGGGTTTCCGGGCCGATGCCTTCTCGTACCTGCTGTTCCTGCGCTTCCTGCCCCTCGTGCCCTTCTGGATCACGAATCTCGCCTCGGCGCTCTTCGGGGTGCCGCTGAAGACCTTCGTGCTCGCCACGCAGATCGGCCTCATCCCGGGCACCTACGCCTTCGCGGTCGCGGGATCGAGCCTCGGGGGGGTGCTCGACGCCCATGAGGAGGTGAGGGCGGCCTGCCTTGCCGCCGGCCAGCACCCCTGCAAGCTCGATTTCAGCATCAGGAGCCTCATCACGCCCCATTTCATCGGAGCTTTCGTCGTGCTTGGCCTTTTGGCGCTGGTCCCCGTGCTGGTAAAACGCTTCTACGGGCACCGCCTCAAAGGCTTCGGCAACGGGCGCGGGCGTCCCTGAGAGGCGAACCGGGAGATTGGGGTGGGGGAGGTTCTGAAGCCGGATCTGTGTGTCATCGGCGCCGGATCCGCGGGCTTGTCGGTGGCGGCCATCGCCGCCTCCTTCGGCGTGCCGGTGGTTCTCATCGAGCGCGGCCGCATGGGCGGAGACTGCCTCAACGTCGGCTGCGTGCCCTCCAAAGCCCTCATCGCTGCCGGCGACCATCGCCACGGTATCCGCGAGGCCGCCCGCTTCGGCATCCGGCAGACGGATCCCGCCGTCGACTTCGGCGCGGTGCGCGGTCATGTCCGGGACGTGATCGCCGAGATCGCTCCGAACGATTCCGTCGAGCGCTTCACCGCCATGGGCGTGCGGGTGGTGAAGGCTGAGGCGCGCTTCACCGACCCGCGCACCGTGGTGGCGGGCGGCGTGACGGTGAAGGCCCGCCGCTTCGTCCTCGCCACCGGATCGAGGCCCGCCGCGCCGCCGGTCCCCGGCCTCGACACGGTGCGGTACCTCACCAACGACACGATCTTCGACCTCGGGGAGAAACCGAAGCGCCTCCTCATCGTCGGCGGCGGTCCCATCGGCGTCGAGATCGCTCAGGCCCACCGGCGCCTCGGAACCGACGTGACGCTCATCGAGGCTTCCGACCGCATCCTCGCCCGCGAGGACCCGGAACTCGCCGCCGTGGTCGAGCGCGCTCTCCTGCGGGACGGGGTCGACCTGCGCCTCGGCCTCGCCATCGAGCGGGTGGAGCGCCGCCCGGGCGGGGCCGCGGTGGTGCTTCGCCGGGGCGACCGGGATGAGGCCATCGAGGGCAGTCACATCCTCGTGGCCGCAGGCCGCCAGCCCACGACCGAGGGCCTCGGCCTCGAGGCCGCAGGGGTCAAGGCGGACCGGAGCGGCATCCATGTCGATCGGGGCCTGCGGACCACGAACCGGCGGGTCTATGCCATCGGCGACTGCGCGACGGGCGGCACGGAGGGATACCGCTTCACCCATGTGTCCAACTACCATGCGGGCCTCGTCATCCGCAGCGCACTCTTCCGCCTGCGGGTGCGGGTGGACAACACGGCTATCCCGCGGGTCACCTACACGGATCCCGAACTTGCGGCCGTCGGCCTCTCGGAGGAGGAGGCGCGCCGGGCCGGCAAGGCGATCCGGGTGCTCCGCTGGCCGTTCTCCGAGAACGACCGCGCCCAGGCCGAGCGCGCCACGGAGGGGCACGTGAAGGCGGTCGTGACGCCCCGCGGTCAGGTGCTGGGCTGCGCCATCGCGGGCCCCTCCGCAGGCGAACTCATCGTGCCCTGGGCCCTCGCCATCAAGCAGGGCCTGAAGGTTCAGGATCTCGCGGGCCTCGTCTTTCCGTACCCGACCCTCTCCGAGGTCACGAAGCGCGCGGCGGTCGAGTTCCTGCGCCCCAAGACGCAGAGCCCCTGGGCGCGGCGCCTCATCGGCTTCGCGCGCCGGTTCGGGTGACGCCATGAACGCCGAAAGACCCCTCTCGACCCACCGGCGCCTCTCCGGCCGGTTCGGGCTTTCGGCGCGCCTTCTCCTCCTTACGGTGCTCTTCGTGATGGTGGCGGAGGTGCTGATCTACGTGCCTTCCGTCGCCAATTTCCGCCGCACCTGGCTCAACGATCGCCTCGCCGCCGCCCAGATCGCGGCCCTCGTGCTCGACGCCTCCCCGGAAGAGCGCCTGTCGGAGGACCTCGAGACCCGCCTCCTCGCCGGGGTGGGCGCCCAGGCCATCGCCATCCGGGGCGGCGGCCGCCGCCTGCTCATCGCGGCCGACGAGGTGCCCCCGCAGGTGCGCAAGACCGTCGACCTGCGGGACGCCGGATGGTTCGCCCTGATCCGCGACGCCCTCGACGTGCTGGTGAACCCGGCCGACGGGCCGATCCGGGTGGTCGGCCAGGGCCGGAACGTGGACTTCGTCGAGATCGTGCTCGATCAGCGCCCCTTGCGGGCCGCCATGCTGGACTTCTCCCGCAACATCCTGATCCTGTCGCTCCTCATCTCCGGCATCACCGCGAGCCTCGTCTATCTTGCCCTCCAATGGGTGATCGTGCGTCCGGTCCGGCGGCTCTCCGGCAACATCACGGCCTTCGCGGTCAACCCGGAGGACGCCTCGCGGGTGATCAAGCCCACGGACCGGGCGGACGAGATCGGCGTGGCCGAACAGGCCCTCGCCCAGATGGAGGCGGCGCTCGCCGACGAACTGCGCCAGAAGCGTCGCCTCGCCGAGCTTGGCCTTGCCGTGAGCAAGATCAACCACGAACTGCGGAACATGCTGACCACCGCGCAGCTCCTCACGGACCGCCTGGAGCGGGTGAGCGACGAGGCGGTGCAGCGCGTCGCTCCGCGCCTCGTCGCCACCCTCGACCGCGCCATCGCGTTCTGCGAGGCGACCCTCGCCTACGGACGGGCGACCGAGCGCCTGCCTCAGCGGCGGCTGGCGCCCCTCGCGCCCATCGTGGAGGAGTTGCACGATTTGGCGGGGCTCGCCCCCGGGGCCGGCATCGCGATCGAGACCCGCGTACCGCCGGAGCTCGTGGTGGACGCGGATCCGGACCAGCTCTCCCGCGTCCTCGTGAACCTGGTGCGCAACGCGGTCCAGGCCCTCAGCCAAGCCGGCACCGGCGACGGCCCGCCCACGATCACCGTGACGGCGACCCGCGAGGGACGCGCCGTCCAGGTTGCGGTGGAAGATAACGGCCCGGGCGTGCCCGAGAGGGCGAGGGCGCATCTCTTCGCCGCCTTCCAGGGCTCGGCCCGCACGGGCGGAACGGGGCTCGGCCTTGCCATCAGCGCCGAACTCGTTCACCTCCACGGCGGCACCATCGCCCTTGAGGACACCCCGGCCGGAGCCCGCTTCGTCCTCGTCATTCCGGACCGCGAGCCCGGCACTGCCTGAAACCCGCGCAACACGGCTTGCCAAGCCCCGCCGAACCCTTTAAGTCACCCGCCTCCGGCCGATTTGCTTCCCACGAAGCACCGCCGAGGGCGCCCGTAGCTCAGCTGGATAGAGCACCAGACTACGAATCTGGGGGTCAGAGGTTCGAATCCTTTCGGGCGCGCCATCGATTTCAGGCACTTAGGTCGATCTCTTGCGCGGGGCGCTTACTGCGAACCATCAATAGTAAGCGCCTGATAAGCACGTTGCATGCAGAGTCTCTCCAACCAAAGCCAAAGCCCTTGCAATGTTGCGCTAACGAAGGACCTCGGCTTCCAGTGCTTCGCAGAGCAGCTGACTCTTAATCAGCGGGTCCAAGGTTCGAACCCTTGCACACCCACCAATCTTTCTTGAATGTAAAGCATTAGCAACTTCAGAGGCCGCTGGTCGGCCACCCGCGTCCTCTCTTGGGTAACGTGGGGGGTAACATCCACGGGAGAGTAGGGGCCTCAGGGCAGGCTGGGCGACCTTTCTTGGCCCGCGCGCCTGCCCGACGCTAACCGGTCGCGAACGTATCCAAGTGCTCCCGGCCGGTTGCACTCTCAGCCCGCTACTCTGCTGGTCCACGCGGCGACGATGCTCGCCATCTCGCGCCTGACCTCTTCG
>DASZBD010000011.1:0-16212 GCA_035944475.1 Microvirga sp.
AACGCCGGGGTCAGTCGATGTTTGGAAGAAGTCAGAAGCGTGCGCCCGGCTGTGCCTGAGCGAGACGGCCCGAATGTCCGGCCAAAGGTCGATGGACCTAACATGGACCCCACACCCCACAATAGCAACCCCCAGGGGCGAAACCTTTTTCCCGCGCCCCGTTCGGGCAGGGCGCCTCGAACCCCTGCCGGGAGCACCCGACGGCGCTCGGCCGATGGGCCGGCGACGCTTTCGGGCGCCCGCTTGGCCCGGAACACAAAGCGTTCGCTAGGATTGACGGACAGGCGGATCGGCGGGTGCAGGGCTGACGTGAGATCATGAAGGACGAGAGTGCCCTCTCGCGGTTTCGACTGGACGGGCCCGACTCCGCGCTGTTCCGTGCGGCGGTCGAGGCGGCCGGCGAGGCCGTCATCATCACCTCGCCCGATCTCGATCCGCCGGGTCCGACGATCCTCTACGTCAATCCGGCCTTCACGCGCCTGACGCAGTATGCAGCCGCCGAGGTGATCGGACGGACCCCGCGGATCCTCCAGGGGCCTGCGACGAGCCGGTCCGAGCTCGACCGCATGCGCGCGGAACTCGCGCGACACGGCACGTTCGACGGCGAGGTGGTCAACCACCGTCCGGACGGATCGCGGTACGTGATCCAGTGGACCGTCACCGCCGTGAGGGATGAGGCGGGCCGGGTCGTCAACTGGGTGTCCGTGCAGCGGGACGTGACGGAGCGCCAGGAGGCCCTCGCCCGGCAGCGGTTCCTCGTGGCCGAGCTGCAGAACCGGGTGCGCAACACGCTTTCGGTCGTCCGCTCCCTCGTCCGCCGGACCGCCGAGACGGCCCGGACGGTCGACGATTACGTCATGCATCTCGACGGGCGGCTCGACGCCTTCTCCCGGGTGCAGTCCAACGTGACCCGCGATCCGTCCGCCGGCGTGGATCTGAGCCTCTTGGTCGCGGACGAGCTGCTGGCCCACGCCATCCAGGAGGGCGAGCGGTTCAATCTCGACGGGCCGGGGCTCCGGCTGCGCCCCAAGGCGGCGGCCGCGGTCGGGCTCGCGGTCCACGAGCTCACCGCGGGCGCCCTCGACCGCGGGGTCCTGTCGGCGCCCCGGGGCCGCATCCAAGTGACCTGGCGCATCGACGCGGACGGCGCCCCCGCGCGGCTGCATTTCCGCTGGAGCGAGAGCGGGGTTTCCGGACCGGTTCCGGCGGCGGGCGACGGGCGGGACGGGAGCGATCTCCTCGACAGGATCCTCGCCTACGAACTCGGCGGGCGGGTGACGCGGGGCATGGAGGCGGGCGGCCTGCGCTGCACCATCGAAATCCCGCTCTCGGGCGAGCTCCTGGCGGCACCCGTGCCCTGAAGAGCGCCGGGCACGAAATCGCTGCAGCGCGATCAAAAAGCCGCCACAGCGGGGTCACGAATCGCATGCCTAAGCTCGAGGATGCGAACGCCGCCGAACAACTTCGACAATCTCGCCCGATGGCATAGGCTCATGCTCGCGGCCGCCATCGCGGCGTTCTTCGCGGTGCTGTTCCTCTGGCCGCGGGTCTAGGGACCGTCCGCGCTCAGTCGGGCCACTTGATCTCGACGTTCTTGAGGGTCGGCCCCAGGGACGAGCCCGTCTCGACCCGGCCGAACACCCTGACGAGGCAGGCCGATCCGTTGCCGATGCCGGCCCGGGGGCAGTTTTCCTCCACGTGCTCCACGAGCGGGCCCGGCAGGTCCTGAAGGCGGATCACCCCGACGCTGCGCCCCTTCACCAGCACCCAGCAGGCCGGCCCGTCGGCGAGCTGGCCGAGTTGGCAGCCGCCGAGGGCCACGCGGCGGCCCTCGTAGGCACTCGGATCGAGCACCACCTCGCCGGCGGTCGCCCGGACGGGATCGTTGGCGGCGGCGGGCCCGAGCAGCAGCAGGAGGGCGCTGCCGCTCAGAGACAGGCTTCGTCCGATGGTTCTCATCAGCACCCGGAACTCAGGAAGGCTTCAGAGGTAACCCGATAGCGCCGGGGTGTAAACGGCCCGTGACACGCCCCTTACGACCCGCCGATCGGCGCGTAGACGCACAGGATCTTGCGGGCGGCCGGGTTCGCCGGCCATTTCTGCTCGCACAGGTGCCACTTGCCGTCCGGCGAGGGCTTCAGTTCCCGGTAGGAGATATGGCGGCCGTCGGTGAGGTAGAAGCCGCCGTCGCGCTCGTGCGGCGTCTCCGAGACGCTGATGGGCGCGCAGTCGTTCTCGGAGCAGCACTCCCAGGGGTACCAGGAATGAGCATCTGCCGCCCCGATGGGCAGCGCGGAGGCCAGAACGGCCAGGAGGGAAGAGCGCAATAGTCCAGGGTTCGAGCGCAACATGGGTGCCTCGCTTCGAGTCTGATCGGAAATCGGGAACGCCCCACAGCCGCCGCTTGTGTTCTGGTCGGCGGGCGGAAGTCTCAACGCGGTGCGCAACGCCACGCGTACTCTAGGACGCCGGCGACGGGCGGCGGAGCCGCAGGGCGCCGGGGCAGCACGATGCTGCGCCTCGACCCATGCAAACGCAATGCCGTGCTCGATCCCGACGGGCGGAAGGCCGCTCCTGTGGGCTCGCTGCAACAGGGCGGGCCCGAAGGGTCCCGGTCGCCCGGCGATCGCCCGCCGGCGTGTCCTCGCCGCTACAGCCGAGGTTTCGCGCAAGTGATCCACTGGTGTCGTGTGGGGGCACGAATCATGCGCGACAAGCTCATCAGGGCCGTGCGTGAACATCGCGAGGCACAGGGCCAGTGCACGGGCTACTTCCTCGTCACGTTCAGCAACGGCGACGCGTTCATTTCCGGTCAGTCCGCGGAGGACGACCCGGTCGCTTCGGAGATCATCCAGTGGCTGGCCACGGTCATGGATGAGGAGGACGACGAGATCGGTCCTTGCGCGGGGCACGCATGACGATCCTCGATCCCAGAACCGGCCTCGTCGTCGTGATCGAAACGGAGCCGAAGCCATGACCGACTGCAGGACCTGCTGGCAGCGCTACATGAGCCTCATGACGGCCTCGCGGGACGGCACCCGCGACGCCCGGCACCGCCGGACCCTGATCCGCGAAGCCTATGGCTGGCTCGACGCCTATTTCGAGGCGGTCGAGCGGGAGATCGGCCGGGACCCGCGGGCCGCGACCGGCCGGGCGGCGGCACGCCGTCTGGGCTAGGAACGATCCCACGGCGCGAGCTGTCGGGGGTGACGCCATCGTGAGGGCCGGGGCCTCAGCGGGCGTCTTGCGGGCCGCCGCAGGGGGGCGCTAGGAGTTCGGCCCCGCATCGCCGCCGATGCCTCGCCCGGAGCCGCAGATGTCCCGCGCTTTTGCCCTCCTCCTGTGCCTCGCCGCCGGGGCCGCCCACGCGCAGGAATGCACGCCCGCGATCGAGAACCGGTGGGCCGCCGCGACCCGCGAGGACGAGCGTGGCGCTCAGGTGATCGCGCGGGAAACCAAGAAGGGCGCGAAGGCCGACCGGGCTGCGATCTGCCGGGTGGCGCAGACCGTGCCCAACCTGCTCAAGGCCGCCCGGGAATACTACGCGGCGTGCGATCCGGACGATGCGGCGGCGGCGCTTGCGCCGATCCAGGCCCATGCGGACCGCGCCGCCGCCTTCCACGCCGAGGAATGCGGCAACCTGCCCGCGCCCGCGGCAGCGCCGGCTGCGGCCCCGAAGCCGCCCGCGCCGAAACCCGCGGCGCCGAAGCCGGCGGCACCGCGGGCAGCCGCGAAGCCCGCGCCCGCACCACCGGCCGAGCCCGCGCCTCCGTCCGAATAGGGGAGGGCGCTCAGGAGCGGCGCGGCGCGCCTTCGTCGAGCCACCGGCCGACGAGACAGGCGACGTCCGCCCAAAGGCCGCTGGCCTGCCAGACGAGCGCGGTCAGAAGGACGATTCCGAGGCCGTGAATGGCGATGTTGGTCATGGAAGAGCACCCCGTCGGCATCGGGGCGGTCTTGCGCCGCATTCCCGCGCCCGGCGGTCCTTTGCGCCATGCGGCAGCGCCGGGCCATGCGGCATGGGGCAGCGCCGGGCGCCCTAGCCGTGGCTGAAGCCGTCGCGGGACGAATCCCAGATCACCCGGATCCCGTCGTCCGGATCGTCGAACACCACCCGGGCGGCGCGTCCCCGGCCGGCGACCGCCGAGGCGGTCTCGACGGCGCCCCTGATCGCTTCCGTCGCGCTCTTGTAGCGGCCGAAGATCACCTCGCCGCTCGTCACCGCCCAGAACGTCGGCAGCTTCTGCACCACGAATTCGCCCATGACCCCACAGCCGAGAACCCGCCTTGAGCTAGGACGCGCACCGGCGTTAGCAACGGGCGCGACGGGTCTTCTTCTGACGTTGGTTACCGCCGGTTAACGTTCATGGTCCGTTCAAGGCCGCCGCCTCATCGTTCCTGCGGGCTGGCATTTGGGAACGCTCACATGATCCAACGATCCAAGATCAAGAATATGGTTCTCGCTCTCGCGGGCGCGGCTCTCGCCGGCGTCCTCGGCAGCGCCGCTCCCGCCGAGGCGGGCCACCGCTACGGCTACGGGTATGGCTACGCGCCTTCCAGGACCGTAGTGGTTCATCGCCACGTGGTGCGCCGGCCGGTGGTCAAGCGGGTGGTCTACGTGCACCGTCCGGTCGTCTATCGCCCGCGTCCGGTGGTGCGCCGCGTCGTCGTGGTGCACCGGCCCTACCGGCACCGCGTTCATTACGGCTACGGCTACGGTCACCGGGTCGGTTATCGCCCCGGCTGGCGCCATCACGACCGCCCGCGCTGCTGGCTGCCGGAGCGCCACCTCTGCCGATAAGGCAAACGCCCTCGACGCCCCGGCTTGCCGCCGGGGCGTTTTCGCATCAGCAGCCGAGCGAGCCTGGCGTGCAGCGCAGTCCCGGAGAGGAGCGCTGGATCTCCTGGCGGAAGAGGCTGTTGTCCACCTGCCGATTCTGCTCGCGCTGGAGCTGCTGGGTCTGCGCCCCGATCGAGCGGTTGATGGAGCCGGTCTCGAACTCGTAGGCGGAACTCGCCCGCGGGCTCACCGCGGGACGCGCCCGGGTCGCCTGCCGGCGTGTGCTGCGGGTCTGCACCGCCCGGCGCCGCTCCGTCCGCGACGGGCGCGCCTCGTCTCCGCCGACCATGATGGATGGGGTGCGCTCCATGGGCCGCGCCAGCGGCTCCCGAGCCTCGGCCACCCCCGCGAGCGCCAGAAGGGCTGCGCCTACGACAAGACAACGCATCGCGATCTCCAACTCCGTCGCTCATGAAACCCGCAAACGTGCCCGTTGGTTGCGGAAGAGCCCTCGTCGGCAAAATAAACCGGCCCGGGACGGGCCGTCCCCCTTTTCGCCGAACGGGGCCGCTCAATATTTTCACATCTGCTGACCGTGAAGGCGCCCATGGACCTCGCATTCGCACTCCTCGGCCTCGTCCTGTGCGGCGTCGCTACCCTCTGGATCCTGGGCTTGGGAATCAGCCAAAGGCTGAACGTGCGCCTCTCCCGCGGTACCCGCGGCACGGACCCCATCACAGGGCCGAAGGACCGCATCGCGATCTACGACAGCGCGGGTCCCTTCATCCCCATGCCGGACGGCCTCAAGACCCGCGAGGAGATGGTGGCCTGGATGACGACGGAGCTGCCCAAGCTCACGGCGCAGAACCGGGCCTCGAGCAGCTGAGGGCAACCGCGCAAGTGGATTGTAGAGCCGCCCGTGCTGCGCTTAAGGTGCCGCTGCGAGAGGTTCGAGAACCCGCATGAGCGGGTCCGCCCTCGCGGGAGGACAGGCATTGCTCGACCAGGCGCTTCGATCGACCCTTCCGGCTGACGGGATTGCGGGGGCGCTGGCCGGCCGCGTCTGGCGCCCGGATCTCGGCGGCCCCTCCGTTGTCGCCGTGCGCCCCGAAGGTCTCGTCGACATATCGGCGCAGTTCCCGACCATGCGCGACCTGTGCGAAAGCCGCGATCCGGCAGCGGCCCTGCGGGCGGCCGAAGGGGAGACGGTGGGCAGCCTCGACGCGGTCCTCGCCAACACGCCCCGCGAGACCCGCGACGGCGAGAAGCCCTGGCTTCTCGCCCCGCCCGACCTTCAGGCCGTGAAGGCCGCCGGCGTCACCTTCGCGGTGTCCATGCTGGAGCGCGTCATCGAGGAGCGGGCCCGCGGCAACGCGGATGCGGCCGCCGCCATCCGCCAGGAGGTCAACCGCCTCGTCGGCGGTGACCTCGCCCGGCTGAAGCCGGGCTCCGCGGAAGCCATGGCGCTGAAAGACGTGCTCGTCTCCCAGGGCGCCTGGAGCCAGTACCTGGAGGTCGGCATCGGTCCCGATGCGGAGATCTTCACCAAGGCGCCGCCCATGGCGGCGGTCGGCACGGGGGCGGATGCCGGCCTTCATCCGAATTCGACCTGGAACAACCCCGAACCCGAGGTGGTGCTGGCCGTGGCGTCCACGGGGCGCATCGTCGGCGCGATGCTCGGCAATGACGTGAACCTGCGGGACGTCGAGGGCCGCTCGGCGCTCCTCCTCGGCAAGGCGAAGGACAACAACGCCTCCTGCGCGCTCGGGCCCTTCCTGCGCTTCTTCGATGGGACCTTTTCTCTCGACGACGTGCGCTCCACGACCGTGACCCTCACGGTCGCGGGGGAGGACGGGTTCAAGCTCGAAGGATCCTCTTCCATCGCCAAGATCAGCCGCGACCCGGCCGACCTCGTGGCGCAGATGATCGGCCCCCATCACCAATACCCCGACGGCGCCGTGCTATTTCTCGGGACCATGTTCGCGCCGGTCGAGGACCGCGACGCGCCCGGCAAGGGCTTCACCCACAAGATCGGCGACGTGGTGACGATCGCGGCCCCGCACCTCGGCACCCTCGTCAACCGCATGCGGCACACCCACGACTGCGAGCCCTGGATCTTCGGGACGGGCGCGCTCATGCGCAACCTCGCCGCCCGGGGCTTGCTCCAGGATCGCCGCCGGGCATGAACGGCCCCTCCAGCACGGATCGCGAGGCTCACCCATGAACATTCTGATTCTCGGCGGCGGCGGCATGGTGGGCCGCAAGCTGAGCGAGCGCATGGCCCGGGACGGCGCCCTCGGCAACCGGCAGATCGCCCGCCTCGTCCTCCATGACGTCGTGGAGCCGCGGGCGCCGGCGGGCGCCCCGTTCCCGGTCGTCACGCTCACCTCGGACTTCTCGCAGCCGGGCGAAGCGGAGAAGCTCGTCGCGGACAGGCCCGATCTGATCTTCCACCTCGCCGCCATCGTGTCGGGCGAGGCGGAGGCGGATTTCGAGAAGGGCGACCGCATCAACCTCGACGGCACGCGGATGCTCTTCGACGCCATCCGGCGGACGGAGGGCTACACGCCGCGCGTGGTGTTCACATCCTCCATCGCCGTATTCGGGGCTCCCTTCCCGGAGGCGATCGGGGACGAGTTCTTCCTCACCCCGCTCACGAGCTACGGCACCCAGAAGGCCATCGGCGAATTGCTGCTCGCCGACTATACCCGCCGGGGCTTCCTCGACGGAGTCGGGATCCGCCTGCCCACGATCTGCGTCAGGCCCGGCCGGCCGAACAAGGCGGCGTCGGGCTTCTTCTCCAACATCATCCGCGAGCCGCTCAACGGCGAAGAGGCGGTGCTGCCGGTGGACGAGAGCGTGCGCCATTCCCACGCTTCGCCCCGCTCGGCGGTGGGCTTCCTGCTCCACGCCGCCGCCATCGACGGCGCCCGCCTCGGCGCCCGGCGCAATCTCACCATGCCGTCCGTGTCGGTGACGGTGGCGGAGCAGATCGACGCCCTGCGGCGCATCGCCGGTGAGGGCGTCGTCGCCCGCATCCGGCGGGAGCGCGACCCCGTCATCGAGGGCATCGTGGCGGGCTGGCCGCGAAGGTTCGACGCGGCCCGCGCCCGGGCCCTCGGCTTTGCGGCCGAAGAGAGCTTCGACGAGATCGTCCGCATCCACATCGAGGACGAACTCGGCGGCAGCTTCGTGAAGTGACGGCAGGCGAACAGGGGAGGGGGCGATGACCGGGAAAGTGGCGCTGGTGACGGGAGCCGGGACGGGCGTGGGACGGGCTGTGGCGCTCGGCCTCGTGCGCGCCGGCTACCGGGTGGGACTGGCCGGACGGCGCCGGGAGCCGCTGGAAGAGACGGCGGCGCAGGCGGGCGGCGAGACCGTGGTGATCACCGCGGACGTGACGGATGCCGCCGCCGTGAGGGCGATGTTCGCCGAGGTGGTGCAGGCCTATGGGCGGCTCGACCTCCTCTTCAACAATGCGGGCATTGGAGCGCCGCCGATCCCGCTCGAGGAGCTGACGGTCGAGCAATGGAAGGCGGTGGTGGACACCAATCTCACCGGACCCTTCCTGTGTACCCAGGAGGCGTTCCGCGTGATGAAGAACCAGTCGCCCCGCGGCGGGCGCATCATCAACAACGGGTCGATCTCGGCGACGGCGCCCCGCCCGTTCTCGGCGCCCTATACGGCGACGAAGCATGCCATCACGGGCCTGACGAAATCCACCTCCCTCGACGGGCGCGCCTACGACATCGCCTGCGGGCAGGTCGACATCGGCAATGCGGCGACCCCGATGACGGAGAAGATGGCCGAGGGCGTGCTGCAGGCGGATGGCTCGACCAAGGTGGAGCCCCGCATGGACCCGGCCCATGTGGCCGATGCGGTGGTCTACATGGCGGGGCTGCCGCTCGACGCCAACGTGCAGTTCATGACCGTGATGGCGACGAAGATGCCGTTCATCGGGCGGGGCTGACCCGCCCGGCAGGGGCGGCCGGCTTTGGCCGGTCCGAGGCTCCGACCGGCCGAAGGCGTCAGGCCGATCTCAAGAGGGTCAAGCCGATCTCTTGGCGGTCTGCGGGCCGCCGGAGGAGCGAACGATCTTGAAGGCGGTGAAGAGCATGGTTGCCGTGATGCTGCCGGCGATCACGTAAGCCGTGAGAAGCTCGGGGTTGTACATGAGCCACCTCGTCTGAGTTGATGGCCCCCAATTCTTGTTCTTGCGCCTCCTGCCGCAGCGGAAGCGTGGGGGCTTACTATGCGGCGGCCCCCGGCCTTGTCCAGTTGCCTAGGGAGCGATGGTTAACCCGGGCGGCGCTCCCGGGCTTTTCTCGCGGCCGGTGTGGCTTTCATGCCTCAGCTTTTGGGCCCGTCGCCGGAACGGGCCGCAGGCTGCGCCGTTGCTGGAGAAGGAACGAGCGCCATGACAGCTTCCGTCACAGACAATCGGGACCGGGGCCGCTTCGAACTCGCCAAGGGCGAGCACGTGGCGTTCGCGACTTACCGGCGCGGCGACGGCGTCCTGGCGATCATGCATGTCGAGGCACCGGTCCCGCTGCGCGGCACGGGCGCCGCGGGCGAGCTCATGCGCGGCGTTGCGGAGATCGCCCGCGCGGAGGGGCTTAAGGTAGCGCCGCTCTGCGGCTACGCGGCTGCCTGGCTGCGGCGCCACAAGGAGCACCACGACCTTCTGGCCTGAACGCCAGCGTGTTCCGACGGGACGCGGTGGACGATGCCGCGGGAACGGCGCTCACCGACAATGGTCGGGGCGCGCTTCCCTAAGGCAGCGCAGCGCGAATCAGCGCTGGGCGGGCGTTCGATTCTGCTCCGATATCCTCACTCACCTGTTGCACCGAAGACTCTTCTTCAAAGGTTAACGGGCCATCTCGGCCTTACGCTGCGTTATTCGCCGCCAATGCTCGCGCGCGCCACAAAGCAGCCACATTGATGAAAAGGCTAAGCCGCAATAACGAACCAAAACATAAGGGTCTCTCATGAAAGCGAAGCTCCTCCTGAAGACGGGCGTATTTTGCCTGGCGGCCATCGGCTGCATCGATCTCCAGGGCCCCCGGGACCTGCCGGCCTTCGGCGTCGGCGCCGCTCAAGCGAAGGATTTCTACACCCGCAAGAAGATCGACGGGAAATGGGTGACGGGCGTTTTCCCGAAGAAGGGCAGCAAGCTCGAAGCCGAACTCGCCGCGAAGGCCGCCGCGCCCCAGCCCGCCCCCGAGCCGCCCCAGCCGACCCTGCTCGGCCTCAACATCCCGGGCATCGATCTCACCTACCGCCCGCCGATGAGCTCGCAACGGGCCCAGGCCCAGGCTCAACCCGCCCAGTCCCAGGCTCCGCAGGCCCAGTCCCAGCCCGAGCAAACGGCATCGGTGGACGATGCTGCGCTCGAGCGGACGGCCTACACGGGCACCCGGACGAGCCGCAGAAACCGCACGATCGAAGGCACTCCCGGCGTGCAGGACCGGCCCGCCGTTGCGGAATCCGTGAAGGCGGAGCCGCGGCGCACCCGTACGGTCCGGAGCGCCGAGCCGAAGCGCGAACGGGTGGCGGAGCGCCGCTCCCGCCCGACCGCGGCCGAGCGCCGGCGCGCCGACGAGGAGTTTGCCGCCGCCGTCGCCCAGCCGACCCGCACCGCCGAGCCGGCCCTGCCCGCCGCCGCCCAGGGTTATGCGCCGATCCTGGACAACAGCGAGCTCCTCACCGCCCTCCAGCGCAAGGCGCGCGCCATCGTGGCCGACGAGGCTGGGGTCACGGGCTCGGTGACGCCCGCTGCGACGGTGCGGCCGGCCCAAGCCGTTAGGCCGGTACGGACCGTCACCATCGACTACGAGGCCGGGATCAAGACGACGATCTACCAGGACGGCACCATCGAGGAGGAAGCCGCCCGCCCTTGAGGCCAACGAGAAGGGCCGGAGCTTCGGCTCCGGCCCTCGCCGTTTCACGCGGGAGCAAAGCCACCCGCTACTCTGCGGGCAACGCCTCCAATCGGGCAATGAGCACCGTGCCACCGAGGCGCACGTTCGGCCAGGCGAACGAGATCGACGGCGCGACCGGAAGAGGTTCGGGCACGCGGGCGGAGACCTTGCTGGAGCGAAGGCCGGTCGCGCAGGCGGCCATTTTGGGCCGGCGCCTGGCGGCCCCTTTGGCGCGGGCCAGAAGTTCGTTGTCCGGCGCCTCGATAACGGCCAACACCGCCCGCGCGATCGCCGCGGCGGTCTTCGGCTTCGCGCGCTCGAGGAGGACGCCGAACCATGCGGTGCCGGCGCCCCTGTTGCCCTCGACGAAAGCCTGAACCGCCCCAAGGAGGTAGGCCGTCCAGCCCGCCTCGAATCGGTCGAGAGATGCGTCGAGGAGAATAAGGGCCTCAACATCCGTGCGGCACCGGGGCCCGTCCGGCAGGACGTCTCGTTGTAGCCTGCGCAGATCGCCGAAATTCAGCCGCCGAGCGGCGGAAACCCGCTGGACGAACTGGGGCAGCGACGATGGAGACGACGAAGCCGTCATGGTCTGACCTCCCTTTGCTGACGCGTTGAGCCGCGCCTTGGCGTGCAGGATCAGGCGCCTCGAAAGGGCGCCGGCGATGCGGTTGAGCCTCGTGGAAGAGCTTGGATGCGGGGTTGAGGGGGTGGCCCGTCGGGCTGAGCGAACCTCCCACGGGAGGGCCGCCCGGGCAACCGTCGCCGGCGCATGTGGCCCCGTTCCGGACGCATACCGTGGATAACGGGGACGGGCGCCGGGCCTACATGAGGCGCCCGCCGAAGAGGTCGCGCCAGGGATTGTCGGGCCGGGCCCGAGGGCGGGTCGGGGGCAGGGGCACCTGGCTGGTCCGCTCCGCTTCGGGGCTGCTCTTCTGGCGGGCCGTGACGCCGTCCTTGCGTGCCGTGCTGCCCGTCCGTTCGGGGATCGGCCGCGCGGCGACCTGCGGATCGGCCGCCGGCTTGACGCTGCGCCGCTCGTCGAGGTCGTTGATCCCGTTCATCACCCGCCGGAACAGGTCCGCAGGCGCTCCTGCGCCCGCGAGCGTACCCGACACCCCGTTGCGGGGCTTGCCCATCCAGATCCCCAGGACCCGGCCCTCGCTCCAGCCGATGAACCAAGCATCGACGTTGCCGCTCGTCGTGCCCGTCTTGCCGTAAGCCTTCCAGCGTCTCAGCTTCGCGCCCCGTCCAGTCCCAGAGCGCACGACCTCTTCGAGGATCTGGCGCGTCGGCTCGATGCACCGGCTCGGAATGACCCGCACCCGTTCGGCCGCGGCTGGGTTCGAGCGGACCTCGCCCCGTCCGTCGACGGCCGCCAGGATCCCGGAGGGCTCGACCCTGTACCCCCCACTCGCCACGGCCGCATAGGCCCCCGTCATGGCGAGCGGGTTCGTCGAGAAGGTGCCGAGCACGAAGGAGGCCTCAGGATCGGGACCGGGGTCCACTCCAAGCCGCCGGCTCGCGTCGGCAACGGCTTTGACGCCGACGTCCCGGGTCAGGCGCACCGCTGCGGCGTTGCGCGACATGGCGATCGCCTCGATCAACGTCGTCTCGCCGCGGTAGCCCACGGTGCCATTGGCCGGCCAGTCCGGCAGGATCGGCAGATCGGTCACGCGGCTGGCCGGAGCCCGCTTCGCTTCGCAGGCAGCGACCACGAGCGGGAGTTTGGCGGTCGAGCCCGGCTGGACCTCCGCCTTCACGGCGGCGTTGAACTGCCGGCGCGACCAATCGGTGGAGCCCACCATCGCCTGCACACGCCCGGCCGGATCCATCATCACGAGGCTTGCATCGTAGTCCGGCGGCACGGAGCCCTCGGTAACGAGATCGTCGAGATGCCGCTCAGCCATCTGCTGCGCGCGGGGATCGAGGGTGACGAAGAAGCGGACAGTCTCGCCAGGGCGGACGAGCTGCGAGGCCCCGCTCTGCACCACCCACTCTGTGAAGGCCTGGGCTTGGAGCTTGAACTCCGGCAGGATGCCGGGCCTCAGACCGCGATCTTCGGCCCGCTTGCGCTCCGCCTCGGTGATCTTGCCCTGTTCAGCCATGAGGCGCAGGACGAGCTTCGCCCGCTCATGCGCCCGCTCCCGCGTCGCCTCTTTGAGCGGGTTCAGCCGCGCCGGCGCCTGCACCATGCCGGCGAGCATGGCTGCTTCGTAAAGATTGAGATCCTTCGGCTCTTTACGGAAGTAGTACCGAGCCGCCCGGTAAAGGCCGACGATCTCCCGTCCACCGAACTCGATCTGGTTGAGATACGCCGCCAGCAACTCCTCTTTGCCGACCGCCTCGTCGAAGCTCCCGGCATGCCAGAATTCGGAGCCCTTGCGCTCAAGGCGACTCAGGATGTCCTGCTGCCTCAGATCGTGGAATACGAGATTTTTGAGAAGCTGCATCGGGATGGTGCTGCCGCCGCGATTGATGCCGCCCTTGAGGACGGACAGTAGGGTCACGAGGTCGACGCCACCATGGTCAAAGAAGCGCTTGTCTTCGACCGCCACGATGGCGTCTTTCACCGCCTTCGGGATCTCGCTTGGTTTCAGAACTACGGGACACCGGCAGTAAGCCTCAATCCCCGTTTCGGTTCGCGTCACCATGACCTGGGGGGAGGCGACGAGCCGGCGGAGCTGCTCGGCGGGAAGGTCCCAGAAATGAGCGGGTTCGGCCGCCAGGGAGGCTGATGACAACAGGGTGAGCACAGACGCAACGGCGCTACCAATGGCGCGAATCATCGAAGCCTCACAGGCACCGGACGCAGCCGGCGCGACCACCGGATCAAACACGGCAAGTATGGCTGAAAATCGTCCTCGGTGCCGCCGGTTCAAGGCTCAGGCAGCGGCTGCGTTGACCGGCTCCCGCGAACCACATAGACACGCCGCCCCGATAGGAGGGCAGGGGGCACATGCAGCCGATCAACCAGCGCATCGCCGGCGAACTGGCGGTTCAGGAATGGCAGGTAAAGGCCGCCGTGGACCTGCTCGACGGCGGCGCGACCGTCCCGTTCATCGCGCGCTACCGCAAAGAGGTGACCGGAACGCTTGATGACGCGCAGCTTCGCACGCTGGACGAGCGCCTGCGCTACCTCAGGGAGCTTGAAGACCGGCGCAAGGCCGTGACGGACAGCATCCGCGAACAGGGCAAGCTGACGGATGCCCTTCTCGCCCAGATCAACGCGACTGATACGAAGGCGCGGCTCGAGGATCTTTACCTGCCCTACAAGCCCAAACGGCGGACGAAGGCGCAGATCGCCAAGGAGGCGGGTCTCGAGCCGCTCGCCGATGCGCTGCTCGCAGACACAAGCCGAGTGCCTTCAGCAGTAGCGGAGGCTTACGTCGATGCGGGCAAGGGCGTAGCGAGCGCCGCGGAGGCTCTGGAGGGCGCCCGGGCCATCCTCGTGGAGCGCTTCGCGGAGCATCCCGAACTTGTTGGAAACCTCCGGGAGGCCTACTGGCAGCGCGGCCTCCTCAGCGCCAAGGTGCGCAAGGGCAAGGAGGCGGACGGGGCCAAGTTCTCCGACTACTTCGATTTCTCCCAGCCGGTTCAGAAGTTTCCATCCCACCGGATCCTGGCCCTGTTTCGCGGCGAGAAGGAGGAGATTCTCGACTTGCGGCTTCAGGAGGACAAGGATGTCGCCGAGCCGACCTACACGAGTCCCTATGAGGGGCGCATCGCGCTCACCTTCGACATAGCTGACCGGGGGCGCCCGGGCGATGCCTGGCTTCTCGACACGGCCCGGTGGACATGGCGCACAAAGCTGCGCTTCTCCATTGAACTCGATATCCGCATGCGCCTGTGGCAGCAGGCCGAGGACGAGGCCGTGCGGGTTTTCGCCGGCAATCTGCGCGATCTCCTGCTCGCCGCTCCCGCGGGAGCCCGTCCGACGCTTGGCCTCGATCCGGGTTACCGCACCGGCGTGAAGGCTGCTGTCGTCGATGCCACCGGTAAGGTGGTCGCGACGGACACGATCTACCCGCATGAGCCAAGGCGCCAGTGGGATGCGTCGCTCGCCACCCTGGCACGGCTGTGCCGGGCGCATGGGGTCGAACTCATCGCGATCGGGAACGGGACAGCGTCGCGCGAAACGGACAAGCTTGCGGGAGACTTGATCGCCGGAAACCCGGACCTGAAGCTCACCAAGGTGATGGTGTCGGAAGCCGGCGCCTCGGTCTATTCGGCCTCGGCCTTTGCGAGCCAGGAACTGCCCGACCTCGATGTGTCTCTCCGAGGAGCGGTTTCGATCGCACGCCGCCTGCAGGACCCGCTTGCTGAGTTGGTGAAGATCGACCCGAAATCCATCGGCGTCGGCCAGTACCAGCACGATCTCGCCGAGCACAAACTGTCCCGCTCCCTCGACGCCGTGGTGGAGGATTGCGTGAACGCCGTCGGTGTGGACGTGAATACCGCCTCGGCGCCGCTTCTCGCGCGGGTCTCGGGCCTCGGCTCCTGGGTGGCCGAGAACATCGTGGCGCACCGGAACGCCAACGGTCCGTTCCGCGAGCGCCGGGCGCTGAAGAACGTGACGGGCCTCGGGCCGAAGACGTTCGAGCTCTCCGCCGGATTCCTGCGGATCAGCGGCGGCACCGACCCGCTCGATGCATCGGGCGTTCACCCGGAGTCGTACCCTGTGGTACGTCGAATCATCGAGGCGACGAAGAGCGACATCCGGGTGCTCATCGGCAATAGGGGGGTGCTGAAGGCTCTGAAGCCTCAGGCCTTCACGGACGAACGCTTCGGCCTCCCGACCGTGCAGGACATCCTCGCCGAACTCGAGAAGCCAGGCCGCGATCCCCGCCCCGAGTTTAAAACTGCGACGTTCAAGGACGGGGTCGAAACGATCGGCGACTTAAAGGCCGGCATGGTGCTGGAGGGCGTCGTCACCAACGTCGCGGCTTTCGGAGCCTTCGTCGACATCGGTGTTCACCAGGATGGTCTCGTCCACGTCTCGGCCCTTGCCGATACCTTCGTGAAGGACCCACGCAGCGTCGTGAAGCCCGGCGATGTGGTCCGCGTGAAAGTGCTCGAGGTCGACAAAGCCCGCAAACGCATCTCGCTCACCATGCGGATGAGCGACGCTGCAGACAAGAAGGTGAGTGCGGTCGGGGAGGGAAGGGGTGCAGATCGGCCGAAGCGCGCCGCCGCTGCACCTGCGTCGGGCGGAGCCCTGGCGGAAGCCCTGAAGCGAGCTGCTCTGAGCAAAGACAGCCCATCCGGCAAGCGACGCTGACGGTCCGCAAACGAGAGGAGCCCGCCTGAACAGGCGGGCTCCTCTCGCGCTCTGCCCATGACGTCTCTCGCCCCGCACGCGCCCTCACCGTCCAAACGCACGTCAGCCCCCGGCGTTTGTGGGTCCGGGGGCTGTGTGTGTGTGGTGGTGTTTGTGGTGTGGTGTGGTGGTTGCGGGGACAGGATTTGAACCTGTGACCTTCAGGTTATGAGCCTGACGAGCTACCGGGC
>DASZBD010000012.1:0-140310 GCA_035944475.1 Microvirga sp.
GGATGCGCGCCGGATCTTGACGGAGAAGCGCGAGGAGCTCGAGACCCTCGCCCGGGGCTTGCTCGAGTACGAGACGCTCTCAGGCGACGAGATCCGCAACCTCCTCAACGGACAGCCCCCCGTCCGCGACACGGGAGAGCCGCCGGCGCCGTCCTGGCCCAAGCGCTCGTCCGTCCCGAGCAGCCGTCCCGTGCCGAGGCGCCCAACGGGGCAGTTCTCCCCGGAGCCGAACGGCTAGCCGGTTCACGCGATCAAGAAGGCCTTCCCGTCTGCCGGCATCCCAATGCCGGCAGATTGCTTTTGGGCGGATCGCATGCCGCTCGACGGGGCGCCCCTCGCCTCCCCTCTAGCCGCCGCAGGGTGCGCGGCGTTATGGAGGTCGAGCTTGCACCTCGCCTCGATGCGCCGCGGCCGACCGGCCGGCCTGCGCAGGGCGAGAACCGGAGACCATACGGTGTCGATCTATTCCGACGACTACACAGAGGATACGCGCGGCGTCGCCAATCTGGAGGAGGCGCGGCAATGGCTCAAAGCCCGCAACGTGTCGGAGATCGAGTGCGCCGTGTCGGATCAGGCCGGCGTCGCCCGCGGCAAGATCATGCCCGTAGCGAAGTTCCTGAAGAACCCCACCATGGCGCTGCCGGTCTCGGTTTTCTATCAGACGATCTCGGGCGACTATCCGGATCTCGACGGCCTCATCGATGCGGTGACGGCCGATACCGACATGACCCTGCACGCCGATTGGTCGACCCTTGCGCTCATCCCCTGGGCCCAGGACCCCACGGCCCAGATCATCCTCGATGCGAAACTGCGGGACGGCCAGCCCGTCGACCAATCCCCACGCCAGGTTCTGCGCCGCGTCCGGGATCTCTACCATGCGCGCGGCTGGAACGCCGTGGTGGCGCCGGAGCTCGAATTCTACCTCGTCGAGCCCAACACCGATCCCGACTACCCGCTCAAGCCGCCGATCGGGCGCTCCGGGCGGCCCGAGATCGGCCGGCAGGGCTACTCGATCCAGGCGGTGAACGAGTTCGACCACATCTTCGAGGACATGTACACGTATTGCGACCAGCAGGGTCTCGCGATCGACACGCTGATCCACGAGGACGGGGCCGCCCAGATGGAGATCAACCTCCAGCACGGCGATCCGCTCGAGCTTGCCGACCAAGTCCTGATGTTCAAGCGCACCATCAAGGAGGCGGCCCTCAAGCACAAGGCCTACGCCACCTTCATGGCAAAGCCCATGGCGAACGAGCCGGGCTCGGCCCTCCACGTGCATCAGTCGATCGTGGATGCGGCGACGGGCCAGAACATCTTCTCGGATCCGAGGACCGGGGAGCCGACGGAGCTCTTCTACCAGTTCATCGCCGGCCAGCAGAAATACCTGCCCGCCATCGTGTGCATGCTGGCGCCCTACGTGAACAGCTACCGGCGCTTCACCCGCGATTCCATGGCGCCGATCAACGTGCAGTGGGGGTTCGACAACCGGACCGCCGGCCTGCGCGTGCCGCCCTCCCCGCCCGAGGGGCGGCGCGTCGAGAACCGCGTGCCCTCCTCCGACGCCAACCCGTATCTCGCGATCGCCGCGACGCTGGCCGCCGGCTATCTCGGCATCGAGCAGCGCCTCACCCCCACGCAGCCGACGGATGTGGACGCCAAGAACAAGGACTACCAGCTCCCCCGCTCGCTTCTCGACGCGGTCGCGCGCTTCGAAGAGGCGGGCGAGCTGCATCAGGTCATGGGGTCGCCCTTCGTTGCGGCCTATTGCGCCATCAAGCGCGAGGAGTACGAGACCTTCATGCAGGTGATCAGCTCGTGGGAGCGGGAGTTCCTTCTGCTCAACGTGTGACCGCCCGGTCCATGCGGCGCGGCAGCGAACCATGAGCGGCGATGCGGGTCGTGCGGCGACCTATTACGAAGCGACCGCAACGCCCTTCTCGGCGGGTCCGCCGGTCGAGGGCGATCAGACGGTGGACGTCGCCGTGGTCGGGGCCGGCTATACGGGCCTCGGGGCCGCCCTCGCCCTCGCGCAGCGCGGCTACCGGACCCTCGTCGTCGAGCAGGGCAGGACCGCCTCCGGCGCCTCCGGGCGCAACGGCGGGCAGATCCATCCGGGGCACCGGCGCGACATGGCCGCCATCGAGGCCATGGTCGGCGATGCGGATGCGAGGAAGCTCTGGGCCCTCGCCGAGGAGGCCCGCGCCTATCAAACGGCGCTTATCGCGGAGCATGGGATCGACTGCAGCTATCGGCCTGGCCTCATCCACGCGGCCCACAAGAGGGCCTTCCTGGCGGATTACCGCAAGGACATCGAGCATCTCGCCTCGCGCTACGGCTACGGCGAACTGGAGTTCGTGGACCGGGACAAGCTCGCCGCCCTCATCGGCACGGACGCTTATCAAGGCGGGATGCTGGACCGCGGCGGCGGCCACGTCCACGCGCTGAACTGGGCGCTCGGCATCGCTGGAGCCGCGCAACAAGCCGGTGCGCGGATCAGCGAGCACACGCGGGCTTTGAGCTATCGACGGGAGGGCGGCCGGGCGGTCCTGACGACGAGCCGGGGCACGATCCGCGCCGATTGGCTACTTCTGTGCGCCGACGGCTCCCTCGACGGGATCGACGCCGCGGTGGAAGCCCGGGTCATGCCGATCAACAACTTCATGATCGCGACGGAGCCCTTAGGGGAGGCTCACCCGGAGATCCTGCCGGGCGGGCAGGCGGTGAGCGACAGCCGCTTCGTGGTGAATTACTGGCGGCTCACGCCGGAGCGCCGGCTCCTCTGGGGCGGGGGCGAGAACTACCGGCGCGGCTTTCCCCGCGATATCCGCGGTCTCGTCAGCCGCCACATGCTGCAGGCCTATCCGCGCCTTCAGGATGTGCGGATCGATCATGCCTGGGGCGGAACCCTCGGCATCACCATGAGGCGGGTGCCCTATGTGCGCCGGCTCGCGCCCAACCTGCTGACGGCCGCAGGCTATTCGGGCGTCGGCGTGATGCTCGGGCCGTATTTCGGCAAGCTCCTCGGGGAGGCGGTGGCCGGCAACATGGAGCGGGTCGACCTCCTGTCCCGGCTGCCCGTGCCGCCCTTTCCCGGCGGAAAGCTCCTGCGCTGGCCGACCATGGTGGCCGGCCTCAGCTACTACGCCCTGCGCGACAGGCTCTGAGGCGCCTAGCGGGGCTGCGGCGTCGGGCTCGTGACGGGCGGCAGGGTGCCGGTCGCCGAGGGCTCCGAGCAATCGGCCGCGTTCCTCTGGCAATCCTTCAGCATTGCCGGCGGGGCGGCATTCTTGTCGGCATTGGCGCCGAGGCCGCCCACGGCGTTGCTCTCCGACGGCGCCGTGGCGGACGGCGCTTTGGTCTGCCCGAGATCGGGGTTCTTCGCGATGCCGGACTCGATCGTCTGGCCTGCGGGCGGTGGGGTCATGTTCGGCCCCGGGTCGCCCTGGGCTGCGGCGGCGCCGCCCATCAACCCGAAGGCAACCGCAATCGTGGCGATTCTCATGGCACTGTCTCCATTCCTTGCGACAACGTGGTGCAGCCCCCTTCGTTGCAGGAATGGGCGAGGCGGCAGCGGCCATGGGTCGCGCAAGTGGCCTGCATGCCACAGGAACCGCCGCAGGAGCGTTCCGTTGACGAGGCGTTCTTCCCATATAGGAGCATCTCGATGGCCACGGACGCCCGTTCGATCTACACGACAGCCCTGCGCAACACTCATGCGATGGAGCAGCAGGGGCTGAAGCAGATGGAACTGCAGGTCTCGCGCCTGGAGCGGTATCCTCAATACGAGGCCCTGCTGCGCAAGCACATCGAGACGACGCGCCAGCAGCTTGCCCGCCTCGAACAGGCGCTGGAGGCGTCCGGCGAGAGCATATCGGCCTTCAAGGAGACGGTGACGAGCGTCGCCGGCACGGTCGGCGCCACCGTTCACGGGCTCTTCCAGGACGAGACGCTGAAGAACCTCTACGCGGGCTACGCCTACCAGTTCGAGCAGATCGCGGCCTATCGCTCGCTCATCACCATCGCCGAATCCGCGGGCGAGAATGGCCACGTCGCCGCCTTCCGGCAATCGGTCCAGGAGGAGGAGCAGGCGGCCCAGCAGGTGGCCGACCTCATCGAGCCGATCACCCGGCAATACGTGCAGTTGACCACCGAAGGCGCGAAGGCCGACCGCTGACCCGGCTTCGGAAGACCTGCGGGACGGGGCGGCCCGCGCTGCAACGCCGCGCGGGAGGTGACGGGCGGAATGGGTGATTACATCGGAGGGATGTCAGCGTCCCTCAGCCATTCCGCACCCTCCCCTCCGTCGTACCGTCCCTACTCGGACGACATCGAGACGGTCGCCCCGGACGAGGAGCAGGTGATCGACGAGATCGTGGCGTCGCTCGCACGGGTCAGCCACCTGCTCGCGGACCGCTATCGCCACGGCGTACGTCCGTCCCACGCCAAGAGCCACGGCATTCTGAAGGGGACCCTCACGGTCCTCGGTGGCCTGCCCGAGCCGCTGGCCCAGGGCCTCTTCGCCGTGCCGCGCTCCTATCCCGTAGTCGCGCGGCTCTCGACGGAGCCGGGCGAACTCATGGCCGACAGCGTCCACACGCCCCGCGGTCTGTCCCTGAAGGTCATGGGCGTGAGCGGGCCCATGCTCGATGGACATCGCGATGCCACGCAGGACCTGCTGTTCAACTCAGGACGCCGCTTCGCGGTCGCGGACCTCAAGGGCTTCCTGCGCATCCAGCAGTTTCTGGAGGGGATCGCGGACCAGCCGGAGGTCATGAAGAAGGCCGGAACCGCCCTCGGCTTTGCCGCCAACGGAGCCCTGCATCTCGTGGGCGCCGACAGCTCGCTCCTCGATTTCTTCGGCCACCCGCATACCCATCCGCTGGGTGAGAGCTACTTCACGCACGCGCCCCTGCGCTACGGCCGCTATGTCGCCAAGCTCGGCCTCTTTCCCGCCTGCGAGAGCCTGGCCCGCCTCGCCGACGTGACGATCGCGCCCGCCTTTCGCTACTCGGCCCTGAAGGATGCGGTGGTGGCGCATTTCGCCGAACGCGGCGCGGCCTACGAGGTGCGCGCGCAGCTCAGAACGAGCGAGCGCACGATGCCCATCGAGGACGCCTCCGTCGAATGGCCCGAAGCGGAAAGCCCTTTCCTCACCGTCGCGCGCGTCGTGTTCCCGCCGCAGGCCGCCTACAGCCCCGCGCGCCGGGTCTTCGCGGACGACCGGCTCACCTTCAGCCCGGCGCACAGCCTTGCGGCCCACCGCCCGCTCGGCTCCCTCATGCGGGGGCGGCTGAAGGCCTACGCCACCATCTCGAAGCTCAGGGCGACGATCAACGCCACGTCCCGCGTCGAGCCCCGGACCCTCGACGACATTCCCGACTGATCCATGACCGACCGATCCATGACGGACGCCGCACAGCCTTGGGTTGCCGCCAGGCCTGCCCCGCGCCAGGATGGGCGGGCGATGATCTTTCCAAAGCAGGAGCAGAGTGCGGCCGCTGTCGCGGAGCACTACGACGAGCTCGACCCGTTCTACCGCGAAATCTGGGGCCGGCACGTCCACCATGGCCTGTGGACCAGCGGAGGCGAAACGCCCGAGGAGGCGACCGCCGCCCTGGTGGAGCGCGTCGCGGCGGCGCTCGGCCTGCAGTCCGGCGAACGGGCCTGCGATATCGGCTGCGGCTACGGGGCGACGGCGCAGCATCTCGCGCAAGCCTACGGCGTCACGGTGACGGGGCTCACGCTCTCTCCCGTTCAGGCGGCTCAGGCCGCGCGGCTGTCCGAAGGCGATCCCCGCCTCGCGTTCCACTGCCGCGACTGGCTTGCCAACGGCCTTCAGGCCCGGTCATTCGACGCGGCCTACGCAATCGAGAGTTCGGAGCACATGGGCGACAAGGCGGGGTTCTTCTCGGAGGCTTTCCGGGTATTGCGTCCGGGCGGGCGCCTCGTGGTCTGCGCCTGGCTCGCGAACGAAGGGGCGCGGCCCTGGGAGGTGACGCACCTGCTGGAGCCGATCTGCCGCGAGGGCCGTCTGCCGAGCATGGGGACGGAGCGGGACTACCGGAGTCTTGCGGAGGATGCGGGGTTCCGGACGACGGGTTTTGCGGATCTCTCGCGGCAGGTCCGTCGCACCTGGACGATCTGCGCCCGCCGCGTTGCGGCGCGGGTTGCCACGGACGGGGCCACGCGGCGCTTCCTGCTCGACCGGCGCTCCCGCAATCGGATCTTCGCGCTTACCCTTCTCCGGCTCATCGTCGCCTACCGCACCGGTGCGATGCGGTACGGGCTCCTGAGCTTCGAGCGGCCGACGGCCTGACGTCCTCGCGCCGGGTTCAGGGAACCCGGCGCTTCTCCTCCTCGGTGTGCTGGTCGCCGTGGCCCGCAACGCCCACCATGTGGCGGTAGGAGAGCTCCGCCCCCGCCCAGCCCGTCACCCCGAGCACGGCGGCGGTTGCGGCCGACAGGGCCACCTCCCCTGAGCTGGGGGCCTCGCCAGGATCGCGGCGGCTGCGCAGGGCGAGATTCGCGGCGGCGAGCCCGAGCGCCATGGGATTGCCGTAGGCATGCAGCTTGCCGACCGACTTCTCGCGGGCGCGGCGGATGGTGAAATAATCGATGGCGCCCACGGCACCGGCCACGAGGCCCGTGACGATGCCGGCGCCGAGCATCCAGCGCGACGTGCGCGACCAGAACGGATCCTCGGTCGCGCGGGCCGCCACGTCGGTGGCGAGGGCCGCGGTGAGGAACGTGATCGGAAACGGGATCAGCATCGGGTGGATCGGGTGACCGACGATCGCCGCGGTGCTGGGAAGGCCGCGCACGGGGTGCTCGCGGCTCCCCTGTTCGGGCCCCATCGTCTCCGCCCAATCCACTAGGCGCGAGGGCTCGCCCGTTTCAGATTGGAACGCGGAAGGATGGGGCTCGCGGGCCGTTCGAGTCTGGTCCTGGCCGATGGGCTGCATGGATGCGATCCGTGTTGAGGTGGCTTCCTTCGCCAACTCGCGCGGGCCGGCTCCGGTTTGCGGGCGGCTTGGCGGCGCAAGGCCGCAGGGGGTGCTGATACAGGATCGTCAGGTGACGGGGTGCGAAGCTCGGACGCAGGTGGAGAACCGGCGCGAGGGCTCGTCGTTACTCTGCCATGACCGCACCATCCGACACCTCCGCCTCCGCCAAGATCTCCGACGCGCGCCGGCGCGAGATGGCCATCGAGCACCTGCTGTTCGGGACCATCAGCTTCCTGGCGAAACGCCACCCCGAGCTGCTCGACGAACTCGACGGGAGCCTCACGCATCTGTGGGATCTCGCCGACGAGGACAAGCGCGACGACGAGGCGGTGCGCCACATCGCCAAGCGCTTCATCAACAGCCTGCGCGCCGAATCCGGCGGCGGCCGCTAACGGACCTCGAACGCCTCGTCGATCTCGACGCCGAGCGCGGTCACCATGCGGTTCGTCTGCGACGCCAGCCCGACGATAGCGACGAGTTCCGCGTGCTGCGCGTCGCTCATTCCCTTCGCGCGGGCGGCCGCCGTATGGGAGTGGATGCAATAGGGACAGCCATGCGCGATAGAGACGGCGAGGTACAGCATCTCCTTCGTGACCGGATCGAGGGCCCCAGGCCCCATCACCTGCTTCAGGCTCTCCCAGGTCCGCTTCAGGGTCGCCGGATCGTGCGCGAGGGCGCGCCAGAAGTTGTTGACGAAGGCGCTGTTGCGCGTCGCCCGGATGTCGTCGAACACGGCGCGGGCTTCGGGGGAGATTTCTTCGTCGGTGAGCAGTCGAACGGTGGCCATCGGCGCTCCTCATGCAGTGCGGATGCGACCATCGCACGGGCGGGAGGGCGGCGACAGATTGACAGGCGCGAAGCGCCTTCCGAGACTGACGCTCCCGGGCGCTGATCCAGCGCATTTGCCCCCAACGAGGAGTGTCACAACGATGTGCCAGCACTGCGTGATCGATCGGGTGAAGGAGCGCATGCTCGACCGCCGCAGCCTGTTCCGGGGCGTCGCCGGCGCCGCCGTGGCGGCGACCGCGGCGGGCCTTGCGGCTCCCGTTCAAGCGCAGACGCGGGCCGCCGTCGCGGTGTCGCCCGGAAGCGTCCGGGATCTGACCCACGAGCTTCACCCGGACTTCCCGACCTTCTTCGGCGAGCCGCAGCTGAAGCTCGTCTCGAAGTTCAACTACAAGGAACACAAGTTCAATCTGAACGAGTGGGTGGTGAACGAGCATACCGGCACCCATCTCGACGCGCCCCTGCACTTCTCCGAGGACGGTCAGAGCGTGGCCGAGATCCCGGTCGAGAACCTCGTCGTACCCCTCGCGATCCTGGACATCCGCGAGAAGGCGGCCGCGAACCCCGACGCGCAGGTGACTCCCGACGACATCAAGGCGTGGACCGCCAAGAACGGCCCCATTCCCGACAAGGCGTGCGTCGCCATGCTGTCGGGCTGGGACGCCCATGTGACGGGCCCCAAGTTCCGCAACGCGGACGACAAGAAGGTGATGCACTTCCCCGGCTTCCACGTGGAGGCCGCCAAGATGCTCCTCGAGACGACGAGCGCCTCGGGCATCGCCGTCGACACCCTGTCGCTGGATTTCGGCCCCTCCCCGGATTTCGCCACGCACTATGCCTGGCTGCCGGCCGGCCGCTGGGGCCTCGAATGCGCGGCGAACCTCGCCCGCCTGCCGGCTTCGGGGGCGATGCTCGTCGTGGGCGCGCAGAAGATCCGGGGCGCCACCGGCGGCCCCTGCCGCGTCTTCGCCTTCGCCTGAGGACGAGGGCTGCCGGTGAGCCCGGCAGCCCTTCCCGAGCGCCGGCTGCTACTCGGCCGCCAGCGCCGCCTTGGTGACCTGGTCGGGGCCGAGATCGGCGTCGTTCTCAAGGTGCAGGAGTTGGGCGAGACGGGTTCGCGCCCGGTTCACCCGGCTCTTGATCGTGCCGACGGCGACGCCGCAGATGGCTGCCGCCTCCTCGTAGGCCATGCCCTGGGCGCCGATGAGAAGAAGCGCCTCGCGCTGGTCGACGGGGAGCTTGGCGAGTGCCGAGCGGAAATCGTCGAAGTCGAGCCTGTCCTGCTGATCGGGCTGCGTCTTCAGCCGGCCCGCGAAGGCGCCGTCGCTGTCCTCCACCTCGCGGCGCCGCTTTCGGTATTCCGAGTGGAACAGGTTGCGCAGGATGGTGAACAGCCAGGCGTTCATGTTGGTGCCGGGCTGAAAGCGGTCGATGTTGGCCCAGGCGCGCATGATCGTGTCCTGGACGAGGTCGTCCGCCCGGTCGCCGCTTCCGGTGAGCGAGATCGCGAAGGCTCGAAGGTTCGGCAATGCTGCGAGCATCAGATCCTTCAGCGCGGGATCAACGCTCATCGGCACCCCGCATCCGCTCGTCGAGTTGGGCGATGAGCCGTTCGAGGTGGTCCGGCAGCGGCTGCTCGATCAGATCGGCATACATCGCCCGCAGACCCGCCTTGATCCGGCATTGCGTCTTCGCCTGAATGTCGGCGAGGAGACCGTCCCCGCGCCAGGCATGGGGAACCACCACAATCTGGCCCACCGGCCAGTCGTTCAAGACCTGCTGCTTCATGAAACCCGCACCTCTCGCTCTCTTGAGGGAGCTAAGCGTCGAAACGGCGGGGAATCCGGCATGTTCCCGAGGTACAAACGATTTTTGCAACTTATGTTATTTCAGGGTGGATGACGCCTTCGGAGCGGCGTCTTGAGCACCGTCCAGCTTCGTGCGTCCAGCAACGCGCGCCTCCGCAACGGCCACGCTGAAACCGATCACGGGTCCGTGAGTTCGGCTTTAACATAGATCGAGTTTGGGACGGGGCGCTCGGCGCGGCATGCGAACGCTCGGGACCGTCGATGGAGGGCGTCATGGGGCAGGCCATCCAGCGCAAGCAGGCCACCGTATTGGTCGTCGAAGACGAACCGCTCATCCAGATGATGACCGCCGACGCCCTGGACGATGCGGGCTTTGCGGTGCTTGAGGCCTGGAACGCCGACGAGGCGCTGCGGGTGCTCGAGAAGCGTGGACACGAGGTGCAGCTCATGCTGACCGACGTGAACATGCCGGGATCGATCGACGGGCTTGCCCTCGCGGACCGGGTTCACGCGCGGTGGCCGGAGATCCTGATCCTTGTGACCTCCGGTCAGGTTCGACCCTGCGCCGACGAGCTGCCGGCCAAAGGCCGGTTCCTCCCCAAGCCCTACCGGACGGCCGCGATGCTCGACCAGATCAACGATCTGATGCATGCGGGCCACGCCTGACCCGCGCGGGTCGTGGACCGGATAAAAAGGAACCCGGCTCCAGAGGAGACCGGGTTCGAAGGGCCGAAGCCCGTGGGGGCAGAATAGGCTGCTGGCTTCGGTCCGCGGACCATAGGTCAAAATCCCCAGGGTTGCGAGTCATCTTTGCAGTTTCCTTCACGGAAACCCTGCATTTTACGGTTTGCGATGCTCGGCAGGTGCGAAACGACACCTTGTTTTACCAGATTTGCCGGTTTTAGCCTTTTCTTGCTGTGCCGCGCAGCGGACGGGTCTTACGAGTTTCGCGCAAAACCGTACCGGACGCCCGTAAACCGCTGAAAAGTCAGGGCCTCGTCCCCATATCAGACGCTCTCGGGGCAGCCGGTGCGACGGCCTACCTGCCCCTGAGCCGCCCCGGACCCTCGATGGCACTTCCCAAGCAGTTGATCGACATTCAGCGGATCTATCTCGAGCCCGCCGTGGAGGATTTTCCCCGCGGGCGGGAGATCCTGGCCAAGTACCCGGACGCCGAGCGCATCCCGGTCGGGTCCCATTGGAAGATCCCCTCGCTTCACGGCAACGAAGGCTCGGCGGAGGACTGGCTCAAGATCAAGCGCGACACCCTGGTGCTCGGGGTGAAGAAAGGCCTGTCCATGCGGCCGAACGGGCGCAGCGCGCGTTTCATCGCCCCGTCCACGTCCAATGGCTGCGCCATGGCCTGCGCCTATTGCTACGTGCCCCGGCGCAAAGGCTACGCGAACCCGATCTCGGTCTTCGTCAACATCGACGAGACGTGCCGCGCCATCGCCCGGCACGCGGAGTGTCAGGGCGCATTGCCGGCGCCCGATCAGATCGACCCGCAGCACTGGGTCTACGACATCGGAGAGAACGGGGATCTCTCCGTCGACGCGTCGATCTGCGACAACGTCCGGGATCTCGTCGCCCTGTTTCGAGCCACCCCGAACGCGAAAGGCTCGTTCGCCACGAAGTTCGTGAATCGGGACCTCCTCGCCTACGATCCCGGGGGCAAGACGCGGATCCGCTTCTCCCTCATGCCGGACAAGATCGCCAAGGTGGTGGACGTCCGAACCTCGCCCATCCCGGACCGCATCCGGGCGGTCAACGACTTCGTCGCGGCGGGCTACGAGGTGCACCTCAACTTCTCCCCCGTGATCGTCTATCCGGGCTGGGAGGAGGATTGGGGCGCGCTCTTCGACGAGGTCGACGATGTGCTCTCGGCGCCCGCCAAGGCGCAAGCGAAGGCCGAGATCATCTTCCTCACGCACAACGCGCAGCTTCACGAGGTGAACATGCAGTGGCACCCGAGAGCCGAGGACCTCCTGTGGACGCCTCAGACGCAGGAAGGCAAGCGCTCGGAAGGCGGGATGTGGAACCTGCGCTACCGCTCGGCGTGGAAACGGCAATGGCTCGCCCGGTTTCAGGATCTCCTCGCCGAGCGGATGCCCTATTGCGGGGTGCGGTACGCGTTCTGAGCGTCGGCCCCGGAGGCTGCGGCAAGTCGCCTGCGCCCTGCATCCTTTTTCGAGCTTGACCGTTATCCCGAGCCTTCGATCGCACCTCGGGATGCCTCATGTCGACCAAGCAAGCCGCCCTGCCCCTCGCCCGTCAGCAATATGTGGAGGATGTGCTGGAGGGCCTGTCGCAGCCCCAGAAGCGCTTGCCCGGCAAGTATCTGTGGGACGAAACCGGATCCGACCTGTTCGACCGCATCTGCAGCACGGCGGACTACTACCCGACCCGGCGCGAGATGGCGCTCCTGGAGCGCCACGCCGCCGAGGTCGCCTCGGTGGTGGGCCCGGGCGCCAACATCGTGGAATACGGAAGCGGCGCGGCGCGCAAGATCCGCGTGCTGCTGGACGCCATGGATGCACCGCACCGCTACGTGGCGATCGACATCTCCCGCGATTACCTCGTCACCGCCATCGAGCCCATCGTGAAGGATTACCCGAACCTGCAGGTCATCCCGGTCTTCGCCGACTACACGGCTCCCATCACGCTGCCGGTCGATCTCTCCGACGGCCCGGTGCTCGGGTTCTTCCCAGGCTCCACCATCGGCAACTTCTCGCCCGCTGGCGTCGTCGCCTTCCTGTCCCGGGTGCGCGAGACGCTGGGCGCGGGCTGGTTCCTCGTCGGAACAGACCCGAACCGCGACGAAGCCTCCCTGAGACGGGCCTATGCGGGGGCCGACGGGCTCATGGCGGCGCTCCACAAGAACATGCTGGCCCACATCAACAACGAGCTCGGCTCGGATTTCGACCTCGACAACTTCCGCCACGACGTGCGCGTCCTGCAGGATCCGCCGCGGGTCGAGGCTCACCTCTTTGCCCTCGGGGACGCCGCCTACACGGTGGACGGCGAGCGGGTCGCCTTGAAGGCGGGGGAGAGCATCTTCACCGACGTGTCCTACAAGTACGATCCGGACACGTTCCGGTCCCTGGCCCGGGACGGAGGCTGGGATCCGGTCCGCTCCTGGCTCGACCCGCAAGGGCTGTTCAGTCTCTACCTCCTGCACACCGACGGCTGACGGACAGGGCACGCCGGCCGCTTCGCCTGAAATCCCGCGGTTTGAACATCTGTACTTGCATCCTTACACCTGTTCTCGGTGAGACGCCGACGTGGTAGAGGCAGAGGCATGAGGTCAGCCTCGACCGGCCGTGGTCGCAGCGCTGCGGGCTGAACAGAGGAGAGCGCTCCCGATGACCGGTGAGGAACGAGACCTGCGTCAGGCGATCATCGACCAGTGCCGCTGGATGAACGACCAGGGCCTTAACCAGGGCACCTCCGGCAACATCTCGGTCCGCTACCGCGATTCGCTCCTCATCACGCCGAGCGCGACCCCCTACGAGCGCATGGAGCCGGCCATGATCGCCCGCATGCCGCTCGAGGGCGAGTACGGCACCTGGGAGGGGCCCCTGAAGCCCTCGACCGAGTGGCGCTTCCATCTCGACATCACCCGGGCGCGCCCCGATGTCGGCGCCATCGTCCACACCCACTCCACCTTCGCGACGGTTCTCTCCATCGCCCGGCGGTCGATCCCGGCGTGCCACTACATGATCGCGGCCTTCGGCGGCCCGAGCATCCGCTGCGCCGATTACGCGACCTACGGCACCGAGGACCTGTCGCGCAACGCCCTGGCGGCCCTTGCGGACCGCACCGGCTGCCTTCTCGCCAACCACGGCATGATCGCGACGGGCGCCAACCTGCCCAAGGCCATGTGGCTTGCGGTCGAACTCGAGACCATCGCCAAGCAGTACTTCCACGCCCTGCAGATCGGCGAACCCGTGATCCTCGACGATGCGGAGATCGGACGGGTGATGGAGGGCTTCAAATCGTATGGGCTGCAGGATCCCGTGAGGCCGGCCGCTTAATCCCAGGCGAGCCGCGGGAGCACGAAGTCCGGACGCACGCCGTGCCGGCCGAACTCGGCCTCCAGGGCATCCTCATCCTCGTCCGCGTGAATGCCGGTCCGCACGAGAGCCGTCGCGAAGCCTGCGCTGCGGCCTCCCGCAATGTCGTGCTCGACGGAATCGCCGATGCAGATCACCCGGCGCGCCTCCGGGAACCTGGCCCGCGCGGACCGGTAGATGGCGGGGTGAGGCTTGCCGATCCACACCACGGTCCCGCCGAGGCTCTCGTAAAGGCGGGCGATCCGTCCCGGCGCAAAGGCGAGGCCCTCAGGCAGCAGCATGGTCATGTCGGGGTTCACGCAGACCGCCGGCACGCCGCGCTGCGCCGCCCCGCGCAGGCGCCGCTCGTAATCGGCGAGGGTCACCTGCGGCGCCTCCGAACCCGCGATGAGGATGCACTCGGCCTCCGCCGGATCCTCCGCCAAGCGGATCCCGAGCCCGTCGAGCACCGACGCATCCCCGTCCCGCGACACCACATGGCAGCTGCGCGGCGGGACGGGCAGGATCTCGCCCCGTTCGAGCATGGACCGCGCGGTCTCGCCGGAGGTGACGAAGAGGTCCCACAGGGTCCGGCTGAAGCCGAGCTTTTCCATCCGCCTTTCGTTCGGCTCGGCCCGCTTGCCGGAATTGGACAGGATCACCACCGTCCGGCCCGCATCCCTCAAGGCCCGCAGCGCGTCGAGGACGCCCGGATAGGGCTTCGTGCCGTCGTGCAGCACACCGAACTGGTCGATCAGGAAGAGATCGAACTCGCCCGCAAGCTGCCGGAGGGAAGCCGTCCTCATGCGGCCTCCGCGAGGGCCTGCCGCGCGAGGCGGGCCGCACCGACCGCCGCCTCCTCGGTCTGCGCCCTCTCGACCGGCACGCTTAAGGTGCCGCGGCGGATCGCCGTCCAGGCCGCATTCCTTGCGCCGCCGCCGACGCTGAGGACGCGCCGCAGGGGCGGTGCGCCGAGGCGGGCGAGTTCGGCATAACCCCGGCCCTCGATCCGGGCGATGGATTCGAGCAGGCCCTGAAGGAAGAGCGCGTCGTCCTCTGGGCGCGGATCGAGCCGCGGCGCGAGCGCGGGATCGGCGACCGGAAAGCGCTCGCCGGGCTGCAGGAGCGGATAATAGTCGAGCCCCGTCGGCCGCTCGGGCCTCAGCCGGCCTTCGAGCGCCGCCAGTGCGTCCGGCGAGAAATGACGGGCGATCACTGCCCCGCCCGTGTTCGACGCCCCGCCCGCGAGCCACATGGCGCCGAGGCGGTGGGAGTAGACGCCCGCCTCCGGCGCGAAGAGCGGCCTGTCGCTCAGCATCTTTAAGGTGAGGGTCGAGCCGAGCGCCGTGACCGCATCCCCCGGCCTGCGAGCACCCGTCGCCAGGAACGAGGCGCAGCCATCCGTGGTGCCCGCGGCGACGACGACGTCGGCCTTGAGGCCGAAGCGCCGCGCCATGGCGGGCGAGAGCGGCCCGAGGGCGCTGCCCGGCTCGCGGACCTCCGGCAGAATCGCCGGCGCGATCCCGAGGTCCCGGATCCAGGCCGGCCAGCGGCGCTCGACGGGGTCGTAGCCGGTCTTGAGGGCATTGTTCTCGTCCGTGAAGGCATAGCGCCCGAGAAGGCGGCCGGCGATCCAATCGGCCTGGTGCAGGATGCGGTGAGGCTGCAGGCCGGCAGCGAATTCGAGCGCCTTGGCGAGCCCGGACGTGGCGCCATGGGCCCCGCTCTCGCGCGGCGCGAGCCCGGCGATCCGCGCTGCCGTAGCGGCCCCGTCCGCGTCGTTGTACATCCTCGCGGGAGCGAGCGGCTCGCCGCCCGCGTCCACGGCGAGCACTGTCCCGGACGTACCGTCGACCGCCAGGGCCTCCACGGAACGCGGATCGATGCGGGCGACGAGAGCCGACAGGGCGGCCTCCACGGCATCCCACCACAGGGCCGGGTCCTGCTCGACCCGCGCGCCCGCGCGCCGGGGAGGCGGGAGGGGGGCGGCCTCGATGGCGAGAGGGCTGCCGTCCCGGCCGCAGGCGGCGGCGCGAACGCCCGACGTGCCCAGATCGATGCCGAGGACGAGGCTCAAGCGGCCCCCCGCCGTCGGCGGGCTGGCGTTCTCGCGACGGGCGTCGGCGCGGCGAGCAGCGCTTCGGCGCTCTTCGCATCCGTCACGAGCACGTCGACGACGCCGAGGACCAAGGCCGCCCGCAGGACCGCACTCTTGTCGGCTCCCCCCGACGCAAGAATGACGGTGGGGATGCCGGCAAGTTCCTCCGGCTTGATGCCGATCACTCGCTGGTTGAGGGGATGATCCACGAGGCGGCCCTCGGCATCGATCCAGAACCCGCAGATGTCGCCGACGGCCCCGGCCTGCCGCAACTCGGCGGCTTCGTCGTCGGCCACGAGCCCGAGGCGCTGCATGGTGGATTCGGGCTGAAGGGAGCCGACCGAGACGAGCGCCACGTCGACCCCGCGCGCCCGCTCGAGCGCCTCCTGAACGAGACCCTGCCGCATGAGCACGTCGCGGGTCTCGCGCGTGTCGGTGAAGACCGGGCCGGCGATGTAGTAGCACGCGGCCCCGATGAGATCGGCGAGGTGGAAGGCCGTCTCGTAGGCGTTGAGAACGGAGCCGCGGGTCAGGCCCCCGATCATGGAGACGACCGACACGTCCTGCATGGTCCGGCTCTCCACCGTGCGGAGGCTGAGGCGCAGCGTACGACCCCAGCCGATGCCGATGGACGAGCCCGGCCGGATGCGCTCGGAGAGCGCGATGCCGGCCTCAATGGCGATGGCCTGCGGGACGAGATCCGGATTGTCCGGGGTCGGCACCACGGTGGCGCCGGCAAGACCGAAGCGCTCCACGAGGCGAGCCTCGAGCGCCACGCAATCCGCGAGCTTCGACGTGATGCGGATCTGGACGATGCCGGACTCGCGCGCCTGCGCGAGGATGCGGTTCACCCGGACGCGGTTGAGGCCGAGGCGCCGGGCGATCTCGTCCTGGGTGAGGTTCTCGACATAGTAGAGCCAGGCCGCGCGGGTCGCGGTCTGCTGGTCCCGGTCCAGGGCCGGCGCGGCAGGCTCGAAGCCCTCGTCGGGCTTCGGCTTCTTCACGGCGCGCACTGCACCCTCCCCTTGCGAAATCTAGCTCGCCTTGCGGTACTTGCTGTCGATGGCGTCCATCTTGGCGACCTTCGGCGCCGAGCGGCCACCCTGAAACTCGTTCGCGAGCCAGATGTCCACCAGCATCTTGGCGACCGGCGCGCCCGTGATGAGCTGCCCGAACGTGATCACCTGCGCGTTGTTCGAGGCGATGGCCCGTTCGGCCGTGTAGGGGTCCTGCACGCAGACGGCGCGCACGCCCGGCACCTTGTTGGCGGTGATCGCCATGCCGGCGCCCGTGCCGCACACGAGGATGCCGCGGTCGAACTCGCCGGCCGCGACGCGCTCGGCGAGGGTCTGGCCTACATCCGGATAGTCCACCGGGGCGGTGTCGGCGACGCCGAGATCGGCCACCTGCCAGCCGGCCTCCTGAAGGTGGTCGCGGATGGCGGATTTGAGCTCGACCCCGAGGTGATCGGCGGCGATGGCGATGCGGGTGTCGGCGGGTTTAGGCATGGAGGGCTCCTGCGGGAAGGGGTTGGGGCGGCGCGTGAAAGGCCGGCCAATCGGGTGCGAGGGGCTCGTCCCGGCAGATCGCCGCGACGATGGCGCGGGACAGGGGCATGCTGGCGGCGGGCAGCCGTCCCGATGCCCACATGGCTTCGAGGGTGGGGCCGAGCGCCTGGGCGAGTTCGGCGCCCTCCACCGTGTCGGCCGCCATGGGCCCGGCCTTCGCGGCTCCGTAGGTGAGACCCTGGCCGAGCAACCGGCCCATGCGGGAGTTCCGGCCGGCCTGGCAGGTCACGTAAAGGTCGCCGACGCCTGGAAGCCCCATGACGCTTTCGCGGGAGCCCCCCAGGCGCTCGACCATGATCGTGAGTTCGGCGACCGCCTGCGTGAACAGGCTGGCGGCCAGGTTGTGAGCCTTCGCGCCGTTGGGCGCTGCGTCGCCGGCGTCCAGCATCCCGGCCGCCCAACCGACGCCGATGGCGTAGAAGTTCTTGAAGGCGGCGCAGAGCTCGACCCCGATCACGTCCTCCGAGGCGCGGGCGTGATAGAACGGCGCTGAGAGCAGCCCGAGCGCCTCGTCGACGGAACGCCTCGGCCCGGTGATCACCACGCCGGTGTCGCGGTGCACCGCCAGCTCGCCCGCGATGCAGGGGCCGCCGACCGCCATGACGGTGAGGTCGATCCCCGTCCGCTCCTTGACGGCCCGGGCCACCACGTGGGGCAGCACCTCGATGGTGCCGTCGACGGGCGCGAGGCCCTTTGTGATCATGAGCACCGGGACCGGCCCGCGCAGGGTTTCGGAGAGGCGGTCGACGGCCCAGCCGACGCCCGACGACGAAACGCCGAGGATCAGAAGGTCCGTGTCGTCGCCGAGCGCTTCGCCGAACCGCGTCCACTCATAGGCGGTCACGGCCTCGGGCATCACCACGTTGAGCTTGGGGTGGCGGCCGTTGCCGGCGACGGAGCGGATCGTCTCCTCGTCGAGATGGGTGCCGACGAGGGCCACCTCGTGCCCCATGGCGGCGGCCGGCATCGCCATGGCGGAGCCCATGACGCCGGCGCCGAGGATCGTGACCTTAGGCATGTTCGAGCCTCCGGCCGGTCTCCGCATCGAAGAGGTGGATGCACTCGAGCCGGGGCGCGAGGCGGACGGGGGCGCCGGGCTGGAGCTCGATCCGCTCGCGCATGAGGGAGCAGACCTCCGTGCCGCCCACCTCCGAATAGACGTAGATCTCCGGCCCGGTCGGCACCAGCACCTGGACGCGCGCCTCGACGCCTTCGGCGCCGCTACTGATCTGCAGGTGTTCGGGCCGCACCCCGTAGACGAGCGACTGCCCGTTGCGCACCGACGCCTCGGCCGGCAGCGGCAGAACGATGCCGTCCTCCGTGCGGAGCACCGGGCGGCCCTCCTGCCCCGTCGCCTGGCCGCGCAGCAGGTTCATCGCCGGGGAGCCGATGAACTCGGCGACGAAGAGGTTCGCGGGGCGGTCGTAGACGTCGAGGGGCTTGCCCGACTGCTCGATCACGCCGTCGCGCATGATGACCACGATGTCGGCCATGGTCATGGCCTCGATCTGATCGTGGGTGACGTAGACCGTGGTGGTCTTGAGCTTCTGGTGAAGCTCCTTGATCTCCGTGCGCATGGCGACGCGCAGCTTGGCATCGAGATTCGACAGCGGCTCGTCGAACAGGAACACCTCCGGATCGCGCACGAGCGCCCGGCCCATGGCGACGCGCTGACGCTGGCCGCCGGAGAGCTGACGCGGGTAGCGCTTCAGGTAGTCCTGGAGGTTGAGGATGGAGGCCGCCCAATCGATGCGCTTGCGGATCTCGTCCTTCGGGACGCCCTTGAGCTGCATGGAGAAGGCCATGTTGTCGAACACGGTCATGTGCGCGTAGAGCGCGTAGTTCTGGAACACCATGGCGATGTTCCGGTCCTTCGGATGCACGTCGTTGACGACCCGTCCCCCGATGGAGATCTCGCCGGATGAAATCTGCTCGAGGCCGGCGATCATCCGCAGCAGGGTCGACTTCCCGCAGCCGGAGGGTCCGAGCAGGACCAGGAAGGCGCCGTCCGGCACCTCGAGGTCGACGCCCTTGATGGCTTTGTAATCGCCGTAATCCTTGCGGATGGCTCTGAGCGTGACGGAACTCATGGGGTGCACCTGTGTGAGCGACGGGGCGTCATGGGGCCTCCTCGTCGAGGAAATCGTCGAGCAGCCCGGCATCGTCCGCGTAGTCGAGGAAGGACCAGCGGCCGCGGATCTCGCGGGCATGCTTCATGGCCTGCCGCCACAGGCCGGGGTCGAGGCCGAGGGAGGCGGCATCGGTCGGCCCGCCGGCGGCTTTCAGCGCCCCTTCCATGGTCTCGACCGGCAGGGTGAAGGCGCGAAGCTCGTCCCGCAGAACCGGCCAGAGCTCCGCCATGCGGCGGTTGAAGGCGGCAGCGCCCGCCTTGTCGAGCGCCTTCTTGCGCATCTCGGCGACGCACATGGCGCCGATCTCCGGCCCGTAGCGCTCCATCATGCCGGCTTCGTCCACCACGGTCGCCCGCACCTGCGGCGGCGCGTCGAGGCTCAGGATCCGGTGCTGCAGCCGCGCGATAGCGATGGAGGCGACGCCCACCTGCTGCCCGTGGATCGTGCCGGGATGGCGCTCGCCCGCGAACATGTCGATCCAGTGCGAGACGAGGTGCTCGCCCATGGAGCCGTGGTTCGAGACGCCCGTGAAGCACACGCCGAGGCCGCACAGGGTCAGCACCCGCTGCAGAATGCCGACCGCCGTCACGTCGCCGCCCGCGAGGCGGGCAGCGGTCTCGATCATCGGGCCCTCGTCGCCCTCCTGCAGCGCGTAGGGCGTGTTCGAATAATGGGTGCCGAAGAGCCGGTGCGAGGCCCACCAATCGACCTGCGCGGTTGGGCGGCACAGGGAGTCGCCGAGGCCCGCGGCGCTGAGCCAGGCGGGGGCCGCCGCGGAGACCGCAAGATCGAGGAAGATGCCCCGCGGGGCATGTGCCGGCAGCGAGGTCTTGAAGCCGTTCGCCAGGGTCACGGAGGCGGTCGAGGCCGCATAGCCGTTCATGGACGCGGCGGTGCCGAACACCGCGTAGGGGCGGCCGTCCTTGAAGGTCGCGTATTTGCAGATGTCGGAGAGGGCGCCCGATCCCACCGCCACCACCGCATCGGCGTGGCGCGTGAGGTGCTGGACATGGGCGACCGTGGGCTCGTCGGCCGAAACGTCGGCGGACAGCACGACCTCGTCGACGCCCGCGACCGCGCGCAGCGCCCGGCCGACGCGCCGGCCCATGGCTTCGACCGTGTTCTCGTCCGAGACCACCGCGAGGCGGCCGCCGAACCCGAGGTCGCGGACGAGATCCGCCTCCAGGCCCTCGAGGCTCTCGGCGAGCCGAATCGTATCGAACGGCACCTCGGCGGGGCGGCCGGTTTCGGGATCGGTCCAGCGGCCCTCCACCACGTCGACGATGAGCGCATTCCAGTTGCGGGAGGGGCGGCGATCAAGCATGGCCTGAGCCTCCCGCATCCGCGTCGGCGAATTGGACGAGGCGCTCGTTCCAGGCGGCGACCGTCGGCCACAGATCGGCGTAGATCCCGAGGAGTTCCGCATAGCGCGCCTGGCGGCGCGGATCGGGCTCGAAGGTGGCGACCGCCTCGCCCGCCATGGCGCGGGCGGCCTCGCCGATGGAGCCGTACCAGCCCGCGCCCCGGGCCGCCGCCATGGCGGCGCCAAGCGACGAGGCTTCGACGGTCTTGGAGCGCACCACCGCGCGGCGCGACGCGTCGGCGAGGATCTGGCACCAGAGGTCCGACGAAGCGCCGCCCCCGATGGCGAGGTAATGGTCGACGGGCGCGCCCGTGGCCGCGTCGATCCGGTCCGTCACCATGGCCTGTTCGAGGGCGATGCCTTCGAGGAGCGCGCGATAGACGTGCCCTCTCTTGTGGGACGAGGACAGGCCCGCGACGATCCCACGGGCGCCGGGGTCCCAATGCGGCGTCATCACGCCCGACCAGTACGGCACGAGGGCGAGCCCGCCCGCCCCGATCGGCAGGGCGGCCGCCTCGGCTTCGAGCGCCGCGAAGATGCCGGGATCCTGCCGCGGGTCGGCGCCCATGAGCGTGCGCACGGTCCAATCGACCAGGAACGTGCCGGTGCGAAGGCAGGATTCGTAGATGTAGCCGCCCTCGGCGACCGCCGACATGGTGCGGAAAGCCTTGTCGTGCAGATAGCCCTCGCCGTAGCTGCCCGACACCACGGCGGTTCCGAGATTGACGTAGGCGCGTCCGGCCCGGAGCGTCGCGGTGCCGGTGCCGGCGCACTGCCCGTCGCCGCCGGCCGCGACGACGGGCGTGCCGATGGCAAGGCCGGTTTCGGCCGCGGCGGCCTGATGGACCGCGCCCATCACGGTGCCGGGGCGCACGAGCCGCGAGAACTGGTCCTCCCGGAGGCCCGCAGCGCCGAGGATGTCGCCCGACCAGCCCATGCGCGCCATGTCGAGAACGCCGAGCGGATCGGCGGAGGCCGTGGACGTCACCCACTCGCCCGTGAAGCGGTAGGTGAGGAAGGCATGCACCTCGGCGATCTTGCCGATGCGCTCGAAGGTTCGCGGCTCGCATTCGCGCAGCCAGACGAACCGGTAGAGGCACGGCGTGAGGTCGCGCGGCTTGCCGGAGATGGCGTGGACGCGGTCCTCGCCGAAGGCGGCCGAGAAGGCTTTCACCTGCGGCCGCGCCCGCTCGTCGAGCCAGACCATGGCGGGACGGATCGGCGTGCCGTCGGTGTCGAAGACGCCGAAGGTCTCGCGCTGGTTGGACACCGCGACCGCCGCGATCCGCTCGGGCGGCACGCGGTCGAGCACCTGGCGGATGGCCGTGACCGTGGAGCCCCACCAATCCGCCGGATCCTGCTCGAAATAGGACGGGCGCGGGTTGGACAGGGGGATGGGCGCCCTGCCCTCCGCCACCGCCTCGCCGGCAGCCGTCCAGGCGATCGCCTTCGTCGCTGTCGTCGACGAGTCGATGCCGATCACGAGATCCTGGTTCATCGAAACCGCAAGTGCTGGTTCATGCCGCGCCGCAGCGAAGGGAAAGGAGGCGGGCAGGCCCCGGGGACCCGCCCGCCGATGCCGGCTCCGGTTTTTACGTCCGGAACGGCTTTGCCATTTCGTCGGCCTGCTTCTTGATCGCGTCCATGCACTCCTTGCCGGAGCGGTACTGGCCGGCGAGAAGCTTGCCGAGTTCGACCGGGACCACGTTGTTCGAGATCTCGGCCCAGGCGGGCATGTCGGGCTCCGAGCCCATGGCGTTGTCGATCGTCCAGCGGATCGCCTCGAAGTGACGGGTCGTGCCGGGGCCGACCTTCGCCATCGCCTTCACGCGCGGATCGTCGAAGGACGACTTGCGCATCGGGGACGCGCCGCCGCCGAGGGTCGACACGCGGGCCATCACGTCGGGCGAGCAGGCCCACTGCATGAAGACCCAGGCCGCTTCCTTGTTCTTCGAGTACTTCGACAGCGCGATCGCCGAGCCGCCCTGGTGGCCGATATGCGGGATCTCGCCGAAGCCCGCATCCGCAGCCGCACGCAGCTTCTTCGGAGCCGGGGGACGGGCCGCCTCGAACATGCCGACGACCTTGGAGTCCTTGCCGTCGAAGGACGGGAAGAACTCGCCCCAGGAGATCAGCATGGCGGCCTGGCCCTGGGCCGCCGACTGGCCCTGGCCGTCCCAGGTCCAAGTGGTCGCCGCGGGCGGCATGTGCTTCACGAGCTCCTGCATGTAGGCAAGACCTTCGAGGCCCTCGGCGTCGCCGCCCGAGAACATGCCGGCCTTGTTGAAGATCGAGCCGCCATGGGACCAGAGCCACGCGGTCCAGTCGCAGTTCAGCGAGTAGTGGCCCGACTTCAGCTGGCCGGTGGTGCCGTAGATGCCGTTCTTCGATTCCGCGGCGTGGATCGTCTTCACCGCGTTCATGTACTCGTCCATGGTCGTCGGCACCTTGACGCCATGCTTATCGAAGAGGTCCTTGCGGTACATCATGATGTAGATCGGGATGTCGAACGGAATGCCGACCATCTTGTTCTGGTACATCGAGATGCCGTCGACGAGCGGCTTCGAGAAATCGTCCCAGTTGAAGCCCGGCATCGCGAGCTCCTTGTTCTTGGCGTAGAGCTCCTTCGGATCCTCGGTGTCCTGCGAGAACGTCGCCATCCAGGACTGGTCGAGGTAGTAGAGGTCGTAGGTGCCGAGCTGGCCCTGCACGTCGAGGGTCGCCTTCTGGAGCACCTGCTCGAGCGGTACGATCTCGACCTCGACCTCGATGCCCGTGAGCTTGGTGAATTCTTCCTTGGCGAGCTGGTTGGCGACGATGGAGGGCGGGGTCGCCTCGGTCGAGTAGCGGATCTTCGTGCCCTTGTACTTGCCGCCCACCTCCTTCAGCCACTTCTCGACGTCCGGCGGGGTCTGCGCGGCCGCCATGTCGGTGCCCCAGCCGGTGAGGCCGCCGAAGGGCCGGCCGCCGCCGAGGAACGTGGAGGCGAAGGACGAGAAGCCGATGCCGGCGATGCCCATCTTCTTCAGGAAGTCGCGCTTCGAGATGCGGCGCTCCGTAAAATCGCGGCAGCTGTCGGCGATGAAGGTCTTACGGTCGTGTTCACGGAAGCTCATGTTGATTCCTCCCAGGATGGTTGCTTCCTGCCCTTTCTCGCCCGGGTCCGGGCCCCCGCCCGCGCAGGGCGAAGGGGCCGGACCACGAACCAGATGCCGTCAATGTCGTCGCCTCGATCGCATCGGCGCGAGACCTCCCCTCAATCCTTCAAGGACCCGAGGGTGAGGCCGCGCACGAGATGCTGCTGAACCAGTAGGATGAAGATGAAGCTCGGGATGATCGCCGCGGTCCCGAGCGCCGTGATGAAGCCCCATTCCGTGCCCGTCGAGGTCACGAAGGTGGAGATCTTGACCGGGATGGTGCGGATGGAGGTGGTGAGTTGCAGCGACAGCAGGAACTCCGTCCACGAGAAGATGAAGCAGAGCACCGCGGTGGCGGCGAGGCCGCCCTTCACCATGGGCAGCACCACCTTCCAGAAGGTCTGGAAGCGCGTCGCGCCGTCGATCATCGCCGCCTCGTCCACATCCTTCGGCACGTCGTCGAAGAACGACTTCATGAGAAGCACGGCGAGGGGCAGGTTGATGAGGGTGTGGGCGATGATGAGGCCGATATGGGTGTCTCGCAGGCCGAGATCGCGGAACATGAAGAAGAGCGGGATCGCCACCGCGATCACCGGCATCATGCGCTGCGAGAGGATCCAGCCGATATAGCTCTGCGCGCCGCGAAAGCTCATGCGCGAGAGGGCGTAGGCCGTGAAGGAGGCGAGCACGAGCGCGAGCAGGGTGGAGCCGACCGCCACAATGATCGAGTCCTTGATGGCCGGGATCGAGTAGTAGGACGAGCCGCCGCCCGCGACGCCGCCGATGCCGCCGCCCTGCTGGATCGCGAGATCGGCCCGCGACAGGCCGCCCAGCGTCACGCGGTAATTGTCGAGGGTCGGCGTGAAGTCGATGAAGACCGGGTCCGTCACGAAGATGGCGGAGTACGGCTTGATGGAGGCCAGCACCCACCAGAAAATCGGGAAGACGAAGACGAACACCACCAGGACGGCGGCGACGTCTCGGGCAATGGTCCAGCCGCGGGAGGCCTGCATGGTCAGAACCTCACCTTGAAGACGCGGATGAACACGTTGGCGACCACGATGAGCAGCGCCAGAATGATGAGCGACAGCGTCGCCGCATAGGGGAAGTTGCCGACCGTGAAGATGCGGCCGGCATAGAAGCTCATGGCTTCCGTGGTGGTCCCCGGGCCGCCGCCGGTCATCACGTAGATGTAATCGTAGACGCGAAAGAGATCGATGCCCCGGATGAGGAGCGCCACAGCGATCACCTTGCCGAGCATGGGCAGCGTCAGGCGGCGGAACATCTGGAAGCTCGTGGCTCCGTCGATGGCCGCCGCCTCGTAGGGCTCCTTGGGCAGGGCGCGCAGGCCCGCCATGAAGATCAGCACCATGAAGGGCGTCCACTGCCAGATGTCGGCGAGCATGACGCCCGCGAGCGCCGTCGACGGCGTACCGAGGAGGGGCGCGGTCCGCTCCAGGATGCCGATGCCGATGGCGGCGTTCGTCAGCACGCCGAACTGGCCGTCGAGCATGAGGAGGAACATCAGCCCTGTCACGGCCGGCGGCACCACGAGGGGCAGGGTCATGAGCCCCCGCAGGATGCCGTATCCCTTCCGGTCCGTGTCGAGGAGAAGGGCGATGAGCAGGCCGAGCACCAGCTGCACCGCAAGGCACACGAAGGTGTAGATGAAGGTGATCGCCACCGCGTTCCACATCCGCGGGTCGGCATAGGCCGTCTCCCACTGGAGGCTGCCGGAGAACAGGAAGGCCCGGGTGAAGCGGTTCCACTGGTGGAGGGAGAGCCAGATGGAATAGCCCAGGGGATAGAGCCCGAAGACGAGGAGCATCGTCGTCACGGGCAGAAGCCAGGGCAGCGGGTGTTCGGCCGTCAGGAACCGGGGGAGGCGCCAGAAGGGGCGGCGCTCGGGCGCGCGGGCCGGCCGCGCGAAGGCGACCCGCTCAGCCGCAAGCGCCGGACCCCGGACGGGGCTCAGACCACCTCGAACGTTATCCATCCCTGACCGACGCTCCCGGCGCGGAACATTTTTAATCTTGCCGTATCATTTGTTCACGGTTTCGGGATGTCAACTGCCGGAGCGTGAAGATTCTCCGCAGGGCCGGCGGATTTCCGGGCGAGAGCGCGCCGGCCCCGCCGGGGTCAGGCCGCTTTCGAGGCCGAGCCGAGCCCGCCCGCCGCGCGCAGCCCGCGGACGAAGGCCTCGGCATCCCGGACCTGAAGCCCCGCCAGATTCACCCGGCCGCTTCCCGCCATGTAGATCGCATGGTCGGCTCTGAGCCTCGCCACCACGTCCTTCGACACGGGCAGGTTGCTGAAGAGACCCCGCTGCCGGGTGAGGAAGGCGAGTTGCGGCTCGGCCGCCGCCAGGGCCTCGCGGACGGCGTTGACGCGCTCGCACATGCCCGTGAGTTCCCGGCGCCAATCCTGGGCGAGGTCGGGGGTGTCCAGCACGATGCGGACCGCGGCCGCCCCGTGATCCGGCGGCATCGACCAGTTCACCCGCGCGAGGTTCGCGAGATTGCCCCGAGCGAGCTCCGCCTCGTCCCGGCGGCGCCCGACCGCGTAGACGGCGCCGGTGCGCTCCCGATAGAGCCCGAAATTTTTGTCGCACGAGTAGGCGACGAGAGCCTGTTCGACCTTCGCGAGCAGCCGGCGCAGGCCCGCCGCATCCTCCTCGAGACCCCGACCGAGCCCCTGATAGGCGAAGTCCACGAGGGGGAAGAGACCGCGGGCGGCGATCACGTCAGCGACGGCGTCCCACTGCGCAAGGTCGAGGTCGATGCCCGTGGGATTGTGGCAGCATCCGTGCAGCAGCACGACGTCGCCGGCCTCCGCGCCCCGCAGGGCCGCCAGCATGGCCTCGAAGAGCAGCGACTGGTCGGTCAGGTCGGCGTAATCGTAGGGCTTCACCTCGAGGCCGGCCGCCTTGAGGATCGGCGCGTGGTTCGGCCAGGTGGGCTGCCCCACCCAGACCCGCCTCGCCCCGCCCACGGCCGCGAGTTCCGCTGCGAGGCGCAGGGCGCCCGTCCCGCCGGGCGTCTGAATCCCGGCGATCCGGTCATAAGGTCCCGCCCCGAACACGATCGGCTGCAGGAGCTCGACGAAGCGCAGATCGCCCTCGGGCCCGAGATAGGATTTCGACTCTTGAGTCGAGAGCAGGACGCGTTCGGCTTCCTTCACGGCGCGGAAGACCGGCGTGCGCCCGTCCGTATCGCGGTAAACACCGACGCCGAGGTCGAGCTTCGTCTCCCGCGGGTCGTCGTGAAACTGCTTGATGAGGGCGAGGAGGGCGTCGGGCGGCTGGACCTGCAGGTGCTGGAACATGGGGGCTCTCGGCTCGGACGTTGATGCGGCACCCATACACCCGCCCTGCCCCGGCGAACAGGCTAGCGGTAGGCCTCCGCGACGGCCCGGGCGGCATTCGCGATGACGGCGGCGCGCTCGGGGGCTGGGGCGGTCGACTCCGCCACGAAGGCGGCGACCGCGACGGTGCCCCCGTCCGGAGCGGTGAGGACGCCGACATCGTTCGTGACCGCCGTGATGCCGTTCCAGGAGCGGCTCGTGCCCGTCTTGTGGGCGACGGACCAGCCGTCCGGCGCGCCGGCCCGCAGGCGATCCGGGAAGGTCACGGTTCCCCGCATGACCGCCAGGAAATGGCCGGTGGAGGCGGGCGAGAGCAGCCGGCCCTCGGCGAGTGCGGCGAGGAAGGCCGTCATGCCCCGCGGCGTCGCGGTGTCCCGCTCGTCCTTGAGAGACGCCGCGAAAGCCGCGTCGCGCTCGGCCTTCGGCACCGCCTTGATGGCGGCATCGAGCCGGGCCGGGTCGGTGTATTCCGCCCGCCAGGCGAGGCCGACGCCCTCCGTCTGCAGGTGGCGCTCATCCCGGTCGATCCGGATGCCGGACAGGCCCTTCCCGGCGAGCCACGCCTGCACGGCGGCCGGCCCGCCGAGCCGGGCGATCAGGACGTCCGTGGCGGCGCTGTCGCTTTCCGCCACCGCGCGCCGCACGAGATCCCCGACGGTGGTCGCGAAAGCGCCCTCTTTGGCGACGATCTTCTCGATCGGCTGGACGAAGACGCTCATGTCCTCGCGCTGAACGGTGATCCGGTCCTCCAGCTTCAGCCTGCCTGCGTCGACCGCCGCCATGACGGCAGCGCCGACGACGAGCTTCATGACGCTCTGCAGGGCGAATCGGGCCTCCCCGTTCACGCAGACCGGAGCCCCGCCCGGGGCCTGCGCGCAGATCCCGACCCGGCCGGGATGGGCCTGAGCCAGACGCTCAAGCCTAGCTTGCAGAGCCTCGGGCTCGGCGAGACCGCCGGCACCGGCCGGGGCGGCCGCGAAGAGACCAAGGCACAGGCCGGCGAGGAGGAGTAAGCGGGGCATGGCGGACGTCCTGTTGCGAATTAACACAAAGTCGCGAAATTTTCGGAACCGGCCCGGGTGCGACGCGTTAACTCTTGTTTGATCCTGCCCAGCCGTGCCAGTTTGGTGAACAACACCTTAACGTGGCGGTGGGGCATGCGGCAGGCGCTTTTCGGGCATCGGAATGCCCGGGCCATCTCGAAGACGATCTCGAGCCTCGGCTTTGCCGCGGCCGTCGCCCTCATCGCCGGGTCCGCCCACACCCACACGGCCCACAGCCAGCCGACCTTGGCCTCGCTCCCCTCCAATGCACAGCAGGCGGCGGTCCGCAACCTCTCGGCCCGCCCGACCGCCGGCTGGGTGCGCTTCTGCGAGCAGCGCCCGGCCGAATGCGCCGTGAACCTGTCGGAGCCCACCACGATCCAGCTCACGCCGCAGGTCTGGCAGACCATCGTGCAGGTGAACCGGCAGACGAACGGGTCCATCAAGGCCAAGACCGACCGGGCCCACTGGGGCGTGGAGGACCGCTGGGACTTCGCCGAGGACGGCTACGGCGATTGCGAGGATTACCAACTCGTGAAGCGCCGCAAGCTCGTCGAGGCCGGCCTGCCGGGCCGGGCCCTGCGCATGACCGTGGTGATCGACGAGCTCGGCGAGGGCCACGCGGTGATGATGGTTCGCACCGACCGGGGCGACTACATCCTGGACAACAAGCACAACGCCGTCCTGCCCTGGAACCAGACGGGCTACACCTTCGTGAAGCGCGAGGGCGACACGGGCTCGGCCTGGGCGTCCCTCGGCGGCGTCAGCACCCAGCCCTCGGCAACCGCGGGCCGCTGAGGACCCGCAGGCGGACCGCGCCAGGGCTGCGGATTGCAGCCGGCGCCGGCTGAGAGTACCTGCGGGCGCATGGACCATTTCGACATCGTGATCGTCGGCGGCGCCGTGACGGGCTCGTCGGTGGCGTATCATCTGGCGGCCGACCCGGACTTCACGGGCCGCATCCTCGTTCTCGAACGCGACCCGAGCTACCAGACCTGCGCGTCGGCCCTCTCGGCCGCCTCCATCCGCCAGCAATACTCGACCGCCATCAACGTGGCGATCTCGCTTCATGGCATCGCCTTCCTGCGGCGCATCGGCGAACACCTCGCGGTCGACGGCGAGCGGCCGGAGATCGGCCTTCACGAGGGCGGCTACCTGTTCCTCGCCACCGGCGGGGGCCGCGGAGTGCTGGAAGAGAACCACAAGGTTCAGATCGCCGGAGGCGCCGACATCCTGTTCCTCGAGCCCGCCGACCTCGCCGCCCGCTTTCCCTGGCTCCGGATGGACGACCTCGCCGCGGGAACCTGGGGGCGGTCCGGCGAGGGCTGGTTCGACGGCTACGGGCTCATGCAGGCCTTCCGGCGCAAGGCCCGCTCCCTCGGCGTCACCTACCGCGCCGCCTCGGCGGCAGGCTTCGAGCGGGAGGGCCGCCGCCTGACCCGCGTGCAGCTCGACGATGGAACATCGGTCGCCTGCGGGGCGGTCGTGAACGCGGCGGGCTCCGGGGGGCCTGAGGTCGCGCGGGCGGCGGGTGTCGAGATCCCGGTGCACATCAAGAAGCGGATGATCTTCACCTTCACCTCGGCCGACCCGGTGCCGGGCTGTCCGCTGCTCATCGATCCGACCGGGGTCTACGTGCGGCCCGAGGGTGCGGGCTTCCTCTGCGGGTCGTCGCCGCCCGCCGGCCAGGATCCTGACAGCCGGGATTTCGAGGTGGATTACGGCTTCTTCGACGAGGCGATCTGGCCGGTTCTCGCCCACCGCATCCCGGCTTTCGAGCGCATCCGCCCGGGCCGCGCCTGGGCCGGCCACTACGACATGAACGTGTTCGACCACAACGCCTTCGTCGGCCCGGTGCCGGAGCTCGACAACTTCTACCTCGCCAACGGCTTCTCGGGGCACGGCCTCCAGCAGGCGCCGGCCATCGGCCGTGGGCTCGCCGAGTTCATCCTCCACGGCTCCTACCGCACGCTCGACCTCGCCCCCCTCGCCTTCGCGAGGCTGCGGGAGGGCCGGCCGCTCGTCGAGAGGAACGTGGTGTAAGCGTCGTCTCGAAGGAGGCGCGGGAGGTGCGACCTGCGCTCCTCCCCCTTGAGGGGAGGGGAGCAATCAACGTCGCGCGCTCTAGAAGGGTAACGCTGTCAGGCGCTGCGGATCTGGCTCTCGCGTACGAGGCGCAGCGCGCCGTCCTGGGCGGCCTTGATGTGATACTGCATGCCGGTGTTGTCCGCGGGCAGGAGGCGCGTGACCTCCCAGATCTCGTTCTGGCGACGGGCGTCCACGGATGTGACGAGGTCGAGGAAGGCTTCGGCCGCATTGGCACTGGCGGCTCCGACCAGCTTCACCTCCTGGCCGATCTGGTAACGGTGCATGCGATCGTCCTCCGAAACTTCCACCGCTCGACCCTAACAGCACATTCTCGGGATCGTTCCGGATCGGGCCGGTCGATCCCGACGAAAAAGAGCCCGACGGCGAACCATCGGGCTCAAGGGTGACCGTCACGGGGAGAGAACCAGAAGGTTCACTCAATCAACGGTCAAGCTCGTCGTCGGTTCCAGGGCCGAAGCCCCGCACCGCCGGGCCGGGCTATTTCAACATCGCTGCGACGTTGTCCTTGGTCACACGGTCGATGCCCGCATAGACGATGTCGTTGACCTTCTCGCCCTTCTTGAGCTGGGCGAGGATGTCCATCGCCTTCTCGCCCATCTCGAAGGGCCGCTGGCCCACGAGCGCGTTGGCATAGCCGTCGCGTAGGAGTTCGAGCTGCACTTTCAGGGTATCGGCGACCACGAGGGTGAACTTGCCGGACTGCATGTCGGCCCGGTTCTTGTCGACGAAGCTCTTGTAGGCCGCCGGCACGAACATCGGCCAGCCTCCCACCGGAACAATCGCGGCGAGATCCGGATTCGCGGTCTTCAGATCCTGCATCTGCTGGACGGCGAGGGCGAGATCGTCGTTGCAATAGGTGGGCGAACCCGAAACCTCGGTCCACTTCGATCCTTTGAGGGCGTCGCGCACGCCCTCCACGCGCTCCTTGAGATTCGCGGCCGCGGCGCCGCCCGACACCATGGCGTACTTGCCGCCCTCCGGCCGCAGCTTCAGGAGTTCCTCGCCGAGCGCCCGGCCCATGGCGCGGTTGTCCGTGCCCACATGGGCCTGCCGCGCGGAGTTCGGCGCGTCGGCGTCGAAGGTGATCACCGGGATGCCGGCGTCCCGCGCCTGCTTGATCACCCGCACGGCGGCTGCCGCATCCGACACCGAGATGGCGATGCCGTCCACCTTCTGTGAGATCAGATCCTGGATGATCTGCACCTGGCTCGCAGGCTCGTGCTCCACCGGTCCCTTGTAGATGCACTCGATGTTGCCGAGTTCCTTGGCGCGCTTCATGCAGCCGTCGCGCGACAGGTCGAAATAGGGATTGTTCATCGCTTTCGGCACGATGGCGAAGCGAAGGTTCTGAGCCGCGGCGGGAGCCGCGAGGGCCGCCAAGGCGACGGCGGCCAGCAACAGGCGTTTCATGGTCTTCTCTCCCTTGTTGTGACCCTTGCCGGGCCGTTGGTGAACCGTGTCGGGCGGATGAAGCATCACCCGCCCTTCGCTCCTCACGCCGTCATGCGCCGCGTCCGCAGTCGGTCGACGAGGACGGCGAGGATGATGATCGCTCCCACGAGCACGATCTGCCAGTAGGCGTTGATGCCGGCGAGGACGAGGCCGTTGCGGATGACCTCGATCAGGAGCGCGCCGATCACCGCGCCGGCAGGGCCGCCGAGGCCGCCGGTGAGGTTGGCGCCGCCGATCACCGCCGCGGCGATGATGGTGAGTTCGTAGCCCGTGGCGAGGTTCGCAGGCGCCGAGCCGAGCCAGCCGACCATGAGGATGCCGGCAAAGCCCGCCGAGAGCGACGAGATCACGTAGACGGCGATCTTCACCCGCTCGACGGCGATGCCCGTGAGGGCCGCCGCCCGCTCGTTGCCGCCGAGCGCGAAGACGTGCCGTCCGAAGGCCGTGTGGTGCAGCACGACGGCGAGGATCGCCGCGAGGACGAGGAGATAGATGACGGCGACCGGCACCCCCGCGACCGCACCGTCCGAGATTTCGTAGAAAAGATTTACGTCCCGGCCCGTGGGCGCCTGCCCCCTGCCCTCCGTCACCGCATAGGCGAGGCCGCGGGCGATGGAGAGCATGCCGAGGGTGGTCACGAAGGGCGAAAGCCCGACCCTGGCGATCAGGAGGCCGTTCACCAATCCGACGACGGCCGCGACCGCGAGTCCTGCCCCGATGGCGAGCAGCATGCCGGCGAGCGGCACGGCCTCGACCCCCGTTCCGGCGATCTTCTGCATGACGATGGCGCAGGTGATCGCCGCGAGGGCCATCACGGAGCCGACCGACAGGTCGATGCCGCCCGTGATGATCACGAGCGTCACGCCGAGGGTCACGATACCGACGAAGGAGAAGTTCTTCGCCACGTTGGCCAGATTGCCCGCCGACAGGAAGGCGGGGCTCAAGGTCGCCATCACGACCATGATGGCGACGAGCGCCAGGGCGACATAGGCTGTTTGGCTCGCAAAGAAGCCGCGGCGCCACCAGGCCGCGCGGCCCACATTGGCGAAGTCGCCCGGCGTCGCGGCTCCGGCCGCCGAACCCGCGTCGCTCATCGGAAAGCTCCCATGTCGATGCGCGACGACGCGCGGTTGTCACGATGGATCGCCGGAAACAGGCATGGAGCCCGCAGTTGCCGGTAAGTTTGCTTCGAGGCTGGTGGGCCGGTTACCAGTTCGGCGTATCGGAGGGCGGCGAGGCCCAGGCGCCCACCCCCTTTTCTGCGGAGCGACGGCACCGTCCTCACGCAGCCTCCTTGGCGCCGGTGATGAGCGCCGTCACTTCTTCGGGGCTCGACTGGGCCACCGGCTTGTCGGCGACCTTCGTGCCCCGCCGCATGACGACCACGCGCTCGCAGACCGAGAACACGTCCGGCATGCGGTGGGAGATCAGGATTACGGCGATGCCGGCATCTCGGAGGCGCCGGATGAGGTCCAGCACCTCCGCCACCTGGCGCACGGAGATCGCGGCCGTCGGCTCGTCCATGAGGATGAGTTTCGCCTTGGCGAGCCTCGTGCGGGCGATCGCCACGGCTTGGCGCTGGCCGCCCGACATCGCGCGCACGAGATCGTCCGCGCGGGTTTCCGATTTCAGCTCTCGGAAGAGCTCGCCCGTGCGCCGGTTCATGGCGGCGTGGTCGAGGAAGCGGAAAGGGCCGATCCGGCGCTTCAACTCCCGGCCGAGGAACACGTTGGCGGCAGCCGTGAGGTTATCGGCGAGCGCGAGGTCCTGATACACAACCTCGATGCCGACGGCACGCGCATCGACCGGCTTGGCGAAGTGAACCGGATGGCCCTCGAACAGGATCTCCCCGTGCGAGGGTTTGAAGTTGCCCGCGATCATCTTGACGAGGGTGGACTTGCCGGCGCCGTTATCACCCATGAGGCCCACCACCTCACCGGGCCGGATCGTCAGGTCGACGCCGCCGAGCGCGCGGATCGCGCCGAACTCCTTGCCGACGCCCTTCAGCTCCAGAAGCGCCACTGCGGATCCTCCTCGGTGGTTCTTCGCCGGCGTGAGAGCCGGCGCGACCGTTGAGGGCATCAAAGCATGGCCGACGTGATGTTGTCACCTCGTCGCGGGAGCGTTTTCACGGGCTTCCTCAGCCGGATCCTCGCGTCACGATGCAGGGCGCGCCCGGCGCGCTGGGCGGCCGTTTGAGGATAGCGGGCGAACTGCAGGAACGCGCTGCAGTTCTCAGCGCAGGCCGAGGAAGGAGAGGATCGCCAGGACGACGACGATGAGGCCGACGATATAGATGATGCGGTTCATGAGGGATCTCCAGGCGGCGACGGCTGGCTAACGGCCAAGCCGGACCGCCGGTTCCCTCAGAAGAACAGGGGTGCGTAGAGCACGCCGACGACGCCTGCGACCGCCATCACGGCCACAATGCTCGCCTGCCAGGATCCTTGCCCGTCGTTCCCGTTCATCGCTGCCTCGCGCCTCGACCGGTCCTCGCCGACAGGCATGGCGCAAAAGTCTTACCATCCCGTTGCCGAAGCGCGACGAGGCTCAGTTCCGCCGCGGGTCCCAGCCCGGGTAGCCCCGCGCGCCGCAATCGACCCGCGGTTCGGCCTGCGCCTTCTGCACCTTCGCCTCGGGCTCGAGAGCCGCGATCTCGCGGATGATCTTTGTCTTGATGGCTTCGGCGAAGTGCTGGCGCTCGCGCACCGGCACGATGAAGGAACCGGCGCCGCCGATCACGCAATCGCGGTAGTAGAGATCGAGGTTCTCCATGTCGCCGAAGCCGCTCGGGCGCTTCAGCATGATGGGCAGCCCGTTGATGGTGATGCCGTTCGCCACCGCCTCGTCCCGGGCCTGCGTGACGGACCCGCCGCTGCTGTTCGGTCCGTCGCCCGAGATGTCGATGACCTGCCGCAGGGCTTCGACGCCGCTCGTCTGGAGCAGGCGGGCGCTGAAGGCGATGGCGGAGGAGATGGACGTGCGCCAGATGCGGCCGGTGGGTTCGCGGGAGAGCCGGTCGGCGAATTCGAGCGCGCCCTCGGCGCCCTCGATCACGGTCCAGGGCACCACCACCTTCTGATCCGTGTCGCCCGACCATTCCATGTAGGTGACGGCGACGCGCCCCAGCATGCCGTTGCGGATCGCCTCGTGCACGAGGGGCGAACGGAACGCCTCGACGAAGCCCTGCCGCTGCAGCTCCTGCTCCTCCGGATCCATCGAGCGCGAGACGTCGACGGCGAGAACGAGGGCGAGATCGACCTCCGTTCGCGCCTGCGCGGGCGCGGCGAGGGCGAGCGTAATCGCAGCGGCGATGGCGGCCCATTGAACCATGGCGCGTCTCCGTGAGTACTCAGCCCCCAAAGGCAAGTGGGCCGGGAACCCGATCCGGCAAGACCGCACCCGGCACGACGGCGCAAGGACGCATGTCACCGGGCGGCCACAGGACCGGCCCGCCTCACCTTGCGTACGGCAACGCTTCTTCCGCAGCGGCAGAGGGTTTGCTCTAAGGTTCATCCAAAATAAAAAAGTGAGTCGGAAATGACCAAAGCAACCGGGGGCTGGCTCGACCGCGTGCGAGCCGGAGCGTTCGATGCTGTGCCCGAAACGCTCGCCTGGCAGAACTCCCACGACCTCGCCCGGCTCATCGACGGTTACGACCTCGCGGAGGAGGCGGGCATCGTCGATGTGGGCGAGTTCGCCTATCGCAAACGCCTCGAGGCCGAGGCCCGGGGCGAGTGGATCGGCACCGCGTCGGAACTCTGGAGCATTCTGTACATGGAGCACCGGGCGGCGCGCTTCGCCCGCATCGCGTTCGACCGCGATCCATGCCTCGACAAGCTGTGCCAGACCCTTCGCTTCGCCCTGCAGATCGTCGGGCACGAGGAGCGGGCGCTCCTGCTGCGCCTCCTCGAACGCGAGCGCGCCCGCACCACCGCCGCCAACGACACGGGGCCCGCTTACGCGCTCGCGGGCGGGGAGGTAGAAAAGGTGGCATGACCACCCTTCTTCTCGCCGGCGCCACCGGCCTCGTCGGCCGGGCCGTGCTGCGGCAGGCCCTCGACGACCCGCGGATCACCGCCGTGATCGCCCCGACGCGCCGGCCCCTCGAGCGCAGCCCCAAGCTCGAGAATCCGGTGGTCGACTACGAGCACCTGCCCGGGAGCGCGCCGTGGTGGGCGGTGCACGCCGTGGTGTGCACCCTCGGCACGACGATCAAGGCCGCCGGTTCTCAGGCGGTCTTCCGGCGGGTCGATCACGATTACGTTCTCGGCATCGCGCGGCACGCCCGCGCGGCGGGCGCGCGCTCGTTCGCGCTCAACTCCGCCACGGGCGCGAATGCGCGCTCCAGCATCTTCTACAACCGGGTGAAGGGCGAGGCCGAGGAGAGCGTGCGGGCCTGCGGCTATCCCTCGCTCACGCTGGTGCGCCCGTCCCTCATCGGCGGACCGCGGGAGGAGCGGCGGCCGGCCGAAGCGCTCGGCCTTGCGATTCTGGGGCCCCTCGGGCCCATCCTGCCGCGGGGCTGGCGCGTGGTGCCGCACGAGAGCCTCGCGCGGGCGCTGCTCGACGCGGCGATCGAGGCGCGTCCCGGCGTGCGGGTGATCCCATCCGCCGCCCTCGTGTGAGGCGCTCAGGCCTCGCGGACGAACGGGTTGGTCCGGCGCTCCTCGCCGATGGTGCCGGTCGGGCCGTGACCGCAGATGAAGGCCACGTCGTCGCCGAGCGGAAACAGCTTCTCGCGGATGGAGCGCAGCAGGGTCTCGTGGCTCCCGCCCGGCAGGTCGGTGCGGCCGACGGAGCCCTGAAACAGCACGTCGCCGACGAGCGCCACCCGGGCCTCCCGGTTCACGAAGACCACGCTGCCGGGCGAGTGGCCGGGGCAGTGCAGAACCTCGAACGCGAGGCCGCCGGCCTCGACCTCGTCGCCCTCCGCGAGCCAGCGGTCGGGGACGAGGTTGCGGGCGCCCGCGACGCCGAAGGTCGGGCCGGTCCGCTCGAGGCTGTCGAGGAGGAACTGGTCGTCCCGGTGCGGTCCCTCCACCGGCACGCCGAGGCGTCCCCGCAACTCGTCCGCGCCGCCGGCGTGGTCGATGTGGCCGTGGGTGAGGAGGATCCGCTCCACCGTCATGCCGACCGACGCGATCGCCTGCTCGATGCGGTCGAGATCGCCGCCCGGGTCGACCACGGCGCCCCGCTTCGTCTCCTCGGACCAGACGAGGGTGCAGTTCTGCTGCAGGGGCGTCACGGGGACGATGGCGGCGCGGATCGATGGCACGGGGGTCTCCCTGACGTGATGGGCTCTCCTTCAAGCAGAAGTGATCCCGTTCGGCCAGGGGGCTTGAGCATCGTGGAACCGAACCGGACGACCTGCGCGTTTCCCCTTCGAGCCGGGAGGACCTCATGACCATTCGCCGTTGCCTGATCGGGAGTGCTGCGCTCACCGCGGCCCTTCTTGCGGGATCGGCCGGGGCTCTTGCTCAGAACGCAAGCGGCTGGGTCGATCCGCCTGCCTCCGCCCAGCCCGCGCCGAGCCCCCCGGCGGCGGCTCCGGCCGCCCCGCCCGCTCCGGCGCCGGCGGTCCAGACCTCGGCGGCGGAGGTCAAAGCTCGCGGCGCCGAGCCGAAACCGGCGCCAACCACGGCGAAGGCGAAACCCAGGCGCCCGCAATCGGCTGCGGCGCCGGTCATGCGAAAGCAGGTTGACCGGACGGCGCGGAGCACGGCACCCCGCCGCCCTGTCGCGACCCGGTCCGCGCGGGCGGCGCGCCCCGCGGGCGAGGGGCTCGAACTCATGACGCTCAGGACCATCGAGTACCCCGACGGGCGCCGCGTTCAGCTGCTGGTGCCGATGGACTAGCGCTCAGGCGTGGGCGTCGTCCGAGCGCGCGACGAGACGCGCCTGGATCGCCACGACGAGGAGCAGGAAGGCGCCTCGGATCACCGACTGCCAATAGGCCGAGAGGCTGATCCAGCCGAGCCCGTTCTCGAAGTTCAGGATGTTGAAGATGAGGCCGAGGAGCAGGACGCCCGCGAGGGTGGCGCCGACCGAGCCGACGCCGCCCGTCAGCAGCGTGCCTCCGACCACCACCGCGGCGATGGCGAAGAGCTCCCACCCGACGCCCTCGATGGGCTGGCCGGCGCCGAACTGCGCGGCGAGGATGACGCCGGCGAGGCCCGCCAGAGCGCCGCTCGCCACGTAGACCGCCGCCTTCACCCGGTTCGCCGGCAGCCCCATGAGGCGCGTCGCCTCCTCGTTGCCGCCCACGGCCAGCACCGTGCGCCCGAACCCCGTAAGGTTCAGGATGACGGATCCGGCCAGATACGCGCCGAGCGCGATCCAGGCCGGAACCGGAAAGCCGAGGAGATCCCCCTGCCCGAGTTCGATGAAGCCGGTCTCGTAGGACACCGAGACCGACTGGTTGCCCGCCAGCAGCAGCGCGCAGCCACTCGCGGCCAGCATGGTGGCGAGGGTCGCGATGAACGGCATGATGTTGAGCCGCGTGATCACGATGGCGTTGACGATGCCGACCGCAAGCCCCGCCGCGAGCCCGCCGAGCAGGCCGGGCAGGAGGCCGTAGGGCGAGAGGAGCGCCGCGACGACGCTGCCCAAGGCGGCCGTCGAGCCGACCGACAGGTCGATGCCGCCCGTGATGATGACGAAGCACATGCCGAGCGCCACGAGCGCGAACATGCTGTTGTAGCGCAGCACCGAGAGCACGTTGAAGGCGCCGAGGAAGTTCTCGTAGCGCAGCCAGCCGAAGACGATGAGGGCGACGAGGGCGATCAGCACGCCGAAGCGGCCGATGTCGCGCACGAAGCGGGGGGTGGTGAGGGCCGCCATGTCCGATCAGCTCTGCTGCCGCTGAAGCCAGACGGCGAGCACGATGATGGCGGCCTTGGCGACGAGGGCCGCCGCATCGGGCACGCCGTTGGCGAGAAGGGTGTAGCGGACGAGTTGGATGATGAGCGCGCCGAGCAGCGTGCCGATGATCGTGGCGCGCCCGCCGGTGAGCAGGGTCCCGCCCACCGCGACGGCCGCGATGGCGTCGAGCTCCATGCCGAGGCCGACGAGGTTGGCGTCCGCCGCCGAATTGCGGGCGATGACGATGAGCCCGGCGACGCCGGATAGGAGGCCGCTGATGAAGTAGACGCGGCGTTTGACCGAGGCGACCGGGACGCCCGCGAGACGGGCCGCGCGCTCGTTGCCGCCCACCGCCAGGATCTGGCGCCCGAACACGGTCCGGTGCAGCATCCATGCCGCGGCGATCACGATGACGGCCATCAGGACGGCCTGGAACGGGATGCCGAACAGGCGGCCGAGGCCGATGAACTGGAACTCCGGGACCTTGAACACCTGCAGGTTTCCGTTCGTCGCCACCTGGGCGATGCCGCGGCCGGCGATGAACAGAACGAGGGTTGCGATGATCGGCTGGATGCGAAGGCGCGTCACGAGCCAGCCGTTGAACCACCCGAAGGCGCCGGCCAGCAGCACGGGCAGGACGAAAGCGAGGGCGACGCCCACCATCGGGTGCGGCAGGGGCAAGAGTTTGCCGAGGAAGATGAGCGGCGCGAGGGCGCCCGCGATGGCCATGAGCGAGCCCACCGACAGGTCGATGCCGCCCGTCGCGATCACGAGCGTCATGCCGACCGCGACGATGACGATGGCGCAGACCTGGGTGAGGTTCACGTTCAGCGTCTGCCAGGTGGCGAAGTTCGGCGTGAAGGCGAGATTGAACAGGATCAGCAGCGCCAGGGCGAGGAGCGTGCCGTAGCGCATGAGGAAGGCGCGGCCGTCGAAGCGGCGGCCGCCACCGGCGGGCGTGGGAGCCGTTGCGGCCGTCTCAGACATGGAGCGCCTCGCGGCCCTGGGGCTCGTGCCCGTGCGCCATGGCGTTCATCACGGCCGGCTCCGAAATCGCCTCGCCCTCGAGGGTTGCAACGGTGCGGCCGTCCCGCAGAACGAAGATTCGCGAGGCAGCCTCCACCACCTCCTCGAGCTCGGAGGAGATCATGAGGACGCCGAGGCCTTGGCCCGCCAGTTCGCGCACGAGGGTCAGGATCTCGGCCTTCGCGCCGACATCGATTCCTCGGGTCGGCTCGTCGAGGATGAGAAGGCGCGGGTTCATGCACAGCCAGCGGGCGAGCAGAACCTTCTGCTGGTTGCCGCCGGACAATTCGCGGATCGGCTGCTCGGGTCCCGAGCACCGGATCCCGAGACGTTCGATGAAGCGGTCGACGATGGCGCGGCTCCTCGCATCGTCCACGACGCCGCGCCGCGCCAATTGCGGCATCAGCGCGAGGGTCAGGTTCTCGCGCACCGACATGCCGGGAATGATGCCGTCGAGCTTGCGGTCCTCCGAGAGGAAGCCCATGCCGGCGCGGATGGCGTCCGCGGGCTCCGCGATGGCGCCCTGCGCGCCTGCGAACCGGATCGTGCCGGCATCCGCGCGATCCGCTCCGAACACGGCGCGCACGGTTTCGGTGCGGCCGGCCCCGAGGAGCCCTGCGAACCCGACGATCTGGCCGGGCCGCACGTCGAAGCTCACGTCCCGCACCTTGCGGCCGACCGCGAGATCGCGCACCGCAAGGACCGGCTCGCGAGCATCGGCGCCGGCCGCCGCCGCGGGACCCGCTTCGAGGGCCCGGGTGAGTTCGCGGCCGAGCATGGTTGTCACGAGGTCGAGGCGCGAGAGTTCGCTCATGGCGGCGACGCGCACGGTGCGTCCGTCGCGCATGATGGTCACCCGGTCGCACACCGCATAGAGTTCGTCGAGCTTGTGGCTCACGAAGATGACCGAGACGCCGGCCGCCTTCAGCTGGCGGATGACGCCGAACAGCACCTCCACCTCGCGCTCGTCGAGGGACGAGGTCGGCTCGTCCATGATCACGAGCTTGGCGTCGAAGCCGATGGCGCGGGCGATCGCCACCATCTGCTGCACGGCGGTGGGATAGGCCATGAGCGGACGGCGCACGTCGATGTCGATGGCGAAGCGGCCCAGAAGCGCACGCGCCTCCTGATGCATCGCCCGCCAGTCGAGGAGGCCGAAGCGGCGGCGCTCGCGTCCAAGGCAGATGTTCTCCGTGACCGACCGGTACGGGACGAGATTGATCTCCTGGTAGATCGTGCTGATGCCGGACCGTTGCGCCTCCTGGGGCGCCGCGAAGGCCACGGGCCTCCCGTCGAACACGATCTCGCCGGCATCGCGGGCGTGGTAGCCCGTGAGGATCTTGATCATCGTGGACTTGCCGGCGCCGTTCTGGCCGATCAGCGCGTGGATTTCGCCGGCTTCGACGACGAGATCCGCGCCGCGCAGGGCGGGTACGCCCGCAAAGCGCTTGTCGATCCCGCGCATGGACAGGAGGGGAGCCATCGAGCCTGCAAGAACCTTGCGCAAAGGCCTCTCCCCGCGTGCGGGGAGAGGGCCGTCGAAGACGGCGAGCGGAACGGAGTGGAGCGGGGTTGAGGGCGCGGTTCCGAATGCGCCCTGTCCCGAGACGCCCCCTTAACCTTCGCCTGCCAAGGCAGGCTCGCTCCCGAAGGGAGCCCTCTCCCCGCGTGCGGGGAGAGGCAAAGCGCGGATCAGTAGGCGTCGGAAATGAGCTGGGCCGCGTTCGACTTGTCGAAGAAGCGATCGGTATTCACCACCCAAGGCTCGATGGTCTCGCCCTTGGCGTAGCGGGCAAGGGTCTCGAAGGCCTTGGGGCCGAACTTCGGATTGCACTCCACGGTCGCCAGCATCTTGCCGTCGATGATGGCCTGCAGCGCATCGCGGGTGCCGTCGATCGAGACGATGATCACGTCCTTACCCGGCTTCTTGCCGGCGGCTTCCAGCGCCGCGATGGCGCCGATCGCCATCTCGTCGTTGTGCGCGTAGATCGCGGTCGCGTCCGGATGCGCCTGCAGCAGGGTCTCGGCCACCTGACGGCCCTTGTCGCGGGCGAAGTCGCCCGACTGGGAGGCCACGATCTTCATGCCGGAATGGGCCTTGATGTAGTCCTCGAAGCCCTTGCGGCGGTCGTTCGCCGGCGAGGAGCCGGTGGTGCCCTCGAGCTGGATGATCTTGGCGTTGCCGTTCATCGCCTTGGTGAGTGCTTCCGCGGCCCGCTTGCCCTCGTCGACGAAGTCGGAGCCGATGAAGGTCACGTAGTCGCGGCCGGCCTTCGCGAGCGACTGGTCGACGTTTCGGTCGAGCAGAACCACCGGAATGCCGGCGCGCTTGGCGGCCATCACGGCCGGGATCAGGGGCTTCTCCTCGCGGGGGGCGAGGAAGATGAGGTCGACGCCCTGGGCGATCATGGAATTGACGTCCGCCACCTGCTTGGCGGCGGAGCCCGCCGCGTCGGTGTAGACGAGCTGGTGGCCGAGCTTGGCGGCTTCCGCCTTCATGCTCTCGGTCTGCGCGATGCGCCAGGGGTTGTTGGACTCCGTCTGAGCGAAGCCCACCTTGTACTTGTCCTTCTGCTTCAGCTTCGGCAGTTCCTGGGCCGAAGCGCCGCCAGCCGCGAGGCCAAGCGTCGCCACGCTCGCTGCGAGCGCGAGGAAGGTCCTTCTGAGCATATCGTCCTCCAAGGGTCTCGGGCGTTTCTATGCCGCCCAATGGCCGGCATTGAGCCTGCCACCCTCTCCCGCGTCAAGCGAATATCGTTGCGCCAACAACAGCGGGGACAACAAGCTCGGCGGTCTCGACAGGCCGTTCCGAACCGCTCCGCACGGTCGCCGGCCGTCAGGTGACCGACGGCCCGCGGACGCGAAGGTTGTTTTGGACGTGGGCGACGCCGGAGACGTGTTCGGCGATGTCCTCCGCCCGGCGGCGCGCGTCGCGGTGCTCCACGAAGCCGTTGAGCGTCACCTCGCGGTCGGCGACCACGATGTCGATGTCGCTCGCATCCACGATGGGGTCATCCGTCAACCGCTCGCACACATCCTCGCGGATCCGTTCGTCGGAGCGCTGGTAGCCCTTCGGCCCCCGGCCGCGAAAGCCGCTCAGGCGCTCGTCGCCCGTGCGCTCGCGGTCGTTGCGGTCGATATGGCCGAATGCGCCGTAACCGGAGCTGTGGTGGCGGGGCGTGGTGCCGGCATCGTCCCGCGGCCCTCCGCGGCCATCGTCCACCACGCCGCCGCGCTCGTCGCCGATCACCTCGGCGCCGTAGCCGTCCGGATACTCCCGACCGCGGCCTCTCGTGCCGACAGCCCCGTTCGGAACGTCGCCGTAGCCGTTGTCGTCGTCGAAGGGATCCCGCCGGGGGCGGCGCGTGTCGGCCATGATGTCGCTCCTGCGCTGGTCGTGTGGTGGGGGCAACCGGCAGCGCAGGCCGAGGTTCCGCAGCCCCGGCCCTGCCGATCCCGAAACGGGACGGCCGGATCCGGGCCGGGTTAACCGCCTGTTAACCATAACGCCGTCAGATGCCGTAATGGCAGCATCACCCGCCCTGGCCGCGGCGCCCGTCCGCCCCCGCTCCTCGATCCGCTTTCGCGGACGGTCGTTCATGGCGCTCGTGCTGGCCCCTGCCCTGCCGATCCGGGACTGGCTCGCGGAGCTCGACACTCTCCGGTCCCGCTCGCCCGGCTTCTTCGGCGGCCGCGCGATCATGGTGGACGTGACGGGACTCGGGCTCACGAAGGCCGAACTGACGGCTCTCGTCGGCGACCTTCTCGACCGCGGCATCCGCCTCATGGGCATCGAGGGAGCCGACCCCGAAGCCCTGGGGCCCGGCCTCCCGCCTCCGGTGAGCGGCGGCAAGTCGATCGGCATCCTCGAGACGCCCGGAGAGGCGAGCCGGCAGCCCGCGCCGCAGCCGCAGCCCCAGGTCTCCTCCCTCATGATCGAGGGCTCGGTGCGATCCGGCCAGTCGATTCTCCACCCCGACGGCGACGTGACGGTGCTGGGCTCCGTCGCGTCCGGCGCCGAGATCATCGCGGGAGGTTCCATCCATATCTACGGCGCCCTGCGCGGCCGGGCCATCGCGGGGTCCACGGGCCATGCGCGGGCCCGGATCTTCTGCCGCAAGTTCGAGGCCGAACTCTTGGCCATCGACGGCCTCTACAAAGCGGCCGACGACCTCTGGTCGCGCTTTCGCGGCCAGGCCGTCCAGGTGGCCCTCGACGGCGACGCCATCATCATCACCGCCCTGGACTAACTTTCGAAAGGGAACGCTATGGCCAAGATCGTGGTCGTCACATCGGGCAAGGGCGGGGTCGGCAAGACCACCAGCACCGCGGCCCTCGGCGCCGCCTTGGCGCAAGGCGGCAGCCGGGTCGTCGTGGTAGATTTCGACGTTGGCCTGCGCAATCTCGACCTCGTCATGGGGGCGGAGCGCCGGGTGGTCTACGACCTCATCAACGTGGTCCAGGGCGACGCCAAGCTGCCCCAGGCGCTGATCCGCGACAAGCGGCTCGACAACCTCTCGCTCCTGCCCGCCTCCCAGACCCGGGACAAGGACGCCCTGTCGGAAGCCGGCGTCGCCCGCGTCCTCGAGGAGTTGCGCGAGAAGTTCGACTGGATCTTGTGCGACAGCCCGGCCGGCATCGAGCGCGGTGCAACCCTCGCCATGCGCCACGCGGACGTGGCCGTTGTGGTGACGAACCCGGAGGTCTCCTCCGTGCGCGATTCCGACCGCATCATCGGCCTTCTCGATTCCAAGACCGAGAAGGCCGAACGCGGCGAGCGCATGGACAAGCACCTGCTTCTCACCCGCTACGATCCGGCCCGCGCGGAGCGGGGCGAGATGCTGCGCGTGGACGACGTTCTGGAGATCCTCTCGATCCCGCTCCTCGGCATCATTCCGGAGAGCGAGGAGGTTCTGCGGGCCTCGAATGTCGGCTCCCCCGTGACCCTCAACAACCCCGTGAGCGCCCCGGCCCGCGCCTATGCGGACGCCGCCCGGCGCCTCAAGGGCGAAGCAGTCGAGATGCTGATCCCGAGCGACCGCCGGGGGCTCCTCGGCAAGCTGTTCGGCAGGAGGGCCGCATGAGCCTCATGAGCCTCTTCAGCCGCCGCACCTCGGCGCCGGTCGCGCGGGAGCGGCTGCAGATCCTCCTCGCCCACGAGCGCGGGATCGTGGGAGGCCAGCCGGACCTCGTCGCGGTCCTGCGCGAGGAGATCCTGGCGGTCGTCGCCCGGCACGTTCAGGTCGAGCGCGACAGCGTCCAGATCCGCATGGACCGGGGCGATTCCATCTCGACCCTCGAGATCGAGGTCGAGGTCCCGACCCCGAAGGCGGAACGGGTCGGCGCCCGGGCTTGACGGGCGCCTCGACCGGCGGCGCGCGTCGTCAGGCGGCCGCGACGTCGTTTCCGGTGGAAGATCCCGACGCCGGCTCGGGCCGGAGCGTGAAGCTGCGGGCGAGCGGCGCGCGCTCGGGCCGGGCGGCCTTCGTCTCGGCGAGGCGCAGATCCGTCTGCACGCTTTCCAGAAGCCGCAGGATCCAGCCCTGGCCGTCGAGGCTCTGGCGCAGAACGGTCTTCACCACGTCGAGCTTGGCGGACATCTCCACTGCGTTGCGCGCCGGCAGGGCCGCGAAATCCCGCTCGATAATCTGTAATTCCCGCAGCAGTTCGTCCCGGAGGGCCCGCTGGTCCTCGGTTTCGATCAGCGGCGAGGACAGCATGCCGCGCAGAGCAGCCCAGCGCAGGCCGAGCGCGCTGACGGAGGCGGGCGCATCGGGCCCCGATGCGGGTTTGTGATCTGACATGGAGGGTCCTGCCGGGCGATTCGTGGGGGCTTTCCAGGGCTATGCCGAACGAGTGCATCGGGCAAGCATCGCCGTTGCGGCAAAGGTCGGGCCGGGGCCCCGAACTCCTGCCCTCGGGAGGCGAATCGGCATTGTTTTGACGGGAGAACCGCCTTAGCACCGAAGATATGAACAAGCCGCAGCCCCGCCCGCATCATCTCGACACGCGCCTCGTCCACGAGGGTGCGGCCCGGACCGCGTTCGGCGAGACGTCCGAAGCGATGTTCCTGACGCAGGGCTTCGTCTACGAAAGCGCGGAGAGCGCCGAGGCGCGGTTCCTCAACGAGGAGCCGGGCTACAGCTACACGCGGTTCTCGAACCCCACCATCGCGGCCTTCGAGGAGCGCATGGCGGCCCTCGAAGGCGCGGAGGCCGCCCGGGCCACCGCCACCGGCATGGCGGCGGTCACGGCCGCCATGATGGGGCAGGTGCGGGCCGGCGACCACGTGGTCGCGGCCCGGGCGCTCTTCGGCTCGTGCCGGTGGGTGGTGGAGGATCTTCTGCCGCGGTTCGGCGTCGCCTGCACCCTCGTCGACGGACGCGATCTCCAAGCCTGGCAGCGGGCGGTGCGGCCGCAGACGAAGGCCCTCTTCCTCGAGAGCCCGTCCAATCCGACGCTCGAAATCATCGACATCGCCGGCGTGGCCGATATCGCCCATGGGGCCGGCGCCACCCTTACGGTCGACAACGTCTTCGCCACGCCCCTGCACCAAAAGCCGCTCGAGCTCGGGGCCGATTGCGTCGTGTATTCCGCGACCAAGCACATCGACGGTCAGGGCCGATGTCTCGGCGGCGTGATCCTCGGCTCCACGCAGTTCGTCGAGGAGCGGGTGCAGCAATTTCTGCGAATGACGGGGCCGACTCTCTCGCCCTTCAATGCCTGGGTGCTGCTGAAGGGATTGGAGACCCTGCCGCTGCGGGTGGCGCGCCAGAGCGGCACCGCTTCGGCGATCGCAGATAAGCTGCCGGGCCATCCGGGGCTCGTCCGCCTCATCTATCCCGGCCGGCCGGATCACCCCCAGGCCGATCTCGTCGCCCGGCAGATGCTCGGACCTTCCACCATGATCGCCCTCGATATCGGCGGCGGCAAGGCCGGCGCGTTCCGGTTCATGAACGCGCTGAAACTGATTAAGATCTCCAACAATCTCGGGGACGCGAAGAGCCTCGTCACGCATCCGGGCACCACCACCCATCAGCGGTTCTCCGAGGAGATCCGGGCCGAGCTCGGCATCACGGACGGGCTCGTCCGCCTGTCGGTCGGCCTCGAGCACCCGGACGACCTCATCCACGATCTCACCCAGGCCCTCCACCACGTCTGACGGGACAGCCCTGCATGGCCTGCGATCTTGGCATCGACGTCGGCACCTCCGCCATCAAAGCGGTGCTGATCGACGAGAACCAGGCCGTGGTCGCCGAAGCCTCGGCACCCTTGAGCATCTCCCGGCCCCAGGCCCTGTGGTCCGAGCAGCACCCGGAGGAATGGTGGCGGGCCGTCGAGGCCGCCGTCGAGGCGCTGCGCGAAGACGCGCCCGGACCGTTCGCGTCGATCAGGAGCATCGGCCTGTCGGGCCAGATGCACGGAGCCGTTCTCTTGGGGAGCGACGACCGCGTCCTGCGCCCCGCCATCCTGTGGAACGACGGCCGCTCCCACGCACAGGCGGCGGACCTCGCAGCCCACCACCCCGACCTTGCGCGGATCGTCGGCGTCAAGCCGATGCCCGGCTTCACGGCCCCGAAGCTCGTCTGGCTGCGGCAGCATGAGCCGGAGCTCTTCGATGCCGTCGCGACCGTGCTGCTGCCGAAGGACTACATCCGCCTGAAGCTCACGGGCGAGCGCGCCACCGAGATGTCCGATGCCGCCGGGACGTGGTGGCTCGACGAGGCGGCCCGGGCCTGGTCGCCCGAGGCTCTGGCGGCGACGGGCCTCACGGCGGCGCAGATGCCCCGCCTGACGGAAGGATCGGCCGTCTCGGGCCACCTGCGGAGCGACATTGCGGCGGCCTGGGGCCTCACGCCTGGGATCCCGGTTGCCGGTGGCGGGGGCGACGCTGCGGCAGGCGGTATCGGGCTCGGCGCCGTGCGGGACGGCGACGCGTTCCTGTCGCTCGGCACCTCGGCCCAGCTCTTCGTCACGAACGCGGACTACCGCCCGTTTCCCGAGACGCTGGTGCATGCGTTCTGCCATGCGGTGCCGGGCCGGTGGTTCCAGATGGGCGCGATGCTCAACGGGGCGAGCTGCCTCGCCTGGGCCGCCCGTCTCCTCGATGCCGAAATCCCGGTGCTCCTGGCGGAGGCCGAGGCGGCCTTTGCCGGGCCGAGCCCTCTTCTGTTCCTGCCCTACCTCACGGGCGAGCGGACGCCCCACGACGACCCGCATGCCCGGGGCGTGTTCTTCGGCCTTTCGCCCGAGACGACGCGAGCCGCCCTCGTCCAGGCCGTCCTGGAGGGCGTCGCCTACAGCTTCGCGGATGCAAAGCTGAGCTTCGACCAGGCCGGAACGTCGCTCGGGCGGGCCGGCGTCATCGGCGGCGGGTCGCGCAGCCTCTTCTGGACGCGGATCCTCGCCAACGTCCTCGACATGAGCCTCGTGCGCTATGACGGCGCCGACAAGGGCCCGGCCTTCGGCGCCGCAAGGCTCGGCCGCATGGCCGCAACCGGAGAGGCCATCGAGGCGGTCTGCATCCCGCCCGCGATCCTCGACGTGATCGAGCCCGATCCTCGTCTCCTCGTTGCCTACCGGCCCCGGGCCGAAGCCTTCCGCAGGCTCTACCGCGCCTTGAAGCCCGAATTCGGACCGCATTGATGCGCATCAGCCCGAGAGCGAACCCATGATCCTCGTCTGCGGCGAAGCCCTGATCGATCTCTTCGTGGGCCGGCCGACCCCGGAAGGCCTGTCGACCGAGGCCGTCGCCGGCGGGTCGCCCTTCAACGTCGCCATCGGCGTGGCGCGGCTCGGGCGGCCTGCAGCCTTTCTCTCGACCCTGTCGAGCGATGCCTTCGGGGACTATCTCGCGAGCCGCCTCGCCGGCGCGGGCGTGAGCGACCTCTACCTGAAGCGCAGCGCCCTGAGCACGACGCTGAGCGTCGTCGCGACGAATGACGAGGGACACCCGGCCTACGCCTTCTACTCCCACGCGACGGCCGACCGGGCCCTCGCCCCGGAGGACCTGCCCGCCACGCTCCCGGCGGACCTCACCGCGATCGCCGCCGGGTCCTACGCGCTCGGGGTGGAACCCTTCGCGAGCGCGATCGAAGCCCTGATCCGGCGCGAGGCCGGACGGCGCGTGGTGTCCCTCGATCCCAATGTGCGCCACCCCGTCGGCGACGTTCAGGCCTTCCGTCGCCGCTTCGAAGCCCTGCTCGCCCATGCCACGATCGTGAAGGGGAGCGAGGAGGACGTCGCGCTCTTCTATGGTGCGCGGGACCTCGCCGACGTTGCGCGCGACTGGCTCTCGCGGGGCCCGCGGCTCGTCGTGATCACCCGGGGGGAGAGGCGCCCGCTCGCCGCCTTCGGGACCGAGCTCATCGAGCGCCCGACCCCGGCCGTCGCGGTGGTCGATACGGTGGGCGCCGGCGACACCTTCCACGCCGCGCTCCTCGCCCATCTCGACGCCCATGGCAGCCTGACGCCGCAAGCCGCGAGCGCCTGGACGGCCGAAACGGTGACGCAAGCCCTCGACTTTGCCGCCGCCGCGGCCGCGATCGTCTGCACGCGCCGCGGCGCGAACCCGCCGCGCTGGGACGAGGTTGCCTCATTTTTGAAAGGAGCCGCTGCATGACGCCCTCACCTCAACGCCTCTCCGGCCGCTTCGCCCTCGTCACCGGCGGTTCGCGGGGCATCGGCCGGGCGGTCGCGGAGGCGTTCGCCCGGGAAGGCGCCACGGTGGCGGTCAATCATGTGGGCCATGAGGCTGCGGCCATGGACGCGGTGGCGGCCTGCCGGTCGGCCGGCGGCGAGGACCGGCCTCACCTCGCCCTCGACGCCGACGTGAGCCAGGCGGCGGCGGTGGAGCGGATGGTCGCCGAGGCCGTCGCGGCCTGGGGCCGCCTCGACATCGTGGTCAACAATGCGGGCATTCAGGCCGAAACGCCGGGCGACGGCGACGATGCGGCGACCCTGGAGCGGATCATCGCCGTCAACTTGACGGGCGCCGCGCATGTGGCCCGCGCCGCGATCCGGCACTTCCTGTCGCGGCCCGGCGGCGGCTCGATCATCAACACGTCGAGCGTTCACGAGACGATCCCGAAGCCGGGCTTCCTCGGCTATTCCATGAGCAAGGGCGGCCTTGGCAATCTCACCCGCACCCTCGCGCTGGAATACGCGGATCGCGGGATCCGCGTGAACGCCGTCGGCCCCGGCGCAATCCTGACCGAGATGAACGACGCCTGGCGGAACGATCCGGCCTTGAAGGCGGGCGTCGAGCGGCACATCCCGATGGGCTACGCCGCAAAACCCGAAGACATCGCTCCGGTCTTCACCTTCCTGGCCTCGGAGGAGGCCCGCTACATAACGGGGCAGACGCTTTATGCCGATGGGGGTCTCACCCTCTACGGCGACTTCAAGGAGAACTGGGCCTCTTAGGGCGCGGCGCCGCCCGTCCCCCTCCCCCTTGAGGGGAGGGATACAGGGTGGGGGTGGTGCAGAAGGCACTGCATCGATCTACGCGGCAGCACCCCCACCTCCAACTCCTCCCCACAAGGGGGAGGAGGGCTCGTCGCGCCTCCCACGCTTGCGACCGACGAAAACGACCTCAGTTCACCCGCACGGCCGGCGCAAGGTCGCCGAGGCGGGCCTCGATCTCGGCCCGGCCGGGGGCGCTCGTCTGGGCGCCCGGCTTCGTGCAGGCAAGCGCGCCCGCAACGCTTGCGAAGCGCAGGGCTTCCCCGAGACCCTGGCCCTGCTGCAGAGCCGTGGCGAGGGCGCCGACGAAGCTGTCTCCGGCGGCCGTGGTGTCGACCACCCGGTCCAGCCGCAGGGCGCCGATCCGATGCACGGTGCCGTCCGGCATCACGGCCATGGCACCATCGCCGCCGAGCGTGGCGACGACGGGAGCGTCCATTGCCGCCGCGAGCTGCCGGAGCGCTTCGGGCTCGTGCGAGCCCGCCAGCATCGCGGCTTCGGTCTCGTTCACCACGAGCCCGGCGAGAAGGCCTGCCCAGAGGGCGGCGTTCATCGCCCGCGCCGGCGCGGCGTTCAGGATGACCGACGCTCCGCGGGACCGCGCCCGGCGGGCCAGGGTGAGGTTGGCCTCCGCATCGACCTCGTTTTGCAGGAGCAATGTGGTGCCGGGTCCGAGCAGGGCGTCCGCGACCATGCCGTCCGCCGTGTCGAGATTGGCGCCGCTGGCGACCGTGATGTGGTTGCGCCCGGCCGCATCGACCACGATGGCGGCGCAGCCCGTGGGCCGCTCGGAGCGGCGAAGGTGCTGAAGATCGACGCCGGCGCCGCGCAGGCCGGCGGTCGCGGGTTCGGCCATCGCGTCCTGACCGATGCACCCCACCATGGCGACCCGCGCCCCGGCCCTCGCGGCGGCCACCGCCTGATTGGCGCCCTTGCCCCCCGGCACCAGAAGCATGCCGTCCGTGAGCACCGTTTCACCCTCCCGCGGCAGGGCCTGCGTGCGGAAGACGAAGTCGATGTTGATCGAGCCGAAGACGAGGATCATGCGCGGGACTCGTGCTCCAGGGCGCGCATGATTCCCCGCAACTCCGCAAGTCCCTTCAGGCGCCCGATCGCCGTGTAGCCCGGGTTCACGCGCTTGCCCGGATTGAGGTCGTCCAGCATGCGGTGGCCGTGATCGGGACGGAACGGGATGCGCTCGTCCGCGGGCCGGCGACGATCCTCGTCGAGGAGCGCGGCGATGACCGCCACCATGTCCACGTCGCCGTCGAGGTGGTCCGCCTCATGGAAGCTGAGACCGTCGGTGTCGCGCTTCGTCGCGCGCAGGTGCACGAAGTGGATGCGGCTGGCGAAGCGCCGCGCGATGGCGGGAAGGTCGTTGTCGGCCCGCACCCCGAGGCTGCCGGTGCAAAAGCATATGCCGTTGGCGGGCGACGGCACGGCATCGAAGAGCGCCGCGTAATCCTCCGCCTTCGAGGCGATGCGCGGCAGGCCGAAGAGCGGGCGCGGCGGGTCGTCCGGATGAAGAGTGAGATTCACGCCGAGCCTTTCCGCCACCGGGGTCACGGCTTCGAGGAACGCGATCAGGTTGGCCCGCGCTCTCGCCGCGTCGATGCCGCGATAGGCGTCGAGCTTGGCGCGGAAGCCGTCGAGGTCGAGGGATTCCGACGTGGTGCCGGGCAGGCCCGCGGCGAGCGTTCGCGTCAGGTCCGCCGCCTCGTCATCGGTGAGCGCGGCCGCGACGGCGGCCGCGCGGGAGCGGGTCGCCTCGTCGTAATCCGCCTCGGCGCCCTCGCGCTTCAGGATATGGAGGTCGAACGCCGCGAAGCGCGCCTGATCGAACCGCAGAGCCGTGGCGCCCGTCGGCAGCGGCCAGTCGAGATCGGTGCGAGTCCAGTCGAGCACCGGCATGAAGTTGTAGCAGACGATCTTGAGGCCCCCGGCCGCCGCGGCCTCCAGGCTCGCGATCCAGGCCTCGATGGAGCGGCGCGCCTCGGCCCCGAGGCGCTTCACGTCGTCGGGGATCGGGATGCTCTCGATGACGCTCCAGCGCAGGGGCGAGCGGCCCGGCGGCGTCGTCTCGATAAGGTCGCGATGACACTCGACTTGCGCCCGGGTCCAGGCCTCGCCGATGGGAACGTGGTGGAGCGAGGAGACGATGTCGGTCGCGCCGGCCTGGCGCACGTGGTCGAGGGTCACCGGGTCGCTCTCGCCGAACCACCGCCAGGCCTGCCGCATCTCCGCTCCTCCGCTCAAGGCTCCGCTTGCCCTAGCACGGGCCGGTGACGCCCTACCAGGGGCGCCAGGACCCGCGAAGATCCCGTGCGATCACCTGCGCGGCGTTGTGGCCGGGGGCCCCCGTCACGCCGCCGCCCGGATGCGCACCGGACCCGCACAGGTAGAGGCCCGCGAGCGGGGAGCGGTGATCGGCATAGCCCATCACCGGACGGGCCGAGAACAGCTGATCGAGCGACAGCGCCCCGTGGAAGATGTCGCCGCCGACGAGGCCGAAGGTGCGCTCGAGGTCGAGGGGGCTCAGAACCTGCCGGGCGATGACGCTGTCCTTGAAGCCCGGGGCGAAGCGGTCGACGGTGGCGATCATGAGATCGGCCACCTCCTCCCGGTGATCGTCCCAGCTTCGGCCGTCCGGGAGTTGAGGCGCCACATGCTGGCAGAACAGGCTCGCCACGTGCTGGCCGGGTGGGGCGAGGCTGTCGTCGAGGGTCGAGGGGATCAGCATCTCGACGATGGGCTCGCGGCTCCAACCATGAGTGCGAGCGTCGTAATAGGCTTTGTCCATATAGGCGAGGCTCGGCGCGAGGATGATGCCGGCGGTGTGGTGATCGCCGGCTTCGCCCCCCGGCAGTGCCGTGAAGTTCGGAAGACGCGAGAGCGCCACGTTCATCCGAAAGGTCCCCGATCCCGAGCGCCATCGGGCGATGCGGGCAGCGAAGTCCGCCGGCAGCGCGCTGGCCGGTACCATGCGGGTGTAGAGAAGCTGCGGGTGGACATTGCCGGCCACCGCCCGGGCGCGGAACGACCGCCCGTCCTCGAGAACCACGCCCGCCGCGCGGCCGCCCTCGACGATCACCTCCCGCACCGGCGCGTCGGTTTCGATCTCGACGCCTGCGGCGCGTGCCGCCCTGGCCATCGCCTGGGTGATTGCCCCCATGCCGCCGATGGCGTGGCCCCACACGCCTTTCTTCCCGTTCACCTCACCGAAGGCATGGTGGAGGAGCACGTAGGCGGTGCCGGGCGTGAAGGGGCTCGCATAGTTGCCCACCACCGCGTCGAAGCCGAAGAGGGCTTTGACGGATTCGCTCTCGAACCACCCGTCGAGGTAGTCGGCGGCGGATTTCGTGAAGAGGTCGAGGAGCGCGCGGCGGCTCGCCATGGGCAGGCGCGAGAGATCGCGCCCGAGGGTGGCCGCCTTCACGAGTTCACCAAGGCTGCGGGGATTGAGCCCCTCGGTGACGTTCGGCGGCGCGCGCAGGACGAGGCCGCGCAGCACGTCGGCGATGGCCTCGATCTCCGCCCCGAATGCGTCGTAAGCCTCGGCATCCCGGGCGCTGAACTTCCCGATCTCGGCCCTGGTGCGATCTCCGCCGGTGAGAAGGAAGCGGCCGTCCAAGGTGGGCAGAAAGTTCATGGCCCGGCGCTCGACGATGCGCAGGCCGTGGCCGTGGAGATCGAGGTCGCGGATCACCTTCGGGTTGAGAAGGCTCACCGTGTAGGACGCGACCGAGTTGCGAAAGCCCGGGTGGAACTCCTCCGTCACGGCCGCGCCGCCGACCACGGAGCGCCGCTCCACTACCTTCACCTGCAGGCCGGCCTTGCCGAGATAGGCCGCGCAGGTGAGGCCGTTATGGCCCGCGCCGATGATGAGAACGTCGTAAGTGCTGGTCGTCATGGTACCTCATCCCCGGTGGCGCCATAGCACGGCGCAGCGCTCCTCGCGCGGGGCCCCGAGGTCGCGCTCTGGACAGAGGTTTCGATCCGCCGCACAACCGGGCTTTCGCAGCATCACGGGACGCTATGAGCAATCTCTTCGACCGCTTCAAGACCGGCATCGCCGACCCGGCAAGGCCCGCCATCGAGACCGCGACGGGCGAGACCCTCACCTATGCGGACGTGATCGCGCTCTCGGGCCGGCTTGCGGGGGCGCTCACGGCGCTCGGCGTGAAGGAGGGCGACCGGGTGGCCGTCCAGGCGGAGAAATCCGTGCCGGCCCTGATCCTCTACCTCGCCGCCCTGCGGGCGGGCGCCGTGTTCCTGCCCCTCAACACCGCCTATACGCCTGCCGAGATCGCCTACTTCCTCGACGACGCCGAACCCACCCTCTTCGTGTGCGACCCCGGCAAGCTTGCGGCCCTGGAACCGCTCGCCGCGAAGGCGGGCGCACGGACCGCGACCCTCGATGCCCGGGGCGAAGGCTCCCTGTTGGAGGCTGCGCGGCAGGCCGGAGAGGATTTCGCGACGGCGCCCCGCGCCGGCGACGACTTGGCGGCAATCCTCTACACCTCGGGCACGACCGGCCGCTCCAAGGGCGCCATGCTCACGCACGACAACCTCGTGTCGAACGCCCTCACCTTGCGCGACCACTGGCGCTTCACCGCCGGCGACGTGCTCATTCACGCGCTGCCGATCTATCACACGCACGGCCTCTTCGTGGCGACGAACTGCGTCCTGTTCGCCGGCGCGACGATGATCTTCCAGCCGAAATTCGATCCCGACGCGGTGTTCGCGGCGCTGCCGCGGGCGACGGCTCTCATGGGCGTGCCGACCTTCTATACGCGCCTGCTGCAGGACCCGCGCCTGACCCGCGAGGCGACGAGCCATATGCGCCTTTTCGTGTCGGGCTCGGCGCCGCTCCTTGCCGATACCCATCGCGACTGGCAGGCCCGCACGGGCCACGCCATCCTCGAGCGCTACGGGATGACGGAAACCAACATGAACACCTCGAATCCCTACGAGGGCGACCGGGTGCCGGGAACCGTCGGCTTTCCGCTTCCGGGAATCTCCTTGCGGGTCGCTGATCCCGAGACCGGCAGCGTGCTGCCTCAAGGGGAGATCGGCGTCATCGAGGTGAAGGGGCCCAATGTGTTCAAGGGCTACTGGCGCATGCCGGAGAAGACGGCCGCCGAGTTTCGGCCCGACGGGTTCTTCATCACGGGGGATCTCGGCAAGGTGGACGAACGCGGCTACGTGCACATCGTTGGTCGCGGCAAGGACCTCATCATCACGGGCGGCTTCAACGTCTACCCGAAGGAGGTGGAAACCGAGATCGACGCCATACCGGGCGTGGTCGAGAGCGCCGTGATCGGCGTGCCTCACCCCGATTTCGGCGAGGGCGTCACCGCCGTCGTGGTCGCCGACAAGGATGCGGCGTTGAGCGAAGCCGAGGTGCTGGCGGCCCTGTCCGAACGGCTCGCCCGGTTCAAGCAGCCCAAACGCCTGATCGTGGTGCCGGAACTGCCCCGCAACACCATGGGCAAGGTGCAAAAGAACGTGCTGCGCGAAACCTACAAGGATCTTTACGCCGGCCCGGGTTCCTGAGGACCGAAATCGAGACTCCTCCCCTTGCGGCAAGCCTTCAACTCAGGCCAATTTGCCCGTCGAGGAAACGGGCCAGAAAGGTCGCACGATGGGTGAAGCGGCTGAGCAGGCGATCCGGCCATTCAAGACGCGGGCGGGCCGCACACTCGACTTCACCGAACTCGGGATGGGCACCGCCCCCCTTGGCAACCTGTATCGCCCTCTGGACGAGGCGACGGCGCAGGGTGCGCTGGAAGCGGCCTGGGAGGTCGGCTGCCGGTTCTTCGATACCGCACCGCTCTATGGGCTCGGCCTATCCGAGACCCGCCTGAACCCCTTCCTGCGCGGCCGCCCGCGAGACACGTATCTCCTCTCGACCAAGGTCGGGCGGCGCCTCGCCGTGTGCCCGCCCGAGGAGCGCACCGGAACCGGCAAGTTCTTCGACACGCCGGCCCGGCGCGAGATCTACGACTACTCCTATGACGGGGTGATGCGCTCCGTCGAGGATTCGTTCGAGCGGCTGGGCGTCGACCGCATCGACATCCTGTTCTGCCACGACGTCGACATCTTCACGCATGGCTCGAAGGACGCTTCCGACCGGCGCATCCGCGAGTTCATGGAGGGCGGCTACCGGGCTTTGCACGAGCTGCGCCAGCAGGGGGCGATCGCCGCCATCGGGGCCGGCGTGAACGAGTGGCAGGTCTGCGAGACGATGGCGCGGCAGGGCGACTTCGACCTCTTTCTCCTCGCCGGGCGCTACACCCTGCTCGAACAGGAGGCCCTCGATTCGTTTCTGCCGCTCTGCGTCGAGCGCAAGATCGGCATCGCCCTCGGCGGGCCCTATAATTCGGGCATTCTCGCCACCGGCCCGAAACCCGGGGCCTTCTACAACTACGATCCTGCACCGCCGGACATCCTGCGACGGGTGGCCGAAATCGAGCGGGTGTGCGACGCGCACGGCGTCCGGCTCATCGAGGCGGCGCTTCGCTTTCCCCTCGCCCACCCCGCGGTGGTGTCCGTCATCCCGGGTGCGCAGAGCGCCGACGAGGTGCGCCGCAACGCCGAAGTTCTAGGGGCGCGCATCCCGGCCGGCCTCTGGTCCGACCTGAAGGCCGAGGGCCTGCTGCGGCCCGACGCGCCCGTTCCCGCCTGACCGGAGCCCCCATGCTCAAAGGCCTCGATCCCCTCCTCACCCCCGACCTCCTGGCGACCCTACGGGCTATGGGCCACGGCGACGACATCGCCATCGTGGACGGCAACTTTCCGGCCGATGCCATGGCGCGCCGCCTCGTCCGCCTCGACGGCGTGAGCGCCACCGCCGCGCTCGATGCGATCCTCTCGGTCATGCCGCTCGACGACTTCGTGCCGGAGGCCGCCTGGCGCATGGAGGTGGTGGGCGATCCGGGGGCCGAGCAGCCCATCTTCGACGAGTTCCGCGCCGTGATCGCGCGCCGGGAAAGCCCGGCCATGACCCTGGGCGCCCTGGAGCGCTTCAGCTTCTATGATCGGGCCAAGGCCGCCTACGCCATCGTCGCCACGGGCGAGGCCCGCCTTTACGGCAACATCATCCTCAAGAAAGGCGTGGTGCGCCCGTCCTGAGGCGGACCCGACGAGCCATGTCCCATCCCCTCTTCGATCTGACCGGACGATTGGCCCTCGTGACCGGGGCCACGTCGGGCCTCGGCCTTGCGATCGCGCGCGGCCTCGCGGAGGCGGGTGCCGCCGTCGTGGTGAACGGGCGCGACGAGGGGCGGGTCGCGAGAACCGTGGATGAGCTGCGGGCGGAGGGTCTCGCGGCCCACGGCCTGAGCTTCGACGTCTCGCGCCCGGAGGATGTCGAAGCGGGCGTCGCCCGCATCGAAGCCGAGATCGGCGCCATCGACATTCTCGTCAACAATGCCGGCATCCAGCGCCGGGCGCCCCTTCTCGAGGTGGATCAGGCCCTCTGGGACGAGGTGATCCGCACCAACGTCACGGGCGTGTTCGTCACCGCGCAGGCGGTCGCCCGCCGCATGGTGGAGCGGCGGCGCGGCAAGATCGTCAACCTCGCCTCCTTGATGAGCGAGGTCGCCCGGCGCACCGTCGCGCCCTACGTGACCGCGAAGGGCGCCGTGAAGCAGCTCACCCGCGCCATGTGCGTGGAATGGGCGCCGTTTAACATCCAGGTCAACGCCATCGGCCCCGGGTATTTCGCAACGCCCCTGAACGCCGCCCTAATGGACGATCCGGCCTTCGACGCCTGGGTGAAGGGCCGCACACCCGCCGGGCGCTGGGGCGATCCGCGCGAACTCGTCGGCGCTGCGATCTTCCTGTCGTCGGCCGCCTCGGACTTCATGAACGGGCAGGTTCTCTACGTGGATGGAGGGGTCCTTGCCTCCCTCTGACGGGATGATCGATGCGCATCAGCATTACTGGGAGCCCGCGCGGGGCGACTATGGCTGGCTGACGCCGGACCTCGCGCCGCTGTACCGGCCCTTCGGTCCGGACGATCTCGCCCCTCATCTCGAACGGCACGGCATCAACCGCACAATCCTTGTCCAGGCCGCCCCGACCGTGGAGGAGACCCGCTACATGCTGGATCTCGCGGCGGCCTCGCCCTCGGTCGCCGGCATCGTCGGATGGGTGGACTTTTCAGCCGCCGACGCGCCGGCGGTCATCGCCGATCTTGCCTCCGACCCGCTGCTCGTCGGCCTGCGGCCCATGGTGCAGGACATCCCCGACGACGACTGGCTCCTGCGTCCGGACCTGGCGCCGGCCTTCCGGGCCCTCGTCGCGCATGGACTCGTTTTCGATGCCCTCGCCCTGCCGCGCCATCTCTCCCGGCTTCTCGTGGTCGTCGACCGCCACCCGGGCCTTGCGGTGGTGATCGACCATGGGGCGAAGCCGTTCATCAAGGACGGACGGCTCGATCCTTGGCGGGCCGACATGGCGGCCCTCGCCGCGCGGCCGAATGTCGTCTGCAAGCTGTCGGGCCTTGTCACCGAGGCCGGCCCCGACTGGAGCGTCGAGACCCTGAGGCCTTACGTCGATCACCTGCTCGCCGTGTTCGGCCCGGAGCGGCTCCTGTGGGGCAGCGACTGGCCCGTCGTGAACCTCGCGGGCGGCTACGACCGCTGGCGCGAGGCGAGCCTCGTGCTGCTCGCAGGCCTCACGGAAGCGGAGCGGGCCGCCTTGCTCGGCGGCAACGCGGCCCGTCTCTACCTGTTAACGCGGGGCCGGATCTGATCAGGTCCAGCCGCCGTCCACCACGTAGTGCTGGTTCGTGCAGGCGGACGCTTCTTCAGAGGCGAGGAACACGGTGAACCGGGCGACCTCGTCGGGTGCGAGCTTGCGCTTGAGGCATTGGCGCTGCATCAGCTCGGCCTCCCCTTGCGGGGTGAGCCATTTCTCGATCTGGCGCTGGGTCATGATCCAGCCCGGCGCAATGGCGTTCACGCGGATGTTGTCCGGCCCGTAATCGCGGGCGAGCGAGCGCGTCAGCCCGAGCACGGCGGACTTCGCGGCCGTATAGGCGGCCATGCCGCCCTGGCCCACCATCCAGGACACCGACCCGAAATTGATGATGGAGCCGTCCTTGGCGGCCTGCATGTCCGGCAGCACGGCCTGGGCGGCGAAGAACTGGTGCTTCAGGTTCACGGCGATGCGCTCGTCCCAGTATTCCGGCGTCACGTCGGGCGTCGGGTGCCGCTCGTCGTGGGCCGCGTTGTTGACGAGCACCCGGATGGGCCCGAAGGCCTCCCGCACGCGCCCGATGGCGGCCCGCAGGGCCGCGATGTCGGTGAGGTCGACCTGCTCGAAGCGCACCGTGGCGCCCTGCCCGCTCAACTCGTCGGCGAGCTTGCGGGATTCGGCCTCCTTGATGTCGATGAACGCGACCTTCGATTTCTGAGCGGCGAAGCGGCGGACGATCGCCTCGCCGATCCCCGAGCCGCCCCCGGTGATCAGCACGGTCTTGCCGGCCAGATCGCTGTAGGTCGCTGCCATCCGTCTCTCCCTGTTGTTTGTCGGCCCCATCTTCACCAGCGTCTTCCGTAAGGCAAGGTGCGCCGTGCGTCCCGCACATGCCTTTCCGGCATGGCGGACCGCAATCTTGATCTGGTTGTCGGCCTCGCATTGCCTTAAGACCGGGAAAGACCAGCACTCAAGGCCGACCATGATCCGAGACCCGGCGATCACCCTCGACGAGCGCTTCGCCTCCCTTGTGAACCCGAATGCCCGGCTCGAGGTGCTCTACCAGGGCTGCCGCTGGGCGGAGGGCCCGGCCTACTTTCCCGCCCATCGCACCCTCGTGTGGAGCGACATCCCGAACGACCGGATGATGCGCTACGACGAGACCACCGGCGGGGTTGGGGTGTTTCGCAGCCCGGCGCACTATTCCAACGGCAACACCATCGACCGCGAAGGCCGCCTCGTCACCTGCGAACACGGGGGGCGGCGCGTCACCCGCACGGAGCACGACGGCACGATCACCGTGCTCGCGAGCCACTACAAGGGCAAACGGCTCAACTCTCCTAACGATGCCGTGGTGCGGGCGGACGGCTCGATCTGGTTCACCGATCCGGCCTACGGGATCGACAGCGACTACGAGGGGCACAAGGCCGAGAGCGAGATCGGGGCCTGCCACGTCTACCGCATCGACGGGCAGACGGGCGCGCTCGCCGTCGTGGCGGACGACTTCGTGCGCCCGAACGGCATCGCGTTCTCGCCGGACGAGCGGCACCTCTACGTCGCCGATACGGGGGCCACGCATCGCAAGGAAGGCCCGCGCCACATCCGGGTGTTCGACGTGGACGAGGGGGGCAAGCTGGCCAACGGGCGGGTCTTCGCCGCCTGCACGGCGGGCCTGTTCGACGGCTTTCGCTTCGATGTGGAAGGGCGCCTTTGGACGAGCGCCGGCGACGGCATCCACTGCTATGCGCCGGACGGCACCTTGATCGGCAAGGTGCTGGTGCCGGAAGTGACCGCCAACGTGGCCTTCGGCGGGCCGAAGCGCAATCGCCTCTATATCTGCGGCACCACCTCGCTCTACGCCATCATGGTGCAGACGAACGGCACCAAGACCTTCTAAGCAACACAGCGATGAACACCTCCTCCAGCTTCGCCGTTCCGGCGCGCTCGACCACGCTCGCCGGCATCGGCCTGATGCTCCTCGGCATCTTCCTGTTCTCCGTCAACGACGTGATGGGCAAGTGGCTCGTCTCGACCTACGCGGTCGGTCAGGTGCTGCTGCTGCGCAGCGCGGCGGCGCTCCTCGTTCTTTCGCCTTTTATCTGGCGCCAGGGCTTGCCGCGGATCCCATCGCAGCCCGGCCTCCATCTCCTGCGGATCACCTTCTCGACCCTGGAGGTCGCCTGTTTTTATTGGGCGGTGGCGTTCATGCCGCTCGCCGACGTGATGACGTACTATCTCGCCGGCCCGATCTACGTGGCCGTTCTGGCCTACCTTCTCCTTGGGGAGCGCCTCGACACGCGGCGGGTGATCGCCATCGTCGTCGGCTTCGCGGGCGTTCTCATCGCGCTGCGGCCCTCGGCGGCGACCCTGACCCTGCCGGCTCTCATCGCGCTTGCCGGCAGCATGTTCTTCGCTCTCTTGATGATCACCACGCGCCGCCTGCGCGAGACGAGCGACACGACGCTGGTGCTCGGCCAGATCCTGGGCGCCCTCGCCTTCGGAGCCGTCGCCGCGCCCTTCGCCTGGGTGCAGCCGACGTTCCGCGACTTCATCCTGCTCTCGCTCCTCGGCGTCGTCGCCATGCTGGCGCATGTCTGCGTCAACCGTTCGCTGAAACTCGCGCCCGCATCCGTGGTGTCGCCCTACCAGTACACGCTTCTCGTCTGGGCTGTGCTCTTCGGCTACCTCGTCTTCGGCGACGTGATCCACCCCGCCACCCTCATCGGCGCGGTGGTAATCTGCGGGGCCGGCTTCTTTCTCCTGATGTTCGAGCGCGAGGCCGCCAAGAAGGCCAAGACCGACGTCGCAGCCCCGGTGCTGCCGGAGGCCTGAGGCCTACATGGTGGCGCCGATCTGCCAGGGCACGAACTCGGCGTCGCCGTAGCCGAGTTCCTCGGACTTGGTGCGCTCGCCCGAGGCGACCTTCAGGAGCTTTTCGAAGATCTCGCGGCCCTTCTCCTCCACCGCGACACCGTCCAGGATGGTGCCGCAATCGATGTCCATGTCATCGATCATGCGGCGGTAGATGTCGGAATTGGTGGCAAGCTTCATCGACGGCGCGGGCTTAGCTCCGAACGCCGAGCCGCGGCCCGTGGTGAACGCGATGAGGTTCGCGCCGCCCGCCACCTGGCCGGTCGCCGCCACGGGATCGTAGCCCGGCGTGTCCATGTAGACGAAGCCGTGCTCCTTGACGGGCTCGGCATATTCGTAAACGGCGCGGAGCGTCGACTGCCCGCCCTTCGCGGTGGCTCCGAGCGACTTCTCGAGGATGGTGGTGAGGCCGCCGGCCTTGTTGCCGGGGGACGGGTTGTTGTTCATCTCGCCGCCGTTGCGGGCCGTGTAATCCTCCCACCAGCGGATGCGCTCGACGAGCTTCTCGCCCACCTCCCGGGTCGCCGCGCGGCGGGTAAGAAGGTGCTCGGCGCCGTAGATCTCCGGCGTTTCCGAGAGGATCGAGGTGCCGCCATGGCGCACGAGTTCGTCGGAGGCGGCGCCGAGGGCCGGGTTCGCCGTGAGCCCCGAATAGCCGTCCGAGCCGCCGCATTGCAGGGCGAGGATGAGTTCGGAGGCGGGGCGGGTCTCGCGCCGGGCGCTCGCGGCGATGGGCACCATCGCGCGGATGGCCTCGGCGATGGCCGCCACGGTCTTGCGGGTGCCGCCGGTCTCCTGGATCGTGAGCGTGCGGAAGGTGTCGGTCTCCTCCAGGCCGTATTCCTGCTTCATGCGGCCGATCTGGAACACCTCGCAGCCGAGCCCCACCATGATGACGCCCGCAAAGTTCGGGTGGCTCGCATAGCCCCACTGGGTGCGCCGCAGGACCTCGAAGCCTTCGCCGTAGGCCGCATGGCCGCAGCCCGTGCCGTGGACGATGGGCACGATGCCGTCGATCTCGGGGTGCTCGGCGAGGATGCCGGAGCGCTCGACCTCGGCCGCCGCGAAGCGCGCGACGGATGCCGAGCAGTTCACGGAGGTGAGGATGCCGAGATAGTTGCGCGTTCCCGTCTTGCCGTTCGCCCGGCGGTAGCCTTCGAAGGTCGCCCGCATTTCCGGGGGGAGCAGCCCGTCGTCCCGCGCATCCTCGCAGAAGCGGTAGTCGCGGTCGAAGTCGTGGAGGCCCACGTTATGCTCGTGCACCCATTCGCCCGGCGCGATATGGGCTTTCGCAAAGCCGATGATCTGGCCGAACTTGCGGACCGGCTCGCCCTCGCGGATGGGCTCCAGAGCCATCTTGTGGCCGCGCAGAATGCGCTCGCGCGCCGTGAGCCCCTGCGCGAGAGCGCCGGGCGAGACGAGATCCACCGCGATGGCGACGTTGTCGTCCGGATGCAGGCGGATGGTGCGGGGTGTGGTCAGGGGAGCGTTCATAGGTAACCGAGTTCTTTCAGGGTCCGGGGCAGCCACAGCACCGTTTCCGGAACGAAGGTGATGAGGGCGAGGACGAGGAGGAGCGGGATCAGCCAGGGGGCGCAGGCCCGCACGCATTCCTCGAACGTGATCTTGGCGACGCGGGTCAAAACGTAGAGGACCATGCCCACCGGCGGCGTCAGCAGGCCGATCATCAGGTTCAGGACCATGATGAGCCCGAAATGCACCGGGTCGATCCCGAGTTTCACTGCGACCGGAAGCAGCACGGGAGTGAGGATCGTGATGGCCGCGATCGTTTCCATGAAGCAGCCGACGATGAGCAGGAACACGTTGACGAGAAGCAGGAAGGTGATCGGGTCGCTCGCGAAGGTGATGATCCACTCGCCGAGGGCATCGGTGGTGCGGGTCGTGGTGAGCACCCAGCCGAAGATCGATGCGCCGGCCACGATGAACAGAACCACCGCCGTGGTCTCGAGGGTGTCCATGGTGACGCGGATGAACTGACGCAGGGACAGAACCGCATAGCGCGGCGGCTGCCCCGCCCGCGCGAAGGCCCAGTTCAACCCGCGGTGGATGACGGTCGAGAGGAGTAGCGCGTAGGCGCAGGCGCACACGGCCGCTTCCGTGGGCGTGAAAAGGCCGAAGCTCATGCCGCCGATGATGATGGCGGGGGTGAGAAGCGGCAGGACCGCGTTGAGGAACGACCAGCCGAGCCGCCCGAGCGCGAAGCTTGCATCGCGCCCGACGCCGTTGCGGTGGGCGTAGAGAACCACGGCTCCCGACAGGAAGAGCGCCATGATGAGGCCCGGCACGATGCCGGCGACGAAGAGCGCGTTGATGGAGGCGTTCGCCACGACGCCGTAGATCACCAGGGGCAGCGAGGGCGGGATGATCGGCCCGATGGTGGAGGAGGCCGCAGTCAGGCCCACGGCGAAGCGTGTGTCGTAGCCATGATCCCGCATGGCCTTGATCTCGATGGTGCCGAGGCCGCCCGCATCCGCCACCGCCGTGCCCGACATGCCGGCGAAGATCACCGAGCCTGCCACGTTGACGTGGCCGAGCCCGCCCTTGAGCCAGCCCACGGCCGCCACCGCGAAATCGTAGATCTGCTTCGTGATCCCGGCCGAGTTCATGATGTTGCCGGCCATGATGAAGAACGGCACGGCGAGGAGCGGAAAGGAATCGACGCCGTTCACCATGCGGTGGATCACCGTGATGACGGGGGTCGAGAACTCGCCCGTCCAGTTCCCGGCGAGGAGGAAGAGCAGGGAGGAGCCTGCCAGCGCCACGGCCACCGGCACGCCGAGGACGATGAGCACCACGAGGCTGACGATCATGAGGGTGATGAGCACGGGAACCTCGCGGTCAGTCGAGAATGAGGCCGTGCGTGGTATCGGCCTCCCGACCCCGCAGGCGCCGCACGAAGCGCAGGGCCGCATGGACCGTCACGCCCGCAAGCGCCCCCGCAACCGCCCAGTACATGTAGCCCTTCGGGACGTCGATCGACACCATGTAGCCCGGCGCGAGGGCTCCGAGCTGGTAGGCGTACCATGCCATGGCGCCGCAAAAGAGCGCGACGAGGGCATCGACCGCGAGCAGGACCGCATGCTTGGCGCGCGGCGGCAGGAAGACGAGCAGCGCCTCGACGCTGATGTGGCTGCCCTTGCGCATCGCGGTCACGGACCCGAAGAACGTGACGCCGATGAGGAGGTAGCGGGCGATCTCCTCCGTCCAGCCGAGCGAGTCGTTCAGGACGTAGCGGGTGAAGAACTGGAGGAAGACGACCCCGAACAGCACCCAGAACAGGGCGAAGACCAGGATGTCGGTCCAGCGCAGGTCCGACAGATCCACATGCGCTTCTTCAGCCTGCCACTGCTCGAACAGCACGTCCATGTCGCGCTGGAGCGTATCGTCGAGCGGCTCGGCCTTGCTGTCGGCGGGGGCGAACGCGGTGGTGTTGGCTTGCATGATAGCCTCACTCCCCTCCCCCTTTGAGGGGAGGGGTCAGGGGTGGCGGTGGTGCAGGGGGCGCCGCAGAGCTAAACGCGGCACCACCCCCCACCCGCCGGCCGGCACCCTCCCGTGCGGTTGCACGCCAAGGGGGAGGGACGTCGCTCAATTCGTCGTCGACTGAATCGCCTGCAGGCGGTCGTAGACGGCCTTGTCCCAGGTGGCGTCGGAGCCGAGGTGCATCTTCACCACGGCTTCGCGGAAGGGCTTGCGGTCGACCTCGACCACGTTCTTGCCCTGGCTCTTGAACCAGCCCACCAGCTCCTTCTCCATGCGGGCGATCTCGTCCGAGCACTTGTCGGCGGCCTCGGCCAGAACCTCGGTGAGGATCTTCTGCTCATCGGCCGAGAGGCGCTTCATGGTGCCGCCCGAGACGATGGTGAGGAGCGCATCGGTGATGTGCCCGGTGAGCACGATGTTCTTCTGCACCTCGTGGAACTTCTTGGCCTGGATCGTGACGAGCGGGTTCTCCTGCGCGTCGACCACGCCCTGGCTCAAGGCAAGATACACCTCGGCGAAAGCGATGGGCGTGGCGTTCGCCCCTACGGCGCGCGGGAACATGGTGTAGAGCGGCGCATCCGGCACGCGGATCTTCACGCCCTTCATGTCCTCGGGCTTGGTGATGTCCTTGTTCGCCGTCACGTGGCGCTCGCCGTAATAGGTGAGGCTGACCACCCGGTGGCCCGCCTTCTTCTCGTAGCCCTGGCCCAGCTCCTTGAAGAGATCCGATTTGCGGAAGGCGTTCCAGTGCCCGAAATCGCGGAACATGAAGGGTGCGCCGCCGATGGCGAGAGGCCCGTGGGCGCGGCCGGCGAAGAGCTGACCCGTGTAGATGATGTCGACCGTGCCGAGCGACAGGCCCTCGTTGATGTCGCTCTCCTTGCCGAGGGAGGAGGCCGCGAACACGTCGATGGCGTATTTGCCGTTGGTGCGCTTCTTCAGCTCCTCGCCGGCCCACAGAGCCCATTTGTGATAGGGCTCGGAGGTCTCGTAGACGTGCGCCCATTTGAGCTTCGTCTGGGCGCTGGCGGGCAGGGCCGGCAGGGCGAGAGCGGCGGCGGCGGCAAGGCCGAAGATGACGCGGCGGGTGACAGAGCGCATGAAACTTTCCTCCAGGATGTCCGGCTCTTCAGGCCGGTTCGTCGCGGTGCGCGGGCGGATGCCCGTAGCCTTGCGCCGGGCTTGGCGTCCGCCCGGCGTCTGAGCTAACATGTTACCTGCATGACGGAGCGGAGCAAGGGGGCGCCTTACGCTTTTCTACAGCCCCTCGAGCGCGAGGGGCGGGGCCAGACCACGGAACGGGTGGAGCGGATGCTGCGCGCCGCCATCGTGGCCCTCGATTTCGCCCCAGGCGAGTTCATCGACAAGAGCCTCGTCTGCGGGCGGCTGGGCGTCTCGCGCTTTCCGGTCTCGGAGGCGCTCGGACGCCTTGCCGCCGAAGGTCTCGTCGAGGTGCTGCCCCAGCGGGGAACCCGCGCCGCCCGGATCCGGCTGGCGGAGGTGCGCGAGGCCATGATGATCCGGCGGGCGCTCGAGGCCATGGTGGCGGAGACCGCCGCCGGCCGCCTGCCCCGGGACGCCCGCGAAGCCCTCGAGACCAACCTCGCCGAACAGGCGCTTGCCGTGGTGGAGGACAGCCGCATGCGCTTCCACGCCCTCGACCTTGCCTTCCACGAGATCTTGGTGACGGGGCTCGACCTGCCCCGCGTCGGCGCCGTGATCGAAGCGTCGCGGGCCAATATCGACCGGGTGCGGCGCCTCCTCTCCTCCCCGCGCCGGCAGGCCGTGACCCTCGCCGAGCACGAGGTGCTGTTCAGGGCCATCGCGGCCGGCGATTCGGCGGCGGCCCGGCGCGCGATGGAGGACCACCTCGATGCGGTCGCGCAGGAGCTCGATAGCCTCGCCCAACGCCAGCCCGACGTTTTCGTGAACGGCTGATCCCAGGTCCGGCCAGGCTTTTTCGACGCTCCCTGGAACATATCGCCTGCTCGTTGGTCAATCTGCCGAGACGTCCGCGGCCCCGCGGCAGCGGCCGTTTGTGCTCGCACTCGATCGACGGAGAACCACCATGAAGGCGCTACGCTGGCAGGGCAAACACGATATCCGCTGCGAGACGGTGCCGGATCCGCAGATCGAGGATGCGCGCGACGCCATCATCAAGGTCACGAGCTGCGCGATCTGCGGCTCTGATCTCCACCTCTACAACAACTTCATCCCCGGCATGAAGCACGGCGACATCATGGGCCACGAGGCCATGGGCGAGGTCGTCGAGGTCGGCAAGGAGACGAAGAAGCTGAAGGTCGGCGACCGGGTGGTCATTCCTTTCACGATCACCTGCGGCCAGTGTGAGCAGTGCCGGCGCGGCAATTTTTCGGTCTGCGAAACGACGAACCGTAACAAGGCCATCGCCGACAAAGTGTTCGGCCACACCACTGCAGGCCTTTTCGGCTACACGCACCTGACGGGCGGCTACCCGGGCGGGCAGGCCGAGTACCTGCGCGTGCCCTTCGCCGACACCACGCACGTCAAGGTGCCGAAGACCCTGTCGGACGAGCAGTTGCTGTTCCTCAGCGACATCTTTCCGACGGGCTGGCAGGGCGCCGTGCAATGCGACATCCAGCCCACCGACACGGTGGCGATCTGGGGCTGCGGTCCGGTCGGGCAGTTCGCGATCCGCTCGGCGGTGCTCCTCGGCGCCAAGCAGGTCATCGCCATCGACCGCGTGCCGGAGCGCCTTGCCATGGCGAAGGCCGGCGGCGCGATCACGATCAACTTCGAGAGCGAGAGCGTGATCGAGCGGCTGAACGAGCTCACGGGGGGCAAGGGCCCGGAGAAGTGCATCGATTGCGTGGGTCTTGAGGCGCACGTCTCCATGAACCACCCGGACACGATCCTCGACCGTGCCAAGCAGGCCGTGATGCTGGAAAGCGACCGGCCGCACGTGCTGCGGGAGATGATCTACGTGTGCCGTCCGGCCGGCACCATCTCGATCCCGGGCGTCTATGGCGGACTGCTCGACAAGATCCCGTTCGGCGCAGCCATGAACAAGGGCCTCACCTTCCGCATGGGCCAGACCCATGTGAACCGCTGGACCGACGACCTCCTGCGGCGGATCGAGGAAGGCCAGATCGATCCCTCCTTCGTGATCACCCACACGGTGAAGCTCGAGGACGGCCCCGCCTATTACGAGACGTTCCGCGACAAGCAGGACAGCTGCATCAAGGTCGTGCTCAAGCCCTAAGGAGGTGATCCCATGACCCAGCAACGCACCCTGTCCCGCTCCAAGAGCCACGCCGACGGCCTGGCCCGCGGGCTCGGCTGGTTCAGCATCGGCCTTGGCCTCGTCGAAGTCCTGGCGCCTCACCGGCTCACCCGCGCATTCGGCCTGCGCGGGCAGGAGCGAGTGATCCAGGCCTATGGCTGGCGCGAAATCGCCACCGGGATCGGCATCCTCGCCGCCAAGGATCCCTCGCCCTGGATCTGGGGCCGGATCGGCGGCGACGCCCTCGACCTCGCCACCCTGGCGACGGGTCTCAACGACCGCAACCACCGCAAGGAGAACCTCGGCGTTGCCATGGCGTCGGTGGCGGGGATCACCGCCCTCGACGTCTATTGCGCGACCGCGCTTGCGGCGGCGAACCGGGCGAAGCCCAAAGCGCGTCCCCTGCAGGATTACAGCCGGCGCAGCGGCCTGCCGCGCTCGCCGGACGCGATGCGCGGGGCGGCATCCGACTTCGTGACGCCCGCCGACATGCGGGCGGGCTACCCGGCGACGCCCCGCGATCCCGTGCGGCCGGGCGCCATGAGCCGGGCCTGAGGGACGCCCGAACTCGGCTAAGGCCTGCGGCCTCCGCCCTGCCCTCGCGGGCAGGAGCGGGCGGCCGGGTCATCTCATGGCTGACATGAAGGATCCGGCAGGGTAAGCACGGCTGATCCTGGATGACCCTGGTTGCCCCATGCACGCGCTTTTCATCGGCCAGACCTATATCGACGTGACTTTCCTGACGGATCACATCCCGACGGGAGACGAGAAGACGGTGGCGCAGGATTATGCCGTCTCGTTCGGCGGCAACGCCGTGACGGCGGCCTTCGCCTGCGCCAAGCTCGGCGTCGTGCCGGACCTCCTGGCCTCGGTCGCCGACGACTGGCTCGGCCGCATGTTCATCGACATGGCGGCGAAGTACGGCATATCCGTCCACCACCGGAAGGTGGCGGAATCCTCGCTCTCCTTCATCATGCCGCATGGCGGCAAGCGCGCCATCGTGCGCTGCCGCGACGACCACTACCTGCATCCCGTTCCGCCGCTGAACCTGGAGGGCTGTCGGGCGCTGCATCTCGACGGCCACCAGCCGGATGCGGCGATGCACTACGCCAAGCTCTGCCGCGAGGCCGGGATCCTCACCTCCCTCGACGGCGGGGGCCTACGCTCCAACACGCACGACCTCCTCGGTCTCATCGACGTCGCCATCGTGGCGGAGCGGCTGTGCGAGCAGATGAACCTCTCGCCGCAGGAGATGCTGGGCTACCTCAAGTCCCGGGGCTGCCGCATCGGCGGCGTGACGCTCGGCGAGCGCGGCCTCGTCTGGTACGACGAGACCGGCACCGAGGGCGTGATGCCGGCCCTCGACGTTCCGAAGGAGGCGGTGATCGACACCAACGGCGCCGGCGACATCTTCCATGGGGCCTACGTCTATTCCGCGGTCGCGAGGCCCGACCTGCCCTGGCGCGAGCACTTCACCTTCGCGCGGGCGGCGTCCGCCCATGCGATCCAGCGCCTCGGCAACGAGCAGAGCCTGCCGTCCCTCGACGACATCGTGCGGGTGCAGGCCGCCTATCGCGAGAAGCAGGTGACGAGCCGAGCGGCGTGAGCCTCAATCCTGCTGGCGCAGCATGAGCGGCATCACCTTGGCCCCGCGCTGGCGCAGGACCTCGTCAATGGTGGTGTGCAGGCTTGCGAGGTCGTAGGGCTTGGTGAGGAGCGTAAATCCTTCCGGAGCGGCGCTCTGGAGCGCCGAGCTGTAGCCCGTGGTGAGCACCACCGGCAGGCCCGGCCGGATGCGGCGCAGGGCCCGCCCCAGGTCGAGGCCGCTCATGGTGCCGGGCATCACGATGTCCGAAAAGACCAGGTCGATGGTCCGGTCGCTCTCGATGACGTCGAGGGCCGCCGAGGCGTCCGGCGCCAGGAGAACCCGGTAGCCCAGTTCCTCGAGGTTGGCCTTCGTGACCTCGGCGATCTCGCCGTTGTCCTCGACGAGGAGGATCACGCCTTCGCCGCGGACGTTGATCAGCGCCAGCTGGTCCTCGTCGGCCGTCACCGGCTCGCGGCTGCGGGGTAGGTAGAGGATGATCTCGGTGCCGCGGCCGAGTTCGCTCGCGATGGTGGCGGCGCCCCCGGCCTGCTTGGCGAAGCCGTAGACCTGGCTGAGCCCGAGGCCCGTTCCCTTGCCGACTTCCTTCGTGGTGAAGAAGGGCTCGAACACCTTCGCGAGCACGTCGGAGGGGATGCCAACGCCGGTGTCGCGCACGGAGATGGCGACGAAATCGCCCTTCGGGGCATCGCCGCCGTCGCCCCCAAGGGACGTGTTGCGGGCCGAGAGGGTCAGCGTTCCGCCATCCGGCATCGCGTCGCGGGCATTCACGCCGAGATTGAGGATCGCGAGCTCGAGCTCGCCGAGATCGACCTTCACGGGCCACAGGCCGGCGGCCGCGTCGAGGGTGATGGCAATGTCCCCACGAAGGGAGCTTTGCAGCATGTCGCGCAGCTTTGTCAGGTAACCCCTGAGATCCACGACCACGGGAGCCACGGTCTGCTGGCGCGAGAAGGTCAGCAGCTGGCGGGTGAGGCTGGCGCCGCGGCGGGCCGCCTTGTCGATGGAATCGAGGGCCCGCTTGTGGCGCGGATCGGTGAGGTCGCGGCGGAGGCGCTCCACGTTGCCGTTCACCACCATGAGGAGATTGTTGAAGTCGTGCGCGACGCCGCCCGTAAGCTGGCCCACGGCTTCGAGCCGCTGCGCCTGCTTGAGCGCCGCCTCCGCCATCTCGCGCCGCTGCACCTCGGCCTGGACCTCCCTGGTGCGCCTCAGGGCGAGGAAGGTGAGGGCGACGAGGAGGATCGTCGCGGGCAGGCCGAAGATCAGATGCCCGAGCATCGTCCGGCGCCACTCGCTCCAGACGGCGTCGGTGGCGAAACCCGCCTGCACGTAAACGTCGTAGTTCGGGATCCGGCGATAGGAGATGCGCCGCTCGATCCCGTCGATCTGGGAAACGGCAAGGTAGACGCCGCGCTCCGGATTGGCCGCGATGGCGGGCTGGAACCGGTTATTGGCCCCGAGCCGGGCAACCTCCCCTCGCCCGGCCGGAAAGCGGGCGAGGAACGTGCCGTCCGGGCGGATCAGGCCGGCCGAGAGGACGCGCCCTTCCCCGACCTTGGCGTAGAAGCTCTGCAGGCTGGCGGGCGGCACCGTCAGGGCGATCACGCCGTTGAAGCGTCCGTCCGGGCTGCTGCGGCGCCGGCTCACCACGAAGAAGCTGCCGCCGCCGACCCGCGCCGTGATGATATCGCCGATATAGGATCCGACGTCCCGGTCCACATGCGCCCGAAAATAGTCCCGGTCCGCATTGACGAGGCTGGGCGGGACCGGGTTGACGGTGCTCGACACGAGCGCCCGCCCGTTCCGGTCGAAGGCCCAGATCGCCTCGATCTGCGGCAGGGCCTGCTGGGTCTGCCGGAGCCGCCGGTGCAGTTCGGCCTCCTGCGCTCGGATCTCCTCGTCCGACAGGTCGCGCAGGATCTCGCCCGCCTCCCCGATCGTCCGGTCCACGGTCTGGAAGACGCGCAGGGCGTGCTCCTGAAGCACGTCGAGGGTGCGGTCGAGTCGCTCCGCCGCCATGTCGTTCAGGTTGCGGTAATTGACGATGCCCGCATAGGTGAAGAGGGCCAGCGGAAAGACCACCGCCGCCCCTATGAGGAGCCGGAGCAGGTGAGTCGTGTGCGACAGGCGGCTTGCGGGCATGAACCAACTACCGGGCGAGGGGCTCACGCCCGAACAAGCAGCGCGGCGCCGTCGACGCCGCCGGAACGTCTCCGTTCCCGCTCTCAGGCAGCCTTATCACGTCTTTGATAATCCTTCACGTCCGAGAAGCGGACGGCCTTCCAGCGCTCCTGCTCGTAGTTGAGCTGGAACGGGCTCGGCGCCATGAAGACCGGGGCGTCGTCGAGATCGCGGGCCATGGCGGACAGGTGTCCGTCGATGAAGCGGTCCAGCTCCGTGCGGTCCTCCGCCTCGATCCAGCGGCAGAGCTGGAAGCGGGTGGTCTCGTAGTCGATGGGGAGCCCGTACTCGCCCTGGAGCCGCTCCTTCAGGACGTCGAGCTGAAGCGCGCCGACCACCCCGACGATGGCGCCCGACCCGTCCATCGGAACGAAGAGCTGCACCACGCCCTCCTCGGCCATCTGCTGGAGGGCCTCACGCAGCTTCTTGGCCTTCATGGCGTCGGTGAGCTTGATGCGCCGCAGGATCTCGGGCGCGAAGCTCGGCACGCCGCGAAAGACGATGTCCTCGCCTTCCGTGAGCGTATCGCCGATGCGCAGGGTGCCGTGATTCGGAATGCCGACCACGTCGCCGGCCCAGGCCTCGTCGGCGATGGACCTGTCCTGGGCGAAGAAGAATTGCGGGGTGTTGAGGCTGATCGGTTTTCCCGTGCGCACGAGCTTGGCCTTCATGCCCCGGGTGAGCTTGCCCGAGCAGATGCGCAGGAAGGCGATGCGGTCCCGGTGGTTCGGGTCCATATTGGCCTGGATCTTGAAGACGAAGCCCGTCATCCGGCCCTCGTCCGCCTCCACCTGCCGCTTGTCGGCCTCCTGCCCGCGCGGCGGCGGCGCATGAGCGCCCATGGCGTCGATGAGGTCGCGCACGCCGAAATTCCGCAGAGCGCTGCCGAAGAAGACCGGGGTCAGGTGTCCCTCGCGAAAGGAGGCAAGGTCGAAGGGCTTGCAGGCCTCCCGCGCCAGAGCGACCTCCTCGCGCCACGCGTCGACCTCGTGGGAGGGCAGGAGGCTGTCGATGAGCCCGTCCTCGGGACCGGAGACCGGGGTCGGCTCGTCGTCCGTGTCGATGCGCCGGATCTGGTTGCGCGCCAGGTCGTAGGTCCCGGCAAAGCTCTTGCCACGGCCCACGGGCCAGTTCACGGGCGCCGTGTCGAGGGCAAGCGTCTTCTCGATCTCGTCCAGGAGATCGAAGGGATCCCGCGTCTCGCGGTCGAGCTTGTTGATGAAGGTGACGATCGGGATGTCCCGCATGCGGCACACCTCGAAGAGCTTGCGCGTGCGCGCCTCGATGCCCTTCGCGGCGTCGATCACCATGATGGCGGAGTCCACCGCCGTGAGGGTGCGGTAGGTGTCCTCCGAGAAGTCCTCGTGGCCAGGGGTGTCGAGGAGGTTGAAGACGCAGCCGCCGTACTCGAAGGTCATGACCGACGTGACCACCGAGATGCCGCGCTCCTTCTCGATCCCCATCCAGTCCGAGCGCGTCGAGACGCGGTTCTTCTTCGCCTTCACCTCGCCGGCGAGCTGGATCGCTCCCCCGAACAGCAGAAGCTTTTCGGTGAGCGTGGTCTTGCCGGCATCCGGGTGGGAGATGATGGCAAAGGTTCGGCGGCGGCTCACGGGAGCCGAGGGTTCGGTCATGGTCACGGTTCGGTCGAGCCAGGAAAAACGGGCGCGGTCAGAACGCCGCATGGGCGGGCTCTTAACGCCGCCCGGTTCTCAGACCATATTGGGTTCACCGTCAACAAACGAAAGGAGGTGATCCAGTGTCTCATTGTCATAAGCCGTGGTCCCCGGTTTCCACGACCTGGATCTCTGCCTCTGGAGAGATCCGCGCCTGATAAGGGCGCCGTGCGGTCGGCGTGAGCCGGACCGCGGACCGACAATGGAAAGGCCGCCCTCTCGGGCGGCCTTTCTTGTTCTGAAGCCCGTCAGCCGTCCCACGACCGGGACGAGAAGATGAAGCGTCCGGGCTCGCTCGCCAGGCCGGAGAGGCCGAGGAGGGCCGGCTCCGGGTGCACGACCACCGAGACCGGCACCGCCCGCGCCCACGCCTCATGGGGAGCCTTGCGGTCGAAAGCCTCCCGTAGGGCGCCGCCCTGCAGGATGTCGACCATGCGGGGCGCGATCCCGCCGGCGATGAACACGCCCCCCCTCGCCTCGAAGGCGAGAGCGAGATCCCCGGCGAACCGGCCGAGAAGGCGGGCGAAGAGGGTCAGCGCCTCGACCGCCACCGGCAGCCCCTCGCGCCCGGATTCGAGAATTTGGTGCGGTCCCGCGAAGGCCACGGGCTCGCCTCGCAGGCGAGCGAGGGCCGTTGCGAGGCGAAGGAGGCCCGGCCCCGAGAGGAGCGCCTCCCCGCTGATCCGGCCGAGAACCGGTTCGATGTGGGGCCACAGGGCCAGTTCCTCGCCTCCGACCGGACCGAGCTCCATGTGACCGGCCTCCGTCGCCAGAACGGCGAAGCGGCCTTCCACGGGCGCGAGAGCGCCCGCCCCGAGGCCGGTTCCGGGGCCGATGACGAGGCGGGCCCCGGAACCGCCGAAGCCCGCCTCGCCCACGGGAGCAAGATCCCCGCGGGAGGCGTCGAGCAGGGCCGCCGAAGCTGCGACCGGGGTGTAGTCGTTGACGAGGGTGACGCGCTCGAGCCCGAAGGCAAGCCCGATTTCGGCGGCATCCACCGTCCAGGCCGCGTTCGTGAGGGTGACGGCGGTCGTGTCCACCCGGTTCGCGACCGCGATCATCCCGGAGCGGGGGGCCGGGCCGTCATAGGCGGCCAGCGCCGCGCGGATCGCCTCGACGGGCGTGGGCGCGGCGGCGGTGAGCATCCTGGGCAGGAGCGTATAGGGAGCGCCGGGCGACGGCAGGACCGCGAACCGCGCGTTGGTGCCGCCGATATCGCCGATCAGAACGGGAAACGCGAACATGGGCCGGAGCCATCCTTCTCTGCTTCAGGGCGCAGGGCGGATCCATGCCCTATTCCCGGCGGTCCGTGAAGCCGGCCGCCGCTCACGCGGCCTCGAGCGGCATCGGCTCGCCCGACGCCCATGCGCGCAGGGCCTCCCGGACCGCCGCCGGCGTGGCGAGCCGCGCCCCCGCGATGGTGTCGCCCCCACCCACGCGGACCGAGACGCCGCCGCGGGCATTCACGACCTCGAAGCCGTGCTCGTCCGTCAGATCGTCGCCGATGAAGAGCGGACGCCTTCCGCGATAGGGCTCGGCTTCGAGAAAGGCTTCGATCACGCGGCCTTTGCCGGATGCTGCGGGCAGGATTTCGGCGACCGCCTTGCCGAACTGGATCCGGTAGGCCGGGCCGAGCCGCTCCGCGATGGACCGTGCCAAGCCTTCCGCGAAGGCGGCCCGGTCCGGTGCGAGCCGCCAGTGAAGCGCCACCGAGCAACCCTTGTCCTCGACGATGAGGCGAGGATCGGCTTCGACCCCTCGTTTCAGGTCCGCAATCTCGCGCTGGAGGGCGGGATGGTCCTCGGGCCGGCAGGGATGGAGCGTACCGGAGAGACGGCGCTCGATGCCGTGAAGGCCAGCCGCATCGAGGCGCGCCGGCGCGAGGCGCTCGTCCAGGAAAGCGATGGGCCGGCCGCTTACGAGGGCGAGGGCGCCCCCGAGCCGGTCGTTCAGGCGGGTGAGAAGGCCCGGCAGTGCAGGCTCGACCACCACGGCATCGGGCCGCTCGACGATCTCGACGAGGGTGCCGTCGAAGTCGAGGAAGAGCGACCATTGGTGTCCTTCAACCTGGAGGCCGGTGCCGTCCGCCATCTCACCCCTGCCCGGCTGCCGCCGAAATGCCACGCTTCCTATAAGTCACGAGGAGCGGTGAAGGTTGCGCGCTGGAAGGCGCCCGCGCAACCGCGTTCCGGGTAAGGTTTTCGTAAACCGTCATGGTTAATCCGCGAACATTGTCGTTCACCGGACTTTTGCCATGAGCCCTCCCCCGAAAGAGCCCACATCCCGCAAGCGTGCCTCCACTCGCGCCCGGGCCGGCGATACCGCCGGCCACGCTCCTGCAGGCGCGGCGGACACCGCCGAACCGGCGGCCCCGGTTCAGACCCTGACCGATCCTGCCGCCAACGCGGCCCTGGCGCTCGCGATCAGCAGCGCGAAGCGGCTCGCGCCGCCGGCCCTGACGCCAACGCCAGAGGCGGCGCCGGCGACCGCGCCGCCGACCGACGATAAGGCTTCCGAGGGTGAGGCGCAGAAAGCTGTCGTAAGCCGGCGACCCTTCCGCCTGCAGCACGCGGCCCTCGCCGCCGTCGCCCTGGTCTCGCTCAACATCGGCTGGGCAGGCGGTTTCGCCTTCTCGGGCGCACGGGAGATCAACGTCGTCTCGCCCGATCCGGCGCGCGAGAGCCAAACCGAACTGGGAGCCCTGAAGGCTGCGGTCGAGAGCCTGCAGGAGACCGTGAAAGCGGCTCGGGCCGAGGCCGAGCAGGGCCGCGCGCAGGTGCTCGGCCAGCTCGACAAGCTGCCCCTCGAGGCCGCCGCGGACCTGGTCCGCCTCGGCGCACAGATCAAGGAGGCCGGTTTGGACGGCCTCCCCGACCGGCTCGAGCGGATCGAACGGCACCTCGCGGGAGGAGCCAAGCCCTCAGCAGCGGCCGAAGCCCCGGCTCCGCAACCCGCACCGGCCGCCGCTGCCGCGCCGCCCGCCGCCGTGACCCCGGTTTCGGTGACGCCGGCGCCGGTCTCGGAGGCGAAAGCGGCCCCGAAGGACGCCCCCGTCGAGGGCTGGGTGCTGCACGAGGTCTATGACGGCGTCGCCCTCATCGAGAGCCGCAACCGTCGTCTTCTGGAGGTTGTGCCCGGCGAGACGGTTCCGGGCGTCGGCCGCGTCGAGGCTATCGAACGCCGCGGCAAGCGCTGGGTGGTCGTGACGGCGAAGGGCGTCATCTCGACGGTTCGCTGATCGAGATTGCGGCGCATGAGGCGTGGGGCGTTGCGGCGCCCCTCGCCTCAGCGTGGGACGATAGCGCGAAGGCCGTAGACCAGCAGCGTGAAGGTGACGAGGCTCCCGGCATAGATGGCCACGAACCAGGCCCACCGCCGGGCGCGGCTGGAAGGTTGCGGCTCCATCAATGATAGCCGCTCGACTGCACGTCCTCCGCGACCTTGCCGCGGAACACGTAGTAGGCATAGGCCGTGTAGATGAACGTGAGCGGCATCACCACCGAGTACCCGACGAGGGCGAAGATCTGGGAGTCCGGCGTATTGGAGGCCTGCCAGATCGTGTAGGTGGGCGGGATGATGAACGGAAAGAGGCTCACCCCGAGGCCGAGGAAGCCGAGGAGGAAGAGCACGATCGACAGCACGAAGGGCTTGTAGCGCCCCTCGTTGGTGATGGACCGGTAGATCCCGAAGGCGGTGAGCCCCGTCAGGATCGGCACGGGCGACAGGAAGGCGATGTTGGGCCAGCTCAGCCAACGTTCCTCGATGCGAAGCTGGAGGAACGGCACCCAGAGGCTGACGACGGCCATCATGACGATGGTGCCGGCAAGGAACTGCAGGGCCTTGCGGCGCGCCCACACCTCGAGTTCGCCGGTAGTCTTCATCACGCACCAGGTGGCGCCGAGAAGCCCGTAGCCCATCACGAGGCCGACGCCCGTCGCGAGGCTGAAAGGCGTCAGCCAATCCCAGGTGCCGCCCGCAAATTGCCGGCCCTCTACCTTGAAGCCCTGCACGAAGGCGCCGAGAACCATGCCCTGCGCGAAGGTGGCGAGGAGCGATCCGTAGTGAAAGGCATAGTCCCACACGCGCTTCGACGTGTCGGCCTTGAAGCGGAACTCGAAGGCGACGCCGCGGAACACGAGGGCGATCAGCATGATCAGCAACGGCATGTAAAGCGCCGGCAGCAGGATTGCGTAGGCGAGATAGAAGACCGCGAGGAGCCCGCCGCCGCCGAGGATGAGCCACGTCTCGTTCCCGTCCCAGATGGGCGCCACCGACAGCATCATACGGTCGCGCCAGTTCTCGGAGCGGGCGGCAGTGAAGAGGATTCCGACCCCAAGATCGAACCCGTCGGCCACCACGTACATGGCGACCGCGATGGCGAGGAGCACGGCCCAGACGAGGGGAAGCCAGAATGCCGGTCCCTCGGCTCCCGGCGGTGCGAAGGCGGTGATGAATTCGAACATCGCCGCCTCTATTCCGCAGGCTGCGGGCGAGCGTTCCCGCCCCGGTCGAGGGAGTCGTCAGGGTACGACAGGGGCCGCTTGGGCTTTTTGTCGAGACGGTCGTCGAAGTCCTTGCCGCGCAGGGCCTCCTCGATGGGTTCGGGCCCCTTGCGCAGGAGCTTGGCGAGGTAATAGCTGCCGAAGCCGAACACGATCGAATAGGCGACGAAGAACGAGATGAGCGAGATCGTCACCGCCTGCGCGGAGACGGGCGAAACCGCATCCGCGGTCCGCAACTGACCATAGACGACCCAGGGCTGGCGTCCGATCTCCGCCGTGAACCAACCGAAGAGCACCGCGCCGAAGCCGGAGGGCGTCATCAGCATGGTGGCGCGCAGGAACAACCGGTTGGTGAAGAGCGTGCCCTTCCAGCGCAGGTAAAGGCTCCAGGCTCCGAGCGCCAGCATCAGCAATCCGATGCCGACCATGATGCGGAAGGAGAAGAACACGGGCCAGATCGGCGGGCGCTGATCGCGCGGCACGTCCTTGAGGCCCGGCACGACGCCGTCATAGGCATGGGTGAGGATGTAGCTGCCGATCTTCGGGATCGCGATCTCGTAATGGTTCGTCTCGTTCTCCTCGTCGGGGATCGCGAAGAGGCGCAGGGGCATGTTGGCCTGCCGCTCCCAGTTGCCCTCCATGGCGGCGAGCTTCGTCGGCTGATACTTCAGCACGCCGAGGCCGTGGAGGTCGCCGAGCAGGATCTGGATGGGCGCGCAGATCGCCGCGAACCAGAGGGCCATCGACATGGAGCGCCGCGCGCCCCGCACCTTCTCGGGCGGCTCCTCCCGCGCGCGCAGGATCATCCACGCCGACATGCCGGCCACCGCGAAGGCCGTCGTGAGATAGCAGCCCATCACCATGTGGGCGTAGCGCAGCGGGAAGGACGGATTGAAGATGATGGCGAACCAGTCGTCCGGCACCGCGACGCCGTTCTCGATGCGAAAGCCCGCCGGCGTCTGCATCCAGGAATTGGCGGACAGGATCCAGAACGCGGAGGTGAGCGTGCCGAGCGCCACCATGCAGGTGGCGAAGAAGTGAAGCTTGTTGCCCACCCGCTCCCAGCCGAACAGCATGATGCCGAGGAAGGCCGCTTCGAGGAAGAAGGCGGTGATCACCTCGTACTGGATGATCGGCCCCAGCACGTTGCCGGTGAACTCCGCGTAGCGCGACCAGTTCGTGCCGAACTGGAAGCTCATCACGATGCCCGAAACGACGCCGAGGCCGAATGACACCGCGAAGATCTTGGCCCAGAAGCGGAAGAGGTTGCGATAGAGCTGGTCGCCTGTTCTGAGCCACTGGAACTCGAGCGCCGCGAGCCAGCTCGCGAGACCGATGGTGAAGGCCGGGAAGATGATGTGGAAGGCGACCGTGAAGGCGAACTGGATGCGGGACAGGATCAGGGCATCGAGTTCCATCATCGCTCTCCGGACGGGGGCCTCGATGCGGGTTGTAGGGCGTCAGAGCGCGCCTTCGAGCCCGATCAGGCGGGTGCTCTTGCCGCATGGCTTCGCGGTCTTGCGGTCCCGCGAGGCCTCATGCCGGTGCTCAGACGCGACAAGGCCTCGAGCTCGACGGGGTCGTGGCTGCAGAACACCCGAACGCCCGCCCGCGGGTCGTTGGCGAGTTCCCACACCCGCTCCTTGTTGTGCACCCGCTGATCGCGATCCGTTTCCATCAGTTGCTGATAGAAGGCGAGGCCCGGCGTGGAGCGGGGCTCGGGATCCATCTCGTGCCGATGGAAATAGGCATCCGCCGCGTTGAAGAGCCAGCCGTCCGGCGTGTCGACGGCGACGCCCGCATGGCCCGGGGTGTGGCCGGGCAGCGGGACCATGAGAATCTCGGGCGGCAGACCCTTGAGGTCGCGCACGGCCTCGAAGCCGAACCAGCGCTCCCCGCCCTCGTGGTAGAACTCCCAGTGGCGAACCTCATCCCATTGCTCCGGTCGGTACCGCCGGCGGCCGATGAAACCCTGCCGCGCCCGCGCGGCCTCCGCCTCGGCCTGCAGCACGTGGACGCGCGCGTTCGGAAAGTCCTCGAGGCCGCCGGCATGATCGAAATCGAGGTGGGTGACGAGGATGTGGCGCACGTCCCGTGGATCGAAGCCGCGCGACCGGACCTGCTCGATGGCCGAGTGGCTGCGGTCGAACTTGATGCGGTTCACGTGGATGAAGAGGGGGCTCAGGCGCTCGTAGGGCCGCTCCATGTCCCGAGCGCCGAAACCCGTATCGACGAGGACGAGGCCGCTCTCGGACTCAACGAGGAGGCAGTGGCACACGAGCTGCGCGGTCGCCCCGCGGCTCACTCCATCCCACAGGCGCCCGCCCACGGGACACATGCAGCCGCAATTGAGATGGTGAACGCGCATGGGGAGCCTCCGCTTCGCCTCGGGCCGCTAACGCTCGGCCGGGGCATGGGGTTCACCGAACCGCTTCACCGCCGATGACTTTGGCCGGCGCCGAGCCGAGGACGTCCCCAAGCTTCAAGGGCGCGCCTCGGCGAGCGCCGCTCGGGCGGTGCGGCGGCGCTTCGGCTTCTCCTCCTCGAGCTCGCGGTTGAGGCGCGCTTCGAGGAGGGTCAGTACGGCCGCCTCCTCAGGCTTCAGGCCGGCGAGGTTCTCGCGCAGCTCGGCCTCGATCTCGTCGCGGATCTCCAGCATCAACCCGCCTTCGAGGTAGCAAGTGAACACCTCCGGGTGGACGTAGCACTTGCGGCAGATCGTCGGCGTGTTGCCGAGGCGAGCGGAGACACGCTCGATGGCGGCGCGCACGTTCTTCTTGGCCTTCGCCTCCGTGTCGAAGGTTTCGAACTCGGCGAGCGCCAGGGCGGCCAGCACGGTTCCGGCCCAGGTGCGGAAGTCCTTCGCGGTGATGTCCTGGCCGGTGATTTCTTTGAGATATGCGTTCACGTCGGCCGAGGTGACGGAGAGCTGTTCGCCGGTCTCGCCGATATACTGGAAGAGGTCCTGTCCCGGCAGCTCCTGGCAGGCCTTCACGATCTTCGCCACCCGGCGATCCTTGACCTGGAGCCGCCACGTCTTGCCGCTCTTGCCCTTGAACTGGAAGCGCAGATCCGCGCCTTCCACCTTCACGTGCGGGTCGCGCAGGGTCGTCAGGCCGTAGCTCTTGTTCTGCTTCGCGTAATCCGCGTTGCCCACCCGGATCAGGGTGTTCTCGAGGAGGTGCACCACGGTGGCGAGCACCTTCTCGCGCGGCAGGCCGGGCAGGCCCATGTGGCTGTCGATGGTCGCGCGGATGGCCGGCAGCGAGCGCGCGAACGCGATCATATGCTCGTACTTCGTGCTCTCGCGGACCTCCCGGAAAGCGGGATGATAGCGGTATTGCTTGCGCCCCTTGGCGTCGCGGCCCGTGGCCTGGATATGGCCGTTGGCGCGGGCGCAGATCCACACATCCGTATAGGCGGGCGGGATGGCGAGCTTGCGGATACGCTCCAGAGTCGCCTCGTCCTCCACCTTGCCGCCGCCGGGCTTTGTGTAGGCGAAGCCCTTGCCGGCCTTGCGGCGCCGGATGCCGGGCTCCTCGTCCGAGACGTAGACCAGTCCGGCCTGTTCGGCGGCGTCCCGGGGGTCGACGATGGTGTCCGTGGAGGGTGCGGCGTCGAGCAAGGGGGCCTCAGCGCGAAAGGAAACTGTGGAGGTCAACCGGAGCGCGACACCCCGGGTTCCGTGTGCGCCATCGCCGCGCCGCTCCGGGCACCGCGCAGCTTGAGCACCAGGATCGTACCGCTGAGCATGAGGCTCAGGATGTTGAAGATGATGATCGGCATGCTGCCGATCACGAAGCCGTAGACCGTCCAGAGCGTGAAGGCCGAGACGGTGACCACGTACATCTTCATCGAGATCGCCTCGGTGTTGCCCTCGCGCCAGGCCTTCAGCACCTGGGGAACGAAGCTCGATGTGGACAGGATACCGGCCACGGTGCCCAAGATCGTCGGTAGCCAACCCTCCATCGTCATCTCCACACCGGCCGCGGGCAGGGAACGGGGCGCGGGGCGCTGAGGTTCCCACACCGCCCCTGGGCCGCTAAGAAGCCGCATGCTCCGGACCGCCCCGTGACCGACATTGCCTCCTCCCTCCAGGGCCGCAGGCTCGCCTTCGTGGTGACGGAGGACTGGTTCTTTGCGTCCCACTTCCTGCCTATGGCCCGGGCCGCCGTCGCGGCGGGCCTCGCCGTGACGGTGATCACGCGGGTTCGCGCCCACCGCCCGGCCATCGAGGCGACCGGCGCCAAGGTGGTGGCCCTTGAAGCCGAGCGGCGCAGCCTCAACCCGATGCGGGCCGGCTATGCGGCGGGGCAGTTGGCAGCAATTCTGAAGGAGGAGCGCGCGGACCTCGTCCATTGCATCGCCCTTCGGTCCATTCTGGTCGGGGGCTTTGCGGCCGCTCTGGCGGGCATCTCCCGGCGCATCTACGCCCTCACGGGGCTCGGCTTTCTCGGCGCGCGAACGGACCTCACCGGCCGGCTCGCCCAGCGGGCGATCAGGACCCTGGTCCGGGGCCTCGAAACCCGGCAGACCCGCTACCTGTTCGAGAACCTGGACGACCCGCGGCTCCTCGGGCTCGAGCCCTCCGAGCCCCGGGTGACCATCGTCGGCGGCGCGGGGGTCGATCCCGACGCGCTCCGGCCGGCGCCCCTACCGACCCAGCCGCCGCTCAAGGTCGCGGTGGTCGCACGCATGCTCTGGTCGAAGGGAGTCGACACCACCGTCGAGGCGGTTCGCCTCGCCAGGGCCGGCGGTGCCTCGGTGGAGCTGTCGCTCTACGGCTCCCCGGATCCCTCGAATCCCAAGGCGGTCCCCGAGGCGACCCTGCGGGAATGGAGCCGCGAGCCCGGCATCGCGTGGCACGGCCCGACGGGCGATCCGTCTTCCGTCTGGCGCGAGCACCATGTGTGCTGCCTGGCGTCCCGCGGCGGCGAGGGCCTGCCGCGCACACTGCTGGAAGGGGCGGCCTGCGGACGCGCCTTGGTGACCACCGACGTGCCGGGCTGCCGCGCCCTCGTGCGGGACGGGATCGAGGGCCGCCTAGTGCCGCCGGACGATCCCGCGGCCCTCGCGGACGCGTTCGCGGCCCTGAGTCGCGACCCCGCCGCAGTTGCCCGCATGGGCGCCGCTGCCCGAGCGCGGGTGCTCGGCGGCTTCACGGAGTCGGACGTGATGGCGGCCGTTCAGACGCTCTACCGTCAAGCCCTCGCATGATCGCGGATGCGGCGGCATTCATCCGGGCCGAGACCCGGCTGCGGCCGGTGCCCCATGCGCCCGAGATCCGCCTCCACGTGGCGGACGAGGCGACGGAGCTCTGGCAGCGCACCGAGGAGGAACTCGGCGAGATGGGCCTCGCACCGCCGTTCTGGGCCTTCGCCTGGGCGGGCGGGCAGGCGCTCGCCCGCTACATCCTCGATCACCCCGAAACCGTCGCGGGGCGCCGGGTGCTCGACTTCGCCTCAGGCTCGGGGCTCGTGGCGATCGCCGCCATGCGGGCCGGCGCCGCCGAGACCACGGCCTGCGACATCGATCCCTTCGCCATCGCGGCCATGGGCCTCAACGCGGCGGAGAACGGCGTCGTGATCCGAGCGACCTCAGCCGACCTCCTGGGAGCCGACGAGGGCTGGGACGCCGTGCTCGCCGGGGACATCTGCTACGAGCGCGATCTGGCCGAGCGCGTGATCGCCTGGCTCGGCTCCTTGAGCCGGCGCGGCGCGACGGTGCTGATCGGGGATCCGGGGCGGAGCTATCTGCCTCGCGAGCGGCTCGAGGAGATTGCCACCTATCAGGTGCCCGTGACGCGGGCGCTGGAGGACTCCGAGATCAAGCGCTCGAGCGTCTGGCGCTTCAGGCCCTAAAAGAGGGCCTGGCGCAGGTCGAGGGTGCCGGCGACGCCGATCTCGTCGTAATGCGCCTTCAGCCAGGCCCGCGCGGTCTCGCGTCCCGCATCGCGCAATTGCAGGAAGAAGTCCCATTCGGCGTTGAGGCGCGAGGAGGCCTCGTAATCGTCGAGCACGCCGCTCGCGTCGATGCGGTGCATGAGCACCCTCTTGTACTCGTCCCGGGAGAGCTTGCCCTGCTCGACGAGGCGGCTCACGAACTCCACCACCCGCAATTCGTTGAGCAGGGGACCGTTGAAGGTGATCTCGTTGAGCCGGTTGCGGATGTCCTGCGCCGTGCGGGGCGTCTCCCGGCGCTCGAGCGGGTTGATCTGCACGAGGATCACGTCGTCCGTTTCGGCCTCGTAGAAGAGCGGGAAAAGGGCCGGATTGCCCATGTAGCCGCCGTCCCAATAGGGCACACCGTCGATCTCGACCGCCTGGAACACGGTCGGCAGGCAGGCCGAGGCCATGAGATGGTCGGCCGTGAGGTCGGGGCCCCGGAACACCGCGATCTTGCCGGTCCACACATTCGTCGCAGTGATAAAGAGCTTGAGGCCGGTGCAGGCGCGCACCCGCTCGAAATCGATCAGTTCCTCGATGGCGTCGCGGAGCGGGTTGATGTTGAGCGGGTTGGTTTCGTAGGGGCTGAAGGAGCGGGCCAGCAGGTCCGTCCAGGCCGCGCTCGTCCATTGGCCCAGGACGTGGCCGAGGAGGCTGCGCTGCACGGCCGAGAGGCCGCCGTCGAGGCTCGCGCGCCGCCAGAAGGCTTCGAGGTGCTCGCGGGCGCCCTCGGCGCCGCCCTCCAGGAATCCCTCGGCCATGACGACCGCGTTCATGGCCCCGGCGCTCGCGCCGGTGATCGCCTCGATGGCGAGACGCCCGTCGTCCAAGAGGGCGTCGAGCACGCCCCACGTGAACGCGCCGTGCGCTCCGCCGCCCTGGAGGGCGAGGGAGACCGCCTTCTCGGCCCGCTTGCCTGCAAGGCCGGGCAGCTTGGTGCCCCGAGGCGCGCGCCCGCTCATGCCGCCGTCCAGCCGCCATCCATGGCGAGGTTGGCGCCGGTGATCTGGCTCGCCGCGTCGCCCGCCAGGAAGACGGCGAGCGCCGCCACCTGATCGACCGTCACGAACTGCTTCGTGGGCTGGGCTTGGAGCAGCACGTCGTTGATCACCTGCTCCTTGGTGAGCCCGCGGGCCTTCATGGTGTCGGGAATCTGGCGCTCCACGAGGGGCGTCCACACGTAGCCGGGGCTGATGCAGTTCACCGTGATGCCGTGCTGGGCGACCTCGAGGGCGACCGCTTTCGTGAAGCCCGCGACCCCGTGCTTGGCCGCCACGTAGGCCGACTTGAAGGGCGACGCGACGAGGGAGTGGGCGGAAGCCGTGTTGATGATCCGTCCCCATCCCCGCGCCTTCATGCCGGGCACCGCGGCGCGGGTGGCATGGAACGCGGCGGAGAGATTGATGGCGAGGATCGCGTTCCACTTCTCGACCGGGAAGTCCTCGACCGGCGAGACGTGCTGGATGCCCGCGTTGTTGACGAGAACGTCGACGGAGCCGAGGGCGCTCTCGGCCTCGCGGATCATGGCTTCGATCTCGTCGCCCTTCGACATGTCGGCGCCGGAATAGAGCGCCCGGACCCCGAACTCGCCCTCGATGGCGGCCCGGGTGCGCTCGATCTCGGCCGCGTCGCCGAACCCGTTGATGACGACGTGGACGCCCTCCTTGGCGAAGGCGCGGGCGATGGCAAGCCCGATGCCGCTGGTGGACCCGGTCACGACGGCGGCTTTGGCGTGCAGGCTCATGAGCAACTCCCCGATTGGCGGTGCCTCCTCTAGCCGCCCCGGCCCGCCAAGTCATGTGCCGGACCGCACCTGCGGGATCCGGACCGGGGCCTGGGACGACGGAAGGATGATGGATTCGGGGGCGGCGCTTCGGTATTGAGGGGGCGAAACAAAGGGTCTCGACCGCTTGGACGAGGGAGCGCACGGGTGGCGGAGGCGGCGGAGCACGATCACAACCACGGGAGCGGCTGCTCCCACGTGACCCAGCAGGCCGAGCGGGCGGGCCAGGCCATGGCGGACGCGGAAACCGCGTGCCGGGCCAGGGGCGTGCGGCTCACGCCGATTCGGCGCCGCGTGCTCGAAGCCCTCTATGCCACTCACAAGCCCCTCGGCGCCTACGACCTCGCGGAGCTTCTCGGCCCGAAGGGCCGGCGGCTCGCCCCCATCACGGTCTACCGCGCCCTCGACTTCCTGATGGAGCAGGGGCTCGTGCACCGTCTCGCGAGCCGGAACGCCTATGTGGCCTGCCCCAAAGCGCACGAAGGCGGCGAGGCGGTCGCATTCCTCATCTGCGAGACCTGCGGCGGCGTCGACGAACTGACCTCGCCGGAACTGTCCAGCACCCTGCAGGGGCTGCTCGGCCGGGAGGGCTTCGCGCCGAACGGCAAGGTCCTCGAGATCACCGGCCATTGCTCCCACTGCCACTGACCCGCCGGTTGAGGGATGACACCAGGGCGCTTGACGGGCGGGCCGCGTGGTCTCAGCTAAGGGCCGGCGGCCCTCGGCTGCCGGACCCCGACGCCTGGACCCGCCCATGACCGTACTTGCCCTTCCCCCCGACAGCCCCGCCGGCCCCCTGCCCCGGCACCGGACCGTAGGCGTCCGGGTGGGGGACGTGACCGTCGGCGGCGGCGCACCCGTCGTCGTCCAGTCCATGACGAACACCGACACGGCCGACGTGGACGCCACAGTGGCGCAGGTGGCGGCGCTCGCCCGGGCGGGGTCCGAGATCGTGCGCATCACCGTCGACCGGAACGAGGCGGCTGCCGCTGTCCCGCGGATCCGGGAGCGTCTCGACCGGCTCGGGGTCACCGTGCCGCTGGTCGGCGACTTCCACTATATCGGCCACCAACTCCTCGCCGACCATCCGGGCTGCGCGGAGGCCCTCGCCAAATACCGCATCAACCCCGGCAATGTGGGCTTCAAGGACAAGAAGGATCGGCAGTTCTCCGCCATCGTCGAGATGGCGATCCGCTACGACAAGGCGGTGCGCATCGGCGCCAACTGGGGCTCCCTCGACCAGGACCTGCTGACCCACCTTATGGACGAGAACGCCCGTCAGGCGCGGCCGCTCGAGGCCCGCGCCATCACCCGCGAGGCGATGGTGCAGTCCGCCCTCCTCTCCGCCGCGCGGGCGGAGGAGATCGGGCTTCCCCGGAACCGCATCGTCCTCTCCGCCAAGGTCTCGGCGGTGCAGGACCTCATCGCCGTCTACCGGGAGCTCGCCCGGCGCTCGGACTACGCCATCCACCTCGGGCTGACCGAAGCCGGCATGGGATCGAAAGGCATCGTCGCCTCTTCGGCGGCCCTCGGCATCCTCCTGCAGGAGGGGATCGGCGACACGATCCGGTTCTCGCTCACGCCGGAGCCCGGCGGCGACCGGACGCTCGAGGTGAAGGCCGCGCAGGAGCTCCTGCAGACCATGGGCTTTCGCACCTTCGTGCCCCTCGTCGCCGCCTGCCCGGGCTGCGGCCGCACCACCTCGACCGTGTTCCAGGAGCTGGCCCGCGACATCCAGAGCTGGATCTCCACGTCGATGCCCGAATGGAAGCAGACCTATCCGGGCGTCGAGACGCTCAATGTGGCGGTGATGGGCTGCATCGTGAACGGGCCGGGCGAGTCCAAGCACGCCGATATCGGAATCTCGCTCCCGGGCACCGGGGAGCAGCCGGCCGCCCCCGTCTTCGTCGACGGCCGCAAGGCCGTGACCCTGAGGGGGCCCGGCATCGCCCAGGAGTTCCAGAAGCTCGTGCTCGACTACATCGAGCGGCGCTTCGGCCAGCCGGGCCGCGATGCCGCCGAGTAACCGCAAGGTCGCGCCCCGGGGCAGCCCGGGAACTCGGCCGCAGATTCCGTTTTAAGCTTGGGCGCGATGTGGTAGAGAGCCGCCGCGTCGGCAAGAACGGCCGCCGCGTTCCTGGAGAAGGTCGCCTTTTTGGCTCCGAAGAGCGTTTCCGGTGAGGGCCGAGCCTCCGACGCGACCTGCGAAGAACCGAACACCATGGTAGACACTCCCGCCGCTGCCCCAGGGCACGCCCAATCCGCCGCCCCGAGCGCGTCGGCGCTCCCGGAAGCGCACCACAAGGTGAGCTTCTGGACGCTGGCGCTCGGGGCGGTGGGCGTCGTCTACGGGGATATCGGCACGAGCCCGCTCTACGCCATGCGCGAGACCATCGTGGCGGCCACGGGCGGCCATGGGGGTCAGGCCTCCGCTCCCCTCACTCGGGAGATCGTGATCGGCATCCTCTCGCTCCTCCTCTGGGCGCTCATCCTCACCGTCACGGTCAAATACGTCTTCCTGCTGCTGCGGGCGGACAACAAGGGCGAGGGCGGCTCCCTCACCCTCGTGGCCCTCGCCCAGCGGGCGCTCGGCCGCCGCTCCTATCCGGTTCTCTTCATGGGAATGTGCGGCGCCGCTCTGTTCTACGGCGATGCGGCGATCACGCCGGCGATCTCGGTTCTCTCGGCGGTGGAAGGCCTCAAGCTCGTGACGCCAGCCTTCGAGAGCTACGTCCTGCCCATCGCGGTCACGATCCTCGTCGCGCTCTTCGCGGTGCAGAGCCGCGGCACCGGCAAGGTCGCGAGCTTCTTCGGGCCGATCACCCTGACCTGGTTCATCACCATGGCGGGGCTCGGCCTCTTGCACATCGCGGACGATTGGGGCGTCTTCCTCGCCTTCAACCCGTATTACGGCGTGTCCTTCCTGTTCGCTCACCCCCCGATCGCCTTCGCGGTTCTGGGGAGCGTCTGCCTTGCGGTGACAGGAGCGGAGGCGCTCTATGCGGATCTCGGCCATTTCGGGCGAAAGCCCATCCGCGTCGCCTGGGGCGCCGTCGTCTTCCCGGCCCTGACCCTCAACTATCTCGGCCAGGGCGCGCTCCTCTTGTCCAATCCGGAAACAGTCGAGAACCCGTTCTACCTCTTGGCGCCGGGCTGGTTCCTCCTGCCCCTCGTGATCCTGGCGACGCTCGCCACCATCGTGGCGAGCCAGGCCGTGATCACGGGCGCGTTCTCGCTCACGAGCCAGGCGGTCCAGCTCGGCCTCCTGCCGCGGCTCGAGGTGCGCTTCACCTCGGAGACGCACCAGGGCCAGATCTACCTGCCGCGGGTAAACTGGCTGCTGCTCCTCGCGGTCGTCACCCTCGTGATGCTGTTCGGCTCGTCGAGCAGCCTCGCCAGCGCCTACGGCATCGCGGTGTTCGGCACGATGGTGGTGACGACGCTCCTCGCCTGCGTGGTGATGAGCCGCGCCTGGGGCTGGGGCCCGCTGAAGACCGGGCTCGTGATGGTGCCGCTTCTCGCCATCGACCTCACCTTCCTGTCGTCCAACCTGCTCAAAGTTTTCGACGGCGGCTACGTGCCCCTGATGATCGCCCTGGCGCTGCTCATCGTGATGATCACCTGGGTGCGCGGCACACGCATCCTGATCGAGAAGACCCGCAAGACGGACGTGCCGCTGGTGGAGCTCGTCGGCATGCTCAGCAAGAGCCCGCCGCACCGGGTGAAGGGCACCGCCGTGTTCCTGACGAGCGACCCCGAAACCGCTCCCGCCGCGCTCCTGCACAACCTGAAGCACAACAAGGTGCTGCACGAGAAGAACGCCATCCTCACCATCAAGAACGTCGAGTATCCGCGGCTCAACGACGAGGACCGGGTGCGGATCGACCACGTCGGCGACAGCTTCTGGCGCGTCGAGATGTCCTACGGCTACATGGAAACGCCCAACATCCCGCGCGGCCTTGCGATCCTCCGGCGCCAGGGCTTCAAATTCGACATCATGGCGACCTCCTTCTTCCTGTCCCGCCGCTCGATCCGCCCCGCCGCCCAATCCGGCATGCCGCTCTGGCAGGATCGGGTGTTCATCTCGCTCGCAAAAACCGCGAGCGACGCCACGGACTTCTTCCAGATCCCGACCGGCCGGGTGGTGGAGGTCGGAACGCAGGTGACGGTCTGAGGTGACGCTGTCCCTTCTCGAGCCCGGACCCGCTCTGCTTGCGGGTTATGCGGCCGCACTCGACGCCGGCTGGTCCCCCAACACCACCCGCGACGTGTCGCGCGAACAGCTCGCCGCCCTGCGGGCCGATCCCGACGCCTTCCTGCGCGACCTCACCGATCCCGACGGCACCGTGACCCTCGCGGACGGAACGGTGATGCCCCGGCTGCCCTTCGCCCTTTTCTGGCTCAGCGACGGCGAGTTTTGCGGCAGCATCAACTTCCGGTTCCAGCGCGGCACGGAGAGCCTGCCGCCCACCTGCTCCGGGCATATCGGCTACAGCATCGTGCCCTGGAAGCGTCGGCGGGGCTACGCGACCGAGGCGCTGCGCCTCGTCCTGCCCGTTGCCCGCCGGGAGGGCTTCGCCCGGGTGTCGGTCACCTGCGATGCGGACAATCTCGGCTCGATCCGGGTCATCGAGGCGAACCGCGGCATCCTCACGGATCGCGCCCCGCACCCGGAACGTCCGGGCCAGGACAAGCTGACCTACTGGATCGCCCTCGACGGGTGACCAGCATACCGAATTTTCGCGGGTCCGCGGGACGCGAACACCTTACATCGAGCGCTCGACCGTGAACCGCACGGCCTCCCGAAGCCCGTCGGCCGCCGCGCCGAAGGGCGCAAGGGCCGCATCGGCCTCGTCCACGAGGCGCCGACATTCCGCGCGCGCGCCGTCGAGCCCGAGACGGTCCACAAGGGTGGCCTTGCCCTTGTCGAGATCCTTGCCGGTGCGCTTGCCCATAGCCTCCATGCTGGCCTCGCGGTCGAGGATGTCGTCGGCGATCTGAAAGGCGGCGCCGAGCGCCCGTCCGTAAGCGGCGAGCGAGCGCCGCCCGCCCGGGCCGGCGCGGCCGATGAGCGCGCCGGCCTCCACCGAGAACGCCAGGAGCGCGCCGGTCTTCATGACCTGCAATTGCCGGATCGCCGCCTCGTCGAGGGCGGACGTCCCGTAGCGGCCCTCGGCCGCAAGATCGAGCATCTGGCCGCCCACCATGCCGCCGAGCCCCGAGGCCCGGGCGAGCCCGAGCACGAGGTCGGCCCGCACGGCAGGATCCGGGTCCGTTTCGGGGTCGGCGAGAACCTCGAAGGCGAGCGTCTGCAGGGCGTCGCCGGCGAGAATGGCCGTCGCTTCGTCGAAGGCCCGGTGCACCGTGGGCCGGCCACGGCGCAGGTCGTCGTCGTCCATGGACGGCAGGTCGTCGTGGACGAGGGAATATCCGTGCAGCAGTTCGACCGCAGCGCCGGCCCTGATCGCTCCCGCCTGGGGGCCGTCGAGGAGGCGGGCCGTCTCCGCGACGAGAAAGGGCCGCAATCGCTTGCCACCGCCGAGCACGGCGTGGCGCATGGCGACCATGAGTCGGGGCGGCCGGGCGATCTCGCCGGGACGCGCCTCGTCTGATAGCAACCGGGAGAGCGTCGCTTCGATCTCGTGGGCAACCGTGGAGAGGCGCGCCGTGAAGGTGGGAGTGGCTGACATCGTGACGGGCGTGGGTTCGGAACAGGGAGCGGAGACCCTCGCGGGCGCTCCGGTGAGCCCGCCGGTCGACCAGACGGTTCTGGACGGAGCGCCGCCGCGGCAGCGGTTCTCCGCCGGGCGCCTGATCCGCCGCCTCGTCCAGGTCGGCCTCGGGCTCGTCTTCTTATGGGTGATGGCGGTCTTTTGGCTAGGCCTCGCCTACGTCGCGATCCCGCCGGTCTCGACTCTGATGCTCGCCCGAACCCTCACCCTCCGCCCGGTCGAGCGCGAGGCCTTGGCCTTGGAGGACATCTCCCCCCACTTGCCGCTTGCGGTGCTCACATCGGAGGACCAGCGCTTCTGCCTCCATAACGGCGTCGACTGGGACGCTCTCAGGCAGGTGGTGGAGGCCGCGGACGAGGACGGGCCCGTGCGGGGCGCCTCCACGATCCCGATGCAGACGGCCAAGAACCTCTTCCTGCTGCCGAGCCGGTCCTACATCCGCAAGGGGCTCGAACTGCCCGTGGCGCTCTACATCGATGCCGTCTGGTCGAAGCGCCGGATGATGGAGAACTACCTCAACATGGCGGAATGGGGCGAGGGCGTGTTCGGCGCCGAAGCCGCCGCCCAGCGCTATTTCAGGAAGCCCGCCAAGGCCCTCACCCGTCGGGAGGCGGCGCTCCTCGCGACGGCGCTGCCGAGCCCGTTCCGCCGCAATCCGGCCCGCCCCTCCGCCCGCCACCGGGCTCTCGCGGATCGCCTCGTCGCCCGCATGGAGGGAGCGGCTCCTTACGCCGACTGCCTCAAGTCGTGAGGGCGATAAGGGCTAGGCAAAGGCCGATGTCGGCTGTATAAGGCGCGCCTTCAACGAGATTGATGCGAAGTGGTCCCCGGCTCGAAGCGGGCGCTTCTGCTGACGACCGGAGAGTGAAATGGCTGTTCCAAAGCGAAAGACCTCGCCCTCGCGGCGCGGCATGCGTCGTTCCGCCGACGCCCTCAAGGCCCCGACCTATGTCGAGGACAAGGATTCCGGCGAGTTGCGCCGTCCGCATCACGTGGACCTGAAGACCGGCATGTACCGGGGCCGTCAGATCCTCAAGGTGAAGTCCGACGCCTGATCGGCGCCAGACCCGCAGAACCGCTCAAACCGGCGCCGCAAGCGCCGGTTTTTTGTTGGGTCAAAGAAGGCGCTCGAACCCTGCGGCCGACACGGCAGGCGCCGCGCCATAGCAGGCGGCGGCCTCCCCGGGAGCGGCCCGGCGCCGGGCGCGGTAGGCCGGCACGTCGCTCGCGCAGGCGATGAGCTGGGTCACATAGGCGGCGAGCGGGCGCGGGACCGAGGTTGGGCCAGCCCGGCCCCGGTCGAGGGGCACGAGAGCGCCGGGGCTCGCGATGTCGTGTGCGTCCTGCACTGGGGATGGCCCGCCGCTCTGGGGAGCGATTTAACACTTCGTTAGGGCTGACCCTCGCATTGTTGGAGCCGAATTTCCAGGGGTGGGTTCGCCGTCGGGCGCTCACCCTCCTATTGCGGCGTTGATGCAGGGATTGCAGGGGATGGCGAGGCGGGGTCGAGGCTGGCAGAAAGCTCCGGTGCGATTGGAGCCGCAGGCGGCCCTCACCGCCGCGGGCACCGCCCTTTACGCCTGGGACCTCGGCACCGACGAGATCGCCTGGGGCCCGAACGCGGCCGAGGTGCTGGGCATCCCCCATGCGGGCGTGTTCCCGGACGGCGCGTCCTATGCGGCCGCGGTGGAGCCGCAGGGCGGCGAGAGCCGCGCCGAAGCGATCACGGCCGGAGGCCGCCCCGCCGACGGGGGCGTGCCCTACCGGGTGCGCTATGCGCTTCGCACGCGGGCCGACCGCCTCGTGATGGTGGAGGATACCGGCCGCTGGTTCGCCGACGCCGAGGGCCGCCCGGCCCTCGCCCGCGGCACGCTCCGGGTCGATCAGGGATCAGGGTCGGAGGACGGCCTCGCGGCCGGCCTGCGCGCCCGCTCCGGCCTCCTGGCCCAGATCGCCGACGAGGTCGCCGAGGCGCAGCGCTCCCGCCATTCCCTGACCCTCGTCGTGGGCCACGTCACGGCCGAAGACGGCGACCCTGACGAAGCCCTGGCGGGGCTCGCCGGCGCCCTTAGGCCCCTCATGCGCCGCCGGGACCGCTTCGTGCCCTACGGGCCCGGGCGCTTTGCTCTGGCGCTCGCCTCCTGCACCGCCGCCGACGCGCCCCAAGCCGTGGAGCGGTTGCTCGCGCTTGCCGGGGCCGACGGCCTGGCGCAGGGCCTGAGGCTCGGCGCAGCCTCGGCGCCGGATCACGCCTTCGACGCTCCGACGCTCCTGCGCCATGCCGAGGAGGCACTCGCCAGCGAAGCGGGCCGCTTTGCCGTCTATGCTCCCGTCGAGACGGGGCCGTCCGCTCCGCCCGCCGGAACCCCGGCCTTCGACATCGTCGATGCCCTCAATGCCCGCACCCTCGTTGCGGCGCATCGGCCGGTGCGCGATGCCGGAACGCGGGAGCCGGTCTTCCATACGGTCGTTCCGCGGATCGGCCATGAGGCGCCCGGCGCGATGGCGCAGGATCTTTCCGCAGCGGCCGAGCGGGCCGGGCTGTCGCTCCTCCTCGACACGCGGCTTCTCGAACTGGCGGCCGACTTCCTCGCCCTTCGCCTTCTCCACCGGGTGGTTCTGCCCATCGCCACCGCGACCCTCTACGACCCCGAATGGCTGTACAGCCTCGCGGCCCATCTCGGCGCCCGACCGGGCATCGAGTCCCGACTCATCATCGAGATCCCGGAAACCGCCCTGCGCGACGGGGCGACCCGTGGGCGGCTCAACGCCATGAAGGCGCTCGGCGTCGGCATCATGATCTCGGGGTTCGGCTCGGGCCATACGGAGCTGAAGGATCTTCGCCAGATCCCGGTCGACATCCTGAAGATCAGTGGCGCCCTTATCGGCAATCTCGGGCGCGGCACGGAGGACCGGCTTCTCGTCCACCGGCTCGTCGATCTCGCCCATCATCTGGGGCTTGCGACCGTCGCCGAATGGGTGGCCGACGAGGCCTCCGCGCATCTCCTCGCCGATTGGGGAGTCGACTACCTCGAAGGCCCGCTCTGCGGGGCGGCCGCCCTTCCGGTCGAGGCGGGCGAGCGCCGCCAGGCGCTCGCCGGATAGGCTACTTTCGGGAGAGAGCGTCGAGCTTGGCCTGCATGTCGGCCATCTGACGCTTGAGGGCATCGAGGTCGCCGGCGCCCTCGGGCTTCGCCTCGTCCCGGCTTGCGTCGGCCTTGCCGCCATCGGCTTTCGCCGGCTGGCCCGAGCCGTTCTTCATCATCTCGACGCGGCCCTGGGCGAAGGGGGAGAACATGCGCATGGCTTCGGTAAAGAAGCTCATGTTGGTGCGCACCTGCTCCTCCATGGCGTGGAAAGCGGCGGGGCCGAAAGCCTGGGCCATCTGATCGCGCAGCTTCTGCTGCTCGCGCGACAGGTTCTCCATGGAGAATTCCAGATAGCTCGGGACGAGGGATTGCAGGCTGTCGCCGTAAAAGCGGATGAGCTGGCGGAGGAACGTGACGGGGAGGAGGTTCTGCCCCTCCTTGTTCTCCTGCTCGAAGATGATTTGGGTGAGCACCGAGCGGGTGATCTCTTCGCCGGACTTCGCGTCGTAGACCACGAAATCCTCCCCCTCGCGGACCATGCGGGCGAGATCCTCGAGGGTGACGTAGGTGGAGGTGCCCGTGTGATAGAGGCGCCGATTGGCGTATTTCTTGATGACCGTCGGTTGCTTGTCCGTCGCCATGATGTCCCACGCTCGACCCGCTGCGAGACGATGCCGGCCCCGCAGCCCTTCAGCTTACCTTAAGGGTTTCGTCCGACGGGGAAAACCGCAAAAACGGGCGGCCTGGAAAGACGGTGAATCGGCCCGTGCGGGCTATTCGGGCGTTCGAACCCGGGAGGCCGGCGCCGGCGCGAAGACGGGAGCCAGACGCGCCGCCCGGCGCGCGGGCCGGACCGTGATGGCCCGGTAGAGCTGCTTGGTCGCCTCGACCACGTAGAGCCCCGCGAAGGGCAGATTGAGCCCGGATCCCACCCGCTCCCAGGCGAGCGCCGTCTGCAGGAGCGCGCGGCTGCGCAGGGGCGGCACGTAAAGGGTCTCGGCCCATCCTTCGGGCGAGAACTGCGTCTGGCGCATGAGGGCTTTCAGCTGCGAGCGGCTGAAGGGCTGGCCGTGACCGAAGGGCGTGGTGTCGACCCGCGCCCACACGCCCCGCCGGTTCGGCACCACCACGATGACCCGCCCCCCCGGCGTCAGGATGCGCCAGAGTTCGTGGAGGAACTCGCTCGGGCTCTCTACCGTCTCCAGAGCATGCACCACCAGGATGCGATCGATGCAGGCGTCGGGCAGCGGCATCATCAGGGGATCGACGAGGGCCGACGCCGAGGCGCCCGTAGAGGGCCAGTTCACCACGCCCTGGCTCGCCGGCATGAGGGCGAGCGTCCGCTCGCATTCGGGCCGCACGGCCGCGAGGTACGGCACCGCGTAGCCCAGCCCCATGACGCGCAGGCCCGTGAGCGGGCCCCAGAATCCGTCGATGGCCCGCCCGACGAGACGGCGGGTCACGCCCCCGAGCGGGCTCGCATAGAAGGCGCGCAGATCCGTGACGTCGACGCTCATGAACTCAAGACCACCTGCCCGCGCATCAGCGAGGCCCCGCCCCGGCCCGCAAGGGACTGGTTTGGCGGCACCTGCGCTCCATGATAGCGGAAAGTCTTTAGCGAAGGTTCCTCCCATGCCCGCCGAGATCCGCGCCTTTCGCTGCCTTGATGACAATATCGGGGTGCTGATCCGCGACCCTGAGAGCGGCGCCTGTGCGGCGGTCGATGCCCCCGAGGAGGCCCCGATCGTGGCGGCCCTGGAGGAGGCCGGCTGGACCCTGACCGACATCCTCGTCACCCATCGCCATGCGGACCACATCGGCGGCATCGAGGCCCTGAAGGCCCGCACGGGATGTCGCGTGGTGGCGCCCCGCAAGGCGCTTGGCCAGGTGCCCGCGGTCGACCTCTTCGTCGGCGAGGGGGATGTGGTCGAAGTGGGGGGCTTGCGGGCGCAGGTCTTCGAGACGCCGGGCCATTGCAGCGATCACGTGTCCTACTGGTTCGAGGACGAGCGCGTGCTGTTTTGCGCCGACACCCTGTTCACCCTGGGCTGCGGCCGGGTGCTGGAGGGGAGCTACGGCGACCTGTGGACCTCCCTCCAGCGCCTCGCCGCCCTCCCGGGCGAAACGCGGGTCTATTCGGGGCACGACTACGTGCTCTCGAACGGCCGCTTCGCCCTTGCGGCCGACCCTGACAACGCCGCCTTGAAGGCCCGCATGGCGGAGGCCGAACGGGCCCGGGCCGAGGGCCGCTTCCTCATTCCCTCGACCATCGCCGACGAGGCGGCGACGAACCCCTTCCTGCGGGCGGGCGAGCCGGCTCTCGCGCGCTCGGTCAAGCGCGAGGGCGCGAGCGCCAGCGAGGTGTTCGCGGCGCTGCGCGAGTGGAAGAACAGGTTCTAGCGATGGGCCTTTCCATCGACGGCCTGAGCGCCGAGGACGTCGTCCGCCGCCTCGACCTGACGCCGCATCCCGAGGGCGGCTTCTACCGCGAGACCTTTCGCGACGAGCGGGGTGAGGGCCGCGCCGCCTCGACGGCCATCTACTATCTCCTCGGCCTCGGTGACGTGTCCGAATGGCACCGGGTCGATGCGGCGGAGGTCTGGCACTTCTATGCGGGCGCCCCCCTCGTGATCACCGTGTCGGAGAACGGGCACGACGCCTCGGCGCACCATCTCGGGCCGGACCTGGCCCGCGGGCAGCGCCCGCAATTCGTGGTGCCGGCGGGCTGGTGGCAGACGGCGACGAGTCTGGGCGCCTGGACCCTCGTCGGCTGCACGGTGGCGCCGGGCTTCACCTTCGAGGGGTTCGAGATGGCCCCGCCCGGCTGGCGCCCCCTGCCCCGCCCCGCCACGGGAGGTCGCGCGTGACCGATCCCGCTCTCGTGCTGGGGCTGGAGAGCCGGCTCATCAATGCGTGGCCGTCCTTCGAGTACCAGGCCTACGACGGATGGCTGCTGCGGCTTGCGAAGGGCTACTCGAAACGGGCCAACTCGGCCTCTCCGGTCTCGCAGGGCGCCGCGCTCGACGAGGGGCTCCTCGACCACATGGTGAAGCACTTCATCGCCGAGAACGTGAGGCCGACCTTCCGCCTCACCTCCCTCGAGGCGCCGGAGGCGGACGCGGTTCTCGAGCGGCGCGGGTTCCAGGCGATCGAACCCACGCGGGTTCTGACGAAGGTCGTCCCCGAGGAGTGCACAATCGACCCGGCGATCATCCTGGAGCCCAAGGTGTCGAGCCGCTGGGTGCGCGAGACGGCGCAGTCTTATGGGGGCGACAAGGCGAACGATGCGGTGCTCATCGAGATCGTCTCGCGCATTCGCCAAAAAGCGGTCTTCGCCACCCTCGACCTCGACGACCGCCACGTCGCATGGGGGCTCGGGGTGCTGGAGCGCGGCTATGTGGGGCTCTACGACATCGTGGTCGCGCCGGAGCTGCGCGGCATCGGCCTCGGGCGCCGGGTCGTGACGAGCCTCATGGCCTGGGGCCGGGACGAGGGCGCCCACACGGCCTATCTTCAGGTGCGCGAGGACAACGAGGTCGCCAGAGGCCTCTACGAGGTCATCGGCTTCGAGCCCGCCTACCGCTACACCCACCGGGTCATGCCGGGACGCGCTTCGGGGTGAGCGTCGCCACGAGCGCGCCCGTCACGATGAGCCCGCAGGCGAGCGCCAGGGCGAGGCTCGGCTCCGCATAGCCGGAGAGCACCAGGATCAGGGTCGACAGCACCGGCGCCGCGTAGGAGGCGACGCCGAGGAGGCGGATGTCGCCCCGCTTCATGCCCACATCCCAAAGATAGAAGGCCGCCCCCACGGGACCGATGCCCAGGGCCAGGATGGCGAGCCATTGAACGGCCGTCGCGGGCCAGACCGTCGTCTCGAACAGCAGATGACAGGCGAGGCTCGAGGCCGCCGTGGCAAGGCAGAAGCCCGCCACCGCATCGGTGGGCACTTCGCCGAAGCGTCGGGAGAGGACCGAATAGCCCGACCACACGAAGGCTGCCGTGAACGCGCAAAGATAGCCGGGCCAATGCTCGGCTCGGGCGTCGAGGGCTCCGCGTCCCGCGATGAGCGCCACCACGCCGGCAAAGCCGAGGAGCGCGCCTGCCACGTGCGCGCGCCGCAGCCTTTCGCCCGGCAGGAGGGACGAGAACAGCACGATGAGGAGCGGCCAGAGATAGTTGATGAGGCCGGCCTCCGCGGGCGGAGCGAGGCGGAGCGCCGCGAAGTAGAGCGCGTGATAGCCGAAGAGCCCGCCGACCCCGAGCGCCCACACCACGGGTTTCTGGCGCAGAGCCTTGAGGCCCTCAGGGCGTGCCATCCAGCTCGCGGCGCCGACGAGCCCTCCCACGAGAAACGTCATCGCAGCGAGCTGAAACGGCGGCACGGTCCCCGAAGCCGCTGTGAACAGGGCGAGGAGCGACCAGAGAAGGATCGCCCCGGAGCCGATGAGGGTGGCGCTGCGCTGTGTCATGGCGCGGCGTGTAGCATGGGCTGAGGGGGCGCGCGACGCTCACCGCTCCCTCCCCTCAGGGAAGGGGCAGCCCGCGAAGCGGGCCGGTGGGGTATGCCGCGACAGCGGCACTCTCCAGGAGCTGCCCCTTGTCATTCCGGGGCGCCGCAGGCGAGCCCGGAACCCATAAACACCTGGGGTGCAGGGCGGAGTTCACCAGCGCCGAGGACAGCTTTCAATGTCATGGTTATGGGTTCCGGGCTCCGCTGCGCGGCCCCGGAATGACAGGTGTTGAGGCCAGAACTCGCGCTTCACGCGCGAACACCCCACCCGCCCCGGGCTGCGCCCGCGGCACCCTCCCCTGAAGGGAGGGAGAGCTGACCGGCACCGTCCGGCGCTCTCGCCCATCTCCCTGCTTGCCTTCGGCAAGCTGTCCCTCTCCCGCGGAGGGGAGAGGGAAGAGGCGCACCCGTTAAGCCATATACTGCCCGCCGTTCACGGTGAGCGTCGAGCCGGTGATGAAGCCGGCTTCGTCGCCGGCGAGGAAGAGCACCGAGCGCGCGATCTCGTCGGCTTCGCCGAGGCGGCCGACCGGGATGAGCGGCAGGATCTTCGTCTTCAGCACCTCTTCGGGCACCGCCTGCACCATCTCGGTGGCGATGTAGCCCGGCGCGATCACGTTGACGGTGATGCCCTTGTTCGCGTTCTCCTGCGCGAGCGCCTTGGCGAAACCCACCACGCCGGCCTTCGCGGCGGAATAGTTCGTCTGGCCCATCTGGCCCTTCTGCCCGTTGATCGACGAGATGATGATGATGCGCCCGAAGCCCCGCGCGCGCATGCCGTCGATGACGGGACGCGTCATCGTGAACATGGAGTCGAGGTTGGTGCGGATCACCGCCTGCCACTGGTCGAAGGTCATGCGGTGGAACATGCCGTCGCGGGTGATGCCGGCATTGTTGACGAGCACGTCGACCGGACCGAGCTCGGCCTCGACGGCCCGGATGCCGGCCTCGCAGGCTGCCGGATCGGCCACGTCGAACTTGTGCACCGGGATCCCGGTCTCCGCCTTGAACTTCTGCGCGGCCTCGTCGTTGCCGCCGTAATTGGCGGCTACCTGATAGCCCGCCCCCTTCAGCGCCTTCGAGATCGCGGCTCCGATGCCGCGGGTGCCGCCCGTAACCAATGCGACGCGCGCCATTCAACACTCCTCTTCTTCGGTTTCTTCCCTGGATGGGCCTCTTGCGGGCCCGCTTGAAAACGGCCCGGCCTCTCGGCCGGGCCGCGATCGTTCTCAGCGCTCGAGGCACATGGCGACGCCCATGCCGCCGCCGATGCACAGGGTGGCGAGTCCCTTCTTGGCATCGCGGCGCCCCATCTCGTGAAGCAGCGTGACGAGCACGCGGGCGCCCGAGGCGCCGATGGGATGGCCGATGGCAATGGCGCCGCCGTTGACGTTCACGATGAACGGGTCCCAGCCCATGTCCTTGTTGACCGCGAGGGCCTGGGCGGCGAAGGCCTCGTTGGCCTCGACGAGGTCGAGATCCTGCACCTTCCAGCCGGCCTTCTCGAGCGCCTTGCGGGAGGCCGGGATCGGGCCCGTGCCCATGATGGCGGGATCGACGCCCGCCGTCGCCCAGGAGGCGATGCGGGCGAGAGGCTTGAGGCCGCGCTTGCTCGCCTCGGCGGCCGTCATGACGACGAGGGCCGCAGCGCCGTCGTTGATGCCGGAGGCGTTGCCGGCGGTCACCGTGCCGTCCTTCGAGAAGGCGGGCTTCAGCTTCGCTACCGCGTCGATCGTCGTGCCAGCGCGGATGTACTCGTCATTCTCCACGGTGACGTCGCCCTTGCGGGTCTTGATCGTGAAGGGCACGATCTCGTCCTTGAAGCGCCCTTCCTTCTGGGCGGCTTCGGCCTTGTTCTGCGAGGCGACGGCGAAGCCGTCCTGCTCCTCGCGGGTGAGTTGCCAGCGTTGGGCTACGTTCTCGGCGGTATTGCCCATGTGGTAGCCGTTGAAGGCGTCCATGAGGCCGTCCTTCAGCATGGTGTCGACGAGCTTGAAGTCGCCCATCTTGGTGCCGGACCGCATGTGGGCGGCGTGGGGCGCCATCGACATCGATTCCTGGCCGCCCGCCACGATGATGCTGGCATCCCCGTTCGCGATCTGCTGCATGCCGATCGCCACGGTGCGCAGGCCCGAGCCACAGAGCTGGTTGAGGCCCCAGGCTGTCTTCTCGTGCGGGATGCCGGCGGCCATCGCGGCCTGGCGGGCGGGGTTCTGGCCCTGGCCGGCGATGAGGATTTGGCCGAGGATCACCTCGTCGACTTCCGCCGCCTCCACCTTCGAACGCTCCAGCGCCGCCTTGATGGCCGCCGCCCCGAGCTCATGGGCCGGCGTGTTGGCGAAGGCCCCGTTGAACGAGCCGACGGCGGTACGCGCAGCGCCGACGATTACGATGTCTTCCTGGGCCATCTTGCATCTCCTCATCCTGACGAGGCGGACGTTCCGCCCGCACTGAACCGTTCCTGCGATCAAAGCGCGGGGTGACGCGAAGTCAAGGTGCCGCAGCCGCAATCCAGATGGGACGAAACGAAAAGCGATCCGCTCTTGAGCTTGGCCGCCGCGTCCGGCCACGCCTTGACTTGGGGGGCCCGAATGGCCAGTGTCCGCGCCGCTTTGCCGGGCGCAATCGCATGCCCGGCCTCGTTTTTTGCCCCAAGGTCTGATGCGCAGCTATCTCGACTTCGAAAAGCCCGTCGCCGAACTGGAAGCCAAGGTGGAGGAGCTTCGCGCCCTCGGCGAGAACCGCGACGCGGTGGCGATCTCCGACGACGTGGCGCGCCTCGAAGCCAAGGCGGCCGCGGCCCTCAAAGAGCTCTACGGCGCCCTCACACCCTGGCAGAAGACCCTCGTGGCGCGCCATCCGCAGCGGCCGCACTTCGTCGATTACTGCGCGGGGCTGATCGAGGACTTCACGCCGCTTGCCGGCGACCGGCTCTTCGGCGAGGACGAGGCGATCCTGGGCGGATTCGGGCGTTTTCGCGGGCAATCGGTCTGCGTGCTCGGCCAGGAGAAGGGCTCGAGCACGGAAACCCGCATCCGGCACAATTTCGGCATGGCGCGGCCCGAGGGCTACCGCAAGGCGGTGCGCCTCATGGAACTCGCCGACCGGTTCGAACTCCCCGTCCTCTCCTTCGTCGACACGGCGGGCGCCTATCCGGGCATCGAGGCGGAGGAGCGCGGCCAGGCCGAGGCCATCGCCCGCTCCACCGAGATGCAGCTCGCCCTCGGCGTCCCGAACGTGGCCGTGGTGATCGGCGAGGGCGGATCGGGCGGGGCCATCGCGATCGCGACCGCCAACAAGGTGCTGATGCTGGAACATGCCATCTACAGCGTGATCTCGCCGGAGGGCGCGGCCTCGATCCTGTGGCGCGACAGCGCCCGGGCGCAGGACGCCGCCACCAACATGAAGATTACGGCCCAGGACCTGCTGCGCCTCGGGGTGATCGACGGCATCGTGACGGAGCCCACGGGCGGCGCCCACCGGGAGCCGCAGGCGGCCATCAAGGCGGCGGGCGACGCCATCGAGGGGGCGCTGAGGGATCTCGGCAATCTGGGGCCGGCGGAACTGCGGGACCACCGGGCCGAGAAGTTCCTCAACATCGGCCGCAAGCTTTAACCCCGCTCGGGAGGCTTTAAGGCGCGCTTCACCATCGGGCCGGTGAGGCGTTGCGGTAAGAAGCGCTTAAGGCTAATGGATTTAAGCAAACTGGGGAGGGGTCCGGTCGGGCCGGACGCCACTAACGCGCGGGGATCCCCATGAAACGTCATGCACTTGCGGCTGGCCTCGTGCTCGCCCTCGCGGCCTGCCAGGACGGATTCGACCGCTCGTCCAAGCACCTGTCGCCGATTCCGCCCGCCACCATGTCGCTCATGGCGGCCAAGGGCATGAAGGCCACCGACCCCATCGTGATCCGCTCCTTCAAGAAGGAAGCCGAGATGGAGGTCTGGAAGCGCGGGAGCGACGGCAAGTACGCCCTGCTCAAGACCTTCCCGATCTGCCGTTGGTCCGGCCAGCTCGGCCCCAAGATCAAGGAAGGCGACCGGCAGGCGCCGGAGGGCTTCTATACGATCACGCCGGCGCAGATGAACCCGAACTCGAGCTTTTACCTCTCGTTCGACACGGGCTATCCCAACGCCTTCGACCGCGCGCACGGCCGCACGGGCTCGCACCTCATGGTGCACGGCTCCTGCTCGTCGCGGGGCTGCTTCGCGATGACGGACCAAGCCATTGCGGAGGTCTACGCGATCGGGCGCGAGGCGTTCGTCGGCGGCCAGCGCACCTTCCAGTTCCAGTCCTACCCGTTCCGAATGACGCCGCAGAACCTCGCGCAGCACCGGCTCGACCCGCACATGGCGTTCTGGCGCAACCTCAAGGAGGGCTCGGACTACTTCGAGGCCACCGGCCAGGAGCCCACTGTCGGCGTGTGCAACAAGCGCTACGTCTTCGGCGGCCCTGAGGTCGCGCAGGGCAGCTGCGATCCGGAGACACCGGACGCCGTCGCCGAGAAGGCGCGGGAGGACGAGCGGGCCGTCGCGGCGCTCGTCGCCAAGGGCGTCCAGCCGATCAAGCTCGTCTACGACGACGGCGGCCAGCACCAGAGCTTCCGCCAAGCCCTCGCGGGCTCCGGCGAGGGAGTCTCGCTCGCCGTCTCGTCCAGCGCCTCGAACCGCCTCGGCGAGGTGAGCCGGCCCGAGGCCCTGGCCGCCGGCCCGCAGGAAATCCTCCTCGACCTCAACGGCAAGCCGAAGGAAGCCGAGCCGACCGTCGCCTTCGCATCCGCGAAGCCGGCGCCGCAGGCCAAACCCGCTCCGGCCGCCTCGCCTGTTGCCGCAAAGCCCGTGCAGGAAGCGGCAGCGGACGACAAGCCGTTCTACAAGCGCATGTTCTCCGGCATCGGCGACCTTCTCGGCCAGACGAAGGAACCGGATCCCGCGCCGGCCCCGGCCCCTGCCGCCGCGAAAGCCCCCGACCGGCGGGCCCAGGCGGCACCCGCCGGCACCCCGAAGACGAACTGAGCCCAGCAAAAAGGCCCGCCGAAGCGGGCCTTTTTTTCCATCCGTGCGATGGGCGCTCCTGCGGAAGGGGCCTACGCCACGAAGCTTCCGTGGCAGTGCTTGTACTTCTTGCCCGATCCGCATGGGCAGGCCTCGTTGCGGCCGACGCGGCCCCAGGTCTTGGGGTCGGCGGGATCCCGCTCCTCGTTCGGCACCGTCATGACGTCGTGGGCGGCGTAGCCGGCCGCCGGTCCGGCCCCGAAAGCGGCGCCTTGCGGCATCGCCATCTCGTTCTCGCCGGTCGCCGGATCGAGATGCTGGGCGAACATGGGCGGCAGGCCCTGGGGCTCGGGCTGCTGGAACACCACCTCGATCCGCATGAGCTGTCCCGTCACCTGCTCGCGCAGGTGGCCGACGAGGCCGTTGAAGAGGTCGAAGGCCTCGGACTTGTACTCGTTGAGCGGGTCGCGCTGGGCGTAGCCGCGCCAGCCGATCACCTGGCGCAGGTGGTCGAGGGTGACGAGGTGCTCGCGCCAGAGGTGATCGAGGCTCTGGAGCAGCACCTGCTTCTCGACATAGGTCATCACCTCGGGCGAGTTCTTCTCGATGCGCGCGAGATAAGCTTCGTCGGCCGCCTTGCGCAGGCGGTCGCGGATCTCCTCGTCGGCGATGCCCTCTTCCTTCGCCCATTCGTCGACCGGCAGGTCGAGGTTGAGAAGGCGCACCACGTCGTCCTTCAGGCCGGCCACGTCCCACTGCTCGGGATAAGCGTTCTCCGGGATGCCGCGGGCAACGATGTCGTCGATGATGCCGTGCCGCATCTCGTCGATGGTGTCGCGCACGCTCTCTTCGGCCATGAACTCCTTGCGCTGCTCGAACACGACCTTGCGCTGGTCGTTCATGACGTTGTCGTATTTCAGGATGTTCTTGCGAATGTCGAAGTTGCGCGCCTCGACCTTCGCCTGCGCCCGCTCGATCGCCTTGTTGATCCAGGGGTGGATGATGGCCTCGTCCTCCTTCAGGCCGAGCTTCGACAGCATGCCGTCCATGCGCTCGGACCCGAAGATGCGCATCAGGTCGTCCTGAAGCGACAGATAGAACTTGGAGCGGCCGGGATCGCCCTGACGCCCCGAACGGCCCCGGAGCTGGTTGTCGATCCGGCGGCTCTCGTGCCGCTCGGTGCCGAGCACGTAGAGGCCGCCGGCCGCGAGCGCCCGCTCCTTGAACTGCGCGATCTCGGCGTTGATCGCCTCTTCCTTCGCCCGGCGCTCCTCGCCCTCAAGGCCCGCGCATTCCTGCTCGATGCGCATCTTGGTGTTGCCGCCGAGCTGAATGTCGGTGCCGCGGCCCGCCATGTTGGTGGCGATGGTGATCGCCCCCGGCACGCCGGCTTCCGCCACGATGAACGCTTCCTGCTCATGAAAGCGGGCGTTCAGCACCGCGAAGTGCTTGGCGTTCCGCCCCTCGCGGGCCGCCTGATAGAGCGGCTCGAGCGCACGCGGATTGCCGAAATCGATCTGGGTGAAGCCGTCCTTCTTGAGGAGTTCGGCGAGGTATTCGGATTTCTCGATCGACGTGGTGCCGACCAGGATCGGCTGGCCGCGGCCCGACGCCGCCTCGATCTCGCGGATGATGCCTTTGTACTTCTCCTCCGCCGTCCGGTAGACCTCGTCGTCCTCGTCGATGCGGGCCACGGGACGGTTCGTCGGTACCTCGACGACTTCGAGGTTGTAGATCTCCAGGAACTCGTCCGCTTCCGTGGCCGCGGTGCCGGTCATGCCGGCGAGCTTGCCGTAGAGACGAAAGTAGTTCTGGAAGGTGATGGAGGCGAGGGTCTGGTTCTCGGGCTGAACCTGCACGCGCTCCTTCGCCTCGAGCGCCTGATGGAGCCCTTCCGAGTAGCGCCGGCCCGGCATCATGCGGCCCGTGAACTCGTCGATGATCACCACCTCGCCGTTCCGGACGATGTAGTCCTTGTCGCGCTGGAACAGGGTATGGGCGCGCAGGGCCTGGTTCACATGGTGGACGAGCGTGGCGTTCTGCGCGTCGTAAAGATCGCCCTCCTTCAGGAGGCCCGCCCCGCGCAGCAACTCCTCCATCCGCTCGTTGCCGCTTTCCGTGAGCGACACGGCGCGCTGCTTCTCGTCGAGGTCGTAATCGCCCTTGGTCAGGCTCGGGATCACTTGGTCGATGGCAAAGTAGAGGTCCGAGCGGTCGTCGAGGGGACCCGAGATGATGAGGGGCGTGCGCGCCTCGTCCACGAGAATCGAGTCGACCTCGTCCACGATGGCGAAGTGGTGCCCCCTCTGCACCATCTGCGCCATCTCGTACTTCATGTTGTCGCGCAGATAGTCGAAGCCGTACTCGTTGTTGGTGCCGTAGGTGATGTCGCACGCATAGGCCTGGGCGCGCTCGGCATCGTCGAGGCCGTGAACGATGACGCCGACCGAGAGGCCGAGGAAGCGGTAGACCTGGCCCATCCACTCGGAGTCGCGGCGGGCGAGGTAGTCGTTCACCGTGACCACGTGCACGCCCTTGCCCGTGAGGGCGTTGAGGTACACGGGAAGAGTCGCCACGAGGGTCTTGCCCTCGCCGGTGCGCATCTCGGCGATCGAGCCCTCATGCAGCACCATGCCGCCGATGAGCTGGACGTCGAAGTGGCGCTGCCCGAGCGTGCGCTTGGCCGCCTCGCGTACGGTGGCAAAAGCCGGCACCAGCAGGTCGTCGAGGCTCTTGCCGGCCGCGACCTGGGCCTTGAACTCATCCGTGCGGGCGCGCAACTGATCGTCCGACAGCGCCGCAAGCTCCGGCTCCAGGGCGTTGATCGCCGCCACCTTCGGCCGATAGGCCTTCACCCGGCGATCGTTGACCGAGCCGAAGATTTTCTTTGCGAGCGAGCCGAACATGGGGAGCCTTCAGATACGACATCAGGGCGGGAGGGAGCGGACGGGGCCGCCTTATAGACCTAATTACGCTGGGGCGCACCTGAAAGGGCGCGCCATACCGGCGCAGCAACGCGCAACGAAGCTCGACCGTTCCCGCGGAGGTCACGCTGCCGTGACGAAACGGCCGCCTCGCTTGCAAAGGAGGCCGGTTTCGGCCATCGATCGCCCCTAATCGCCCTGCCAGGGCCCCTGTCCAGGCCCGCCGATCAGAGGAACCGCTATGACAACCAGACCGTCGATCCGCACGAGCCTCCTGGCGCTGAGCGTCGCGTTGCCCGCCCTCGCCGCCGGCTACGCCATCGCCCAGACGGGCGCGCCGGCCGCCCCGGCCCCGCAGGCCCAGGCGCCCGCAGCAGACCCCAAGAAGGTCGTGGCCCGGGTCGACGGCGTCGAGATCACGGAAGGCGACCTCGCCCTCGCCGGCGAGGATCAGGCGCTCCAGGTGCCCGGCGTCCCGGAGGCCCAGAAGCGCGATCTTCTCATCGGCTACCTCGTGGACCTCAAGATCGGCGCCCGCGCGGCCCAGGCCGCCAAGGTGGGCGAGGGCGAGGATTTCGCCCGCAAGCTCGCTTATGCCCGGGACAAGGCGCTCCTCGATCAGTACCTCGAGCAGGAGGCCAAGAAGGCTGTGACGCCGGAGGCCGCGCGCAAGCTCTATGAGGAGACCGTGAAGTCCATCGCTCCGGAGGAGGAGGTGCGCGCCCGCCACATCCTCGTCGAGACGGAGGAGGACGCCAAGAAGGCCTATATCCGCGTGAAGGGCGGCGAGGACTTCGCCAAGGTGGCGGAAGAACTCTCGAAGGATCCGGGCTCAAAGGGCGAAGGCGGAGATCTCGGCTTCTTTGCCAAGGACCGCATGGTGGAGCCCTTCGCGGAAGCCGCGTTCAAGCTCGCGCCCGGCCAGGTCTCGGAGCCCGTGAAGACCCAGTTCGGCTTTCACGTGATCAAGCTCGAGGAGAAGCGCACGAAGCCCGTGCCGACCTTCGAGGAGACCCGCGAGCAGATCGACACCTATCTCGGGCGCAAGGCGCAGCAGGATCTGATCCTCGCCCTGCGCCAGAAGGCGAAGGTCGAGCGCCTCGACGAGAGCGGCAAGCTGGTCGAGCAGAAGAAGTAGGCGCGCGAATCCGCGCAACGAAAAAGGGCGGCCTTGCGGCCGCCCTTTCCTTTTGCACGAGCCTTGATGGCTTAGCGCATCTTCTGCTGCACCGATTCCAGCACCGCGAGATGCTCGCGGATGTGGCTGCTCGCCATCTTGGCGAGGTTCAGGTGCTCGCGGTTCTGCGGGTTCGAGGAGATGTAGCGCTCCTGGACCTGCAGCAGGTCGCGATGGCCCTGAAGCTGGCCCTCGAGGTACATCTTGTCGAACTCGGCCCCGGAGGCCTGCTGCATGCGCTGCATCATCTGCTGCGCCTGGGCGTCCATCGGCATGGCGGCGGTGCTGGTGAGGGCGGGGCTGGCGGCGGTCGGAGCGGAGCCCGACGCGGTCGCGCCCGAGGATCCGCCCATGGCGGCGGTCGCGCTCGGATCCATCATCGAGCGCAGCACTTCGGCGATCGTCTGCTGCTCCTCGACCTCGAAGCGCGCGAAGCCCTTCAGTTCCGCGTTCTGCGCCTTCTGCTGCGCCATGCGGCTGGTCTCGAGCGCCACGGTGCCGAGCCGCATCGTCTCCTGCATGTGCTGCATCTCGGCTTGGCCCATCTGCTGGCCCATCTGGCCGGCCTGCATGGACTGGCCCGACTGCGTGGCGGTCGAGGACGACCCGCTGGTCTGGGCGAGGGCCGGGGCAGCAAGGACGGCGGCTGCGAGGCCGGTCACAACTAAACGACGATCCATGGGGTTCTCTCCTGCTCTTCGTTCGAGAGCGGTTCGGCCGCGACACGTCTTTGGCGACGCTCGACTGTGGGCCACCGCTGTGGCGCGAACGCGGGGCCGAGCCGTCTGGTTGCAGGGTGCGGTGATCGGTCCGCACGAAGGGAAAGGGCGAAAAAAGCCTTGTCAGAACGCCGCGAATCGGAAGCGGCGACGCCCCTCCCCTTTTCGGGAGGGGCGCCTCGGTGCGGATCTCAGTCCCGCTCCTCGGTTCCGCCCTTCGAGAGAGGACGCTCGCTTTGCGCGCCGCCCGCGCGGGCCGAGCGCTTCGGCGGCTTCTCCTGGCCGGTGGAGGATTGCGAGCGGCCGCCCGACTGGCTCGCCGAAGGCTCGCCGCGCACGAGCTGGCCCTTGGGCACGCTCACGCGGTTGCCGGGCGCCGGCATGCGCTCGCGCCCTTCCATGACACGCCGGTCGTCGCGGGCCTCGCCGTCGAAGCCCGTCTCGATGCCGTCGTCGGGGGCGCCGCGCTCGGCAGGCGCCTTGCGGGCCGCGATGTTCGCCGCGTCGACGATCTCCGCGTTGTCGCGGGTGACGCGGTAATCCGTGATGCCCTGCTCCGGCGGCACTTCCTGGAATGAATGAAGCCCCGCCTTCGAGCCGCTCTTCGGCCGGTTGCCGTCGGGGTCCACATCCATGTCCGGATCGAACACCTTCGAGGCGCTCATCTGACCCGTCGCCTTCGCCACGGCGCGCTTGATGTCGCCAGCCTCGTTGCGGGCGGTGGGACCCGCCACCATGGCGTCTGTGTCATCCGCGATGAGCTCGTTCATCACCTCGTCGACATCCGGCTCCTGGATCTCTCCACGCTTGTCTCGCGCCATCTGTTGTTCCTCTATCGTTGCGGGCGCACGGCGCCCGCGAGCCTCATCGGGGAACGTCGGCTGCATGGGGGAGTTCCGACGCCGGAACTCCCCTCGGGTCCGCCGGACCTAGCGTCCAAGCTCGGCCTGGATGCTCTCCAGTTCGGCGATGTGCTCGCGGATCTGCGCGCGGGCCATCTTGGCGATCGAGACCTGCTCGCGATTCTGCGAGTTCGACCCGAGATAGCGGTCCTGGATCTGCAGGAGCTCCCGGTGGCGCTCCAGCTGCAGCGCGACGAAGTCGCGGTCGAAATCCGGCCCCGCGGCGGCGCGCGACATCTGCTCCATCCGCGCCTGTCCCTCGGGCGCGATCACGGGCGCGGTGGCGGCGGCTTGGCTCGGATTCTGCGGCGCATTCTGCGAGGTCGCCTGAACGGCGCCCGTGTTGGCGGATGCCGTGGTCGTCGGATCGGCCATCGCGTGCAGGATGTCGAACATCATGGCCTGCTCGGCGCGCTCGAAAGCGGCGAAGCGCTGCACCCGCGGGTTCTGCGCCTTCGACTCGGCGAAGTTCGCGGCCTGAAGCGTCACCGTGCCGGCCGCGAGCGTCTGCTGGATGTGCTGCGTGTCCGCGGGGCTCGCCTGCAGGGCGCGCTGGCCGGCCGGCGGCCGCTCATCCGAGGCCGCGCCCTGGCGGCGGGGAGTCGTTGTATCGCGGGGCGAGCCGCCCTGCTGCGTGCGGCGCACGCGCTCCTCATTGTTGCGCGCGGCTTCCGGCGTGTTGAGGCCGCCGAGGGGCTGCGTTTCGGCCGGCACGGGCGCGACGGGAATGGGCGAGACGGGACCGGATTGCTGAGCGAGCGCGGGGAAAGTGAGGGCGGCGATCAGACCTGCCGTGAGGAATCGGCGATGCATTCGAGGCTCCTGCGGATGTGTGACGGCGAACGCCCGCAGGATGGATTGGTTCAGTTCGTGGGCTCGAGCGCCCGGATCGAAGCTAGGCGCCGGGGCGCAGGACGTCCGGGAGGCTGAAGGGCTCCGGGGCGCTCTCGCGGCGGGCCGGTGCAGGCGCCGGACGGGGCTGCGGTCGGCGCGGCGCCTGGGTCGTCCCGGTGGTCTCGCGGTCGCCGCTGTCGCCGGTGCCGAGACGCGCCGGAGGCCGGCGGGCGACGGCAGGAGCGGGCCGGCGCTCGGGGGCGCGGGCCGCCTCATTCGGGCGGCTCGGCGGCGCAGGCTGCGCCCGCGCCGGTTCGGCCGGGCGCGTCCGCGGACGCAAGGGGCGGCCGTCCCGGCGCGCGGGTGCGGGCCGCGCGCCCTCGTTCCGTGTGGGCGCCGCCTCGGCCGGAGCCGGACGGGCCGGCACCTCGGGAGCCGCCTGCCGGGGAGCCGGGGGCGCGACGAGAGCCGGATCCGGTTCGAATTCGCGGGCCTGCGGAGCCGGCGGCTCCACGGGGATCGCCGCGGGCGCGGGTGCGGGCGGCGGCGCGGCGGGAGCCGCAGGGGCCGGCAGCGGCTCCGGCGCTACGAGTTCGGGTGCGAGGGGGCCGGGCGCGGCGGGAGCGGGAGCAACCTCGGCCGGCTCGGCTGGCGCAGCCGCGCTCGAAGGCGCGGGCTGGGCGGGGGCCGCGGGTTCGGCCGGGAGCGGCGCCGGAGCGGGTGCCTCGATGGGAGCCGGGGTCGGCGCGGGCGCGAACCCGGCGGTCTCAGTCTCAGGACCCCGGTCGAGGACCAGAATGGCTGCGATCACCGCTGCCGCCAGCAGGAGGCCGGCGACCGCCAGCGGCACCGCAAGCCGCCAGCGCAGCGGCTGCTTCACCCCCTGCGAGGGAGCGAGCGGCCCGACTTCCAGCGCGACGCGGTTGCGGATGGCGCGGCGGGCCGCGAAGCGCAGGCCGCGCGGCTGGCGAACCGTTCGGGTGGACGGCAGCTGGCGAGTTTGCATGATCTGGAGAATCGAATCCGAGGGTGAGGTGCCGCCTCCGTAACGTCACCATCGGGCAAAGGTGTGGCACTCCCTTCTCGGTTCCGCAACGGCAATCTAGCTCCGGACAAGAAAAAACTCCCGTGCCGGGGCACGGGAGTTCAGCTCCAATTTGAGCATCGCTTAGTTCAGCGGCACGCCGACGGGCCGTGTCTCGGACGAGACCGTCACGTCGCCGATCATGAGGCCGAGCGGACCCGCCCGCACCGGCACCGTCTCGCCGTCGTGGATCTCGCCCGCAAGGATCAGCTCGGCGAGCGGGTCCTGGACGTGTTTCTGGATCACGCGCTTCAAGGGCCGCGCCCCATAGGCCGGATCGTAGCCCTTCTGGCTCAGCCACTCCCGGGCATCGGCCTGAAGCTCGAGGGTGATCTTGCGCTCTTCCAGGAGGCGCTGGAGGCGCTGCATCTGGATGTCGACGATGGCCCCCATCTCCGACCGCTTCAGCCGGTGGAAGAGGATGATCTCGTCCACGCGGTTGAGGAATTCGGGCCGGAAATGCGCGCGAACCACGCCCATCACCTCGTCGCGCACCGCCTCCGTGTCCTCACCCTCCTTCTGCGCCACCAAGAAATCGGCGCCGAGGTTCGAGGTCATGATGATCAAGGTGTTGCGGAAGTCCACGGTGCGGCCCTGGCCGTCCGTGAGGCGTCCGTCGTCGAGCACCTGCAGGAGGACGTTGAACACGTCCGGATGCGCTTTCTCGATCTCGTCGAACAGCACCACCTGATAGGGCCGACGCCGCACGGCTTCGGTGAGGGCTCCGCCTTCCTCGTAGCCCACATAGCCCGGAGGTGCGCCGATGAGGCGGGCGACCGAGTGCTTCTCCATGTATTCCGACATGTCGAGGCGGATGAGCGCCGTCTCGTCGTCGAACAAGTAGGCGGCGAGGGCCTTGGTGAGTTCCGTCTTGCCGACGCCCGTGGGCCCCAGGAACATGAAGGAGCCGATCGGCCGGTTCGGGTCCTGAAGCCCGGCCCGCGCGCGGCGCACCGCGGTGGACACGGCCTTCACGGCCTCCTCCTGGCCGACCACGCGCCTTGCGAGTTCCTCCTCCATCTTGAGGAGCTTCTCGCGCTGGCCTTCGAGCATCTTCTCGACGGGCACGCCGGTCCAGCGGGACACGACGCCGGCCACGTGGTTCGGCGTCACCGCCTCTTCCATCATGCCCCCGCCGTCGGCGTTCGCTTCGACCTCCGCCAGCTCCTTTTCGAGCCCCGGGATGATCCCGTAGGCGAGCTCGCCCGCGCGCTGGTACTGACCCTGGCGCTGCGCCCCCGCAAGCTCGTTGCGGGCATCGTCCAGACGCTTCTTCAATTCCGCAGCGCGGCCGAGTTTGTCCTTCTCCGCCTTCCAGCGGGCCGTGATGGCGGCCGATTGCTCCTCAAGATCCGCCAGCTCCTTCTCGAGCCGCTGCAGCCGGTCCTTCGACGCGGGATCGGTCTCCTTCTTCAGAGCCTCCGCCTCGATCTTCAGGCGCACCACCTCGCGGTCGACGGTGTCGAGCTCTTCGGGCTTGGAGTCCACCTGCATGCGCAGGCGCGACGCCGCCTCGTCGACGAGGTCGATCGCCTTGTCGGGCAGGAAGCGGTCCGTGATGTAGCGGTTCGAGAGCGTGGCCGCGGCGACGAGGGACGAATCCATGATCCGCACGCCGTGGTGCTGCTCGTACTTCTCCTTGATGCCGCGCAGGATCGACACCGTGTCCTCGACGGAAGGCTCGCTCACGAAGACGGGTTGGAAGCGCCGGGCGAGCGCCGCGTCCTTCTCCACGTGCTTGCGGTACTCGTCGAGGGTCGTCGCGCCGACGCAGTGCAGTTCGCCGCGGGCGAGCGCAGGCTTCAGGAGGTTCGACGCGTCCATGGCGCCGTCCGCCTTGCCGGCGCCGACGAGGGTGTGCATCTCGTCGATGAACAGGATGATGCCGCCTTCCGCAGCCGTCACCTCGGACAGCACGCCCTTGAGGCGCTCCTCGAACTCGCCGCGATACTTGGCGCCCGCGATGAGGGCGCCCATGTCGAGCGCCAAAAGCTGCTTGTCCTTCAGGCTCTCCGGCACGTCGCCGTTGACGATGCGCAGGGCGAGACCCTCCACGATGGCGGTCTTGCCGACGCCGGGCTCGCCGATGAGGACGGGGTTGTTCTTCGTGCGCCGGGAGAGAACCTGGATCGTGCGGCGGATCTCCTCGTCGCGACCGATCACCGGGTCGAGCTTGCCGTCGCGCGCCGCCTCGGTGAGATCGCGGGCGTATTTCTTCAGGGCGTCATAGGCGTTCTCGGCCGTCGCGTTGTCGGCGGTGCGGCCCTTGCGGAGCGCATTGATGGCGGTGTTGAGCGCCTGCGCGGTCACGCCGGCAGCCGCGAGGATGCGGCCGGCCTCGGTCTCCTTCTCGACCGCGAGGGCGAGGAGCATCCGCTCCACGGTGACGAAGGAATCGCCCGCCTTTTCGGCGGCCTTCTCGGCCGTATCAAAGAAGCGCATCAGCTCGCGCGTGGCCTGTGGCTGCGAGGCCGCGCCCGACACCTTGGGCTGCTTTTGAAGCCAGGCCTCGACGGCGGCGTGCGCCTCGCGGGAGCGTCCGCCCGCACGGTCGATGAGCCCGGCGCACAGGCCCTCGGGATCGTCGAGCAGAACCTTCAGGATGTGGCCCGGCTGGAGCTGCGGGTGTCCCTCGCGCATCGCGAGCGACTGGGCCGCCTGAACGAAGCCCCGGGCCCGTTCGGTGTATTTCTCGAAATTCATGCTTCACCCTCCTCCGGCTCGCCCGTCCTCTCCGGAGGCCCGGCGCAAGCCCGTTGGTGCTGGGCCTTCATTGGAAGCACCCGCCTCCCTCAGTTGGTGTGGCGGCTGAGCCACATCAAGGCCGGTCCCATTACGGAACCGGCGGGAAATCCTCGCATTGACCCACCGCAATCATCAGGAGGCCCGCATGGATCGCGATCCCCGGTCCGAAGCCGAGAAAGCCCGCGCCGATCTCATGCGTAACGACGCGATGGGCACCGCCGTCGCGCAGAGCCCCCTGGAGCGCCAGCCCTCCGTCACCCCGCAGACGTTCGGCGACGCCACCGAACGGGCCCGGATCCGCTCGGGCATCGACCAGGGGGTCGAGGCCGGGGGTGAGGTGCCCCGGACGGGGGGCGCGGGGGACAGCAGGTCCATCGCGGAATCGGAGCAGGTCGGCATCAGCCGCGACGACACCGCCCCCGTTCGGCCCGAGGGCAGCGACGACGACGTGCTCTCGCGCGGCAAGGAATAACGAAAAAGGAGATCACCATGGCATTGTCGAATTTCTTTTCCTGGCTCAACCCGCAGAAGCGCCGCGCCGACCGGGCGCGCACCGAACTGAAGAGCAACGCCGAGAAGGCCCTGCGCATGAAGCAGGAATCCGATACCGGCACACACATCCCGCCTCACCGCAACGCCAACGAGGGCATGCGTCCGAAGACCACGAACGAGGATCACATCCCGGCCCGGGAAGGCTATTTCGAGCCGGAGCTCAAGCGGACCAAGGTGGCCCGGTCCGGCGACGCCTCGTAGGGCTTTCGCCAGCAAGATCGGAGGGCCCGGCAAAAGCCGGGCTTTTTCCTTATCGGGCCTGCCTTGCCTCATGAGGCGCAGGGGGCTAAGCGCTCGCCCATGCGCATCGCCTCCCTCTACCGCTACCCCGTCAAGGGCCTGTCCCCGGAACGCCTGATCCGCGCGGACCTGCGCGCGGGCGAGTACTTTCCGGGCGATCGGGTATTCGCCGTCGAGAACGGGCCCTCGGGTTTTAACGAGAGGAGCCCGGAGCATCAGCCGAAGATCAAGTTTCTGATGCTGATGCGCAACGAGAGCCTGGCTCGTCTCACCACGTCCTACGAGGACCACACCGGCATTCTCATGATCCATGAGGGCGGGCGGGAAGTGGCGCGCGGCGATCTTGCCACCCCCGAGGGGCGGCTCGCGATCGAAGCGTTCTTCCGCCGCTTCATGCCGGCGGAGCTGCGGGGTGCCCCGAAGGTGCTCTCGGCGCCGGACGGATTTCGCTTCACCGACTCGCCGAAGGGCTTCGTCTCCCTCGTCAACCTCGCGAGCGTCGCCGACCTGGAGCGCGTGATGGGCGCACCCGTGGATCCGCTGAGGTTCCGCGGCAACCTCCATGTCGAGGGCCTGCCCGCCTGGGGCGAGTTCGACCTCGTCGGCCAGGTGCTCACCACCGACACGGGCGTCCGGATGAGGGTGACGAAGCGCATCGAGCGCTGCGCGGCCACGAACGTGGACCCGGCCACGGGCCTGCGGGACCTCCAGATCCCGAAGGCGCTGATGCGGGCCTATGGGCACACGGATTGCGGGATCTACGCTCAGGTTCTCGCCGGCGGCACGGTCGGCGAGAACGATATCGTGGCGGTTGAGGCAGTGTCCGCGCAGCCGGCCGCCTGAACCGCCTTAACCAGCGCTTGACGGCACGAAAAAGGGAGGGCTCTCGCCCTCCCCGTCATTGTCGAAGCGGCCAGGCCTCATTCGGCCGGCGGCGTCTCCACGGCCTCAGGCGCGAAATCCGCTCCCTCGCCGCCCTCGGCACCGAAACCGCGCCCGCGGCTGCGGCGGCGGCGACGGGTGCGGAAGTCGCCGTTGGCGTCGCCCATGCCCTCGGCCGCCGGAGCCTCCTCGCCCTCGGGCGCTGCGGCTGCCCGCATGGGAACCGGATTGGTGAGGAAAGCCGGCAGACCGGCACCCTCGGGAGTCTCGGCGGCCGGCGCCGGCTCCTCGCGGCGCGGCGGACGCTGCTCGCGGCGGAACTCGCCGCGATCCTGGCGCTGCTCGCCACGGTCCGGCCGGTCGCCGCGCTCGCCACGGCCCTCGCCGTCGCGCTGGAAGTCGGGACGGGGGCCGCGGTCGCGGCCGAAGCGCTCGCGCCGGTCGCCGCGGTCCTGACGGTCCCCGCGATCTTGGCGATCACCACGGTCCTGGCGGTCGCCCCGATCCTGACGGTCACCGCGGTCGTTGCGCTCGCCGCGGTCCTGACGGTCGAAGCGCGGCTGGCGCGGCTCGCCTTCGTAGGGCTGCGGCTGGAAGCCGGGATCCATGTCCTCGCCGTTGCCGAAGGCGCGGTCCGACGGGAAGCCGTCCTCGTCGCCTTCCTCGTCCCGCGCATAGCCATACTGCTCGCGCAGTTGCTCCTGGGCGGCGGCGATGATGCGGAAGTAATGCTCGGCGTGCTGATGGTAGTTCTCGGCCGCCACCGGGTCGCCGGAGGCCTGCGCGTCGCGGGCGAGCTGACTGTACTTCTCGGCAATATGCTGAGCCGTGCCGCGGATCTTCACGTCCGGGCCGTTCGACTCGTAGGACCGCGTCAAGGGATTGGGTCCCTTGTTGTTGCGGTTGCGGCCGCGCATGCGCCTGTTCTGTCCTGGTCTCATCTCTGGTCTTTGACCCTCGCTGGTTCGTCCCACGCGATTGCAAGGCCACATCACCGAACGGGCATTCGCTCGCCGTTCGCGTGGCCATCCCTCTGCAGTTCAATCTTGGCTCAGGCCGCGATCGTTCTTCAGTGTCGGGTTCGAGTGCTGCCGCGCCGGACTGCTTGTTGCCCTTCAACCTGCGCAGCTGATTTCGTTAGGTCCCATCGGCGGGCTTCGTGGCCCCAACCTCCGCCGATCAAGAGAACCGATGACGATCTCTGACGGCGAATCTAGCGGGTTCCGCCCTGTCCAACAAGCAGTTTTTCGGGTTTTCAGGCCCGCGGGACGGGAGTGTTGTCGCCCGGCATCATGTCCGTTTCAGGGCGACGCACCGTGGGTTGCCAGAAAGATCGGGGTGGATCCCTAGGGTTTCAAGGGGGCCGGAGGCCGTTAACCCTTCCAGCTTTTCGCCCTGATCGTAGCCGATCTCGAGGAGGAGAAGTCCGCCGGGCCGCAGCAGCCGGGGGGCGTCTGCGAGGATCGCCCGGTAGGCCGCCAGACCGTCCGGCCCCCCGTCGAGGGCCAGAACAGGGTCGTGCTCCCTCACGTCCCGGTCGAGGTCCGGGATGATTGCGGAGGCGATGTAGGGCGGGTTCGACACCACGAGGTCGACAGGGCCCCGGACCGGCGCCGCCCAGTCGGCGCGAACGAAGAAGGCTCGCTCGCCGACGCCGTTGCGGCAGGCGTTCCCACGGGCGGTGGCGAGGGCGCCCAGGGACCGGTCGAGGCCGATGCCGACCGCCTCCCGGTACTCGTGAAGCAGCGCCACGAGCAGGCAGCCGCTGCCGGTGCCAAGATCAAGGAGGGTTAGGGGCTCGCTGCGCTCCGGAACCAGCCGGAGAGCCGTCTCGACCAGGGTCTCGGTATCGGGGCGCGGGACCAGGGTATCGGGGGAGAGCCGGAAGGGCAGCCCCCAAAACTCCGCCTCGCCGAGGATGCGTGCCACGGGCTCGCGGGCGAGCCGCCGAGCCTTGAACGCCTCGACGGATCGGGCCTCCGCCGGCGTCATCGGGGCGTCCGGGCGCAAGGCGAGGTCCATTGGGGTGATGCCGAGGGCTGCCGCCACGAGGAGGCGCGCATCGAGCGCAGGGGTGTCGAGCCCTGCACCCGCGAAGGCCTGGCGCAGCTCCCGCAGGACTTCGGCGCGGGTCGCCGTCCCACCCTCCCCGCCTGCGGGCGAGGGGCGTGGCAAGGTCACGCCGCCCGCTCCTGGTCGGCGAGGAGCGCCGCCTGGTGCTCGGTGATGAGCGCGTCCACGACCTCGTCGAGGGCCTCGCCGGCGATCACCTCCTCGAGCTTGTAGAGCGTGAGGTTGATGCGGTGGTCCGTGACGCGCCCTTGCGGAAAATTGTAGGTGCGGATGCGCTCGGACCGGTCGCCGGAGCCGACCTGGTTCTTGCGGTCCGCGGCGCGGGCGGCGTCCTTGGCGGAGCGCTCGGCGTCGAAGAGCTTGGCGCGCAAAAGCGCCATGGCGCGGGCCCTGTTCTTGTGCTGGGAGCGCTCCTCCTGCACGAACACGATGGTGCCTGTCGGGATATGCGTGATGCGGATGGCGGATTCCGTCTTGTTCACGTGCTGGCCGCCCGCGCCTTGAGCCCGCATGGTGTCGATCTTGAGGTCCGCATCGCTGATCGCGATGTCGACCTCCTCGGCTTCCGGCAGCACCGCAACGGTTGCCGCCGAGGTATGGATGCGCCCCTGCGTTTCGGTGTCGGGCACCCGCTGGACCCGGTGCACGCCGCTCTCGAACTTGAGCTTGGCGAAGACGCCGCGGCCGCGGATCTCGGCCACGATCTCCTTGTAGCCGCCGACCGTGCCCTCGCTCTCGGACATGACCTCGACCTTCCAGCCCTTGAGCTCCGCATAGCGCGCATACATGCGGAAGAGGTCGCCCGCGAAGAGCGCAGCCTCGTCGCCGCCGGTGCCGGCGCGGACCTCGAGGATCGCACTCTTCTCGTCGGCGGCATCCTTTGGCAAGAGAAGGAGCCGCATTTCCTGCGCCTTGCGCTCGAGCTCCTCCTGGGCTCCCGGCCGCTCCTCCTCGGCAAGCGAGCGCATCTCGGGGTCGAGCTTCGGGTCGCCGATCATGGCCTCGAGCCCCCGCAGGTTCTCTTCCGCCGCTTGATAGGAGCGGATCGCCGCGACCACGGGGTCGAGTTCGGACAGCTCCCGAGACAGAGCCACGAAGGTGTCCGGCTCCGGGCCCGCATTAAGGGTCGCCATGACGATGTCGTGGCGCTGCAGGATGGCGGCGAGACGGTCGGGAGGGGGCGCGATGGACATCGTCAGACAGCAATTCCGTTGCGCTCGGCGAAGGCGGCGAGGAGCGGGCGAAGGGTCTCGCCGCTGGCGCTCCGCGCAAGCTCCGCGTGGAGGAGCGCCCGGACCTCGGACGCATCGAGGTCGAGCAGCATCGCCTTCACGGGACCGATGGCGCTGGGGGACATGGAAAGCGACCGGAAGCCGAGCCCGATGAGCGCCATCGCCTCGAGGGGCCTGCCGCCGATCTCGCCGCACACGGTGACCGGGCAGGCGCAGGCCTCGGCGGTTTCGGCGATGAGCTTGAGGGCGCGCAGGGACGGGGCGCTCAAGGGATCGAAACGGTTCGCCACCAAGCGGTTCTCGCGGTCGACCGCGAACAGGAACTGCATGAGGTCGTTGGAGCCGACCGAGATGAAATCGGCCTCCCGGCAGATCTCCTCGATCTGGAACAGGAGCGAGGGCACCTCCAGCATCACCCCGAGCTTCAGATCGGCCGGCAACGTGTGGCCGTGCTTGCCGAGATACGCGGTCTCGCGATCGACCAGGGCGCGGGCGCGGGCGAACTCGTCGCAGGTCGCCACCATGGGGAACATGATCTTGAGCGGATGGCCGGACGCGGCCTTCAAGAGCGCGCGAATCTGAGCGCGCAGCAGGCCCGGCCGGTCGAGGCCGATGCGGATGGCGCGCCAGCCGAGGGCCGGGTTCTCCTCCTCCACCGACTGCATGTAGGGCAGGATCTTGTCGCCGCCGATGTCGAGGGTGCGGAACGTGACCGGCATGTCGCCCGCCGCCGCGAACACGGCCCGGTAGAGCGCCTGCTGCTCCCCGGCGGACGGCATGCGCTCCGCGACCATGAACTGGAGTTCGGTGCGAAACAGCCCGACGCCCACGGCTCCGGTCTCGGCCAGATGCGGCAGGTCGACGAGAAGGCCCGCATTGAGCTGGAGGGCGATCTCGACCCCGTCGCGGGTGACCGCGGGCACGTCGCGCAGGCCCCGGTACTGCTCCATGCGCCGGGCGCGCAGCCGCGCCTTCTCGGCATAGGCCGCCTCGACGTCGGGGCGCGGGCGGATCTGAACCTCGCCGAGGCCGCCGTCCACGATGATGGCGTCGCCCGGTTCCACGAGGGAGGTGGCGTTCGACACCTCGCCGACGGCCGGGATTCCGATGGCGCGGGCCACGATGGCGATGTGGCTCGTCGGCCCGCCCTCCTCGAGGACGAGGCCGCGCAGGCGCGAGCGGTCGTAGTCGAGGAGGGCCGCCGGGCCCATGGACCGGGCGACGAGGATCGCGTTGTCGGGCAGCGAGCCGCGCTCCGCCACGAGATCGCGGCCCACGAGGCGGTGGAGAAGCCGGTTCGCGAGATCGTCGAGGTCGTGCAGGCGCTCGCGCAGGTAAGGGTCCGTCTGGCGCAGCATGCGAGCCCGGTTGTCGGACTGCACCCGCTCCACGGCGGCCTCGGCGGTGAGGCCCGAGAGCACCGCCTCCCGCATGCGCCGGAGCCAGCCCTGATCGTGGGCGAACATGCGGAAGGTTTCGAGAACCTCCCGGTGCTCGCCATGATGGGCGACGTCGCCGCGCTCGATGAGCTCGTCGATGGAGGCGCGCACCTCGCCGATGGCGGCCTGAAGACGCCTCACCTCCGCGTCCACGTTCTCGGCGATGAGGTTTTTGACGACGACACGCGGCTCGTGCAGAACCACGTGCCCGAGGCCCACCCCGTCGGCGAGGGAGACGCCGCGCTGCTGGAGAGGGCGGCGCAGGGCCGTCTCGCCGTCCGCCGGCCCGAGCGCCTGAAGCTCACCCGAGGCGATCATCTCGGCGAGCACCATGGCGGTGGTCTGGAGGGCCTCGATCTCCTCCTCCGCATAGACCCGGTAGGTGCGGTTCTGGACGACGAGGACGCCCATGGTGTTGCCGGCGCGCAGCAGCGGTACGCCCAAGAAAGCGTGGTAGATCTCCTCGCCCGTCTCGGGCTTGTAGGAGAAGGCCGGGTGGGTCTGGGCGTCGGACAGCGCCAGCGGCTCGGCGGTGGACGCGATGAGGCCGACGAGGCCCTCGCCCGCCCGCATGGTGGTGAGGTGGACGGCCTCCCGGTTCAGGCCCTCGGTCGCGAACAGCTCAAGGGTGCCGTCCCCGCGCATCACGTAGACGGAGCACACCTCCGCCACCATGTTGGCGGCGATCAGGATCACGATCTTGTCGAGACGGTCCTGCGCGCTGACCGGCTCCGCCATGATCTCGCGGAGGCGGCGCAGGAGGACGCGCGGACCGCCGAGAGCAGCTGGCATGAGCTCTAGGTTCCCGTCCCGGGCCGGCCGTTCCGGGGCCAGCCTCCACAATCAACTCAAGCTGGCAATAATGGTGTGCTGCCCGTCAAGCCTTGTCGAGGCCGTATAGCGAGTGGAGCGTGCGCACCGCAAGCTCCGTGTAGGCCGAGTCGATGAGAACCGAGAACTTGATCTCCGAGGTCGTGATGGCCCGGATGTTGATGCCCCGGTCGGCCAAGGCCTTGAAGGCCTTGGCGGCGACGCCCGCGTGGCTGCGCATCCCGACCCCGATGGCCGAGACCTTCACGACGTCGGTGGCGCCCTGGATTTCGTCGAACTCGATCTCGCCGCGATGGCTGTGGAGGACCGAGCAGGCCCGCTCGTAATCGGCCGCCGGCACCGTGAAGGTCATGTCCGTGGTGGCGTTGTTGTCCGACACCACCTGGATGATCATGTCGACGTTGATGTTGGCTTCGGCGAGGGGCACGAAGATGGAGGCCGCGACGCCCGGCTTGTCGGCCACGTTGCGCAGGGTGATCTGCGCCTCGTCCTTCGAATAGGCGATGCCGGTGACGACCTGCTGCTCCATGATCTCGTCCTCGCTGCAGATGAGGGTGCCCTGCTTCGGATCGGCGGGATCGTCGAAGGAGGAGCGGACATAGGTGGGAACGTTGTGCACCATGGCGAGCTCGACGGAGCGCACCTGGAGCACCTTGGCGCCGAGCGAGGCCATCTCCAGCATCTCCTCGTAGGAGACCCGGTCGAGGCGGCGGGCCTTGGCGACGATGCGGGGATCGGTGGTGTAGACGCCGTCGACATCGGTGTAGATGTCGCAGCGCTCGGCTCCGATGGCAGCTGCCAGCGCCACCGCGCTCGTGTCCGAGCCGCCGCGCCCGAGGGTCGTGATGCGGCGGGTCTCCTGGTGGACGCCCTGGAAACCCGACACCACCGCGACCTCGCGCGCGTCGGCGAAGCCCTTGAGGATGCCCGCGCCGTCGATCCCGGCGATCCGGGCCGAGCCATGGGCGTCCGAGGTGGTGATGGGGATCTGCCAGCCCTGCCAGGAGCGGGCCGGCAGGCCCATATCCTGGAGCGCCAGGGCGAGAAGGCCGGAGGTCACCTGCTCGCCGGAGGCCACGACCGTATCGTATTCGCGGGCGTCGTAGAGGGCGTGAGCGTCCTTGACCCAGGCGACGAGCTCGTTCGTCTTGCCGGCCATGGCCGAGACCACCACGGCGACGTCGTAGCCCGCCTCGATCTCGCGTTTGACGTGCCGCGCCACATTGCGGATGCGGTCGACCGTGGCGACGGAGGTGCCGCCGAACTTCATGACGAGACGAGGCATGGGGGCGTTCGGAAGGGACGGGGAGGCTTCGCAGGGCGAAACGGCGCGTATACATGAAGGCGGGGGCGGAGCCTGTCAACGCGACCTCCGGCCTAAACCCTCCCCCTCCGCGGGGCAGGTTGGCGAACACCGTGAGCCGGGAGAGGGGCCGTTCACACACCCTCTCCCGACCCTCGCCGATGCGAGGGCCACCCTCTCCCGCGAAGGGAGGAGGCCCGAAAGGAGCACCATGACGAGCACCATCGACCCCGAGGAAGTCGCCCGGTTCGAGCGGATCGCCAAGACCTGGTGGGACCCGAAAGGGCTCATGGGGACCCTGCACAAGTTCAACCCGGTGCGCCTCGCCTACATCCGGGACGAGGCCTGCCGGCATTTTGAGCGGGATCCGAGGAGCGTACGCTCCCTCGAGGGCCTCTCGGTCGTCGATGTGGGCTGCGGGGGCGGCGTCCTGTCCGAACCCCTCGCCCGCCTCGGCGCCCGCGTGACGGGGCTCGACCCTGCCCCCACCAACATCGCGGTCGCGAAGCTCCACGCGGAGCGGGCGGGCGTCCAGGTCGACTACCGGAACGAGACGATCGAGGCGGTGGTGGCCGGCGGCGAGCGCTTCGACGTGGTGCTCGCCATGGAGGTGGTCGAACACGTGGCGGACGTGAATGCCTTCGTCGGCGCGTGCGCGGGCGCCCTGAAGCCCGGGGGACTTCTCGTCATGGCGACGATCAACCGGACCCTGCGCTCCTTCGCCTTCGCGATCGTCGGTGCCGAATACGTGCTCGGCTGGCTGCCGAAGGGCACGCACCAATGGGAGAAGTTCGTCACCCCGGAGGAGCTGGAGCGCGCCCTCGCAGAGGCGGGACTTCAGGTCGCCGACCGGCAGGGGGTGGTCTACAATCCCCTGCGCGATGCTTGGAGTCTCGCCCGAGACACGGCCGTGAACTACATGGTGGCGGCGGCCGGACGCGATTGAGCCGGCACCGGCTCAGGCTTGGCGACGAGGAGCACGACGAGGCCCGCGATCGCGGACAGGGCGGAGCCCGAGAGCACGCCGATCTTCACCGCATCGACGATGTCCGGCCGGTCCGGGAAGGCGAGCGCGCCGATGAACAGGCTCATGGTGAAGCCGACCCCGCATAAGGTGGCAACGCCGTAGAGCTGGGCCCAGGTGGCGCCGGCCGGCAGATCCGCCAAGCGCAGGCGGATGGCCGCCCAGGCGAATGCGAAGACGCCCACCTGCTTGCCGACGAAGAGCCCGAGCGCGATGCCGAGCGGCACGGGGGTGAGCAGGATCGCGGGCGAGAGCCCGGCGAACGACACGCCCGCATTGGCGAAGCCGAAGACCGGCACGATGAGGTAGGCCACCCAGGGCTGCAGGCCGTGCTCCAGCCGGTGCAGGGGCGAGTGGGCGGATTCCGGCCGGGCGGGCGTGGCGCGCAGCGGGATCGTGAGGGCGAGCATCACGCCGGCGAGGGTCGCGTGAACGCCCGATTGGAGGACGAAGAGCCAGAGCACCGCGCCGCCCAGAAGATAGGGCCACAGGGACTCGACGCCGCGCCGATTAAGGAGCGCCAGCGCCAGGAGGGTGACGCCCGCCGCCGCCAGCATGAGAAGCGAGAGTTCGGCGGTGTAGAAGAGCGCGATGATGATCACGGCGCCCAGATCGTCGAGGATCGCAAGAGCCGTGAGGAACACCTTGAGGGAGACCGGCACGCGCGAGCCGAGGAGCGCGAGGATGCCGAGCGCGAAGGCGATGTCGGTGGCGGCCGGAATGGCCCAGCCCCGCAGGGTCTCGGGGGTCTGCACGTTCGTGGCGACGTAGAGAAGCGCCGGTACGAGCATGCCGCCCGCCGCCGCGATGCCCGGCAGGGCACGGCGGGACCAGGTGGAGAGCTGCCCGTCCAGCATCTCGCGCTTGATCTCGAGCCCCACCATCAGGAAGAACACCGCCATGAGGGCATCGTTGATCCAGTGCAGGACGGAAAGGCCGAGCACGTAGGTTTTCAGCACCCCGAAATAGGCCGGCGCGAGAGCGGAATTCGCGATCACCAGCGCCAGGACCGCCACGCCCATCAGCAGCAATCCGCCGGCCGCGCCGCTCTCGATGAGGCCGCGCAGGGCCGAGTAACGCTGCGGCTTGTCCGTCGAAGTCACGCCTTGATCCACGCCATCCTCCTTCGCCTGACCGGGGTGTAGCGTGAAGCTATTCTGGATCAAACGACGGCCGGCTTTTTTCGAGCCCTGGATGCGAGAATCGTGTCCAGCGTCACGGGGCGGTACTCCCAGGCATCGACTCCGACATCGTATTGGCGGGTCTGCTTCTTGAGCTTGCCGTGGCTGTGACCGTGGAGGTCGATCCAGCCCCGGCCCATGTTCTTCCACGTGCGGAAGGCATAGTGGCACATGACGACCGCCGTGCCGTCGAGGACGAGCTCGGCATAGGGCTGCACGCTGGCCCAGCCCTCCGCGGCGAGCGTCGCCGGTCCGTCGTTGTTGCCGACGACGAGGTGCTTCGTGCCGTTGAGCTCCGCCAGCAACTCGCCGATGCGTTCGGGCTTCACGTGAAGCGCGAAGTCTCCCAGATGCCAGACCTCGTCGCCGGGCCCGACGACCGCGTTCCAGCGCGCAATGAGTTCGGCATCGTGCTCCGGGATCGAGGCGAACGGCCGCTTGTCAATGCGCAGCACGCGCGGATCCCCGAAATGGGTGTCGCTCGTGAAAAAGACCGTCATCCGATGCCGCCTTCGGTGCGCTCGCGAGCCTCGACCCGCTCCATCTCCTGTTGCAGGAAGTAGTTGAGGGCCGTGCGCAGCACCGCGATGGCGGCGAGTTGCCCGATCTCCGTCCAGGAGGGGGCGACGGCGGTTCGCAGGATATCGGCCGCGAGGAGAAACTCGAGGCCGAGCACCAGCCAGCGGCCGAGATGCAGCCGGACCTCCTCCCGCTCCCGGTGCGTGACGCGCTCGGATGCAGGCGAGCGCATCACGCCGCGAACGAGGTGGAAGGCCGCCTCGATCAGCGCCAGCCCGATGATGAGCACCGCCAGGGCCTCGGCCCCGGCCGCGGCCCAAAGCGCCGCCGTCTTGAGAAGCTCCATGCCGCTCCCGCCGCAGAAAACCGTGGCGGGAACGGGCGGGCTGCCGTTCAGTTCCGGTCGTCGGGGGCCGGCGGCAGGGGATGGATCTCCACGCCCTCCTCCAGGAGTTCCCGCACCTCGACGGGCGTCGCCTCGCCGTAGATCGAGCGGTGCTCCAGCTCGCCGTGATGCATCTTGCGGGCCTCGTCCGCGAAGCCCCTGCCGACGTTCTCGGCATTCTGCATCACGTGATCGCGCACGGCTTTCAGCATCGCGCGGATCTGCTGCTCCTTCTCCGTCAGGATGGCGAGGGGCTGCGTCTCGGGCGCTGCCGGAGGGACGACCGCCCGGTCCGTGCGGGCGATCCGGGGTGCCATGATCTGTTTTTCCACTTTGATGGAGTTGCAGACCGGACAGGAGACGAAGCCGCGCTTCACCTGCATGTCGTAGGCGTCGCTCGACGGAAACCAGCTCTCGAAGGAATGGGCGTTGTCGCAGGACAGGGCGTACTTGATCATGGTCTTGAGATGGGCGGAGGTACCTTCATTGCCAAGGGTTTACACCCCGGTTGGTGACCCGCGCCCTAACGCCGCCTTAGCCTCAGGCCGCATCCACCTGCCGGCGGGCCGGCGCGGTCGCAACCCGGAACGGCCGGGCGTTCTTCAGGGTCGGGATGCGCCCCCGCGCATCCGCCACGAGGGCGGTGTCGATCTCGGCGAGGATCACGCCGGGTTCGGTGCCGCCCTCGGCGAGCACCCGCCCCCAGGGATCGACGATGATCGAGTGCCCGAAGGTTTCGCGGCCGTCCTCGTGGAGCCCGCCTTGGGCGGCGGAGATCATGAACGAGCCCGTCTCGATGGCTCGCGCGCGTTGCAGAACGTGCCAATGGGCCTCGCCCGTCTGACGGGTGAAGCAGGCGGGCGCGGAGAGGAAGGAGGCGCCGTTCTCGGCGAGCGCCCGGTAGAGGGCCGCAAAGCGCACGTCGTAGCAGATCGTGAGCCCGAGGAGCCCCCAGGGGGTCTCGGCGAGCACCGCTTGATCGCCCCCCGTATAGGTGTTCGACTCCCGCCAGCTCTCGCCGTTCGGCAGGTCGACGTCGAAGAGGTGGACCTTGTCGTAGGACGCGGCCACCTCTCCGGCTGAATCGATCAGGAAGGCGCGGTTCGCCAACTTCTCGCCGTCCTGGACCGCGAGGGAGCCGACTTGAACCGTGAGGCCGCGCTCCCGGGCCACCTCGCGCAGGGCGAGAAGGGTCGGGTCGGCGACCTCGGGGCCCACTTTTTCGAACAGGGAGCGGCGGTCGCGCTCCACGAGGGAGGTCATCTCGGGCGTCTGGACGAAATGGGCGCCCCGGTCCGCCGCCTCCCGGACGAGCGCGACGGCCGCGTCCCTGTTGGCCAGGGGATCGCGGGTGGAGCGCATCTGGACGCAGGCGGCGGTGAAACGGGGGGCGGTCATGGCGGGCTCCGGTCAGGCCTGCAGGAGGCGGGCGAGTTCGCCGCGTCCGTCGAGGGCGTAAAGGTCGTCGCAGCCGCCCACATGGCGCTCGCCGATGAAGACCTGCGGCACGGTCGAGCGCCCGCCGGCCCGCTGGATCATCTCGGCCCGCCGGTCGGGGGTGCGCTCGATGTCGACCTCGTCGAAGGCCGCGCCGCGCTCTTTGAGGAGATCCTTGGCGGCGGCGCAATAGGGGCACCAGCCCTTGGTGTAGATGGTGATCGCGGGCATCGCGGGCTCCGGGTCTGCTGGCCCCCCGATATAGGGTCTCTCACGCCTCCGTCACAACCCGCGCGAAGGCCAGCACGTCCACCGCCGCGGCTCCCCCGCGGATCAGCGCCCGCGAGCAGGCATTGGCGGTGGCGCCCGTGGTGAGCACGTCGTCGACGAGGAGAACCCGCTTTCCCGCGAGCCTCGCCCGGGCCTCCGCAGGCACCCGGAAGGCGCCCTGCAGGTTGTCCCGGCGCTGCGCCTTGGTGAGCCCCACCTGGGCCTCCGTGCGCTTGACCCGGGCGAGCAGGAACGGGTCGCAGGGCCGGCCGGACAGGGCCGACACCACGCGCCCCAGCGCCATCGCCTGGTTGAAGCGCCGGCGCCAGAGCCGCAGCCGGTGGAGGGGAACGGGCACGATCACGTCCGCCGCCGGGAGCAGTTCCGCCCCGGCGGACGCCATCATGCGGCCGAGCGCCCGGGCAAGGTCCGGCCGGTCGCCGTATTTGAGCCGATGCACCAGGGCGCGGGCGGTGTCGTCGTAGTGCGCGACGGCCCGCGCCCGATCGAAAACCGGCGGGTCGGCGATTGCGGCCGGGGACAGGAGAGGCGCCCCGTGATCGACCGCAAAGGGCGTGCCGAGCCGCTCGCAGTAGGGCCGCTCGATGAAGCGCAGCCCCCGCCAGCACCCGGCGCAGAGCGCGTGGGGCTCCCCCGTCGCGCCGCCGCAGGCGCTGCAGGTCGGCGGGTAGACGAGGCCCACGGCAGCCCGCCCCGCGGCCTGCAGGATCGGGAGCAGGTGGCGGCTCGCGAGGGATCTCATGGACGAAGCTTAAGGGCGAAAGCCGGGATCTGGAACGGCAGCCTTCCCTTGCATCGGCATCGACGCCATATCGCTGGCCTCATGAGCGCTCCCGTCGTCTTCGACCGCCCCCTCGTCCGCCACCGTCTGGCGCGAGCCTTGAGGCAGGGCTACGTCGATTTCCTCCTCGCCCGCGCGGTGGAGGACCTGGAGGATCGGCTCGGCGCGGTGCTGCGCGAGTTTCCTGAGGCGCTCGACGCCGGAACGCCGACCGCCGCCGCAGCGGACCTTTTAAGGCGCCGAGGCCATGCGGTCACCCGGCTCTCGCCGGTCGCGGAAAGCGGGGCTGTCCTCGGGGACGAGGAGCGCCTGCCCTTCGGAGGCGAACGGTTCGATCTTGCGGTCTCCCTGCTGTCCCTCCACGCGGCGAACGACTTGCCCGGGGCTCTCGTGCAGCTGCGCCGGACCCTGAGGCCGGACGGGCTGTTCATCGGATGCCTTCTCGGCGGAGCGACCCTCACCGAACTGCGCCAGAGCTTCACCGCCGCCGAGGCCGAGGTCGAGGGCGGCGTCTCCCCACGGGTCGCGCCCTTCGCGGACGTGCGGGATCTCGGCAGCCTTTTGCAGCGGGCGGGCTTCGCCCTGCCGGTGGTGGACGGCGAGACCGTACGGGTGCGCTACGGCGATCCCTTCTCGCTCATGCGCGACCTTCGCGGCATGGGGCTCACCAACGCGCTGCAGGACCGCCGGCGCACGCCGCTGCGGCGCGCCACCTTGATGCGTGCCGCAGCGATCTATGCCGAGCGCTTCGCGGATCCGGACGGGCGCCTTCCGGCGACCTTCGAACTCGTCTGGCTGTCCGGCTGGGCGCCTCACGAGAGCCAGCAGAAGCCTCTGCGCCCCGGCTCGGCCAAAATGCGGCTGGCCGAAGCCCTCGGCGTGCCGGAGGGCGGCTCGCCGCCGAGGCCCTGACGCACCCTTGGGCTTGCGCCCCGCCGCCCTATCCTCACGGGCCTGCACCAGCGAGGTGACCCCCATGAGCGAGCCCGGCACCGACCACCCCATCACGGTCTCCGACAACCCGAACCGCATCCGCGTGATGCTCGGCGGCTTCATCGTCGCGGAGACCACCCGTTCCCTCACCCTGAAGGAGGCCTCGTACCCGCCGGTGCACTACATCCCCCGGGAGGACGTGAACATGAGCCTCCTCGACCGCACGGACCATCGCACCCGCTGCCCCCACAAGGGCGAGGCCTCCTACTACACGGTTACGGCCGGCGGGCTCGTGCGGGAGAACGCGGTGTGGACCTACGAGACCCCGAATCCGGGGGTGAGCCGCATCGCGGGGCACGTGGCGTTCTACCCGAACCGGGTGGACGCCATCGAGGAGTTCACCGACTAGCACCCGACTCCCCTCGCGAAAGCCTTTGAGCTAAACGAGGCGGGGGAGCACCACGGCCATGTCGTTCACGTTCAACACCACGCCGTCCGTCATCTTCGGGGCGGGAACGCTCTCGCAGATCGGCGCGCTCGCGGCGACGCGCCTCGCGCAGCGCGTGCTCGTCGTCACGGATGCAGGACTCGTGCGGGCGGGGCTCGTGGAGCCGGCCCTGTCGGGCCTCGCCGCCGCAGAGGTCGCCGCGGCCACCTTCGATGCGGTCGTCGCCGATCCGCCGGAGGCGGTGGTGCTGGACGCCGTGGCGCAGGCCCGCTCCTTCGATGCGAGGGCGGTGATCGGGCTCGGCGGCGGGTCGTCCCTCGACGTCGCCAAACTTGTCGCGCTGCTGGCGGCCTCAGGCGAAGAGCTCGGTGCCATCTACGGCGTCGGGAATGCGAGGGGGCCGCGCCTGCCCCTGCTGCTCGCTCCGACCACGGCCGGCACGGGTTCGGAGGTGACGCCGATCTCGATCGTCACCACCGGCACCCACGAGAAGAAGGGCGTCGTGTCGCCCCTGCTCATTCCCGACATCGCCCTTCTCGATCCCGAGCTCACCCTCGGCCTTCCGCCCGCCGTGACGGCTGCGACCGGCGTCGACGCGATGGTGCATGCGATCGAGGCCTACACCTCGGCGAGCCCCAACAACAACCCGGTCTCCCGCGCGCTGGCCTGCGAGGCCTTGCGGCTGCTCGGTCGCAACATCCGGCAGGCGGTTCATCACGGGCGGGATCTCGAGGCACGGGGAGCGATGCTCATCGGCTCCATGCTGGCGGGCCAGGCCTTCGCCAACTCGCCCGTCGCCGCCGTGCACGCCCTCGCCTATCCGATCGGCGGCCATTTCGGGGTGCCGCACGGGCTGTCGAACGCCCTCGTCCTGCCGCACGTGCTGCGCTTCAATGCGAGCGCCTGCGCGGCCGCGTATGCCGAGCTCTCGCCGCATGCCTTCCCGGACTTGCCGGAGTCCGATGCGGGCGCCTTCATCGATGCGCTAACGAAGCTGTCCGCCGAGATCGGCCTGCCGCCGCGGCTGAGGGATGTCGGCATCCCGGCCGACGCCGTGCCGCTCATGGCCGAGGATGCGATGAAGCAGACCCGGCTCCTCGTGAACAACCCCCGGCCCCTCGGCCTTGCGGATGCGCGGGCGATCTACGAGGCGGCCTGGTGATGCAGCGCATTCCGGCCCCGCGCGAGGCGGCGGGACGCCCATGACCGAGCGCGTGCAGCGCCTCGCGCGCGATGCCTTCCCGGTCTTCCGGTCCATCACCACGCGCTGGATGGACAACGACGTGTATGGGCACGTGAACAACGTGCAGTACTACGCGTTCTTCGACTCGGCCGTGAACGGCTGGCTGATCGAGCGAGGACTCCTCGACGTGAAGCGGAGCGATACGGTCGGCCTCGTGGTGGAGACGGGTTGCACCTATTTTGCGAGCGTCGCGTTCCCGGATGTGATCGAGGCGGGCATCCGTGTGACGAAGCTTGGTCGGTCGTCCGTCCGCTACGAGGTCGGCATCTTCCGCTCCGGAGCGGCGGAGGCCGCGGCCCAGGGCCACTTCGTCCACGTCTATGTCGACCGCGCGTCGCAGCGCCCGGTGGAGATCCCGCCCGCCACGCGGGAGGCGCTCAGCGCGCTCCTCCCAAGCGCCCGCTGAAGGACACCACCGCGACGCCTGCGAGCACGATGGCGCCGCCGGCCGCCTCGCGCAGGCCGAGATGCTCGCCGAGGAACAGGATCGCGAGGATCGCCGTCCAGACCGGCATGAGATAGCCCACCATGGACGCCCGCGTCGGGCCTGCGCCGACGATGAGGCGCATGAAGAGCAGGATCGGGATCGCGGTGGCGAGCACGCCGAGGCCGGCCAGGGACGCCGCATGCTCGGGCACCGTCGAGAAGGCGGCCGGTCCGACGAGCGCGAGGGCCAGAGCGGTGGCCGGAATGGCCGAGCAGATCTGCTGCCCGAGTGCGAGGCGTGCAGGATCGGCATTCTTCACGGCGCGGGCATAGATGTTGCCCAGCGCGTAGCTCACCGCCACCGCCACCATGGCGAGCGCGCCCCACAGGCTCACGCCGCTGTCGGGAAGAGCGGCGGGACCGATGAGCACGCCCATGCCGACGAAGCCGATGAGAACGCCGGCGAGTCGGCGCGGCGTCAGGCGCTCGTCGGCGAACATGGCATGGGCGAGAACGGCGACGACGAGCGGCCCGGCCGCCTGGATCATGGCGGCGGAGGCCGCCGTCACCTGGGTCAGCGCATAGGCGACGAGCACGTTGGGACCCCAGCCGTTGAACGTGCCGAGAAACAGCCAATCCCGCCACTCGCGCCCCTGCGGGAGGAGCGACCGTCCCTGAAGGACGAAGAAGGCCGCGAGCGTCAGGGCGCCGAGAAGGCCGCGCACCGCCGCGATGACGAAGGGGTTCACGGCCCCCGCGAGCTTGATGAAGAGAAAGCCGCTCGCCCACAGGATCGAGCAGGCGAGGAGATGGGTGACGAGAAAGGCCGGGGTCGGCGCGAGCGGATTTGCCATGCCGCTCACGACACCAGCAGATCGGTCAGGAACGGGATGAGCGGCTCGTCCGCCGGGGGCATGGGATAGGAGCGCAGATCCGCCGGCCTCACCCACTTGAGCGCCTGGCCCTCGCGGGGCTGCACCAAGCCCTCCCAGCGCCGGCAGATGTAGAGCGGCATCAGAAGGTGGAAGGTCTCATAGGGGTAGCTCGCGAAGGTGAGCGGCGCGAGGCAAGGCTCCTTCACGACGATGCCGAGTTCTTCGTGCAGCTCCCGGATGAGCGTCTCCTCCGGTCGCTCGCCCGGCTCCACCTTGCCGCCGGGAAACTCCCACAGGCCCGCCAGCTGCTTTCCCTCCGGCCGCTGCGCCAGAAGGATGCGGTTGTCCGGATCGATCAGGGCGACCGCCACGACGAGGGTGAGCTTCATGACGCGGCGCGCTCCATCGATGGAGTCCCGAGCGGGCTCCGGCGCCGCGAGCGGAACTCGTTGCCGCCGGGCGTGACCTTGTAAATCGGCCCTCCCCCCGTTGCGGGAGGGGGATGACGGGCAAGCGACTTTAGGAGCGGTAATCCCCGTTGATCTCAACGTAAGCTTTCGTGAGATCGCAGGTCCAGGCCGTCGCCTCCCCGCGACCGAGCCCGAGATCGACGCGGATCAGGATCTCGTCACCCTTCATGTAGGCGGAGGTCTTCGCCTCGTCGTAGGCCGCATCCCGTGCGCCTTTGACGGCAACCCGGATGTCGCCGAACCAGATCGCGAGCTTGTCGCGCTCCGCCGGCTCGCCGGCCTTGCCCACCGCCATGACCACGCGGCCCCAGTTCGCATCCTCGCCGGCAACGGCGGTCTTCACGAGAGGCGAGTTCGCGATCGACATGGCGATGCGCCGGGCCGACACGTCGCCCTTTGCGCCCGTGACCCGCACGGTGACGAATTTGCGCGCGCCCTCGCCGTCGCGCGCGACCTGCTGGGCGAGATCGACGAGCAGGTCCTCGAAGGCTTGGCGGAACGGGGAGAGGCGCCGGTCGCTCGGCAGCGTGATGGTCGGAGCGCCCCGCTCCCGGGCGGCGCCGGTCGCGAAAGCGAGAAGCGTGTCGGAGGTCGAGGTGTCACCGTCGACGGTGACGCAGTTGAAGCTCTTTTCGGTGCCCTTCTTGACGAGGGCCTGCAGCACGGACGGCGCGATGGGAGCGTCCGTGAAGACGAAGGACAGCATCGTCGCCATGTCGGGCGCGATCATGCCGGCGCCTTTGGCGATGCCGTTGATCGTCACCTCCACGCCGCCGATGCTGGCCGTGCGGGTGGCGACCTTCGGAAAGGTGTCGGTCGTCATGATGGCGCGGGCGGCCTCGACCCAGGCGTCCGGCGTTGCTTTGGCCTCGCAGGCGCTGAGGACGCCGTCGAACTTCGCTGCATCGAGCGGCTCGCCGATGACGCCCGTGGATGCGAGGAAGACCTGGCTCGCCCGGCATCCTGCAGCCTCCGCGGCGATGTCGGCCGTGAGCTTCACGGCCTGCGCGCCGCTCTTGCCCGTGAACGCATTGGCGTTGCCGGAATTGACCACGAGGGCGCGCGCCTGCCCCTTCTCGAGGTTCTTGCGGCACCAATCGACCGCGGCGGAGGGGCAGCGCGATCGGGTGAGCACGCCTGCGACCGCGGTGTCCTTCGCAAACGTCATGTAGAGGACGTCGGTGCGGTTCTTGTAGCGAATCCCAGCTTCCGCCGTCGCGATCCGGATGCCCTCGATGGCCGGCAGGGTCGGGACGGTTTTCGGCGCAAGCGGGGACACGAGCTTGGACATACAGGGCTCCGACGGGGAGGCTTCACGGATCGCAGTGGGAGGGCGACCTGCGGACTCTTCAAGCCCCTTGTCAAGCCTGCGACGGGCGGACCCGCCGCAGGCCGGGAGCGGAACCCGGCCTGACGGCCTCCGTTGACCCGGTCATCCCGCCCGAAACGGAGACTTTCGATGAGCCACACCAAGCATCCGAAAACAAAGGCCAGCGGCGGCCTCGGGGAAGACAACGACCGCAACCCCGGCATCGGCTCCTCGAAGGGCACCACGATGGGCGGCTTCGACCCGCACGATCTCGAGGGCAAGACGAGTTCGGAAGGCGACGTGATGAACGAGACGACCCGGGAGGGCGGCATCGACCCCGATCACCGGGGCCGCACCAACAAATAGGCACCGGCACGCATCCTGAAGCGTTGAACCGGCAGCCCATCCGCAGGAGACCGATATGGCCGACATGCAGCACAAGTCCGACCCGCAGACCAAAGGCGAGTCCCAGGAAAAGCAACTGCCCGAGAACTCGAAGGAAGCTCTCGACCGCAAGCTCGACGAGGGCGTCGAAGAGACCTTCCCGGCGAGCGACCCGGTCTCGGTGAAGATCACGAAGTAGGAGTCCGACGCGTCATCCCCGGCGGGCCCCGGCCGGCCAGGGGTGACGCCTGAGCGGCCCTACCCCTCCAAGAGGCGGCGCGCGATCACCTGCGCCTGGATCTCCGCCGCCCCCTCGAAGATCGACAGGATGCGCGCGTCGCACAGGACGCGCGAGATCGGGTATTCGAGGGCAAAGCCGTTGCCGCCGTGGATCTGCAGGGCGTTGTCGGCGGCCGCCCAGGCCACGCGGGCGGCGAGGAGCTTCGCCATGCCGGCCTCGAGGTCGCAGCGCCGTCCCTCGTCCTTGGCGCGGCCCGCGAAGTAGGTGAGCTGGCGCGCGATGTGGATCTCGACCGCCATCAGGGCGATCTTGTCGGCCACCCGCGGGAAGGCCACGAGCGGCTTGCCGAACTGCACGCGCTCCTCCGCATAGCGCAGCCCGAGATCGAGGGCCGATTGGGCGACGCCCACGGCGCGGGCCGCCGTCTGAATCCGGGCGGACTCGAAGGTCTGCATCAACTGCTTGAAGCCCTGCCCCTCGACGCCGCCGAGCAGGTTTTCGCCCGGCACCTTGAAACCGTCGAAGGCGAGTTCGTATTCCTTCATGCCGCGGTAGCCGAGCACCTCGATCTCGCCGCCGCTCAGGCCCTCGACCGGAAAAGGGTCCTCGTCCGTTCCGCGAGGCTTCTCAGCAAGGAGGATCGACAGGCCGCGATGGCTCGGCTCGGCCGGGTTCGTGCGCACCAGCATCGTCATGAGGTCGGCGCGGACCGGATGGGTGATCCAGGTCTTGTTGCCGGACACGGTCCAGGATTCGCCGTCCTTGACGGCCCGTGTCTTGAGCGAGGCGAGGTCCGACCCCGTATTCGGTTCCGTGAAGACGGCGGTGGGCAGGATGTCCCCCGCGGCGATCCCCGGCAGGAAGCGCTGCTTCTGCTCTTCCGTGCCGCCGCCCAGGATCAGCTCGGCCGCGATCTCCGACCGGGTGCCGAGGGAGCCGACGCCGATATAAGCGCGGGACAGTTCCTCGGAGACGACGCACATGGACACCTTGGACAGGCCCATGCCGCCGTATTCCTCCGGGATCGTGAGGCCGAAGACGCCGAGCTCCGCCATTTTCGCCACGACCTCGAGGGGAATGTAGGCGTTCGCAAGGTGCCAATCGTGGGCGTGGGGCACCACTTCGGCCTCGCCGAAGCGGCGCATCTCGGCCCGAATCGCCTCCAAGGTCTCGTCGAGGCCGCTATCGCCCACGGTCGCCGCGCCTTGGCTCTGCCGGATCAGGACGACGAGGCGGGCCCGGTTCTCCGGCGTGTTGCCGCCGGCAATGAGCGTCTCGACCGCGGCCGTCCGGAAACGGGCCACGTCGCGGGCGGAGAGACCTAAGGCCTGTGGGCGCACGATCTCACCCTGGCTCATCGGGATCGCTCCGAAGGCCTGGTCGAGATATTCGCCGAGCCCGATCCTGACGAGCAGTTCCTCGATCTCACCGAAGCGGCCTTCGGTCGTCAGGCGCTCCGCATAGGCGCCGAGTTCCCGCACGGCCTCCCCATAGGTGGAAAGCCAGGCCAAGCCATGGACCGCATGCTGGTGCGCCTCCAGCCGCTCCGCCGACAAGCGCCCATCCGCCGTGGCGAGGGCGCGAACCCGGCGTGTCGCCTCCGCAACCAGGCCGGCGACAGCTTCGGTCGCTTCTCGGCTTTGGCCGAGGAGGTCGGTAGGCTCGGATGCGGTGGCAAGAGCGGTCACGGAGCACTCCATCTTAGGTGCAGTGCAGCGTAAACGCAGACGGTCTCGCTGTTGATCCCCTTTTTGGCCTAAGTCCGCCGCCGGCGGGTCCTTCGGCTAGGCCGTCCGCCAGAGGCGCGCGTCCACCCATCGCCCGACGGCCGCGAAGGTTCGCTTCGCACCCTCGACCACATCGGGGTTCTGGGAGGGCTGGGCAGCGCCAAAGGCGTCGAGGGCCTCCCGAAAGCTGCGCCAGAGCGGTCCCGTCGCAGCCCCGCGCCCGTTAAAGAAGCTGCAGGCCTCGGCGACACCTTCGATCTCAGCCGCCAGGAGACGGCGGAAGATGAGCTGGCCGCCGAGAGTCGAGCCCTCGAGCACGTACAAGGCGCCGAGGGCATGGGCGAAGGTCGAGAGGGCCGGCAAGGCCTCGGCTGGAGCATCGGGCAGATCCTCGGCCCTCACCCCGAGCCGGCCCAGATCGTCGACGAGCCGCGCGGCATGGGGCCGGTCCTGGAGATCGATCCCCCAGTGCGGCCAATCGGAAAACTCACATAGGCGCTCTTCGAGTGGCCGGTAGAGACGCAGGAAGCGAATGAGGCAGGCCCGGTAATCGTCCCGGCCCGCGATCGTGCCAGGCAGACCAACCGATGTCTCGGTGGCGCGATGAGCGGCTGCCGTCTCCGCCCGCAGCTGCAACGAGAGAGGCATCCCCTCCCGAGGAGGCCGATCAACCCTGGCGGCAATGGTCGGAGCCTTGCGAGGGGACGTACTATGCGACATCGAGACAGCCACCGAGGGAGGTGAAGGCGAGCGAAACGGAACGGCCCGGGAGGCCTCCTGGCGAGGGTCTTGGGCGGGATCCCCTGAGGGGTGCAGACCACAGGAGCCGGCCGAAGCCAACCCCGTCGGCGTGATGCCTCAGCCGCAGGCGCTGAGGAACCGCTCCGCAAGGTCGACGGTGCCCCGAGTATAGCCCGGTCTCAAGCCGCGAGCCGTCGGCGTTTCGGCGTGAGATGCGATCCACGCGGTCAGCTGCATGCGGCGCAGCATGACGACCATGGGGAGCGCGGCCTCGTCCTCGAGCGAGAGAGGCGCGACGGACCGATAACCCTCGACCCAGGCCGCCATGAGATCCGGCAGGAAAGGCTCGTGCTCGAGAAAGCTGACGGCCGCGGCGAAATCGTAGATGAACCAGCTCAAGCCGCAATCGTCAAAGTCGATCAGCCCGAGCCGCTCGCCCTCGACGAGGAGATTGGCGGGCCGCATGTCACAGTGAATGAGCCTCAAGCGATCGGGACCGTTACCATACTCCCGGGTCATAACTTCCAGCAGCCCCGCGGCCCGCTCCAGCACGGCCCGGCCCGGCCCGTCGAGCCCCGGCGCGGCCCGCCAGTCTCCCCAATGCGCCCGGGCGCCGATGATCGTGTCGAACGTCCAGACTTTTCGCGTGAACCCGCGCGGCCTTGCCCATTCGCGGCTCTGCCGATGCAGCGTCGCGCTGACCGCGCCGAGGCGGCTATACCATCGGACGATGTCGCCGGCGGGATCGGGCTCGCAGCCCGCCATGAACTCGAAGGCCGCCATCCGGCGGCGTCGAACGTCGTCGCCGAGAACGCAGAGAAGTTCGCCGCCGACGGTGGGAACAGGCCGAGGTGTCTCCACCACGCCGGCCGCCCGCAGCACCTCGATCCACGCGAGCTCCGATCGGATCTCGGCCTCGGTTTGATAGCCGGGCCGATAGATCCGGATCACCAATCGCCGCCCGCCGTCCTCATCGTCCACGAGATAGGTCGCGTTCTCCGAGATACTCATGAGCGTCACGGCGGCTTTGTCCGGCATGCCCCATTGGGGCAGAGCCGAGCGAACGCTGGACTGGAGATCACGGAGGAACGCGTCGTTGTACATCGTCAAGGCTTTAGACGCGGTGCACCGAACTCGCCAGTACCGTGGCCTGGATGAGACCCAGAACGGCAGAGTGCAAGGAGCGTGTTCCAAACGCACGTCAGCCCCCGGCGTTTGTGGGTCCGGGGGCTGTGTGTGTGTGGTGGTGTTTGTGGTGTGGTGTGGTGGTTGCGGGGACAGGATTTGAACCTGTGACCTTCAGGTTATGAGCCTGACGAGCTACCGGGCTGCTCCACCCCGCGCCAACACGAGGCCTTCAAAGCAGGCTTTGAAGGCAAAGCCTCAGACAGACAAAAGCGCGGCGTTCTGATGAACGACCGCGCTTGTGTTGTCCTGTAAAAAGGCTTGTTCTTGGCAGGCCCGGCGATGACCTACTCTCCCGGGTCTTGAGACACAGTACCATCGGCGCTGAGGCGTTTAACGGCCGAGTTCGAGATGGGATCGGGTTCTGATCGCCTCGCTCCAATCACCGGACCGGCCAAGAACAAGGGCAAGCAAACGTGATGTCAGGTCCGCCGAACGCTCGGCGGCGCCCGTTCGGGCTCGCCGAACCAAAGGTTCGGATCCGAAGGGTTGTCACATCGGTCTTTCCAGGTGCCCCCAGGACCACCGGTCCTGGCAAGGCCGACCGGCCGCCGCGCCCCATGGCGCGAGAGCCAAGCGGGCAAAGGCCCGCGCCGGCGTTTGAGGCTTTCCTAACGAACATGGATCACAAGAGCGATCAAGCCAATCGAGCGATTAGTACCAGTCAGCTCAACACGTCACCGCGCTTACACTCCTGGCCTATCAACGTGGTCGTCTTCCACGGCTCTCAAGGGAGAACTCGTTTCAAGGTGGGTTTCCCGCTTAGATGCCTTCAGCGGTTATCCCGTCCGTACATAGCTACGCTGCACTGCGGCTGGCGCCACAACAGCTCCACCAGAGGTACGTCCATCCCGGTCCTCTCGTACTAGGGACAGATCCTCTCAATTCTCCTACACCCACGGCAGATAGGGACCGAACTGTCTCACGACGTTCTGAACCCAGCTCACGTACCACTTTAATCGGCGAACAGCCGAACCCTTGGGACCTGCTCCAGCCCCAGGATGTGATGAGCCGACATCGAGGTGCCAAACCTCCCCGTCGATATGGACTCTTGGGGGAGATCAGCCTGTTATCCCCGGCGTACCTTTTATCCGTTGAGCGATGGCCCACCCACGCGGGACCACCGGATCACTATGGCCG
>DASZBD010000013.1:0-59329 GCA_035944475.1 Microvirga sp.
CCGCTTACCCGCTCGTGACCCTCGCGGCGGGAGCCACCCTCGGGTTCGTGCTGGCCAAGCTGATGGCTGGCGGGCGGCAAAGCGAAAGTGTTCCCGATTACGCCCGCACCCGGCGCACGTACTCGCCCTACAAAGCCCACCAAGCCCCGGACGCTGGTCGCGGGTGAGCGCAACCCACGGGGCTGACGAGGACCGCTGGCGGGTCAGGTGAGGGCTCAGGGCAGCGAAAAGGAGGACGGGGTGGCGGACGAACCCTCCGATGGCAGGCAAGCAGCCGCAGCCATGCAAACAGCCCTGACCCTGGAGGCTGGCGAGATCGCCGTCATTCTGACGCCTGTTGGCGAGAACGGCTTTCGGACCGATCTGGTGTTGAGCCAGCCGCTTCAGGACCTCGTCGAGGCAGGCGATGAGGCAACGCCGACACCGGTTCTGCTGGAATTCGCCTCGGCCCTGATCGCACGCATGGAGGAAGACCCAGCCTTCGTGGAAGAGTGCCTTGTCTGGTACGAGCGACAAGCTGCGAGCAGCACCGTTGAGGATGCGCCTGAGTGAGCGTGTCACCTTCCGGCCCGAGAACACCGGAACGGGTCTTGTACCGCTACGTTGCCCCTGTGCCCTCATGAGGGTGGAGGAAGATCGCCATGCTTCGCGTGATCACGACAACGCTCGTCACCCAGGTCCTGCTGACCTCAGCGGCCCTGGCTCAGGCTACTACGGCCCCAGGCACAGCGGCTCCTGGTACAACGGCTCCGGCGGCTGAAGCAGGCTTCAATCCGCTTTGGCTGCTTCTGCTCCTGGCCCTTGCCGCTGCTGCGGCGTGGTACTTTATGCGGAGCCGTTCAAAGTCCACGTCCACCAATTCCTCGTCGGCGGGTGGAACGGGAACCAAGGTCTACGACACCAACAAGCGCTGAAGTTTCGGCTCTGCCGGTCGATTGCCACCTCAGGGTGTACCCTGGCGTAACGTAACACTGGGCTTAGTTCAGCGTCACGTCAGGGCTGATAGTAAGCTAATGTGACGCCATCGTGCACGGGTCTTAGAACCTGAGGTGACACATGGCTCGGATCGGCTACGCACGGGTGTCGAGTTCTGACCAGAAACTCGCTGCTCAGATCTTTCGATGTCCTCAACCTCGTGCACGAGGGTTGAGGAGAAGGGTGCGTTCCTGACTGTGCTCGACCTCCTGGTGAGCACCCGGGGTGAGATGGGCCACCTCGTTACGACCGTGCTCGGCATGGTGGCCCATATGGAGTGCCGGTTCCTCAAGGAGCGCCAACGCGATGGCATTGAGCGGGCCAAAGGCACTGGGACCTAGACGGGCGGTAAGCGCCGGTTCGACCATGAGAGGATCAGGGCCATGCTGGATGAGGGCCACGGACTGGCTGCCATCGCCAGAGCCGTCGGCTGCTCGCGCATACAGGTCTACCGGATATCGGCACAGCGCCGCATCAATCAGGAGACGTTGTCGTTGCAAAAAGCGATTGGCCGATGCTCGTCGGGGAAAGGCAGGCGTTCGATGCCGGAGGGCGGCCTTGCGTTCTGAGCTGAGGCGGGCGGCTGAATGTACCTTCGTGGGGTTTCCCATGGCTCGCTCGAAAGCCAGGAGGAAACCTCACCACCTTAACGGCCCCGGAGTTCAGCGGCGACTTGCTCAGCCGCGAGCGCACGCTGTTCCGACTCTTCAGCCCTGATCCGGTATAGATCGATTGCCGCCTCTAATCGGTTGAGGAGATCCTGACGGCGGCCAGTCTGATCCTCAGGCGAGCTTCCCTGTGACTCACCCTGAGCAGGGCTCGTCCCGACACCCGGGCGGCCAAAACCGCGGTCAAGTACAGCAACGGCTGCGGCGACACGCGCCGCCGCGGGCGCGTGCCGGTTGTGCATTATCTCCGCGAGAGTCTGCAGTGCATCGGGGGCCAATGCGCGAGAAGCCGCTTGGAGATCTTCGAGGATCCGTGGGCGCCCAGCAGGGTTACCGCTGCATCCTCGCGCGAAGGTGCCGTTCGGGCGCCGAGAGACAGCCTGATCAGACCTGATCCCAGGAGCAGTGGCTGTCAACGAACGCATCAAGCATCCTCCCCAGAAGCATCAACAAACCAATGCTGCGGGAAGGAGGTGAAACCGATCTCGGCGGACTTCTCATCCAGCGCCGTAAGTTGACGCCGTTGGAGCCGCCAGATCAGACCCCCATGGATCGAGCCGATGGGTGTAGCGAACAGCATCCCCGGGCTCCAGCCGGTCTGCTTGGCGCGCCGCCACTGATCCTCCGTGATGGCTGCAGCATCATCGAGGAACATCAGGTGGCGTGACGTCGACACCTCTGGAGGTTTCTCGGCTTGAAGTGCTGCAAGCCGCTCGCGGTACTCCTTGGGCATGTCGACTTCGGCAGCCTCACCATTGATGAACGGCTCGCCGCTGCAGCCTCCCGAGCGGGCAGGTTTTGCCGCGGGCCGCCTGAATGGCACGATGACGCCAGACAATTTATCCCCGTTCATTTGAGTCCCCTTCGTGCTGCGAACATAACTCCACCTCCGCGACCTCCCCCTTCCTCATGGAAGAGCTGCGGAACCGGGAGGGACGCTTCTCGCTCCGTTTAGCCTGCCTGCCCGTGTCGTGGGCCAGACGCTCCCCCGCCCATCACGCCGGGCCAGCAACAGGGGTATCGATGGGCAGGTTATCCCTCAGCGCGCGTCGCACATTCGGGCCGTCGGAGTCCCTGACGGGCGAGTTCCGGCGGAGCATTCCCGGTGTTGTTGTGAGGTCCGGTAACCCCCGATTTCCATCTGCCCCGGGCCAGGGCTGCGGCGGGAGAGATCGTGAAACGACCACCGCTTTTACGAGAGGCTGGCAGGCGCTGGTGAACTTCGGGACCGGCGGGAACCACCGAGCAGACCCGAGACCGAAGCTCGGCGCTGACTACCTCTTCCGACCCGCGAAAGCCCCGCGGGTCGCTGAAGGGTTCAGCACACGCCGTGCTGCGGCGTGACCGGCTTCATTGTTCGGGCATCGATGAACGCAGCGAGGTGCTCGGCCCGGATGAGCGTGCGGCGCCCGAGCTTCACGACCGGCAATTCCCCCTTGCGGATCATGTTGTAGATCGTTGCGCGCGATATCCGCGTCAGCTCGCAGGCTTCGCGGAGGGTGATGAGCGGCTTCATGTCGGGCCCTTCAAATTACGGCCCTGCTTATCCATCCTATAATCCTGCGTACCGGAAGACGGTACCGGACGGATTCAGGCCGCGGCAGACCGCCGCGGCGTCGAAAGATGTTCTTCCCAGCCACTCATCAGAATACGGCGGAGGTCGAAGAGATCTGATCGCATGTACGCCGCTTCGACCTTGTCGCTGTTGACGTGCGCGAGCGCCGCCTCGGCCACCTCCCGCGGCACGCTCGTCCGCTCGGCGGCCCAGTCCCGAAAGGCTGAGCGGAAGCCATGCACCGTCGCATCAACCCCTAAGCGCCGGAGAAGCATCGTGAGCGCCATGTTGGAGAGAGGCCGTCCTGATCGGCTTCCCGGGAACACGAACTCGCTCGTTCGAAGATCCGCCATGTGCCGCACGATCTCGAGCGCTCTTAGCGAGAGCGGCACCCGGTGCTCGCGGCCCGCCTTCATGCGGTGAGCCGGAACCGTCCAGATGCCACGCTCGAGGTCGATCTCATCGAAGCGTGCACCCAACGCCTCTCCACTCCGGGCTGCCGTGAGGATCGTGAACTCAAGGCACAACGCGCTCACTGAGCCGAACTCGCGCAACCGCGTCATCAACGCTGGGACGTCGCTGTAGGGCATCGCCTTGTGATGACCGCGCGTCAGCCGCTTGCGTGGCGGCAGGAGGTGGTCGAGGTGCCCCCGCCAGCGCGCTGGATTCTCTCCTTGCCGCAGTCCCCGTGCTTTGGCGGCATCCAGCACCTTCTCGATCCGGCCCCTCAGGCGTGAGGCGGTCTCCGGCACTTTGCCCCACAGAGGCTTCAAGATCGCGAGCACATGGTCAGTCGTCACCGCATCGACCGGCAGGTCGTGGGTAAGCTTGCAGTGAGCTTCGAGCGTCTGGCGCCACTGATGGCGATGCTTCGGGTTGCGCCAGTGGGTCTCGAGGGAGGTCACCACCTCATCAGCCATCGCAGCGAAGGTCGGCACGGCGCGCCTTGCATGCTTCTCATCAAGAGGGTTGCGGCCGTCCGCCAGAGACTCACGAGCGCGCCGGGCAAGTTCGCGAGCCCGCGAAAGGCTGACGGTGGTGGCTGAGCCGAGCCCCATCTCCCGCAGCTTGCCAGGCCCCGGTTGGCCGGGCAGGCGCCACCGGAACACGAACACCCAGCGCCGTCGTGATCCGTCGGGTGAGATCGAGAGGTACAGCCCCCCGCCATCAGCATGGCGGCCCGGCTTTGTGAGTGTCTGCGCACCCCGAGCTGAGAGGCGGTTGATTGCACGAGCCACGGGATCACCTCCGGAACCGGCCCCAACAACGGTCCTAACAGCATTCTTGGATTGCCGTAGATCAGGTTAGAGTCAGATGGACATTGAGACAACCATCTCTCGGGAAGAATGATGTTTTTTAGACAGTTGCATGGCTCAACGGACATATTTTCGGCGGACCTCAGCTCCACCAAACCTCACCGCCGCTCAATGAACCTCATCGTTCGCCCGAACGGGCCCGTGCGCCCGAGAACCTGAGGCGGGCGTTCGACGGCACGGCCCCTGTCATTCTGACCCGCGAATGACTAGATCCAGGGTGTCCCGCCCTTGTTCCAGGTTCCCCGCTCTTGTCCGACGCCGCCGCGCCCAGCATGCATGCCACCACGATCCTGATGGTTCGCAAGGGAAGCCGCGTCGTCATCGGCGGCGACGGACAGGTGAGCCTCGGCCAAACCATCGTGAAGGGCAACGCCCGCAAGGTCCGGCGCCTGTCGAAGGGGCAGGTGATCGGCGGCTTTGCGGGTTCGACGGCGGATGCGTTCACGCTGTTCGAGCGCCTCGAGGCGAAGCTCGAGCAATATCCCGGCCAGCTCACCCGCGCCTGCGTGGAGCTCACCAAGGACTGGCGCACGGACCGGTACCTGCGCCGGCTCGAGGCGATGATGCTCGTCGCCGACAAGGAGGTGGGCCTGCTCCTCTCCGGGGCCGGCGACGTGCTGGAGCCGGAAGGCGGCGTCATGGCGATCGGCTCCGGCGGGAACTTCGCCCTCGCGGCCGCCCGGGCGCTCGCCGACGGCGACCTCGAAGCCGAAGCCATCGTGCGCCGCTCGCTCCAGATCGCCGCCGAAATCTGCGTCTACACCAATTCAAACATCGTCGTCGAAGCCCTGGACCTTGCCTGAGCATCCCTGCGGTGCCGGGGTCGGCGATCCGGAGCCTTCGCCCAGTGACCCGTTCCCGCCGCGGACCGCGCCGCCCGGGATGAGACCGAGACCCATACCATGACCACCTTCTCCCCCCGCGAAATCGTCTCCGAACTCGATCGCTTCATCGTCGGCCAGCACGATGCCAAGCGGGCGGTCGCCATCGCCCTGCGCAACCGCTGGCGCCGCCAGCAGCTGCAGGGACCCCTCCGAGAGGAGGTCGCGCCGAAGAACATCCTGATGATCGGCCCGACAGGCTGCGGGAAGACGGAGATCTCCCGCCGCCTGGCGAGACTCGCCGGCGCGCCGTTCCTGAAGGTCGAGGCCACGAAGTTCACGGAAGTCGGCTACGTCGGCCGCGACGTGGAGCAGATCGTGCGCGACCTCGTCGAGATCGGGATCGGCCTCGTGAAGGAGGACCGCCGCAAGCAGGTGAAGGCGAAGGCCGAGCTTGCCGCCCAGGAGCGCGTGCTCGATGCCCTGGTCGGCGCGACTTCGAGCGCGGCGACCCGCGACAGCTTCCGCCGCAAGCTCCTCGCGGGCGATCTCGACGACAAGGAGATCGAGCTCGAGATGCAGGGCGGGGGCGGCGCGGGCCTGCCCATGTTCGAGATCCCCGGCATGCCGGGGGCATCCGTCGGGGCCATCAACCTCTCCGACATGTTCGGCAAGGCGTTCGGCGGGCGGACCAAGGTCCGCCGCACCACCGTGCAGGAGGCCTACGAGCCGCTGATCGCGGAGGAAAGCGACAAGCTCCTCGACCAGGACGCGGTGGTGCAGGAGGCGATCCGGCAGGTCGAGAACAACGGCATCGTGTTCCTCGACGAGATCGACAAGATCGCGGGCCGCGAAGGCCGCACGGGGGCGGACGTGTCCCGCGAGGGCGTGCAGCGGGATCTTCTCCCGTTGATCGAGGGCACAACCGTGTCGACGAAGCACGGCTCGGTAAAGACCGACCACATCCTGTTCATCGCGTCCGGCGCCTTCCACGTGTCGAAGCCCTCGGACCTCCTGCCCGAACTCCAGGGCCGCCTGCCCATCCGCGTCGAGCTATCCCCGCTCACGGTGGAGGATTTCCGCCGCATCCTGACCGAAACGGAGGCGAGCCTCATCAAGCAGTCGGTGGCGCTCATGCAGACGGAGGGCGTGAGCCTCGTCTTCACGGACGACGCCATCGACGCGCTGGCGCAGGTGGCGGTCGACGTGAACAATACAGTGGAGAATATCGGGGCGCGGCGCCTGCAGACCGTGCTGGAGCGGGTGCTCGACGAGGTCTCCTACACCGCCCCCGACCGCTCGGGCGAGACCGTCACGGTCGACGCCGCCTATGTGCGTGGCCAAGTGGAGAACCTGGCGAAGAACGCGGATCTGAGCCGGTTCATTCTTTGAGGAGTAGAAGCGGAGGCTCCGATTCCCCGTCCTTTCGAGCAGGAAACGACGGAACGCCACCCCGGAATGACAGGCGGGGTGGGGTCACCGACACGCGTAGCCTCATCCAGCCAGCACCTCCCTCCCTTCAGGGAAGGGGTGATCATGAGCTCTATTCAGCGGGACTTGCCCCCCTCAGGTGCTCCACCAATTGCCGGGCCGACGGGGCGAGGCCGTCGAGGTTGCGGATGCAGATCGTCAGCTCGCGCAGGGCCCAAGGGTCCTTGAGGTCGACGAGGGCGATAGCCATGGTGCGGGCGGCTCGGCTCGCCGTGGTCTCGGGGACGATGCCGAGCCCGACGCCGGCTTCCACCATGCGGCAGACCCCCTCGAAGCTCCGCAGCTGGACGCGCAGCCTCAAGGGGCGCCCGATGCGGGAGGCCTTGTCGGCGAGAAACCGCGTCAGGGCGCTCGCCCGGTCGAGGCCGACGATGTCGTGGTCCAGAACCTCTACGAAGGGCACGGACGCGGTCCGGGCGAGGGCGTGGCCCGCCGGCACCACGAGAACGAAGCGGTCCGAGCGGAACGGGTAGGTTTCGAGGCGGCCCGTATCGACGGTGCCGGCCACGATCCCGATATCGCCGACGCCCTCAGCGACAAGCCCGACGATCTCGTCCGACAGCCGCTCCTCGAGATCGATGCTCACCTGTGGGTGGCCCGCCAGGAAGCTGCCGAGCGCCTCGGGCAGGAATTCCGTCAGGGCGTTGGTGTTCGACAGGATGCGGATCTGCCCCGCAAGCCCCCCCGCATAGGCTGCAAGATCCTCCCGCAGCCGGTCGGCCCCGTTCAGCACCGCGCGGGCATGCTGGAGGAGGGTGCGCCCGGCCGGAGTCGGCACCACGCCCTGACGGCCGCGGATCAGGAGCGGCGCACCGAGCGATTGCTCCATGTTGCGGATTCGGGTGCTCGCGGCCCCGAGGGCGAGGTGGGCCCGCTCGGCCCCGTGGGTGATGCTGCCGGCCTCGACGACGTGCCGGAACAGGTTGAGGTCGACGAGATCGAACTGCACGGGTCAGCCTTCGCGAGCCGAGAAGGCAGGCTCCAGGAATGAGAGATTGTCTAGAGATAGGCTTTCCGGCAAGTTTCGCCATTGACGAAATGTCATGGGATGGGCAGGTCTGCACCCGAGCTGGAGGTGCGGGCTGGCCGCCCTCCCTGATCCGGCGGCGCCCGCCGCCCCACGAGGAGCACTCCATGGCAGAGGTGAAAGCACCCGCCCCGCGGCCTCTCTCGCCGCACCTGCAGATCTACCGGTGGTCCTGGACGATGGCGATGTCCATCTTTCACCGGGCCACAGGCGGCGCTCTTTACGTCGGCATCGCGCTCTTCGCGATCTGGCTCGTGGCTTTGGCGTCGGGGCCTTCCGCTTTTGCGTCCGTGCAGTGGTTCTTCGGCTCGCCCCTCGGGATCCTGATCCTGTTCGGCTACACCTGGGTGCTCATGCACCACATGCTGGGCGGCGTGCGCCACCTCGTGTGGGATTTCGGGCACGCCATGGAGCCCACACAGCGCATCAACATGGCGCGCTTCAACCTCGTCGGCTCGATCCTGCTCACCCTCGTGATCTGGATCGCCTTCTTCGTGCTGCGGTAAGGAGCGACCCATGGCCGACAACAGGGCTGACACCCGCGTTTCCATGCGCACCCCGCTCGCCCGCGTGAAGGGCCTCGGCGCCGCCGGGCACGGGGCGGAGCATTGGTGGCTTCACCGCATGACGGCGGTGTCGAACATCCCCCTCATCATCGCCTTCACGGTGATCGTGGCGAGCATGGCCGGGCGAACTTACGACGAGACGGTCGCCATCGTGTCGCATCCGCTCGTTGCGATCCTTCTCATCCTCGCGGTCGTATCGGTGACCAACCATATGAGGATGGGCGTGCAGATCATCATCGAGGACTACGTGCACGACAAGGGTCTGAAGATCGCGGCGCTTCTCGCCAACACCTTCTACGCCGTCGTGATCGCGGTGGCCTGCCTCTACGGCCTGCTCAAAATCGGCCTCGGCCGCATCCTGTAAGGGAGAGTTTCCATGGCGAACGGATCCAACGGCGCTGCTGTGAATGGCCGGGCCTACACGATCGTCGACCACACCTTCGACGTGGTGATCGTCGGCGCGGGCGGCGCGGGGCTTCGCGCGACGGTGGGCTGCTCGCAGGCCGGCCTTCGCACCGCCTGCATCACCAAGGTGTTCCCGACCCGCTCCCATACGGTGGCGGCTCAAGGGGGCATCTCCGCGGCGCTGGGCAATATGGGCCAGGACGACTGGCGCTGGCACATGTACGACACCGTGAAAGGGTCGGACTGGCTCGGCGACCAGGACGCCATCGAGTACCTGTGCCGCAACGCGCCCGCCGCCGTGTACGAACTCGAGCACTGGGGCGTGCCCTTCTCCCGCACGGACGAGGGCAAAATCTACCAGCGCCCCTTCGGCGGCATGACCACCGAATACGGCAAGGGCACCGCCCAGCGCACCTGCGCGGCCGCCGACCGCACGGGCCACGCCATCCTGCACACGCTCTACGGGCAGGCCGTCCGCAACCAGACGAACTTCTTCATCGAGTACTTCGCCCTCGACCTCATGATGGACGATGACGGCCGCTGCATCGGCGTCGTCGCCCTCAACATGACCACGGGCGAGATCCACCGCTTCCGCGCCCACATGACGATCCTGGCGACGGGCGGCTATGGCCGGGCCTATTTCTCGGCCACCTCCGCCCATACCTGCACCGGGGACGGAAATGCCATGGTGCTCCGGGCCGGCCTGCCGCTCCAGGACATGGAGTTCGTGCAGTTCCACCCGACCGGCATCTACGGCGCGGGCTGCCTCATCACCGAAGGCGCCCGGGGCGAAGGCGGCTATCTCACGAACTCCGCGGGCGAGCGCTTCATGGAGCGCTACGCGCCCTCCGCCAAGGATCTCGCCTCGCGGGACGTGGTCTCCCGCGCCATGACGATGGAGATCCGCGGCGGGCGCGGCGTCGGCAAGGAGGCGGATCACATCCACCTCCATCTCGATCACCTCGACCCCAAGATCCTCCACGAGCGCCTGCCGGGCATCTCGGAGAGCGCCAAGATCTTCGCGGGCGTCGATGTCACCAAGGAGCCGATCCCGGTTCTGCCGACGGTCCACTACAACATGGGCGGCATTCCCACGAACTATCACGGAGAGGTGCTCACCTTGAAGAACGGCAACCCCGACACGGTGGTGCCGGGCCTCATGGCCCTCGGCGAGGCGGCCTGCGTGTCGGTGCACGGCGCCAATCGCCTGGGCTCCAACTCGCTCATCGACCTCGTGGTGTTCGGGCGCGCGGCGGGCCTGCGCTGCGCCGACATCATGGAGCCGAACGCGTCCCACCGCGACCTGCCCAAGGGCGCCGACGAACTCGCGCTCTCGCGCCTCGACCGCTTCCGGAACGCCAGCGGCGGCACGCCGACCGCGGATCTGCGCCTCAACATGCAGAAGACCATGCAGAACAACTGCGCGGTGTTCCGCACCGGCGAGGTGCTGGCCGAGGGCAAGACGCTCATCAACCAGGTGTGGCGCGGCGCGGAGGACGTTCGCGTCACCGACCGCTCCCTTATCTGGAACACGGACCTGATCGAGACCCTCGAGTTCGACAACCTGATCACCCAGGCGGTCGTCACGATGGAGAGCGCCGCGAACCGCACCGAATCCCGCGGGGCTCACGCCCGCGAGGACTTCCCGGACCGCGACGACAAGCAGTGGATGAAGCACACGCTCGCCTGGCTCGACGACACGGGCAAGACCGTCACGATCGATTACCGTCCCGTTCACACCTACACGATGTCGAACGACATCCAGTACATCGAGCCGAAGGCTCGCGTTTACTGAGGAACCGATGGCTCAGTTCACCCTCCCAAAAAACTCCAAATACTCCGAAGGCAAGACCTGGCCGAAGCCGGCGGGGACGAACCTTCAGGAGTTCCGGATCTACCGCTGGAACCCGGATGACGGGCAGAACCCGCGCATCGACACCTACTTCGTCGACCGCGACGATTGCGGGCCGATGGTGCTCGACGCCCTCATCTGGATCAAGAACAAGGTCGATCCGACCCTCGTCTTCCGCCGCTCCTGCCGCGAGGGCATCTGCGGCTCGTGCTCCATGAACATCATGGGCGGCAACACGCTCGCCTGTACGCTCGGCATTGACGACTGCCAGTCGGATCAGATCAAGATCTACCCGCTCCCGCACATGCCGGTGCTGAAGGATCTCGTGCCCGATCTCACGAGCTTCTTTGCCCAGCATGCCGCCATCGAGCCCTGGCTCCAGACCCAGACCTCGGAGCCCGAGACCGAGTGGCGCCAGACGCCCGAGGAGCGCTCCCAGCTCGACGGGCTCTATGAGTGCATCCTGTGCGCCTGCTGCACGACCTCCTGCCCGAGCTACTGGTGGAACGGCGACCGGTTCCTCGGGCCGGCGGCCCTGCTCCAAGCCTATCGCTGGCTCATCGACAGCCGCGACGAGGCCACCGGCGAGCGGCTCGACACGCTTCATGATCCGTTCCGGCTCTACCGGTGCCACACGATCATGAACTGTGCGAATACCTGCCCGAAGGGCCTCAACCCCGCGAAGGCGATCGCCGAGATCAAGAAGATGATGATCGCCCGGCAGGTCTGACCACCGGATCTGAGGCTCGGCCGCAACACCCCCTGTGGAAAGGCGCCCCTGCGGCGCCTTTTCCGTTGCCGTTCAGGCAGCGTTGGCCACCCTGTGCGCGACCCGTTGGGGCAGATTCTGCCTGCGCCGCTCCGTGGCCGGTCCACGTGCTGCCAGCCTGAGGCTCGAGACGACCATGATGAAACGATCCACCTTGGCGCTCACCGTCACCCTAGCCGCCGCCCTGGCGCTCGGCGGATGCACGTCCTCGCGCTTTGCCGGCGGGCCGGTCGCGTCGGCCCGGGCCGCGACGCCGGCCCCGGAGCCGGAACCGATTGAGGCGGTTCCGTCCGGCCCCATGAGCTCCGAACCCCTGCCGCCCCTGGCGGGCGGTCCGGTGATCGCGGGCGGCACGGAGGTGGCGGCGCTCCCGCCCGCCGCGGCTCCCGCGCCGACGCCGTCCCCGTCCGGCCGCTCGCAACTCGTCGGCGGCTGGACGGCGTCCACCGGCGCGGGCGCCTCGTGCCGCGTTCAGCTTTCGAGTTCCCCGGCGCTCGATCTCTACCGCGCCTCCGCCACGGGATGCGGCGGCGATCTCGCCCGGGTCAATGCCTGGGATTTCCGGGACGGCGAGGTCTACCTCTACCAGCAGGGTGGCACCGTCGCGGCGCGTCTGCGGGGCGGCAGCGGCGGGCTCTCGGGCGTGATCGCCAAGTCCGGCGCGCCCCTGACCCTAGCCCGGTAAGCTCCCGCGTCCCTCTCCGGGGGCCCGGGGGCGGAGCAGGAGGAGGCGCTGCCGCCGCAGGAGAGGAGCGATCCTCCGTTGCGCTCGCTCCGTCCCGGCCTTAAGTCCGCGGGGTGACCACCCCCCCGACGTCCCCCGGCACCCTCGCGTCCCGCTACGACGCCCTCGTGGCCTCCGGCGCCATCGAGCGCGATCCTGCCCAAACCGTGCTGGTGCGCCGCTTCGATGCCCTCGCGGCGCGTCTTGGCGAGCACCAGATGGCGCAAAAGTCGAGTGCGCTGGGCTGGCTCTTCGGTCGCCGCTCCCTGCCAGTCGCGCCGAAGGGGCTCTACGTCTGGGGGTCCGTCGGCCGCGGCAAGACCATGCTGATGGATCTCTTCTATGAGGCGCTGCCGGTCCGCCGCAAACGGCGCGTGCACTTCCATGCTTTCATGAGCGACGTGCATGACCGCATCCATGCCTACCGGCAGGCCCTGAAGGCCGGCACGGTCAAAGGCGACGATCCGATCGGCCCTGTCGCCGCCACCCTCGCCGAAGAGGCCTGGGTGCTGTGCTTCGACGAGTTCACCGTCACCGACATCGCGGACGCGATGATCCTCGGCCGGCTCTTCACGGCGCTCTTCGGGCTTGGGGTCGTGATGGTCGCGACCTCCAACGTGGAGCCGGAGCGCCTCTACGAGGGCGGCCTCAACCGCACCCTCTTCCTGCCCTTCATCGCCCTCCTGCAGGAGCGCATGGACGTGCTGCGCCTCGATGCACGGACGGATTTCCGGCTCGAGAAGCTCGCCGGAAGCCCCGTCTACCATGTCCCGGCGGACGACCGGGCCCGGGCCGCCCTCGACGAGGCCTTCCGCAAGCTCACCGGCCGCCGCCGAGGCGACCCGGTCCGGCTCAGCGTGAAAGGGCGCGATGTCGAGGTGCCCGAGGCGGCGGGCGGCGTTGCCCGGTTCGGCTTCGCGGATCTATGCGCCAAGCCTCTGGGGTCCTCGGACTACCTCGCCATCGCGCAGGATTTTCATACGCTGATTCTCGACGGGATCCCCAGGATGGCCTTCGAGCAGCGCAACGAGGCCAAGCGCTTCATCATCCTGATCGACACGCTCTACGAGACCCGGGTCAAGCTCCTCGCCTCCGCCGAGGCCGAGGCGCCCGACCTCTACCGAGCCGAAACCGGCCGCGAGGCGTTCGAGTTCGACCGGACGGTGTCGCGCCTCATCGAGATGCGCTCGGAGGATTACCTCTCCCTGCCGCATGGCCGGGAGGATGCAGGCGGCAGCGCCACGGGGCTCGCCGAGACATGAGGGCCCCGGTCGCCCGCCCGAAGCGCGTGGCCGCCGACGAACCTGCCGATGCCCGCCTGCTCGCTATTGCGGCCGACCACCTCAGGCGGTTCGGACCCAAAGCCGTGACGGTGGTGAGCATCGCCGACGAGGCGGGCATGACCCACGCCAACGTCTATCGCTACTTTCCGTCCAAGGCCGCCCTGATCGACGCCGTGGCGGGGCTCTGGCTCAAAGAGCTCGAGACCCTGATCGCCGCGATCGCCGACGCGCCGGACCCGGCGGACGACAAGCTCGAGCGCCTGCTGCAGGCCTGGGCCCGGGCCCACCGGGACCTTCTCCACCGCAACCGTCACCTCTTCGATGTGTACTGCGACGCGACTGAGACGGCGCGCGCTCTCGTGCGCAAGCACCGGGCCCGCCTGCGTCACCTCCTGGAGCGCGTCCTCGACGAGGGCATCGCCACCGGCAAATTCGATCCGCGCGATCGCGACCGGGCGCTGGCCTTCATCGGCGACGCGGCCTTCCGCTTCATCAATCCCCTTGCGGTCAGGCTCGATGGGGACGTCCCAGCCGACATCCTGGACGGGCGCCTCGCCGCCATGATCCGCGTCGTGCTCCGGGCGCTCGGGAACGGGAGCGTCTGAAATGAGTTACAAAAAAGGATTTTTGTAACTAAAGGACCAAGGAGCCAAGTCGTAGGCTAAGTTCCTCAGCCTGTTGAGCTTCTTCCTGACTCGCACCGCAGAAGACTCTTCAGCAGCCCGCAAACCCTTGCGCTTTAACCTTTTCTCGCCTTGTCGCATGGCCATCTCTATGCCTTAAGGGCGCCCATCCGCGCGACCTCTCGCGCCCGTTCAAGGATCTCCCATGGCTCGCAGCAAGATCGCGCTCATCGGCGCCGGCCAGATCGGCGGCACGCTCGCCCATCTCGTCGGCTTGAAGGAACTCGGCGACGTCGTCCTCTTCGACATCGCGGAGGGGGTTCCCCAGGGCAAGGGTCTCGACATCGCCGAATCCGCGCCGGTCGACGGCTTCGACACCCGCTACCAGGGCGCGAACGACTACGCCGCGATCGAGGGCGCTGACGTGATCATCGTGACCGCCGGCGTGCCCCGCAAGCCCGGCATGAGCCGCGACGACCTTCTCGGCATCAATCTGAAGGTCATGGAAGCGGTCGGCAACGGCATCAAGCAATATGCCCCGAACGCCTTCGTGATCTGCATCACCAACCCGCTCGACGCCATGGTCTGGGCGCTGCAGAAGTTCTCGGGCCTCGCTCCGAACAAGATCGTCGGCATGGCGGGCGTTCTCGATTCCGCGCGCTTCCGGCATTTCATCGCCGAGAAGGTCGGCGTGTCCGTCGCGGACGTTCAGGCCTACACCCTCGGCGGCCATGGCGACGACATGGTGCCGCTCGTGCGCTATTCCTCGGTCGGCGGCATTCCGCTGCCGGATCTCGCCAAGATGGGCTGGCTCAGCCAAGGGGATCTCGACGCCATGGTCGAGCGCACCCGCAAGGGCGGCGGCGAGATCGTCGCGCTCCTGAAGACGGGCTCCGCCTATTATGCGCCCGCCGCCTCCGCCATCGCCATGGCCGAGAGCTATCTCAAGGACAAGAAGCGCATGCTGCCCTGCGCGGCCATGCTGTCGGGTCAGTACGGGATCAACGGCCTCTTCATCGGCGTGCCGATCGTCATCGGCGCGGGCGGCGTCGAGCGCATCGTCGAGGTGGAGTTCTCCAGCGAGGAGAAAGCCATGTTCGAGAAGTCCGTCGCCTCGGTGACGAGCCTCGTCGACGCCTGCAAGCAGATCAACCCGGCTCTGGCCTAAGGAGCCCCTGGCGGGCGGATCCGAAGGGTTCGCTCGCCGCCGCCCTCCCTCATCCTTCGCCACTCGCGAGAAGAGACGACACATGAACATCCACGAATACCAGGGCAAGGCGGTGCTGAAGGAGTTCGGCCTCCCCGTGTCCCGCGGCAAGGCGATCTTCTCGGCCGACGAGGCGGAGGCTGCAGCCAAGGAGCTTGGCGGCCCGCTTTGGGTGGTGAAGAGCCAGATCCATGCCGGCGGCCGCGGCAAGGGCCGGTTCAAGGAAGCGGATGCGGGCGAGAAGGGCGGCGTTCGGCTCGCGAAATCCGTCGACGAGGTGAAGCAATTCGCCCAGCAGATGCTCGGCCGCACCCTCGTCACGGTTCAGACCGGCGAGGCCGGCAAGCAGGTGAACCGTCTTTACATCGAGGACGGCTCCGACATCGAGAGCGAGTTCTACCTGTCCATGCTGGTCGATCGCGAGACCGGCAAGGTCGCCTTCGTGGTGTCCACGGAAGGCGGCATGGACATCGAGCAGGTCGCGCACGACACCCCTGAGAAGATCCTCACCTTCTCGGTCGATCCGGCGACCGGCATCATGCCCCACCACGGCCGCGCGGTCGCCAAGGCGCTCGGCCTCAAGGGCCCGCTCGCCAAGGAAGCCGAGGACGTGACGGCGAAGCTCTACCGGGCGTTCATGGCGAAAGACATGAGCATGCTGGAGATCAACCCGCTGATCGTCACCAAGGACGGGCACCTCAAGTGCCTCGACGCCAAGATCTCGTTCGATTCGAACGCGCTCTACCGACACGCCGACGTGATGGAACTGCGCGACCTCACCGAGGAGGACGAGAAGGAGATCGAGGCCTCGAAGTTCGACCTCGCCTATATCGCCCTCGACGGCACCATCGGCTGCATGGTGAACGGCGCGGGTCTCGCCATGGCGACCCTCGACATCATCAAGCTCTACGGCGAGGAGCCCGCAAACTTCCTCGATGTCGGCGGCGGCGCCTCGGAAGAAAAGGTCACGGCGGCCTTCAAGATCATCACTGCGGATCCGCAGGTGAAGGGCATCCTCGTCAACATCTTCGGCGGCATCATGAAATGCGACGTGATCGCCCGCGGCGTGCTCGCGGCGGTCAAGACCGTCGGCCTTCAGGTTCCCCTCGTGGTGCGCCTCGAGGGCACGAACGTGGAAGAGGGCAAGCGGATCATCCGCGAGTCGGGCCTCAACGTGATCCCGGCCGACGACCTCGACGACGCCGCCCAGAAGATCGTGAATGCCGTGCGCGGCGGAAAGTAAGGTTTGAGCCGATGTCCATCCTCATCGACAAGAACACCAAGGTGATCTGCCAGGGCTTCACCGGCAAGAACGGCACCTTCCATTCCGAGCAGGCCATCGCTTACGGAACCAAGATGGTCGGCGGCACCAGCCCCGGCAAAGGCGGCTCGACGCATCTCGGCCTCCCGGTTTTCGACACCGTCATGGAAGCTCGAGAGAAGACCGGCGCCGACGCGTCGGTGGTCTACGTGCCGCCGCCGGGCGCTGCGGATGCGATCTGCGAGGCGATCCAGGCGGAGATCCCGCTCATCGTGTGCATCACCGAGGGCATTCCGGTGCTCGACATGGTGCGCGTGAAGCGCTCGCTCGTGGGCTCGAAGTCGCGCCTCATCGGGCCGAACTGCCCCGGCATCGTGACGGCGGGCGAGTCCAAGATCGGCATCATGCCGGCCAACATCTTCAGGCCGGGCTCGGTCGGCATCGTGTCGCGCTCGGGCACGCTCACCTACGAAGCGGTGTTCCAGACCTCGAACGAGGGGCTCGGCCAGACGACGGCGGTGGGCATCGGCGGTGATCCCGTGAAGGGCACGGAGTTCGTCGAGGTGCTCGACATGTTCCTCTCCGACCCGAAGACCGAGTCGATCGTGATGATCGGCGAGATCGGCGGATCGGCGGAGGAAGAGGCCGCGGAGTTCATCGCGCGCGAAGCCAAGAAGGGCCGCAAGAAGCCGATGGTCGGCTTCATCGCGGGCCGCACGGCGCCTCCGGGCCGCCGCATGGGTCATGCGGGCGCGATCATCTCCGGCGGCAAGGGCGGCGCGGAAGACAAGATCGCCGCCATGGAAGCGGCCGGCATCCGCGTGTCGCCCTCGCCCGCACGCCTTGGAAAAACCCTCGTTGAGGTGCTCAAGGGCTGACGACGAAGCCCCCTGCGGGCCCGGTCCTCGGGCCCGCTCTTTTCATTGATTTTCGGACGATTGCCATGGCCCGCCAAGACGCCAACGAAGCCTTCCTCAACACCGCGTTCCTGTACGGTGCGAACGCGGGATACATCGAGGATCTCTACGCCCGCTACCAGCAGGATCCCTCGTCGGTCGACGCTCAGTGGCAGGCCTTTTTCGGGGCCCTTAAAGACGACCCGCGCTCGATCGAGAAGAGCGCCCGCGGCGCATCTTGGACGAAGCCAAACTGGCCGGTTCACGCCAACGGCGAACTCGTCTCCGCGCTCGACGGCAACTGGGCGCAGGTGGAAAAGGCGGTCGGCGAGAGGATCGAGGCGAAGGCCAAGAGCAAGGGCGCTGCGATCTCCGAGGCCGACGTCCAACTGGCGACCCGCGACTCCGTGCGCGCGCTCATGCTCATCCGCGCCTATCGGGTGCGCGGGCACCTCCATGCCAACCTCGATCCCCTCGGCATCAACCCGCGGCCGAGCGACGAGGAACTGCATCCCTCGCATTACGGCTTCACGGAGGCCGATTACGACCGCAAAATCTTCCTCGACAATGTGCTGGGCCTTGAGTTCGGCACCATCCGGGAGATCGTCGGCATTCTCGAGCGCACCTACTGCCAGACGCTCGGCGTCGAGTTCATGCACATCTCCGACCCCGTCGAGAAGGCCTGGATCCAGGAGCGCATCGAAGGGCCCGACAAGGAGATCACCTTCACCCGCGAGGGCAAGCGCGCCATCCTCAACAAGCTGATCGAGGCCGAGGGTTTCGAGAAGTTCCTCGATCTCAAGTACACGGGCACCAAACGGTTCGGCCTCGACGGCGGCGAAAGCCTCATTCCGGCTCTCGAACAGATCATCAAGCGCGGCGGCAATCTCGGCGTGAAGGAGATCGTGCTCGGCATGGCCCATCGCGGCCGCCTCAACGTGCTCACCCAGGTGATGGGCAAGCCGCACCGCGCCCTGTTCCACGAGTTCAAGGGCGGCTCCTTCGCACCGGACGACGTGGAAGGCTCGGGCGACGTCAAGTATCACCTCGGCGCCTCGTCGGACCGGTCGTTCGACGGCAACACGATCCACCTCTCGCTCACGGCCAACCCGTCGCATCTCGAGATCGTCGATCCCGTGGTGCTCGGAAAGGTGCGGGCGAAGCAGGACCAGCACGGCTGCACGCCGGAGAACCGCGTCGCCGTCATGCCCCTTCTGCTGCATGGCGATGCCGCCTTCGCGGGCCAGGGCGTCGTGGCGGAGTGCCTGGGGCTCTCGGGCCTGAAGGGCCACCGCACGGGCGGGTCCATCCACTTCATCATCAATAACCAGATCGGCTTCACCACCGATCCGCGCTTCTCGCGCTCCTCGCCCTACCCGTCCGACGTCGCGAAGATGGTGGAGGCTCCGATCTTCCACTGCAACGGCGACGATCCGGAGGCTGTGGTGTTCGCCGCGAAAGTGGCGACCGAGTACCGCCAGAAGTTCCAGAAGCCCGTCGTCGTCGACATGTTCTGCTACCGGCGCTTCGGCCACAACGAGGGCGACGAGCCGGCCTTCACGCAGCCGCTCATGTACCGCCGGATCCGGCAGCACGAGTCGATTCTCGAGATCTACGCCAAGAAGCTCATCGCCGAGGGCGTGGTCACGGGCCCCGAGATCGACGAGATGAAGGCCGCCTGGCGCGCGAAGCTCGATGCTGAGTTCGACGGCGCCCAGAGCTACAAGCCCAACAAGGCTGATTGGCTCGACGGCCGCTGGGCGGGCCTCAAGGCGGTGCGCGAGGACGTGGACGACCCGCGCCGCGGCCAGACGGGCGTTGCCGTCGAGACCCTGAAGGCGATCGCGGGCGCGCTCACGTCGGTGCCGCAGGGCTTCAATGTCCATCGCACGATCCAGCGCTTCCTGGACAACCGCAAGCGCGTCATGGAGACGGGCGAGGGCATCGACTGGGCGTTCGGCGAGGCCCTGGCCTTCGGCTCGCTCCTCGTCGAGGGGCATCGCGTGCGGCTGTCGGGCCAGGACGTGGAGCGCGGCACCTTCTCGCAGCGCCATTCGGTGCTGACGGATCAGGAGAACGAGGAGCGCTACACGCCCCTCAACCACATTCGCGACAGCCAAGCCCGCTATGAGGTGATCAACTCGATGCTCTCCGAGGAGGCGGTGCTCGGCTTCGAGTACGGCTACACGCTCTCCGAGCCTAATGCACTCACCCTGTGGGAAGCCCAGTTCGGCGATTTCGCCAACGGGGCGCAGGTGGTGTTCGATCAGTTCATCTCGTCGGGCGAGCGCAAGTGGCTGCGCATGTCCGGCCTCGTGTGCCTCCTGCCGCACGGCTACGAGGGACAGGGTCCCGAGCATTCCTCCGCTCGCCTGGAACGCTTCCTGCAGATGTGCGCCGAGGACAACATGCAGGTCGCCTATTGCTCGACGCCGGCGAACTACTTCCACATCCTGCGCCGGCAGCTGAAGCGGGACTTCCGCAAGCCGCTCATCCTCATGACGCCGAAGAGCTTGCTTCGCCACAAGCGCACCGTCTCGCGGCTCGAGGACATCGCGGAGGGCACCTCGTTCCACCGGGTTCTGCGCGACGACGCGCAGCGCATCGGCGACGGCGTGAAGCTCGTGAAGGACGACAAGATCCGCCGCGTGGTCCTATGCACCGGCAAGGTCTATTACGACCTCTACGAGGAACGCGAGAAGCGCGGCATCGACGACGTTTATCTGTTGCGCGTCGAGCAGCTCTACCCGTTCCCCGTGAAGTCGCTGGCTACCGAACTCGCGCGGTTCAAGAAAGCCGACGTGGTCTGGTGCCAGGAGGAGCCGAAGAACATGGGCTCCTGGACTTTCGTCGAGCCCTATCTCGAATGGGTGCTGAAGACGGCCGGCTCGAAGGTGGAGCGGCCGCGCTATGTGGGCCGGGCTGCCTCCGCCGCGACTGCGACGGGTCTGATGTCGAAGCACACCGCTCAGCTCCAGGCCTTCCTCGACGAAGCCTTTGCGGGCTGACGCTCCGGTGAGCTCCATGCCGATCCACCTGTGCAAGCTCCTGGCCCCGCGCTCCACCTTTCCGGGGGACATAACCCCCGGGGAGGCCGAGGCCATGGGCGCGCACGCCGCCTATTGGACGCGCATGGCCGAGGGCGGCCATGCGCTCGTCGTCGGCCCCGTGCTCGATCCCGCGGGCGTGTGGGGCGTTGCGGTCGTCGAAGCGGCGGATGCGGCCGCGGCGACCGCCCTCACCGATGCCGATCCGATCATCACAGCAGGCCTTGGCTTCCGCTACGAGATCTACCCTATCCCGCAGGCGATCCTGCGACCGACATCCCCATCCTGACCTGACGAAGAGGACGCCTTCCAGGGCGCGCAACGACATGGCGACCGAAATCCGCGTACCCACCCTCGGCGAGTCCGTCTCGGAGGCCACCATCGGCCGCTGGTTCAAGAAGCCGGGCGATGCCGTGAAGGCCGACGAACCGGTGCTCGAACTCGAAACCGACAAGGTCACGCTGGAGGTGAACGCGCCTGCCGCCGGCACCCTCGGCGACATCATCGCCAAGGACGGCGAGACCGTTGCGCCCGGCGCCATCCTCGGCTCGATCATGGAAGGCGGCGCTGCGGCCGCAGCGCCGAAGGCAGAGGCCAAACCCGCAGCCCCAGCGCCTGCCGCGGCTCCTCCGGCTCAGACATCGAGCGCAGCTTATGGCAACAACAGCGAGGCCCGGCCCGCCGGACAGGCCGGCGGCACCCGCGAGAACGGACCGGCCGTCGGCCGGCTGGCCGCCGAGAGCGGCATCAACCCCGCGCAGATTCCGGGCTCCGGCAAGGATGGGCGGGTGACCAAGGGCGACATGCTCGCCGCTATCGCCACCGGCGGCGCGGCGGCGCCCGCCCCGAGCGCGCCGGTTCAGATGCGCGCCCCATCCGCGCCGGACGATGCGTCGCGCGAAGAGCGCGTGAAGATGACGAAGCTGCGCCAGACGATCGCGCGGCGCCTCAAGGACGCGCAGAACACGGCTGCCATGCTCACCACGTTCAACGACGTGGACATGGGCGCCGTGATGCAGATGCGGGCCCAGTACAAGGACGTGTTCGAGAAGAAGCACGGGGTAAAGCTCGGGTTCATGGGCTTCTTCACGAAAGCCGTGATCCAGGCGCTGAAGGAGATCCCGGCGGTGAACGCCGAAATCGACGGCACCGACCTCGTCTACAAGAACTACTACCACGTCGGGATTGCAGTCGGCACCGAGAAGGGCCTCGTGGTTCCGGTGGTGCGTGACGCGGACCGGATGTCGATCGCGACGATCGAGAAGACCATCGCCGATTTCGGCAAACGGGCCCGTGACGGCAAGCTCTCCATCGAAGAGATGCAAGGCGGCACCTTCACGATCACCAATGGCGGCATCTACGGCTCGCTGATGTCGACCCCGATCCTGAACGCCCCGCAATCGGGCATTCTCGGCATGCACCGCATCGAGGAGCGCCCGGTGGTGAAGAACGGCCAGATCGTCGCGCGGCCGATGATGTATCTCGCGCTGTCCTACGACCACCGCATCGTGGACGGCAAGGAAGCCGTCACCTTCCTGGTGCGCGTGAAGGAAGCGCTGGAGGATCCGGCGCGCCTCGTGCTCGACCTTTGAGGGGGCTGCCGTGGCAGGTGCCGCGCCGGGCACCCATATAGAGTTCAACTGATCGCCAAAGACGCTGTGCCCGGGTCGAAGCCCGGGCATCGCGCATCGGGAAGAAGACCATGTCCTACGATCTCGTCGTCATCGGAACCGGCCCCGGCGGCTATGTGTGCGCCATCCGCGCCGCACAGCTCGGGCTCAAGACCGCCGTGGTGGAAAAGCGCAAGGCCCATGGCGGCACCTGCCTCAACGTGGGCTGCATTCCCTCGAAGGCGCTGCTGCACGCATCGGAAGAGTTCGAGAGCGCGCGCACGCACTTTGCCGATCTCGGCATCAATGTCGGCCAGCCGACCTTCGACTTGAAGAAGATGCACGCCTTCAAACAGGACGGCATCGACGGCAACACCAAGGGCGTCGAGTTCCTGCTGAAGAAGAACAAGATCGACAGCCATACCGGCCACGGCCGCCTCGTGGCGCCGGGCCGGATCGAGGTGCGGGCCGAGGACGGCTCCGTGCAGACGGTCGAGACGAAGAACGTCGTGATCGCCACGGGGTCCGACGTGACGCGACTGCCGGGGATCGAGATCGACGAGAAAGTGGTGGTGTCCTCGACCGGGGCGCTCGATCTTGAGGCCGTGCCGAAGCGCCTCGTTGTGATCGGCGCGGGCGTGATCGGCCTCGAACTCGGCTCCGTGTGGCGGCGGCTCGGCTCGGAGGTGATCGTGGTCGAGTATCTCGACCGCATCCTGCCCGGCATGGACGGCGAAGTGGCCAAGCAGTTCCAGCGCATCCTCGGCAAGCAGGGCATGCAGTTCAAGCTCGGCTCGAAGGTCACGAAGGTGGAGAAGACCGGCAAGGGTGCGACGCTCACCGTCGAGCCCGCCGCCGGCGGCACGGCGGAGACGCTCGAGGCTGACGTGGTGCTCGTTGCTATCGGCCGCGTGCCCTACACCGAAGGCCTAGGCCTGGAGGAGGTTGGGGTGCAGCGCGATAACCGCGGGCGCATCCTGACGGACGGGCATTTCGCCACTAACGTGCCCGGCATCTACGCGATCGGCGACGTGATCGCCGGCCCCATGCTCGCCCACAAGGCGGAGGACGAGGGCGTCGCCGTGGCGGAGCTCCTCGCCGGCAAGGCCGGCCACGTGAACTACGACGTGATCCCGAGCGTGGTCTACACCTTCCCGGAGGTGGCATCCGTCGGAAAGAGCGAGGAGGAACTGAAAGCCGAGGGCGTCGCCTACAATACCGGCAAGTTCCCCTTCACGGCGAACGGCCGCGCGAAGGTGAACCACACCACCGACGGTTTCGTGAAGATCCTCGCCGACGCCGCAACCGACCGGGTTCTTGGCGTCCACATCGTCGGGGCCGATGCCGGCAACCTCATCCACGAGGCGGCGGTCGCCATGGAGTTCGGCGCCTCGTCGGAGGACATCGCCCGCACCTGCCATGCGCACCCGACCCTCACCGAGGCCGTGAAGGAAGCGGCCCTCGCGGTGGAAAAGCGCGCCATCCATATGTGACGGCCGTTCTCTGCCCGGGCGTGCGCTGCGGGCGGAGCCGACCTTGCTCACGACGGTGACGGCGGACGCCTCCCGCCGTCATTTTTCCTCGCGCCGGCGGTCAGCGCCTTGCCCGCGGATGGGCCGCGTCGAACGCCTGCATGAGGCGGCCCGCGTCCACCTTCGTGTAGAGCTGGGTGGTCGAAAGCGAGGCGTGGCCCAGGAGCTCCTGGATCCCGCGCAGGTCGCCGCCTCGGGCGAGAAGGTGAGTCGCGAAGGAGTGACGCAAGGCGTGGGGCGTCGCCGTGTCGGGCAGACCGAGCGCCCCTCGCAACTCTTCCACGGCGAGCTGGATGATCCGCGGCGAGAGCGGGCCGCCCCGGGCCCCGACGAAGAGGGGATCTTCCGCCCTGAGGCCATATGGGCAGAGGTTCAGGTAGCGCCCGACCGCCTCCTGGATCGCCGGAATGACGGGAACCTGCCGCACCTTCGATCCCTTTCCGACGACGCGGACGGAGTCGATTCCGTTCACGGGCGCATCGCGCCGCTGCAGGCCGAGGGCCTCCGAGATGCGCAGGCCCGCGCCGTAGAGCAGCGAGAGGACGGCGGCGTCCCGGGCGAGGATCCACGGCGCCCGCGCGTCGCCGGCCCGCGTCTCCGCATCGGTCACCGCCACGGCCGAGCCGGCGGAGAGGGGACGCGGCAGGTTCTTGGCGACCTTCGGCGAGCGGATCGCCGCGAACGCGCTCGCCGTCCCGTGACCGTCGCGTTCGAGGTGCCGCGCGAAGGAGCGGAGCGCCGCGAGCTGGCGCATCAAGGACCGGTTCTCGATGCCATCCATGCGCCGGGCCGCCAGGAACGAGCGGATGTCGAGGGGCTTGAGATCGACGATGGCGGCCACCGTCGGTGCCTCGCCGAGATGGGCCGTCAGAAACGTGAGGAACTGCCGCAAGTCGCGCCGATAAGCCTCGACGGTCTTGGGCGAGAGCCGGCGCTCCTGCGCCAGCGATCCGAGCCAATCGATCACCGCGGCCTGGGCGCAGGGCGCGCCGGGGAGGACGAGAGCTTCGGCGTGAGACTGCGCGCGACTTGACATGTTCTTGTTCTGTGCCAGGGCATGCAGCGTAAGCGTTCTTGGTAAACCCTTCCCCAATGGCCGTTGCCGACATCCTCATCCCGCTCGCCCTCGACACGGCCTATTCCTACGCCGTGCCGGATGAGCTCGACCTCAAGGAGGGGGACGTGGTGCAGGTGCCTCTCGGCACCCGCGAGACCGTGGGCGTCGTCTGGTCCCTCCGGGACGGGGCGGGGGCAAATTTCAAGCGGGTGACGGCCAAGCTCGATGCGCCGTCGCTCCCCGCGCCCATGCGGGCCTTTCTCGACTGGATCGCCTGGTACACCCTCTCGCCCAAGGGCTCGGCGCTGGCCATGGGGCTGAAGCTTGCCGAGGAGGGACGGGTGGAGGTGCCCCGGGTCGGGGTGCGCCTCGCCGGGCCGCCGCCGAAGCGAATGACGCAAGCGCGCGAGAGCGTGATTGCGGCCGCCCAGGGCGGCGAGATCATGCTGAAGCGCGAACTCGCCCAGGCCGCGGGCGTCAGCGTCGGCGTGGTGGACGGGCTCATCGACGAGGGAACGCTCGAGGCGGTGCCGCTCGCCGTCGAGCCCGTGGCGCCAAAGCCCGACCCGGCCGTCGGCGAAGGCCGGCTCTCGGACGGTCAGCGGGAAGCCGCCGAGACCCTCGTTGCGTTCATGCGGGAGGGCGGCGCCAGCGTGACCCTGCTGGAGGGCGTCACCGGTTCGGGCAAGACGGAGGTGTATTTCGAGGCCGTGGCGGAGGCGGTGCGAAGGGGTCAGCAGGCGCTCATTCTCATGCCCGAGATCGCGCTCACGGCGCAGTTCCTCGACCGCTTCGCCGGCCGGTTCGGCGTCCGGCCCGCCACCTGGCACTCGGCCGTGACCGGGCGCAAGCGGGAGCGGCTTTATCTCGGCATCACGTCGGGCGAGGTGCAGGTGGTGGCAGGGGCCCGCTCGGCGCTCTTCCTGCCCTACAAGAACCTAGGCCTGATCATCATCGATGAGGAGCACGAGGCCGCCTACAAGCAGGACGACGGTGTGCATTACCACGCCCGCGACATGGCGGTGGTGCGGGGGCGCATCGAGGGCGCGTCCGTGGTGCTGGCCTCCGCGACGCCCTCCATCGAGACGCGGGTCAATGTCGAGCGCGGCAAGTACCGGCACATCCGTTTGCCGGAGCGCTACGGCGGCCGCTCGCTGCCGCAAATCCGGGCGGTCGATCTCAAGCGCGAGCAGATCCCGAAAGGGCGCTGGCTCTCGCCGACCCTTCAGCTCGCGATCGAGGACACGGTCGAGCGCGGCGAGCAGGCGCTCCTCTTCCTCAACCGGCGGGGCTATGCGCCGCTCACCCTGTGCCGCGCCTGCGCGCATCGTTACGAGTGCCCCAACTGCTCCGCGTGGCTCGTGGAACACCGCTTCCGCAAGGCGCTGGTGTGCCACCATTGCGGCCATGTGGAGCGAACCCCGCAGGCCTGCGTTCAGTGCGGCACCGTCGACAGCCTCGTGCCCTGCGGTCCGGGCGTCGAGCGCATCGCCGAGGAGGTGACGGAGCTCTTTCCGGACAAGCGGTGCATCGTGCTCTCGAGCGATTTCCCGGGCGGCACGGAGCGCCTGCGGTCGGAGCTCGCCGCCATCGCGGCGGGCGAGTTCGACATCGTCGTCGGCACGCAGCTCGTGGCGAAGGGACACAATTTCCCGCTCATGACGCTCGTCGGCGTTCTCGACGCCGATATCGGGCTCACCTCGGGCGATCCGCGAGCCGCGGAACGGACCTTCCAGCTCCTCCAGCAGGTTACGGGGCGTGCGGGCCGCGGCGAGAAGCCCGGCCGCGCGCTGGTCCAGACCTGGCAGCCCGATCACCCGGTGCTCGCGGCCCTCATTTCGGGGGATGCGGAGCGCTTCTATGCCGAGGAAACCCGCGTCCGCGAGATGGCCGGCCTGCCGCCCTTCGGGCGCCTCGCCGCCCTCGTGGTCTCGGCCGCCGAGCGCGACGCGGCGGAAGCGCATGCCCGCGGCATGGCGCAGGTTGCGGATCCGCCGGCCGGCGTCACCGTGCTCGGCCCCGCCGAGGCTCCGCTCGCCCTCATCCGCGGTCGCTACCGCTACCGGCTCCTCGTCAAGACGGAACGCGAGGTCGATCTGCAGGCGTATTTGCGCACCTGGCTCGCCCGCTGCCCCAAGATCCGCGGCAACACCCGGGTGTCCATCGACGTGGACCCGCAAAGCTTCCTGTGATTGACCTCCGCCGAGAGGAGCCAGCCATCGCCAAAATCGTTCACTGCATCCGCCACGGGCAGTCCACCTTCAACATCATCCACCAGCGGGGCCTGCCCGACCCGCTGCATTGGGATGCGCCGCTGACCGAACTCGGGTTCCGGCAGGCGGAGGGCGTGCGCGCGCTCGTTCGGGGCGTGCCCTACGAGCTCATCGTCACGTCGCCCCTCACGCGGGCGCTGCAGACCACGGTCACGATCTTCAAGGATCATCCCTCCGCGGAGCGGATCCGGGTGGAGAGCCTGCACTGCGAGAACCTGGAGAACAGCTGCGATGTGGGCCGCGCACCGGTCGCCCTGCGGCAGGACTTTCCGGATCTCGCCTTCGACCATCTGGCCGAGGTCTGGTGGCACGCAGACGGGGAGCCGGATCATCGGGGCCTCGTGCCCGAGCCGCCCCACGTGCTCGCCGAGCGGGTGCGGGCCTTCAAGGCCTGGCTCGAGGCTCGTCCGGAGCAGCTGATCGCGGTGGTCGGCCACGGCACGTTCTTCGCCCACCTGATCGGCCGCTTCCTGCAGAATTGCGAGATCGGAACCCTGGAACTTTGAGCGCCGGGGGAGAGCCCCGCCGAGGCGGCTTCGCTCGCCTTGCGCCACCCTTAAACCCATGCTAGGGCAACCCCGCTTTCCGGCGGGTCAAGTCCCGCGTGAGTGCCCATTCCCAAGACTTGACGGGTTCCGCCGCCATCAGGCGCCGCTTCGCGAGCCCGTGAGAACCTGAGAGAGACGTTCGTGGCTCAAAGCGGTTCGCAAGAAGGACCCCTCCTGTCAGGCGTGGCGTCGCGCTATGCCTCGGCCCTGTTCGAGTTGGCGCGGGAGGCGGGGTCGGTGGACGCCGTCGCCGGCGATCTGGAGCGTTTCGACGCCATGATCCAGGCAAGCCCCGACTTGCAGCGGCTCATCCGCAACCCCATTTTCACGGCAGAGGAGCAGGAGCGTGCCGTCGGTGCGCTGCTGACGAAGGCGGGGATTGCCGGCCTCACCGGCAACTTCATCCGGCTCGTCGCCGCCAAGCGCCGGCTGTTCGCCCTGCCCGACATGATCCGGGCCTTCGGCGAGCTCGTGGCGGACGCGAAGGGCATCGTCCGGGCTCAGGTCACCCTGGCTCAGCAGCCCTCGGATGCGGTGATGGACGACATTAAGACCGCCCTCCGCGAGGTCGCCAAAGCCGAGGTGGCCCTTAAAGTGAAGATCGATCCCGCCCTCATCGGCGGCATGATCGTGAAGATCGGCTCCCGCATGGTGGACGCTTCCGTCCGCACCAAACTCAATTCCATCCGTCTTAGCCTGAACGAGGCCCGCTAATGGACATCCGCGCCGCAGAGATCTCCGCGATCCTGAAAGAGCAGATCAAGAATTTCGGCACCGAGGCCGAGGTCACCGAGGTCGGACAGGTTCTGTCCGTCGGCGACGGCATCGCCCGCTGCTACGGCCTCGACAAGGTTCAGGCCGGTGAGATGGTGCAGTTCGAGTCGGGCGTGCAGGGCATGGCCCTGAACCTCGAAGCCGACAACGTGGGCGTCGTGATCTTCGGCTCCGACCGCGAGATCGCGGAAGGCCAGACCGTAAAGCGCACGGGCGCCATCGTGGACGTGCCGGTCGGCAAGGGCCTCCTCGGGCGCGTCGTCGACGCGCTGGGCAACCCGATCGACGGGAAGGGCCCGATCCAGTCCGCCGAGCGCCGCCGCGTGGACGTGAAGGCGCCCGGCATCATCCCGCGCAAGTCCGTGCACGAGCCCATGGCCACGGGCCTGAAGTCCATCGACGCGCTCATCCCTGTCGGCCGCGGCCAGCGCGAGCTCATCATCGGCGACCGCCAGACCGGCAAGACCGCCGTGGTGCTCGACACGATCCTGAACCAGAAGCCGCTCAACCAGGGCAACGACGAGAGCCAGAAACTCTACTGCGTCTACGTGGCCGTCGGTCAGAAGCGCTCCACCGTCGCCCAGCTCGTGAAGGTGCTGGAGGAGAACGGCGCGCTCGAATACTCCATCGTCGTCGCCGCCACGGCCTCGGACCCGGCACCGATGCAGTTCCTGGCGCCCTTCTCGGGCTGCGCCATGGGCGAGTTCTTCCGCGACAACGGCATGCACGCCCTCATCATCTACGACGACCTGTCGAAGCAGGCGGTCGCCTATCGCCAGATGTCGCTGCTGCTGCGCCGCCCGCCGGGCCGCGAGGCCTATCCGGGCGACGTGTTCTACCTGCACTCGCGGCTCCTGGAGCGCGCCGCGAAGCTGAACGACAGCCAGGGCGCGGGCTCGCTCACGGCGCTGCCGGTGATCGAGACGCAGGCGAACGACGTGTCCGCCTACATCCCGACCAACGTGATCTCGATCACGGACGGCCAGATCTTCCTGGAGACGGACCTGTTCTACCAGGGCGTCCGCCCGGCGGTGAACGTGGGCCTCTCGGTGTCCCGCGTCGGCTCCGCCGCGCAGACGAAGGCGATGAAGAAGGTCGCCGGCAAGATCAAGGGCGAGCTCGCGCAGTACCGCGAGATGGCGGCCTTCGCGCAGTTCGGCTCGGACCTCGACGCTACGACGCAGCGGCTTCTGAACCGCGGCTCGCGCCTCACCGAACTCCTGAAGCAGCCGCAGTTCTCGCCGCTGAAGATGGAAGAGCAGGTGGCGGTGATCTACGCCGGCGTGAACGGCTACCTCGATCCGCTGCCGCTGGGCCGCGTGCGCGCCTTCGAGGACGGCCTGCTCTCGCTTCTGCGCGGCAAGCACTCCGAGATCCTCGACTCGATCCGCTCGTCGAAGGATCTGAGCGCCGACACCGAGGCGAAGCTGAAGGACGTCGTGGCGTCCTTTGCCAAGTCGTTCTCGTAACGCTCGCCGAACAGGGTAGGGGCGCTCGATGCCGAGCCTGAAGGACCTGCGCAACCGCATCGCCTCCGTGAAGGCGACGCAGAAGATCACCAAAGCCATGCAGATGGTCGCGGCGGCCAAGCTCCGCCGTGCCCAGACGGCCGCCGAGGCCGCCCGGCCCTATGCCGAGCGCATGGAGACGGTGCTCGGAAACCTGGCGTCCGGCGTCATCATCGGTCCGGAGACCCCCCGTCTCCTCGCCGGGACTGGAGCCGACCAGGTCCACCTTCTCGTGGTCTGCACCGCGGAGCGCGGCCTGTGCGGCGCCTTCAACTCGTCGATTGCGCGCCTCGCCCGCGACCACGCCCTGCGCCTCATGGGGCAGGGCAAGACGGTGAAGATCATCTGCGTCGGCAAGAAGGGCTACGACATCCTCCGCCGCCAGTTCGGCCAGCAGATCATCGACTTCGTCGACCTGCGCGCGGCCCGCACTCTCGGCTTCGAGCATGCGGACGGCGTCGCCCAGAACATCCTCGGCCGCTTCGAGGCCGGCGAGTTCGACGTGGCGACGCTGTTCTACTCGCGCTTCCGTTCGGTGATCGCCCAGATCCCGACCGCGCAGCAGATCATCCCTGCGCAGATCGCTCAAGGCGGCGGGTCGACCGATGCGGTCTACGACTACGAGCCCGACGAGGGCGAGATCCTCGCGACGCTCCTGCCGCGGAACATCACCGTGCAGATCTTCAGGGCGCTCCTCGAGAACGCCGCGTCCGAGCAGGGCGCGCGCATGAGCGCCATGGACAACGCCACGCGCAACGCCGGCGAAATGATCAAGAAGCAGACGATGACCTATAACCGGTCCCGTCAGGCCATGATCACGAAAGAACTCATCGAAATCATCTCGGGCGCCGAGGCGCTCTGACGTTCCAGGAAGGGATCAGCCCCATGGCCAACACCGCCATCGTCTCCAGCAAGCCCACCGGCCAGATCGTTCAGGTCATCGGCGCCGTCGTCGACGTGCAGTTCGAGGGTCACCTGCCGGAAATCCTCAACGCCCTCGAGACGACCAACCAGGGCAACCGCCTCGTCCTCGAGGTGGCCCAGCAGCTCGGCGAGAACACAGTCCGCTGCATCGCCATGGACACCTCCGAAGGCCTCGTGCGCGGCCAGCCCGTGACCGATACCGGCGCCCCCATTGCGGTGCCGGTCGGCGCCGGCACCCTCGGCCGCATTATGAATGTCATCGGCGAGCCGGTGGACGAGGCAGGCCCTGTGCCCGCCGAGGCGACCCGCGCCATCCACCAGCCCGCGCCTTCTTATGCCGAGCAGTCCACCGAGGCCCAGATCCTCGTGACGGGCATCAAGGTGGTGGATCTCCTCGCGCCTTATGCCCGCGGCGGCAAGATCGGCCTCTTCGGCGGCGCCGGCGTCGGCAAGACCGTGCTCATCATGGAGCTCATCAACAACGTCGCGAAGGCGCACGGCGGCTACTCCGTGTTCGCCGGCGTCGGTGAGCGCACCCGCGAGGGCAACGACCTCTATCACGAGATGATCGAGTCCGGCGTGAACAAGCACGGCGGCGGCGAAGGCTCCAAGTGCGCCCTCGTCTACGGCCAGATGAACGAGCCCCCGGGCGCCCGCGCCCGCGTCGCGCTCACGGGCCTCACGGTCGCCGAGCACTTCCGCGACCAGGGCCAGGACGTGCTGTTCTTCGTGGACAACATCTTCCGCTTCACGCAAGCCGGCTCCGAGGTGTCGGCGCTCCTTGGCCGCATTCCCTCGGCGGTGGGCTATCAGCCGACGCTCGCCACCGACATGGGCAACCTGCAGGAGCGCATCACCACGACCACCAAGGGCTCGATCACCTCGGTGCAGGCCATCTACGTGCCGGCCGACGACCTGACGGATCCTGCGCCCGCCACCTCCTTCGCGCACCTCGACGCCACGACCGTGCTGTCGCGCTCGATTGCCGAGAAGGGCATCTACCCCGCGGTGGACCCGCTCGACTCGACCTCGCGCATGCTGTCCGCCGCCATCGTCGGCGAGGAGCACTACGCGGTCGCCCGCCGCGTGCAGCAGATCCTCCAGCGCTACAAGGCTCTGCAGGACATCATCGCGATCCTGGGCATGGACGAGCTCTCGGAAGAGGACAAGCTCACCGTGGCCCGCGCCCGCAAGATCGAGCGCTTCCTGAGCCAGCCCTTCTTCGTCGCCGAGGTCTTCACCGGCTCGCCCGGCAAGCTCGTGGCGCTCGAGGACACCATCAAGGGCTTCCAGGGTCTCGTCGAGGGCAAGTACGATCACCTCCCGGAGGCGGCCTTCTACATGGTCGGCACCATCGAGGAGGCCATGGAGAAGGCCCAGCGTCTCGCGGCTGAGGCGGCGTAAATGGCGGGTCTGACCTTCGAACTCGTCGCGCCGGAGCGGACGCTCTTCTCCGGCGACGTGGACGCCGTCGTGCTGCCCGCTTCCGAGGGCGACATGACCGTGCTCCCGGGTCACGCGCCCATGATGACGGCCCTCAAGACGGGCTTTCTCGTGATCACCGACCGGCCGGGTAACGGCCGCCGCATCCTCGTTCGCGGCGGCTTCGCCGATGTGAACCAGCGTGGCCTCACGGTGCTCGCCGAGCGCGCGCTGCCGGAAGAGGAGATCACCCAGGAGGTTCTCGACCGCGAGATCCTTCAGGCCGAGATGGCCTACGACGCGACGAACGATCCTGCTGCCAAGCACGCGGCGGAGGGCGCCATCGCGCAGCTGCGGGAAGCCAAGGCGGCGCTCAACTTTTAAGGTTCAGGCCGGCCTCAGCGCCGGCCTTTTTCTTGATCGGGCTCCGGGCCGCTCCATAACGGGCGGGCTCACGCCGGAACCCCTTGATGGCCGATCCCGCCCCGTCCAGCGACTTTCCGATCTCGGCCGGCATTCTCCTCGGCCTTGGGATCGGCGGCTTCTTCGACGGCATCGTGCTCCACCAGCTCCTGCAGTGGCACCACCTGGTCACCAGTGCCGGCCATCCGCCGGACAGCGTCGAGAATCTGAAGATCAACACCTTCTGGGACGGCGTCTTTCATGCCGGCACATACCTGTTCGTTCTGGCGGGCCTCCTCATCCTCTGGCGTCATGCCCGCCGGGCGCACGGGCGCTGGTCCGCCCGGCTCCTGCCGGCCTCCCTTCTCGTCGGCTTCGGCCTGTTCAACCTGGTCGAGGGCACGATCAACCACCAGATCCTCGGGCTCCACCACGTGAACGAAACCGTCCCGCCGGAGCAGTGGTGGCTGGGATCTCGGCTTTCTCGCCTGGGGAGCCGCCATGGTCGCCGGGGGCCTGCTCTGGCTGCGCTCCGCCCGCCGCCGGCGGCCATCCACATGAACCCGGCGCCGCTCATCCTCACCCTCGCCCTCGACGAGACCTCCTTCCGCTTCTTCGACGAGCAGCGGCGCCGCTTTTTTCCCCGCGAACGCAACCACATTCCCGCCCATGTGACGCTCTTTCACGCGCTGCCGGGCGACGAGATCGACACCATCGTCCAGGACCTCGCCTCGGCCTGCGCTGCGCAGCCGCCATTTCCGGTCGCGGTCACGGGCCTTCGCGCTCTCGGGCGCGGTGTCGCCTACCAGCTCAGCGCTTCCGACCTCGCCCAACTGAGGCAGGCCCTCGCCCGCCGCTGGGCGGATTGGCTCACCCCGCAGGACCGCCAGAAGCTCAACCCACACGTCACGGTCCAAAACAAGGTGGATCCCGAGGAAGCCCGCGCGCTTCTCGCCAGCCTGCAAGAATCGTTCGAGCCGTTCATGGCGACAGGGGAGGGGCTGGACCTTTGGTGGTACCGTGGCGGCCCCTGGGAGCGCGTCGAGCGCTTCGCCTTTCAGGGCCGAAGCTTGCCGGCTGAAGCATCTCCTTAACGGTTCTCGAACACCTTTCGGCAAGGCTGGTGCCTGGAGCAGGGGCGACCCGATTCTGAGCCGATGATCACGACCTCCGCCTATCGCCAGACCCAGACGGCTCTCGGCCTCTTCGTCCAGGCCCGTCCGGCCGCCGCTGCGCAGCCGCCCGGCAGCACGACCTCTGCCATGCCTGCCATCGCCGAAGCGCCCCAAAGCCCGGCCGTTATCCTGTCCCGCAGCTCACACCAGGAAAGCTCGTCCTTCAAGCTCTACGGCCCGACCGGCATGACGCTCGACGGTCTCTTCGACGCCGGCCGCCGCTCGCCCGCGGAGCAGCAGCGTCTCAGCGCCACCCACGAGGCTGCCCGGGATCTGAGCGCCAAGAAGGCCAAGGCCGACGAGGAGGTGGACGGCCTCAGCCAGAAGATCGCCGAGAACACGCGCAAGCTCGCCGCGGACCACATTGCCACCCTGAAGGAGGCGGCCCGCAAGGCGAAGCTCCTCGGCCTCATCGATCCGAAAGGCGCCGTCGAGGTTGCCAAATCCTACAGCCGCCAGCTCGCCCGTACGGTGCGCGAGTTCGGCGGCGCCAACGAAGCTCTCGCGAAACTCGACGAGCGCCGCCTCGGCCGCCTTGAGCCCGAGCAGGAAACCACGATCACGCGGGACGTTGCCGTCGAGATCAGCAAGGCGGAAGTGCAGACTGAAGGCCGGGACTGGCGTCAGGCTGCCCGCGATGCCGTGCTTCTGGCGCTCGGCGGCCTCGACGACGAGACGATCCCTTCGGCGCTCCTGGAATCCGAGGCTGCTGAAGCGCCGCCGGAAACCGCGGCGGAAGCCGGGCCGGTCGTCGTGTCCGCTGCCGCGGTCGCGGTAACCGAAACCGTGACGGTCGAGACGGCGATCGACAGCACGAAGGCGGACGACAAGGCTGCCGCCATCGAGGAGGGCCGGCTCGGCCGGCTCGCGGCCGATGCGGAGGTGATCAAGGATGCGATCCTTGCCCTTCGCGAGCTGAAGACCATGATCGCCACCGCCGCCAAAGCCGCCGCCAAGCAGGGCGTGATCGACAAGGAATTCCGCAAAGAGTTCAAAGAGGCCCATGCCGAGTTTCGCGGCGCCATCGACGCCGTGATCGAAGCCGCCATGCCGGTGGTCGAAGCGGGCTTCTCCATCGACCCCGACGAGCCTTCGGCTGCGTGAGGGGAGGCGGGCGGCGCGAACCGCCCGTCGCTCAAGCCTCTCCCATGGCGATCAGGTTCGCGTTGCCGCCCGCCGCCGCCGTGTTGATCGTCACAATCTGTTCGGTCGCGAAGCGCAGGAGATAGTGCGGGCCGCCGGCCTTCGGTCCGGTGCCGGAGAGGCCATGCCCGCCGAAAGGCTGCACGCCCACCACCGCGCCGATCATGTTGCGATTCACGTAGACGTTGCCGACGGAGAGCCGGTCCACCACACGCTCGACGGTCTCGTCGATGCGCGAATGAACGCCGAGCGTCAGGCCGTAGCCGGTCGCCTCGATATGGTCGAGCACCTGGTCGAGATCGCCTGCCCGGTAGCGCGCGACGTGCAGGATCGGCCCGAACACCTCTTCGGTCAGGGCCTCGGGGCTCTTCAGCTCGAACACGTGCGGCGCCGTATAGGTCCCGGCGGAGGGCGCCTCGCCCGCATGATGGGTGCGCAGCGCCTCCCGCTTCATGCGCGCGACGTGAGCGTCGAGCCGCTCCTTCGCCTCGCAATCGATCACGGGGCCGACTTGCGTCGCCACGTCCCGCGGATCCGCGACCTTCAGCTCGCGGGCCGCGCCGACGATCATCTCGATCATCCGGTCGGCCACATCCTCCTGCACGCACAGAAGCCGCAAGGCCGAGCAGCGCTGGCCGGCGGAGCGGAACGCGGAGGTGACCACGTCGTCCGCCACCTGCTCGGGGAGAGCCGTCGCATCGACGATCATGGCGTTGATGCCGCCGGTCTCGGCGATGAGCGGCACGATGGGGCCGTCCTTGGCGGCCAGCGCCCGATTGATGAGGCGGGCCACCTCCGTCGAGCCCGTGAACACGACGCCCGCCACATCGCGATGCTCCACGAGGCGCGCACCCACCCGGCCGTCGCCGGGCACGAGGTGGAGCGCAGCGGCCGGTATGCCGGCTTCGTGCAGCAGGCGGACGGCGAGGGCCGCGATCAGGGGCGTCTGCTCGGCGGGTTTGGCCACCACGGTGTTGCCGGAGACGAGGGCTGCCGTGACCTGGCCGAGAAAGATCGCAAGGGGGAAGTTCCAGGGGGAGATCGCTACGAACACGCCGCGGCCGCGCAGCCGCAAGAGGTTGCTCTCGCCGGTCGGCCCAGGCATCGCCTCGCCGGCGCCGAAGAGCGAGCGGGCCTGCGCCGCGTAATAGCGGCAGAAATCCACTGCCTCACGCACCTCGGAGAGCGCGTCGTCGACCGTCTTGCCGGCCTCCGCCTGCAGGAGGTGGATGAACGCGCCCCTACGCGCCTCCAGGAGATCGGCCGCACGGTCGAGAGCCGCGGCGCGCTGCGCCACCGGCGCTTCGCTCCAGGCCCGGAAACCCGCACGCGCAGCGCGCATCGCTTCTTCCGCGCCCTGAGGCGACGCCTCGACGACGCGGCCGACGACGCCGGTGCCGTCGATGGGGCTCGTCACGGCGCGCTCCTCGCCCGAGAGCGAACGCCCGTTCACGATGGGCTCTGCACGGAAAGGTGTCTTCGCGCCGGCTGCGATCTCGGCCCGGAACGCCTCCAGCGAGGCGCGGTGGCCGAGTTCGACGCCGCGTGAGTTCGGGCGCTCCGACCCGAAGAGGTCCCGCGGCAGGGGCAGCTTCGGATGGCGGGCGCGGTCGGGCGACACGATGATGTCGGCCGGGCGCTTCAGGAGCGCTTCGACGGGAACATTGGCATCCGCCGCCACGGAGACGAAGGACGAGTTGGCGCCGTTCTCGAGCAGGCGACGGACGAGATAGGCGAGAAGATCCCGGTGCCCGCCCACCGGCGCATAGGTTCGGCAGGCCGCTCCGGGATGGTCCTCGATGAGGCGCCCGTAGAGGGATTCGCCCATTCCGTGCAGGCGCTGGAACTCGTAGCCGTCAACGCCGCCCGCGCGCTCGATGATCGACGCGACGGTGAGCGCATTGTGGGTTGCGAATTGCGGGTAGATGCGCGGGCGGAGCGCAAGAAGCTTCTCGGCGCAGGCCGTGTAGTTCAGGTCCGTCATCGCCTTGCGGGTGAAGACCGGGTAATCGTCGAGGCCGCGCTCCTGCGCGCGCTTCACCTCAGTGTCCCAATATGCGCCCTTCACGAGCCGCACCATGAGGCGGCGGTCGTAGCGCTCGGCGAGGGCCGCGAGGTGGTCGATCACGGCGCCGGCCCGCTTCTGATAGCCTTGAATGGCGAGCCCGAACCCGTCCCAGCCGTCGAGGGCCGGATCGGCCATCACGGCACCGATGACCTCGAGGGAGAGTTCAAGCCTGTCGGCCTCCTCGGCATCGACCGTGAAGTTGAGGTCATAGGACTTCGCCTTCAGCGCCAGGTCCACCACAAGCGGAACGAGTTCCGCCATCACGCGCTCGCGGCTCAGGGCCTCGTAGCGGGGGTGGAGGGCGGAAAGCTTCACGGAGATGCCGGGGCGGTTCGGCAGAGGCTCGTTGCCGGCCGAGCGTCCGATGGCCTCGATGGCGGCGGCATAGGACGCAAAGTAGCGGCGGGCGTCATCCGCCGTGCGGGCGCCTTCCCCCAGCATGTCGAAGGAGTAGCGGTAGAGCCGTCCCTGGCCGGAGCCCGCGCGCTTTAGGGCATCCTCGATCGTCTGGCCGAGAACGAAGTGATTGCCCATCACCCGCATGGCCTGCCGCGTCGCGGCACGGACGGCAGGAAGACCGAGCCGTTTTGCCACGTTGGCGAGAATGCCCTCCGGCGTTTCGCCCGGCTGGATGATGCGGGCCGTAATGCCGAGCGCCCAGGCGGAGGCGGAGACGAGGAACGCATCGGATTTCGCCTCGTGTCCCGCGAAATTGCCCTGCCCGAGCTTGTCTTCGATCAGGCGGTCGGCCGTGGCGCCGTCCGGCACCCGCAGCAGCGCCTCGGCCAGGACCATCAGCGCGAGCCCTTCCTTGGTCGAGAGGGCATATTCCCGGAGCATCTCCTCGACGCCCCCAAAACCTCCGCTCCGCTCGCGGATGGCGGCGATGAGCCCGGTCGCGGTGGCGTCCACCTGCTGCTCGCGCTCAGGGCTCAGGCGTCCCGCCGCCAGCAGCCGCCGGGCGATGGCCGCATCGTCCTCGGCATAGGGAGCGTCGAAGATGGGGGCGGGGGAACGGTCGAGCATAGGGGCCTCACGGATGACCCGCAGAGGATAAGGATGTCGGGGCCGCGTTGCGATAGTGACTTTGCGGATTCTGCCTTAGGATCGGCGGTAAATGAACTTCATGGGCGTTGACATGACGGAGCTCGACCGTACCGACCGGCGCATCCTCGGCCTGCTTCAGGCGGACGGGCGGATCGCCACCGTGGAGCTCGCCGAGCGCATCGGTCTGTCGCCCACCTCGACGGGCGAGCGCCTCAGGCGCCTGCAGCGGGAGGGCTACGTGGCAGGGTTCCGGGCCGTCCTCGACCCGCACCGCCTCGGGCTCGGGCTCCTCGTCTTCGTCGAGGTGTCGCTCGACAAGACGACGCCCGACGTCTTCGAGCGCTTCGCAGCGGCGGTGCGGCGCGCGCCCGAAGTTCTCGAATGCCACATGGTGGCGGGCGGCTTCGACTACCTCGTGAAGACCCGCGTCGCCGACATGGCCGCCTACCGCCGCTTTCTCGGAGAGATCCTGCTCGCCCTGCCGGGCGTCAAGGAGACCCGCACCTACGCGGTGATGGAGGAGGTGAAGAGCGACGGCGTGCTGCCGGTGTGAGGCGGCTCCCCCATTTCGGGGAGGTGTGCTGCCGTCCGGATGGGCAAGTGCCCAATTCGACGCCAATCGGCTTGACGCCTTCCGGCAATCCGCATGCAATACGGTGCCAATCGCCAAAACGGCACGGGTATTGCCAGGGACTCGCCCGGGCAGACGTGCCGGCACAAACAACAACAGGGACGAGTCGATGCTGTTCAAGTCACTTCGCGGGACCATTCTGGGTGTGGCCGCCGGCCTTCTGGCCGCAACGGTCGCCGGCGCGCAGACGCCGGTTCGCTTTTCACTCGACTGGCGCTGGGAAGGCCCGGCCGCTCCCTTCGCGGTCGCCCTCGACAAGGGTTACTTCAAGGCGGAGGGCCTCGACGTCACCATCGATCCGGCGGCGGGCTCCCGGGAGCCGATCTCGCGCGTGGCCTCCGGCACCTACGACATGGGCTTCGGCGACGTGAACTCCCTCGTGCGGTTCCGCGACGAGAACCCCGGGGCTGACATCAAGGCCGTGATGGTGATGTACGACCGTCCGCCCTTTTCCATCGTCGGACGCAAGAGCCGCGGCATCACCAAGGAGGTCTCAAGCCTCGCCGGCAAGAAGTTCGGCGCACCCGCGGCGGACGGCGCCTTCGCGCAGTGGCCGATCTTCAAGGCCGTGAACAAGATCGACGATTCCGGCATGAAGTTCGAGAATGTGGGCTTTCCCGTCCGCGAACCCATGCTGGCCCAGGGCGAGGTCGATGCGATCTTCGGCTTCTCCATGTCGTCCTACATCAATCTCACGAGCCGCGGCGTGCCGGCGGACGACATCGTCGTGCTGCTTATGAGCGATTACGGCGTCGAACTTTACGGCAACACCATCCTGGTCTCGCCGAAATTTGCCGCCGAGAAGCCCGAGGCCGTGAAGGGCTTCCTGCGCGCCCTGATGAAGGGGGTGCAGGACACCGTAAAGGACCCGGCGGGCGCGGTCGATGCGGTGATCAAGCGCAACGACGTGGCAAAGAAGGATGTCGAGCTCGCGCGCCTCAAGATGGTGCTGGAGCAGAATATGATCACCCCGGCCGTGAAGGCGAACGGCTTCGGGGCGATCGACAAGGAGCGCTTCGCCCGGGCGCTCGATCAGATCGGCCTCACCTTCCAGTACAAGAACAAGCCGAAGACCGAGGACGTCTTCACCGATGCCTTCCTCCCGGCCGCCGAGCTGCGGAAGATCAACTGAGGCGCGCCGCGTCCGGCGGACGCGATACGAGCGCAAGCTCGGGGTGGCTGAGGTCCCATGAAGCCTTTCGCCACCCCGGCCATGTAGGCCCTCCCTCCTCGTTTGCGGGAGGTCGATGATTTCCGGAGCTCTCCTTGTCAGCCTTCGTCGACATTCACGACGTCACCCACATCTATGCCGGCGCCGAGGACGGCGCGCCCGCCGTCGAAGGGCTCAACATCAAGGTGCAGGAGGGTGAGTTCGCCGCCATCGTGGGCCCGTCGGGTTGCGGCAAATCCACGTTGATGAAGCTCGCGACAGGGCTGCAGTTCCCCAAGAAGGGCACCGTGATCGTCGGGGGGCGGGAGGTTGGAGCGCCGGTGAAGCTCGCCGGCATGGCCTTTCAGAATCCGACCATGCTGCCCTGGCGCACGACGCTTCAGAACCTTCTGCTGCCGCTCGAAATCGTCCAGCCCCATCGCTCACGCCTGCGGCGGCATAAAGCCGAGTACGTCGCCCGCGCGGAGGCGCTGCTGGCGCAGGTGGGACTCAAAGGCCAGGGCCACAAATATCCCTGGCAGCTGTCGGGTGGCATGCAGCAGCGGGCGTCCCTCTGCCGCGCTCTCATCCATCAGCCCAAGCTCCTGATGCTCGACGAACCTTTCGGCGCCCTCGACGCTTTCACGCGCGAGGAGCTGTGGTGCGTGATCCGCGATCTGCACGCGGCGCAGGGCGTCACGGTTATTCTCGTCACGCACGATCTCAGAGAGGCGGTGTTCCTCGCCGACCGGATCTTCTGCATGAGCTCGCGCCCAGGCCGCATCATCGCGGAGCGCCAAGTGGACCTGCCGCGCCCGCGCGATCTCGAGCTCTGCTACCGCCCCGAATTCACCGACATCGTCCACGAACTGCGCGGGCACATCGCCCATGCGCGCCAGGCGGCCTGACATGCGCACGTCGAAACGCACCCTCGCGCTGGCTCCGTGGCTCTTCACCCTCGGCTTCTTCCTCGCCTGGGAGGCGATCTGCCGGGTCTTCAACGTCTCGGCATTCGTGCTGCCGGCGCCCAGCACGATTCTCGCCGCCGTCTGGGACTACCGCAACCAGCTCACCTATCACGGCGCTCACACCCTCTGGATGACGCTCGCGGGCTTCGGCCTTGCCGTGGTGTTCGGCCTCCTCCTCGGCATGGCGCTCGGCGCATCCCGGGTCATCAATGCCGGGTCTTACCCGCTGCTCGTCGGCTTCAACTCGATCCCGAAAGTAGCGGTGGTGCCGATCCTGGTCTTCTGGTTCGGCGTCGGCTGGCTTCCGCCGGTGCTGACGGCGTTCCTGATCTCGTTCTTTCCCATCGTCGTGAACGTGGCGACGGGCATCTCCACCATCGAGCCGGAAACCGAGGACGTGCTGCGCGCCCTCGGGGCCTCGAAGGCCGACATCATCATGAAGGTCGGCGTGCCGCGGGCGATGCCGTACTTCTTCGGATCCCTGAAGGTCGCGATCACCCTGGCCTATGTCGGATCCGTCATCGGGGAGCAAAACGCGTCGAATGTGGGCATCGGCAATCTCCTGACCCGTGCGTCCGCCGCCTTCGAGGTGCCGCTCGTCTGGGCGGCCCTCGTCGTCCTCGCCGTGATGGGGGTCGTCATGTACACGCTCACGGTGATGATCGAGCGCTCGATGACGGGCTGGGCCCAGCGCAGCAACATGGCGGCCGCCTGACGCAAGCCGCATGGCGCGGACACGAGGGCGGTGCTACACCCTCGCGCCATGCTGAACGCCGCCCCCGACTACGCCTCCCTCGTCGCCGGCTTCCGCTGGCGCATCCCGGCCCGCTACAATATCGGCGTCGATGTCTGCGAACGCTGGGCGGCGGTGGAGCCCGGGCGCCCGGCGATCCTCGACGTCACGGCGGACGGTCAAGTGACGGCCGTCACCTACGGCGACCTGCGCGACGCGTCGAACCGCCTCGCCAATGCCTTGCGCGAGCGGGGCGTCGGGCGCGGCGACCGCGTCGCGATCCTGCTGCCGCAATGCACGACGGTGGCGGTGGCGCATATCGCGATCTACAAGCTCGGCGCCGTCGCGCTGCCGCTCGCTGCGCTGTTCGGGGTGGATGCGCTCACCTACCGCCTCAACGACGCGGGCGCGCGGGCGCTCGTCACCAACGGGGCGGGCCTCGCAAAGCTTGCGACCGCAACCGAGCCGCTGCCTCACCTTGAAATCGTTCTGTCGACCGACGATGCGGGCGGACCCGCCGAGTCGTTAGATGTCGCCCTTGAGCGAGCCAGCCCGGATTTCGCGCCCGTCGACACCGCCGCCGACGATCCGGCGATGATGATCTATACCTCCGGCACCACCGGCCAGCCCAAGGGCGCCCTGCATGCCCACCGGGTGCTCCTCGGCCACCTGCCGGGCGTGCAGATGCCCCACGAGTTCCTGCCGCAGCCCGGCGACCGGCTCTGGACGCCGGCGGACTGGGCGTGGGCCGGGGGGCTGCTCAACATCCTGCTGCCCGGCCTGCACTTCGGCGTGCCGGTGATCGCGCGCAAGTTCGACAAGTTCGATCCGGAGGAAGCCTTCCGTCTCATGGCCGATCAGGGTGTACGCAACACCTTCGTGCCGCCGACGGCCCTGCGCATGCTGCGCACCGTCTCCAATCCGCGCGGCCGGTTCGACCTCAGGCTGCGGACGGTCGGCTCGGGCGGCGAGGCCCTTGGGGCCGAGACTTTCGCCTGGGGCCGCGAGGCCCTGGGTCTTACCATCAACGAGTTCTATGGTCAGACGGAGTGCAACCTCGTGCTCTCCTCTTGCGCCGCCATCGGCGTCGCCAAGGCCGGCGCCATCGGCAAGCCCGTGCCCGGCCATACGGTGGGGGTGATCCGGCCCGACGGCACGCTCGCGGAGCCCGGGGAACTCGGCAAGATCGCCGTCATGCGGCCGGATCCCGTGATGTTCCTCCACTACTGGAACAAGCCCGGCGCCACCGAGGCGAAGTTCATCGGCGACTGGATGACCACCGGCGACCAGGGACAGCTCGATGAGGACGGCTACATCCAGTTCGTGGGCCGCGATGACGACGTGATCACCTCTGCCGGCTACCGCATCGGCCCGGGCGAGATCGAGGATTGCCTCATCCGCCACCCGGCGGTCGCCCTGGCCGCTGCCGTCGGCAAGCCCGATCCCTTGCGAACCGAGATCGTGAAGGCCTTCGTGGTGCTGAAGGAGGGTCATCAGCCCTCCGAGACCCTGGCCGCCGAGATCCAGTCTTTCGTCAAGAACCGTCTCTCCGCGCACGAATACCCGCGCGAGATTGCCTTCAGGGGCAACCTGCCGCTCACCACCACCGGCAAGGTGATCCGGCGGCTGCTGCGGGACGAGGCCTAGATCAGCGCCTCAGGCTCAGCGGATTGTCGCTCAGGGCCGCCGCGTCCGGCTGATCCACGCCGGGCTTGCCCAGGAACGCGTTCCACAGGCCCTGGACGTAGGAGGGCTCCAGGTCGTTCACGATGAACACCATGCGGCTGCGCCGGTCCTCGCTCGGCCAGCGCTCCAGAACGGCCGGCACGTGGATCACGTGCTGGACGCCGTGCACCACGACGGGGTGATCGGGGTTCTCCGCCAGCGCCACGAGTCCTTTCACCCGCAGGAGCTTTGCTCCCTGCGACGAGCGCAGGAGGTCGAGGAACATGTCGAGGGAGCCCTGGCGGATCGGCACGTCGCTCGTGAGGCAGAAGGCCCGGATGCGTGCGTCGTGGCGGTTTACGTCGTGGTGGTGATGCCCGTGTTCGTGCCCGTGATCGTGCCCATGGTGGTGCCCGTGCTGGTGCGCGTGGCTGCGGTGCTCCGCCTCCTCCACTGCCTCGGCCTTCAGCCACTCGCGCACGTCGGCGATCTTGCCGTCCGGGCTGAACAGGCCGGCCTTGAGGAGGGCGTCGGCATCCACCGCGCCGTTCACGGCGTTGAGGATGTCCGCGCCGGGGTTCAGCGCTCGCAGACGCGTCTCGAGCGCGGCGGTATCGGCGGCAAGGTCGGTCTTCGTGATCACGAGCCGCTCCGCGACCGCGGCCTGCTTTCTCGCCTCCTCGTGGGCGTCCAGAGTGGCAAGGCCGTTCACCGCGTCCACCACCGTGGCGATGCCCTCGAGCGCATAGCGCATCGAAAGATACGGATGGTAGAGCACCGCGTGCAGGATCGGGGCGGGGTCGGCGAGCCCGGTGGTCTCGATCACCACCCGGCGGAAGGGCGCGATCCGCCCGTTGTCGCGCTTGCGCAGGAGGTCTTCCAGCGTCGAGATGAGGTCGCCCCGCACGGTGCAGCACAGGCACCCGGCGGAGAGCAGGATGAGGCCCTCGTCAACGGTTTCGACGAGGAGATGATCGAGACCGATCTCGCCGAACTCATTGATGATCACCACCGTGTCGGCGAGCGCCGAATCCTGCAGCAGCCGATTGAGCAAAGTCGTCTTGCCGGCGCCGAGAAAGCCCGTGAGCACGGTGAGCGGAATGGGGGCGGGCGGCTGGCCTGTCGATGGCATGATGGGCCCTTCAACCTGCGGGAACGACCGCTTGGCGCCGGCCTTCCAGGATCACGTTGGTGACGATCGCCGCGATGACGAGGCTGCCGCCGAGGATCTGAACGGGACTCAAGGTCTCGCCCAGGATGAATGGCGCTGCGAGCGCCGCCACCACCGGCTCGGCGCAAAACGCAATCCCGGCCGTGACGGCCGTGATGCGGGTGAGCGCCAGGAACTGAAGAACGAAGCCGAGCAGGTAGGCCCCGATGGTGATCGCCACCGGAATGGCGGCCAGAAGCAGGGAGGAGGGCGGCTCGAGATTGCCCGCCACCGCCCCGATGAGCGCGGCGGTCGGCAACACGATGAGGTGGATCCAGAACGTCTTGGCGAAAACCCCGGTCTCGCGGGCGAGGGCTGCAGCGAAGAACTGCGTCGCCGTGGCGATGCTGGCGCCGACCGCAAGGGCGAGCCCGCGCGGGTCGAGGCTGCCGAATGCGGGACCCACCACGAGCACGACACCCGTGAGCGCGAGCGCCACGACACCGAGCAGCGCAGGGGTCAGCTTCGTGCCTTGCACGAGGGGGCTCGCCAGGACGATGAGCACCGGGAACGTGTAGAAGACCACCACCGCCACGGCGACGGGGATGAAGGCGACGGACGAAAGATAGCAGACGCCGACGATCGCCGTGGAAATTCCGAGGAGCATTATGGTGGGTCGCTCCTGAGGCGCCACCCGCAGCGAGTGCCCGAGCACCAGCGCCGCAAGGCCCGCCATTACCATCATCAGGAGCACGCGGTAGACCACGATCGTGGAACCGCTCACCCCGGCGAAGGAGGCAAGGCGCGCGTAGCCGATATTGAGACCGTAAAGGGTGGCCGAGCCGAGCGCGAGGACAAGGCCGGCGGAAGCAGGGTTCTGGCGGAGCATGGGCGAACCGGAGCCGTACGGCCGGGCGGTTCTTGTGCGGGCTGCGCTTCGCCCCGTCAAGCGAGGCCGGCTCGTCGCGACCCAGCCCGCCCGTGAAGCAGGATCAGTTCCTGGCCGTCGGCTTCGCGTTCGGATCGGTCCTGTCGGCCGCGGCCGAGCGGGGCTTCGCCGGAGGCGTAATCTTCAACGGCGCCGCCGGCTTTGCGGCCGCAGCCGGCGCGGCCTTCGACGAGGCGCCCGCATCCGGCGCAGCCGTCTTCGTCTTCTTCTCCTCGGCCACGGGCTTCACCGAGAGGGTCGCGCGGCCGTTCTTGCCGTCCTCGATAATGGATTGCGGCACGGACAGCTTCTTGTCCGCGGTGGCAGCCTTCTCGTCGGCTTTGGCCTTGCGGGCAGCGACGCGCTTTTCCTGGGCGGCCTTGCGCTTGGCGATCCGCTCCTGCTCCTCAGCCTCTTCCTGGGCGGCCTGCGCCGCGAGATCCGCCGCGCTCGGCGGGTTCGGGCCGAGCCAGACCGCGACCGGCTGCACCGGCGCGCGGGGGCCGAGCTGGGTCCGCGGCGGCTGGGTGGGGCCGCCCGCGAAGGAGAGCACGTTCGGGGTCGAGAGGAGGTTCGGGGTGGTGGCGTTCGCCTCGACCGTTCCGGTATCGTCCTCGCCCGGCAGCGGACCCCGGCGATCGCAGATCACGGGCCGCATGTTGGGCGGCGAGACCAGAACGGACGAATGGAGCGCTTCAAGGGTGGGGGCGCCGAACGGCGCGCCGCCAGCCGCGAAGCCCCGGTCGAACAGGTCGGCGGCCTTGAGGGTGCGCTCGTTGGCGGAGGACGAGCCGAGCACCACCGTGATGAGGCGGCGGCCGTCCCGGCGGGCGCTCGCCACCACGTTGAAGCCGGAGGCGCAGATGAAGCCCGTCTTCATGCCGTCAGCGCCGGGATAGCGGCCAATCAGGCCGTTATGGTTGCGCATCACGCGCCGGCCGAACTGGATCGCCCCGATGTCGAACAGGTCTTCGTGCTCGGGGAAGGTGCGGTAGAGGGTGCGGGCGAGGATCGCCATGTCGCGGGCGGAGGTCTGTTGCCGGTCGTCGGGCAGCCCGTGCGGGTTCACGAAGCGGCTCTCCCGCATGCCGAGCTGGGCGGCCGAGGCGTTCATGAGCGCCGCGAAGCCCTCGACCGAGCCGCCGAGGTTCTCGGCGATCGTGGCGGCCACGTCGTTGGCCGATTTCACCATGATGATCTTGAGGGCGTTGTCGAGGCGGATCTGGGCGCCCGGCCTGAACGCCATCTTGGAGGGCGGCAGGGTCGCCGCCTCCTCGGAGACGGTGAGAAGCTGGTCGAGGGAGGCCCGGCCTTGGCGCACCATGTCGAGGGCGACATAGACCGTCATGAGCTTCGTGATCGAGGCCGGATACCAGGGATCCGTCGCCCGCTCGGCATGGAGCACGCGCCCCGTCTCGGCATCCACCACCAGCGCCGGCCCGTTGGCGAGCGCCCCGGTGCCCGCGAGGGCCGCGAGAACAAAAGCGGTAAGGCGGAGGGCTCGGCTCGCTCTCATGCGGGGTGCTTCCAGATAGGGATCGTCGGGTCGAACTAGAGCATTATAGCTCAGCTTCACGGCGCGAGGGCAAGAATCGCCTCCGCCGGTCAGGTCTGGCTCATTTGGTGGCATTTCGCCCCTTGTGCGGGACCCTGTTTTACCGGACTCCGTGGCAAGAGCGTGGCGACGCCATGGCTCCCGCCGGTTAACCAAAGCGATTGATCCTGAATCCTCCATGGACCTGTCCGACCTGTGGATCCCCGCCACCCTGGCCGCCGCCGCGGCCCAGACGGCCCGGAACGCCGCCCAGCGCAGCCTCACGGAGCGCATCGGAACGGTCGGGGCGACCCAGGTGCGCTTCCTTTACGGACTCCCGTTCGCCCTGTTGTTCCTTTGCCTCATGCCGGCTCTCACGGGCGAGGAGGTTCCGGGCCCCACCTCCGGCTTTTTCGCCTACATCGCCCTTGGCTCGGTTGCCCAGATCCTCGCCACGGCGGGGATGCTCGCGGCGATGCGGGGCCGCTCGTTCGCGGTGGTGACCGCCATCATCAAGATCGAACCGGTGCTGGTCGCGCTCTTCGGCATCGCGCTCCTGGGCGATACCCTGACCGTCCCGACCGCCACGGCGATCCTGGTCGCCACGACGGGCGTCGTGATCCTGTCCGTGAAGCCGGGTGCAGGCCTGTCCCGCTCGGGCCTCGCGCCGTTCCTTTATGGCATCGCCGCCGGCGGGTTGTTCGCCCTCGCTGCCATCGGGTTTCGCGGCGCGATCCTCTCGCTGGAGGACGGGTCGTTCCTCATCCGCGCTACGACCACCCTCGCCTGGGGGCTCGCCCTCCAGACGGCGATCCTGATGGCCTGGCTCGTCCTTCTCGACCGGGAGGCCCTTCTCGCCAGCGTCAGGGTGTGGCGCCTGTCCCTTGGGGCGGGCTTCCTCGGAGCCCTCGCATCCCAGTTCTGGTTCATCGGTTTTGCTCTCACGAGCGCCGCCAACGTGCGCACGTTGGCGCTGGTCGAGGTTCTGATGGCGCAGGCCGTCGCTCACCGGCTTCTCCGGCAGGGCACCACGACCCGCGAGGGGGCCGGCCTCATTCTCGTGGTCGCCGGCGTCGCGCTCCTGCTGGCGACGCAGATGTAGCGGGGGCGGCGCGCCACCCCCGCGGGCGCCTTACCAGTGGCGCATCTCGTCGTCGTTCGGCAGCCGGCCCTGGGGCGTCAGCTGGTCGACCACGCCGGGGAGCACGTGCGAGAGCTCGTTCAGCATGTCGCCGCGCTGCATGCCGGTCTGCGTCGAGAGCTGCTCGATCGTATCGGGGCCGAGGGCCTCCTCGAGTTCGTTGGGAGCGATCGGATGATTGTCGCCCGTGCCGACCCAGGAATGGAACTTGTCGCCGTGGCCGGTGGACTGGAACTGCTGGAGAAGGCCGCCGAGCCCTCCCATTCCACCTCCCATTCCTCCTCCCATGCCGCCGCCGAGCATGCCGCCGAGACCACCTCCGCCGCCTCCGAGCAGGCCCCCGAGCCCGCCACCGCTGCCGCCCATGCCGCGGGATGCCAGCAGCGCCATGAGAGCCATCATGAGCGGGGAGCCGCCCCCGCCGCCGCCCAGCATGCCGCCGAGCCCGCCGCCCATGCCGCCGCTGCTCATGCCGCCGCCATAGCCCTGCCCGCCCATGCGGGAGCCGAGCACGCTGCCGATCACTTGATCAAGTAAACCCATAACCACCATCCTGGTGTTGGTTGAACGTGGTCGGTCAACGGGGCTCGACCGGGTTGGTTGCGGCTAAGGTCCTGAGGGCTCACCGTTCTGCATGCTTCCCATGCCCGCCGCAGCCTTGCCGACGGACGCCCTGAGGGGCATGTTGCAGTCACGATATCGATCCCCTGGAGGAAGAGAGATGACCGCCTGCATCGTCGGCTGGGCCCACACGCCGTTCGGCAAGCTCGACAACGAGACCGTCGAGAGCCTGATCGTGCGCGTGACGCGGGAGGCGCTTGAGCATGCCGGGATCGGAGCGGAGGACGTCGACGAGGTGGTGCTCGGCCACTTCAACGCCGGGTTCAGCGCCCAGGACTTCACGGCCTCCCTGGTGTTTCAGGCCCATGACGGGTTCCGCTTCAAGCCGGCGACCCGGGTGGAGAATGCGTGCGCGACGGGGTCGGCCGCGGTGCATCAGGCGATCAAGACCCTGGAAGCCCGCCGCGCCAAGACGGTTCTGGTCGTCGGCGTCGAGCAGATGACCCGCACGCCGGGTCCAGAAATCGGCAAGAATCTCCTGAAGGCGTCGTACCTTCCCGAGGACGGCGAGACGCCGGCGGGCTTTGCGGGCGTCTTCGGGCAGATCGCGGGTCGCTACTTCCAGCGCTACGGCGATCAGTCCGACGCGCTCGCCATGATCGCGGCCAAGAACCACAAGAACGGCGTGGGCAACCCCTATGCGCAGATGCGCAAGGATTTGGGCTTCGAGTTCTGCCGGGCCGAAAGCGAGAAGAACCCCTTCGTGGCCGGCCCGTTAAAGCGCACCGATTGTTCGCTGGTGTCCGACGGGGCTGCCGCCCTCGTCATCACCGATACCGAGACGGCGCTCCGCATGCCACGCGCCGTCGCCTTCCGGGCGACCGCCCATGCGCAGGATTTCCTGCCGATGTCGAAGCGGGACATCATCCAGTTCGAGGGCTGCGCCCATGCCTGGAAGCAGGCGCTGGCCGCGGCGGGCGTCACCCTCGAAGACCTCTCCTTCGTCGAAACCCATGACTGCTTCACTATCGCCGAGCTCATCGAATACGAAGCGATGGGTCTCACGCCGGAAGGGCAGGGCGCCCGGGCCGTTCAGGAGGGCTGGACGCAGCGCGACGGCAAGCTCCCCGTGAACCCGTCCGGCGGCCTCAAGGCCAAGGGCCACCCCATCGGCGCCACGGGCGTCTCCATGCACGCCCTCTCCGCCATGCAGCTGTGCGAGGAGGCCGGCGACATCCAGGTGAAGAACCCGGTTCTCGGCGGGATCTTCAACATGGGGGGCGCAGCCGTGGCGAACTACGTGAGCGTCCTCGAGCGCATCAAGTAATCCACTCTCGAGGCTTCGCGCCATCCTTGCCGGCTCTGAGGCCGGAGCGGATGGCGCGAACGCCCCTGTCTCGGGGGTCATGGATCTCCGCCCCTCGCTTCGCTCGTCGGGGACCCTACCAGAGCACCCCGTGCGAACTTTTCTGATCCTCCTCTTCGCCTACACCCTCAGCCAGTTCTTCCGTGCCTTCCTGGCCATCGTGGCGGAGGACCTCTCACGGGATCTGGGGCTGAACGCGGCCGATCTCGGCGCCGTCTCGGCGAGCTGGTTCGCGGCTTTCGCCCTGGCGCAATTCCCGGTGGGCTATGCCCTCGACCGGTTCGGCCCGCGGCGGACCCTCGGGGCTTTCATGGTGCTGGCCGTTGCGGGCGCCGCTTGGCTCGCCGCGGCGGACGGCTTCGGCGACGCGCTCCTGGCGATGGCGCTCATCGGGGTCGGCTGTTCGCCGATCCTCATGGCGAGCCTTTACGTGTTCGGGCGCGTCTACGCCCCGGAGCGCTTCGCCATGCTGTCCTCCCTGATGATCGGGCTTGGCTCCGCCGGAAACCTGCTTGGGGCGACGCCCCTCGCCTGGGCGGTGCAGGCGCTCGGCTGGCGCGGCGCGATGGCGGGCATCGCGGCGATCACGGCCGCAAGCCTCGCTCTCGCGATCGCAGCCTTGAAGGACCCGCCCCCAGTCGAGCGCGGCGGAGCCGACGCGGCCCGGGGCGGCCTTCTCGACATCCTGTCCATGCGTGCGCTCTGGCCGATCCTCCCGCTCGCCGCCTTGAGCTACGCGGTCGTGATCGCCACCCGCTCGCTCTGGATCGCCCCGTTCTTCGACCAGGTGCACCATTACGGCCTTGCCGAGCGGGGCAACGCCGCACTTCTGATGGCGCTCACCATGTCCCTCGGCGCGCTCGCCTACGGCCCGATCGAGCGCATCCTCGGCGGCGCCAAGCTCACGACTCTCGTCGGCAGCGTCCTGACGGCCGGATGCTTTCTCGCGCTGGGGCTTGCCGGCTCCGACAGTGCGGGTCTCGCCCTCGCCCTTCTGGCGGCGATCGGCGCTGCGGGCCTGACCTACGGTATTCTCATGGCGCATGCCCGCCAGTTCTTTCCCGCACACCTTCTCGGGCGGGGCGTCACCTTCATGAACTTCCTGTTCATCGGCGGCGCGGGAGTGCTGCAGTGGGTCTCGGGGCTCTTCGTCCAGGCGGGGCGCGGCGCCGGGACGCCGCCGCCGGAGGTGTTCGGCGCGCTCTTTCTCGGTTTCGGAGCCCTGCTTGCCGCCGCGACCCTCATCTATTTGGCGGCGCCGGCAAAGCCGAGAATCTGACCCTATTCGCCGGGGGCTTGTGCCTTGATGGCGAGGGCGTGGAGGCCGCGCGCGAAGGCGGGCTTCAGGGCGTCGTTCACGAGGCGGTGACGCTCCACCCGGCTCTTGCCCGCGAAGGCCGGCGACACGATATTCAGTCGGAAGTGAGTTTCCCCTCCCTCGCGCCAGCCCGAATGGCCGTGATGCTGGTGCGACTCATCCGTGACGGTGAGCTGCGTCGGAGCGAAGCGCTCCTCAAGAGCGCGGGTGATCAATTCCTGCATCGTCATCGGAACCCACATAGCATTGAACGGGGCTGCGGCCAAAAGCGTTCAGCCCTTGCCGGGGGTCATCCCGCCCCCTCATAATCGCCCGGTCATGGATTTGAATTCGCCCCTCTTCGACCGCATCCGCATCAAGCCGCAATGCGACGAGCCGCGCGAGGCGGAAGGCCCGGTCTGCGAACGTCCCGGCTGCAAGGCCCAGGGCACCTTCCGCGCGCCCAAAGGGCGTTCGCAGGAGGGCCGCTACTTTCAGTTCTGCCTGGAGCACGTGCGCGAATACAATGCCTCCTACAACTACTTCGCCGGCATGACAGACGCCGCGGTGGCGGCCTACCAGAAGGACGCGATCATCGGACACCGCCCGACCTGGACCATGGGCGTGAACGGGGCCGGAAAAGCGCAGACCGACAAGGGCGAAGGCGCGCCCGAGCGCGACTGGAGCTATGTCGACCCGCTGGGGGTGCTCAACGGCGAGAATTTCAAGCAGGCGCGCCGCCGGGCGCCCGAACCGCCTAAAAAGCCTCGCCTCACCGGCCCCGTGCGCCGGGCGCTCGACATCCTGGGTCTCGACGAGACCGCCGATGGCCCTACCATCAAGGGCCAGTACAAAGCCCTGGTGAAACGGTTCCACCCGGACGCCAATGGCGGGGATCGCTCCTTCGAGGAGCGCCTGCGGGACATCATCAAGGCGCACGACACCTTGAAGACCGCCGGTCTCTGCTAGGCGTCGCCGCCTTTCACCTCCGACAAGCGTCGTGCTGCCGGAATTTGCGCCGCGTCAGCGTGGCGGATAAGACACAACCGGCGCCCAGCGCCCCAACACGATCCGAACGAGAGGCTCCCATGCTCGCCCAGTCCGAGACCCCGATTGCCCAGCCGGACATGAAAGTGTCCGTGCGCCAGGTCTTCGGCATCGATTCGGATCTCGAGATCCCCGCTTTCAGCCAGCCCGAGGAGCATGTTCCGGACCTCGATCCGGATTACCTCTTCGACCGCGAGACGACGCTTGCCATCCTGGCGGGCTTCTCTCGCAACCGCCGGGTGATGATCACGGGCTATCACGGAACCGGCAAATCCACCCACATCGAGCAGGTTGCGGCCCGCCTGAACTGGCCCTGCGTGCGCGTCAACCTCGACAGCCATGTGTCCCGCATCGATCTCGTGGGCAAGGACGCGATCGTGCTGAAGGAAGGCAAGCAGGTGACGGCCTTCCAGGACGGCATCCTGCCCTGGGCCCTGCAGAACAACGTGGCCCTCGTGTTCGACGAGTACGACGCCGGCCGCCCGGACGTGATGTTCGTGATCCAGCGCGTGCTCGAGCAGTCGGGCCGCCTGACGCTCCTCGATCAGCGGCGGGTGATCAAGCCGCATCCGGCGTTCCGGCTCTTCGCCACCGCCAACACGGTGGGCCTCGGCGACACGTCGGGGCTCTATCACGGCACGCAGCAGATCAACCAGGGCCAGATGGACCGCTGGTCCATCGTGACCACGCTGAACTACCTGCCGCACGACAAGGAGGTGGACATCGTCCTCTCCAAAGCGAAGCATTACCAGGAGGATGCATCCGGCCGGGACATCGTCAACAAGATGGTGCGCGTGGCGGATCTCACCCGCTCGGCCTTCATGAACGGCGATCTCTCGACCGTCATGAGCCCGCGCACGGTGATCACCTGGGCCGAGAACGCCGAGATCTTCGGCGATACGGGCTTTGCCTTCCGGGTCACCTTCCTCAACAAGTGCGACGAGCTGGAGCGGGCCCTGGTGGCCGAGTTCTACCAACGCTCCTTCGGCAAGGAGCTGCCGGAGAGCGCGGTGAACATGGTGCTCAGCTAACCGGCGATCAGGCATCCTCATCCCGAGGAGCATAGCGTCTCGAAGGACGAGGATGCCGGGTCTAGCGATTTCTGGAAGCGCCCTCGTTCTTCGAGCCGGCCTTCGGCCTCCTCGGAATGAGGGCTTATCGGAAGCGACAGGCAAAGATGTCCATCTCGAACCGCAAGCCAGGTGACAAGAAGGAAGCGCCGGCGGAGCCGCTGAAGCGCTCCATCGCCGGCACCATGAAGGCGATCGCCCGCAAGCCGGACCTCGAGGTCGCCTTCGCGTCCGACCGCCCGGTTCTCATGGGGCAGGACAAGGCCCGCCTGCCGGAGCCGCCGCGGCGGCTGACCTCGCAGGACGTGGCGATCCTGCGCGGCAATGCCGACGCCATGGCGCTGCGCCTGGCCTGCCACGACACATCCCTTCACCGCAAGCTTGCTCCCGAGGGGCAGGCGGCGCGGGCCGTGTTCGATGCGGTCGAGCAGGCGCGCGTAGAATCCATCGGCTCCCGGCGCATGGCCGGCATCTCGTCCAACATCTCGGCCATGCTGGAGGACCGCTACCATCGCGGCGGCAAGTACGAGGACATCACGGATCGCGCCGATGCTCCCCTGGAGGATGCGCTCGCCCTCATGGTGCGCGAGCGTCTCACCGGCGCGAAGCCGCCCGAATCGGCCGCCAAGATCGTCGATCTCTGGCGCGACTTCATCGAGGACCGCGCCGGGCGCGACCTCGACGGCCTGCTCAAGAACATCGAGAACCAGCGCAGCTTCGCCCGCTCCATCCGCGACCTGCTCTCCTCCCTCGACATGGCCGACGAGGCGGCCCTCGATTCCGAGGACGAGGAGAACGAGGACGAGAACGAGTCCGAGGAGCAGGAGCAGCAGGGAGAGGGCGAATCCGAGCAGGAGAGCCAAGGCGACCGCGCCGAGGTGGAGATCAGCGAGGATTCGAGCGACGAGATCGAGGATGGCGCGTCCGAGGAGGCCGACGGCCCTTCCGGCGAGCTGCCCGAGGAATCCGAGGAGGCGGATTCGGAGGATGCGGGAGAATCCTGGCGTCCGCCGTCGCGCTCCAACGAGGCGCGCGGCCCCGACTACAAGGCCTATACGCAGAAATACGACGAGATCATCCACGCGGAGGATCTCTGTGATGCCGACGAGCTGACGCGCCTTCGCGCCTATCTCGACAAGCAGCTCGCCCATCTCCAGGGTGTGGTGGGACGCCTGGCGAACCGCCTGCAGCGCCGCCTCATGGCGCAGCAGAACCGGTCCTGGGAGTTCGATCTCGAAGAAGGAACGCTCGATCCCGCGCGCCTGCCGCGCATCGTCATGGATCCGTTCCAGCCCTTGAGCTTCAAGCAGGAGCAGGACACCAATTTCCGCGACACCGTGGTGACGCTCCTCCTCGACAATTCCGGCTCCATGCGCGGGCGCCCCATCACGGTCGCGGCCACCTGCGCGGACATCCTCGCCCGCACGCTCGAGCGCTGCGGCGTGAAGGTCGAGATCCTCGGCTTCACCACCCGGGCCTGGAAGGGCGGACAGTCCCGCGAAACGTGGCTGCAGAACGGCAAGCCCGCCAATCCCGGGCGCCTGAACGATCTTCGCCACATCATCTACAAGTCGGCGGATGCGCCCTGGCGGCGCGCGCGCAAGAATCTCGGCCTGATGATGCGCGAGGGCCTCCTGAAGGAGAACATCGACGGCGAGGCCCTCGACTGGGCGCACAAGCGCCTGCTCGGGCGCCCTGAGCAGCGGCGCATCCTGATGGTGATCTCGGACGGTGCTCCGGTGGACGACTCGACGCTTTCGGTCAATCCCGGCAACTATCTCGAGCGGCATCTGCGCTTCGTCATCGAGGAAATCGAGACCCGCTCTCCCGTGGAGCTCATCGCCATCGGCATCGGCCACGACGTGACGCGCTATTACCGCCGCGCGGTGACCATCGTCGATGCGGAGGAGCTCGGCGGCGTCATGACCGAGAAGCTCGCGGAGCTGTTCGAGGAGAATGCCGGCCCGCCCGCCCGTGGCGCTCCCCGTCGCAGGGCCGTTGCTTGAGGCTCACCCGGCGCAATGTCCTGATCGGCGGCGGTGCCGCCGCCGCGACGCTTGCCTGCACGGGCGTGGCCCTGGCGCAGCGCCCGCAGGCCTTCAGGGGCGCAACGGCGATCGCCGTGGAGGCGCGGCCGATCAGCCGGCTCTCCACCACCGATCCGGATCGCAGCCGCTTCGGCGCCGTGATGTTCCGCTCCGGGGTCGATCTGCGCTCTCAGGTCTCCGCCTTCGGCGGCTTCTCCGGCCTGTGGCGCTCGGCCAATGGGCAGGAGATCATTGCGCTTGCCGACAATGCACAAGTGCTGAAAGCCCGGATCGAGACGGCGGACGGACGGCTCTCGGGCCTGTCCGGCCCGGTGCTCTCGCCTCTGATCCTGGGCAACGGCGTGCCGTTGCGGCGTTCGCGTTACTACGACACGGAAAGCTTCGCCCTTGCCGGCAACGCCGCCTTCGTGGGCATCGAACGCAACCATGCGGTCATCCGGTTCGACCGCACGGGCACGGGAAGCATCATCCGCGGCGTTCCCATTCCCGTTCCGAAGGAACTGAGGGATCTGCCGAGCAATGGTGGCCTGGAGGCCCTTAGCGTTGCACCCCAGCGCTCGCCCTTGAGCGGGGCGCTCGTCGGGATCGCGGAGGGCGGCAGCGGCTTCATCCTCACGGGCCCGCGGCAGGGCGCTTTCCAGATCGTTCTGTCCGGCGGCTACGACGTGACCGACCTCGCCTTCCTGCCCGGTGGCGCCGCCGTAATCCTGGAGCGCCGCTTCTCGCTCTTCGGCGGCTTCGGCTGCCGCCTGCGCCGCATCGAGGCGAGCGCGTTCAGGTCTGGAGCCCGCGTGGACGGCGAGATCCTCTACGAAAGCGAGGCCTCGCATCAAATCGACAACATGGAGGGGCTGGCCGTTCATCGGGAAGGCGGCGATGTCGTCCTTTCCCTGATCTCCGACAACAATTTCAGTTCCCTGCAGAGAACCCTGTTGCTCGAATTCGCGCTTCCCGCCTGAGCTGCCGCTGGGCGCTGCCTCCCGGAGGGGCATTTGCCCTTTTTCTCGTCATTCTTTGCCTGCCTCTATCCCTTCGTCTCGCTTGAAGCCCTAGGTTTTAGGCAACTAAGCTTCCTTCCCGCGGGCCCGCTGCCAATCTTTGCGCCGGGTGTCCGCCTCAAGAGACTTGAGGAGACCCGGTGGCGCCACAGGCGATCTTCGACGAAATGAGCGGCCATGACGGCCAAAGCCGGGACGCGTACCGTGTTCTCCAGGATTGGCTGAAATCGGCACCGCCGCAATTGCTGGAGCACCGCCGCGAGGAGGCGGAACTCTTCTTCCGCCGGGTCGGCATCACCTTCGCGGTCTACGGCAACACGGAAGCTGAAGAGCGGCTGATCCCCTTCGACATCATCCCGCGCATTCTGTCGGGCCAGGAATGGGCCCGCCTCGCCCGCGGCCTCGAACAGCGGGTCAAGGCGCTCAACATGTTCCTCAAGGACATCTATGGCGCGCGGGACATCCTGCGCGCCGGGATCGTTCCGCCGGAGCTTGTCTATCTCAATCCCTATTACCGCCCGCAGATGCATGGATTGTCCTTGAACAGCGACATCTACGTGCAGGTGGCGGGCATCGACATCGTCCGGGTCGACGACCAGGATTTCTACGTGCTCGAAGACAACCTGCGCACGCCCTCCGGAGTCTCCTACATGCTGGAGAACCGGGAAGTGATGATGCGCCTCTTCCCCGAACTCGTAGGCATGCAGCGCATCCGGCCCATCGAGAACTACGTCGACGAGCTTCTGGGTACCCTGAAATCCGTTGCGCCGGCGAGCAGCCCCTGGGACCCGACCGTCGTTCTCCTCACCCCCGGCTCTCTCAATTCCGCCTATTACGAGCACAGCTTCCTGGCCGATCGAATGGGCGTGGAACTCGTGGAGGGGCGGGATCTCTTCGTGCGCGACGAGATGGTCTACATGCGCACGACCGAGGGCCCCAAGCGCGTCGACGTGATCTACAGCCGCATCGACGACGACTTCCTCGACCCGCTGGTGTTCCGGCCCGATTCCGCCCTGGGCGTGCCGGGGCTGATCGCCGCCTACCGGGCTGGCAATGTCGCCATCGCCAATGCTCCGGGGACGGGCGTGGCCGACGACAAGGCCATGTACTCTTACGTGCCCGATATCGTGCGCTTCTACATGGGCGAGGAGCCGATCCTGAAGAACGTGCCGACATGGCGCTGCCGTGAGCAGGGAGCGCTCTCCTACGTGCTCGACCATCTGCACGAGCTCGTCGTGAAGGAGGTCAACGGCTCGGGCGGCTACGGCATGCTGGTGGGCCCGCATGCGACGGCGGAGGCATGCGAGCATTTCAAGGCCCGCATCCTGGCCAATCCCGACAACTACATCGCCCAGCCGACGCTCGCTCTCTCGACGAGCCCGATCTTCACGGACAAGGGGCTTGCTCCCCGCCACGTGGATCTGCGGCCCTTCGTGCTGACCGGGCGCGACGGAGTCAGGCTCGTCCCGGGCGGGCTCACCCGCGTGGCGCTGACGGAAGGCTCGCTCGTGGTCAATTCGAGCCAAGGCGGCGGGACCAAGGATACCTGGGTGCTGAGTGAATGAGCCGGAGCGTTTCTCGTGCTGAGTCGTGATGCCGACAGCCTCTATTGGCTCTCCCGCTACGTGGAGCGGGCCGAAAACACGGCCCGCATTCTCGATGTCGCCTATCGCATGGCATCGATGCCGATCTCCTACAACGGCGTCGAGACCAACGAGTGGGAATCCGCCCTCATCACCGCCGGGGGCGTCGATCAGTTCCGCGCCGTTTATGGGGAATCCACCCCTGAGAGCGTGATCGAGTTCCTTGCCTTCTCGGAAGCGAACCCGTCGAGCATCCAGAACTGTTTCGACACGGCCCGGCAGAATGCCCGCTCCGTGCGCTCGGCGCTCACCTCGGAGATGTGGGAGGCGATCAACTCCGCCTGGCTCGATCTGCGCCGCTACAAGGCCAGGAAGATCAAGGTGGAGGATCTTCCGCGCTTCCTGAACCTGGTGAAGGAGGCCTCGCTCCGCTACGATGGTTCCGCCATGCGCACCATGCTGCGCAACGATGCCTATTGGTTCTCCCGCCTCGGCCTCTATATCGAGCGGGCCGACAACACCGCCAGGGTGCTCGACGTGAAGTATCACGTGCTCCTGCCGCAGGACGCGGCGGTGGGCGGCGGCATCGACTATTATCAATGGGCCGCCATCCTGCGTTCGGTCTCGGCGCTCGTGAGCTATCAATGGGTCTATCACCAGAACCTGAGGCCCTGGCTGGTGGCGGATCTCTTGATCCTGCGCGAGGAGATGCCGCGTTCGCTGGCGGCCTGCTACGCGGCGCTGTCGCGCCATCTCGACGACATCTCCCATCGCTACGGCACATCGGGCGCGGCGCAGCGCCAGGCGCGAGCGACCCATGCCCGGCTGACGAACCGGAATATCGAGGATATCTTCCAGGGCGGCCTGCACGAGTTCCTGCAGGACTTTTTGGCCGAGAACAACCGGCTCGGGCATGCCATCACGAACCAGTATCTGTGCTGACCCATGCGCATCCGCATCACCCATGAGACGGTCTACCACTACAGCGAGCCCGCCAAGTCGGCGATCCAACTCCTGCGGCTCACGCCGCGCGGATCGGACAGCCAAACGGTCTTGTCCTGGAATATCGACATGGACGGCGACGCCCGGCTGATGCGCCGGGAGGACTGGTACGGCAACATCGTCCACAGCCTGTCGGTCTCGGGGCCCGTGAGCCAGATCACCCTCCATGTGGCCGGTGAAATCGAGACGACGGACACCGCCGGGCTCGTCCGGGGAGGGGTCGAGCGCTTCCCGGAAATCTTCTATCTGCGGGAAACACCCCTGACCCGTCCCGACGCCGCCATCCGTGAATTCGGAGAGATGACCGCCGGGCGTTTTACAAGTCCCCTCGACCAGGCTCATGCGCTCTTGAACGCGATCCCCGAGCGCCTGCGCTTCGATACGGGGGCGACCAGTGCCACGACCGTGGGCGCGGACGCCTTTGCGGCGGGCCACGGGGTCTGCCAGGATTTCACCCATGTGTTCCTGAGCGCCGCGCGGTCGCTGGG
>DASZBD010000014.1:0-68905 GCA_035944475.1 Microvirga sp.
TGAACACGCTCTCCACGAGCTCGCGCGCGAACACCTTCGTCAGTTCGTGCTCTTCGGCCAAGCGCTCCACCAGATCGTTCTTGTTCACGAGTTGCTCCTGCTGAGAATGGGAATGCGGGCATGCTCAAACGGGCTATGCCCCCAAGAGTCAAGCGCCGCGACGAAAAAGGCCGCCCGGAGGCGGCCTGCTGTTCGGCATGGGAGGCGCCGTCACTCGGCGGCTTGAAGGTAGGGCTCCGCCGTGTCGATGGCGTGGAGGTACACTTCGAGGAGCGATTCGTGCTCGTCGCGCTCCTTCTTGTCCTGCTTTCTCAGGCGGATGACCTCCTTCAGGATCTTGACGTCGTAGCCCTCGTTCTTGGCCTCGTCGAAGATCTCCTTCTTGCCCTCGTTGAGGCCCTTGATCTCCTCTTCGATGTGCTCGATGCGCTCGACGAACGCCCGCAACTGATTGCCCGCAACGCCACCCGGTCCGCTCATGGTGAAAACCTCGTGAAAATAACCGGTCGAAACCTCCGCAATTCGGGGCCTTCGGGCAAGCGAAGTCGCCCCGCATGGTGAGCGAAGCGTTACGGGATCCCGGCCGCCGTTAACCCCTGCGCGCCGCCGCGTCGCCCGTGTAGGATGGAGCCTCGCGTGGCCGAGGAGAGAGCATTGGGCGGGACGGCGGCGGAGGCGCGGCAGGCGATCCGGGAGGCGGAGCGGGCGGGCTTCAGGCTCCTCCTCATCGGCCGCTCCATCTTGCTGGCGATCGCGGTCAGCGGGTTTCTCTACGGCTACTACCTCTTCGGCAATCCCTTCGGCGTGCTCACGAGCCTTGCCTCCCTCTCGGTAGGCCTTGCCATGCTGCGCGCCCACGGCACCCGCCACGAGCGGCCCTGGCACCCCTTCGTGCTCGTCGCGGTCGACGTGGCGACCCTCGCCCTGGCGGCGCTCTACCTGCCGCTCACCACCGGCGGGGAGGTGCCCCGCATCTTCGTCTTCCGGGCCTATGGAATCCAATTCCTGTGGCTGATCCTCGTCATCTCGGCTCTCGCGCTCTCGCCGCGCCTCATCCTCTTTGCCGGGGCGAGCGCCGTCGCGGCGCTCTGGACCGTGTTCGCGGTCGCCGTGCGTCAGTTGCCCGAGACCCTGTCCTGGGGCGACCTGCCGGTGAGCTCCAGCACGGCCGAGTACATGGCGCTGCTGCTCGATCCCCGTTTCATCGGCACGGGCAACCGGGTGGAGGAGAGCATCTCGCTACTCGCGGCCGCCCTCGTGCTCGCGACCGTGGTGGCCCGGGCGCGCCGGGTGGTGGTGGCCTATGCGGAGGAGGAGCGGCGGCGGCGTCACGTGGAGAACGTGTTCGGGCGCTACGTTCCGGCGGAGGTCGCGCAGGCTCTCATCGACGCGCCCGACGCCCTCGAACCCACGGAGCGGGACGGCACCGTTTTGTTCCTCGACGTCGAGGGCTTCACGGCCTATGCGGCCGAGCGGCCGCCCGGGGAGGTGCTGGCCGCGCTCGGCGACTTCCTCAAGGCCGTCACGGCGCGGGTGGTGGAGCACGGGGGCGTGGTGATCGGGTTCGGCGGCGACAGCGTGCTCGCCACCTTCGGACTGCCGCTCGCCCATGCGGATCACGCCCGCCGGGCCTTCGACGCGGCCTGCCGGATCCTCGACGACGCGGCCGTCGGGCAGGCGGGGTTCGCGGTCCGGATCGGGGTCGCGACGGGGCCCATCGCGGCCGGCGCGGTCGGGGGCGCCGACCGGCAGAGCTACACGGTCTACGGACGCACCGTGAACCTGGCGCAGCGCCTGGAGGAGGCGAACAAGGCCTTCGGCACGCGGCTCCTCGCCTGCTCACGCACGGTGCGGGAAAGCGGCTGCGGCCGCGGCGAGGCCTTCGGACGCATGACGGCGCGGGGCCTGCCGGAGCCTGTCGAGGTCTATGGCGTGAGGATATCCGCGGCGGCGTGAGGGCGCGCCGTTGGGCGCCAGCGGGGTCAGGCCTCGGCGAAGGCCACCTCGCCCTCGTGGCGGCGCCGGACGAGGCAGGACAGGACGAGCACCCACAAGGCCGCGAGGCTCGCCCAGGCTACGGGCTGGGCGCGGGCATTGGCTTCCTGCTCGAGGGTGCGGGTCACCCGCGCCCCGTCGACGAGGGAGAGCTGGAGCGCCTCTTCGCCCGCAGGGCAGCTCTCGGCGGTGTTGCGCCTCGGGGCCGCGGTGCCCACCACGCGCTGGTTCGCGCGGCTGATCGTGTAGGTGTAGTCCGCGCAGGGCGCGTCGTTGTTGACGAAGATGAGGGTCGTCTCGCTCCACCGGGTCACCTTGTAGGTGGCGGTCTCGAGGGACAGGATGTTGCCGCCGGCGATCTCGGCGGTGGCGGCCCGGCAGGTGTTGTCGGAGCGAAAGCAGCCGATATTGGTGAATTGCAGCGGGCGGGCGGGGCCGTTCTCCACCACCCAGGTGCCGTTGGCGGCCACGTAGCCGCGGTCCCACATGGCGGTCTCGACGCTGCCGCCGGGACGCAGCTTCACGGGAACCTGCGTTTCCACGTAGTAGCGCCAGCCCGACACGATGGCGAGGCTTCCCAAGCCTCCCACGAGCAGCCAGCCGGCGATCCGACCCATTCTCATGCGGTGCTCCTACCCCGAGCCTTCGCGCAGGATAGACGCAAATCGTTAACCCTCACTCACCAGAGCGGCGGCATGGAGCGGGGGGAGGGCGGGCGCCGACGCCCGCCTGAAGGGCTCAGCCCTCGGACGGCTCGCGGCGGGCGAGGCGCTCGACGAGCTCGGTGAGGCGCACGGGCAGCCGATCGTCGTCCGCCAGATGGTAGGTGGCCTGGAGCCGCTTGCCGAGGGTCTGGAGGGTGTAGGCGCCGAGGGATCCGTCGCCCGGACCCTGGCTCAGATCGGTGTAGGACACGGATTTCGCGTGGAGGGTCTTGGTGTCGGTGTGCAGGATCTGCATCGGGGCGCTCGCCTCTGCGGTTGTGGCCAACCGCTTGCTCCAGGCCCCCAGGTCACCCGCCCCGTTCGGGGTCGCTTATCCGTCTAAACAGCCGGTCTTTGTGGCGCAATTACGGACGGCCGTCAGGTCCGCCGCCGGATCTCCACCACGGGCCGGCGGGGAGCGGGGGCGGGCTCCTTCGGCTCGCCGGCCTTCTCGTCCCCATCGTAGAGGCTGATGGGCTCCATCGGCATGATGGTGGAGATCGCGTGCTTGTAGACGAGCTGACCTTCGCCGCTCCGCTTGAGGAGGAGCGAGAAGTTGTCGAACCACGTCACCACGCCCTGCAGCTTCACGCCGTTCACGAGGAACACCGTGAGGGGCACGTTGTTGTCGCGCACGTGGCCGAGGAACGTGTCCTGCAGGCTCTGAGGCCGCGCGCCCTGCTTCGGCCCGGGGGCCGCTGTTGCCGGAGATCCTGCCATGTCGTCCCCCATCTGACCCTTTCGCCGCCGCCTGCCCGGCGCGAACCCCCGGCCCGCAAGCTTGAACCCGACGCCCGCCGGCGGCAAGGGCGCGCCCTTAACTAGCTCGCGCCGTCCCCTGGGAAAGCACGCCTCGCGCGAAACTTCAACGCGAGAGGTTCTCCTCCGGCACGCAAAGCCGCATCACGAGCCCGCCCGGCGCCCAGTCGTGGTCGAGGCTGCCGCCGAGCTGGCCCGCCACGCTGCGCGCCGCGAGCGCCGTTCCGAAGCCCTTGCGTTCCGGGGGCCCCTCCACCCGCGGCCCGTCCATTTCCCGCCAGGTGAGCCGGTAGGCGCCGCCCTCCCGTTCCCCGGTGAGCACCACGCGCCCGCGGGGCACGCTGAGCGCGCCGTACTTCATGGCGTTCGTCGCCTGCTCGTGCATGATGAGGGCGAGGGACGTGGCGCTTTTCGGCCCGATCGGCGCGTCGTCGCCCTCAATGGCGAAGCGCTCCGCGCCCTCGTGGAGATAGGGCTCGAGCAGCAGCCGCATGAGGCCGTGCACCGTCTCGCCCGCGCTTTCCCGGGCCGAGTCCGGGCTGTGCGGCCGCACGTATTCGTGGGCCTGGGCCAGGGCCGACAGCCGCTGGCGGAACGCCTCCGCGAAGGGCTTCGCCGCCTCGTTTCCGCGGGCCGAGAGCGCCGCGAGCCCTCCCACCACCGCGAAGATGTTCTTGATCCGGTGCGACAGCTCGCGGGCGAGGAGTTCGCGCGCCTCCTCGATGCGCTTGCGCGCCGTGATGTCGAGGCTGATCGCCACCGCCCCCACGATCTCGCCCGCCGCATCGCGCAGGGGGCTCGAGGACGACAGGAGGGTGAGCACCGTCCCGTCGTCGAAGACGAGCTCGTACTCCTCCTCGCGCACGTTCTCGCCCCGCACCGCCCGCTGCAGGGGCATGCGGTCGGGGGTCACGAATGCGCCGTCGTAGCGAAGGCGCGCATGGTTGAGCGTCTTGTCCGTGGAGGCGAAGGAGGCGGTGGTCTCCTGCGGCACCCGCATGAGGGCGGCCGCATGGCTGTTGCGCATCACCCGGCGCACCTGCGGATCGTCCGTGAACCACACGGCGACGGGCGCCGTGGAGAGCAGGACCTCGATCTGCGCCGTCCGGCTGGCGAGTTCCGCTTCCGTGCACTTGCGGTCGGTGATGTCCACCACCACGCCCGGGAAGCGGACCGGCTTGCCGTCCAGGCCGTGCTCGCAGCGGCCCCGGGCATTCACCCAGCGAACCGAGCCGTCCGGGCGCACGAGGCGGTACTCGCATTCGTAGTCGCCCCCGGTCTCGACGGCGGCCGCGATGGACGCCTCCACGCGCTCCCGGTCCTCGGGGTGGATCGCCCGGATGAAGGTGCCGACAGGCGCGCCGACGGTCTGCGCGGTCCTCGCATCGACGCCGAAGAACTCCGCGAAGCGCGCATCGGCGTAGATGCGGTTGCTCGCCATGTCCCACAGCCAGCTGCCCACCGTGCCGGAGGCGTTGAGGGCGAGGTGCAGCCGCTCGTCCGTGCGCCGCAGCGCCTCCTGCACGCCCTTCTGGTCGTCGATGTCCGTGCAGGTGCCGAACCAGCGCTCGATCCGTCCCTCGCCGTTGCGGATCGGCAGGGCTCGCCCGAGCGTCCAGCGATAGGCGCCCGTATGGTGGCGCAGGCGGTATTCCACCTCGTAGGGCTCGCCCGTCGCGAGGGAGTGGCGCCACCGTTCCCAGGCGAGGGGCTGGTCGTCCGGGTGGAACATGCCGTTCCAGCCCTCGCCGTCCGTGGAGCCGTCCGGCACGCCCGTGAACTCGTACCAGCGCTTGTTGTAGTAGTCGTGGTGCCCGTCCGGCCGCGTGGACCAGACCATCTGGGGCATGGTGTCGAGGATGGCGCGAAGCTGCCGCTCGCTCGCCGCGACCTCCTCCTCCCGCTGGCGCAGGCGCTCGTTCATGCGCTTGTATTCGAGCTGCGTCATCACCTGCCGGGCGAGGGCCGTCAGGGTGTAGGCCTGCTTCTCGGTGAGGCCCGGGCGGGGCTTGTGGTCGAGAACGCAGATGGTGCCCAGCGCATGGCCCTCCGGCGATTTGAGGAGGGCGCCGGCGTAAAAGCGCAGATGCGGCTCGCCCGTGACGAGGGGGTTGCAGTCGAAGCGCGGATCCCGGGTGGTGTCGGGCACCACGAAGAGATCATCCTGCAAGATCGCATGGGCGCAGATCGACACGTCGAGGGGCGTCTCGCGCACTCCGAGGCCGATCTCGGCCTTGAAGAACTGGCGGGTGTCCGCGACGAAGTTCACCACCGCGATGGGCGCCTCGCAGACGAGGGCCGCGATCTCGATGATGTCGTTGAACTCCCGCTCGGGCGGGGTGTCGAGGATGCCGTATTCGCGTAAGGCCGCGAGACGCTCGGCCTCGTTCCAGCGCGGGCGGGCGGCGGGAGGCACCGCCAGGGCCGAGTTGCGGCCGCTCACGGACGGGCTTCCTGCGCGGGGGGGGCGCCCGCGAGGGCAGCCGAGATCGTGGCTTCGATGAGCGGCGGCGCGTAGGGCTTAGGGATGAAAGGGACGTCCCGGAGGGCCTCGGGCACCTCATGGCGATTGGAGCCCGACACGAAAACCACCTGCGTTCCCCGGCGTTTAAGATCCTGCGCTACCTCGTAGGTGCGCCCGTCGAGCACGTCAATGTCGAGGAGCGCGAGACCGAAGGGCTCCTTCGCGGCGGCCCGGGCCTCCGTCAGCGACGAGCAGACCACCACCTCGGCGGCGGGCGAGCGCTTATGGACGAGCAGTTCCAGGTCAAGCGCGACGAAAAACTCGTCCTCGACGATCAGCACACGACGCGACACTGGAGCCATTCCCCTGGGTTTAGGGAACGAAACGGCCAAGACGGCGGGAAGGTTCCTTCGCCCGCCGCCGGGCGCCCATCGGCCTTTGGTCGAAGGCTCCCCTCCGGGCGCGGGCCGCGGGAACGGCGGCTCAGGCGGTCCTCGACGCGAGGGCGCGGCGGTCGAGCCACAGGCCGAGACCGAGGCTCGTGAGGGTGAAGAGATCGCTCGCCAGGCCGGCCGCCGAGCCGAGGACGAGGTTGTGGCCCATCCAGCAGAGGCTGCAGGCGACGAGGACGAGGCGCATGCGCCGGACATCCGTCTGCAGGCGCGCGGCGGTGGCGAGCAGCGAGCCCGCCCCCGCGAAGGCCGAGGGCCAGCCCGCCCAGGTCGCCAGGGTGAGCGCCACCGCGAGGGCCGAACTGCCGGCGAACAGACCCGCGAACCAGGCGGGCCGCCGGCCGTCCTGGGCCTGCGCGGCCGCAAGGCTCTGGATCACCGAGATGAGGCACATGGCGGCCCCGGTGCCCGAGCCGAGGCGCAGGAAATGGACGCAGAACAGGGCGGAGCACAGGCCCGAGGCGAGGAGGATCGCGCCGCGGCGGGGCATGAGGCCGGACGCGACGCCGGCGAGGAGCCCGAGGGCGCCGAAGGGCTCCATCGCGGCGAGCGCGGTGAGCCAGGAATCGAACGGGGAGGGGAGCATGGGATGCAGGCGGCGGCCGCGCCTCGAGGCGCGGCGGCGTGCATCCCCCGTCCGCCGTTACGTCAGTCAACCCGGCCGGCGGCGGGCGGCCCCGGCCGGGATGCGGCGGCTCACCGCAGCAGGTTCTGCTTCTTGAGGAAGTCGGCGGCGACCTGGCGCACGTCCCGCTTGTCCACGTCGACCTCGGCGTTGAGGCCGCGCATCACGTCCTCGGTCAGGCGGCCGGAGAGGTCGTTCAGGGCGTCCGCCAGCCCCGGATTGGCGTCGAGCGCCTCCTTGCGGGCCACGGGGGCGAGCACGTAGCTCGGAAAGAAGGTCTTGTCGTCCTGCAGCACCGCGAGATTGAAGGCCTTCACGCGCCCGTCCGTGGTGAGCACCACCGCGGTCTCGACCCGGCCCTGGCGCAGGGCCTCGTAGGTGAGGCCGGGATCCATGAGGACGAGGTTCGTGCGCGGATAGGTGAAGCCGTAGGCCTTCTGGAGGCCGACGAGCCCGTCGTCCCGGCGGGCGAACTCGCCGTCCGTGGCGAGCTTGAAGTTCGAGCCCTCGACCGCCTTGGCGAGATCGCTGATCGTCTTGAGGTTCTTCTGGGCCGCCGTGTCGGCCTGGAGGGCGATGGCGTAGGTGTTGTTGGCGGTGGAGGGCTTGAGCCACACGAGACCTTTTCGGCCGTCGAGCTCCTTCACGCGCTCGTAGGTCTGCTCCGGGGAGAGCCGATCCTCGACCTTGTTGTACACGACGAGGGCCGTGCCGGTGTACTCCCAGTAGAGGTCGACCTCGCCCTTCTCCTGGGCCTGGCGCAGGAGGGCGCTCGCGAGCCCGTCCTTCTTCTCCGCCCGGAGGCCCTTGGCCTTCAGAAGCTCCGTCGTCATCTCGGCGAGGATGAGCTGCTCGGTGAAGTTCTTGCCGCCCACCACGAGGGCCTTGCCCTGGGCCGACGCTGGTCCGGCCGCCCCCCAGGTTCCGGCGAGGGCCGCTGCGGCGGCCAGGAGCGTACGGGCGAGCGTGAGGCGCATCGGTCTCTCCATGAGAAAAACGGCAAGGCTTGAGGGCCGGCATGCAACGCAAGCTCGGCTGAACCGTTTGAGCATCTAGCCCCCGTTCGCGGGTCGTCCAGGTGCCCGATGCCGATCCTGTCCTACGCCCTCGACAACATCGACCTGGTGCTGCGCCTCGCGGGCGAGCACATCCTCCTCGTCGCGGTGGCCCTCGGGGGCGCCGTGCTCACGGGGGTGCCCCTCGGCATCTTTCTCGCCCGCCGGCCCGCCCTCGCCGGCGGCGTCGTGGGGGTGCTGAGCGTCCTTACCACGGTGCCGTCCATCGCCCTGTTCGGCCTCCTCCTCCCGGTCCTCGCCGTGATCGGCCAGGGGATCGGCCCCGTCCCGGCGATGATCGCCGTCTTTCTTTATGCCCAGCTCCCCATCGTGCGGAACACCGTCACGGCCCTCGCCAACGTGGACGCCTCCCTCAAGGACGCCGCCACCGGCATGGGCATGACCCGGCGCCAGCGCTTGAGGCGGGTGGAGCTGCCGCTCGCCCTGCCGGTGATCCTCGCCGGCATCCGCACGGCCCTCGTCACCAATATCGGCGTCATGGCGATCGCCGCCTATGTGGGGGCAGGCGGCCTCGGGGTGCTCATCAGCCGCGGCATCAGCCAGTCGGACCCGCGCCAGCTCGTGGTGGGCGCGGTGGCGGTGAGCATCCTCGCCATCCTGGCGGATCTCGCGGTGCTGCTGGTCCAGCGCCGTTTCGCGCCCATGTCCATTCGTATCTGAGTCCGTTCGTATCTGACCGCCGGAGTTCCCATGATCGCGTTCCAGAACGTCACCAAGCGCTACGGAGAGACCAAGGCGGTGGACGACGTCTCCTTCGACGTGCCGAGCGGTGAGATCTGCGTGCTGCTCGGCCCCTCCGGCTGCGGCAAGACGACCCTCATGCGGATGGTGAACCGGCTCATCCCGAAGACCTCCGGGCGCATCGAGGTCGAGGGGGAGAGCATCGACGATCTCGACCCCGTGCAGCTGCGCCGGCGCATCGGCTACGTGATTCAGCAGATCGGGCTCTTCCCGAACATGACCGTGGAGGAGAACATCGCCGTCGTTCCGGATCTCCTCGGCTGGAAGCGGGCCCGCAGCCGGGCGCGCGCCGGCGAATTGCTGGAGATGCTGGCCCTCGATCCGGCCCTGCTGTCGCGCTACCCCGCCGAACTCTCGGGCGGCCAGCAGCAGCGGGTGGGCGTCGCTCGGGCCCTCGCCGCCGACCCGCCGGTGCTGCTCATGGACGAGCCCTTCGGCGCGATCGACCCGGTCAACCGGGCCGTCATCCAGGAGGAGTTCCTCGCCCTGCAGCGGCGGCTGCAGAAAACCGTGATCTTCGTGAGCCACGACATCGACGAGGCGCTCCTCCTCGGCTCGCGCATCGCGATCCTGCGGGAGGGCCGCCTCGTGCAGTGCGACACGCCGGACGTGCTCCTCCAGCGCCCTGCCGATCCCTTCGTCGCCTCCTTCGTGGGCGAGGACCGGGTGCTGCGGCGCCTTCGGCTCCTCACGGTGGCGGACGCCCTCGCGGCCGACCCGCCCGCCGCGCCGACCCTCCAGCCCAACGACCGGCTGCCCCTCGCCGCCGCCATGATGGAGGAATACGGGCAGAACGACCTCGTGGTCCTGGGCGAGGACGGCCGCGCGACCGGGCTCGTGCGCCTGGAGGAGGCCCGCCGCCAGGGAGAGGGCGCCGTGCGCGACCACATGGAGCCGCTGCCCGATCCCGTCCGGCCCGAGGACGACCTGCGCGCCGCCGCCTCCAGCATGCTCGTCGGCGGCCTCACGGCGGTGCCCTGCATCGACCGCAACGGGCGCTTCGCCGGCTACGTCACCCCGGGCGGCATCGCCCGCGCCCTCAGCCGAAGGGGCGGGCGGCGACCGTCCATCGCGGCCGAGTAGGCCCATGGACTGGCTCGGCGAACTCGTCTCCTACGGGCCGGACCTCTGGGTCCTGGCGCAGCGCCATCTCTTCCTCGTGGGCGTCTCCATGGGGCTCGCGGTCCTCGTCGGCGTTCCCCTCGGCATCCTCCTGAGCCGGGCCGCCCTGCGGCGGGTGGCGGAGGGCGCCATGCAAGCCCTCAATGTCGGCGCCACCGTGCCGACCCTCGCCGTGCTGGCGCTCTCCATGAGCGTCCTCGGCATCGGCATCGCGCCGGCGATCTTCGGCCTGTGGCTCGCGACGCTCCTGCCGGTGGTGCGCAACACCTATGCGGGCCTCGCCGCGCTCCCGCCCGCGCTCCTCGACGCGGCGGACGGCATGGGCATGACGGGCGGGCAGCGGCTGCGCCGGGTGGAGCTGCCGAACGCCATGCCGGTGATCTTCGCCGGCATCAGGACCGGGGCGACGGTGAATATCGGGACGGCGCCGCTCGCCTCCCTCATCGGGGCGGGCGGCTTCGGAGACCTCATCTTCGCCGGCATCCAGCTCTACGATCCGATCATGATGCTCGCGGGCGCCCTCGCCACCGCAGCCCTCGCGCTCGTCGTCGACGGGGTGCTGGCCTCGATCCAGCGGGGGCTCGCGGCCGGCGGGCGGCGCGAGGCTGCCGGATCGGCCCTCCTTCAGGCCGCCTGACCGGGGCGGCGGGGCGTCACGCCCGCGACCGGTGCCGCCTCGTCTCCACCTCGACCGCGAGGGAGCGGGCCTCGCCCTCGTTGAGGGGCTCCGTGACGAGGCGGGAATTGCGGAAGCGCTCGTCCGCCGTGACCTCGGGGCCCACCCAGGCGGGCAGCGCCACGGGCTGGTGCGGGTGGTCGAGCTCGACCTCGGCGATCACGAGCCCGGCATTCTGGCCCGCGAACTCGTCCACGTGCCAGACCACGCCCTCGTGCAGCACCTCGTAGCGGGTCTTCTCGATGAGGGGCCGCCGGCACAGCTGGAGCATGTCCTCCGCCTCCTCGACCGGCACCTCGTACTCGAATTCCGGCCGCACGAGGCCGTTGCCCGAGCCCTTCACGGTTAGGTAGGCGCGGGAGCCCGCCCGGCGCACGCGCACGGTCACGTCGCCGTTGGCGAGATAGCCCTGGCAGTAGCGCTGGCCCGGCCCGAGCCCGCGCCAGCCGTCATCCCGCACAAGGAACTTGCGCTCGATCTCGACAGGCATGAGGTATCCGAAGGTTGCGCCGCGGCCGGAGGCTAACACAGGTCAGGCCCCGGCCGAGTCCAAATAAGGGGCAGTCCGAGCAGCCGGGCGTTCAGGACCCCGTGCCGAGCCCGTCCCGCAGCAGCATGTCCTTGTCGACCCGGGTGCCCTTGTCCTCCCGCACCTCCCGCTTCTTGCGCCGGAGCTGCTTGGCGGCCTTGGTGAGGGCCGTGTTGAAGGACTGGAAGGCGTCGTCGTTCTGGCCTTCGCCCGTGACGGTCTTCGCCCCGCTCATCAGGATGTTGACGGTGCAGCGGAAGTTTCCGCCCTCGCGGGTGAAGTGGACGGCGGCGGAGGTGAGCTGGCCGAAGTACTTCGCCGCCACCTTCTCGACGCTCTCGCGGGCATGCCGGGGCAGGGCCTCGCCGAGGTCGATATTGGAGCTTTGGACGGTGATCGCAGCCATCGGGGTCTCCGCCGACTAGATGCTGCCGCCGCTCTCGCCCTTGCTGGCATCCTTCTGGCGTTCCAGCGCCTTCTCGCAGCGATCGACGTGAGCCTCGGCCCGGTGCTGCACATCCTGCATGCTCTGGCAGGGCTGATCAACGTCGAGTTTGCAATAGGGGCATGTCATGGCAATCGTTCTCCCGTTCGGTATCGAGGAGCAACGCCCACGCGGAATCGCGGTTCCGGCTTCTTCGGGCGTCGCGGCACTGTCACGCAAATGACATCCGCAGCCGTCAAAGAACGAGGCGCAGAGGCCAAGCTACGGGAGCCCATGCCCTGCCGGGAGCCAGCATGGGTGCTGCCATCCTCCTTCTCGCGGTGCTCGTCGCGGCGAACGTGCTCAGTCTCGCCATCGCGGCCGGGCGGCTCCGCCGGGTGCCCCGGATGCGGCCGGAAGCGGCAAGGCCGCCCGTGACGATCGTCCGCCCGGTCTGCGGTCTCGAGCCTCATATCGAGGCGACCCTGGCCTCGGGCTTTTCCCTCGACTACCCGGATTACGAACTCGTCTTCTGCGCGGCGAGCCCGCGCGATCCCGTGATCCCCCTGGTGGAGCGGCTGATCGCGGCCCATCCCGCGGTTCCGGCGCGGCTCATCGTGGGCGACGTGCCGGTGAGCGCCAACCCGAAGCTCAACAACTGCGTCCGCGGCTGGGAGGAGGCGAGCCACGACTGGATCGTGCTCGCCGATTCCAACGTGCTGATGCCCCGGGACTACGTCCAGCAGCTCCAGGCGGCCTGGCGGCCGAATACCGGCCTCGTGTGCTCGACTCCTGTGGGCTCCTCGCCGGACGGGTTCTGGGCCGAGCTGGAATGCGCGTTCCTCAATACTCTCCAGGCGCGCTGGCAATATGCCGGCGAGGCCCTGGGCTTCGGCTTCGCGCAGGGCAAGAGCATGCTCTGGCACCGCCCCTTCCTGGAGGAGCACGGGGGCATCCGGGCGCTCGCCGCCGAGATCGCCGAGGATGCGGCGGCCACCAAGCTTGTCCGCCGGGCCGGGCGACGGGTCCACCTCGTCGATGCGCCGTTCCAGCAGCCCCTCGGGCGGCGCACGCTCGCCCAGGTCTGGCACCGCCAGGCCCGCTGGGCGCGGCTGCGCCGCGTGACGTTCCCGCTCTTCTTCGCGCCGGAGATCTTCACCTCGGCGATCCTGCCGATCCTCGGCGGCCTCGCGCTCGGCCTTGCCGGGGAGACCGGCGCGGCGGCGCTGCTCCTCTTCGGTGCGGCCCTGTGGTACGCCGCCGAGATGGGGCTTGCCGTCAAGCAGGGCTGGTTCGCCTCGCCCCGGCTCCTCCTCGCCTTCCTGGTGAGGGATGCCCTGTTGCCTTTCCTGTGGGCCTCCGTGTGGTTCCGCTCGCAGACGGTGTGGCGGGGCAACCGCATGGACATCCAGAGCGACGACCCGGTTCTGACCCCGAACGGCGCGCCGGTCTGAGGCGCCGCCGGCCGCCCGCGGCATCGCGGCCCGGAACTCCCGCCCGCGCCCCGGCTTCGACTTCCGGTCGGAGGCAAGGGCGGGCGGCATGAGCGACGGATCCTCGCAGCGCGGAGGCGGGACGCCCCGGATCTCCGTCATCGTCCCGGTCTGGAACGAGGCGCCGCTCGTCGCCGATGCGATCCGGGCCGCCCGGCTCGTCGCCGACGAGGTGATCGTGGTCGATGCCGGGAGTCCCGACGGCACCGCCGCTCGCGCCAAGGAGGCCGGCGCCCTCGTAGTCGAGGCCGACAAGGGCCGCGGGCGCCAGCTGCCCGCAGGCGCCGCCCGCGCCTCCGGCGACGTGCTGCTCTTTCTGCACGCGGATGCCCGCCTGCCCCTGCGGGCGCGGGCGGCCATCCTGAACGCGCTGGCGGATCCCGCCACGGTCGGCGGCGCCTTCTACATCCGCTTCCTGCCGGCCTCCTGGTTCACCCGGATCCTGGAGCCCGCCAACAGCCTGCGGCGGCGGCTCTCCCGGCGCTATTACGGCGATACGGGGCTCTTCGTGCGGGCCTCGGCCTACCGGGAGCTCGGTGGACACGAGCCCTGGGCGGTGATGCACGATTACGAGTTCTCCGGCCGCATGGAGCGGCACGGCCCCTGCGTCTACATCCAGGATCCCTGTATCTGGGCGAGCGCCCGGCGCTTTCAGGGGCGGGAGCTGCGCACCCTGTTCACCTGGCTCTTCATCCAGACCGCCTACCGCTTCGGCGCCTCGCCCCATTGGCTGTCGCGCTTCTATCCGGACGCGCGGGGGCACGAGGAGGAGTTCCTGAAGGAGATCGGGCGCCACCCGGAGTTTCGGGACGCCACCCACGGTGTCATTCCGGGGCGCCGCAGGCGAGCCCGGAACCCATAAACATCCACGTTGCAAGACAAGCGCACCGGCGCCGAGCAACCTCAAACAGCGTCATGGTTATGGGTTCCGGGCTCCGCTGCGCGGCCCCGGAATGACAGCGACGGCGCCCCGGACTGACAGCGGGTTATCTCAAGCCGCCCTCACCCCCGTCATCACGAAGCGGCTGTTCGGCAGGGCGGGCATGCGGCCGAGGTCGATGGTGAGGTCCTGGGCCGGAACGTCGTAGCGCATGGTGGTTGCGAGCGCCCGCGAGAGCACCTTCATCTGCTCGATGGTCACCCACTCGCCCGGGCAGCGATGGGTGGTGGCATGGTCGCCGCCGCCCTGCGGGATGAAGGTGAAGGGGTTGCCGTTGAAGGCCTTGAACCGGTCGGGGTTGAAGGTGTCGGCATCGTCCCAGGCGCGCGGGTCCCGGTTCGTCCCGTAAAGGTCGATGAGCGCCCAGTCGTCCTTCGCGAAGCTGTGGCCGCGCCACTCGAACGGGGTGAGGACGCGCCCGCCGATGAAGGGGATGAAGGGGTAGTAGCGCCGCACCTCGTGGACGAAGTGTTCGAGGCACGTCTCGTCCCGGGCGATCCGCTCGCGCCATTCGGGGTGGTCGTGGAGCGCCATGGCCGCGAAGGTGACGTAGCGGGCATTGGCCACCGTCGGCCGCAGGATGTTGATGAGTTCGACCCCTGCCACGCGCTCGTCGAGGAGCCGACCCTCGTCGTCACGGTGCGTGGCGATCACCCGGGCGGCGCTGCCCTCCGGTGCGTCGATCTCGCCGGACCGCACCCGCCGGACGATGCCGCGCATCCAGCGCTCGTTGCGGCGGCGCAGCCAGTGGCCGCGCCAGTTCCGGGGGCCGAGGGATCCCGTGCCCTCCACCATGGCCTCGAACTCGCGGGCGCGCTCCCCCGCCTCGTCGGCCGACATGGGAACGCCCGCCCATTCGCACACGGCGCGGGTGAGGGGCCTGTGCGTATCGTGGAACAGCACCACCCGGTCGCGCCCCTCCCAGGCGCGCACCTCGTCGGCCCAGACCCGCGCGGTGATCTCGCCGAGGCGCCGCATGGCGTCCCCGCCCATGAGGGACATGAACATCGCCTTGCGATGCCGGTGGCTCGCCCCGTTCATCACCATGACGCTGCCGACGTCCTGGATCAGCCGCAGGCTCGTCTGCGGCATGGCAGAGCGGCGGGTGAAGAGGTCGGGGCTGTAGAAGTGCCGGGCCGCCTCGGCGCCCTGCATGCAGACCACCGGGGTGAGCATGATCCGCGTGCGAAAGAGATCGCTTCCGAAGCGACGGCAGCGGCTGGAGATGAACGCATAGCCCTCGCGCAGGAGCGCGAGGGAATTGTCGGGACTGGGGTCCTGCGGGATCGGCATCGGGGGGCTCCGGTGGGCGGACCGTTAAGTCGGATGCCCGCCGGAAGGTTCGCCCCCTCGCCCGGTCAGTAGTACCGCAGGTCGGTCGCCTTGCCCCAGAAGATCCGGTAGGAGAGCACCGAGTAGGCCACGATGATCGGCAGCACGATGAGCGCGCCGACGAACATGATCATGAGCGACTCGGGCGCCGAGGCCGCCTGCCACACCGTCAGCTTGTCCGGCACCACGTAGGGGAAGAAGCTGTAGGCGAGGCCGTGGAAGCCCAGCATGAAGATCGCCACCGTGCCGGCGAAGGGCAGCCAGCAGAACCGGTCCGTGCGGGTCGGCAGGTGCCGGAGCGCGATGCCGAGGCCGACGAAGAGCGCCGCCGTCACGAGGGGCACGGGGGCGAGCAGAACGAAGTTCGGCAAGGAGAACCACTTGTCCCAGATGCGCTCAGAGACGAGGGGCGTCATCACCGACACCGCCGCCATGCCGATGCCCGACAGGAGCAGGGTGCCCTGCGCCCAGGACACGGCCCGGCGCTGCAGGTCGCCCTCGGTCTTCATGATGAGCCAGGCCGCGCCGATGAGCGCGTAGGCGGCAAGAAGGCACAGGCCCGTGAGGATCGCGAAGGCCACGTGGGCCGGGGTGCGGTCGAAGCCTACGATGTAGAGGCCCAGCATGTAGCCCTGCATGAGCGCCGCGAGGGCGGAGCCGCCGACGAAGGCGCGGTCCCACCACGCCTTGTGGCCGAAGGTGGACTTCGCCCGGAACTCGAAGGCGACGCCCCTCAGGATGAGGCCGAGGAGGAGGCCGGCGACGGGCAGGTAGAGCTCGCCCAGGATCGCCCCGTGGGCCTGCGGGAAGGCGACGAGGAGGAGGCCGACGGCGAGGACGAGCCAGGTCTCGTTGGCGTCCCAGAACGGGCCGATGGAGGCGATCATGCGGTCGCGCTCGGCGCCGTTGGCGGCGCCGCTGAGGACGCCGACGCCGAGGTCGTAGCCGTCCAGCACCACGTAGAGCAGGACGGCCAAGCCCATGAGGCCCGCGAAGGCCACGGGCAGCCAGGTGGCAGGGGTGAGGTCCATGAACGGTTTTCCTTAGAGCGCGGGCGCCGCCGCGACGGTGGCGCCGCCCTGCCGGACGGGCTCTGCGGGCGAGTGCTCCGCGGGCGAGCCGGACTTCCGGGCGAGGTAGAAGACAGTGGCGATGTAGGCGGCGAGCAGGCCCGCATAGACCGCGAGATAGCCAAACAGCGTCGTGGCGATCATCGGGGCCGGCACGCTGGATGCGGCCTGCTTCGTCGTGAGCACGCCCGTGACGAGCCAGGGCTGGCGGCCGATCTCCGTGACGTACCAGCCGGCGAGGGTCGCGACCCAGCCTGCGAACGTCATGGCGACGAGCGCATAGGCCACGGGCCGGATCACCTCGCCGCCCCGGCGCAACTGCCAGGCGGCGAGCCACGACACGGCGAGCATGAGGAGGCCGACGCCCACCATGACCCGGAAGGCGAAGAACACGGGGGCCACCGGCGGATGGTGCTCGAAGTCGTTGAGGCCCTTCACCTCGCCGTACCAGTCGTGGGTCAGGTAGAACGAGGCGATGTTCGGGATCGCGATCTCGAACCGGTTCGAGCGGGTGGCCTCGTCGGGGATGCCGAACACCACCATGGGAGCGCCCTTCTGCGTCTCCCAAATGCCCTCCATGGCGGCGATCTTGGCAGGCTGATGCTTGAGGGTGTTGAGCCCGTGCATGTCGCCGACGAAGATCTGGACCGGGATGAGGAGCGCGGCCAGGAACACGCCCGTGCGCAGGCCCGCCACCACGCCCGGCGAACGGTCGCGGCGCAGCCAGCGATAGGCCGAGACGCCGGCGACGAGGAAGGCTGCGGTCAGCCCTGAGGCGAGCAGCATGTGCGTGAGCCGGTAGGGCATGGAGGGGTTGAACACGATGGCCCACCAGTCGGTCGCATGCGCCACGCCGTCCCGCATCTCGAAGCCGGCGGGGGTCTGCATCCAGGAGTTCAGGACGAGGATCCAGAAGGCCGACATGGTGGTGCCGAAGGCGACGAGCACGGTCGCCAGCGTGTGCACCCGGTTCGAGACCCGGTTCCAGCCGAACAGCATGATGCCGAGGAAGGTCGCCTCGAGGAAGAAGGCGGTCAGCACCTCGTAGGCGAGGAGCGGGCCCGCGATGTTGCCCACCGTGTTCATGAAGCCCGGCCAGTTGGTGCCGAACTGGAACGACATGGTGATGCCCGACACGACGCCGAGCGCGAAGCTCAGGGCGAAGATCTTCACCCAGAACTTGTAGGCGTCCATCCAGGCGGTATCGCCCGTGCGGTTGAAGCGCAGCTTGAAGAAGAGCAGCACCCAGCCGAGCGCGATGGTGATCGTCGGGAAGAGGATGTGAAACGAGATGTTGGCCGCGAACTGGATGCGGGCGAGGAGAAGGGGGTCGGTCATCGTCACGTGTCCTTGCCGCCGCGGCGGCCCTTGGAGCCGGGGACCACGAAGAGGCGGTCCTTCATGTCGAGGATCTTCTGAACCTTGGAGCCGAGGGTCAGGAGCTGGACGAGGCGCTCGGTCTCGAGACGCTGCACGTCCGCGTACCAGCCCGTGAGAAGCTCGAAGAGGTCGTGCATCTCGCGCAGGCGGGCTTGAGCGTGCCGCTCCTCGGGGCTCGCGGGCTCCTGCATGAGCACCTCGCGCAGCATCGTCATGGTGGGGTCGACCTCGCGCTTCTTGCGCTCGTCCACGAGGGTGCGGACGATCTGCCAGATGTCGTCCGGCGTCCCGAAATAGTCGCGCCGGTCGCCAGGGCGGTGCTGCAGGCGCACGAGGTTCCAGGCCTGGAGCTCCTTGAGCCCCATGCTGACATTGGAGCGCGAGACGCCGAGGCGCTCGACGATCTCCTCGGCATTCAGCGGCTCGCTCGAGACGTAGAGAAGGGCGTAGATCTGCCCGACCGTGCGGTTGATCCCCCAGCGGGAGCCCATCTCGCCGAAGTGCAGAACGAAGGCCTGGATGAGGGGCGGAAGGTTCATGTTTCGCCTGTTTCAGTATTTTCTGAAATATTGGACGTTAGGGAAGGTTCGGCAAGCGCCACGATGCCGCAAAGGGCGCCCGTTTCGGGAGCCGCTCGGAGCAATTTCACGCTGTTCGGCAGTTATTTAGCGGGATCGGCCGGGGAATCGGGTGAGGAGGCCGTCCGGCGCTCGCCGGGGCTGCCGGAGCCGGGCCGGGACGCTGGCGGAGCCGTTCCGGGCTCCGAAACGGGCGGCGCCGGCGTGTTGCCACGCCGGCGCTGGAAGCAGGCTGGATTGCAGCGATTAGGAGCGCGGGGCGGACCAGCCCTTGTACTGGCCGACATTCTCACGGGTCACGAGGTTCGAGGGCATCAGCGTGACGGTCGTCTCCGGCTTCTTGCCGTTGAGCGCCTCGACGCCGAGCTTCACGGCAAGCTGCGCCATGGCGTAGGGGTCCTGGCTCGCCGAGGCCTGGACCATGGGGCTGCCGGCGTCCTTTAGGGCCGATTCGATGTCCGGCGCGCCGTCCACCGACGTGATGATGATGTTGTTGCGGTTGAGCTGCTTTGCCGCCAGGTTCGTCCCGATGGCCTGCGGGTCGTTGATGGCGAACACCGCGTCGATCTTCGGGAAGCGGGTGAGGTGGCCCTGCATGACCTGCAAGCCGCCCTCGCGGGAGCCCTTGGCGTCCTGGTCGTCCGACAGGACCTTGATCCCGGCGTTCTTGGCGAACACCTCCTTGCAGCCCTTTACCCGGTCCGTGACCGCGGAGACCTGCGGCCCGTTCTGGATGATGACGTCGCCTTTGCCCTGGAGCTTGTCGACGATGTACTGGCAGGCGATCTGCCCGGCCTGGACGTTGTCGGTGGTCACCGTGAGGTCAGCGCCCTTGGCGGCGGTGTCCACCGCGACGACAAGGATGCCGGCGGCCTGCGCCTTCTTGATCGCGGGCTCAAGGGCGTTCGGGTCGCCCGGGTTGAGCAGGATCATGTCGACGCCGGCGGCGATGAAGTTGTCGATCTGGGTGAACTGCTTGTTGAGGTCGTAATCGAAGCCGACCGCCGTGACCTTCACGTTCGGGTTCGCCTTCTTGGCCTCGGCCTCCGCGCCGCGGGCGAGGGCCACGAAGAACGGGTTGCCCATGGAGCCGAGGGAGATGCCGATGGATTTGAGCTCCTTCGCGCCGGCCGGTCCGGCGGTGAGGGCGGCAGCCGCAACGGCCGCCAGCAGAATGCGCTTCATGTGTTCCTCCACGTCATTTGGTCTTGTTGCTGTCCCGGCGTGCTGACCAGACGCGCCGGGCCGCCGCTGCACCCTTTCAGGTGCGCGCGGAACCCTTCAGGCGGTAGCGGTCGAGGGCCACCGCGCCGATGATCACGAACCCCTTGATGATGAACTGCCAGATGTCGGACACGCCCACGAGGATGAGGCCGTTCGACAGGACCGCGATGATGAGCGCTCCGATGAGCGTGCCCCAGATCGACCCGATTCCGCCGACGAAGCTCGTGCCGCCGAGGATCACCGCCGCGATGGCGTCGAGCTCGTAGGACTGGCCGAGCTGGAGGCCGTTCGCCGCGTAGAGCCGCGCCGCCGACATCACGCCGCCCAGGCCGCTCGTGAGGCCCGACACGGCATAGACGAAGAGCAGCACCGCCCAGACCTTGATGCCGGACAGCCGCGCCGCGTCGGCATTGCCGCCGACCGCGTAGATGTGCACGCCGAGGACCGTGCGGCGCAGGATGAACCACGACACCAGCACGACCGTGAGGGCGATCACAACGAGCCAGGGCACCCCGAAGAGGTTGCCGTTGCCGATGAAGGCGAAGGGAAGCTCGGGGTTGAAGATCGTCGTGTCGTTGCCCAGAAGCCGCGCGAGGCCGCGCACGGCGGTGAGCGATCCCAAGGTGACGATGAAGGGCGGCAATCGCGCGAAGGCGATGAGCGCGCCGTTGACGAGGCCGAGCAGCAGGCCCATGGCGAGGGCCGCCGGGATGCCGATCAGCCCCCATTCCGGGATCTTCGAGGCGATGAGCGCCGCCATGGCGGAGGCGGCGAGGATCGAGCCCACCGACAGGTCGATGCCGCCGGTGAGGATCACGAAGGTCATGCCGGCGGCCAGCACCGTGTTGATGGAGGCCTGCTGCGCCACGATGGAAAGGTTCTGCACGCTCAGGAAGCGTCCGGACATGAGCTCGAAGGCGATGCCGAGGATGATCAGGATCGGCAGCATGCCGAGAGCCTGGAGCGTGGCGCGCCAGGCGAGGCGCCGCTGCAGGCCCCTCGCCGACAGGTCGGCGCCGGGGGACGTGGACATCGCGCCGCTCGTTGGATCCGCCGGGCTCATGCCGCCTTGTCTCCCAATCCGGTGGCGATCGCCACGATGGCCTCCTGCGTGATCGCCGGTGCGCCCGCGCCGCCGACCTCGCCGGCGATGCGGCCCTCCCGCATCACGAGCACGCGGTCGCAGATGCCCACGACCTCCGGCAGTTCGCTCGAGATCACGACGACGCCGACGCCGCGGCGGGCGAGGTCGTCGATGAGCCGGTAGATCTCCGACTTCGCGCCGATGTCGACGCCCCGGGTCGGCTCGTCGAGGATGAGGACGCGGGGCTGCGTTTCGAGGAGCCGCGAGAGCAGAACCTTCTGCTGGTTGCCGCCGGACAGGCTGCCCACCGTGACCCGGTCGCTCGCGACCCGGATGGCGAGCGCCTTCACGGCCGCCGCCGAGCGCTCCCGCGCCGAGCGCAGGTTGAGCACGCCGCCGAGGCGCGAATCCCGGCCGAGCACGCCGAGGTTCACGTTCTCGCGCACGGTGAGATCGAGGAAGAGGCCGAGATGCTTGCGGTCCTCGGTGAGGTAGACGATCCCCGCATCGATGGCGTCCTGCGGGCGGGCGATGGCGAGGGGCTTGCCGTCGAGCACCACCTCGCCGGCCGTGCGGGGGTCCGCGCCGTAGATGAGCCGCGCCAGTTCCGTGCGCCCCGCGCCGACGAGGCCCGCCAGCCCCAGGACCTCGCCCCGGTGGAGATCGAACGAGCAATCGTGCACCCGGCGCCCGTCGCTCATGCCGCGCACGGAGAGGATGACGGGCCCGCGGCTGCCGGCGGCGTCGTGCTCCTTCTTGTAGAAGGAGGAGAGATCGCGGCCCACCATCATGCGCACGAGCCGCTCGGCGGAGAGCTCGTCGCGGGTGAGGGTGCCCACGTAGGACCCGTCGCGCAGCACCGTCACGCGGTCCGCGAGTTCGTAGACCTCGCTCATGCGGTGGCTGATGTAGATGATGGCGAGACCCTCGGCCCTGAGCTGCCGGATGAGCGCGAACAGCGCCTCGGTCTCCCGCGAGGAGAGCGAGGTGGTGGGCTCGTCCATGACGAGGATGCGGGCATCGGCGATGAGCGCCCGGGCGATCTCGACGAGCTGGCGCTCGGCCATGGACAGCTCGGCCACGGGCGTCGTCGGGCGGAAGCGCACGCCGAGACGCTGCAGCACGGCCCGGCAGGCCTCCGCCATGGAGCCGCGGTCGATCATCGGGCCCGTCCTGTGCTCGCGCCCGAGCAGCATGTTCTCGGCCACCGAGAGGTTCGGGGCGAGGGCGAGCTCCTGGTAGATCGTGGCGATGCCGAGCCGCCTCGCGGTGAGCGGCGCGTCGATGGTGACGGGCTCGCCCCTCAAGCGGATCTCGCCCCCGGCATCGGCCTGATAGGCGCCCGACAGGATCTTCATGAGGGTCGATTTGCCGGCCCCGTTCTCGCCCATGAGGGCATGCACCTCGCCGGGGAAGATCTGCAGCTCGACGTTCTGCAGGGCCCGCACGCCCGGGAAGGTCTTGGAGATGCCCCGCATCGCGAGGACGGGAGCCGCGCCGCTCATCGACCGGCCTCCGCGGCGCGCCTGCATCCCGGCATCACTCCGCCCATCGCCGGGTGGCCGCGTGGGGCAGGGTTCGATCGCGCGGAAAGCGGCCGTGGCGCACCGATGATCCTCCCCGTGGGCCCCGGTCGAGCGGGGCGCCTTGTTCTGCAGGACAAGCGAAAACGTAGCTCACCCGATGGGGGTGTCAACGCGCCGCCGCCCGTCGATCCCCATCCGCGGCCCGCCCGGTCAGACCGCACCGCGCCAGACTGCCACCTCACCGGGTGCGAGCATCGGCGAGCCGAGAACCAGGGCTTCCGGCGCGGCCGGCACCGGCCAGCTCTCCGTGCCGTAATTGAACGCGAAGTTGAGGGGGCCGCGCCGGCGCAGGCGGATGTCGGCGGGAAGATCGAGGACATCGAGCCCCGCCCGTCCCGCGGCCCAGCGCATGAGGCCGCCGAGGGTTTCGCCCTCGCACCAGGCGGCGCAGTAGGCGAAGCCGTCCGCGCTCACGAGGGCGGGCGCGCCGTCCTCGAACCGCGCTTCGACGGATGCGTCGCCGAGGACCTCGAGGTCCTCGCGCCAGCGCGTCGCCGTGCCTTCGACCGCGCCGCTCAACCCGTCGCGAAGACCAGGCCGGAGCGACGAGACCTGCGTCACGCGGATCGGCAGCAGATCCTGCAGCGGCCCGGGGGCGAGGGTGTCCGGAATGACGAAGTTGCGCGTGCGCGAGCCCGAGCGCGGGCCGAACAGCACCGTCCCGCCCGCATCCCGGAGAGCCGACAGGGCCGGCCCGGTCACGTGCGGCAGGGTCGGCACGAGAACGAGCCGGTAGCCGTCGAGGGACGCTCCCGGGCGGACCACGTCGATGTCGAGGCCGAGCCGGCGCGCGGCCTCGTACCAGCGATAGGTCATCTCGGCATAGTCGAAGTCCCGGCCCTGCGGCTGGATGCGGGTGATCCAGGAGGCCTCGTAGTCGAAGACGAGGGCGACGGGCGCCTTCGCGGCGGGGGGAAGCTCGCCGAGCGCCTTCAGTTCGCGGGCGACCTGCCGGGCCTCCTCGCCGCCCGGCGAGAGGGTGCGGTCGGGGCGGTTGAGCCCCGCATGGTGCTGCTCCTGCGCGAACGGCGCCTGCCGCCAGCGAAAATAGCTGACGACCTCCGCGCCGTGCGCCAAAGCCTCCCAGGTGAAGAGGCGGATCTGGCCCTTGCGCGGCACGGGATTCCACGGCGCCCAGTTCACGGGGCCGGGCTGCTGCTCCATCACCCACCACCGCCCGCGGCCGACGCCGCGATAAAGATCGTGGTGGAAGGGCGCCATGTCGGGATGGGCGGTGCGCGCGTAGCGCACGCGCTCCTCCTCGGTGAACGGGAAACGCTCCGTGAAGCCGATCGGGTACGAATCCCAGGTCGCGAAATCGAGATCCTCGCCCACGTCCCAATGGTCGAAATCGTGGAACAGGCCCATGAAGTTGTGGGTCACGAAGCGGCCCGGCGAGTGCCGCCTCAGAATGTCGGCCTGCATGCGGTTGTAGGCCACCACCTGCTCGGACGAGAAGCGCCAGAAATCGAGGCGCGCCGCCGGGTTCGCCTCGGTGACGGAGAGATTCGGGAGATAGACCTCGTCGAAGGAGGTGAGCTCCATCGACCAGAACACGTTGCCCCAGGCCTCGTTGAGCTGGTCCGGCGTCTGATAGCGCCGGCGCAGCCAGCCCTTGAAGGCGGCAAGGTCGTGTGCGCCCCAGGACAGGATCGTGTCGTGGCAGCCGTACTCGTTGTCGGTCTGCCAGCCGGCAAGGCCCGGATGCTCGCCGTAGCGCCGGGCGACCGCCTCGACGATGCGGCGGCTCTCCTCGATCCAGGCAGGCGCGGAGAAGGAGTAATGGCGCCGCGAGCCGAACCCGCGCACCTGACCCTTCTCGTCCACCGGCAGGATGTCGGGGTGCCGGTCGATGAGCCATTTCGGGGGCGTCGCGGTGGGCGTGCCGAGGACGATCCTCAGGCCCGCCTCGTGCAGCACGTCCATGGCGCGGTCGAGCCAGGCCCATTCGAAGCGTCCGGATTCCGGCTCGATGCGGCTCCAGGCGAACTCGCCGATGCGCACGTAATCGATGCCGAGGTCGCGCATGCGGCGCGCATCCTCGCGCCACCAGTCCTCGGGCCAATGTTCGGGGTAGTAGCAGACGCCCAGCATCGCGCTTCCGTCACAATCGTTCAGGGTGGAAGGGGAAGGGTCCGAGGCGGCGCGCTACATCAGCGCGCCGTTCAGGACCGCGTTGCCGCCCGCATCGAAGACGTGGCAGCTCTCCTTGGAGAGGCCGACCGGCACCACGTCGCCGGGCCGCACCCGGGAGAGGCCGTCGGCCCGCACCACCACCTCGGCCTCGTGGCCGAGATCGACGTAGAGCATGGTCTCGGATCCCAGCCGTTCGGTGAGCCGAACCTTGCCGTTGAGGGTGGCGTCGCGGCCCTCGCCCAGGGTCAGGTGCTCCGGGCGCACGCCGAGGGTCGGCGTGGAGCCGGAGAGCCCCGGCGCCTGCGGCAGGAGGATCGGCTTGCCGCCCGGCAGCGCGAGCTTGAGGCCGCCTGCATCCTGACCCAGCACCTCGACCGGCAGGGTGTTCATGGTCGGCGATCCGATGAACTTCGCGACGAAGAGGTTGCGCGGCCGGTGATAGAGCTCGAGGGGCGAGCCCACCTGCTCGATGCGGCCGGCGCTCAGCACCACGATCTGGTCGGCGAGGGTCATGGCCTCCACTTGGTCGTGCGTCACGTAGATCATCGTGGCGCCGAGGTCCTGATGGAGCTTGCCGATCTCGATGCGCATCTGCACGCGCAGGGAAGCATCGAGGTTGGAGAGCGGCTCGTCGAACAGGAACACGCCGGGCTCGCGGACGATGGCGCGGCCGATGGCGACGCGCTGGCGCTGGCCGCCCGAGAGCTGGGCGGGCTTGCGCTGCAGGAGGTGGTCGAGCTGCAGCATGCCGGCGGCGCGGGCGACGCGGCGCTCGATCTCGTCCTTGGGCGCCTTCGCCATGCGCAGGCCGAACGAGATATTCTCCGCCACCGTCATGTGCGGGTAGAGCGCGTAGGACTGGAACACCATGGCGGTGCCGCGGTTCGCGGGCGGCACGCTCGTCATGTCGCGCCCGCCGATGGTCACGCGGCCCTCGCTGACGTTCTCAAGCCCCGCGATGAGGCGCAGCAGGGTGGATTTTCCGCAGCCCGAGGGACCGACGAAGACGCAGAAGCGTCCGTCCTCGACGGCGAGGTCCACGCCCTTGATGATCTCGACGTCGCCGAAGCGCTTCTTCACGCCCTCAAGGCGCACATCCGCCATGGCGGCCTCCTATCCCTTGGTCGCGCCGAGCGTGAGGCCGGCGATGAAGTGGCGTTGCATGAGGAAGAACATGGCGACGGGCGGCAGGGCCGCGATGATCGCGCCCGCCGACAGCAATTGCCACGCGGAGGTCCAGGTGCCGCGCAGGGCCTGCAGGCCCGCCGTCACGGGGCGCGCCTCGTCCGACTGCACGAGGACGAGCGCCCAGAAGAAGTCGTTCCACACGAACGTGAAGACGAGCACCGCGAGGGCCGCCATGGCGGGGCGTACGAGAGGCAGCACCACGTGCCAGAAGATCCGCAGCTCCGAGACGCCCTCGACGCGGGCCGCCTCGATGAGCGCGTCCGGGATCTGCCGGATGAAGTTGCGCATGAAGAGCGTGCAGAAGCCGGTCTGGAACGCCATGTGGAAGATCACGAGTGCGAGGATCGTGTCGTAGAGCGGCACCACGTTCACGAAGAGATCGCGCACCGGGATCATCAGGATCTGGAAGGGCACGAAGTTGCCGGCGATGAACACGGCAAAGAGCAGGAGGTTGCCGGGAAAGCGGTACTTCGCGAGGGCGTAGCCCGCCATGGCCGAGAGCGCGACCGCAAGGCCCACCGCCGGCACCGTGATGAGGATCGAGTTGAGGAGGAAGCGCGCCATGGGCGACTGCGTGAACACGCCCGTGTAGTTCTCGGCGAAGCGCGTCTCCTCGGGCCAGCCCCAGAAGTTCCCCTGGTTGAGGTCGTCGATGGAGCGGATCGAGGTGAGGCCGATGCCGACGAGGGGCAGGAGCCACACGATGAGGGCGACGACGAGGGTGACCCGGTAGGCCGTGCCGATGACCGGACCCTTGTCCTGGATGGGAGCTGGGAACATCAGGCCTGCTCCCGCTTCAGCATGCGCCAGAGGAAGAACGCGATGTAGACGTTCATGATGAGGAACAGCACCGCGGCGATCGCCGCCCCGTAGCCGTAGCGCACGGAGAGGAACGTCTGCTCGTACATGTAATAGGCGAGCACCGACGAGGAGCCGTAGGGTCCGCCCGCCGTCATGATGGCGACGAGATCGAAGGAGCGCAGGGCCCCGATCACCGACACCACGACGGCGATGAAGGTGGCGGGGCGCAGCTGCGGGAGCACCGCGTGCCAGAAGAGCTTCCATCCCCGGGCGCCGTCCATGCGGGCGGCCTCGATCACCTCCGGGTTCATGGCGGCGAGGCCCGTGAGGTACAGGATCATGCAATAGGCGATCTGGGGCCAGAGCCCCGCCACGATGATCGCGAAGGTGGCGCCGGTCTCGCTGTCGAGGGGCGACACGCCGGTGAGGCCGACGGCGCCGAGCATCTCGTTGAGAAGGCCGAACTGGGGATTGAAGAACCAGGAAAAGATGAGGCCCACCACCACCTGGCTGATCACGAAGGGAAAGAAGAACAGCGACTTGACGAGGCGGATGCCGAAGACGGTCTGGTTGAGGAAGAGCGCGATGGCGAGCCCCGCGGCCGGCGCCAGCATGAAGGCGAGGAGCCACCAGACGTTGTTGACGATGGACGTCCAGAACACCCGGTCGTCCATGAGCTCGCGGTAGTTGTCGAGGCCGATGAAGCGCTTCTCGCCGACGCCGTCCCAGTCGTGCAGCGAGAGCCAGAGGCTGTCGACGATGGGCCACAGGACGAAGATGCTGAAGCCCACGAGGGCGGGCAGCAGGAGCAGGAACGGCGCAAGGCCCGCCTGATGGCGGTGCCACCAGCCCTCCCGGCGCTCGGGCGGCGAGAGAACGAGCGGTGTCGTGGCGGACGAACTCATGGGCGGCCCCGGACGAGGGAGGAGCCCGCCGGCGGCACGGGGCCGCCGGCGGGCGGGCGCTGATCAGTTCGCGTTGGCGTAGATGCGCTTGCGGGCGCGCTCGATGTCCTCGAGCACCCGGTCGAGGCGGTCGGGGTTCGCCATGAACTCCTGGAAGCCCTTCATGCCCACCGTGGCGAGGTCCTCAGACGTGTCGCGGTCGAAGAACTGCGCGAGGCCGTCGGCGGAGCGCAGGAGATCCTGACCCGCCTTCAGGAAGCGGTCGTCCGGCACGGAGGCCTTCTGGTTGACGGGGATCTGACGCGTGCCGGCGGCGAGGGTCGTCTGCACGTCGGGACGCATCACGTAGGCGAGAAACTTCTTCGCGTCCGCCTTGTTCTGCGCCTTGGCGGGAACGAGGAGGGCGTCCATCGGCGCGTCCTCGGCCTTGCCGGCCGCCGGATTGATCTCCGGGAAGCGGAAGAAGTCCATGGTCTCGGCCACGTTGGCCGGGAAGTTGCCGGTGATGAAGTTGCCCATGAGCATCATGCCGGCCCGGCCCTGGTAGAGCGGCGCCTGGCTGTCCTGCCACGACATGGTGCCGTGGTTCCGCATGAAGCAGCCCTTGTCGAGAAGCTGCTTCCAGTTGGCGAAGACCGCCTTCACGCGGGCGTCCGTGTAGGGAACGGTGCCGCCCATCAGCTCCTGGTGGAACTTGAGGCCGTTCGTGCGGAGATTGATGTAGTCGAACCAGCCGGCGGTGGGCCAGCCGTCCTTGGAGCCGATGGTGATGGGCTCGACGCCTGCCGCCTTCAGCTTGTCGCAGGCGGCAAGGAGATCGTTCCAGGTCTTGGGCGCCTCGGCGATGCCGGCCTTCTGGAACAGGTCTTTGCGGTAGAAAAAGCCCCACTGATAGTACGAGTGCGGCACGCCGAACTGCTTAGCCCCGTCCGACATGAGCTCGGTGGCGACGGGGCCGAATTCCTGCTTGGCCTGAGGCGTGTAGATCTCGCTCACGTCCTCCAGGAGGCCGGGCTTCGAGAACTGACGCATGCGGGTGCCCGCGTACCAGAACACCACGTCCGGCGACTGGGCCGTCAGCCAGTTGCGGATCGAGCGCTTGTAGCTCTCGCGGTCATAGATGTTGAGCTTGACGTTGGTTCCGGGATTCTCCTTCCGGAACCCCTCGACGATGCCCTCCCAGGCCTTGCGCAGCGACGGCTCCGAGGCATCGGCGTTGATGGTGAGGTCGGCGGCGAGCGCCGGCGAAAAAGCGAAAGACGCACCGAGCGCGAGCCCGGCGACGAACTTGGAAAAACCCATGGCTTCCTCCGCGGCCCGTCTCCTTGAACGAAGGCGCCAGGGCGCCGGACGAGCCTGAGCGCCGAGGGTGCGCCCGTTATCCCGGAGATTCAACCTTGTTTTCCGCCGGGATTTCCGGGATCCTCAGGTATGCACGCGAATGTGACGGCGCGCTCCGCCGACCCGCACTTTCATCCCGAGCCCGCTCCCGGCTCGACGACGGTGGTGTTCGACGACCATCGCTTCTGCGCCGGCCGCTCGACGCAGGTCGAGGTGATGGCGGCGCCTCACATGCACAGCCAGTTCGAGCTGAACGTCGTGCTCGAGGGCGCCATGACCTACTGGTTCGACGACCGGTCCATCACGGTGAGGGCCGGCTCCCTCGTGCTGTTCTGGGGCATGATCCCCCACCGCACCGTTGCGCGGGAGACCGGCACGCGCTTCGTGTGTCTTTATCTGCCCTCCGCCCTCGTTCTCGGCACGGCGACCTGCGACCGCCTGCGGGCGGCGCTCTTCGGCGGCGCCTTCGTGGCGGCCGGCGAGGTTCTGCCCACGGACGCGGCGCAGGCCGACCGCTGGCGGCGGGACCTTCTCCTGGAGGATCCGGTGCTGGAGGACATCGTCCGCGGCGAGGTGAGCGCGCGGCTGCGCCGCCTGGAGCGGGACGGGTGGGCGGACCTGCGCGAGACGGCCGCGACGCCCGTCGCCGCGAGGGCAGGTTCCGAGCGGGCCGCCGCCGTGGAGGCGATGGCCCGGTTCATCGACGAGAATGCGGGCCGGCCCATCGACGTGGCGATGGTGGCGGCGAGCGCGGGGCTCAACCCGAACTATGCCATGGGCCTCTTCAAGCGCGGCATCGGCCAGACCGTGACCCAGTACGTCACCCGGCGGCGCCTCGACACCGCGCAGGCGCTCCTCGTCTCGACGGATCACCCCATCGCCGACATCGCCTTCGAGGCAGGTTTCGGCTCCCTCTCGCGCTTCTACGAGGCCTTCACCCTGCGGTTCCGAATGAGCCCGCGGAGCTACAGGGCGCGCCACAGGCGTGTCGCCGCCTGAGCCGGGCTTCCATCGGCCCTGCGAACCGTGCTTACTGCCTCGCGATGGCGGCTGCAGATCGAACATGACGGACGATCCCGAATTCGAGGCTCATCTCGCCTCCTTGCGCGAACGGTTTCAGGACGGGCTGCCCGCCTACCGGGACCGGCTCGCAGCGCTGCGCAACACCCTCGCTACGCAGACCGGCGACGACACGGTCCGGCAACTGCGCAAGGTGGCCCACGAGCTCGTCGGCTCGGCCTCGATGTTCGGCTTCGAGGAGATCGGCGAGCAGGCGGCCCTTCTCGAGGAGGCCGCCGACCGGGTTCTCGACCGTTCAGACCCGGCGACGGCGGTCTTCACGCCCCTCAGGCAGCTCCTGCGCGAGATCGAGCTCAACCTTTGACCGTCATCCGCGGCTGAGGCCCACCCGGGTCATCGCCCCCCAATCGGACTTGCCGCGCAGGAACTGCCAGTAGCCGCGCAGGCGCCACAGGTTGTTGAGCTGGCGGTAGCCGAAATTCTCGACGATCGCGGCGGCGGTGAGGATCGCAAGGTCGCCGGCCCTCGGAAAGCGCCGGAGCTCGATCTCCTCCAGGATGAGCGAGCCGACGCTCACGAAGACCCCGTACACGAAGGTGAGCGCCAGGAAGGCGAAGAGGTAATCCGCCGAGAGCTGGCCCGTGAACCACAGGAGCGGGATGAGGATGTAGCCCAGCACCTCCACAGGCGGGCCGATCACGTCGACGAGCAGCACGTGACCAAGGCCGAGCCAGCCGATGCGGCCGTATTTCGGGCGGAACAGCATGTCGCTGTGGCGGGAGAAGGATTCGAGGGCGCCCCGCTGCCAGCGGCTGCGCTGGCGCCCCAGGACGCGCAGGCTCTCGGGCGCCTCGGTCCAGCACACCGGCTCCGGGATGAAGCTCACCGCGTAATCCTCGCCCCGGTCGCGCATGTGGCGGTGGATCTTGAGGATCAGCTCGAAATCCTCGCCCACCGTGTGATGGCTGTAGCCGCCCACCGCCACCACCACCTGCCGGCGGAACAGCCCGAAGGCGCCCGACACGATGGTGAGCGCCCTGAGCCGGCTCCAGGCGAGGCGCGCCATCAGGAAGGCCCGCAGGTACTCGACCGTCTGGAACAGGGCGAGCAGGTTGCCGGGCAGGCCGATCTGCATCACGCGCCCGTTGCGGATCCGGCAGCCGTTGGCGATGCGGATCGTGCCGCCCACCGCCACCGTCCGGGCCGGCTCGTCGATGAAAGGGCGGACCGCGCGCAGGAGCGCGTCGCTCTCCAGGATCGAATCCGCATCGATGGCGCAGAAGATCGGCGCGCGGGAGAGGTTGATGCCCGCATTCAGCGCGTCGGACTTGCCCCCGTTCTCCTTGTCGACGACGAGGAGCTTGGGATAGCGCGGCGATCCGTAGAGGCCGCGGATCGTGCGGTGGCTCACGGCCATGTCGTAGGAGCGCTGGATCGGCTCGAGGCCGAAGCCCTCGATCATGGCCTGGAGCGTGCCGTCCCGCGAGCCGTCGTTGATCGCGATGACCTCGAAGGAGGGATAGTTGAGGGCCAGCATCGAGCGCAGGCTGTCGACGATGGACAACTCCTCGTTATAGGCCGGCACCAGCAGGGCGATGGGCGGGCTCAGATCCGCGTAGCGGCGCCACAGGAGCCCGAGGCGCCGCTCGGGCCGGTTGCGGGCGAGAACGCGGCCCGCGAGAACGAGCTGCATCATGGCAAGGGCGTTCTGGAGCAGCCCGGTCAGGATCACGAGCATGACCACGCCCTTGAGCACGGCCCCGGTGAAGGCCTCGATGGCGATGGTGCTCATGCGATCTTCCGTTCGGCGAGGATGAGGGAGGCCATCTGCCCGGACCCGCTGCCGGGGCTGTCGGCGAGTTCTTTCAGCATCGCTACGCCCTGCTCGCCGAGTTCGCTCAAGGCGGCGCCGGCGCGGAACCGGACCCACCAGTTGGGATCGTGCAGCAGGCCGCACAGGAGGTCGGCGGCCTCGACGAGGCCGATGCTGCCGGCCGCTTCGGCCGCTTCCGAGCGCACGACCCAGGCCGGATCCGTGAGGAACTGCAGGATCGTGTCCCCGGCGCCTGGATGCCCGAGGAGGCCAAGGCCGCGGGCGACGGCGGCTCTCACCTCCATCAAAGGCGAGGGAGCGAGCCGGGCGAGGGGATCGAGGAGGCCGAAGGATCCCGTGCGGGCGAGGGCGTCGATGGCGGCGGCCCGCAGGCGCTCGGGCGCCGCCTCGTCGTTCGCAAGGTCGAGGAGGTCGGCCGCCTGCCGGTGCGCCACCGCGCCGAGAACCGCCTCCAGGCGCCGCGAGGTCTCGCCCTCCTGGCCGAGCCGCGTTTCGAGGAGCTGCCGGATCGGCAACTCGTCGCCGAGGGCCGCGAGGGATGCGGCGGCCGCAAGGCCCACCGAAAGGTCGCGGTCGTGCAGGGCAAAGCGCAGCACCGCCCGGGTCTCCGGCGAGGGAAACCACACGAGGCTCTCGGCCGCCGCGAGGCGCGCCTGCCGGCGGCCCACCTCCAGGGTCTCGCGCAGGTACTGGGGCAGGCTCGTCTCGTCCGTCAGCCGGGCGAGTCGAGCCTGGTCCTCGCCCCGCACGAGCTCGAAGATCTCGATGAGGAGCGATGTCGCGAGCGCATGGTTGCGGGTGAGCGCGGCCTTCATGGCCGTGTCGTCGACGCCCCCTTCGAGCCATTGGAGGAGGGTGGCGAGCAGGGCCTCGCGCTGGCGCCCCCGACGCTTCGTCCATAGGCCGCTCAGGCCGCGGATGGCGACCAGCAGGACCATGACGGCGATCGCCACGGCGGCGATCGCGATCGCGGTGATCCAGAGGGCCTTCAAGAGCACGTCGGTCTCGTCAGAATTGCAGGGTCAGGCCGAGTATCGCATCGGTTCGCTCAACATTTCCTTTGCGCCGCTCCCGGGCAGCCGACAGGCGGAGGGTCACGGTGTCGCTCAAAGCAAGGTCGAGGCTGCCGAAGAGGGTGCGGGTCGGGACGATGCGCGCCTCCGAGATGTCCGGCGCGCTCGCATAGCCGACCGACACCGTAAGCGGCGCGGCGATCACCCAGGAGGCGCGGAGGCTGTAGCCGCCGCCCTGGCGCTCCGCCGCTTCGGTGCCGATGAGATGCCCGGCGAGGGCGAACCGCCCCTCGAAGAACGACTGCTCCAGGCCGACCTTGCCCTCGAAGGTGCTTCCGTCGCGATAGCGCGCAAAACCGAGATCGAGGAGGCCGATGGTGGGCCCAAGCGATCCTGCTCCCGGGGTGAGGCGCAGGGCGGCGCCGGCCTGGGCGAGGGCGAGGGGGCTGAAATGCCCGCCCGGGGTGCCGCCGAGCGCGCCGTACACCGAGACGTCGTCCCCCCACCGGCGGTCGAAGCGGCCCTGGAGGGTCACGTCCGTCAGGCCGTAGCGGCGCCGGGTCCGCACGAGGCCGCTCACCGTCTGCTGCGGATCGAGGCGGTAGCCTGCCGCGAACTGACCCTCGCGCCAGGGATCGAGCCCGCGGCCGAGTTCGCTGCCGCCCCCTGACAGGTCGATGCGCCAGCGGGCATTGGGCCTCAGGGCGAGCCTGCCGCGGATCTCGGCCGAGGCGGGATCGAGGCGGCTCGCCTCCTCGTAGGCGGTCCGCGCCTCCACGTCGCGCCACTGCTCGCGGAGCGCGTCGCCGAGGCGGAGCCGGTGATCCGCGACCGCGGGCTCCGCCTCGGCAAGGCGGCGAAGGTCCTCCTCGGCCGCGGGGGCGTCGCCGCCCGCAAGGCGGATGCCGGCGCGCAGGGCCAGGGCCTGGGTGTTGCCCGGATGGGCGGCGAGGATCGCCTCCACCCGTTCGGCGGCGGCGTCGAGCCTTGCCTGATAATAGTCGAGCCGCGCGAGGCCGAGACGGGCGGCGAGGTCCCCGGGCCTCGTGCGAAGCGCGACCTCGAGGTGCCGGCGGGCATCGTCGTGCCGGTCTTGCACCAGGGCGAGGAGACCGGCCTCCACGAGGAGGTCCGGATCCGCCGGCCGGCGGGCGAGATGGGGCGCGAGGAGGCGCTCGGCTTCCGCGAAGCGTCCCTTCACCCGCAGCGCCCCCGCATTTTCGATCAGCCGCCCCGTCTCGGCCTTCGCCACCTGCGCGCGCAGCGCCCGGCCCTCCGCGTGGTCCGGGGCGGCGCGGCGCAATCCGTCGAGCTCCCGGCGGGCCGCGGCGAGGTCGCCCTCGAAGAAGGCGGCGCGCGCGAGCCCGAGCCGAGCGTCGTGGTAATCGGGGGCCTGCTCCAGGGCCCGCGTGAACGCGCGGCGGGCCTCCTCGAAGCGGCGGCGGGCGGTGAGCGAGAAGCCGAGCTGGACGCGGGCGTCCACGTGGTCGGGCTCGAGCTCGATGACCTGGCGGAAACGCTCGATGGCCCGGTCCGGCTGGCCCGCATTGCGGGCGGCGATGGCTTCGTCGTAGAGCGCAGCCGCATCCCCGGCCCGGCCCGGCGCCGGGTTCGCGAGGACGGCGATGAGGGCTGCCGCGGCGAGAAGGGGCCGGGCAGGGGCCATCAGGCAGGCTCGCCCGGCAGAAGGCGCGCGACCCGCATGGCGAGTTCCTCGGGAATGAAGGGCTTCACCATGTAGTCGCTGGCGCCGAGCTGGAGCGCGCCGACGATGTCGCTTTCCTGCTTGCGGGCGCTCAGCATCACCACCGGGATCGCGGCGGTCTTGGCGTCGTCCTTGATCTGGCGCAGCACCTCGAACCCGTCCGCGCCCGGCATCATGGCGTCGAGCACCACGAGGTCCGGCCGTTCCTCGCCGATGGCGCGCAGGGCCTCGTCGCCGTCCCCCGCCGTGGCGACGCGGTAGCCCCGCGCCTTCAGCTTGAACGCGACAAGCGAGCGCAACAGGGCATCGTCGTCCGCCACCATGACGAGGGGCTGCCGGGACATCGGACCGTTCCTTCAGGATGAGGCAGCGTGCACCCATCCTGGGGCGGCATACCGTCGGCGAATCAGGCCGTTGGAGGCGGGGCCTGCGTGACCCGAACCTGCGCCGAACATGGTTTCCAAATCGTTCGCGGCGCCCTCACGGCCCTTCAGGCGGCGGCTTTCCGGATCCGAAACGTAATCGCGTCCCCGGCGCTCGTCTGATCCTCCAGCACGTCCCCGGTCTGGTTGACGAGGTGCGGGATGTCGATGGCGGCGAGGGGGTCCGTGCAGGTCACGACGAGGCGGTCGCCCGGCCGGAGCGGCTGCAGAGCCTTGCGGGTCTTGAGGGCGGGGAGGGGGCATTTCAGCCCCGAGAGGTCGAGCGTGGTGTCGGTCATGGGCTGATCGGCCGTCGGTGGAGGCCACAGAACACGGCTCCGGGCTCCTGCGCAATGCCGTCGCGCGTCGCACAAAAGCCGCCGTCGCGGCTTTCCTTTCGGCCCGCCTTGCCCCAGCTTCGGGCCTCCTTCCCTTCGCATCCGCCGATGATCCGCTCGCTCCTCCTGCTGCTCGCCCTCCTGGTGCCGGCCTCCGCCGCAGCCGAATTGCGCGGGCATGGCGGGCCCGTGCGGGCGCTCGCGGTCTCCGCCGACGGGCGCCTCGCCCTGTCGGGCTCCTTCGATCAATCGGCGATCCTGTGGGGCGTGGAGGAAGGGGCGGCCCTCGCGGTCTGGCGCTTTCACGAGGGGGCGGTGAACGCGGTGGCGGCTCTCCCGGGCGGACGCTTCGCCACTGCGGGCGAGGACGGGCGCATCGCCGTGTGGCGCCTCGGCGCGGGAGCGCCCGAGCAGGTGATCGCGGCGCATGCCGGGCCGGTGGTGGGCCTTGCGGCCTCGCCCGACGGCAAACTCCTCGCCTCCGCCTCCTGGGACGGCACGGCCCGGGTCACGTCCCTCGACGGCGGCGAGTCGCGCGTGCTCGCGGGGCACCAGGGCAACGTGAACGGCGTCGCGTTCCTCGATGGCGGCCGGATCGCGACGGCGGGCTATGACGCGACGCTGCGCCTGTGGCCGCGGGAGGCGGGCGAAGCGGTCGTGGTCCCGATGACGGCGCCCCTCAACGCCGTCGCGGCGTCGGGCGGCGAGATCGCCGCCGCCGGGGCCGACGGGGTGGTCCACATCCTGTCGGCGGACGGCGCCCCCCGCGCCCGCGTCGAGGCCGGTCCGCGGCCCGTGATCGCCCTCGCGGCCTCGCCGGACGGCACCCGCATCGGCGCCGCCACCATCGGCGGTTCGGTGGCGGTGATCGACCGGGGGGACGCGCGGGTGCTCTTCACCCTCGTGGGGCCGGGCTTGCCGGTCTGGTCCCTGGCCTTCCGCCCGGACGGGCGGGAGTTGCTCACCGGCGGCGCCGACCGGCTGGTGCGGCGCTGGGACATGACGACGGGGCAGCATATCGGGGCGGTGGTGCTCCAGCGGCCCGAGGACTTCCTCGCCGCCTTCCGGGGCGACCGGGGCGCCGAGGTGTTCCAGGCCTGCGCGGCCTGCCACACCCTCACGCCGGACGGGGGCAACCGGGCGGGGCCGACGCTCCACGGGATCTTCGGCCGCCGCATCGCGAGCCTGCCGGACTACAACTTCTCGCCTGCGCTCAAGGGCATGGACATCGTCTGGGATGCCCGTACCATCGGCGAACTCTTCGAGGTCGGGCCGTCCCGGTACACGCCGGGCACCAAGATGCCCGAGCAGACCATCGGCAGCGCCGCCGACCGGGAGGCGCTGGTGCGCTTTCTCGAAAAGGCGACCCGCTAGTGACCCTGCTCGTAGGAGCGCGCCGGCCGGGGCCGGTAGCGCGGCAGCGACCAGCGCCGCTCGAGGGCCGCGCATCGCAGGACGAGCGCGGCGAGGAACCCGGCGACCGCGGCGGGATCGCGCCCCAGCCCGACGCTCAATGCCGCCACGAAGACGAGGGCGCCGAGGAGCGCCGCCGTCACGTAGATCTCGCGGCGCAGGATGATGGGGCTCTCGCCCCCGAGAATGTCCCGGATGATGCCGCCGAAGGTCGCCGTCACGACGCCCATCACCACGGCGACGAAGGGCGAGGCGCCGGCCGCGAGCGCCGTCTCGGCGCCCGTGACGCTGAACACCGCGAGCCCCACCGCGTCGAGCCAGAGCACCCACATGAACCGGGATTGCGGGATGTGGGCGGTGAAGAACGCGACCCCCGCGACGGCGATGCAGGTGACGACGGAGGCGGGCTCCCGCACCCAGGCCACGGGCGCGACGCCGAGGAGGAGGTCGCGCAGGGTCCCGCCGCCTACCCCCGTCACAACGGCGAGGAGGGCGAAGCCCACGATGTCCATCTGCTTGCGGGAGGCGACGAGGGCCCCCGTGACCGCGAACGCGACGATGCCGAGCCAGTCGAGAACGGCCGTGATGGTGGCGAGCACGGGGAGGCCTCCGCGGGCCGTTGATAGACCGGCCGCGGGCCTCCTCTAGTCCGCCCTACGGCTCAGCTCAACTCGCCGCCGGTCTCGCGCTCCCGGAAGTAATCCTCGCTGGTGCGGGGCTTGGGCCGTTCGGTCATGTGCGGGTCGAAGCTCTCGCCCACCATCGCCTCGACGCGGCAATCCTCGCACATCATGAGGACGCGGGTGCGGTTCACGCCGGCATTCCCGGAGAACATCCAGTGCTTATCCTGGAGCTTGGCGACGACGCGCTCGATGGTGCTGCGGGTGCCGAAGGCCTTCGCGCAGGCGATGCAGTGGAAGGGCTCCTCCTCCTTCACCACCCGGCGGGGCTGGTCCCAGGCCTTGAAGTCGAGCTGCGGCACGAGGGCGATGGCGTCCTCCGGGCAGGTGGCGGCGCACAGGCCGCATTGCACGCATAGGCTCTCCGTGAAGCGCAGCATCGGGCGCTCGGGATTGTCCGTGAGCGCGTCCGCCGGGCAGGCCGAGACGCAGGAGAGGCACAGGGTGCAGGCCTGCGTGTCGACGGCAAGACCCCCGAACGGGGCGCCGGCGGCAAGCGGCACCACGTCCACGGGTTCGGGCGCGGCGCGGTGGAGTTCGCGGAAGGCGAGTTCGAGCACGCCGCGCTTCGCCCCATGGGGGACGAAGCCCGCGGGCCGCGCCGCGGCGCGCCCCGGCAGCAGGCGGTCGAGGCTGGCGCGAAGATCGTCGGGGTCGTCCGTCTCGATGACGCTCACCCCCTCGGCGCCGTAGCCGAGGGCGGCGAGGAGGGTGGCCGAGAGCGACACCGTCCGCTGCAGGCCGGAGAGGTCGTGCTTGGCCCGACCCCGGGCGAGGAGGCGCACCCCGGACGCGCCGTAGGCGAAGGCGGCCGCGATGGTTTCGGGGCCGACCTGCGTCACCTCGTTGACGCGCAGCGGGATCACGTTCGCCGGCAGCCCGGCGCCGAAGCGCGCCAGGGCGTCGATGAGCGGCTCGCCGTGATCGCCGTCGTGCAGGAGCAGCACCGCCTCGGCGCCGCCGGCCTCCCGATAGGCCTGGAGCCCGGTGCGGATCTTGCGAAGGAGCGCGTCGACGGGCGGCAGCGCATAGGCCGCCGCTCCCGTCGGGCAGGCGGCGGCGCAGGAGCCGCAGCCCGCGCAGACCGCCGGGTCGATGGCGACATGGTCGCCGGCGGGCGCGATGGCACCGGTGGGGCAGAGATCAAGGCAGCGGGTGCAGCCCGTGATCGTCGACCGCGAATGGGCGCACAGGCTCTCGGTGAACTGGATGAAGCGCGGCTTGTCGAACTCGCCGACGAGGTTGCCGGCCTCCGCGACGGCGCGCTCCACCGCCGCCGGATCCCGCGGATCGGCGCGCAGATAGCCGGGGCGAAGCTCGTGGGCCGGGAACAGGGGCGCGTTGCCCGACAGATCCAGCACCACGTCGCAGGACGAGGCTGCGCCGTCGCGGGGCTCGCCGAAGGCGAGGGCCCGGCGGGAGGACGGGGAGGGTAGGGCGTAATCGTCGACCCGGAGCTCGAAAGTGCCGAGCGAGCCCTTCGCCCGGGTGATCGTTCCCTTGAGCACGGGAAAGTCGGTGCTGCGGGGCGGCGCGATCGGGCCGGGGCGGTCGAGGAGGACCGTGATGTCGAGGCGGTCGGAGAGGCGCCGGGCCGCCTCGATGGCGGTCTCGTCCCGGCCGTAGACGAGGGCGACGCCCTCGCTCTTGAGGGTCACGAGCGGCAGCGGCGGAACGGGCTCCGCCGCGGCCGCGAGAAGGGCCGCCATCTTGGGGCCTGCCGCGGCGCCGGCATCCGACCAGCCCGCCTGCTCCCGCACGTTCGCGAAGAGGACGCGGTCCGCCGCCCCGAGCTCCTCCGCGATCTCGGTGAAGAGGGGAGCTTCCTGCGTGCAGCCGATCGTGACCCGACGGCCAGAGCCGAGGAGCTTGCGGGCGAGATCCGACTGGCGTCGGCAAAGATGGTCGGCGGTGACGAGGTCGCCCCCGCAGCCGCGCTCCAGCGCCCCGGTATCGAGGGTCATGGTGCCCTCGCACGAGCAGGCGACGACGATGCGGTCGGCTTTGGCTGTCAACGGCGTCCACCCTCAATCGGGGGCGTTTTGACGCCCCTCGCTATGCGCAAGAGAGCCTTTATACTAGAACCGCTCCAAAGAACGATAGGGACCGCCCGGTCGCAGGAACCCCACGAGCGCCATGGTCGCGTTGAGCCGGAAGCCCGCCGCACCCTTGAGCCTGCCGCCGGCCTACCGGCTGCTGGCCCTGCGGGAGCGCGAGGACGCGCATGATCATGCGTGCCGCATCGCCGAAGAGGCGGGTGCCGGCACCTTCGTGTGGGTGGGGCGCTTCGACGTGATCGAGTTCGCGGTCGTGCTGGAGCCCTCCGAGCCTCTGGCCTCCGCGCGGCGCGCGGTGTTCGCCGGCATGGGGGCGATGGCGGATGCCCTGGCGGCCTTCGGTCCCCCTGAGAAGGCCGTGACCTTCACCTTTCCGGCGACGGTGCATTTCGACGGCGGGCGCCTCGGCGGCGGCCGGCTCGCCTGGCCGGCCGAGTGCCTGGAGGCCGAGGTGCCCCGCTGGCTCGTCTTCTCGGGCATGCTCCTCGCCTCGCCGGTGGGCGGCATCGACCCCGGCCATCACCCGGGGGCGACCTGGCTCGAGGAGGAGGGGTTCGATCCCCGGGACTTCCCGGAGGTCGTGGCGAGCTTCGCGCGCCACCTCATGCTCGCCTTCGACGCCTGGTCCGAGCGCGGCTTCAAGGCCGTGGCGGACACCTATCTGGCGCGCCTGCCGCGCGAAGGCGGACCGGGCCGCCGCGGCATCGACGCCAACGGGGATCTCCTCCTCCACCACGACGGCCGGGCTGAGCGCATGCCGCTGCTCCCGGGCCTCGCCGAGGCCGCCTGGCTCGACCCCGGCACGGGAGCGCCGCGGCTGTGAGGGGCTTTCAGCACGCGCCGCAGTACCAAGCTTCCCTCCCCTTAGGGGAGGGTGCCGGCAGGCGGGTGGGGTGTTGCCGCGTGAGCGGCAGGCTCCGTTCAGGCAAGAACTCGCGCTTGCGCGCGATACCCCACCCCTGCCCCTCCCCTGAGGGGAGGGAGAGCTTCCGGCTGGTTCAGGGGAGCGGGCCGTGAGCCAACCGTCCAAGCTCCTGCGCACGCTTCGCCTCGATCCGTCCGACACCTTCGTATTCGACCGGGCCGCCGAGCCCGGCGAATGGGCGGTGACCGGATCCGTGCTGTTCTGGGGCGTCGAGCTCGACGAGGCCTCCCCGAAGATGCGCGCCGCCTTCCGGGCCGGCTTCCTCGGCCTGCGCTCCCACGGCTTTTCGACCCTCGTCGAGGTTGCGGAGATCGGGGCCGAGGAGCGGGCCGACCTCGAGGCGGGCTTCGCCGACGCGCTGCTCCATCGCTTCGGCGCGCCCGGCCCCGAGGCTGCCGCCGAGGCGGCGCGGGACGAGATCGCCTTCGCGGCCTCGTTGTGCGATCACCCTGCCGGCACCGTCATCGCCATGCACCGCACGGTCGAGGGCGGCGAGATCAAGGAGCAGTTCCGGACGCTGCGGCGCCGGGAGGGCCCGGCGCCCGGCGCCGACCGCCTCCACGCCCATGCGCGGGCCTTCGAATTCGTCGAGACCGACGAGCCCGAGGAACGGGTCGACCTTCTCGGCCTCATGGACAGACGATGATGCGCGAGTTCTGGGTTTCCTCCGGCCATCACCTCACGCGCCGCACGGAAGGCGGCGGGCTCGCCGTCACCGACGAGTTGCTGCTCGCCTATCTCGCCCGTCCCGAGCTCATGCCGCCGGAGGAGGCCTGCGAGGCCGAGCGGGCGCTCCACGGAGCCCTCATGGCGAACCCGCGGCGGCAGGTGACGGCGGCCGAGGTCGCTGCCCTCGCGGACGAGGACGCCCGCGAGAACTGGAGCTTCATGCTCGGCTTTCGCGACAGGCTCGTCGCCGCGCCGAGCGTCGAGGCGGCGTACCTCGCCCTCGTGCGCGGCGGGGCCGGGCCCGTGCCGCCGCTCTTCCTCAACCAGCTCGTCCACCTGATCCTGCGCAACGCCCTCGACGGGTGCGAGGACCCTTACGTCCTGCGGGCGGCCGAGCTCTTCTTTCGCCCGCAGCGCGCCTCCCTGCACGACGGCACGGTGCTCCTCGCGGATGCGGAGATCGTGGAGGCGCATGCGCTGGGCGGCAGCCGCTCGCCCCTCGTCGCCATGCTCGGCAAGGACCCGGCGAGCGAGCTCGACGTGCTCGACGACGGGAACGCCTGGACCTACTGGAGCCGCTCCGATGCCCACACGATGGCGCTCAACATCGGCTCCAACCCGCGCAGCCGCGAGGGCTTGGCGCGGGTGATCGAGGTGTGGCTGCGCCACTGCCTCGGCGTCGAGGCGGCCGTCGAGCCCGTGGTGCGGATCGAGGACCGGGACTGGCGCTGGTTCGTGGGCCTCGACGCGGAGGCGACGCGGATCGGCAACGCCCTGTGGAAGGGCGACACGGTGGACCCGGAGGAGGGCTCGCGGATGCTCGCCCTGTTCCGGCTCACCTTCGCGCCCGGCACCCCCGTCGAGGCGCGGGCGGCCGGTCATCCCGTCTACCTCATGCTTGCCATGACGGCCGACAAGGGGGTGCGCGTGAAGCCCCAGAACCTCATCGTCGGCCTGCCGCTCGCCGGCCGGGCGAGGGCGGCCTGACATGGCGCGGGAGCATATCACGGTCGGCGTGGTGGTGGCGCGCCGCGCCCTCACCGGACCCTGGGCGAGCCATGCCTGGCTCCCCGTCGCGGTGCTGCCGGCGGCGCCCGCGATCCCGAAGGGCACACCGCTCGGGCGGTCGGGGGCGGACGACACGCATTATGCCGGCGAGGCCGCGGTGGCGCTCTACGGCACGGCGACGTCGCACTACCGGGACAACCTGACGGCGGCCCAGCCCTCCCTCTGGGTCGTGCTGCGCCCCACCGGCGATGAGGTCGAACTCGTCACCGTGACCGCCGACCCCTACGAGGGCGAGGCCCTGGCGGAGAATATCGGCGACATCGTCGAGGCGGTGCCGATGCCCGCCGACGTGCAGGCGCGGGTTCAGGCCTTCTTCGAGGCCTTCCACGTGGAGCGCCCCTTCTTCAAGCGCCAGCGCGACCGCGCCAATCCCGAGGCTCTCGCCACGCGAAGGCGCGACCGCGAGGCGGGGGACGACGAATGAGCACCGACGATTTCCTCTCGCGCTGGTCGCGCCGCAAGCTCGAGATCCGGCGCGAGGAGGACGCGGCGCCCGCACCCGCGCAGCAGCCGGTGCAGGAGCCCGCGCAGGAGCCCGCGCAGGCGCCGCAGGACGAGCCCGAGATCACCCCGGAGGAGATCGCGGCGTTGCCGCCCGTCGAGGAGATCACGGCCGAGACCGACATCACGGCCTTCCTGCGCAAGGGCGTGCCGGACTTCCTGAAGAACGCGGCGCTGCGCCGGGTGTGGTCCCTCGATCCGGCGATTCGCGACTACGTGAGCGAGGCGCGCGAATACGCTTATGACTGGAACGTGCCGGGGGGCGTGCCCGGCAACGGACCGATTCTGCCGACCGACGATGTCGGCGCCATGGTGGCGCGAATCTTCGACGGTCCGCCGAGGGTGCGTGATCCGTTGTCACAAAGTGGTGAGCCGGAGATCGAAGCGCTCGACGGCATGGCGCCCGCCGCGAACGAGGCCCCGACCGAGCCGGGCGACGGGGATCCAGTCCCCGTCGAGGGCGAAGCGCAGATTGCTCAAGCCTGGCCTCAGGATAGCGTCAGGCTCGGTGCGCCCGAGGAACTCCCCGAAGCCGCGGCGCCGGCCGCGGAACCGTCCCCGCTCGCTCCGCCGCGGCGCCGCCACGGCGGCGCGATTCCAGTTTGAAATCACTCCAAAGTACGCTTGTCGGGGTGCCATAACCTTCTATGATGAAATCAATGAGAGAGCGCGGAGCGTGAACAGCCGCGCGGGTACGGGAGTGAAATGCGAGAGGGTGGTCTCGACGAGGCGATCCGAGCGGCCGGTGGCATCGGCGCGCTGGCCCGTGGCTTGGGCATATCGCAGCCCGCCGTCTCCCATTGGCAGAAGATCCCGGCCGAGCGCGTGCTCGCGGTCGAGGCCTTGACCGGCGTGCCCCGCACGGTGCTGCGGCCCGATCTGTATCCCGATGCCGGCCTCGCCGACGCCGACGAGGTGGACCTGCTGCGCTCGCACGAATACGGCCTCCTCGCGCTCCTCTTCGGCCGGGCGCCGACCGCGGACGTGCTGGCGCGCCTCGCGACCCTCAGGGGCGATGCGAGCCCGCTCGGCCTCGCGCATATCGGCCTTGCCGAAGCCGCCGCCGCGATGGACGCCGATGCGATCTCGCGGGAATATTTCGATCTGTTCGTCGGCGTCGCCCGCGGCGAGCTCCTGCCCTACGGCTCCTATTACCAGACGGGTTTCCTGCACGAGCGCCCCCTGGCGCGGGTGCGCGAGGACCTGGGGCGGCTCGGCATCGAGCGGGCCGAGGAGCGGGGCGATCCGGAGGATCACATCGCGATCCTTTGCGAAGTGATGGCCGGGCTGACCGCCGGCCGGTTCGAGGCCGAGCCCGGCGCCGACCGGGTCTTCTTCGAGCGGCATCTGAAACCCTGGGCGGCGCGGTTCTTTGCCGATTGCGAGACCGCGCGGCACGCCCGCTTCTACAAACTCGCCGGCGCCATCGGGCGCCACTTCATGGACATCGAGGCGGATGCGTTCGCCCTCGACGATTGAGACCAAGCCGGGGCCCGCGCCCAAGGAGGATGGAATGACGGAGAAGACCGACAAGGCGATGGATCGCCGGCGCTTCCTGCGCAGCATCGGCGGCGCGTCCACGGTGGCTGCCGCGGCGGTCGCCTCGCCCCTCGCCGCCACGGACGCCAACGCCTACGACCCCGGCCCGGACGAGACGAAGGCCCGCTATCGCGAGAGCGAGCACGTGAAAGCCTTCTACCGCACCAACGGCTACGAGACCTTGAAGAAGTGAGGACGGCCCGATGCTAGTCAAACGCAGGAGCGGCGAAGCGAGCCGCAGCAAGCTGCAGGCCCTCACGGCGGGCCTCGCCTCCGGCACCCTCGACCGCCGCACGTTCCTGAAACGGTCGGGCCTCGCGGTGGGCGGCCTCGCCGCCGTCGGCTCGATCCAGCTCGGCGCCGTGCGCAAGGCCTCCGCGGCCGCCCCGTCCCCGGGCACCCAGGTCGAGATCAGGAAGAACATCTGCACCCACTGCTCCGTCGGCTGCTCGGTGACCGCCGAGGTTCAGAACGGCGTGTGGGTCGGACAGGAGCCGGCCTGGGAGAGCCCGATCAACCGCGGCACCCACTGCGCCAAGGGCGCCTCCGTGCGCGAGATCGTCCACGGCGAGCGGCGCCTCAAATACCCCATGAAGCTCGTGGGCGGACAGTGGCAGCGCATCTCGTGGGACCAGGCGGTCAACGAGATCGGCGACAAGCTCCTCGAGATCCGCAGCCGCGCCGGCGCCGACTCGGTCTACTGGCTCGGCTCGGCGAAGTTCACGAACGAGGGCGCCTATCTCTTCCGCAAGTTCGGCGCCTTCTGGGGCACGAACTCGGTCGACCACCAGGCCCGCATCTGCCACTCCACCACGGTGGCGGGCGTGGCGAATACCTGGGGCTACGGCGCGCAGACGAATTCCTACAACGACCTGCGCAACGCCAAGACCATGCTGATCCTCGGCGGCAACCCCACCGAGGCGCATCCCATCGCGGTGCAGCACCTGCTCGCCGGCAAGGAGATCAACCGGGCGAACTTCATCGTCGCCGATCCGCGCTTCACCCGCACGGCGGCCCACGCCACCGAATATGTGCGCCTGCGGCCCGGCACCGACATCCCGTTCCTCATGGGCATGATGTGGCACATCGTGAAGAACGGGTGGGAGGACAAGGAGTTCATCCGCCAGCGCGTCTACGGGATGGAGCAGGTCTACCGGGAGATCGAGAAGTACCCGCCGGACGAGGTGGAGCGCATCACGGGCGTTCCGGGCGAGCAGTTGAAGCGCGTCGCCGAGAAGTTCGCCAAGGAGAAGCCCGCGACCCTCATCTGGTGCATGGGCCAGACCCAGAAGACGGTGGGCACCGCGAACGTGCGCGCCTCCTGCATCGCGCTGCTGCTCACCGGCAACGTGGGCAGGCCGGGCTCGGGCGCCAACATCTTCCGCGGCCACACCAACGTGCAGGGCGCCACGGATCTCGGCCTCGATATCACGACGCTGCCCCTCTATTACGGCCTCACCGAAGCCGCCTGGAAGCACTGGGCGCGGGTGTGGGACGTGGAATACGAGTGGCTGCAGGGCCGCTTCGACGAGGTGCCGGCCAAGGGCGGCCGCCCGGCCCGCAACCGCAAGCAGAACATGGAGACCCCCGGCATCACCTCGACCCGGTGGTTCGACGCGGTGCTCATGAAGCCGGAGGATGTCGACCAGTCCGACATGATCCGCGCCATGGTGGTGTTCGGGCACGGCGGCAACACGGTCACCCGCATGCCGGACGCCGCGCGAGGCCTCGAGAAGCTCGAGCTTCTCGTGGTGGCGGACCCGCATCCGACGTCCTACGCCTCCATGTCGGAGCGCAAGGACAACACGTATCTCCTGCCCATCTGCACGAACTTCGAGACGGACGGCTCCCGCACCGCCTCGAACCGGTCGCTCCAGTGGGGCGAGCAGGTGGTGAAGCCGATCTTCGAATCGAAGGACGACTACGAGGCGCTCTACCTTCTCGCCCGCAAGCTCGGCTTCGCGGACCGCATGTTCAAGGGCATCACGGTCACGAACAACCGACCCGTGCCGGAGGACATCCTGCGCGAGATCAACCGGGGCGGCTGGTCGACGGGCTATTCGGGCCAGTCGCCGGAGCGGCTGAAGGCGCACATGAAGAACCAGGGCAAGTTCGACCTGGTGACGCTGCGCGCGCCCAAGGACGACCCGGAGATCGGAGGCGACTATTACGGCCTGCCCTGGCCCTGCTGGGGCAAGCCCGAGATCCGGCATCCGGGATCCCACGTCCTCTACAACACGTCGCTGCACGTGAAGGAGGGCGGCGGCACCTTCCGAGCCCGCTTCGGCACGGAGCGGGAGGGGCAGACGCTCCTCGCCGAGGGCTCGTTCTCGCAAGGGTCCGAGATCACGGACGGCTATCCTGAATTCACCATGGCGGTGTTCAAGAAGCTCGGGTGGGATCAGGACCTCACGCCCCAGGAGATGGCGATCATCACCCGCATGGGCGGCAACAGCGTCGACGCGGTGAGCTGGGCCACCGACCTGTCGGGCGGCATCCAGCGCGTGTGCCTCGACAAGGGCGTTCTGCCCTACGGCAACGCCAAGGCCCGCGTCGTCGCCTGGAACCTGCCGGATCCGATCCCGGTCCACCGCGAGCCGATCTACACCTCGCGGCCGGACCTCGTGGCCAAGTATCCGACCCGTCCCGACGAGCGGCAGTTCCGCCTGCCCAACATCGGCTTCTCGGTGCAGAAGGCCGCGGTCGAGCGCAATCTCGCCCGGGAGTTCCCGATCGTCCTCACCTCGGGCCGCCTCGTGGAATACGAGGGCGGCGGCGAGGAGACCCGCTCCAACCGCTGGCTCGCCGAGCTGCAGCAGGACATGTTCGTCGAGGTGAACACGGCGGACGCGGCCGAGCGCGGGATCAAGGACGGCAGCTGGGTGTGGGTGCGCGGTCCGGAGGGCGGGTCTCAGGCCCGCGTGAAGGCTCTCGTCACTGACCGCGTCGGCAAGGGCGTCGCCTTCATGCCGTTCCACTTCGCGGGTTGGTACGGGGGCACCGACAACCGCAAGAAGTACCCGCAAGGGACCGATCCCATCGTGCTCGGCGAGAGCGTGAACTGGGTGACGACCTACGGCTTCGATCCGGTGACCAACATGCAAGAGACCAAGGTCACGCTCTGCCAGATCCAGGCAGCGTGAGCGGGAGGCTTTGACGATGGCTCGAATGAAGTTTCTCTGCGACGCTGACCGGTGCATCGAGTGCAACGCCTGCGTCACCGCCTGCAAGAACGAGCACGACGTGCCGTGGGGCATCAACCGCCGGCGCGTCGTGACCCTCAACGACGGCAAGCCGGGCGAGCGCTCCATCTCCATGGCGTGCATGCATTGCACGGACGCGCCCTGCGCGGCCGTGTGCCCGGTGAACTGCTTCTTCACCACCGCGGACGCGGTGGTGCTGCACTCCAAGGACCTGTGCATCGGCTGCGGCTATTGCTTCTACGCCTGCCCGTTCGGCGCGCCGCAATATCCGCGCGTCGGCAATTTCGGCACCCGCGGCAAGATGGACAAGTGCACCTATTGCGCGGGCGGCCCCGAGGCCGACGGCTCGACCGCCGAGTACATCAAGTACGGCTCGAACCGCCTTGCCGAGGGCAAGCTGCCGCTCTGCGCCGAGATGTGCTCCACCAAGGCTCTCCTCGCGGGCGACGGGGACATCATCGCGCAGATCTACAAGGAGCGCGTGGTGAAGCGCGGCTACGGCTCGGGCGCCTGGGGCTGGAAGACGGCCTATCGCGAGACCGTGGCCATCTGATCGCGGGTGGGGGCCGCCGGCCCCCCTCATCCCCATGAGTGACGACGGGAAGGGACACCCGATGATTTCAACGACCATCCGCGGCCTTTTGGCGGCTCTCGGCGTCGCTCTCGCGATGTCGCTCGCAGCCCCCGCCGCCGCCCAGACCTCCACATCCGAGGGTCCGGCCAACCGGGGCGGCACCACGGGCCAGGCCGTTCAGGGCCAGCCCAACGCCTCCAATCCGACCGCGAGCGCGGTATCGGAGGAGCAGCTCTTCCAACAGCTCGACAAGCTCACGGGCCGCGTCACCATTCCGGATGCCAAGGCCGCGATCCTGCAGCAGCCCCAGGGCCGCGACTACCAGAGCTTCCGGGAGGGCATCCTGCCCTGGCTCGGGGGCATCTTCGTCCTCGGCATGATCCTGGCGCTCGCCGCGTTCTACTTCACGCGCGGCCGGATCCGTCTCGACCACAGCGAGGAATCGGGCCGCAAGATCCAGCGCTTCAATGCCTTCGAGCGCTTCACGCACTGGCTCACCGCCATGTGCTTCATCGTGCTGTCGATCTCGGGGCTGAACTACATCTTCGGCAAGCGCCTGCTCATGCCGGTGATCGGGCCCGACGCCTTCGCGGTGTGGTCGCAATACGCGAAATACGCCCACAACTTCCTGTCCTGGCCCTTCATGCTGGGCCTCCTCTTCATGATCTTCGTGTGGATCCGCGACAACATTCCCGACCGCACGGACGTGGTCTGGATCAAGCAGGGCGGCGGGTTCCTGAGCAACAACCATCCCCCGGCCCGCCGCTTCAATGCGGGCCAGAAGCTCATCTACTGGTCGGTGGTGCTCGGCGGGCTCGCCCTCGCGGCCTCCGGCCTCATCATGATGTTCCCCTTCGGAGCGTCGGGGGTCGTGGGCCTTCAGCTCGACATCAACGGGATGCAACTGGCGCAGTACGTCCACGCGACGGTGGGCGTCATCCTGATCGCCATCATGATTGCCCACATCTATATCGGCTCCCTTGGCATGGAGGGCGCCTACGACGCCATGGGCTCGGGGGAGGTGGACCTCGCCTGGGCGCGCACCCACCACCGGCTCTGGGTGGACGAGGAGATGGCGAAGACCGCCTCCGGCCCTCAGACCGGCGTGCGCGCCGCGCCGGCCGAGTAGGCGCCGCCGGCCCGCCATCGCCGCCCGGCGCCCCTGGCCTCGGGCGGCTTTTCTTTGGGAGCGCCGATGCGCGTGATCGGACTGGCGGGATGGAGCGGCGCGGGCAAGACCACGCTCCTGCGCAAGCTCATCCCGGAGCTTAAGGGCCGCGGCCTCACGGTCTCGACCCTCAAGCACGCGCATCATGCCTTCGAGATCGATCATCCCGGCAAGGACTCGTTCGAGCACCGATCGGCCGGCGCCCTGGAGGTGCTGGTCTCCTCCGGCCGGCGCTGGGCCCTGATGCATGAGCTGAGCGGGGAGGCGGAGCCGGGGCTCGCCGACCTCCTGCGAAAACTCTCCCCCGTGGACTTCGCGATCGTGGAGGGCTTCAAGGCGCACGCTCATCCGAAGATCGAGGTACACCGGGCGGCGAACGGCAAGCCGTTCCTGTTCGGCGAGGTGCCGAACGTCAGGGCCATCGCCGCCGACGGGCCCGTGCCCGGCACGGATCTTCCGGTGGCGCATCTCGACGACGTGGCGGCGGTTGCCGACCGGGTTCTCGACCATGCCGAACCGTTCGATGCGGTCGTCGCCGCGCTCGAGGCCGCGCCTGCGCCGCAGCGCCCGCGCCGCTGAAACCTGCAAGGATCCCGTCCCGCCATGGCCCGCATCGTCTTCGTCACCCACCCGGAGGTGGTGATCGATCCCGCCGTGCCTGTGCCGCAATGGCCTCTGTCGGCCAAGGGCCGCGCCCGGATGGAGGCCTTCCTCGCCCACCCGGTTCTGACCGGCGTGCGGGCCGTCGCGAGCAGCGGCGAACGCAAGGCCCGCGACGGGGCGGAGATCATCGCCGCGCATTTCTCCCTGCCGATCCTGGTCGACGAGGAACTCGGCGAGAACGACCGTTCGGCCACCGGCTACATCGCGCCGCCGGAATTCTGGGAGGTGGTCGACGCCTTCTTCGCCCGGTCGCAGGAGAGCGTTCGCGGGTGGGAGCGGGCCGCGGATGCGCAGGCGCGCATCCTGCGCGCCGTCACGCGGATCGCGCGGCGGGCCGACATCGCTGGCGACGTGGCGGTCGTCTCGCACGGCGGCGTCGGGACGCTGCTTCTCGCCTATCTCAGCGGCGTGCCCGATGCCCGCTCCCTGGCGCAGCCCCATGGGGGCGGCGGCTGCTATTTCGTGATCGACCGCGAGAGCATGAGGCTCGTCGAGGGCTGGCGCGTGATCGACCGGGGCGGGCCCATGGCCTAAACTCGCCCCATGGCTCAACTCTCCAACGACTGCTTTGCTTTCGGCGGCGCCCTCATGTCGGTCGACGAGGCCCGCGCGCTCATCCTCGAGCGGATCGCGCCCGTCTGCGGCGTCGAGCGGGTGCCGCTCCTCGCGGCGGACGGACGGGTTCTCGCCGAGGACGTGACCGCGCCGCTGAGCCTGCCCAACTTCGACAACTCCGCCGTCGACGGCTACGCGGTCCGCTTCGCGGATCTGCGGCCGGAGGGCGACACGGACCTGCCGGTGAGCGGGCGCGTCGCGGCGGGCGCGAGCGGGGAGGGCTTCGCGGCCGGCCACGCCGTCCGGATCTTCACCGGCGCTCCGATGCCGGAGGGCTTCGATACGGTGTTCATGCAGGAGGACGTCCGGCTCGAGGCAGGCCGCGTGATCCTGCCGCCCGGCCTGAAGCCGGGCTCGAACCGGCGGCTCGCCGGCGAGGATCTCGCCCGCGGCGCGAGGGCGCTCGAGGCCGGACGCCGGCTCGGCCCCGGCGAGATCGCGCTCCTCTCAGGGCTCGGCCTGCCGGATGTCGCCGTCCGCGCGCCCTTGCGGGTCGCGGTGTTCTCCACCGGCGACGAGGTGGTGTCGCCGGGCGAGCCCTTGCGGCCGGCGGGGCTCTACGACGCCAACCGCTTCATGCTGCTCGCCCTGCTCAGGCGGCTCGGGTGCGCGGTGACGGATCTCGGCATTCTGCCCGACCGGCAGGCGGCGGTGTCGGCCGCCATCGCGGAAGCGGCGCGGCATCACGACCTCATCGTCACCTCGGGCGGCGTCTCGACGGGAGAGGAGGACCACGTGAAGGCGGCGGTGGACGAGGCGGGGGCTCTCACCTTCTGGCGGCTCGGCATCAAGCCCGGTCGGCCCGTGGCCCTCGGCGTCGTCGGCGGCACGCCCTTCATCGGGCTGCCGGGGAACCCCGTCGCGGTGTTCGTCACCTTCGTGCAGGTCGCGCGGGCCCTCGTGGCGCGCCTCTCCGGGGAGGCCTTCGCACCGCCGCAGCCGCTGCCGGTCGAGGCCGGCTTCGCCTACCGCAAGAAAGAGGGCCGGCGCGAATACGTCCGGGTTCGCCTCGCCCGCGAAGGCGCCCGCCTCGTCGCGCGCAAGCATCCGCGGGAGGGGGCGGGCGTGATGACGTCCCTCACCGAAACGGACGGACTCGTGGAATTGCGGGAGGACGTGACGCGGGTCGAAGCCGGCACCCTCGTCGGCTTCATTCCCTACCGGCTTCTCGTCTAGCTCTGGGGACGCGGGGGCTGGCCGGTCCATTCCGGCCCGACGAGGTTGTTGCCCGGCTCGCGCACGTCCGCTCCCGATCCCGTGAAGGCCTGGTAGGCGGGCTCGTGCTCGAAGTTGAGGACGAACGAGGCCGCATAGGCCAGGGCCAGGGCCGCAACTGCCGAGAGAATGATGACCTTCACGCGCCGCTCCGGAACAGGACACTTCACCGTTCCTTAGATGTGCGCCCAAAACGGCTCTGTTTCAAGCGCCGCCTTTGGCCGTTCACGGCTCTCCGAACCGGTCGATGAGGGCTTCGGCCGCGTCGAGATCTTCGGGCGCGTTGGCGTTGAAGAACGGGTCCACCGGCTCGGTGCTCCACGAGGCCTGCGCGATGCCGTGGCGGGCCGTCCAGCGGTCGATCTTGCGCAGGCCCTCCTCGGTCAGCGCCCGCCGCAGATCCGCCCGCAGGGCTACGGACCAGAGGGCGTTCACGGGATGGGCCTGCCCGTCCGACTCCGCGCAGGCGAGGGGCACTCCTGCTGCCTCCCGGGCGGCGTGCAGGCGGCCGACGAGGTCCCGCGGCAGGAAGGGCGTGTCGGCGGCAACGCTCGCGACCCAGGCGACGTCCGGCCGGTGCGCCGCCGCCCAGTCGAGAGCCGCCAGCACGCCCGCGAGGGGCCCCGCGAAATCCGGCACGGTGTCGGGCACCACCGGGAGCCCCGTCGATGCGAAGCGCCCCGGATCGCCGTTGGCGTTGAGGATGAGCCCGTCGCATTGCGGCGCGAAGCGCTCGACGACCCGCTCCAGGATCGGGCGTCCGCGGATCGCCCGCAGGGGCTTGTCGCCCCCGCCCATCCGGCGGGCAAGCCCGCCCGCGAGGAGAACGCCGAGCGTCGGGGGAGGGGTCACGGGAGCGCTCCTGGCGCGGGTCCGGCGCGCTCACGCATCGCCGGCGCCCTTCCGGCGGTGCCGCGCGCTCTCCTCCTCCACGTAGGAGAGGTCCTGGTCGAACACGATCCGCTCCTCGCCCGCGAGCGCCACGAAGCGCTTGCCCTTCGCGCGCCCGATGAGGGTGAGGCCGCATTGGCGGGCGAGCTCCACACCCCAGGCCGTGAAGCCCGAGCGCGAGACGAGGATGGGGATCCCCATCCGGACGGTCTTGATCACCATCTCGGAGGTGAGGCGGCCCGTGGTGTAGAAGATCTTGTCGGCGCCGGTCTCGCCGCGGCGGAACATCCAGCCGGCTATCTTGTCCACCGCGTTGTGGCGGCCGACATCCTCCATGTAGACGAGGGGCCTGTCCTCCCGCGCCAGCACGCAGCCATGGATCGCGCCGGCTTCGAGATAGAGCGACGGCGTGGTGTTGATGGCGTGGGTGAGGCGGTAGAGCCACGAGGTCTTGAGGGGCGCCGGCGGCAGGACGGCATCCTCCAGGGCCTCCATCAGGTCGCCGAAGGCGGTGCCCTGGGCGCAGCCGCTCGTCTGCGTGCGCTTCCTCAGCTTGTCCTCGAAATCCGTCTGCCGCTCGGTGCGCACCACCACGACCTGAAGGTCCTCGTCATAATCGACCCCCGTCACCACGTCGTCGGGGCGCAGCATGTTCTGGTTGAGGAGGTAGCCGAGGGCGAGATCCTCCGGATAGTCGTTGATCGTCATCATGGTGACGATCTCCTGGGCGTTGAGGTAGAGCGTCAGCCCCTGCTCCACCGGCACGGCGGTCTCGACCCGCTCGCCCGCCTCGTTGACGCCCGCCACCCGGCGGGTGAGGCGCGGGTCGTTCGGATCGGGGCGGACGATGAGGCCGGGGCGGTGCTCGTTCATGGGCACATTCTAGCGCCGAACCGCCCGGTGTCATGCGCAAGAGCCTCTCCGGTTGACACCGGCGCCGCCGCCCCGCATGCCGCCGGCATGCCGCCCGCCACCACCTTCCGGTCCTCCGGCGATCTTCTCGTCGACCGCCGCTTTGAATACGCGAGAGCCGCCCTCGACGACGGGGATGCCGCGGCGGCGGCCGATCTCGCCCGGCAGGCGCTGGAACGGGCTCCGGGTTTTGCGGCGGCCCATGCGCTCCTCGGCCGGGCCGAGGCCGCCCTCGGCAACCGGGAGGCCGCGGCCGAGGCCCTCGGCCAGGCCCTCGCCCTCGAGCCCGGCGACGCCCTCGGCGTGCGGCTCGATCTTGCCCGGCTCGGGGCCGTGGAGCCGGCGGCGGCCATCACGGACGGCTACGTGCGGGCGCTCTTCGACGATTACGCCGCCAATTTCGACCGACACCTCGTCCGGGACCTCGCCTATCGCGGCCCCGACCTCATCGCCGCCGCCCTGCGCCGGGCGGCGCACCGGCGCGTCAAGGGCCCGCGCTTTCGCTGCGCCCTAGATCTCGGCTGCGGGACGGGTCTCATGGCCCGGGCGCTGGAGGGCACCGTCGACGCCATCGAGGGGGTGGACCTCTCGCCCCGCATGCTCGCCAAGGCGGCCAAGACCCGGCTCTACGACGCCCTGCACGAGGGCGAGCTCGTGGCCTTTCTGCGAGGCCGGGCGGAGGGCGAGGCCGATCTCGTGCTGGCGGCGGACGTGTTCGTCTACATGGCCGACCTGTCGGGCGCCCTCGCCGAGGCGCACCGGGTGCTCGACCGGGAGGGCTACCTCGCCTTCACGGTCCAGGCGCACGCGGGCGACGGCGTGGTGCTGGGCGAGGATGCCCGCTACGCCCACGGGGAGGGCTACCTGCGCGATCTCGCGGCGGCGACGGGCTTTCAGGTCGCGGTGTTCGAGCGGGTCTCGACGCGCGAGGACCGGGGCGTGCCCGTGCCGGGTTTTCTGCTGGTGCTGGAGCGATAGGGTCCCGATTCTCTCCCGCGGTGGTGACGCCGGGCCGGTCCCGGCCTAGATTCCCCCCGTGCCCACCGCGTCCGCGTCCCTCCTGCCCGAAGCCTTTCACCGCTGGTTCCAGAGCCGCGGCTGGGAGCCGCGGGAGCATCAGCTGCAGCTTCTCGCCAAGGCGCGGGCGGGCCGCTCGGCGCTCCTCGTGGCGCCGACCGGAGCCGGCAAGACCCTCGCCGGGTTCCTGCCGACCCTGGTGGACCTCGCCGAGCGGCCGCCCGCGAAGGCGCTTGCCAAGGGGCACCTTCACACCCTCTACATCTCGCCCCTGAAGGCGCTCGCCGTCGACATCGCCCGCAACCTCGAGGCCCCCGTGAGCGGGATGGGTCTCGGGGTCCGGATCGAGACCCGCACCGGCGACACGCCGGCCCACAAGCGCGCCCGGCAGATCACGCGGCCGCCGGACATCCTCCTCACCACGCCGGAGCAGCTGGCGCTCCTCCTCGCCCATGCGGAGGCGCGGGACTTCTTCTCGGGGCTGAGGCGGATCGTGCTCGACGAGCTGCACGCCCTCGTCACGTCGAAGCGCGGGGACCTCCTGTCGCTCGGCCTCGCGCGCCTCTTCCAGCTCGCGCCGGATGTCGCGACGGTAGGGCTCTCGGCGACGGTGCGGGAGCCGGACGAGCTCCGGCGGTACCTCGTCCCGCAGGGGACCGCGGGGGGCGAGGGAGACGACCTCGCCGACCTCGTCGTCGTGCAGGGCGGGGCGGCGCCTGACATCCGCATGCTGGAGATCGACCGGACGCTCCCGCTGGCGGGCCATCTCGGCGTCCATTCCATGCCGGCGATCTACGACCTCATCCGGCGCCACAAGACGACCCTCGTCTTCGTCAACACGCGGCTCCAGGCCGAGTACGTGTTCCAGACCCTCTGGGACCTCAACGACGACGGGCTTCCCATCGCGCTCCACCACGGCTCCCTCGATGTCGGCCAGAGGCGGCGGGTCGAGGAGGCCATGATCGAGGGCAAGCTGAAAGCGGTGGTGTGCACCGCGACCCTCGATCTCGGCATCGACTGGGGCGACGTGGACCTCGTGGTGAACGTGGGCGCGCCGAAGGGCGCGTCGCGCATCATGCAGCGCATCGGGCGCTCCAACCACCGGATGGACGAGCCGAGCCAGGCCTATCTCGTGCCGGCGAACCGCTTCGAGATCCTCGAATGCCGCGCCGCCCTCGACGCCATTGAGGCGGCGGCGCAGGACACGCCGGACGCGCGGGTCGGCGCCCTCGACGTCCTGTGCCAGCACGTTCTCGGCATGGCCTGCGCCGAGCCCTTCGACATGGTGGCGCTCTACGACGAAGTGCGCTCGGCCGCCCCCTACCGCGACCTCTCGTGGGAGGATTTCGAGGCCGCGATCGCCTTCGTGGCGAATGGCGGCTACGCGCTTCGCGCCTACGAGCGCTTCGCCAAGATCGTGAAGGGCCGCGACGGGCTGTGGCGCGTGCGGGACGCCAAGGTCGCGCAGCAATACCGGCTCAATGTCGGCACCATCGTGGAATCGCCCATGATCAAGGTGCGGCTCGCCCGCTCGTCGCGCAAGCGGCCCGGCACGGTGGTGCCCCGCGGCGGCCGCGTGCTCGGCGAGATCGAGGAATACTTCGCCGAGACCATGAGCGCGGGGGACACCTTCGTGTTCGCCGGCGAGGTGCTGCGCTTCGAGGGCATCCAGGAGGACGAGGTGATGGCGAGCCGCACCGCTGCCGGAACCGACCCGAAGATCCCGTCCTATGCGGGCGGCAAGTTCCCGCTCTCCACCTTCCTCGCCGCGCGGGTGCGGGAGATCCTCGCCGATCCCTTCGAATGGGACCGCCTGCCGCCGCAGCTCACCGACTATCTTCTCCAGCAGCGCCGCAAATCCATCGTGCCGGGCCCGCGGGACCTCCTTGTCGAGACCTTCCCGCGCACCGGCCGCTACTACATGACGTGCTTTCCCTTCGAGGGGCGGCTCGCACACCAGACCCTCGGCATGCTCCTCACCCGGCGCCTCGAGCGCGCGGGGCTGAAGCCGCTGGGCTTCACAGCGAACGACTACGCCCTCGCGGTCTACGGGCTTCGCGACATCGGCTCCGCCGCGGCGCAGGACGAGAGCTTCATGGACAACCTCTTCGCCGAGGACATGCTGGGCGACGATCTTGAGGACTGGCTCGCCGAATCGGCGCTGATGAAGCGCACCTTCCGGTACTGCGCGGTGATCGCGGGCCTCATCGAGCGGCGCTTTCCGGGCGAAAAGAAGACCGGCAAGCAGGTCACGATCTCCACCGACCTCGTTTACGACGTGCTGCGCAAATACGAGCCCGACCACGTGCTCCTCAGGGCCGCCCGTGCCGATGCGGCAACCGGACTCCTCGACGTGAGGCGTCTCGGCATGATGTTGAAGCGCATCCGGGGGCGAATCATCCACAAGCCGCTCGACCGGGTTTCTCCTTTGAGCGTCTCCGTGATGCTGGAGATCGGCCGCGAGCGCGTGACGGGCGAGGGCGCGGACGAGATCCTGGCGGAAGCGGAGGCCATGCTCCTCGACGAGGCTTTGGCGTGACCGCTTTGCGCAAGAACAAAGAGACAACGAGCTTGATCGAGGTGGCCGGAGAACCCGCGCTCCTCGACATGAGCGGGGCCCTCTACCTGCCCGCCCACGAGACGCTCCTCGTGGCGGACCTGCATTTCGAGAAGGGTTCGAGCTTCGCCGCCCGCCGCGGCGTCATGCTGCCCCCCTACGACACCCGCGAGACCCTGGATGCGCTGAAGGACGTGGTGGCGCGCCTCGACCCCCGCCGGGTGGTCGCCCTCGGCGACAGCTTTCACGATGTCGGCGGCCCCGACCGCCTGGGGGACGAGGAGCGCGCGACGCTTCAGGAGGTTCAGGCCGGCCGCGAGTGGGTGTGGGTGACGGGCAACCACGACCGCACCCTGCCGGAGACGATCGGTGGAACCGTCGTAGCGGAGATGACCCTCGGCGCCCTCATGCTCCGCCACGAGCCCGTTCCCGGCGCGACGGCGGAGGTCGCCGGCCACCTCCATCCGGTCGGCAAAGTGGTGATGCGCGGGCGGGGCGTGCGCCGACGCTGCTTCCTCACGGACGGTTCGCGCCTCATCATGCCGGCCTTCGGGGCCTATGCGGGCGGGCTCAACGCCTGCGACCCGGCCTTCAAGCCGCTCTTCGCGGGCGGCTTCACGGCCCACCTCATCGGCACCGAGCGCATCTTCGCCATCGGCAAGGCGATGCTCTGTCGGGACTAGCCCCTAGTCCCGCCGGAACACCACGCTCGCGAGGTAGCCGAAGAAGAGCGCGAGCAGCGCGGTCGCGACGCCGTAGATCGGGGCGAGGTCGCGGGCCATCTCGCCCACCTGCTGCTCGAAACCGATCTTCACGAGCTCGAAATTCGTCTGGGTGCGGGCGAGGATGACCGTGTCGGCAAAGAGGGCCACCTCCACCTCGTAATTGCCGGGCGGGGCCGTGGCCGGGAGCGGCACCGCCGCCCGAAACAGGGAGGGCGTCAGGAACGTCACGGCGCGCTCGTCCTGAAGGTAGAGGCCCTCCCGGGTCTTCAGGCGCAAGAGCGCCTCCCGGAACGGCTCGTCCGCGGTGCCGCGGTCGATGGTGAAGTCCGCGGCCTGCACGATGGCATCGAGGCCGATCCTCTGGCGCTGGCGCAGCACGTCGCTCGTGATGGCGGCGAGTGGCTGGGAGGAGAACACCCCGAGATAGGCCGGAGCGTCCGGGAACTTCTGCTGCTCCCGGTTGATCCAGACCGGGCCGAGGGGCTCCTTCTCGCGAACCGTGAGGAATTGGCGCGGCCCGCGCACCGTGACGACGATGTCGTAGCCGGCGCCGCGGGACACGGTCTGGGCGTCCCGCTCGATGGAGCCGAACACGGCAAGCGACGTGCCGGTATAGTTGGAGTTGATGAGCACCCGGGTGCTCGAGATCGACGTGATGAGCGTTTCGGCGCGGGCGAGGGCCGGCGCGAGCCCGAGGAGCAGGGCCGCGATAAACGGGAGGGCGCGCCGGCCGCTCCTCACGTGCGGGTCTCCTGGACGGTGATGGAGAAGGGCTCGTTCGGGCGCAGGACGAGTTCGATGGCAAAGCGCAGGCCAACCCCGAGGAGCAGGATGGCGAGGAGGAAGCGGAAGAGCTCCGCCCGGAGGTTCCGCCCGGCCCTTGCGCCGAACTGCGCCCCGAACACCCCGCCTAAGATGAGCAGAAGGGCGAGGACGATGTCGACCGCCTGGTTCGCCACGGCGTGCAGCACGAGGGCGACGAGGGTGGTGCACAGGATCTGGAACTGGGAGGTGCCCACCACGACGGCGGTGGGCACGCGCAGGATGTAGAGCAGGGCCGGCACCATGATGAAGCCGCCCCCGATGCCGAGCAGCGCGCCCGCAAAGCCCACGAACAGGGCAAGCCCCACGATGGGAATGAGGCTGGCATAGAGCTTCGAGCGGTAGAACCGCATCCGGAAGGGCAGCCCGAGATAGGGGGCGTGGGCGCCCGCCTTGCGGCGCAGGCGCGGCTTGCCGCCCTTGCGGGTGGACCAGAACTCCCGCAGGCTCTCGCGCATCATGAGCGAGCCGACCACCGTGAAGAGCGTCACGTAGGAGACGACGATCACGAGGTCGAGCTGGCCGGCCCGCCGGGCCGCCGCGAAGGACCAGACCCCGAGGGCCGAGCCCACGAGGCCGCCGAGGACGAGCACGATCCCGAGTTTCAGGTCGAGGGCGTTGCGGCGCAGGGCGTTGATCCCGCTCGTGGTCGAGGAGGCGACGATCTGGGCGGTCTGCGTCGCCACCGCCACCGCCGGCGGAATGCCGAGGAAGATGAGGAGCGGCGTCATGAGGAAGCCGCCGCCAATACCGAACAGGCCCGACACGAACCCCACCGCCGCGCCCAGCCCAAGGATCAGCAGGACGCTGACCGGCATCTCGGCGATAGGCAGATAAACTTGCAACGGGCATTCCCTCCGTGGCCGGGGCCGGCCACAGGTTCGTTCACGGTGGCTTTGCGCCACCTTACCTTAAGGCTTGGATCTGAACGAAAACTGACCCGGTCCGTTCCGGTCAAGAACGCTTGATCGGGGACCGGACCGCGCTCAGCCCCAGGGCGGGCTGGGGCGCCTCGTTGGCCTCCGGGGAGGCGGGCCTCGCGCGCCACCCGGCGGCGAGGGCCTTGGCGGCGGCGAGCATCTCGGGGCTGAGGCGCCCGCCGATCTCGTCGCGCTTGCGGCCCGCATCGTCGTCGCCCTGCGCTGCGGCGAGCTGGAACCACTTGTAGGATTGAACGAGGTCCTGCTTCACCCCGAGCCCCCGCGCGAGGAGCACCGCGAGATTGTACTGGCTGTCGCGGACACCGAACTCCGCGGCCTCCTGGAACCAGCGGCCCGCCTTGGCGTAGTCGGGCTGGCTTCCGGCGCCTTCCGCGAAGAGCACGGCGAGGTTGTGCATGGCGCGGGTGTTGCCGCCGGCCGCCGCGCGCTCGTACCAAGTCCGGGCGAGGGCGAGGTCGCGGGTGACGCCCACGCCCTTCTCGTAAAGGTTGGCGATGCGGAACTGCGCCGGAACGACGCCTGCCTGCGCGGCCTTCTCGAAGAGCTTCGCCGCCATCGCGGGCTCGCGCGGGAGGGTGCGCCCCTCCGCGAGGCGGCTCGCGAGCTCGTAGACGGCGGCGCCGTCGCCGCGCTCCGCGGCCTCAACGAGGGAGCCGGGGGCCTCGGAGGGCAGGTCGCTCGGGGCGATCCCGGGAATGCGCTTGGGCGCCGGCGTGATGCTCGACACCTCGACGGGCTCGAAGAGGTCGATGCTCACCTCGGCCGGGGGCTGCGGTGCGGCCGGCGCCGCCGCCGCGACGGTGGCGGCCGGGGCGCCTGGCATGCGCGCCGGGGCCGCGATCTGCACCAGGGGAGCCGGCGCGGGGGCGGCCTTCGCGGCGGCCTCCACCCGGGGCTCGCTCGGAGCCGGGCCGCCGCCGAGGCGCGTGATCGTCTGCATCGATCCCGCCACCAGGATCAGCAGCGCCATGCTCAGCAGGAGCGGCTTGCGGTGGCTGTCGAAGGTCTGGCGGATGCGGTCGATGAGGGTCTGGTTCGAGATCGGCCCGTCGGCTTCCGGCAGTCCGTCCGCCTCCTCGGGCCGGCCGGTCGCATCCGCGCTCGCGGCCTGAGCGGCGCGGCGGGCCGCCGCGATGAAGTTCGCCCGTGCGTGGCCGGGCTCGCCCTCCTGGGAGGCGGCGAAGGAGGTGCCGGGCACGCCCCGCGGGGCGCCGGGCTCGAGCAGCACCTCGACGGGCTCGGGCTCCGCCGCCGCGGGAGCGGGGTGCGGCAGGGGCGGTTCGGCCTGGGAGAGCGCGGCCGCGTGAAGCTTGCGCACGGCCGCCTCGAGGCGCACCGCCGGAGGCGTCTCGGCGGCCGGCGTATGCGCGGCGGGCGCGTCGGCGAAGGCCGGCGGCACCGCGGGGGCGGGGCGCTGGACGGCGGGAGCCTGGGGCCGCGCCATCAGGGTTTCGAGGGCGTTGTGCACCGCCTTGAGGGTCGCCTGCGTACGCTTTTCCGCATCGGCCTGGAGGGCGCGCAGTTCGGCAAAACCCTGGCGCAGGGATTCGGCGTCGACAGGACCGGCAGCATGCGCCTCGCGGATCGCCGCCTTCGCGGCCCGCTCGGCAATGATGGCGGCCTCGCCCCGCAGGGTTTTGACGTGGACCAGGGTTTCGGCGAGGGCCTGCTGCACCTGGTCCGAAGCCTGGCGCGTGATCTGGGTCGTCAGGGTCTCGAGGCGCTGCTCCAGCCCGTCGAGGCTCGCGCTGGTGCCGCCGCCCCGTTCGAGCTTGTCGAGGAGTTCGCGCACCATGATCTCGAGGGGCGCCATGTCGGTCTGCTCGCCGATCTGGCGCACCACGTCCTCGAGCCGGTCGATGCGGCCGATCACGGCCTCGGGCGCCGCGCTCGCGGCGCGAAGCGTGGTCTCGAGCTGGTCCAGCCGGCCGAGCACGGGGGCGGGCGCAGAGGCCACGGAATCGGCAAGGGCCTCCACCCGGCCCTTGAGGCTCTCCATGCCGGAGACGAGGGTGTCGGGCGTGCCGGAGCGCCCCGCCGACAGCGAGCTTGCGAGCGAGCCGATCCGCTCGGTCAAGGTGGAGAGCTGGGCGGTGATCGGGTCGAGCCCCGCCGGCTCCGGCCGGCTCATGAGAAGATCGAGGCGGCGGTTGAGGCTCTTCAGCTCGGCCGGGACCTCGCTCGCGCCCTTGTCCTCCTCGGAGCGCTGCAGCTGCACCCGGATGTCCTCGAGCGCGCTCTTGAGACCCGCGAAATCGCCGGCCGTCACCTGCTGCACCCGCATCTCCGCCACGTGGCGGCCGAGCATTGCAACCTCCTCGGCGAGGCGCTCGATCCTCTGCGGATCGGCCATGCGGGCGAGGGCCTGGCGCATGTCGGCGAGCTGGTGGCCGAGCGCCTCGACGCCGGCGCGCCCGGCGCCCGCGGCGGCCACCTGGTCGAGCTTGCGGGCGAGGCCCTCCACCTCCTGCGTGATGCGCCGGTGGAGGTCCTGCGAGGTTTCCTGTGCGAGGTGGCGGACCTCCGCCTGAACGTGGGCGACCGACTCGGCGAGGGCCGCCATGTCGGCGCGCGAGCCGGGCTCGGCAATGTCGGCGGCAAGCCCCCGCACGAGATCCTCGAGGGTCGCCACCTCGTCGCGTGTGACGAGGCCGCCGAAGCACGCGCGCAGGCGCTCCACCTCGCGCTCGATGCCCTGCAGCGCGGCGTGCCAGGGATCGGACGGCGCGGGCGCCTCGAGCCGGGCCGCGAGGGCGGCGACGTCCTGGCGGAGGGCCGCCAGTGTCGAGGCGAGATCCGGTCCGAGGCCCGCCTCGCGGGTCTCGACCTGATCGAGGCGGCTGCTGATCGTGTGAAGCGCCTCCGCGAGGGCGCCCGCGAGGCGCTCCTGCTGCGCCGTGGTGGCGTGGACGGTCTCGTCGAGACGCGCCTCCGCCTGCTCGATCCAGCCCGCGACGGAATCAAAGGCGAGGGCGGTGCGCGCGGCGGGATCGAGGGCGCCGGGCGCGCTCGCACCCATGAGGCCGTCGAGGGCGCGCGGGCCGCGCGGGCGCGTGACCTGCGCGATCTTGGCGAGCGCCGCATCGAGGGTGGAGGCTTGGGGTGCCGGGGCCCGGCGGCTGTGCTCGACGACCGCCGCCTTCACCCACTCGTCGAGGCTCAAGCCCGAACGCCGCGCGGCGGCTTCCACCGCCTCCCGCGTTTCGAGATCAAGACCTGATGAGGCGTTGCGTATCATGCCGCACTCGGGAACCGGAACACGCGGCGGGGTGGGCCTGCCGCATCGGCCCGCACGCCCGGCGCGCTGCGAATCGGCAGCGGGAATCGGGGCTTCGGATCGACGGCGCAGCTTTCGGCGAACGCGGTAAAGAAGGGGTTAAGCCTCCCGAATGTGTGGCGTGCCGGTCACAATTGCCGCTCGGGAAGACGCGCGTGCATGCCGCAACGGCGGCTAAGCCGCAGATTGTGGAGCTTCGCCGTGATCAGCCGCTTGTGAAGCGCGAATTAATCTGACTAAGATTCGTCATCGGCCCACATGAAGGCCGGTCTCGAACAAGATCCGGGCGCACCGGAGCCAATGAACTTCAAACGTGGTGGGCATCATGACAAACGATACCAACGAAGCTCTCTCGGGTTTGGCTGCGCGTCGCCTCGACCGGCCGAAGACCTACACCATCGGCGATCTCGCTCGCGAGTTCGGCGTTACCCTGCGGACGCTCCGCTTCTACGAGGATCGCGGCCTTCTCTCGCCGCGCCGTGAAGGCACCGCCCGCATCTACGATGCCCGCGACCGTGCCCGCCTCTCCGTGATCCTGAAGGGCAAGCAGCTCGGCTTCACCCTCACCGAGATCCGCGCCATGCTGGCCGAAGAGCGCCCCGGCGAGGCCCCGGCGAACCTCAACCTCTCGCTCGCGCAGATCGAGGACCAGATCTCCCATCTCGAGCAGCAGAAGGTCGAGATCGAGCAGGCGCTCGAGGAGCTGAAAGGTCACCGCGCCACGCTCATCGCGAACGCCGCGTAAGCACCCCGATCCCGGTCGGCCTCCGCCGTCCTCCGAAAGTCAGCGGCCGCCCTTGGGCGGCCGTTCTTGTTTGCGGATTTCGCCCGAGCGTGACGGTTCGGGATCTTCCCAACGGGCGAAGGATAGTTTATATGTGAACTATCCCGGTCGGCATGGTCCGCCGGACCCCCAATCATGTGGCCGAAGCGCCCTCGGGAGGACCCCTGATGCCCAGCTACAAGGCCCCCGTCGAGGATGTGCTGTTCCTCCTCAACGACGTCTTCCATCTCGAACGCTATAACAACCTGCCGGGCTTCGCCGACGCGACGCCGGACACCGTCGAGGCCATCATCGCCGAGGGCGCCAAGCTCTGCGAGGAGGTGTTCGCGCCTCTCAACCGCACCGGCGATCAGGAAGGGTGCACCCGTCACCCGGACGGCTCGGTGACCACGCCGAAGGGCTTCAAGGAGGCCTACAGGGCCTATGTCGAGGGCGGCTGGATGGGCCTCTCGGCGCCCGAGGAGTTCGGCGGCCAGGGCCTGCCCATGACCCTCAACTCCGTGATGCAGGAATTCGTCTCCTCGGCGAACCTGGCGCTCGGCATGTATCCGGGCCTGACCCAGGGCGCCATCGCGGCCCTCGTCGAGCACGGCTCCGAGGAGCAGAAGCGCATTTATCTCCCGAAGATGATCGAGGGCGCCTGGACCGGCACCATGAACCTCACCGAGCCGCATTGCGGCACGGATCTCGGGATGCTGAAGACGAAGGCCGTCCCGAACGGCGACGGCTCCTACGCGATCACCGGCACGAAGATCTTCATCTCGGCCGGCGAGCATGACGTCGCCGAGAACATCGTCCATCTCGTGCTCGCGCGCATCGAAGGCGCGCCGCAGGGCACGAAAGGCATCTCGCTCTTCGTCGTGCCGAAGTTCATCGTGAACGAGGACGGTTCGGTGGGCGAGCGCAACGGCGTCATGTGCGGCTCGATCGAGCACAAGATGGGCATCCACGGCAACTCGACTTGCCTTATGAACTATGATGGGGCGAAGGGCTGGCTCGTCGGCCAGGAGAACCGGGGCCTCAACGCCATGTTCGTGATGATGAACGAGGCGCGGCTCGCGGTTGGCGTGCAGGGGCTGTCCCAGTCGGAGGTGGCCTATCAGAACGCCTTGGCCTACGCGAAGGACCGCCTGCAGGGCCGGGCGCTCACGGGGGCGAAGTTCCCCGACAGGCCGGCCGATCCGATCATCGTGCATCCGGACGTGCGCCGCACGCTTCTCTCCATCAAGGCCTTCAACGAGGCCGCGCGAGCGCTCATCGTGTGGACCGGCCTCAACAGCGACATCGCGCACCGCTCGTCCGACGACGCGCAGCGCCAAACCGCCGAGGACTACATGGGCCTGATGACGCCCGTGGTGAAGGGCGTGCTCACCGATCTCGGCTTCGACAATGCCGTCAAGGCGCAGCAGATGTTCGGCGGCCACGGTTACATCGAGGAATGGGGCATGTCGCAGTTCGTGCGCGATGCCCGCATCACGCAGATCTACGAGGGCGCCAACGGCATCCAGGCCATGGATCTTGTCGGCCGCAAGCTCGGCAAGGACGGCGGGCGCGCCGTCATGACCTTCTTCAACGAGGTCGGCGCCTTCTGCCAGGAGAATGCGTCCGACGAGAGCCTGAAGCCCTACATCGCGCCCCTGCAGCAGGGCCTCGGCCATCTGCAGCAGGCCACCATGTGGTTCATGCAGAACGCCATGGCGAAGCCCGACAATGCCGGCGCCGGCGCCACCGACTACATGCATCTCTTCGGCCTCGTGGTGATGGGCTACATGTGGGCCAGGATGGCGAAGGCCGCTCAAGGCAAGAAGACTCAAGGAAACGGGGTCGCGGACAAGATGGACGCCAAGCTCCTGACCGGCCGCTTCTTCATGGAGCGCCTGATGCCCGAGACCGGCATGCGCCTCACCCGCATTTCCGCCGGGGCGGACACGACCATGGCGCTGCCTATCGAGGCGTTCTAAGTGACACGCGTCATCCCGGCCGAAGAGCCGGGATCGCAGGACGAGTAAAGCACTCTATTCTGATGACGATCCCGGATCGCCCGCAGCGTCCGGGATGACAACATGACCGGGAGGCCTCCATGGCTGAAGCCTATATCTACGACGCCGTTCGCACCCCGCGCGGACGCGGCAAGCCGGACGGTTCGCTGCACGAGGTTCCGGCGGTCGATCTCGCCGTGACGGCGCTCGACGCCATCCGCAAGCGCAACGATCTCGATCCCATGCTGGTGGAGGACGTGGTGCTCGGCTGCGTCGACCCGATCGGCGAGGCCGGCGGCGACATCGCGCGCGCAGCGGCGCTCAAGGCAGGCTTCGGCAAGGAGGTGCCGGGCGTGCAGATCAACCGCTTCTGCGCCTCCGGCCTCGACGCGGTGAACTTGGCTGCCGCGCAGGTGATGTCGGGCATGAAGGACATCACCATCGGCGGCGGGGTCGAGTCCATGAGCCGCATCGGCATGGGCGCCTCGGGCGGCGCATGGCCGGTGGATCCGGGCATCGCCATTCCCACCTATTTCCTGCCGCAAGGCATCTCGGCGGATCTGATTGCGACGAAGTACGGCTTCTCCCGCGACGACGTCGACGCCTACGCGGTCGAGTCGCAGAAGCGTGCGGCGAGGTCCTGGGACGAGGGACGGTTCGCCAAGTCCGTCGTGCCGGTGAAGGACATCAACGGCATCACGATCCTGGCGAAGGACGAGCACATGCGGCCGCAGACGGACATGCAGTCGCTCGGCCAGCTCAAGGCCTCCTTCGTGCAGATGGGCGAGATGGGCGGCTTCGACGCGGTGGCCATCGCGGCTCACCCCGACGTGGAGTTCGTCAACCACGTGCATCACGCCGGCAACTCCTCCGGCATCGTCGACGGCGCAGCCGCGGTCCTCGTCGGGAGCAAGGAAGGGGGCACGAAGGCCGGACTGAAGCCTCGCGCGCGCCTCAAGGGCTTCGCCTCCATCGGATCCGATCTCGCGCTCATGCTCACCGGCCCCATCGACGTGTCGGAGCTGGCATTGCGCAAGGCCGGCATGACGAAGGACGACATCGATCTCTTCGAGATCAACGAGGCCTTCTCGGCGGTGGTGCTGCGCTACATGCAGGCCTTGGACCTCGACCCGGCGAAGGTGAACGTGAATGGCGGCGCCATCGCCATGGGCCACCCGCTCGGCGCCACCGGCGCCATGATCCTGGGCACGGTTCTCGACGAACTGGAGCGCACGAATAAACAGACGGCCCTGATCACCCTGTGCGTCGCGGCCGGCATGGGCACGGCCGCGATCATCGAGCGGGTCTGAGGCAGCGGGAACGGGAGAACAACCATGACGAACTTCACCAATTTCCGCTTCGAGGTCGACGCCGACGGCATTGCGCTCGCCACCTGGGACATGCCCGGCCGCTCCATGAACGTGATCACCCCGGAGGTGATGGCCGAACTGGAGCAGATCATCGAAAAGGTCGCCGGCGACGAGGCGATCAAGGGCTGCGTCATCACCTCCGGCAAGGAGGCTTTCTCCGGCGGCGCCGATCTTACCATGCTTCAGGGCCTGGGCTCGGAATATGCACGGCTTGCGAGGGAGAAGGGCGAGGAGACTGCAATGCAGTTCTTCTTCGACGAATCGCGCAGGCTATCGCTCCTCTACCGCCGGCTCGAGACCAGCGGCAAGCCCTTTGCCGCTGCCGTGCACGGTGTGTGCCTCGGCGGCGCCTTCGAGCTGGCGCTCGCCTGCCATTTCCGAGTGCTGTCGGATGTGGATTCCACCCGCGTCGGCCTGCCCGAGGTGAAGGTCGGGCTCTTCCCCGGCGCCGGCGGCACGCAGCGCGTGGCACGCCTCATGCAGACCGGCGATGCCCTGCAGATGCTGTTCAAGGGCGAGCAGATCCGTCCGCTCATGGCCCGCAACATGGGCCTCGTCCATGCGGTCGCGCCGCGTGAAGGGATCGTGCAAGCTGCCAAGGACTGGATCAAGAATGGTGGTTCGGCCGTCGCGCCCTGGGACCAGAAGGGCTACAAGCTTCCTTCCAACAAGGTCTACTCCGCCGCCGGCATGCAGATCTGGCCTCCGGCGAACGCCATCTACCGCCGCGAGACGCAGGACAATTACCCGGCGATCCGCGCCATCCTCGAATCCGTCTATCAGGGCCTCCAGCTGCCGATGGATCTCGCCCTGAAGGTGGAGTCGCGCTGGTTCGCCAAGATCCTGCGCTCGAAGGAGGCGGCAGCGATGATCCGCACCCTGTTCATCTCCATGCAGGATCTCAACAAAGGCGCCCGTCGTCCGAAGGACGTGCCGCCCACGACCCTGAAGAAGGTGGGGGTCGTCGGCGCAGGCTTCATGGGCGCGAGCGTCGCCTACGTCACAGCCAATGCGGGCCTCGAGGTCGTGCTCATCGACCGCGACATGGAAGCCGCCGAGAAAGGCAAGGCCCATTCGCACAAGCTCATGTCCGACCAGATCATGAAGGGCCGTGCCAAGACGGCAGATCGGGATGCGCTGCTGGCGCGCATCACGCCGTCGGCCGATTACGGCGATCTGAAGGATTGCGATCTCGTCATCGAGGCCGTGTTCGAGGAACCCAAGGTCAAGGCCGAGGTGATCCGACAAGTGGAGGCCGCCATCCGGCCCGATTGCATCTTCGCCTCCAACACCTCCACACTGCCGATCACCGGACTTGCCCAGCAATCGAAGAATGCCGGTCAGTTCATCGGCATCCACTTCTTCTCGCCGGTCGAGAAGATGATGCTGGTCGAGATCATCATGGGCAAGGAGACGGGCGACAAGGCGCTTGCCACCGCGCTCGACTATGTGCGGCTGATCAAGAAGACGCCGATCGTCGTCAACGACTCGCGCGGCTTTTTCGCCAATCGCTGCGTCCTCGCCTATATCCTCGAAGGACATCTCATGTTCACCGAGGGCCTGCCCGCGGCGGTGATCGAGCAGGCCGGCAAGCAGGCCGGCATGCCGGTCGGGCCGCTCTCTCTGAACGACGAGGTCGGTGTCGATCTCGGCCTCAAGATCCTGCGCGCCACCAAGGCGCAGCTGGGCGAAGCCGCGATCGTGCCGCAGCAGGAGGAACTGCTCACCACGCTCGTCGAGCGGGAAGGGCGGCTCGGCCGCAAGAACCGCAAGGGCTTCTACGACTATCCGGAAGGCGGGCAGAAGCGCCTGTGGCCCGGCCTGAAGGATCTTCAGGCCAAGCACGTGGAGGCCGAGTTCGTCGACATGCAGGAGTTGAAGCAGCGTCTGCTCGTCACCCAGGCTCTGGAAGCGGCCCGCACCTTCGAGGAGGGCGTGGTCACGGATCCGCGCGAGGCGGATGTGGGATCGACTCTCGGCTTCGGCTTCGCGCCCTACACGGGCGGCGCGCTCTCCTATATCGACTTCATGGGCGCGAAAGCCTTCGTGGAGTTGTGCCAGAGCCTGCAGGCCAAGCACGGCGACCGTTTCGCGCCGCCGAAGATCCTTCTCGACATGGCAGCCGCGGGCGACACGTTCTACGGTCGCGCGGCCGGGACGAAGAAGGCCGCTTGAGGATCCACGATCCCGCATCATGACCTCCCCGGACTTGATCCGGGGAGGTCATGATGGAAGCAGTGCTCGGAGCGGAAAGCTTGACCGATCCTCCGCCGCGTCACAAGAATCGGCGGCAGAAACGACCCGAGGGAGCCTTCCCATGAAATCGCACTTCGCCATGATGGCGGGCTATAATGCATGGAGCAACGAGCGCATCTACGATGTG
>DASZBD010000015.1:0-21084 GCA_035944475.1 Microvirga sp.
ACCGCTCGGCGGTGCTGCTGGCCGCGAACCTGGGCGAGGACGCCGACACCACCGCTGCTGTGGCCGGGCAGCTTGCGGGAGCTGTCTACGGGCTGTCCGGCCTACCGCCGGAGTGGCTCGAGCGCCTGGCCTGGCGGGAGAGGATCACAGAGACGGCAGCATCTTTGTTCTCAGACAGATCATGACGAACGCTTACTTCAAGCGGTGAGCTGGCTCCGGCCGCGTTGAGGCGCAGGCGCATGTCCTTGCCGGTCTTGAACACGGGAATGACCTTTTCCGACACGAAGACGGTTTCGCCCGTGCGCGGGTTCCGGCCCGTGCGCGCGTCGCGCTTCTTCACCGAGAAGGCGCCAAAGCCGCGCAGCTCCACCCGGTCGCCCCGGGCGAGCGCATCCACGATGGTGTCGAGGATCGCGTTCACGATGTTCTCGACGTCCCGCTGGTAGAGATGCGGGTTCTGCTCGGCGATCTTGAGCACGAGTTCGGATTTGATCACCCCGCCCCTCCTGATCTCCACTGAGTTCTCAGCAGCTTGGCCGCGATCTAACCGCCGCAGCGGGTCACACTCAAGCGTAAAGGTCTGCCCGGGAGGCAGGCAGCCCCGAGGCGCCCTTGGCGCACTTAGAGGCGAGCGTCTGGTTGACGCCGATCACACCTCGCTCGAACCCAAGCGACACCCCAGCGAGGTACAACAGCCAGGTGCGCGTCTTCTCAGGCCCCACTTCGGCTTCCGCGACCCCCTGGTTGGCCCTCAGTTTCTAGGGCTTGGGAGCGTTCACGCGCCGGGTGATCCCTTTCAGTCCGTGCTGCCCCGCAGGCGCGGGTCGAGGGTATCGCGCAGGGCATCGCCGAGAAGATTGAAGCCGAACGAAAGGAACAGGATGGCGAGCCCCGAGAAGATTGCGCTCCAGGGTGATAGCATCAGGAAGTTGCGCCCTTCCGAGAGCATCAGGCCGAGAGAGGGTGTCGGAGGCTGAACGCCGAGCCCTAAGAACGACAGCGAGGCCTCGACGAGGATGGCCGCCGACAGCAGGAGGCTTGCTTGAACCAGGATGACGGAAGCGAGGTTCGGAAGCACGTGGTGGAGCAGGATCCGCAGGTCAGATGCCCCGATGGCCCGGGCACCGGCCACGTATTCGCTCTCGCAGATGACAAGGGCCGGCCCGCGCAGGAGCCGGGCGAAGATCGGCGTGTAGACGACAGCGATCGCGACGGCGGCGCTCTCGGCCCGTGGCCCGAGCACCGCAATGACCCCGATGGCCAGCAGCATGACCGGAAAGGCGAAGAGGACGTCCATGATGCGCATCGTGACCCGGTCAAGCCAGCCGCGGTAATAGGCCGACAACAGCCCCAACGCTCCGCCTACCAGGAGGGCCGCTCCGACGGATGCGAGGCATGCCATGAGCGACGTGCGATAGCCGTGGAGGATGCGCGTGAGCACGTCTCGTCCCAATTGGTCGGTCCCGAGCCAATGGGCCGCGCTCGGGGCCTTGAGGCGCGCGATGATGCTCTGAGCGGTGGGATCATAGGGGGCGATCCAGGCAGCCCCGAGTGCGAGGGCCACCTGCAGGCCGACGATGGCAGCCGCGAAGGCGAGCAGCCGGTTGCGCAAGACGCCCCTCATCCGGCCCTCACGCGGGGGTCGATTAGCCCATAAAGCAGGTCGACCACGAAGTTCACGAGGACGAAGCCGAAGGTCACGACGAGGATCGTCGCCTGGATCAGAGGATAGTTCCGCTCGGCGATGGCGCCGAGGATCAACCGTCCCAGGCCCGGAATGGCGAAGACCTGCTCGATCACGATCGCTCCGCCCAGGAGATAGCCCGTCGTGATGCCAACCGAGGTGATGAAGGGGATCAGCGCGTTGCGCAGGGCATGCTTGTAGACCACGGTTCGCTCCGGCGCGCCCTTGGCGCGGGCCGTCCTGATGTAGTCCTGTCCGAGGGCATCCAGCATCGCACTGCGGACAAGGCGGGAGAGGTTGGCGAGGATCGGCAGCGCCAGCGCGATCGACGGCAGGGTCATGCGCTGAAGGTTGCCGACGGGATCGGCCGAAAACGGAACGTATCCGAGAGAAGCAAAACCGGGTGCCAGGGCTGCAAGACCTAAGATCAGCACGATCCCGAGCCAGAAGGACGGCACCGTCAACCCGACGATGGCGGCGACCCGCATCGCGATGTCGGCCCCGCGGCCCCGCATCTGCGCCATTAGGCATCCGAGCGGAACGGCAAAGCCAGCACCGAGGAGGAGGCTGAGCAGGGTGAGTTGTAGGGTCGGCCAAAGATGCGTGACGATCTCGTCCGTTACGGGGCGCCCCGTCCACAGCGACACGCCAAGATCGCCGCGCACCGCGCTGCCGGCCCACCGCAGGTACTGCATCACGATCGGCTGATCGAGACCCATCCGGCTGCGCAGTTCCGCCATGCGCTCAGGCGTCACCTCCGTGTTAGCCCCCAGCATGATGGCGATCGCGTCGCCCGGAATGAGGCGGATCATCAAGAAGACGATGACCGAAACCCCGAACAGGACGACGGCAAGATCAAGAAGGCGGCCAACGAGAAGGCGACGGACCATCGACAGGGCTCGAAGAAGAGCTCGGTCTCGAAGACCGAGCCCAAGGCAGCATCAACGAGAAGCGGCCGTGTTGCGCAGGCTCGACAGGGACCGATTGGACAAGATGTCGAAGCCCTGAACCCCGTTGCGTGTCGCGGTGAACAGCGTCGCATAGGCAAGGTGCGCGGCCGGGCCCGTGCAGGCCAGGGTCTTCTGGACCTGATCGTAAGCGGATTTGCGGGTTGCCGGGTCAAGGGTCGCGCGAGCCGTGTCGAGCAGGCGGTCGACCTCGGGATTCGAGTACTTGAACACGTTCGTCGAGCCATCCGTGCGGAACGTCCTGAAGAAATACTCGTCCGGGTCGGGGCTGCCGGCATTCGTGGAGGCGAAGAGATCGAAATTGCTGTTGCGCCAATCCTGGATGAACTGCCCGAGCTCAAGGTTCTTGAGCTCGACCTCGATTCCGACCTTCTTCAGCTGCTCCTGCGCGACCTGGGCGAGGTCCTTGATATCCTGACGCGGAAAGACCGTCATGCTCACCTTGAGCGGCGTCGTCACGCCGGCCTCCTTCAGGAGTGCCTGCGCCCTCGCGGGATCATGGCGATAGCAGCCGTACTCGCTCGTCGGCAGGGCCCAGGCCTTCAGGGCCGGCGACAAGGGGCCTGCAGGAACGCCGGCCCCGAACAGAGCTGCCTCCACCATCTCTTGCCGGTTGAGCGCCGTGTTCACGGCCTCGCGCACTTTAGGATTGTCGAAGGGCGGCTTCGACACGTTCATGCCGATGAGCGTGTAGGCGAGTTCCAGCGTCTCGGCGAGGCGCACACTCGGCCTCCCCTTCAGCTGCATGGCGGTGGCGCCATCGATGCTCGGAAGCATCTGATACTGACCATTGGCGAGACCGACCTGTCGGGTGGCGGATTCCGGCACGATGTTGAGCTTGACACCCGCGAGCTTCGGCGCCCCCGCCTCCCAATACCGATCATGCCTGCCAAGCAGGATGAAACCGTTCGGCTGCCATTCTTGGAACTTGAACGGGCCAGTGCCGACCGGGGTCTTCTGCAGGGCCTCCTTGTTGGCCTCAAACGCTTTCGGAACAACCGCGAGGGTGGCGAGCGAGGCGAGGAGCGGCGCGGAGGGCTCCTTCAGCTTCACTTCGAGCGTCTGCGCATCGACGGCGCTGGCGCTCTCGACGGCGGCGAGGCGGCTCGCGAGGGGCGAAGCGATCTCCTTCGACTGAACGCGCCGGATCGAAGCGGCGGCATCCTCGGCCGTCATGGGCGATCCGTCGTGGAACATGACGTTCTGGCGGAGCTTGAAACGATAGGTCCTGTTGTCGTCCGACACCGTCCAGGCTTCGGCAAGGCCAGGCACGATGCGCAGGTCCTTGTCGATGGCGGTCAGTCCCTCGTAGATCGTGCCGTTCACGACCTGAAAGCTGGCAAAAGCCGTGGTGATGTGCGGATCAAGGCCAGCCGGTGACGCGTCGACGGCGATCTCCAGGACCTGGGCGGCAGCCGGCGCAGTGGTGCCGAGAAGGCCGGCCAAGAGGCCGGCGGTGACGATGGCGTGCTTCATCTTGCTCCTCCCTGGAGACCGGCGAGGCTAGACGAAGGTCGGGCCGCTGTCATGGCCCAAGTGGGACGGCTCTGGACCGGGTCCGGCACCCTGCCTATAGTTCCGTCCGGCGCAGTCCGGCCGTTGCGCCGGATCGTGCAAGTTCCCCTCCCCTGGCTCCCCGACCATCAGGCGGTTGTCAGCCCGATGCTTCCGCCCCTCCTTCGCGTTGACCACCTCTCGATTGCAATGGGAGGCTTGCCCGTGGTCGAGGATCTCTCGCTCTCCTTGAGCGCCGGCGAAATGGTGGGCCTTGTGGGAGAATCTGGCTGCGGCAAGACCGTGACGGCCCTCTCGATCATGCGGCTCATCCCGGAGCCGCCGGGCCGCATCACGGGAGGGCGCATCCTGTTCGAGGGAGCCGATCTCCTGTCGCTCCCGGGTGATGCCATGCGCGACCTGCGCGGCAACCGGATCGGCATGATCTTTCAGGAGCCCATGACGTCGCTGAACCCGGTGTTCACCGTCGGGCAGCAGATCGAGGAGGCGGTCCTGCTGCACCGCCCGGTGAGCCGGGCACAGGCTCGAAAGCGAGCCGCCGACCTGCTCGACCTTGTTGGCATCCCGGCTCCCGCGCAGGCGCTCCGCCGCTACCCGCATCAGATGTCCGGCGGCCAAAGGCAGCGGGTCATGATCGCCATCGCGCTGGCCTGCGAGCCAAAGCTCCTCATCGCCGACGAGCCGACGACGGCCCTCGACGTGACGATCCAGGCCCAAATCCTGGACCTCATCGACGGGCTCCGCCGGGACATCGGCATGGCGGTCCTTCTCATCACGCACGATCTCGGCGTCGTGGCCGAGTTCTGCGACCGCGTCGCCGTCATGTATGCCGGGCGCCTCGTCGAAGAGGCTCCGGTGCAGGAGCTGTTCGCGCGTCCGGCGCATCGCTACACCAACGCTCTTCTCGCGACTATCCCGGCGGCGAACCCTGCAGGTCGGCCCCTTCCGGTCATCGCGGGCACCGTTCCCCCACCGGGCAATCGCTCATCCGGCTGCCCCTTTGGTCCGCGGTGCGATGCTCCTGTTCCGGCCTGCGAAACCGTCCTTCCCTCCGTGACCGCAGGCCAGCACCGCCATCGCTGCTGGAATCCCCGCTCCGGCCTGCCGGCGCCGGACGAGGCTGGACGGAGCACCGGCCGTTGAACGCGCTCTCCGGCCTCACTGTCCAGACGGCGTCTGACGGTCCGCTCCTCGAAGTTCGCGACCTGACGAAGCTCTATCCCTCGCCGTCCGGCAAGCCCGTGGCGGCGCTCGCTGGGGTCAGCCTCGCCGTCGCCCACGGCGAGGTTCTCGGCATCGTCGGCGAGTCGGGCTGCGGAAAGTCGACCCTCGGCCGGGCGATCCTGCGCCTTATCGAGCCGACCTCAGGGTCCGTCCGCTTCGAGGGACAGGATCTCCTCGGGCTAAAAGGCGATGCCCTTAAGGCCCGCCGCCGGGATCTCCAGATCATCTTCCAGGACCCTTTCGGTTCGCTCAACCCCCGCCACAGGGTAGGAGCGATCCTCCGCGAACCGCTGGACGTTCACGGCGTTGGGACGCGTTGCGAGCGGGAGGACCGCGTTGTGGATCTGCTGCAGACCGTGGGTCTTCCGCCTGAGGCAGCGCGGCGCTACCCGCACGAGTTCTCGGGCGGTCAACGGCAGCGGATCGCCATTGCGAGAGCCCTGGCGCTCGAGCCCAAGCTGATCATCGCGGACGAACCGGTCTCGGCCCTCGACGTGTCGATCCAGTCCCAGATCATCAACCTAATCGCGGAGCTCAGGGCACGCCTTGGCCTGTCGATCATCTTCATCTCGCACGACCTTTCGGTGATCCGGCACGTGAGCGACCGCGTGGCCGTCATGTACCTCGGCCGCATCGTCGAGACCGGGCCGGTCGCCGAGGTGATGGCCAACCCCGCGCACCCCTACACGCAGGCCCTGCTTTCAGCCATCCCGAGCCCCCGAACCGGCGGAAGGCGGGAGCGCATCGCGCTCATGGGCGAACTCCCCGATCCGGCCAGCCCGCCGTCCGGCTGCGCCTTCCACACCCGCTGCCCGAAGGCGACGGCACGCTCTGCCGCCGAGCGGCCGCTTCTCGTCGAGCGCCGGGCTGGCGAGGCACGGCGCGTGGTGGCGTGTCATCTTTATGAGGCGACCGGTGATTGAGGCTGCCGCCGACGCCGCCTTCGAGGCGGCAAGCACGGCGATCCGGGCGGGCCGAATCCCGGGTGCAGTGCTCGGGATCGTCTCGCGCGGCGGCGCGCGGGCCGTCCGATTCGCAGGAGCGGCCCAAATCGTGCCCGAGCGAGCCCCGATCCGGCGCGAGACGATCTTTGACCTGGCGTCCCTCACCAAGGTGATCTTCACCACCACGACGGTTCTCGAACTCGTCGACCGCGGTCTCATCAGCCTCGATGATCCCCTCACCCGCGCAATCCCCGACTTGAGGCAGTACAACGTCGATGCAGTGGAACGGACCCTGACGTTTCGGGACTGCCTAACGCACCGGACGCACCTTCCGGCCGTCGAACCGCTCTATACCTATGGCCAAGAGCCCCGGACGTTGCGCGCCTTCGTCCTTCAACGGGAATGGCGCCCGGGTCCTCCCGTCTATTCCGACATCAACTTCATCCTGCTCGGAATCGCCTTGGAACGCCTGACCGGCAAAGCGCTCGGCGACTTACTCCTCCACGACGGCTTTTCGTTCACGCCGGACCCGGCGCTGTGCGCCGCTACGGAGCACTGTTCCTGGCGAGGGCGCGTCCTCAAGGGCGAGGTGCATGACGAGAATGCCTTCGCGCTCGGCGGAGCGTCGGGCCATGCCGGCCTGTTCGGAACCGTCGATGCTGTCCTGAGCTTCGCCGCGTCGCTGATAAATGGGACGGGTTTGAGCCAGCAGGGTTTGCGCGAGATCCAATCCCTAGCGCATGGGCACAGGACCGTTGGGTGGGAAGCGGCTCATCAGGGCTGGTCAGGGGGTGATAAGTGTCCCGATGAGACCATCGGCCATACGGGCTTTACGGGCACGGGCCTCTGGATCGACTTTGCCCGCGGATTGGCCTGGACGCTGCTCACCAACCGAGTCCACCCGACCCGTCACGTCGAGACCGGCATCGCGGAGCTACGCAGGGAGACCAGTGATCGATTGATGGTCTGCTGGTCCGAGTCCTGCATTAGGGCAGAGCGGGAAAGTTAAGGACTCGATGCCCGCTGGCTGCCCACAACGGTGGCCTGCGCTGACCCGCGCCCGAGCGTGCCGCGGATCATGCCCCGAGATGTGACACGGCCAGAGGCGTTCACGCTCTCAGGACCGCCATAGCGCACCTCACCGTTCTGGATCACTACAGGGAACCGGTAGGCCCGGTCGCAACTGCCCTTCTCGGTGATCACCTCGACGTGCCGCGAGACGAGTCGTGATCCTTCAGCGGCGCTTCTTTGCTGCCCCGCTCCGCCGACCACGCCCGCGGGATGCGTCCTCTTCTCTGGACCGAGGGGCTGCGCTGAAGTTCGGGATCAAGCTCGCCGTCATCGCGGCCAGGGCTGACGTGGCCTGCTGAAGGGTCTCAGCTGTGGTCTCGGCTGCGCTGGAGGCGGCTTCCATGCCGGTCTCGATGGCCTGGCTGATGACTTGCGGCCGATGGCGGATGGTAGCGGCAGCAGCCTCCAGAACATCGGCCAGGATCTCGCGACCCAGCGGCGAGCGCGCCAAGGTGGTGAGAGCACCAAGCCAGCTCTCCGTCTCCTCGAGCTCCTGCCTCTGGCGGCGCCCCTTCTGAGCGCCGCGCTTTGCAGGCGCACTCTTCTGCGCTTCACCTCGCTTCGTCCCGACGGGGCTTTTCTTCGGCCCTGTCGCTACCTTCGTTGCTGCTCTCGCCATTGTGCCGTTCCTTCGATGTACCTGGGGACCACAAGTAGTGGACCGCTGGCCACTGTCGAGCTTATGGGGAGCAGCGCTCACCTTGAGGATGAACAACTGTTGAGCTTGCGCGTTCTCCTAGTGGCACAACCGGTGGAGATGGTGTCATGCGCGCAATCATGGTGGGCTCAAGCTCTGCAATCGTTGCCCTCACGTCCCTGGTGGTAGCCGCCAGCGCCCAGACAGCGCCTGCTCCAGGCCCAAGCCCCGCAGCACCTGGCGCTTCAGGGGCGGCCGGCGGCATCGGCGACTACTGGTGGCTTATTCTCCTCGTCCTGCTGGCTGCAGCGGCTGTCTGGTACTTTACCCGGAGGCGAACCGGAACCCGCCTCTGAGCAAGGCTGCGCGTTCAGCATCAACCCTGGCTCAAGCTATCGCAGCTATGGAACGTGCACGGGTCAAGCGTTGCGTACCGAGACCGACCATAACCGGCCCGTTCGCTTCCTCAGAGCCGTCGCACCAGCCGCTCGTTGTGCAGGGTGGCCAGGCGCTTGAGCACCATGAACTCTTTGTCGAGCATTACGAGGAAGGGAACGCCCTTCAACTCGGCCGGCAGACCCAGTTGCTCGTCTGATGTCGAGTAGAGGACGGTCGGGATTCCAGAGGCCGTGAGACCCCTGCAGATGCGAAGCGCGTCGCTGGTCCGGCTCAAGAACTCGACAACGGCGACGTGGGGCGTGTTCTGGTCAAGCCACGCGGCGGCCTCAGGCCAGCTGTCGTGGGGACCCACTGTCGCAAAGCCGTAGCGGCTCAAGACGCTTCTCACCTTGGTTCGTGCGGCCTTCTCCTCCAGAGCAACGAAGGCAAGCGGCAGGGGAATGGGGTTCAAGACGCGACTCTCATCGGCCTTCCCTTAAAAGGCTTGCGTGAAGAGCGCCTTGAGAGTCGCTATGGCTTTCTGTGCCGGCTTTGGACAGCCAAAATCAGCGAGGGGGCCGCGAGATGGAGTTTCCGCTCTGTTGAGCCCTGCACCTCGGCGCTCTATTTGATGACGCTATGCAAGACGGTACGGCCACATCCGAACTGACGGGCGAGCTCGTCTCCACCTGGTCAGAAGCATGGCGCCATGAATGCGAGCGCGGCACGTCCTCGCCATGGTCCGCCCGGAGCGCGAGGCCTGTTTCAACGGAGTGCAGTTAGCGGCGACCGGGGGATCGTTGACACCCGTGGGGTTGAGGCGGCCGAGAGGTTCAAGGCTGACCTCGTGGCGAGGAAGCGGGCTCAGTGCTTCCAAAAGGTTGAAGGCGCATAGCTGAGATCCCGCGCGCTATCCTAACGCGCTATTAACTACTCTCGTCGAAGCCGATCGAGTTTTACGCCTTCTTCACTCAACGCGTGCGCTGTTTCCCCTGCGTCATGGGGCGCGGGCGAGAGAAACATGCGTCTGTTTGGGTGTGTTGGTGTCACTGTCCTTACATTGCTACTCGGAGCGGCTCCTGCGAGCGCCGAGTGGGTCATTGTCAAGGTGACGGGCGAAGCGTGGGTGACCCCAAAGAACGCGCCGGCTGTGCGCGCTTTGCCCGGCATGACCATTCCCGACGAGGCGACTTTCACGACCAGCCGCAATAGTCGCGCCAGGCTTGAGCGGAATAACGAGAGCATCGTCGTAAGCCCTGGCACAGTGCTATCACCCGACACCTCCATCTTCGGCTGGACCACCATACAGCAGCAGTCCGGGCGCATCCTGCTGGATGTCGAGAAGCGTAACGTTCCGCACTTTGCCGTCGAAACGCCTTACCTCGCGGCCGTCGTGAAGGGGACTCAGTTTACGGTCTCGGTGGGTCAACGCCGTGCTGACGTTCATGTCGGCCGCGGTCTTGTGGGCGTGACTGAGTTCAGGAGCGGGCAGTCAGCTGATGTGGCGCCTGGCCAAACGGCGTCGGCTCTGGCCAGCAGGACAGGCCTTCAAGTTGGTGGAATTGGCAAGGCACCTGAGGTGCAGCAGGGCCAAGCTCGTGCAGCGCAGGTGACCTCGGTTACCGCTGAGGTGAGCCGTGCGAAGGCCGCACAGAGCGCAGCAAGCGCAAAGGGCAACCGGAGCGCGTCTGCAAACAGCAATGGAAAGAGTGCCTCCAGCAAGCGTCATGGCGACTCGACTGGACCTTCCGGCGGCACTGGAAACAGTGGGCACGGGAAAGGAGGAGGTCAGGCCAGTGGGAAGGGCGCGGATAGTAAGGAAGGCGGGACGGGCAGTGAGGGCCGTGGTGGAAGCGGCAAGAGCGGTGGAAACGCCGGCGATAGCGGCCAGGGCAGCGGCGGAGGCGGCAAGGGCGGCGACCGTGGCGGTCACGACAGCGGAGGTGGAAGCGGTGGCAGCAGGGGCGGCAAGGGGAATGACAGCGGCAAGGGTGGCCGGGGTCACGACTGAGGTTTCTTTTCATTGCCGGGATGAGTCATTCAAGTTGTCTTCAATTCTCCCGCAAACTGTTCAGACCTTCAGGGTTAGTGAGCCCGGAGCATCTGCTGCGATGGGTTCACCATGTTCCTTGTCCCACGGTTCACGTCAGCTGCTCGCCTGGGCCTCAGGGACGAGAGCGGCGCAACAAGAGTTCCCAGGGCGGCGCCGAGGCGCTTGTACCGCACTAGCGCCGCTCCGCGAGGCAGCGGGACTCAGATTAGGGTCTAGACGCTGGATGATCGCCACAGGCGCACTGGTCAGGTTCTCTTATGCGGTCGGCTGCGGCTCGCTGTTCGAGAGGTTCAGCGCTGGTACCTTTAGCAGTTCCCGGTATTTCGCTTCGATGGGGAACTCACCGTAGAGGTCTGCTACACTTCTGTGAGAATGCCCGGTGATTGCATTGACAATATCGCCCGCAAGGCCGTGTCGCCGTCCCAGTGTTTTGAAACGATGACGCCAGGAATGGTTCGGCGACAAGCGACCATCGGTGAGCCCGAGCCCACGCACCCACCGACCCAAAGTCTTGGTAGCGTTGCCGCCGCGACGTCCGAACTTGTCTGGCGACAGATCCGCGAACAGCGGTCCAGTTTGCGTACGCTCCACAAAGGATAAGAACCCCTGGTCGAGAACCGCTGGGTGCAAAGGCACGATCCGCTCGGAGCTTCGCGTCTTCAATGACCCAGCCTCAGCGTCGATCTTGAAACACCAAACTCCTTCGATCCGTTGCACGTCCTGCTTGCGCAGCTGACACACCTCGGCGAGCCGGGCGCCAGAATAGCAACACAGGAGGGGAACCCAGCGCCGCACGGGATCCTTTTCCTTCGTCGCTGCGCGGAGGATAATAGCCGCTTCTTCGTCGGTAAAACTCCGCTTGCCCTCGCCCGCCTTCACTCTCACGTCGAGCGTGACGCGATCGGCTGGGTTGGTCGTGATCTGGCGGTTGTCGGTGGCCCACTGCAAGACGGCGCGAACCGGGGTAAGCTTCGCATCGCGGATGGTCTTGGGTCGTTGGCCAGCCGCCACCAAGCTCTTTTTCCAGGAGATCAGGTTGTCGGGCGTTAGCCGGCGAGCATCGTCGTGGCCCAGGAACTCGGCCAGCTGCCGAAATGCTCGCGTCCACTCGTACACGGTTTTCGGGGCTGGCGACCGCTCGGCCGCCCACGCCGCGATCAACGACGAGAACGTGACCGGAGGCGCCGCCACCCGGCTGAGCAGCGCGCCTTCAGGCTGCGCGAGGCGGTCGGGCCAGCGGCACCCCTCGCCCCGCGCGAGAGCCTGCAACGTTACGCTGGCCCGATGGGTGGCCGAAGCGATCGCTCTTTCAAGTCGGTGACGGCTCGCGTCATCAACGACGAGCCCGCGCTCCCGCAGAAGGGCGTCTGCTTGGCTGGCGCACCACTCCCGCATTCGCTCCAACGCGAGAGCTGCCTCATCGAATAAGGTCAACGACACCGCTGGGGCGGTGATTCGGAATGGGTTGTTGCTCGCTGGCCAAAGCTGATCGAACAGATCCGGACGCCAAGTGGTCTGAACGCTCGGGTTGTCCTGGTGGAGCGCAATCCAGCGATTCTCGACCGGGAGGGCAATTCCGGCTGCTTCCTTCTCCGTGAGCTCCGTGGGCCCTCGACGCAGCTGGGCCCAGCGCTCATCAATTTGGGCGAGTGCGAGCGCATGCCGACGCTTAGCTTCGGCAGGATCGCGTGTCTGGAGGCTCTGTTTTTCTTCGCGCTTGCCGACCAACGGCCGCAATTCAGCGGGAACCGCTCGGCGGAGCCAGTAGATGCCCGTTTTCGGATGTTTCCAGGGACGCGTCATCGCAAGCGGCATTGTACCACCCCTTTGTACCACTCGGGCAGCGACAAGCCACTGATTTCACTGATCTTCCTTAGCGATCAGCCACTTGAGAAGGAGATGGTGCCCAGGGGCGGAATCGAACCACCGACACTGCGATTTTCAGTCGCATGCTCTACCAACTGAGCTACCTGGGCGTCCAACGGCGGCGCTGGCGCCTCGTCGTCAGAGGCCGGGTGTATAGCCCACCCGCTTCGCCGCTGTCCAGACCCCCGGACGGTCCTTTTTCGCGGAGGCGCCCGCCCTCACTTCACGATGCGGATCTGCTTGTCGGCGGTCTTGACCTCCTGCGGGCATTTCACCACGAGCCGGATGTCGTCGTAATCCCGGTCGCTGCTGCCGGTCGGCGGGCGATCCTCCCAGCCGAAATAGAGGTACTTGCCCTCCTGGCATCCGCCCGAGGCCGTGGCGGGAGTGCGGCCGGTCTCGTGGTTGTTGGGCAGGATGCCGCCCTCGCTCTTCGGCCGGCAATCCTGCCGCGTGTTGCAAAGGATCGTCTCGAGGATCGGGTTCGCCTCCATGTCGATGGGGGTGGGCGCGCCGGTGCGGTAGATCCGGCCGCCGCTCATCCGGTTCTTCTGCACGCGCGTCGCGCGGTCCATGGTGGTGTCGGTGTAGTACTCGTAGACCTCCTGGCCTGCGGGCGGCAGTTCGTCCTCCGCATTGCCCCACTTGGTGCTGTCCGAGCGCGCATTGCGGATGTTGCGCAGCTTGTAGCTGATGATCTCGCCCGCGCGGCAGGTGGGCAGCGTCGCCCTGCTGTAGTCGAGCCCCGGCCCGCCATTGTCGGCGATGGCCGTCATGGCGCGGCGGCCCTTGTCGGGCTCGTTCCGACGCTCGTCGTCGTAGCAGTACATGTAGAGCCGGTTGTAGTCGGCGGCCTCCGGCGACAGCTGCGACAGTTCCGGCGGGAGGGTGGCGTATTGCGGCGGCACCAGCTCCACGACGGTTTCGACGCTCACCGGCGTCTTCGCCATCATGCCGGGGACCGCTGCGAGGATCGTGTTGCGAACGTCGGCGCTGATCACCACCCGGTAGTTGCCGCTGGTGATCCAGTCGCCGGTCACGTCGAGGTTTTCCACCCGCGTGCCGTAGCGCTCGGCCACCTTCTCCTTCGCCCTCGCGATGGCCGAGGCCGAGGCGCTCGTGTTGCTGGCGACCGTGAGGGCGGCGGCGTCGCTCTGGCCCCGCGCATATTCCTTGAAGGTCAGGGCCTGCGAGTAATCGACGGCGACGCCGACGAAGCCGAGCGTCGGCAGGAGAGCGAGGCCGAAGATGATGGCCACGTTGCCCCGCTCGTCCCGGGCGAGGGCGCGCAAGGTCCTGCGCAGCCGGCGGTGCAGGATGCTCATGAGGATCTCCTCGGATTGCAGCGTTTGCCGTTGTATTCGACGTCGTCCTCGGACCGGTTCGGCCAGGGCTTGACCTCGGACAGGGTGAACTCACCGGTGAGGGCGTAGCCGACCATGGGCTTGTGGCGGCTCTCGACTTCCGTGAGGGTGAAGCTCGCGCCGGGAACGTCGAAGCCCGGCGGGATCTGGGTGACCACGTCGTCCTCGGCGCGCCCGAGGGCGAGGCCGCGCCCGCGGCCCTCGACCTTCCGGCTCCAGCAGACCCGGGCTTCGGCCCCGCCGCCCTGCCCGTTCGCCTGCCCGTTGCCGTTGCCGGAACCGCCGCGCGCCCGCACGACGACGCTCGACACGGTGACCTTCAGGCCGGACGCGTCGAAGGGCGCCATGATGGTCTCGGCGACCCGCATGATCTGCTCGAGCTCGTCGGGCGAGAGCTGGGAGACCTTGCCCATCATGTCGGCCACGGTGTTGGCCGCGATGTTGACCTTGCGGTCCTGCATGAGGGCGACGGTGAGTTCGGTCATGCCGAAATACATCGTGATCATCACCGGCAGGATGAGCGCGAACTCGATGGCGGCCACGGCCTCGACGGCGTCGCGGAAGCGCACCAGCTCCCGCTGAAGGCGCGCGACCGGCGGCCAGCGGAGGGCGGCGGCGACGGCTTTTCGCAGGGCCGCCCTCATGGCTCGGTCCTGAAGGCGGCGGTCGCCATGATGAGGCGCCGGTTGCCGCTGAGATTGGCGAGATGCGGGCTCATCAGCGCCGTGAAGACGGGCTGGGCCATGGCGGCCCGCACCACCACGAAGGCGTTGCGCTGAGGCGCCTCGTAGCCGCCGAAATCAGGATCGATGTCGCCGTCCTTGACGGGCGACTTGAGCCCGCCTTCCGGGAAGCGCGCATGGGTCGTGATCTCGACCTTGAGCCGGCCCGGGCAGTCGAACAGGATGGCCTTGCCGCAGACCTCGTCCTTGAAGAGCCTCTGCAGGGCGGCGCCGTCCCGCACGCCCGGGTTCTGCCGCTCGAACTCGCCCGAGTAGATCTTGCGGGAGGCATCGGCGACCGCGTTCTCCAGGATCTGCGTGGAGAAGAACACGAGGCCGGTCTCGATGATCGCGAACAGCATGGCGAAGAACGGCAGGGCGACGAGGCTGAACTCGACCGCCGCCGCACCGTCCTCGTCGCCGGCAAAGCGCGCCCCCCGGCGGACGAAGCGACGGCCGAACCGTGCGAGGAACGATTGCGGAAACCGGAGGAGCCGACCAGCGCGCATCTGCCCTCCCTCTCGGGGCATCGGGGTTGAGCTGCCCCCGTTCTACCGGCGGTTGCCTGCGATTCCGTTAAGTCAATGGATTCAAAACCCTCTTTCTTAGGGGACCGTTAGCCAGCACGACGATTGGCATTTCACGGCGGGCGGCATGCCCGGGCGGACGGTCAGGTCAGCCTGTTTTCCAGGCGCGCGATGAGGCGCACGAAGGGCCAAAGGAGAACCAAGTAGATGATGGCCACCATGACCAGGGGCGACGCGTTGTAGGTGAGCGATCGGGCCAGATCGGCCGAGTGGAGCAGTTCGGGGACCGAGATCACGCTCGCGAGGGTCGTCAGCTTCACGAGCTCCACGGTGTTCGACAACAAGTCCGGCAGGACGTTGCGGACCGCCTGCGGCAGAACCACGTACGCGAAGCTCTGAGCCGCTGTGAGACCTGTCGAGCGCGCGGCCTCGATCTGCCCACGGCCGACGCTCTCGATGCCGGCCCTGTAGATCTCCCCATAGTAGCTCGACGAGTTGAGGAAGAACGCCACGCAGATCGCCGGCAGCGGTTCGAGCCGGATGCCTGCGAAGGGCAGGCCTGAATAGATGAAGATGAGGAGAACCAGAGGAGGAAAGGCGCGGAAGAAGTCGATCAGCGCCAGGGCCGGCCAGCGTACCCCCCGCAACGGGCTCGTCGCCAGGAGGGCCGCCCCGAGCCCCCCGAGAACGCCGATGGGGACCAGGATGGCGCAGAGCAGGAGTGTCTGCCCGAGGCCCTTGAGGATGAGCGGCGCGACCCGCCACATGATTTCGATGTTGAAGAACTGGTCGAGAAAGACGTCCATCAGGCCCTCCGCCAGCCGTAGCGCCGTTCGAGCCAGCGGGACGTGAGGACCAGCGGGATGAAGACGAGGATGTAAAGGACCGCTCCGATGGTGAGCGGCGTCGCATTGCCGGAGAAGGCCTGTGCGGAGGTGGCGCGGCCCAGGATCTCGCTGACCCCGATGGCGCTGCCGAGCGCCGTGTTCTTGGTGATCGAGATTGTGCGATTGGTGAGCGGCGGGATGGCAAGCCGCACCGCCTGCGGCAGGATCACCCAGACGAGGCTCTGCAGGAAGGTCATGCCGGTCGCGCGGGCGGCGAGCCACTGGCCGCGGTTCACCGAGGTGATGCCGGCCCAGAAGACTTCTTCGGAAAACGCGGCGAGCACTGCCGAAAGGACGAGCCACAGGACGACGAAAGACGGCAGCACGACCCCGACATTCGGCAGGCCGAAATAGACGATCAGCAGGAGCACGAGGGGCGGCAAGGCCCGCAGGATGTCGACGAAGGCGACGACGAGCCAGACCACCGGCCGCCAAGCGAGGGCTCGCAGGACCGCGAGGCTCAGTCCGAGCGCGATGCCGGTGATCACGACCGCAATGCCGGCTGCGAGCGTGACCCCGACCCCCGCCAGAATGTCCGGAAAGTACCGAGCCGCCACCACCGGATCGAGGAAGGTGGCGACGAACCGCTCCCAGTTCGACATGGCGATCTCCTCAGGCGGCGGTCAATGCACCACCTCCTGCAGGAAGCGGCGGGTGCGTTCCTCGCGCGGCGCGGCGAAGATCTCCGCAGCCGTTCCCTCCTCGACCACCGAGCCGTGATCGAGAAACAGAATGCGGTCCGCCGCGTCCCGGGCAAAGCGCATCTCGTGGCTCGCGATCACCATCGTCATGCCGCTGGCCCTGAGATCGCGCACCACGGCGAGAACGCTGCCCACGAGTTCGGGATCGAGCGCGGAGGTAGGCTCGTCCATGAGGATGACCTTGGGATCGAGGGCGAGCGAGCGCGCGATCGCGACGCGCTGCTGCTGCCCGCCGGACAATTCCGACGGGTAGGAGCGCGCCTTGTCGGCCAGGCCGACCCGGTCGAGATTGGCAAGGCCGATGCGTTCGGCCTCGGCCCTCGGGAGGCGGGCCACCTTGCGCAGGGCCAGGGTGACGTTCCCGAGTGCGGTGAGATGGGGGTAGAGGTTGAAACTCTGGAACACCATGCCGATGCGCTGGCGCATGCGGTTGATGTCGGTGCTCCGCGCCAGCAGGTCGACGCCGTCCACGCGAATGGTCCCGGCGCTCGGCTCCTCGAGGCGGTTGCAGCAGCGCAGGAGCGTGCTCTTGCCGGAGCCCGAGGGGCCGATCAGGAAGACGAGCTCCCGCGGACGCACGAGAAGGTCGACTCCCTTGAGCACCTCGTTCGTCCCGTAGGACTTGCGGATGCCGCGCGCCTCCAGAAGGTACCCAGCCCCCTCCATCAGCAGACGGGTTTGGCGGCCGCGGCATCGTAGCCCGGCATGCCCGGAACGCCGGTGCCCGGGTAGATCGTCGTGGTGGCCGAGCCCTCCACAGGCGCCACGCCGAACCATTTCTCGTGCAGTTTCGTCAGGGTTCCGTCGCGCTTGATGCACTCCACCGCGCCCTCGAACTGAGCCCGCAATTCCGTGCTGTCCTTACGGAACGGCATCGACCAGACGAGGCCGGTGCGGTGATAGTAGGAGTTCTTGAGGCGAGGGTTGTTCTTCACCACCCAGGCGACCACGGTGGCGGCCGAGACGGTGGCGAAGGCGCGGCCCGCCATGACGGCCTGAACGCCGTCGGTGCTCGTGGCGTAGGACTCCGCCGTCCAGCCGACCTGCTGCGCCTGGTCCTGCACCCACTTCTCGTAGATGGAACCTTTCTGCACGGCGATGACCTTGCCCTTCAGATCGGCGAGGCTCTTCACCTCCGGCGCGTCCCTCAAGGTCAGGAAGCGGAAGTCGGCATCGACGAACCCTTCGACGAACAGCATCTGCTCGGCGCGTTCCGGCGTCACTGTGACCACGGCCGTGAGGAAGTCATAGGTGCCGGCCTGGAGCGCCGGGATGAGGCCGGCGAACTGCCCGCCCTCGACGGTGATGGGCCGCTTGATGCGCTTCGAGATCTCGTCCACGACGTCGATGTTGAAGCCCTCCAGACCGCCCGAGATCTTGGGCATGGCATGGGGCGCGAACGTGCTGTCGATGGCGGAACGCAGCGGCCTGTCCTGGGCCGGCGCCCCCTCGTTCAGCAACAGGGCGCAAAGGGTGAGGGTCACGATCCTGCCGAGCACGTGCGGTTCTCCTGGTCCGATGAGGCGGACCGCCGCAGCTTATCGCGCTCACCCTCGCCCGCAACCCCGGACGGCGTCTCTGCAGGGGACGGCAGAAGCGATCCGCTGCCGCCGAGCCCCATCCCCGCTCACCTTTCCTCGTCGCCCGGGTCCCGTCCCTTGTCCTCCTCCACGACGGGGATGGCGTAGCGGCCGGAGAGCCAGCGTTGGAGGTCGACGTCGGCGCAGCGTTTGGAGCAGAAGGGCTGGTAGGCCGGTTGGGGCGGCTTGCCGCAGATCGCGCACCCGGGCGCCTTGGGGTTGTTTTCGTTCGCGGGCGACATGCGGACGATATGGGGTGTTAGGCGGCGTTGAGCCAGGTGAAGCGCACGGGGTAGCCCTCCCCGTCGAGGAGCGCCATGGTCTCGTAGAGCGGCAGCCCCACCACGTTCGGGTAGGAGCCCACGAGACGCACCACGAAGGTGCCGGCAAGGCCCTGGATGGCGTAGCCGCCCGCCTTGCCGCGCCATTCGCCGGAGGCAAGATAGCGCTCCATCTCGTCCCGGGACAGGCGCTTGAAGCGCACCCGGGTCTCGACAAGGCGCTCGCGGACGGAGTCCTTGGGGGTGACGAGGCAGATCGAGGTGTAGACCCGGTGGGTGCGCCCGGAGAGCAGGCGCAGGCACGCCGCCGCCTCGTCCACCACCTCGGCCTTCGGCAGCACGCGCCCGCCCGCCACCACGATGGTGTCGGCGGCGAGGATGTAGGCGCCCTTGAACTCCTCGCGCTTGCGCGCGGTCTTCTTGGCCACCTCCGCCTTGGTGCGGGACAGGCGCCGGGCGAGGTCGCGGGGGTTCTCCGAGCGCAGGGGCGTCTCGTCCACATCCGCCGGCAGGAGCGCGTCCGGCTCGACGCCCGCCTGCTGCAGGAGCGCGAGGCGGCGGGGCGAGCCCGAGGCGAGGATCAGCTTCGGACGCCAGCCTTGGGCTGAGGGCTCGGACGCAGACGCCACGACGGTCTCCTGGTTGGCCGGCCGGGCCGGCTGATCGGGTGTGGTTACGCCAAGGCCGCCGTCTTGTGAACCGCCCTCAGGGGGCGGGCGGCGCCTCGGCGGGGGCCGGGACGGCGGGCCCCCGCTCCCGGTCGGCCCGCTCGAGCTTGCGGTAGCGCGCAACGCTGATCGGGATCGTGGCGAGGAACAGGATCGTGCCGACCGTGAGGCTGGCGAAGGGAAAGCTCACGAGAAGCCCGAACGCCGCCACGGTGAGGATGAAGATCGGCAGCACCCATTGCCGCGGCACGTGCTTGCCCATGGTCTTCCCCGAATAGGTGGGGATCGTCGAGACGGTCAGGAAGGCGAGGCCGAGGACGTAGACGAGCACCACGGGGGCGAGGGCCGGGCCGACGGGCAGGCCGAGGAAGGCGAGGTAGATCGGCAGGAGGGAGGTGATGGCGCCGGCGGGCGCCGCCATGCCGGTGAAGAAGTTCTTCGTCCATTCGGGCCGGTTCGGGTCGTCCAGCATCACGTTGAAGCGCGCGAGACGCAGCGCCATCGCCATGGCGAAGATGAGCGCCGCCGTCCAGCCGAAGGCCGGGATGTGGTGCAGCACGAAGGTGTGGAGGACCAGGGCGGGCGCGGCGCCGAAATTGAGGAAGTCCGAGAGCGAATCGAGCTCCGCCCCGAACCGGGACGTGCCCTTCAGGAGCCGGGCGAGCCGCCCGTCGACCCCGTCGAGGAACGCCGCCACGAGGATCGCGTAAACGGCGGGCTCGAGCCGCCCCTCATAGGCGAGCCGGATCGCCGTCAGCCCGAGGCAGAGCGCGATGAGGGTGACGAGGTTCGGCGCGATGACCCGGAACGGGACGGGCTTGAAGAGCCGCTTGCGCGGCTCGTGGGCATCGGGCGCGAAGGGAGGAAAAAGGTCGCTCATGGGCCGCGACCTTATGAGCGGCGGGGTTGAGGAGCAAGGCGGAAGCGCCCGCCCGGGGCTCCGATCCGAGCCCCGGGGAGCGGCGGGCGCCTACTGCGTCCGGAACTGCCGGGCCGGCTCGTTGGCCTTGAGGTCGGCGAGGACCGTTTCGCCGGCCACCGCCGCCTGGCCGAGGCCCACGAGAACCTGGGTGCCGAGGGGGAGGAAAATGTCGACGCGGGAGCCGAAGCGGATGAGGCCGAAGCGCTCGCCGACGCCGAGGCTGTCGCCCTCCTTCACGAAGGAGACGATGCGGCGGGCGACGAGCCCGGCGATCTGCACCACGCCGACCTTCGTGCCGGAGGAATCGATCACCATGGCGGAGCGCTCGTTGTCCTCGCTCGCCTTGTCGAGCTCGGCATTGAGGAAGAGGCCCGCCGTGTAGACGATCTGGGTGATCCGGCCCGAGACCGGCGCCCGGTTCACGTGGCAGTCGAACACGTTCATGAACACGGAGACGCGGGTCATGGGCTCGGCCGGCAGGTCGAGCTCGGCCGGCGGCACCGCGGTGGTGATGAGGCTCACCCGGCCGTCGGCGGGCGAGATCACGAGCCCGTCGCGGACCGGCGTCACGCGGGGCGGATCGCGGAAGAAGTAGCACACCCACACGGTGACGATGCCGAAGATCCAGCCGAGCGGCTGCCACCAGGAGCCGAGGAGGAACGTGGCGATCGCGGCGATCAGGATGAACGGGTAGCCCTCCTTGTGGATGGGCACTATGAGGCGTCGGATGGATTCGAAAATGTCGGTCATGGGCGGGCTTGTAGCGGGGCGCGCCGTTGGAGGGAAGCTGAACGCTCGCGCCGCGACGATAGAGATGCTTGCGCCAGCGCCCCTGTCCTCGCGGCGGGCTGCAGCGAGGCTCTGGCTCGTTCGGGACCCTCGTTGCCGAGGGCGGGCTCCCTCCGGAGAGGGTGAGTGCCCCTGTGGGGCAGCGGGACGCCGTGGCGCCCAGGATGGGCAGGGCAGCGGGCGAGGGCGGCCCAGGCGCCCCGGCATCCCGCACGGCTCTTTGCACCGCAGCCACCGCCCCGCACTGCGGCTCCGGGTCCCCCGGGCCGTGCTGCCGTTCAGCGCCTGGTGCGTAGTCACCAG
>DASZBD010000016.1:0-18788 GCA_035944475.1 Microvirga sp.
CTTCTGGATCGGGCAGAGCAGCAACCTCGGCGTGGTCCGCCCCTCGGGGAACATCAGCCCCTACCAGCCGAACGGGGACAACCCCGCGATCATCAGGCGTTCGACGGACGGCGGTGCCACGTGGACCGACATGGGCGGCTCAGGCTGGACTGAGATGCACGCGCTTGGGTTCGGGAAGGCGGCCCCGGGACAGAGTTTCCCCGCGCTCTATGCCCTCGGCGCACGGACGGGCGACACGCCGAGCGTCTACCGCTCCATCAACATGGCCTCGTCCTGGACGAAGTTGCCCGGCCCTTACACCGAGTATCCGACAGGCAACTACGACGCCCTGCGCTTCATTGACGGTGACATGGACACCTACGGGGACGTGTGGATCGGCACACGCGCGACCGGAGTGATCAAGGGCACCGAGGACGGGGTTTCCTACACCCGCATCCGGTTCAGATAGAAGCACGCTGTCGGCGCAAGGCCCAGCCCGCGAGACCGAGAACACCAGCCATCATTGGCAGGGCGGCTGGAAGCGGGGTCGGCATCACGCCGTCAGGTAGAGTCAGGCTGACGGAGTAATCGAAGGACAACGGAAACGTGTACGGCATAGTGATGCCTCCAACGTATCCTATCAAGAGAAGGGATGGTGCCAAGGGAACGATCCAGCCCCGGTCACCGCTGTGCCTGCCACAATAGGAGATAACACCGAGGCACATTTCTCGCTCGCTGCTGAACGGGGCACCGGCCAGCGTCCCCTGTATGCGAGCGTTGTAAAACCATGGGGCGGTCGGATCATAGTCGGCTTGCAGATTGGTGATCGAGGCGGTGACCCAACCCATCGACCCTTCCGGGATAGTGCCGATCAACTCGACCGTTTTATTGAACTCATATTGATCGCCTCGCGATCCGCTGAAGATCGTGTACGTGGCCGCACTCGCTCCCGATGACGCACACGCCAACCCCGCGGTCAGCGCCGCCCCTAGAACCCGTTTCATGATTGCTCCCCCAAGCGATGGTTAACGCTAGAGGGTGAGGGTCTAGGGAGTCACCGCGAACGCTTGCGACCGGATCGTGACTCGACCGGGAACAAAGAAGAACGGACCCGCACCCGCCCCGGGATGGAAGGGGCGGGAGGATGAGAGACTGAGGACACACCCTCATGTATGACGAACAAAGCCCCATCGTTCGCGCGCTGAAGGATGCCGTTGCGTCAATGCAAGCGGTTGCCTCCAGCATGGAAGAGAGCATGGGCGCCCAGCGCCTGCCGGGTTCTGGCACCTATGCCTTCCGCCGCACGACGGACCCGCTCCTCGTGCCTGTGACACTGGACGGCAGTGAATACACCGTGCCGGCAGGGTTCTTCGACGAGGGCGGTCCCGGCTTTGGCACGACGAGCTTCTACATCGTCAACCGCAATCCTTGCTTCGTGCGCCTGAGAGGCACGTCCAAGCAGCATAAGACCTTCCAGCGGGTCACGCCGGAGACGGGCTGGTGCTTCTCCCCTGGCAACCACGGGCCGTTCTCGACGCAGTACCCGGTGAAGATGTCGGCGATGTTTGCGGAGGGTTTGCCAGCACCTGCCACTTTCCTCCCGATCGAGGTCAGCTACGGCGGCGGTGCGTGATGCGCAGTGCTGGTTTCGTGCCAATCGCTGTCGGCGCGGGTGCTCAAGGACCTCAGGGCCCAGCGGGTCCGCCTGGGCCGGCAGGTCCGCAGGGGCCAAAAGGCGACACCGGCCTTGCTGGCCTTGCGGGCCCTAAGGGCGATCCAGGCCCCGCAGGCGCACAGGGGTCAATGGGCCCTGCCGGTCCGGCTGGTCCAAAGGGTGACACCGGAGCCGTTGGACCCACGGGACCTCAGGGACCGGCCGGTCCTGTCGCCACCTCGCCTGTCGAAGTTTTCGCTGCCGGCGCCTTCACGGTCGCCAACAACATCGTGACTGTTCTCAAGCTGTTCGGCTGCAATGCCGTCACGCGGATCTCGGCAGGTCGCTATCGCTGCATGTTCAGTGCGGCCCGCAGCGACACCTCCTACATGACCTTTTCCGACATCGTTGACGGCAACATCAAGTTCGCCCGCACACTGTCGCAAACCACCACCTTTACCGAGCTGCAGGTCGCCCACGTCACCACCACAATGGGAGCGGTCGCAGTTGCAGCGGCTGATGCGGGCCAGATGTCTTTCAGAGTGGAAAGGATTGTCTGATGAAGCTTGTTCACCCTCTCATTGACGAGCCGGCCCTGACCGTGGTCACGACATTTGCCGAGGATGCCGACGTGCCGGAGTATGTCGAGGGCATCGTCGGCAAGGGCAACCCGTTCTATGCTTTCGAGAGCATCCCGCCGGAGATCGAGGGCAATATCGCGGCCGATTTCAACGGCGCTCCTCTGTGCTCCAACAAGGTGGACGAGAACCGGGCGGCGATCGACGCCATGCTCGACAACCCGCCGCTCGACAAGCTCTCGCAGGCGTAAAGCGGTAGGTTAGAGAGATGACGACGTCCGTGACTACAGCGGCTCCGGCGGTGACTCTGCCGGAGGTGAAACTAGCCCTCGGGATTGAGCATGGGGACAAGGATGCCGATCTCGAGCGACTGGTAGCCGTTGCGTCAGAGCGTGTCAGTCGCCGGATTGGTCGTGCGTTGCGGCCTCAGACCTTTGATTACCGGTTCAAGACAGATCGCACGACCTCTTGGCCATGGTGGGCAACACGCTCCATTCGCCTGCCGTATCCGCCCCTGATCTCCGTCGACCAAGTCACCTATCGTGACACGGTCGGCGCCACGCAGACCCTACAGCCTTCCTCATATGTCGCTGACCCGATCGGCGATGAGTGGGAGGCAAGCGTCCGGATGGCGGACGGCGCGACCTGGCCAATCCAGCCCTATTGCGAGCGCATCACTGTACGGTTCACGGCAGGCTATCCGGATGGGCCGAACGGCGAGATCACCGTGCCGCAGCCGATCCGGCAGGCGATCATGCTCCTCGTCGGCCACTACTTCGCCAACCGGGAGGCGGTAAGCGATAAGCCTATGGCGGCGTTGCCGATGGCCGTCGACGATCTCTGCAACGATTTCCGGATTTACTCCTTCTGAGTAGGACGGGGACCGGAAGGTCGCGTGAGGAGTTGCGGCCTGCGCCTGAGTTGCGGGCCGCATCTCTGCCCTCACTTGCACTTGCCATCATAGACGACGTCGTAAGCATTGATTCCCTGCCGAGCGACCGCCCGTCTGCTCGTGATAGTGTACCCTTTTGGACATACGCCATCCGTTCGCATCCAGGACTCCAGCATAGTCACGCGGTAGGTTTCACCATGCTCTGAGTCCAGCGTGTTGATGATGTCGGCTGTGCCACGGAAGCGGAATGTGCCGTCTGGGTGTGAGTTGAAGCTAGAAATATGCCGGTCCATTTCTGCGACCGATGCGCATCCGCCCAATGCTGCCGCAAGGGCAACTAAGCATCCGATCTTCATCGTCTGATTCCCTGGTTTTGCAGGAAGTCTGCACAGGCCGGGCACCGGCGCTGTAACAATTTCATCACAGCCGAAAAGGAGCGGTCGCTATGCAGCGCGTCACTTTCTCCAAGGACTTCGACCACCGCGCCGGGGTTAACACTATGGTCGCTTACAAGAAGGGCGAGACCTACAGCATCCCGGAAACCGCCTTTGAGGCCGCAAAAGCCGCTGGCGCCATTGAGAGCGCCACAGCGGTTCGCGTGAATGCACCCGTCAAGGAGATGGTGCCTGTCGAGGCGCCCACCACGTCAAGCCGCAAGGGCCGGACGGTCAAACTCTGATGCCTTCGGCGGGTGACCTCGTTGAGCGGGTGTCCTTCGCCAAGCGCCAGGACACCACGGACGAATATGGCGGCGTGAAAGCCGACTGGCAGCCGCAGTTCTCGCGATCCGCCATGTTCATCATGCGTCCGGGGTCGGAGAGCGTGATGGCGGCTCGGCTTGAGGGCCGGCAGCCCCTGACCATCGTCGTCCGCTTCGACAGCCAGACCAAGGCCATCGGTCTTGACTGGCAGGTGACGGACGTGCGGACGGGCAAGACCTACGCGATCCGAGCTGCCGAGGACATGGACCGCAAGCGGCAATGGTTGTCCCTCGTCTGCGAGGGCGGAGCGCTGGCTTGATGGCAAAGGTGCAGAACCGGGAACGCCTGCTCGCTAAGCTGGCAGCCATCCCGCCCAAGATGCGTGAAGCCATGTCGACAGCCATGCAGCAAGGGGCTGACGAGATCACCCGCCTGCAGAAGAACCTTGCTCCCCAGAAGAGCGGCGCCCTTCGCAATTCCATCCGGAACGTCAAAGGTTCTTACACGCCGGACAACGCCAATGTGCGCGGCGTCGGCGGTGGGGGAGGGGAGGGCGACCCGGAACTGACAATCCACCTCGTGGCCGGCGACGCGACGGCTTACTATGCCGCCTTCGTGGAGTTCGGAACCGCCCCTCACGCTCAAGGCGGCAAGTTCGCCGGCACGGAGCACCCCGGCACCCGCCCACGGCCGTTCTTCTACCCAGCTTATCGATCCCTTAAGCGTCGCTATCGGGCTCGGCTGACACGGGCGACCAAGAAGGCCATCAAAGCGGGGGCGGGCTCATGAGTGCTGAGGCCGCGCTGCAAAAGGCCGTGATGGCAGCCCTGAAGGGCAACCCAGACCTGACGGCAATCGTCGGCCAGCGCATCTATGACCGCGTCCCTGTGGGCGCTGCTCGCCCTTACGTGGCCGTCCGCGACTACCAGACCAACGACCTGCCCGGCGATTGCACGGACAGCGTCGAAGTCTTCATCGGCCTTGATGTGTGGAGCGAGAGCCTGACCAAGGTCGAAGCATCACGGGCCGCGACAGAGGTGAACGAGAGCCTGCACGAGATCGCCCTCACGCTCGACCCGCCTTACCGCCTCGTCGACCTGCGCCGGCAAGCGCACGTCATCTCGGACGACGGCGAGGGCCTGACCCGCGCCCGCATGACCTTCGTTGCCCTCGTCGACCGGGTCTAGTCGACATTCTTTCTGGAGTGACCTGAGATGGCCAAACCAACTACCCTGTCCTCTGCCAAACTTGTTGCCATGCTGGGCAATGGCGCAACCCCCGAGGTGTTCTCCGCGCCCTGCGGCCTGACGGCTCGGAACATCAATTTCTCGAAGGAGACGAACGACGTGAACGTGCCGGACTGCGACGATCCGGACGCGCCGGCGTGGGTCGAGCGCTCGGTCGTCTCGCTTTCCAGCACGATCGGCGGTTCGGGCATCCTGGCCCTGGAAGCGCTGCCGACTTGGCGTGAAGCCTATCTCGACACCGACTCCAAGAACGTGCGGATGCTCATCGACAGCGACAGCTCGACGACCGGCGGTTACTTCAGCGGCAAGTTCCATCTCACGACCTTCAACATCACCGGCGAACTCGGCGACAAGATCCAGGTTGAGGTCGAGTTCCAGAACGACGGTCCCGTGCTCTGGACGGCCGCCGCATGAGTGCTGACGGTTCAACCTCCTTCCTCTGGGCTGACGGCGAGCATCGATTTCGCCTCGCCATCGGTCAGCTTCGCGAGCTGCAGGACAAGACCGGCACGGGTCCGCAGGCGCTCCTATCTCGGCTTATGGATGGCACATGGCGGGTGGACGATCCTCGAGAGACCATCCGTCTCGGCCTCATCGGCGGCGGTATGAAGCCCCCCGAGGCCCTAGTGCTGGTCAGCCGCTACGTCGACGCGCGGCCGCTGATGGAGAGCATCATGCCGGCGCGAGCAATCCTGGCCGCCGCTCTGATGGGTGATCGGGAGGACACGGTGGGAAAAGAGGAGCCGGAGGAGGCCGCGACCGAGCCGACCGGCTCGCCTTCTCCGACTTCTACGGCTCCGGAGCCGTCCTCGGCTGGACGCCTCGCCAAGTCGACGACCTCTCGCTCTGGGAGTTCGCGGCGGCGATCGACGGCTACAACAGAGCCCACGCCCCCGACGACGCTCCCGCCGAGCCTCTGACGTCGGACGAGTTCGACGCGCTGATGGCCAAGCATTCCGGCTGGATTAGCTCACAGGTTCACTGATGCCGACTGATCTGGAAACGCTCGTAGTCCGTTTAGAAGCGCAACTCCGCGGCTATGAGCGGGAGATGAACCGTGCGCGCAAGGTAACAAATACCGCGCTCAGGGGTGTGGAGCGTGAGGCAAGCGCCTCGACCGCAAGGTTCACAGCCATCATGACCAATGCTGGAGCAAGGGCGGGTGTTGCCTTTCAAACAGGATTGTCGGTGCTCGGTGCCGGAGGTCTGCTTGCTGGTTTCGGCATCACGGCTCTTGTGGACACTGCCCGGCAAGCCGCCGCAGAACTCGCTAAGATCGGGGATGTGGCCGAGCGAGTGAATGTCACCGCTGAGGCGCTGCAAGCCTTGCAATTTGCTTCAGAGCAGAACGCGGGCTCAGCCGAGGCGGTAAACTCGGGTCTACAGCGTTTCGCCGCCGGATTGGCCGATGCTAAAGCCGGGTCCGGCGAGTTGAAGGCCATCCTCGACGCCAACAACGTCGCGTTCACTGATGCGAAGGGCAATCTACTCTCGACAGAGCAGGCGCTGCTTCGGTTCGCCGACTTGGTAGCGAACGCGCGCTCGCCAGCAGAGCAGCTAGAGTTGGCGATCCGCGGCTTCGGCCGTTCGGCCGGTCCGGAACTGGTCGGGCTGCTTTCGCAGGGCAGCGGCGGCATCCGAGAGATGATGAAGGAGGCCAAGAACGCTGGCGCTGTGCTCGACAATGAGTTGATCGAGAAGGCTCGCAAGATTGACGACAAATTTGCCGAGATTGGGACGACGGTAAAAGTGCAGGTCGGCGGCGCCATTATTTCCGTCATCTCGACGATCGGTGAGTTCGTGGCCGCTCTCAACCGCGCACAATCCGCGACAAACGACCTTTCGAAAGCTTCTGCCAATCTGCCCAAGCGCATCCCGGTTGTCGGGGGCAGCGACGTTCATGAGGGCGATCTGGCCGCAGATCTACGGAATGGGATCGCGAGGCTCCCGAATGCCGGCGGGCGGGGAACAAGCTATGACCCGAATGACCTGACGCCGGCAACAGGGCCGTATCGACCTGCGCCGCCTAGCAGAGCAGCCGCCCCCCCAGCCCGCCCGACGGTTCTTCCGAAATCCGGCGGAGGGGGCGGCGCGGTCAGCGAGGCCGAGAAGCTTGCAGAGAGTTATGCCAAGCTGCGGCAAGCCGCCCTTGCGCGCATCGCCGACCTGAACGCTGAGCAGGCCGCCCTTGGCTTGACGGCCAGCGCAGCCGAGACGCTGCGCTATGAGCAGGAACTCATTAATCGGGCTCAGCAGGCCGGGATCCAGCTTTCGCCCCAGCAGCGTGAGGAAATCAGGGCACTGGCCGAGCAGTATGGCACACTCGCCACGGCTGTTGAGACCGCGGCCGATCAGCAAGCGGAGTTGGCGTCGCTCAGTCAGAACGTTCTGGGCGGCTTCGTGAATGACCTGCGCAATGGCGTCTCGGCCGCTGATGCCCTCGCCAACGCAGTCAACAAGATTGCGGACAAGCTCCTTGACGTTGCTCTGAACGCTGTCTTTCCGACGTCCGGAGGAGGAGGCTTCACCGGTTTGCTCTCTGGCCTCTTGGGTAGAGCGTCCGGCGGTCCCGTTCAGTCAGGCAAGACTTATGTCGTCGGCGAAACCGGCCCTGAGCTCGTCCGTTTTGGCCGGAACGGGACGGTCAAGCCCAACGCCGTGGTCAGATCAGGTGGGCAGAACGGCGGCGCCAACTACGCGCCCGTTTACCAGATCGACGCTCGAGGCGCCGAGTCGGGCGTCGAACAGAAAATCATGGCGGCGATCAAGGCATACGACCGGCAGAACGAACGCACGCTGCCGGCGCGCATCGCTGAAATCAACATGCGGCGGGGCTAAGCATGGCGGGCTATTCCCTTCCATGGCCGCTGAAGCTCGTTCCGCGCGCCAGCATGTTCCATCCGGAGACCGTCTCTCGCTCAGGTGGCCTTTCGCTCACCGGCCGGGAGCAGATTACGGCCTCCGGTGCAGGGCGTTGGCGTGCGCGTCTCGACCTCGACTTGCGCAAGGAGGAGGCGGTGCTGTCCCTCCGGGCGCTCGTGGCGCAACTGGAAGGCCGCGCCGGTACGGTCCTCGTTCCCAAGTGGGAGATGTACGCCCCGAAGGCTGCGAACGGCAGGCGGTTCAATCAAATCACGGCAGCACCCTACGATGGCGGTGTCCTGAACTTCGACCTATCGGGATGGGGGCAGGGCGAGATGACCCACGCCGAGTTGGCTGCCCCCGCGGCTCGTGGCGCGACACAGATCAGCGTGACCATGTTGGATGGTGCTGGGCCGCGGCCAGGCCAGTACTTTGGGATAGGGGGCAGGCTCTACCTCGTCGCCGCTCGATGGCGGGTCACAGAAGACAGCCCCGTTCAGATCCGGTTCTGGCCGCGTTTTAGGGAAGCGGCAACAACAGGCGAGCGGGTGATCCTCGACCGACCAGTCTGCCTGATGCGTCTGGCGGATGACGCGAGCGGAGAATTGACCCTCGAACTCTTGCGCTGGGGATCCACTTCGCTCGACTTCGTTGAGGTTGTTTGATGGGCTTCTTCCCGCAGACGGTGGCGGCAAAGCTGAGCGGGCGGACCATCGGGGTGTCCCTGCTGTGCTTCATGGACTTCCGAGAGCAGCCGCGTCGGTGGTGGACAGGCTTCGGCACGCTCGTCACCGGCGGTCATGAATGGCTTGGCACGGGTGAGGTCGTGAGCATCGACGGGCTTGAGCAGCCGATCGGCACAGCGGCACCTAAGACGACTTTCACGCTCTCCGGTGTCGACCCGGACCTTGTCCGGATGGCTCGCCTCGCGAGCAACCGGGTGAAAGACCGGCGGGTGACGGTCTACCTCCAGTTCTTCGATGTCGTGCCCGACGATGCCGGCGTGCAGCCCTGGACGCCCTTGGATGAGCCTTATGCGGTCTGGGCCGGCATCATGGATCAACTGACCTACAACGCTGACGGCCCCTCAAGCCGCAGCATCACTCTCACGGCCGAGAGTCTGTGGGTGAACCGCCGCAGGCCCCCGTTCGGCCTCTATACGGACAGCGACCAGAAAGCCCGCTTTCCGGGCGATCGTGGGCTTGAGCAGGTGGCGGCTCTCGTCACCAAGACCATCCGCTGGCCCGTGTTCTAGTCGCCATGATCAGGCCGGCCAGCGAAGCCGACGTGCCCACCATCCTCGCAATGACGGCACGACTTCACGAGGCAGCAGGCATCAGCATACCGCTTCACGCCCCGTCCACGGCAGCCTTCGTGGCAGCCCTGCTGCGATCGCCTGATGGCTTGGTTCTCATTCAAGAGATGGGCGGGAGGCCAGTCGGCATGCTGGTCGCCTCGATCGGCACGAGCTCCATCTCGCCCGCCCGTATCGCCGTCGAGCACGGGTGGTGGGTCGACCCGGACGCGCGGGGCGGTGGCTCACGCTTGCTGGCACAGTACGAGAGATGGGCACGTGAGCGGGGCTGCTTTGCCGTGCGCATGTCGACCCCAGACGTGAGCGGTCCAGCCGTGATCCTGAAGCGCAAGGGTTATCAGCAGGCCGAGGTGGCTTGGTCGAAAGTGCTGGGCTGAATGGCAATCTTCACCGCTATTGCAGGCGCTGTCGTCGGTGCACTGGGGATCGCGGGGGCGATCGGGACGGCTCTAACCAGTGTGATCGCGGGCGCACTGGCGATCGGGGCCAGCGTCGCCGTTCAGGCGCTGACAGCGAAAAAACCCGGTGATCCGCGTTCCACCTCAGGGCCAACCCCAGCCGCCCAAGTCGTTCTCAACCAGACGACCGGTCCTCGTGTTCGCGGCTATGGGCGGGCGAAGCTCGGGGGCACACGCGCCTTTTGGGACTCGCGCGAGGGCCGCCTCTACCAGGTGCTGATGCAGCACAGCGGGCAGATCGACGCCTACGAGACGTTCTTTGCCGGTGACCTGCAGCTTGGGATTGATGGCAGTGGCAACAACACGGCCGCTCCCATCAACGATTACCTCTACCTGTCGTCCCACACCGGTGATCCCAACCAGGGCGCCGCCTCCCTGATGCTGAACAACTGGTCCGACGTTTGGACCACCGCACACCGGCTCCGGGGCATTGCCTACCTCGTCACCGTGTTCCGCAGCCCCGGCCAGGAGACCTTCTCGGAAAAGTACCCCGAAGGCGCCATGACCCCGATCCGAGCAATTATGCGGCTCTCGCGCGTGTGGGACCCCCGCGTCTCGGCCCAGGATCCGAACGATGAAGCAACTTGGGCTTGGAGCGACAACCCGGCCTTGTGCATCCTCGATTACCTGAGGCACCCGGACGGCTACCGCCGGTCCCTCGCCGACATTGACGTTCCCAGCTTCTCGGCGTTCGCGTCCCTGTGTGATCAGCCGATCCCGCTGGCTGCCGGCGGCACGGAAAAGCGCTACCGCCTCTGGGGTATCTACAGCCTCACGGAAGACCCGAGCGACGTCCTCAGGCGCATGCTCGCGACCTGCGACGGCGAACTCTACCAGACCCACGAGGGCCGTATCGCTCTCAGGGGAGGGGTTTGGACGCCGCCTACAGTCATGATCACCGAGGGCGAGGTTCTGAGCCACCAACTCGAGCAGGGCAACAACCGCTTTGGGGCGTTCAACGAACTCAAGATCATCTACACCTCGCCGCTTCATGACTACCAAGCCATGGAGGCCATTCCCTGGATCGACTTGGCCGATCAGGCCGAGCGGGGCGTGCTGCAGGATGACCTGACACTTGACCTCGTTCCCTCTGCGACGCAGGCGAGGCGCCTCGCCAAGATCCATACCCGCAAGCTCAACCCACGCTGGCGCGGCACTGTTCGGGTCGCCTTCGGTCCCGGCATCGATGCCCTTGGTGAGCGCACCATCCGTCTTGTTCTGCCCGAGCTTCAGATCGACGACGCCTTTCAGATCACCCGCTTCTCGATGGCCCCTGACCTGACTGCGGTCGAGATGGACGTCGTGACGCTCGGGGAAGAGGCTTACACCTGGAACCCCGCTATCGAGGAACGCGAGACACCTCCGATCCCGCAGGAGACCACGCCTGACCTGACCTTCCCCGTGCCGCAGACCCTCACACCCACGAAGGTCGGCAGCACAATCCGGGTCACCGTCGCAAACCCCGGACGGGATGATCTGACCCTGCATGCTCAGTATCGGGCCGGTGCCGGAGCCGTGTGGCAGGACATGGCGTTGGTTGAGGGGCAATACGCAGCCGTTTCTCCGAACCTCGCTGCGGGATCCTACGACGTCCGGGCGCGCTGGCGGGCGGCGCAGCAGGTCGCTGGCGAGTGGACCGCCATCCAGAGCATCACGATTTAAGGTAAGGCAAGGACCCCCAATGGGCATTGCAGACGACATCGCTCGCGCATTCCGCGAGTTCAACCGCTATACCGGTGACGGTTTGCCGGGCGCTCCTGTTGGCGCACCTCTTCCCGTTGGCGACCCTCAGAGCGGGCCGTATCAGCCCAAGAAGGCCGAGATCCGAGCCGCGTTGACAGGGCTGCTGGAAGAGGTCGATCAAGCCGACCTTGCGGCTGCTCAGGCGCAGACCCTGCGAGACCAGGCGCAGACGTTCCGCAACGAAGCCCTTCAGTTCCGGAACGAGGCCCAGGCAATCACCGAGGGCGAAGCCACCGCGATCGTCTATGACAATGATGCATCGGGGCTTGCGGCAACAACGACACAGGCGGCCATCGACGAGCTCGCAGCGCGTCCCGTTCCGGATCAGGCAACCGAGGTCGGCTTCAACAATACCGCGTCCAATCTCGCGGGGGCACCGGCGACTGTGCAGGCGGCCATAGACGCTGCTGTCCAGGAACTGCGGCCAGGTCCAGGTCTGCCGCGGGCGTTCCTTTCAGGGCTACAGTTGGCCAACAACGCGAGCGATCTTGTCAACGACATCGACATCGCGCCCGGCGAGGCCCGCGACAGCGCCGATGGGGCAGATATCGTGCTCGCCGGCACCCTCACGAAAAGACTTGATGCCGCTTGGGCTGTTGGGACGGGGCAGGGCGGACTTGACGCTGGGAGCAAGGCCGCTTCGACCACCTATCATGTCTGGCTCATCAAGCGGACGGATACGGGCGTGGTCGACGTCCTGTTCTCTATGGCAGCGACAGAACCCATGATGCCGGCAGGGTACGACCGCAGGCGCCGGATCGGATCGGTGCTCACAGACGGATCCGGAAACATACGCCGGTTCGTGCAGGCGGGAACGCTATTCAGGATCGCGTCCGTCAACGCTGTCACGGGGTCAAGCAACCGATCGACGTCGTTGCTCGCCCTCAGCGTTCCAAGTGGCATTCGCGTGCGGGCTAAGATGACGGGGCGGCTTCAGATCGCTGGTCAGGCCGTGGCGGAGATGTTGACCGGCCCAGGCGAGGTGAACGGACTACAGGCGATCAAACTCGTCACGTATGGCTCTAACATCACGACCGTCGCGGCGTCCGAAATCGAAGAGATCACGAACACGAGCCGACAAATTTACTTGGGCGTGATCGGCGGGACGACGCAGTACGTGCTCGACGTCTTTGGTTGGGAAGACTTTGGCCTCACGGCAGGAGTTTAGCATGGCAGATATGGTCTATGTTGAGCGGAATGCTGAGGGTGCGATTGCGGCTGTCCTCTTTGAGCGAAGTGACCTCGCCGATGCAAAGCCACTGCCGGTCGACCATCCCGAAGTGGCTGCGATCCTGAAGCCGCAAACGGCTCCAACCGCCCAGTCGGGGACGGTCGCAACCCTCGTTGAAGCCTTGATCGAAGAAGGCGTGATCCCCAAAGCGAAGGCCGACAAGCTGCGCGCCCGCTTCAAGTCGGATCGTCCCGCCGCCTAAGGCGGCCTGCCACACCCAACCTTCCACCCTCTAGGAGACCACCATGGGCTTTGCCTTCGGTGCGCCCTCGCGCGCGAAGTTCAAGGGCGTGCATCCCGACCTCGTGCGGGTGTTCGAGCGCGCCATCCAACTCTCCGAGATCGACTTTCGCGTGACACAGGGCGTCCGCACGGTTGCCGAGCAGAAGAAGCTTCTGGCCGCCGGCGCCTCTCGCACGATGAAGTCGCGGCATATCCCGTCCACCAATCGTAGCGGTCTCGCCGAGGCCATGGACGTTGTGGCTCTCGTCGGCGGCAAGGTGCGCTGGGACTGGCCGCTTTACCCGAAAATCGCAGAGGCCGTGAGGAAAGCATCCGACGAGCTCGGCATCCCGGTCACCTGGGGGGGCTCGTGGCCGCGCTTCCGCGATGGGCCTCACTTCGAGCTCACCCGGGGCAAGGTCTATGGGTGAGGCGGACCCTCCCTGGCTGGCCGAGGCTCTGCGCCTCAAGGGCTTGCAGGAGCAGAAGGGTGAGGCCAGCAACCCCGTCCTGCTCTGGATGGCTCGCAAGCTCGGGTTGCTGAACTTCGTTGATGCGGACCCTTGGTGTTCCCTCTTCGCGGCCCATTGCCTGCGCATCACGCTCCCTGACGAACCGATGCCGCGCCACCTGCTCTGGTCACGCGCCTTCGCCAAGTGGGGCGTCCCTCTCGCCAAGCCTGTCCGCGGCGCTCTCCTCGTGAATTGGCGAGGGAAGCGCATCGAGGACGACCTCGGGCACTGCTCGTTCCTGCTCGAGGACACCGATTTCGGCCACTTCAAGACCATCGGGGGCAACGTCGGCGACCGCGTCGACGTCAGCCTCGTTCGCAAGGATCGAATCGTCCCGAACGGCATCCGGTGGCCGCACACTTACCCGCCCCCTGCGGAGAAGGAATGACCATGTTCACCTTTTTCAAATCCCTGCGCGACCGGCTCGACATGGTCATCGATCTGCTGTTCGCGCTGCTTGAGGAGCAGAAGATTATGCAAGAGCGATTGGAAGAGCTGCGCGCCGAGGTTGAGCGCGCGAAGTCCGTGAACGCCAGCGTGAAGACGCTGATCGAGGGCATGGCGGCTCGGCTTGAGGCGGCGGCCGACGATCCGGAAGAGGTGGCAGCCATCATCCAGGATCTGCGCTCGTCGACCGATGAGATCGCGGCGGCCGTCGAGGCGAACCCGCAGAAGTAAGTCAACAGGGGAGGGGGAACCCTCCCCACCTTCCCCTTTGCTGGAGGCCGCCATGGCTCCTGTTACTCAGACCCCGGCCTTGCCGGCAGCCATCCCGTTCTACAAGTCGCCCGTCATGATCGGCGGGATCATCTCCCTGCTGTTCAAGACCCTGTCTGTGGCATTCCCCGGCAGGGTGCCTGAATTGGATCAGTCGCAGACCGACATCGCAGCCAATGGCGTCCTGCTGCTGATCTCCGGCTTCGGCGATCTCCTCGTGCTGTGGGGGCGGATCTTCAAGGGAACGGCTCAGCCCGTAACCCTGACGCAGGGCGCGGCCGATCAGGTTCGCCGGGTGCTCAGCCTTGCGGTCGTCATCCTGCTCATCCCGCTCCTGGCCGCCTGCCAGACCGTGGCGACGACCACGCCCGGAGCCGTCGGCAAGGTCATCACCCCGACGCCGCAGGTGGTCACGGAGACCGGAGGCCTTGAGCCAACGCTCGTCGAGCCGACGGCTGCGGATCTCGCCATCGCCCGCGTCTCGCCGCAGGTGGCGTCCTACTGCTCCTACATCCGGCTTGCCCTGCAGACGGGACAGTTCTTCGTCAACAACGCCAACCATCAGCGCGTCGTCCGTCAGGCCCGGCAGGCTGTGGAGACGTTCTGCGCTGCCCCGCCCAGCGATGTGGCAACAGCTCTGACGACGCTCGCCGCCATCTACATCAACGTGCGAACGGTGCGGGTGGAGTACACCAAGGCAACGCAGGCGGCGGTTCGCTGACTGGATGGAGGCGCTTGCTCTGAAGGAGAGTGCCCGGCTCGTTGAGTATGGGGTCGTCGGGCTCTTCCTCCTCCTCGCCCTCGCGGTGGTGGTTTTCCTCTACCGGAAGCTTGAAGCGAGCACGACCAGCCGCCTCACCGAGTTGCAGAGGGTCATTGAGACCCGCGAGGACATTACCAAAGCGCTCGCTGCGAACACGCTGGCCCTAGAAGCCAACAATCGTGCGATGGAAGCAAGAACCCGAGCGACTGAAGCAGTCGAAAGGGCCATCACGGAGTTAACCCGGCAAAGCGAGAACAATGACGATCGCATTCGCGAGAAGTTGGACGAGGTCGTTCAGATCGCGCGGCAGTGCATCGGATCCCAAGGGGGGCGACCATGATATGGAGTCGTCTCATGAACTGGTGGCACAGCTCGCACATTCGCGAAAGCCAACTCAACGCTCGCAATCGTCAGTCCGAATACGAGCTCAAGCGCGCTTCAGCCTCACACACCTCGGCCGCGATCGGAGCGACCCTGAAGGCCGACGACACGCGGGAGGCCCTTGAGGCCCTGCTGAACCGAATGGAAAGGCGGAGGGACGATCGTGGGTCTCATTCTTCGTAGTCGCGTATTCTGGTCTGGTTTTGCGCTGCTGGCTCTTTTCTTCGTCGCGGCGTGGCTCATTCCCAACAATCAACTCGTCGAAAACCTTCGCATTCTTCAGATCGCCGCCGGCATGGTCGTCGTGACGGCTTACCTGCCCTACGCCTTCGACGGCATCAAAGCCGGCCGTCCTGACCGCGTTCAGCAACTCTCCATGGGCATAGCGCTAGGGTTCATGTCGGTGATCTGCGCCGGCCTATGGTCCCTCATCTGGCGGCTTTCAGGACAACCGCGCTGGATGGTGTCCTCTGACGTGAACTCGTTCTTCGTCTGGATGTCGATCCTGGCGGCTACCCTTCACATCACTGCGCCTGGAGCCATCGACGGGATCGTGCCGAAACGAAACTGGATCATGCTCGGGCTCGCCTTTGGAGCGGGCTTCCTCTGCGCCTCGCTGATCCTTCTCTTTCACCCAGACTTTCAAGCTGTGGCCGAATGGCTGCGGCCGATCTTCGCTCCGGACGATGCCTGAGCGCACCCAGCTTCCCTGTCGTGGCCTATGCGGCAGGGGAGGCCTCCCAAAGCCGACTTGGCCCGCTCCACCTCAGACGTGGCAGCGGGCCTCTTTCATTCGGCTGACGCAGCGGCATCCGTACAAAGACGGGTTTCCGCAGGGAGAGGGATCAGGTTCAAGGGATCGGCAACCTGGCAACGGGTCGCAAGGCGCAAGCAAACGACCTCACCCCGCCCGGTTCGCCGCGGCGGGCTTTTTCTTCTGACGGCCCATCCGTATGAGGACGATAAGACGCATGGAGTCTAGATCGTCTGTCCGGCCGCCGTAGCCTAAGCACCTTCGGAAAATGGAGGGGCTATGCTTTCGAGGCTTGTCTACAGACCTCATGGAGAGGTCAATCGGTGTCCGAGCTGCAAGGGACCACGGCTCGAGAACCTCGATCTCATCAAGAGCAGGCGTCACGAAGAGAAAGGCGATCGGCTCGCGTTCGTGGCTGGCTGTCGATCGTGCGGGCTGATCTTTGTCAACCCGCCGCCGTCCAAGGCGGAGTTGGCGCAGATGTACTCAGCCACCGGCCAGTGGAACCAGGAACGGAATGCTGACACGATCAACGGGGCGGACGATGACGATAACCATGACGCATCGGAAGCTTCACCCGTCGAGCAGCGCTATGCCCAGCTTGTTCAAGAATGGGCCGCCAAATTATTGCCTGGGCAACAACCACTCAGCGTTTTAGATTTCGGGTGTGGCAGGGGACCCCTTCTCGACCTGCTGAAGGATGCGGGCTTCCTGACCTATGGATTGGATCCAGCAACCCGGCACCTCGTGCACAAGCACAAGATGCTTGAGGCTATTCCTGCTGAGCCGACCTTCGACATCGTAGTCAGCAAGCACGTGTTTGAGCACGTGCCGGATCCTATGTCGCTGATGGTGCAATTGCGACAATCTCTGAAGCCCGGCGGTTTCCTGCTATGCGGCATGCCGTCCATGGACGAGCTCACAACGCACAAAAAGCTCCGGTATTGCATCAACTGGAGCCATCACATCACAGCTTATACTCGTCAGTCACTCACGGCCCTGCTGACGCATGCGGGTTTCGTCGTTGAGGCCTTTCCCACGCCGACGCGATCAGATCGCTTGATCTGCGTGGCAACATCTGGAGTCGGCGCGCTGCCGACCGATCCTCTGAGCGACGCGCGTGTTCAGCTTCGCGCGTTCCGGAAGGCGCGGGATGGCCGGCTAAGGCAGCTTTTCCCGAAGCGAATTTTGGCCGCCCTCCAGAACGCTCGGCGGATCTGACTCACCTACTCGGGTGGCCTAGCGGCGCAGCGCGTTCCTTGCTCTATTCGGGACGAACCTGGGCCTCTCCAAGGTTCCCCTATTACTGGCCCGCCCGGAAACATCCTGGCGGGCTTTTTGTTGCCTGCCCTCTTGTGCTAACGGTCGTTAGCAAGCATGATGCTAACGGGCGCAAGCATCAGGAGCGATCATGACGGAGCAGCACAAGCGGGCTGGGAAGGCGCGCAGCCAAAAACTCACGCCGGAGCAACGGAAAGCCGTTGCGGCGGCGGGTGCTCAGGCCCGTTGGGCCAAAGCTGATCCGGATCGCGAGCACCTGCCGAAGGCCGAGTTTGGGGCCGATGACCGTCCGTTGCGGATCGGTGACATGGAGATCCCCTGTTACGTCCTGGATGACGAGCGCCGCGTGCTCACGTTCAGCGGCATGCAGGATGCTCTCAAGATGGCCAAGGGCGGGAGCATGATCCCGGGCATGAACCGTTTTGAGCTTTTCGTGTCTCGTGAGCGCATAAAACCCTTTGTTACGAATGCCTTAGCTGATCGAATCGCCAACCCCATCGTCTTCATCACGCCGACCGGTGCGCGGGCTTACGGCTATGAGGCGGAAGTGCTCGTCGAGCTCTGCGAGGCGGTGCTCGCCGCTCGTGCGACCGGAGTACTGCAGAAACAGCAAATGCAGATCGCTCAGCAGTGCGAGCTGATCATGCGCGGCTTGGCCCGCGTCGGCATCGTGGCGCTCGTCGACGAGGTGACGGGCTTCCAAGAGGTCCGCAAGCGGGATGCTCTTCACAAGATCCTCGAGGCGTATATCTCGCCCGAGCTGATGCCCTGGACGAAGCGCTTCCCGGACTCGTTCTACAAAGAGATGTTTCGCCTGCACGGCTGGCCCTACGACCCTGAGTCCGTGGCGCGGCCGGGGGTGGTCGGCGTCTTCACCAACAAGTACGTCTACGAACAGTTGCCGGATGGCGTAATGGAGGAGTTGCGTCGCGCGAACCCGAAGAACGAGTTCGGTCGGCGACGGGCCCGGATGCACCAGTTCCTGACCGAGGACGTGGGCAATCCACATCTCGAGCGGCAAATCGTTGCGACGACGACACTCATGCGGGTGGCGGATAATTGGCCGGCGTTCAAGCGGATGTTCGCACGTGCCTTCCCGCAGGAGGGTGATCAGATTGAGCTCGAGGTCGACGCGGAACAGCCCTGACCCTGTGAACAGCGGGGAAAGCGGGGCTAAGTCCAAAGGGCGGCCTTGCTGTCGTGAACCTGAGCAGGGGCGCCGCTATTGAGTCGCCAGCGGACCCAACCCTTCCATACGCCCCCACGGGTCAGCCACCTTCAATCCCTGGCCGAGATGAGGCGGCCGGGGTTTTCTTTGAGCGTCACCCCTTCGGGGTCGGGCCCTTGCCTTCGGCCAAGCCCTCCGGTCTCGCCGGCTTCGCCGCTTCCATCGCTGACGCAAGTGCGTCGAGGCCCGCCGTCGTGAGGCGAAAGCGGTCTTCTCCCTCATCATCGACGTGGTAGGAGATGAAGTTGCGATCCCAGAGCCACGCGATGG
>DASZBD010000017.1:0-14061 GCA_035944475.1 Microvirga sp.
TCGCAGAGGCGGGCAGGCAAGCAAGAAAGCTGAACGTGAGAGCGGCAAGAACTCTGAACATCAATGGGCTCCGCAAGACACAATGAACCCAAGGAGTGTCGTTGCGGAAGCCTTAACCCGACCCTAGCAAATTGAGTGAACAAGGCATTGCTGCTGCACGGGCTGCCGGGTCAAACTGCGCTTATGCGGCTGCCCAGTAAGGCAATGTTCTGCGCTGGTCTCATGGCTTGGAGCGGGTTTTTACGTAATAGGCCTACTTTGCTGGCCTCCGCCGCCTCATGACCTGTGCCTCGAGTAGCTGATTGACGGCAACGGGCCCTTAACTGGTCCGGGCTATCCAGGGGCAACGGGTCGTGTGTTGCCCACCGACCCGTCCCATAATCCCACTTGGCCCGCCCGCATGAACATGTTGGGCGGGCTCACTTTTGTGGAACGGCGCGCTAATGCGCTGCTGGCGTTTTTCGGTCTGCAAGGTCGATCCGACCGCGCGCTGTCAAGGCGTAGACCTCTGCAGCCTTGCCGCCCTCGCGTGACGCACCAGCGAACGTCAGCGCTGCGCGTTCCGCCTCGAAGAACGTGTCGAAGAGCGAGACAGTCTGCCCGTCTCGGCGCAGAGCCCAGCCCTTCATCGTCGCATGCAGGCTGTAGCTCGCACTCGTCGATGCAGACACCGTGACGTGTTCGCCTGTTTCAGGATTGAAGATGTGCATAAACGCCCCCGCGTGCTCAGCGCCCAGTGTTCCGGTGCGCATCACCTATGGGCAGCCAAGATGGTTAATGAACCGTTAACGGCTCAGCTTACGCCTCTCAGCCCGCAGCGTGCCTCAGCCGTGCCAAAGGTCTCGCGCGACGGCATCGAGCGCTGAGGAGCCCACCTACTGGTTTAGGCGAGAACCGATCAAGTCTGCCGTTGTTCAACGTGGAGCGAGGCCAGGCTCATGCCCCGCTGAGTCAGTACTCCACTGATTGAAACGGCCGGCTCTGCTTACCAGGTGCTTACCAGAAGCCATGAATGGTAAGCGGATCAGCCAGCTGCAGCGGCTAAGGTCTTGATTTTTATGGTACAGCCGCCCCGGCTCGAACGGGGGACCCCCAGATCCACAATCTGGTGCTCTAACCAACTGAGCTACGGCTGCACGCTGGCGTGGGTTTAATCGGGCGGGAGGGCGATTTCAAGACGCTTGTGGGACGCTCGCGCCGCACCGGGCCAAAAAGAAACGGCGGGCACCGGGCCCGCCGCAGCATCGATCATGATGAAGTCCGAGCCTAGCCGCCCGTGGCGCCGGCAGCCTTGAGGACCGGGGTCCAGCGGGCCACCTCGCTCTCGACGAGCTTCTGGAGGGAGGCCGGGGTGCGCTCCTCCTTCTTCGGGATCACGCCGCCAAGGTCGAGGAGACGCTTGCGGGTGTTCTCGTCGTCGAGCGCCTTGACGAGGGCGTCGTTGAGCTTCTGGGTGACGGCGGCGGGCGTGCCCTTGGGTGCGAAGACCGCGTTCCAGGCGCTCACCTCGTAGTTGCCGAGGCCGGCCTCCTTGGTGGTCGGCACGTTCGGCAGGGCCGGGGAGCGCTCGGCCGTCGCGATGGCGAAGGCCTTGATGTTGCCGCCCTGGATCTGGGGCGCCACGTTGACGATCTGGTCGGTCATGAAGTCGACCGTGTTCGCCATGAGGTCGTTCAGCGCCGGGCCGGTGCCGCGATAGGCCACCTGGGTCGGCTTCACGCCGAGGGTGGACGAGAGCAGGATGCCGGTGACGTGCGAGACGGAGGCGGCGCCCGCATGGGCCATGTTCACCTTCTCGCCGTTCTTTTTCACGTAGTCGACGAAGCCCTTGAGGTCGTTCGCCGGAAATTCCTTCTTGGCGACGATGAGGATCGGCGTGCCGGCGGCAAGGCCGATCGGCGCGAAGTCCTTCGTCGGGTCGTATTTCAGGTTCGGGTAGAGGGCCGGCGCGGCGCCGTGGGTGCCCATATGGCCCATCATGATGGTGTAGCCGTCCGCCTGGGCCTGCGCGGCGCGGGTGATGCCCGTGGTGCCGCCGGCGCCCGCCACGTTCTCGATCACGATCTGCTGACCGAGGGTCCGGGACATGTGGTCGGACACGATCCGGGCGATCACGTCGGTCGGGCCGCCGGCCGCGAAGGGCACGATCATGGTGATCGGGCGCTGGGGATAGGTTCCCTGCGCCTGGGCGCCGGAGGCGAGGCCGGCCACGGCCGCGAGGGCCAATGCGAGTTTCTTCACTGTTTCACTCCCTGAAGAGGCAGGACGAATGTGGGTATCGCTGTCCTAGCGGCAAGTCAGGGTCAGGAACAAGCCCGTTCTCCCTTCAAGGTTTACTCCACGAAAACCTCGTCGCGTCCTTTTCGGATGCTGGGTAGAAGCGCCACGACCAGAAGGATCAGCGCTACGGCCAGGAGCCCGGCGCTGACGGGCCGGTCGATGAACGTGGTCATCTCCCCGCGGGAGATGATGAGCGCCCGGCGCAGGTTCTCCTCCATGAGCTTGCCGAGAACGAAGCCGAGGAGCAGGGGAGCCGGCTCGAAGCCGAGCTTGATCAGGGCGTAGCCCACGAGCCCGAAGAACCCGATGAACATCACGTCGGTCGGCAGCGAGTTGATGGAGTAGATGCCGATGCAGCAGAACATCAGGATCGCCGGAAACAGCAGGCGGTAGGGCACCTTGAGAAGGCGCACCCACAGGCCCACGAGCGGCAGGTTGATGATGAGGAGCATCAGGTTGCCCACCCACATCGAGGCGATCATGCCCCAGAACAGGTCCGGGTTCTTGGTCATCACCTGCGGACCCGGGATGATCCCGTGAATCGTCATGGCGCCCACCATGAGGGCCATGACGGCGTTCGGCGGGATGCCGAGGGTCAGGAGCGGGATGAACGAGGTCTGGGCCCCCGCATTGTTGGCGCTCTCGGGGCCGGCCACGCCCTCGATGGCGCCCCGGCCGAAGCGGCGGGGGTCCTTGGCGAGCTTCTTTTCCACCGTGTAGGCCGCGAAGGGCCCGAGCACCGCCCCGTTGCCGGGCAGGATGCCGAGGGAGGCGCCGATCGCCGTGCCGCGCAGCACCGGGGCGATCGACTGCTTGAAGTCCTCTTTGGAGGGCAGCAGGCGGCCGATGGCCTGGCGCACCACGTCGCGGGTCTCGGTATGGTCGAGATTGCGCAGGATCTCGGCGATGCCGAAGATGCCCATGGCGAGCACGGCGAAATCGATGCCGTCGGAGAGGAAGGCGAGCCCGAAGGTCATGCGCTCCTCGCCGGTCTCGAGATCCGTGCCGACGGTGGAGAGGAGGATCCCGAGGAGGATCATCGCCACGGCCTTCAGGATCGAGCCCCGCGCCAGCACCACCGCGAAGACGAGGCCCATGACCATGAGCGAGAAGTACTCCGCCGGCCCGAAGATGAGGGCGAGGCGCGTGAGCGGGGCGCCGAGGCCCGCGATCACGATGGTGGCGACCGTTCCGGCGAAGAACGAGCCGATCGCCGCGATGCCGAGCGCGACGCCGGCCCGTCCCTGGCGAGCCATCTGGTGGCCGTCGAGGGTGGTGACCACGGAGGTCGCCTCGCCCGGGATGTTCACCAGGATCGCGGTGGTCGAACCGCCGTACTGGGCGCCGTAATAGATGCCCGCCAGCATGATGAGGGCGCCCACGGGCTCGAGCCCGAAGGTGATGGGCAGCAGCATGGCGATGGTGGCGATGGGCCCGACGCCCGGAAGCACCCCGATCAGCGTGCCGACGAGGCAGCCGAGGAAGGCGAGGCCGAGATTCTGGAAGGTGAGCGCGATCGAGAAGCCGAGCCCGAGATTGGAAAAGAGATCGCCCATCAGACTCTCCCGCTATGGTCGGCGACGTCCGCCGGCGCCGGCCCGCGGCGACGGGTGGCAAGGAGGAGCCCCACTCCGACGGCCGCCAGGATGGCGGCGGTGGCGCGCAGCACCGCCTTTTGCGACCAGTCGGCTGGGAACAGACCCGTAAGGGCCTGCGGGAAGACCGGGATCGGCAGGTTGAGCAGATCCCCGAACAGCACCATGCACACGGCGGTGAGGATGAAGGCGAGGACGAGGAGATCCCGCAGGCGCGCCTCCGGGGTCGCATAGCCCCCGATGACGATCGCGAGCGGGCCCGCCACGATGAGCCCGAGGCCCGGCGTGTTGATGCCCGCGAACGAGAAGGGACGGATGGTCACCGCGAAGGCGAGGATGCCGAGCACCACGAGAACGGGTCCGCGCAGGCCCGACCGCTCGATCCGGTCTCCGTGCTTCGTGAGTCCCACCGCCGCGAGCGCGAGGCCGCACAGCCCCACCGCGACCGCGAGCCAGCGCGGCAGCATGGCCGGCCCCATGGCGCGGAGCGTGCCCTGGGTGAGGTCGCGGGTGAGATAGAAGGCCAGCGCTGCCAGGGCGACCAGAGCAAGACCCCCGAAAAGGCTCTGCTGGCCGCGGATCGGTCCGGCGCGATCCGGGGCCTCCGGGCGGTCGGGGGGTGAACTCATCGGTGGTCTCCCTGGCGAGGCCGTCGTCCGGCCCGCGTTATCGTTCGCTCCTCGTGTTGTGCCGAAGGCGTGGCGGTCGATCAAGCGGGCGTCCACCGACATTCCACCTGATCCGGACGGGAAACCTTGATCGCGGCCCGCCCCGGCCCTAAGGAAGCCTGACCAGGCCGGGCCCCTCTGGCGGGGACGGAACGCGCCTCCGCGGCGTCGTTTTCCGCAACCGTGATGTCGGACTGGTGAAACCAGGGCGGCCTGGCTGCGTTCGTGACGTGCTCCCTGACGGCTCCGCTTCCGTCAGGCCCCGTCGGCGCTCCCCTGAAAGACCGCCTTCCGAGACGCCCGCCCTCGATCGCGAGACGCCGCATGTCCGAACTCATCACCCCCGAAGTCCTCTCCGCCTTTCTCCAGGTGCTGATGATCGACCTCGTCCTTGCGGGCGATAACGCGATCGTCATCGGTCTTGCGGCGGCAGGCCTGCCGAAGGATCAGCGCAACAGGGCGATCCTCATCGGCATCGGGGCCGCCACGGTGCTGCGCATTGTCTTCGCGGCGCTCACGACCCAGCTCCTGCAGATCGTCGGCCTGCTGCTCGCGGGCGGCATCCTCCTCCTTTGGGTGTGCTGGAAGATGTGGCGCGAGCTGCGCACCTCCCACGCCGACGACGAAGCGATTGAGGAGGCCCTCGCCAACGAGGACGTGAACCGGGACGGGACGGTGGCGGGGGGCGCGCCCCGCAAGACCTTCGCGCAGGCTGCCTGGCAGATCGTGATCGCGGACGTCTCGATGTCTCTCGACAACGTGCTGGCGGTGGCGGGCGCGGCGCGCGACCACCCTTACGTTCTGATCTTCGGCCTCGTCCTGTCGATCGCCCTCATGGGCATCGCGGCCTCCTTCATCGCCCGCCTCCTGCAGCGCCACCGCTGGGTGGCCTATGTGGGCCTCGCGGTCATCCTCTACGTGTCGCTCAAGATGATCTACGACGGCTGGATCGAGGTGCAGCCGCACGTCGTCGGCATGGTCTGAGGGCCGGTCCGGGGCGGCCCGAGCCGCCCCGCTCCCTCGGCGGGGGCCGTCTTTCGCTCGGGCCCCATGCGCGCCGGGCCGTTGACGGATCCGGCCGCCCCGCAGAGCTTGACGCTGTCACAAGGCGAGCCGGAGCCCATGCCCGCGCCCACACGCCCGTCCTTCACCCTTGCCGGCTTCCTGAGGGGCGCGCGCTACAGCCTGCCGCTCTGGCCAGGCATCGTCGTGTTCGGCAGCGCCTTCGGGGCGGCGGCGGTCCAGAAGGGGCTCACCTTCGCCGAAACGATGGCCATGAGCGCCTTCGTCTATGCGGGCGCCTCCCAGATGGTGGCGCTCGAGATTTGGCCGCAGGTCTGGACGCCCGCCAACATCGTCGGCACCACTGCCGTTGTGGCGGTGATCAACGCCCGCATGATCCTGATGGGGGCCGCGATCCAGCCCTGGCTCAAGGGTGAGCCGAAAGCCCGCACCGCCCTCAACCTCTTCTTCCTGACCGACGCCAACTGGCTCATCGGCACGGGCTACCACGCGGGCGGCGGGCGGGACGTGGGCGTCCTGTTCGGAGCCGGGGTGGTGATCTGGGTCGTCTGGGTGCTTGGCACGCTGCCGGGCTACTTTGCGGGGGCCCTCATACCGGATCCCGGGCGGTTCGGCCTTGACCTCATCATGCCGATCTTCTTTGCCGTCATGCTGTCGAACCTGTGGAAGGGGTGGCGCCCGGCCCGGCCCTGGGTCGTCGCCGGGATCGTGGCCTTTGTGGTGCACATCCTCGTGCCGGGCTACGGCTTCATCCTCGCGGGCGCACTCGCCGGGGCCGTTGCGGGAGCCGTTCTCGAATGAGCGCCTGGGCGGCCGCAGCGCCGGCCATAGCCATCCTGGCGATGGCGACGGCCACCTATCTGTGCCGGGCGTCGGGCGTGGTGCTCATGAGCCGGATCGCCATCACGCCCCGCATCGAGCGCGCCCTCCGAGCGCTCCCCGGCTCCATCGTGGCCGCGACCGTTCTCCCCCTCGCCCTCGACGGGGGCCCGCCCGCGCTTCTCGGGATCGCGGCCGCCGTCGTCGTCATGCGGCTGACCCGCTTCGAACTCGCCGCCCTCGTGGCGGGCCTTGCCGCGGTCGCGCTGCTGCGGGCCGCCGGCCTTTGAGGGCGGTTCAGGTCTTGAGCTTCAGGCGGATCCGGTAGGAAAGGCCGTCCCTGAGGTCGCGGTAGGCGTCCATCCGCTGGTCGCGGGAGCCCTGGAGAAGGGTCGGGTCCGGGGTCGGCCAGTATTCCACGTCGGCCGCGATGGTGCGGGTGAGTTCGAGCGCCGCGTGGTGCGCTTCCGGCGAGAGCGAGATGATGAGATCGAAGTTGAGGCCCTCGTATTCCTCGAGCTCGTCGAGGGTCCGCGGCCGGTGCTTGGCCGCGTCGATGCCGATCTCGTCGAGGGCCGCCACCATGAAGCCGTCGGTCTCGCCCTTATGGACGCCCGCCGACTGAACGTAGACCGATTTGCCGAAGTAGTGCCGGGCGAGGGCCTCCGCCATAGGCGAGCGGACGGCGTTCATGGCGCACACGAACAAAACCGATTGGACCCGCTTGCGCCCGCCCCCCTCGTCCACCGGCTCACCCTTTCCAGTGAAGGGCGTAGATGAGCGTGAAGAGGCGGCGGGCCGTGTCGAAATCCACCTCCACCTTGCCCTCGAGCCGCTGAATCAGGAGGTCCGCCGCCTCGTTGTGGAGCCCGCGCCTCCCCATGTCGATGGCCTCGATCTGGCTGGGCGAAGCGGTGCGGATGGCCTTGTAGTAGCTGTCGCAGACCATGGCGTAGTCGCGGATCACGCCCCGGAACGGGGTGAGCGAGAGGTGATGCGCGACGACCGGCTCGCCCTCCGCCGCCCGGATGTCGAAGCACAGCTTCTTCTCGACGAGGGCGAGGTGCAGCGCATAAGGCCCTCCGTCATGGCCCGGAACGCCGAAGGTGTTGGCCTCCACAATGTCGTAGATCGCGATCGCCCGCTCGTGCTCCTGGTCCGGATTGCCGCGTCCGATGGAGGCCTCGTCCAGCGTCACGGCGACGAGGCGCCGCTGCCCGCCCTGTCCTCCAGCCATGCCCTCGGCCCCCCTTAGAGGTTCAGCCGGATCGCCACCGAGCGCGCATGGCCGTCCAGCCCCTCGGATCGCCCGAGCGCGATAGCGGCCGGCCCGAGCGCGCGCAGGGCGTCCGGATCGCATTTCAGGATCGAGGTCCGCTTCATGAAGTCAAGAACGCCCAAGCCCGAGGAGAAGCGGGCCGACCGGGCGGTCGGCAGGACGTGGTTGGGGCCGCCCACGTAATCGCCGATGGCCTCCGGCGTGTGGCTTCCGAGGAAGATTGCGCCGGCATTGCGGATCTGTGCGGCAAGGGCCTCGGCATCCGCCGTCTCGATCTCGAGATGCTCCGGCGCCAGCCGGTCCACGAGGGGCACCGCATCGGCGATCCGCCCGACGAGGATCACCGCCCCGAAATCGCGCCAGCTCGCCCGGGCGATCTCGGCCTTCGGCAGGGTCACGAGCTGCCGGTCGACCGCGGCCTCGACCGCGTCGGCGAGCGAAGCACTGTCCGTGATGAGGATCGCCTGGGCCACCGGATCGTGCTCGGCCTGGGCCAGGAGGTCGGCGGCGATCCATTCGGGATTGGCATGGTCGTCAGCGAGAACCAGAACCTCGGAGGGGCCGGCGATCATGTCGATGCCGACCTGCCCGAAGACCCGCCGCTTGGCCGCCGCCACGAAGGCGTTGCCCGGTCCCACGATCTTGGCGACGGGGGCGATGGCCGCCGTGCCGTAGGCGAGCGCCGCGATGGCCTGGGCTCCGCCGACCCGAAACACCTCGTCGACGCCGGCGATGCGGGCCGCCGCCAGGACGAGCGGGTTCGTCTCCCCGCCCGGGGTCGGCACCACCATGGCGATCCGGGGCACCCCCGCCACCTTGGCCGGCACGGCGTTCATGAGAACCGAGGACGGATAGCTCGCCCGGCCGCCGGGCACGTAGAGGCCGACGGACTCGACCGCGGTCCAGCGCCAGCCCAGGGTCACCCCGAGGGAGTCGGTGGTGAGGCTGTCGGCTGGTTTCTGGGCCGCGTGGTAGGCCTCGATCCGCTCGCGGGCGAGGTGAAGGGCGTCGAGGGCCTCCTTGGGGCATCGGGACAGGGCCGCGTCGAGTTCGGCGTCGCCGATGCGCAGGGTGTCCTTGCCGATGTCGAGATCGTCGAACCGGCGGGTGTACTCGACGAGCGCCTCGTCCCCGCGGGCGATCACGTCCTCGATGATGGCCCGCACCACCGCATCCACATCCTCCGACACCTCCCGCTTCATGGAGAGGAGGCCGGCGAAGGCCTGCGCGAAGCCGGGCGCCCGCGCGTCGAGGCGCTGCGCCATCAGGCGCGTCCCGGCGCGAGGGTCAGGGCTTCCTCATGGGACGGGCGGCTTTCGGCCTCCCAGACGGGTCCAAGATCTTTCATCTGCAGCTCGATGCATTCCAGATCGAGCTGGATCGCTCCTCCCTCGGCAAAGATCAAGGTCGCCGTGCCGGAAGGGTTATCGGTTTCCTGGAAGGTCACCGCGAGAAGGCTCAGGACCGCTTCGGGATTGCCACGGTCGATGCCCCTGGCGCGAACCGCCGTGACCCGCTCGAAGTGGAGGCCCGTGAGCCGCCGCCGGGGCGGCTCGCCCGGGTTCGCCTCCCAGTCGAAGCGCCGGCCGACGAGGGCGAAGCGGCGCTCCTGGGGCAGGTAGGTGCAGTCCCCCACCCGGACGATCGCATCCTGCAGATGGGCCGAGACGATGGCGAGGTCTTCCTCGTCGAGGGCAACGAGCTTCAGGAGGTCCATGGGGCGGGACACCGGGTTACGTGAGGTTAAGCCTCAAGTAGAGAGCCGCCCCCGGCGCCGCAACCACCTGGGCTCCAGCGTGCCCAAGCGCAACCTTTCGGCTCAGCCCGTGTTCACTTTGGAGAGATTAGCGTCCCCGGACCTTGAGTCGAGGAGAACCCATGATGAGACGTGTTGTTCTTGCCGCCATGGCCCTGTCGGTGCTGGCGGCGCAGCCCGCCACCGCCCAGTACTATGGCAACCCCTATCGCGGCGGCCCGAGCTACTACGAGGAAGACGACTTCGACGACGCGCCCCGCCGCACCTACCGGCGCGACCGCTACGAGCAGGAATACGCTCCCCGGCGCGAGTTCCGGTCCCGCCGCGCCCAGCTCGGTTCGATCTGCGTGACCTCCCGCGGCAGCTGCGATGTCGGCTATGCGGTGCCGATCCAGTCGAACTGCCGCTGCATGATCCCCGGCTTCGGGCCGAAGCGCGGCAACGTCCACTATTGAGGCGGATGGGGGCCGGACGGCCCCCGCCTAACCTTTGACCCGCTCGATCTCGGCGCCGCAGCGCCCGAGCTTGGTCTCGAGCGCCTCGAAGCCGCGGTCGAGATGGTAGACCCGGTTGATCGTGGTCTCGCCTTCGGCCGCGAGGCCCGCGATGACGAGGGACACCGAGGCGCGCAGGTCCGTCGCCATGACGGGCGCGCCGCGCAGCCGCTCCACGCCCTCCACATAGGCGCTGTCCCCGTCGAGCCTGATCCGGGCGCCGAGGCGCGCCAGTTCCTGCACGTGCATGAACCGGTTCTCGAAGATCGTCTCGCGGATCCGGGACGTGCCCTTGGCGCGGGTCATGAGGGCCATGAACTGCGCCTGAAGGTCGGTCGGGAAGCCCGGGAAGGGGTCGGTCGTCACGTCGACGGCCCGGATCCCGCCGCCGTTGCGGCGGATGCGCAGGCCCTGGTTCGTCGCCGTGACCTCGGTCCCGGCCTGGCCGAGCACGTCGAGGGCGAACTGCAGGAGCTCCGGCCGGGTGTTCTCGAGGGTGACGTCGCCCCCCGTCATGGCCACCGCCATGGCGTAGGTGCCCGTCTCGATCCGGTCCGGCAGGACCTCGTGAGTGGTTCCGTGGAGGCGCGAGACGCCCGTCACCACGATCTCGGACGAGCCCGCGCCCTCGATCTTCGCCCCCATCTTGATGAGGCAGTTGGCGAGGTCGATCACCTCCGGCTCGCGGGCCGCGTTCTTGATGAGGGTCGCGCCGTCGGCCAGCGCCGCCGCCATGAGCGCCACGTGGGTGCCGCCGACCGTCACCTTCGGAAAGGCGATCTCGCCGCCCTTCAGGCCCTTCGGTGCCCGGGCGATCACGTAGCCGGCGTCGATGTCGATCTCCGCCCCGAGGCGCTCGAGCGCCATGATGAGAAGGTCGACGGGCCGGGTGCCGATGGCGCAACCGCCCGGCATCGACACCTTGGCCTCCCCGAGCCGCGCCACGAGGGGCGCGATCACCCAGAAGCTCGCCCGCATGGTGGAGACGAGGTCGTAAGGCGCGGTCGTGTCGATGATGGTACGGGCGGAGAGCCGGACGGTCTGCCCCGTCTCGGTGGTCTGGCCCGGCCGCTTGCCGGCGATCATGTGGTCGACGCCGAAATTGCTCAAGATCCGCAGGAGCGACTGGATGTCGGCGAGGCGCGGGACGTTGACGAGCTCCAGGGTCTCGTCGGTGAGCAGGCTCGCGATCATCAGCGGCAGCGCCGCGTTCTTGGCGCCCGAGATCGGGATGATGCCGTTGAGAGGGGCTCCGCCCCGGATGCGAATGCGGTCCATCGAGATCCTTTCAGGCGCCGCGAGGGCGGCTGCCCGGCCTTGAGCAGGCCTTAACCTTGGCTATTTCCCTTGACGCCCGAAGGAGCGTCGGGTTCCACAGCATCCCCCGTCTGCGGCTTTTCCGTGGTTCCCCGCCCCCTTGTCTGCGCCTTGCGGCGCTTCAGGTTCTCCCGGAGAGCGGCCTTGAGCCGTTCGGCCCTATCTTGCGGTTTTCCGTCAGGCATGGTTCACGCGACCCATCGCCGCCGCGACGGGGTACTGGCTTCGTCCGGTGACCTCAAGCACAATATAGACGGTGGGCCAAGTCCCATCGCCTGGAGCCCCTCGGCGGGCTTGACGCGGATCAAGGTCAGGGCGGGCGGCCCGTGGGAGGCATGCCGGGAGCTTCCACCCGGCGACGGTGAGACATGGATTATCAGCAGTACTTCACATCCGCCCTCGACCGCCTCAAGGCCGAACGCCGCTACCGGGTCTTCGCCGACATCGAGCGCGTGGCCGGGCGGTACCCCGAGGCGGTGTGGCATACCCCGCAGGGGGCGCGGCCCATCACCGTGTGGTGCTCCAACGATTACCTCGGCATGGGACAGCACCCCGACGTGGTGCGCGCCATGACGGAGACGGCCGCGCGCCTCGGCACCGGGGCCGGTGGCACCCGCAACATCTCGGGCAACAGCCACCCCATCGTCCGGCTCGAGGCCGAACTCGCCGATCTTCACGGCAAGGAGGCGGCCCTCGTCTTCACCTCCGGCTACGTGTCGAACCAGACCGGCATCTCCACCATCGCCCGACTCATCCCCGGCGTCCTCATCCTGTCCGACGCCCTGAACCACAACTCGATGATCGAGGGCATCCGGCAGTCCGGGGCCGAGAAGGCCGTGTTCCGCCACAACGACCTCGCCCATCTCGAGGCCCTGCTCCGGGAGGCGGGCGACCGGCCGAAGCTCATCGTGTTCGAAAGCGTCTATTCCATGGACGGGGACGTCGCGCCGATCGAGGCGATCTGCGACCTCGCCGAGCGCTACGGCGCCATGACCTACCTCGACGAGGTCCATGCGGTGGGCATGTACGGCCCCCGCGGCGGCGGCATCGCCGAGCGGGACGGGGTGATGCACCGGGTCGACGTGATCGAGGGAACCCTGGCCAAGGCCTTCGGGGTGCTGGGCGGCTACATCGCGGCCTCGGACGCCGTGGTCGACGCCGTGCGCAGCCATGCGCCGGGCTTCATCTTCACGACCGCGCTGCCTCCGGCTATCGCCGCCGCCGCGGCGGCGTCCGTGCGCCACCTGAAGAACTCCTCGAAGGAGCGCGAGGGGCAGCAGCGCCAAGCCGCCAAGACGAAGGCCGCCCTCGCCGCGGCCGGTCTGCCGCTCCTCCTCACCACCACCCACATCGTGCCCGTGATCGTGGGCGATGCGGAAGCCTGCAAGGCGGCGACGGACCGGCTGCTGGAGCGCCACGGCATCTACATCCAGCCGATCAACTACCCCACCGTGCCCCGCGGAACCGAGCGCCTGCGCATCACCCCCGGCCCCCTGCACACCGACGAGCACATCGCCAAGCTCACGGCCGCTCTCGGGGAGGTGTGGCGCGCCCTGGGGTTGCCGCTCGACGTCCAGGCCCTCGCCGCGGAGTAGCGTTCCAAGGTTGCGAAACCCGCCTTGCGTTCGGTGCCGCCCTGTGGCAGAGGACCGGCTCGCTTGGCGAACCTGCTGCCGTAGCTCAGTGGTAGAGCACTCCCTTGGTAAGGGAGAGGTCGAGAGTTCGATCCTCTCTGGCAGCACCAGCCCCTCAGGCTGGATTTACGCCAACTTCAGGTTTGGGACGGCCGTTTGGTATACAAGGGCAATCCGCACGTTCTTGCGACGACACGTCCTCGCAAACGTCCTAGAACGGGCACGTGGGAGTTCCGCAAACGAGTCCGCGACCGGTTGCGCTCTCGCCGGCAAGCGCGGTGAAGCTCTCCCTCAAAACCACGGATTTTACCCTTGCCGGCGAGCGGCGCGTGGGCCTGGTCCGCGAAGCACGGGGCAGCTCCACTGCTTCAAGATATCCCGATGGAACTCGCGGCCTGTTCATGAACTGGCTCGCCCAGCCTGCCTAGATGTGGCTTGCCTTTGTCGGAATCGTCACTCTCCTCGTCCGTGACCTCGGTGCCTGGTGGTACACGAGGGGACAAGTCCCGTCTCAGTGCCTGCCCCGCCGAAGATCATCTCTTCGTAGCCCGGCAGGCATTTTCCGGGATTGCAGTCTCGGTCAATGAGGTGGCTGGCCATTCAGCCCGTCATCGTGGTCTGCCTCAGCGCCTCCCGACGGACGGCGCTCAGGTGGGGTGGACTTGAACCGCGTGCCAGTGCAAGCCGGAGCGACGCCGATCGGCGGTGGGTTTCGCCACGATGCCGTCGTCACCGGGCTCGTGGTGATCGGCGGCATGAACCGCAAGCACGTAGGCCGTCAGCTCTGGCCCGTTCAGACCCATGAAGGTCCGGCACATTACCTCCGTCTTTCCCGTCCCCACACCCTGTCGTCTTGCTGGCTAAGTAGCATCAACAACGAACCTCTCTGTTTGAACGCTCCAGCTTCGCGGAGGGCCTCTTATGGAATGAGCAGCTTAGCAGTGAGGACCAGTTACACTTCTTCCCGATCAGGTAAGCAGATGGAAGAGCGCCGACAGTGCCTGAAGTACATTATCTTGTAGCAATTGCGTTACGCCGAGGCACTCTTTGCGATCCTCTGCATGGTCTACACCATCTGGAACAAGTACCCGCCGGAACCGGAAACTGAGGTGACGAATGGGTCGGATTTCAAGCACCATGATGGGCGCTTCGATCTCATGAGCGGTTCCGACTAGGCGCGATCTTCCTCCGATCAT
>DASZBD010000018.1:0-88204 GCA_035944475.1 Microvirga sp.
TGCCTCGCGTGAGGCGCATGGCCTTAAGCTGGTCCTGCCAGGGCGCCACCGTAGTATGGCGCGGGCGGGCCTCTTGGGGCAGCGGGCCGTGCAGGCGACGCCAGAGCTGGTCGTCTCCCGTCGGTGGCGCTGCCTTGCGCCGATCACAGCCTCCCGAGTCCTTGGAGCGCGTTCCCCAGGGCCGCAGGCGCCGGCCTCAAGCTCCACGTCACGACGCCTCGCGAGAGCGCCCCTTCCTGAGCCAAGGCCACACCAGAACAGCACAGCTTGTCCGCACAGTCAAGAACAAAAGCGGAACATAGGACAGCAGAGGGGGTGAGTGGTGAGTGGCGAGTGGAGGGGCGACGCCGCTCGCTCCCCCCTCCCCCTTGAGGGGAGGGGTCAGGGGTGGGGGTGGCGGCGGTAATCTGTCCGGAGAACATCCTGCCGCCACCCCCACCTCCACCTCCTCCCCTCAAGGGGGAGGAGAGACCCGCTCCGCATCCCGCGTTCCCTGAACCCTCCTTCGAGACGCCGCTCCGCGGCTCCTCAGGATGAGGGTTGAGGGGCACATCTCGGCATGGCGCTCCTCCATCCCGCTCGCCCCGGAATGACAAGCGGGGGCGCACCGGGACGACGGTGAACCTTCCTGTGCACCCGCACCGCCCTCACCCCGGCCCTCTCCCACCCGGGAGGGGGTGACCCGCGCTCCATCCTGAACCGACGCGGTCCTCACCACGGGACGGAGCCATCACGGCGGTTGCGGCGGACCGGCAAGTGGTTAGCATCGGGCCAGGCCCGGCGACGCGCCCGCCCTTTAGCGGGAGGTGGACAGATCGGGCGCTTGGAGGAACGGAAGTGAAGAACGCCCTCACGCGCATCCTGGCGCTCGCCGCCGCCTGTGCGGCCGCCGCGCCGGCCCTCGCTCAGACCTGGCCGACCCGGCCGATCACCCTCATCGTTCCCTTCGCGGCCGGGGGCGGGACGGACGCCTTCGCGCGGCCGCTCGCCCAGCAGCTCGACACCCAGCTCGGCATGCGGGTCATCGTCGAGAACCGGGCCGGGGCCGGCGGTAATACGGGGGCCGCGGCGGCCGCGAAGGCGGAGCCCGACGGCTATACGTTCTTCGTCGGCGCCACCCACCACGTGATCGCGCCCGCCATGTATCCGAGCCTCCCTTACGACCTGCAGAAGGACTTCGTGCCGATCGGCCTCGTCTCGCAGGTGCCGCACGTGGTGGTGGTCTCGCCCCAGAAGGTCCCCGCCAAGACGCTCCCGGAGCTCGTCGCGGCGGCGAAGGCCAATCCGGGCAAGATGAACTACGGCTCGGCGGGCGCCGGCACCGCCCATCACCTCGCGGGCGAGCTCTTCAAGCTCGTGACCGGCACGGCTATCGTCCACGTGCCGTATCGCGGCGCGGGTCCTGCCATGCAGGACCTCGTGGCCGGGCAGATCGACATGGTGTTCGACGGGCTCGGCAGCTCGGCGGCGCAGATCCAGGGCGGCGGCATCCGGGCTCTCGCCGTCGCGGCGCCCCAGCGGGTGAAGGCCTTTCCGGACGTGCCGACGGCGGCCGAGGCCGGCGTTCCGGGCTACGAGGTCTCCACCTTCTACGCGCTCTGGGCGCCGAAGAACACGCCGCCCGCCATCGTGGAGCGCATGACGAAAGAGCTGCAGACGGCGCTCCAGGCGCCGGCGATCCGGGAGGCCTGGGCCCGCCAGGGCTCCGACGTTCCGACGATGACGGGCGCGGCCTTCGGCACCTTCGTCGGCTCGGAGATCCAGCGCTGGGCGAAGGTGGTGAAGGAGGCGGGCGTGAAGCTCGAGGAGCCGGCGCGGTAGGACCCGAGGCGGTGTCAGAATCCCCTCCCCCCTAAGGGGAGGGGTGGGGGTGGTGCAGAAGGCACCGCTGTCGCCCATCCGTTACCACCCCCACCCACGACCCTCCCCCTCGAGGGGGAGGGAGTAAAACCAATACCTACTCCACCACGATGCGCGGCGCGGCCCGTCCTGCGCCGCCGGCCGAGAGCGTGCCCCAGACCTGACGGGCGATGGCGCGGTAGATCGTGCCGTGGGGCCCGTCGGGCTCCACCGCCACCACCGGGCGGCCCGCATCCGAGGTCTCGCGGATCTGCATGTTGAGCGGCACCTCGCCGAGGAACGGCACGCCGAGGCGCGCCGCCTCCGCCCGCGCGCCGCCATGGCCGAAGATGTGGCTCGTCTCCCCGCAATGGGGGCACACGAAGGTCGCCATGTTCTCGACGATGCCAAGGATCGGGATCTCGACGCGCTTGAACATGGAGACGCCGCGCCGGGCATCGATGAGCGCGAGATCCTGCGGCGTCGAGACGATCACGGCGCCAGCGAGGGGCGTCGCCTGCGCCATGGTGAGCTGCGCGTCGCCGGTGCCGGGGGGCATGTCGACGACGAGCACGTCGAGCTCGCCCCAGGCGACCTCGCGCAGCATCTGGGTGATGGCCGACATCACCATCGGCCCGCGCCAGATCATCGCCGCCTCCTCGTCCACGAGGAAGCCGATCGACATGACGCGGATGCCGTAGCCGTCCATAGGCTCGAGGATGCGGCCCGAGATCACCCGCGGCTTGCCGTGAATGCCGAAGAGCTTCGGGGCGGAGGGGCCGTAGATGTCGGCGTCGAGGAGGCCGACCTTGAGGCCGAGGGCCTGGAGGCCGAGGGCGAGGTTCACGGAGGTGGTCGATTTGCCGACGCCGCCCTTGCCGGACGCGACCGCGATGACGTGCTTCACCCCCGGGATCGTCTGCGCCTTGGGCGAGGGCGCGTTGGCCGGGCGGCCCGGCGCCACGGTCGGCGCGGTGGCGGGGCCTTTCGAGACCGGCCGGTCGGCGGTGAGGCTCGCGAAGACGCTCTTCACGCCGGGCAGGCCCTGGACGGCGGCCTGGGCGGCCTGCCGCACCCGCTCCATCGCTTCCGCCTCGGGGGCTTCGATGGCGATGGAGAACATCACGCGGCCCGCCTCGTCGACCACGACCTCGGAGAGGCGGCCTGATCCGGTGAGGGTGGTGCCGGAGGCGTCGGCCGGCACGGTCGAGAGCGCCTGCAGGACGTGTTCGCGGGTGATACTCACGATCGGGTCTCCTCGCGCCGGGTGCCATGGCGCCGTGTGAGCCCCATCTATAGGCTCGGGCGGTGCCCGTTAAGGGCTGCCGAGCGGACGGGCCATGCCAGACCTCTTCACCATCGGCTACGAGGGCGCCGACCCCGAGCACTTCGTCGCAACCCTGCTGGAGGCCGGCGTGACGGTGCTGGCGGACGTGCGGGCCGTCGCGCTCTCGCGCAAGCGCGGGTTCTCGAAGACCGCCCTGCGCAACGCCGTGGAGGGGCAGGGGATCGCCTATCGGCACTTCGTGGAGCTCGGCACCCCGAAAGCCGGGCGCGACGCCGCCCGGGCCGGGGATGCCGCGACCCTCACGCGCATCTATTGCGACGAGGTTCTGGCCGCTGAGCCCGCCCGGGACGCTATGGACGCGTTGGCCGACCTTGCGGCCCGGGAGCCCGTCTGCCTCCTCTGCTTCGAGCGCGACCCGGCCCTGTGCCACCGCCGGCTCCTGGCCGAGCGTCTCGCGCCGCGCGGGTTCACGGCGGTGGACCTCACGGTCCTCTGAGGCGCGGCCTCGAAACCAAACCAAAGCCTGCCCGTTGTTCCGGTAGCTTTTCCCGGCCGGCTCTTCCGGCCGAACGCCGCGTCGCGGCGCGATTTCGCAGCCCAAGGAGACCCCCATGCACAAGCACGGCCACGACGATCCGAAAGCCCAGAAGCTTTACGCGATGATCAAGGACATGCGGATCGCCATGATGACCACCATCGACACCGAGGGCCTGATGCACTCGCGTCCGATGTACAGTCAGGAGGCCGACGAGCATGGCGATCTGTGGTTCTTCACCCAGATCCAGTCGCCCAAGACCACCGAGATCTCCCGGGACAACGAGGTCAACCTCTCGTATTCCGACCCCGACAAGCAGCACTACGTGTCGGTCTTCGGAACCGCCGAGATCGTGCGCGACAAGAAGAAGATCGAGGAGAAGTGGTCCGAGGGCATGCGCGCCTGGTTCCCGAACGGGACGGACGATCCGCAGATCGCCCTCATCCGCGTGCATCCCGTGCGCGGCGAGTATTGGGACAGCCCGAACTCCACGATTCTCCACCTCTACGGCACCGTGAAGGCGGCGATCACCGGCAAGCAGCCGAACGAGCTCACGGAAGACGAGAAGGTGAACCTGAAGGGCTGAAGTCTCAACTCTTCTGGCAGGCCGCTCAGCGCCGTCCTTCGGGACGGCGCTTTTTCTGTGCCTTGCCGGTTATGCGAAGAGCGCGTCGATGTCGTCCTGCTGGACGCCGCGGCCTTCGATCTGCGGGCCATTGAGGAGGAGCATCTCGCGGCGGGCGTGGCGCAGGGCCTCCTCGGGGTCGAGGGTGTCGGTCGCGTCGCGGGCGTTGACGGCCGTGGCGAAGCGGCCGAGCCGCTTCTCGAGCTGGCCCAGAGCCTCCAGCACCTTCGCGATGCGCTGGCCCGTGATGTCCTGGAACGAGCAGGCCTCGAAGATCTGCATCATCCGCGTTTCGACCCGCTCGCGGTAACGGTCGGGCGAGGTCTCGTCGGTGCCGAGGATGTCCTCCGCGGCTTCCATGATGGTGTGGGTGGCCGAGGCCGTGGCCTTCACGACGCTGCCGAGTTCCTCGTGCGCCATGGGGAGCCGGTCGCGGCAGAGCTCGTTCGCCTGCAGGGCGCCGATCTCCTGCTTAATGTGCCGGATGTAGTCCGCGACCGCGGTCAGTTCGCGGACGACGTACCCCGCATCGAAGGAGGCCGGAGGCATCTCGGCCTTCAAGGTCTGGGCGCGGCTGCTGGCGGGCATCGTCGCTCTCGTTCGGACCGGTCAGGGACGAACCGTGGGATCAACCCCCGCAGACCGCCTCGATCTTGGTCTTCAGCGTCTGCGCGTTGAAGGGCTTCACGATGTAGTTGTTCACGCCGGCCTTCTTCGCCGCGATCACGTTCTCGGTCTTCGATTCGGCCGTGACCATGATGAAGGGCGTGGTGCGCAGGCCGTCGTCGGCGCGCACGTGGCGCAGGAGCTCGTAGCCCGTCATGGGCTCCATGTTCCAGTCCGAGATCACGAGGCCGTAGCGCTTCTGCTTCAGCTTGGCGAGGGCGGAGGTGCCGTCCGAGGCATCGTCCACATCCTCAAAGCCGAGCTGCTTCAGGAGGTTGCGGATGATCCGCACCATCGTCTGGTAGTCGTCTACCACAAGGATCGGCATCCCGAGATCCAGGGCCATGCGTCCCGCTCCACTCCTCAACCGCCTGTTCTAGGCGGGTCATGTTGAACTTGGGCACGAGGCCGGGGCCTCGTTTCGCCGGAGACCTTACGGGGGGCCGGTTTCGAAGCCGTTAATCGGGCGCCGTCTTAGCCTTTCGGACCATTCCGCGAACCAGAGCGCCACGGCTACGTTGTGCACCTGCGTTCCCATTTGTGCAGCGCAGCAAACGAAGGGTGAACCATGGCGACCGGCGCTCTCGATCGGACCTACGCCGCCCCGACGACGCTCTTCTTCGAGGACCTGAGCGTCGGCCAGCGGGCGAGCCTGATGCGGACGGTGATGGACAGCGACCTTCACCTCTTCGCCGAGGTGAGCGGGGACACGAACCCGATCCACATCTCCGACCAGTTCGCCGCCAGGAGCAAGTTCGGCCAGCGGATCGCCCACGGCATGTTCACGGCAAGCCTCGTTTCGGCGGTCATCGGCACCAAGCTGCCGGGCCCCGGGGCCATCTACCTGTCGCAGACGATCCAGTTCCTCGGCCCCGTCCGCATCGGCGACGTGGTGGCGGCGAACGTGGAGGTGGTGGAACTCGTGCCCGCCCGGCGCCGCGCCCGGCTCTTCTGCGAGTGCATCTGCGACGGCAAGCCGGTGCTGGAGGGCGAGGCCTGGGTGGCCGTGGAGAGCCGCACGCCCCGCGCTTGACCGCTGCCGCGCCTTCGGACAGGGTCGCGGCCTCTTGAAGCCGCCCGGTCCGATGCCGCCCTTCGCCCTCTGCCTTAACGACGAACCCGTGCCGCCGGCGCTCCAGGGCGCCGTGGTCGCCATCGGCAATTTCGACGGGGTCCATCGCGGACATCGGCGGCTCGTCGAGGCGGCGAGGGAGAGGGCGCTGCAGCTCGGGCGGCCGGCCGCCGTGCTCACCTTCGAGCCCCACCCGCGGCTCTTCTTCCAGCCCGATGCCCCGCTCTTCCGCCTCACCCCGGAGCCCGTGAAGCTGGCGCTCCTGCGGGCGCAGGGCCTCGCGGGCGCGTTCGTGCGGGGGTTCGACGCCGCGCTCGCCGCGCTCTCCGCTGAGGGCTTCGTGACGGATCTCCTCGTCCGCCGCATGGGCATCTCGGGCGTCGTGGTGGGTTACGACTTCCATTTCGGCCGGGGCCGGGAGGGCAATCCGGGCCGCCTCGAAGCCCTGAGCCAGGAGCACGGCCTGTCCTGCACGGTGGTGAACGTGGTGGCGGAGCACGGGGTGACGGTCTCGTCCACGGCGATCCGCGCCGCCCTGGAGCAGGGCGACGTCGCCGCGGCGAACGGGCTTCTGGGCTACCGTTGGTTCGTCCGGGCCGAGGTTCGGCACGGCCACAAGCGCGGGCGCGACCTCGGCTATCCCACCGCCAACCTGCGCCTTGCCGACGATACGCGCCTGCGCCACGGCATCTACGCGGTCCGGGCACGGGTGGGGGACCGGGTGCACGACGGGGTGGCGAGCTTCGGGCGCCGGCCCACCTTCGACAATGGCGCGCCGCTCCTCGAAGCCTACCTGTTCGATTTTGCGGGCGACCTCTACGGGCAGGAGCTCGACGTGGAGTTCGTGGCCTGGATCCGCGGCGAGGAGCGGTTCGAGAGCATCGAGGCCCTCGTCGCCCGCATGGACCGGGACGCCGAAGAGGCGCGGGGCCTGCTGGCGGAGGATCCGGTCCGGTCGATGATCTCCGTCCTGTGAAGGAGGAGGGGACCAAGGCGCCGCGCTTTATTCTCTCGCGCGCCGCTGCTAAAAGCCCCCCATGTCCAGGCACCCGGCGTCCCGCGTCCAGCGAATTACGGGCCCGGCCTTCGCGTGATCCGCGAAGGTCCGGGATCCTCTGCCGTTTCGCCCCGACCCCATGATTGACGCGCCTTCCCGGGCGCCTGTGACCGCACCATGAACGATCAGACCTCCAAAGCCGCCGCGCGCGACTATTCCGAGACGCTGTTCCTGCCGCAGACCGAGTTCCCCATGCGGGCGGGCCTGCCCCAGCGCGAGCCTCTCCTGCTCCAGCGCTGGAACGAGATGAAGCTCTACCGGCGTCTGCGCGACGTCCAGAAAGGGCGTCCGAAATTCGTGCTTCACGACGGGCCTCCCTACGCCAACGGCAACATCCATATCGGGCACGCGCTCAACAAGATCCTCAAGGACATCGTCGTCCGCTCCCAAGGCATGCTCGGATACGATTCCAACTACGTGCCGGGCTGGGACTGTCACGGCCTGCCCATCGAGTGGAAGATCGAGGAGCAGTACCGCGCCAAGGGCAAGGACAAGGACGAGGTGCCCGCCGTCGAGTTCCGCCGCGAGTGCCGGGCCTTCGCGGAGAAATGGATCGACGTGCAGCGCGAGGAGTTCAAGCGCCTCGGGGTCGAGGGCGACTGGGACAATCCCTACACCACCATGGCGTATGCGGCCGAAGCCCAGATCGCCCGCGAGATCATGGCCTTCGCGGCGACCGAGCAGCTCTATCGGGGTTCGAAGCCCGTGATGTGGTCCTCCGTCGAGAAGACCGCGCTCGCCGAAGCGGAGGTCGAATACCAGGAGAAGACCTCGACCACGATCTGGGTGCGCTTTCCCGTGGTGCGTACGCTCGACGCCGATCTCGACGGCGCCGCGGTGCTCATCTGGACGACGACGCCCTGGACGATCCCGGCGAACCGCGCCGTCGCGTTCGGGTCCGCCATCGCCTACGGCCTGTACAAGGTGACCGATGCGGCCGCCGACAACTGGGCGCGGGTGGGCGACCGCTTCGTCGTCGCCGACAAGCTGGCCGCCGAGGTGTTCGCGGCGGCCCGCGTCGCGGGCTTCGAGCGCATCAAGGACGTGCTGCCAGTCATGATCGAGCGCTGCGCGCATCCCTTCCGCGGCATTGCCGGGGGCAACGGCTACTGGGACTTCGACGTGCCGATGCTGCCTGCCGATTACGTGACCGACGATGCCGGCACGGGCTTCGTGCACACGGCCCCCGGCCACGGCGCGGACGATTACGGCACCTTCCTCAAGCACAAGGCCGTGTTCGAGGCCTGCGGCCTCAAGGAGGTGCCGCACACCGTGGCGCCCGACTCGTCCTACTTCCCGCACGTGCCGCTCTTTGCGGGCGAACGCGTCTACGACGACAAGGGCAAGGACGGGGGCGCCAACGAGGCGGTGCTGAAGAAGCTCGTGGAGGCCGGCGCCCTCGTCGCCCGCGGACGGCTCAAGCACCAATACCCCCATTCCTGGCGCTCCAAAGCGCCGCTTCTCTTCCGCAACACGCCTCAATGGTTCATCGCCATGGACAAGGCGGTGCCGTCGCTCGGCAACGCGACCTTGCGCGAGAAGGCCCTCGCCGAGATCAAGCGCATCGGCGATGCGGGCGGCTGGGTGCCGGAGATGGGGCAGAACCGCATCAACGGCATGATCGAGAACCGGCCCGACTGGGTGGTCTCGCGCCAGCGCGCCTGGGGCGTGCCCATCACGGTGTTCGTCGAGAAGGCGACCGGCGCGATCCTCAAGGACGAGCGCGTGAACGCCGCCGTCGCCGAGGCCTTCGAGGCCGAGGGCGCGGATGCCTGGTTTGCGGATGACGGCGCGCGCTTCCTCGCGCCCTTCGGCTACGATCCCGCCGCCTACGAGAAGGTCAGCGACATCCTCGACGTGTGGTTCGACTCAGGCTCCACGCACGCCTTCACGCTGGAGACGCGCGCGGACCTCGCCACGCGGCGCGCCCTCGACGGCGGGTCCGACACGGTCATGTATCTCGAAGGCTCCGACCAGCATCGCGGGTGGTTCCACTCCTCGCTTCTCGAGAGCTGCGGCACCCGCGGGCGCGCGCCCTACGACGTCGTGGTCACCCACGGCTTCACCCTCGACGAGCAGGGCCGCAAGATGTCGAAGTCCCTCGGCAACACGGTGGCCCCGCAGGACGTGATCAAGGAATCGGGCGCCGACATCCTGCGCCTGTGGACGGCCTCCGTCGATTACTGGGACGACCAGCGCATCGGCCCCGAGATCATCAAGACGACGGCGGAGACCTATCGCAAGCTGCGGAACAGCATCCGCTGGATGCTCGGCTCCCTGCACCATTTCCGCGCCGCGGACCGGGTCGCGGTGTCGGAGATGCCGGAGCTGGAGCGCTTCGTGCTGCACCGCCTCGCCGAGCTCGACGGCGAGATGCGGGAGGCCTACCGGAGCTTCGACTACAAGCGCGTCGTGGCGCTGCTCAACGGCTTCATGACCACGGACCTCTCGGCGTTCTATTTCGACGTGCGCAAGGACGCGCTCTACTGCGATCCCCTGTCGAGCCCCGTGCGACATGCGGCGCTCACCGTGATCGACCAGGTGTTCCGCTGCGTGGTGACCTGGATCGCCCCGATCCTCGCCTTCACGGCGGAGGAGGCCTGGCTCGCCCGCGATCCCGGCGCCGCGTCCGTGCATCTCGAAACCTTCCCGGAGGTCGACCCGTCCTGGCGCAACGAGGCGCTGGCCGAGCGCTGGGCGCGGGTCCGGCGCGTGCGCCGGGTGGTGACGGGCGCCCTCGAGATCGAGCGGGCGCAAAAGCGCATCGGGGCGAGCCTCGAGGCGGCGCCCGCCGTTCACATCGCGGACGAGGATCTCTGGCAAGCCGTGCAGGGCCTCGACCTCGCCGAGGTTTGCATCACGTCCGGCATCGCGCTCCTGAAGGGCGAGGGTCCGGCGGATGCCTTCCGCCTCGACGAGGCGAAAGGCGTGGCGGTGGTGCCCGTGCGGGCGCAGGGCCGCAAATGCGCCCGCTCGTGGAAGATCACCGGCGACGTGGGATCCGATCCGGACTACCCGGACGTCACCGCCCGCGACGCAGCGGCTTTGCGCGAGTGGGACCGGGCGAGGGCGGCCGCATGAGCCCCGCCCGCATCGGCCTGTGGGCCGCGCTCGTCACCTTCGTGCTGGATCAGGCATCGAAGCTCTATACCCTCTTCGTGTTCGACCTGCCGGTGCGGGAACCGGTGCGGCTCGCGCCGTTCCTCGACCTCATCGTGGTGTGGAACCGCGGCATCTCGTACGGGCTGTTCCAGCAGAACACGGATCTCGGGCGCTGGATCCTCGTCGCCGTATCGGTGGCGGCCTCCATCGGCCTCTCGATTTGGATCCGCCGCACGGAGGGCAAGCTGCTCGCCTGTTCGCTCGGGCTCATCGTCGGCGGGGCGCTCGGGAACGTCATCGACCGGCTCGCCTACGGCGCCGTGTTCGACTTCATCCACATCCATGTGGGCTCGTTCTCCTGGTACGTGTTCAATGTGGCGGATGCGGCCATCGTTGCGGGGGTGGTCGGCTTGCTTTATGACTCGTTCGTCCTGGAGAAGCGGCGAACCGTGCGTCCGGCGCGTCAAGCCGACGCATAGGGGGAAGACGCCGCCACAGGAAAGCCAGAATGGGCTATCAGGCCTGGGCTTCGAGGGGATAACCAACCGGTGGGTGCCATGAAGGGAATTCGACTTGCGCGGGTGGCCATCGGCGCCGCGGCGCTGATGTTGGCGGCGGCTCCGGGCGCGATGGCGCAGGAGGAAGGCGTGCTCGCGAAAAGCATTCTGGGCTCCATCGGAATCATTCCGAAGGATCCGCCGAAGATCGATTACCGGGAGCGCGCGCCTCTGGTTCTGCCCTCGAAGACGGAGCTGCCCGCCCCCGTCTCGTCGGACGCCGTGGAGGCGAAAGCGGCGAACTGGCCGAAGGACCCGGACGTGATGGCGGCCCGCAAGGAAGCCGCCGAGGCCCGCAAGCCCTGGACGCAAACCGAGGAATACAGGAACAGCGAAGGCAAGCGCCTCTCCATCGAGGAGATCCGGGCGGGCCGGCGCGCAGGCGCCTCGACGCGGCAAGCTCCCTCCCTTGCTGACGAGCGCCGGGCCGAATTCAGCCGTTTGACGCCCGAAGAACTGCGGGCGTTCTCCAAACAGGATGACGCCAAGCTCGATCCGACGCAGCTCAAGCGCCGCTACCTGACGGATCCGCCGCAGGACCTCCTGAAGGCGGCCGGCAACGCCCCGCTCAAGGCCACCGTCGACCCGCGTCCGATGGGCGATCCGGACAGCCCGCAGGCGTTCCAGCGCGAGCAGGCCGCCCGCCGGTGAGCCGCGGAAGCCGTCACGCCGCCGCTTGAAGATCGTGTCGCACCGGGCGAGGCTCCCGCCTCGCTTGCGTGCCCCGCGGTTTGGCCTATGTCGAGGTCGCCATACGTGAATTCTCCTGATTCCGCCAAGGTTTGCTGACATGCTCGACCACTCGCCCGCGCGCCTTCACCGTCTCGATGCCGAGCCACAGGGGCGCACGGAAGGCGGCGGTCCGGAGGTGTCGTCCTTCACCCTCGACAACGGCCTCGAGGTCGTGGTCATCCCCGACCGGCGCGTCCCGGTCGCTACCCACATGGTGTGGTACCGCAACGGCTCGGCGGACGATCCGATGGGCCAGTCCGGCATCGCGCACTTCCTCGAACACCTGATGTTCAAGGGCACCGATCAGCACCCGGCGGGGGAGTTCTCGAAGGTGGTGTCGAGCCTCGGCGGGCAGGAGAACGCCTTCACGTCCTTCGATTACACGGCCTATTTCCAGCGCGTCGCCAAAGAGCATCTGGGCACCATGATGCACTACGAGGCCGACCGCATGGCGAACCTCCTTCTGGAGGAGAGCGTGGTGGCCCCCGAGCGCGACGTGGTGCTGGAAGAGCGCCGCATGCGCGTCGAGACCGACCCGTCGGCGCAGCTCTCCGAGGCCATGGCGGCCTCGCTCTTCGTGCATCACCCCTACGGCATTCCGATCATCGGCTGGATGCACGAGATCGAGGGCCTGAACCGGGATCACGCCCTGTCCTATTACCGCCGCTTCTACACCCCCGAGAACGCGATCCTCGTGGTGGCGGGCGACGTGACGGAAGACGAGGTGCATCGCCTCGCGGACGGCACCTACGGCCGCGTCGCGCCCCGCGGCGAGCGCCCGGTGCGCTTCCGCCCCCGGGAGCCGGAGCCCCGCGCGGCGCGCCACATCGCCGTGGCCGACCCCAAAGTCGAGCAGCCGACCCTGCAGCGGCTCTATCTCGTCCCGTCCTGCCGGACGGCGACGGACCGCGACTGCTACGCCCTCGATCTCCTGGCGGAGGTGCTGGGCGGCGGGCCGACCTCCTATCTCTACCGCAAGCTCGTCCTGGAGCGCGGCATCGCCGTGAATGCGGGCGCCTGGTACATGACCTCCGCCATGGAGGACACGCGATTTTCGGTTTACGCCGTGCCGGCGCAGGGCGTGTCGCTGCAGGCTCTCGAGGAGACCGTCGACGAGGTGCTGCGCACGGCTCTTGCGGAGGCCTTCGACGCCGATGCGGTGGAGCGGGCCAAGACGCGGCTCGTCGCCGAGACGATCTACTCCACGGACAGCCAGTCGTCCCTCGCCCGCATCTACGGTTCGGCCCTCGCCATCGGCGACACGATCGCCGACGTGCAGCGCTGGCCGCAAGAGATCGAGCGCGTCATGAAGGCGGATCTCGTCGCCGCCGCCGAGCGCTACCTCATCCCCCGCCGGTCCGTCACGGGCTACCTCCAGAAGTCGGCCTGAGCGGAGCAGCATCATGGCAACCGCCACCATCGAGACCCTCAGCACCTCGCCCACCAAGGTGAAGGCGCTCACCTCCGCTCAGGGCGTCGAGGCCTGGCACGTCGAATCCGACGTCGTGCCGCTCATCGCCGTCGCGTTCACCTTCGAGGGCGGCTCGGCCCAGGATCCGGCGGCCAAGCCCGGTGTGGCGCAGATGCTCTCCCGGCTCCTCGACGAGGGGGCGGGCCCCTACGGGTCCGACGCCTTCCAGGAGCGTCTGGCGGCTCGGGCCATCGAGCTCTCGTTCAACGCGGGCAACGACGCCATCGGCGGCTCGCTCAAGACGCTCGTCAAGCATGCGGACGAAGCCTTCGAGCTGCTGCGCCTCGCGCTCGCCGAGCCGCGCTTCGACGACGACGCGGTGGAGCGCGTCCGCGCCCAGACCATCGCGGGGCTGCGCTACCAGCAGAACGACCCGGGCGTCATGGCGACCCGCCGGTTCTTCGCCGAGGGCTTCGGCGGGCACCCTTACGGCAATCCGACCTCCGGGACCATCGAGAGCGTCGCCTCCATCACGCGCGACGATCTCGTCGCCCTGCACCGGGCGGTCATCGCCCGCGGCCGCGCCAAGATCGCGGTGGTGGGCGCCATCGGCGAGAGCCGGCTCTCGGGCCTCCTCGACGGCGTGTTCGGTGGCCTGCCCGAGGCGGCGCCGCTGAAGAGCGTCGCCCCGGTCGTCCTGCGGAACAGGGGCGAGCGCGTCATCGTCGATCTCGACGTGCCGCAATCCGTCATCCGGTTCGGCACCGAGGGCGTGCCGATCCGCGACAAGGATTTCATCCCGGCCTTCGTGCTGAACCACATCCTCGGCGGAGGCGCCTTCACGTCCCGGCTCTTCCAGGAGGTGCGCGAGAAGCGGGGGCTCGCCTACAGCGTCGGCACCTCCCTCGTGAGCTACCGGGCCGCCGCCATGACGTGGGGCTACACCGCGACGAAGAACGAGCGCGTCGCCGAGTGCCTCGACGTGATCTCGGCCGAGATGAACCGGCTGAAGACCGACGGGCCCACGGACGAGGAGCTCCAGAAGGCCAAGGATTACCTCACGGGCTCCTACGCCCTCGGCTTCGACACCTCGACCAAGATCGCCCACACCCTCACGCAGCTCAACTTCGAGGGGCTCGGGATCGACTATATCGGCCGCCGCAACAGCCTCGTGGCGGCGGTCACGCAGGACGACGTCCGTCGGGCGGCCGAGCGGACCCTCGGGGACGGGCGCATGCTCGTCGTGATCGCCGGACGGCCCTCGTTCTAGTGTTGCATCCCGGCCGTGCGGCCGGGATGCGCCGCACCGCGCCTCTACCCGCCAGAATTAACGCTTCTACTTAGGAACCGTAGCCGTTCAGGTTGCGTTTTGGCGCGGTATGGTTCTAGGTCACCTGCCTTTCGCAGGTGCAATATCGAGGCGGGTTTCAGATGGCACAGTGGGTCTACACCTTCGGCGACGGCAAGGCCGAGGGCGCTGCCGGGATGAAGAACCTCCTCGGCGGCAAGGGGGCGAACCTCGCCGAGATGTCCAATCTCGGCCTGCCGGTGCCTCCCGGCTTCACGATCACCACCGAAGTCTGCACCTATTACTACGATCACGGGCAATCCTACCCCGAGGAACTGAAGGCCCAGGTCTCGGACGCCCTCGCCTTCGTCGGGCGGCTGACCGGCCGCACCTTCGGGGACGCCGAGAACCCGCTTCTCGTCTCGGTCCGCTCCGGCGCCCGCGCCTCCATGCCCGGCATGATGGACACGGTTCTCAATCTCGGCCTCAACGACGTGACGGTGGAAGCCCTCGCGAAGGGCGCCGGCGACCAGCGCTTCGCCTATGACAGCTACCGCCGCTTCATCACCATGTACTCCAACGTGGTGCTCGACATCGGCCACCACCATTTCGAGGAGGCCCTCGACGAGTACAAGGATCGCAAGGGCTACAGCCTCGACACGGACGTGACCGCCGAGGATTGGAAGCAGCTCATCACCCGCTACAAGGGCATCGTCGAAAAGCAGCTCGGGCGGCCCTTCCCGCAGGATCCGCAGGAGCAGCTCTGGGGCGCCATCGGGGCGGTGTTCGGCTCCTGGATGAACAACCGCGCCATCAAGTACCGCGAGCTGCACGACATCCCGGCAAGCTGGGGCACCGCCGTCAACGTCCAGGCCATGGTGTTCGGCAACATGGGCGAGACCTCGGCCACGGGCGTCGCCTTCACGCGCAACCCCTCCACGGGCGACCGGGAGCTCTACGGCGAGTTCCTGATCAACGCGCAGGGCGAGGACGTGGTGGCGGGCATCCGCACGCCCCAGGACATCACGGAAGCCGCCCGCATCGCGTCGGGCTCCGACAAGCCCTCCATGGAGCGGGCGATGCCGGAGGCCTACGGGGAGCTCGTGCGCATCTACGGCATTCTCGAGAAGCACTACCGTGACATGCAGGACATGGAATTCACGGTCGAGACCGGAAAGCTCTGGATGCTCCAGACCCGCAACGGCAAGCGCACCGCGAAGGCGGCGCTCCGCATCGCGGTGGATCTTGCGAGCGAGGGCCTGATCACCCAGGAGGAGGCGGTCGGCCGCGTCGATCCCGCCGCTCTCGACCAGCTCCTGCACCCGACCATCGACCCGAAGGCTGAGCGCAACATCCTTGCGACGGGCCTGCCGGCTTCGCCGGGCGCCGCCTCGGGCGAGATCGTGTTCAACTCCGACGACGCCGAGGCCGCCAAGAAGGCGGGCCGCAAGGTCATCCTCGTGCGCGTGGAAACGAGCCCGGAGGACATTCACGGCATGCATGCGGCGGAGGGCATCCTCACGACCCGCGGCGGCATGACCTCCCACGCGGCGGTGGTCGCGAGAGGCATGGGCAAGCCCTGCGTGTCGGGCGCAGGCTCGATCCGGGTCGACTACGCCGCCCAGACCCTGACGGTGGCGGGCCGGACGGTGGGCAAGGGCGAGATCGTCACCATCGATGGGTCGGCGGGGCAGGTGCTGCTGGGCCAGGTGAAGATGCTGGAGCCGGAGCTCTCGGGCGAGTTCGCCACCCTCATGGGCTGGGCCGACAAGGCCCGCCGCATGAAGGTGCGGGCCAATGCCGAAACCCCCCTCGACGCCAGGACCGCCCGCAATTTCGGCGCGGAGGGCATCGGCCTTTGCCGCACCGAGCACATGTTCTTCGAGGGCGACCGCATCGTCGCCGTCCGCGAGATGATCCTCGCCGACGACGAGGCGGGGCGCCGGGCGGCCCTTGCGAAGCTCCTGCCCATGCAGCGGGCCGATTTCGTCGAGCTCTTCACGATCATGAGCGGGCTCCCCGTCACGATCCGTCTCCTCGACCCACCGCTCCACGAGTTCCTGCCGCATACGGATGTCGAGCTGCAGGAGGTCTCGAAGTCCCTCGGCGTGCCCGCCGAGAAGCTGAAGCGCCGGGCGGCCGAACTCCACGAGTTCAACCCGATGCTGGGCTTCCGCGGCGTGCGCCTCGCCATCGCCTATCCGGAGATCGCCGAGATGCAGGCGCGGGCGATCTTCGAGGCGGCGGTGGAGGCAGGGCGCGCGACCGGCCAGCCGGTCGTGCCCGAGGTGATGGTGCCGCTCGTGATGACCAAGGCGGAGCTCGATCTCGTGAAGGGCCGCATCGTCGCCATGGCGGATGCGGTCGCCAAGGAGACGGGCGTCGCGGTCGAGTACCAGGTCGGCACCATGATCGAGCTGCCCCGGGCCGCGCTGCGGGCCGGCGAGATTGCCGAGACGGCTGAGTTCTTCTCCTTCGGCACGAACGACCTCACGCAGACGGCCCTCGGCATCTCCCGCGACGATGCCGCCTCGTTCCTCGGCTCCTACACGCAGAAGGGCATCCTGCCCGCCGATCCCTTCGTGACCATCGATCAGGAGGGCGTGGGCGAGCTCATCACCATCGCGGCGGAGCGGGGCCGGCGGTCCCGCAACGGCATCAAGCTCGGGATCTGCGGCGAGCATGGCGGCGACCCGGCCTCGGTTCACTTCTGCCAGGGCATCGGGCTCGACTACGTGTCGTGCTCGCCCTACCGCGTCCCGATCGCCCGCCTCGCTGCGGCGCAGGCGGCCCTCGGCGGCAAGGCGGCAAGCCAGGCCTAGATTCCACCCGGGGTCGCTCTCCGCGGCGCGGCCGAGCACGGTCGCGCTTTCCACACGGCTCCCTCGCTGCTAAGCCGGCGGCGGGGGGCCGTCATGACCATCAACCGTCTTTACATCGCCGGCATGCTCGCCTTCGGCGTCGTCGCCGGGCTCGTCATCGCGCAGGTGCCTGCGGTTCGGAACTCGCCCATTCCGGTCTTCGTGTGGCCCCTCGTGGCGTCGTTCCTCGTCGATCTCGCGCTCATGCCCCGCGCCCAGGCCGGCCAGATCTCGCCCATCACCATGACCGAGCGCGCCGTCGCGGTGGTCGGATCGGCCATCATCATCCTGGTGATCCTGGAGCTGCTCTGACGGCGTTTTCGGGCGGCGGCACAGGTGCTTGAGAGCGTTGTCTCAGCCGCCGCCGCACCTCCGTCGCCGTCCCGCTTAACCTCCCGTCAACCATAGGCCCCGATACTCCGAATCCAAGCTGCGAGAGGCCCCGTCGGCCGCTTCGCCTGTTGCGTTCGAGTGGAGTTGTGGGCCCGTGCGTTTGCGCTCTCGCCGTTCACGGATGAGGTGGATCTGCGCCGCCGCAGCTCCCTGGGCGCTCGCCGGCAGCGTGCTCGTCTCCTTCACGGCGGCCGCCAACAACGACCCTCAGGGCGGCGTGTCGGCGGCCTCCTGGACCGGCCTGTCCGGTCTTAACGAGCCCGGTTTCCTCGTCCCGCCGGTCGACGCCCTGGCCTTCTCGTTCTCGAGGCCCTTCGCTCCGCCCGTCCTGCAGGCGGGCCTGCGCTTCGAACTCCCCGGCGCGGCGCCCCCCGGGGCGCGGGAGCTTCCCCCCCGCGGCGATCTCAAATCCGGTCCGCCCCCGTACCCAGAGGTCGACCGCACCCAGAAGGGCGACCCCGCCGGGCTGCTCCGGCCCACCCTGTCCCGCCGGGCCGGGGAGGTGCGCGACAGGCTCTCGGGTCCTGGCGCCCGCGTGGTGTTTTCCCGCGACGAGCGCCTCTTGCCGCCCACCGTCCTGATGCGGGGCTCCGTCGAGGCGCCGGACCTCGCGGAGCCGGGCTTCGAGCCGTGGAACGGCTGGGACCCTACGACGACGCGGCAGGCGACCTCCATCCAGTCGCCGGCGGCCGCGGCGGCAGGATCCAGCGGCGCCGCGGCCGGCGCGACGACGCCCTCCGTCTCGCGCGCCGTCGCGCTCTCCTCCACCACGCCGGCGCCCGCCGACATGACGCCCGTGGAGATCGCGGCGGCGCCCGTATCCCTGCCGCTGCAATCGGCGCGCCTCGACCGCGGGGAGGGCGCCGCGAACACCAGCGTGGTGCCGAAGGACGAGCGTCCCCGCTACGCCGACCTCGTGGACCCCGAGAACCTCGGCAAGGAGCAGCGCTGCCTCGCCGAAGCGGTCTATTTCGAAGCGCGCAGCGAGCCCGAGGAGGGCCAGGCCGCCGTGGCCCAGGTGGTGCTCAACCGGGTGCGCAGCGGGCTTTATCCCTCGTCCATCTGCGGCGTCGTCTACCAGAACCGCCACCGGCACCTCGCCTGCCAGTTCACCTTCGCCTGCGAAGGCAAGGCCCTGCGGATCACGGAGCCCGAATCCTGGGAGCAGGCGAAGCGCGTCGCCGCCGAGGTGTTCGAGGGCAAGACCTATCTGGCGGATGTGGGCAATGCCACGCATTACCACGCGAACTACGTCCGCCCCTCCTGGTCCCGCCGCCTGAAGCGCACGGACGTGATCGGCCGCCACATCTTCTACAAGCTGCGGCCCGGTCAGACCTGATCCATTCCCAAAACGGATGGGTGCCGTCACGCGGATGCGTTTGGCGAACCCCGGCGCCTCCGCTAGCCTGTGCGTCTACACGGAAGGCCCATGCCTACGGAAGGCCCCTGCCCATGTCCGCCCCTGCCCGCCGCGTCTCGCCCGAGTTCATCGTTCTCGCCGGCTGCCTCATCGCGCTGATCACCTTCGGGCCTCGCGCTTCGGCAGGCCTCTTCCAGATCCCGATGACGGTGGAATACGGCTGGGGCCGCGACGTGTTCGGCCTTGCCATCGCGGTGCAGAACCTCCTGTGGGGCGTCGGGCAGCCCTTCGCAGGCGCGGTGGCGGACCGGTTCGGCACCCTGCGGGTGCTCTGCGTCGGAGCGCTCCTCTATGCGGTCGGCCTCGTCGTCATGGCCTATGCGACGACGCCGGGGGTGCTCCACCTCGGGGCCGGGGTCCTCATCGGGTTCGGCCTTGCGGGCTGCTCGTTCAACCTCGTGCTCGGGGCCTTCTCGAAGCTTCTGCCCGAGAACTGGCGCCCCATGGCTTTCGGAGCCGGCACGGCCGCGGGCTCCTTCGGGCAGTTCCTGTTCCCGCCGCTTGGCAACATCCTCATCGAGTCCATGGGCTGGCAGCAGGCGCTCGTGGTCTTCTCGGTGACGCTGCTCCTCGTCCTGCCTCTCTCGATCCCGCTCGCCACCCGCGTCGGCGCCAACGCCCCGACGAGCGGCGGGCCCGTCCCCATCGCGAACCAGTCGATCAGGCAGGCACTGGCCGAGGCCTTCCGCCACCGCTCCTACGTGCTGCTGGTGCTCGGCTTCTTCACCTGCGGCTTCCAGCTCGCCTTCATCACCGCGCATCTGCCGGCCTATCTCAAGGATGCCGGCCTCTCGGCTGCCGTCGGCGGCTGGACGCTTGCGGTGATCGGCCTCGCCAACGCCTTCGGGTCGCTCTCGGCGGGCTGGCTCTCCACCCGCATGTCGAAGCGCTGGCTCCTCGCCTGGATCTATCTCGGACGCTCGCTCGCCATCACGGTATTCATCCTGCTGCCGGCCTCGCCCGTGACGTCCCTCGTCTTCGGGGCCGCCATCGGCCTCCTGTGGCTCTCGACCGTGCCGCCGACCTCGTCGCTGGTGATGCTGATGTTCGGCACCCGCTACATGGCGATGCTCTACGGCTTCGCGTTCTTCTCCCACCAGGTCGGGGGCTTCCTCGGCGTGTGGCTCGGGGGCGTTCTCTACGAGAGTTCGGGCAGCTACAGCATCGTGTGGTGGCTCTCGGTGGTGCTCGGCCTCCTGTCCGCCGCCATCAACCTGCCGATCGAGGAGCGCCCCGTGGAGCGGCCCGCCGCCGTGCCGGCGGAGTAGCCGGCGGGCGCAACTCTCCTCGCCGGCTTGCCCTGTGCCCCCGGCCGCGCCACAAAGCTCGGCGGCATAACGGGAGAGCCAGCATGGGCACGTTTCGGGCGGTGATCGTCGACAAGACCGACGCGGGGCAGCAGGTCGGGTTCAGGGACCTGACCGAGGCCGACCTGATGGAGGGCGACGTCACCGTCCGGGTGAGCCACTCGACCCTCAACTACAAGGACGGGCTGGCGCTCACCGGCAAGGCCCCGGTGGTGCGACGCTTTCCGATGATCCCGGGCGTCGATCTTGCGGGCACGGTCGAGACCTCGGAACACCCGGACTTCAAGCCCGGCGATGCGGTGGTGCTCAACGGCTGGGGCCTCGGCGAGACCCATTACGGGGCCTATGCCCAGAAGGCCCGGGTGAGGGGCGACTGGCTCATCCCGCTCCCAGCCGGCCTCTCGCCCGCCCAGGCGATGGCGGTGGGAACCGCCGGCTACACCTCCATGCTCTGCGTCATGGCGCTCGAGCGCCACGGCCTCACCTCCGATCGCGGGCCCGTGGTGGTGACCGGGGCGGCCGGGGGCGTCGGCTCGGTCGCGGTGGTGCTCCTCGCCAAGGCCGGCTGGCACGTGATCGCCTCGACGGGTCGCCCGCAGGAGGCGGATTACCTCAAGGGCCTCGGGGCGGCCGAGATCATCGACCGGGCCGAGCTGTCCGGGCCGGCCCGCCCGCTCGCCAAGGAGCGCTGGGCGGCGGGCGTCGACTCCGTCGGCTCGCACACCCTGGCGAACCTCCTCGCCATGACGAAGTACGACGGCGCCGTCGCGGCCTGCGGCCTTGCGGGCGGCATGGACCTGCCGTCCTCCGTGGCGCCGTTCATCCTGCGCAACGTGGCGCTGCTCGGCGTCGAATCCACCATGGCGCCGAAGCGCCTGCGCCTCGAGGCCTGGCGGCGGCTCGCGGCCGAACTCGACCTCGACAAGCTCGCCGCCATGACCTCCACCATGACCCTCGATCAGGTGGTCGAGGCGGGCCCCGAGATCATCGCCGGAAAGGTCCGCGGGCGCGTGGTGGTGGAGGTGGGCTAGGGACGCCTTGCAGCCTGCATCGAAGGATCAGGCGGCCTGCACCGGCAGGGCGGCCGCGCCCTCGATGACCTTGCGCTGCTTGGCGATCTCCGCCGCGGCGAAATCCATGAAGGCGCGCACGCGGGCGGATTGCTTCAGGTCCGGATGGGTGAGGAGCCACAGGCCCGCCGCGAAGTCCGGGTTCGGGTCCGTGAGGCGGACGAGGGCCGGGCGGGCATCCGCGATGAAGCAGGGCAGGGGGCCGATGCCGATGCCGCTCTCCACCGCTTCGGCGAGGCCCAGCACCGTGTTGACCTTGTAGACGATGCGCTCGGGCGGCACCCGGTCGCGCACGAAGCGGGCCGCCTTCAATCCCGCGAGATTGTCGCCGAGCGCCACCCAGTTGCGGTCGTAGAGCTCCAGAAGGTCGGGGCGGCGGGGCTGGGGAAAGTCGGACGCGCGGCCATAGACGGCCCAGGCGATGCTCGCGACCCGGCGGCCCACCAGGGTCTCGGGCGGGTTGTCGGTGGCGCGGATCGCCACGTCGGCGTCGCGCTTCGACAGGTTGAGCGCCTGGTTGGTGAGCACCACGTCGAGCCGCACGTCCGGGCACGAGCGGGTGAACTTGGCGAAGAGCGGCGTCAGCAGGTGCACGAGGAGCGTGTCGTTGGTGGTCACCCGCAGCTCGCCCGCAGGCGAGACCGCTTGGCCCGCAAGCTTGCGCTCGAAAGTGGCGACGTCCTCCTCCATGCGCTCGGCGAGCGCCGTCATCTCCTCGCCGGCCGCCGTCAGCGCATAGCCGGTGCGGTGGCGCTCGAAGAGCTTGACCCCGAGGGAATCCTCGAGCTGGCCGAGGCGGCGGAAGACCGTGGAGTGATTCACGCCGAGCCGGTCCGCCGCGCCCGCGAGGCCGCGGGATTCGGCGATGGTCTTGACGAGGCGGAAATCGTCCCAGGCGAGATGCTGAAGCGCGGTCATCCACTTGCGTCCTTGCAAACAGAATGGTGCATCGATAGCTCTTTTCTTGCGATGAGGAAAGCGTAATTGTCGCAGCACACCGACGCCTTGACCGTCGGCAGGAGGGTTTCACCCATGATCGACAACCGCTTCGCTCCCTACGGCCTCTTCGCGCTCCGCGCCGCCCTCGGCATCATGTTCATCGCGCACGCCTATCTGAAGGTGGCCGTGTTCACGATCCCAGGTTTCCAGCAATTCCTCGGCATGGTGGGGCTGCCCGCCATCCTCGCCTGGCCGATCGTCCTCGCCGAACTCGTCGGCGGCGCCGCGATCCTCCTCGGCTTCTACGGCCGCTGGGTGTCCGCCGCCCTTCTGCCGGTTCTCCTCGGCGCGCTGGCGATCCACGCCCCCAACGGCTGGCTGTTCAATGCCCCGAACGGCGGCTGGGAATATCCGGCCTTCCTGGCGGTGGCCGCCGTCACCCACATCCTGGCCGGCGACGGCGCCTTCGCGATGAAATCCGTCGGCCTGCCGGTGCCGTCGAGCGATCCGGTGCACCCGCGCACAGCGTAAAGGCTCACAACGGTCTTAACCTCAACGGACGGCGTCCTTCGGCGCCGTCCTGCTTTTGTCAACGAAGGATGCCGTCATGACCAAGGTCCTGGTTCTCTACTATTCCACCTACGGCCACATCGAGACGATGGCCTACGCGGTGGCCGAGGGCGCGCGCGAGGCCGGTGCCGACGTGGTGGTGAAACGCGTGCCCGAGACGGTACCGGCCGAGATCGCCAAGAACGCCCATTTCAAGCTCGACCAGCCGGCGCCCATCGCGACCGTGCAGGAACTGGGCGAGTACGACGCCATCATCCTCGGCGTGCCCACGCGCTACGGCCGCATGGCCTCGCAGATGGCCTCGTTCTGGGATGCGGCCGGTGCGCTGTGGGCGAGCGGCGCGCTGACCGGCAAGGTGGGCTCGGTGTTCTCCTCGACCGCCACGCAGCACGGCGGCCAGGAGACGACCCTGTTCGCGGGCATTACCAACCTGATGCATTTCGGCATGGTGATCGTCGGCCTTCCTTACGCCTTCCAGGGCCAGATGACCCTCGACGAGATCACGGGCGGCTCGCCTTACGGCGCCACCACCATCGCCGGCGGCCAAGGCCAGCGCCAGCCGAGCGAGAACGAGCTCGCCGGCGCCCGCTTCCAGGGCCGTCACGTGGCCCAGATCGCCGCGAAGCTGAAGGGCTAAGACGCCTTCGAACCTGCGTGACCTCCCGTCATTCCGGGCCGCCGAGCGGCGCTCCGGAATGGCGGCGCCTTTCTACCGCTCCGCGGCCGCGCGCTGCAGGCGGTCGTTGATCGCCTCGCCAAGGCCCATCTCCGGAATCGGAGCGACCGCGATGGTGGCGGCGCCCGACGCATCGAGGTCGCGGAGGGCGGCGAAGAGCCGGGCCGCGGCCTCGGCGAGGTCGCTTCTCTCGCTCAGGTTCACGGCGTGCACCGCGTGCTGCACGCCCGGGGGCACGATCCGCCCGAAGAGCAAAGCCGCCTCGCCGGGCTCGATCCGCACCGCATCGAGCCGCACCCGCGCCCTCGGCGCGTAATGCGAGGCGAGCATGCCGGGGGCCAGCGGCGCCGTTCCCTCCGAGCCTCCCGCGAGCCTCTCGCCGATCAGCGCTTCGATGGCCTCCCGCGGCACGCCGCCGGGACGCAGAAGGCGTGGCACGCCCCCGAGGCAGGCGACGATGGTGGACTCGACGCCCACGGGTGTCACGCCCCCGTCCAGAACCGCATCGATGCGCCCGTCGAGATCGGCGAGCACGTGGGAGGGCTCGGTCGGGCTCACCCGGCCGGAGCGGTTCGCCGAGGGCGCCGCGACCGGGCGTCCGACCTGCGCCAGGAGCCCCTGTGCGACCGGGTGGGCCGGGACGCGCAGGCCGAGGCTGTCGAGGCCTGCGCGAGCCAGATCCGAGACCGTGCAGCCCGGGGCCGCCGGCACGACGAGGGTGAGGGGGCCGGGCCAGAACGCCTCCGCGAGGCGGCGTGCGGCGTCGTCGAACACGCCCTCCCGCTCGGCGGCTTCCACACCGGCCACATGGGCGATGAGCGGGTTGAAGCGGGGGCGCTCCTTGGCGGCGTAGATGCCCGCCACCGCCTCGGGCCGGGTGGCGTCCGCCCCGAGCCCGTAGACGGTCTCGGTCGGCAGGGCGACGAGCCCCCCGCCGCGCAGGAGATCGGCCGCGCGGGCGATCCCGGCTTCGTCGGAAAGCAGGCGCTCCGTCACGCGGCTTTGCACCCCTGTTGACCCAGGATCGTTCACGTCTAAACTATTCTCATCCATCACAGGACCGGCCCCCGATCGGTCGAGCCGATCGGACCTTGTCGAGGCGGGTTTAAACGCGCGACTGTGGGCGTCAACGAAGAACGGGCTCGGGCGAAGAGCCAAGCCCCGGGAGGACAGCATGACCTATCGCGCGCCCGTCGCGGAGATCGCCTTCACCATGCGCCATGTGGCGGGCCTCGATGAGGCGCTGAGCGAGGGCCTCTACGGCGATCTCAGCGCCGATCTCGTCGACACGATCCTGGACGAGGCGGGCCGGTTCGCGGGCGACGTCATCGCGCCCCTCAACCGCGTCGGGGACATCCAGGGGGCCCGCTTCGAGGGCGGCGCTGTCACCATGCCGCCGGGATTCAGGGAGGCCTACCGGGCCTGGACCGAGGCCGGCTGGAATGCGCTCGCCGGGCCCGAAGCTTACGGCGGGCAGGGCCTGCCGATCCTGCTGAATTCCGGCTGCGTCGAGATGTGGAACGCGGCGTCGCTCGCCTTCGGCCTCGGGCCGCTCCTCACCATGGGCGGCATCGAAGCCCTGTCGGCGCACGGTTCGGAAGAGCTGAAGAGCCGCTACCTCGAGAAGGTCGTGTCGGGCGAGTGGACCGCCACCATGAACCTCACCGAGCCGCAGGCGGGTTCGGATCTCGCGGCGCTACGCACCCGCGCCGAGCCCGCCGGCGACGGCACCTACCGGATCACGGGGAGCAAGATCTACATCACCTACGGCGAGCACGATCTCACCGACAACATCGTGCATCTGGTGCTGGCCCGTCTGCCGGACGCGCCGCCCGGGACCCGCGGCATCTCGCTTTTCCTCGTGCCGAAGGTGCTGCCGGACGGAACGCCGAACGACCTTCGCTGCGGCGGCGTCGAGCACAAGCTCGGCATCCATGCCTCGCCCACCTGCACCATGATCTTCGGGGACGGGGGCGGCGCCACGGGCTGGCTCATCGGCGAGGAGAACCGGGGCCTCGCCTGCATGTTCACGATGATGAACAACGCGCGGCTCGCGGTGGGCATCCAGGGCGTCGCCATCGCCGAGCGCGCCTACCAGCAGGCTCTGGCTTACGCGAACGACCGCCGGCAGGGAAGGGCGCCTGGCGCGGTCGGCCCCGACATGAGCCCCATCATCGCCCACCCGGACGTGCGCCGCACGCTCATGACCATGAAGGGCCTCACGCAGGCGGCGCGGTCCATCTGCCTCATGACGGCGGCGGCCCTCGACCGGCACCACCGGGCCGCGGATCCCGCCGCCCGCAAGGCCGCGCACGAGCGCGCCTCGCTGCTCACGCCGGTCGCGAAGGCCTTCTCCAGCGACATCGGCGTCGAGGTCGCCTCCATGGGCGTGCAGGTTCACGGCGGCATGGGCTTCGTGGAGGAGACCGGCGCAGCGCAGCACCTGCGCGATGCGCGCATCCTGCCGATTTACGAGGGCACGAACGGCATTCAGGCCATCGACCTCGTCACCCGCAAGCTCCCGCTTTCGGGCGGCGACACGGTGCGGGCGCAGATCGCCTCCATGCGCGCGACGGCAACCCGGCTCGTGAAGGAAGGCACGCCCGCCTTCGGGCAGACGGCGGCACGCCTGCGCGAAGCCGTAGAGAGCCTCGACCGCACCACGAGCTATCTTCTCAAGGCCTTGTCGTCGAACCGGCCCGAAGAGGCGCTTGCAGGCGCGACGCCGTACCTGCGCCTCTTCGCGCTCGCCCAGGGCGGTGCGGCCCTCGCCGATGCGGCGCTCGCGGCGAACGGCCTGATGGCCGGCGGCGACGCGGACCCGGCCCATCCGGCCCGGATCGCGCTGTGCCGCTTCTTCGCCGAAGCCGTGCTGCCGGGCGCAGGCGGGCTCGAAGAGGCCGTCATGGCCGGGCCCGACGCCCTTCAGGATGCGCCGCTGGCGCTGGCCAGCTAACGAAAGGAACCACCATGTCGCTCAGGGGCAAGACACTCTTCATCACCGGCGCGTCGCGGGGCATCGGCCTCGCCATCGGGCTTCGCGCCGCCCGCGACGGTGCGAACGTGGCGATCGCCGCCAAGACCGCGGAGCCGCATCCGAAGCTCCCCGGCACGATCTACACGGCGGCGGAGGAGATCGAGAAGGCGGGCGGCCGGGCGCTGCCGCTCCTCGTCGACGTGCGCGAGGAGGAGGCCGTGAAGGAGGCGATCGATCGCACGGCCGAGACCTTCGGCGGCCTCGACGTGGTGGTGAACAACGCGAGCGCCATCAATCTCACCCCGACCACCGACACGGACATGAAGCGCTTCGATCTGATGCACCAGATCAACACGCGCGGCACCTACATGGTCTCGAAATACGCGATCCCGCATCTGGAGAAGGCGGCGAACCCGCACATCCTTATGCTGTCGCCGCCCCTCGACATGAAGGAGCGCTGGTTCGCCCCGCACCTCGCCTACTCGCTGGCGAAATATGGGATGAGCCTGTGCGTGCTCGGGCTTGCGGGCGAACTGCGCTCCCGCGGCATCGCCGTGAACGCCCTGTGGCCGCGCACCACCATCGCGACGAGCGCGATCAAGAACCTTCTCGGGGGCGACCAGATCATGCGGGCGAGCCGCACGCCCGACATCCTGGCCGATGCGGCCTATGCGGTCTTCAACAAGCCCGCCCGGGAGTTCACGGGCCAGTTCCTCCTCGACGACACGTTCCTCGCGGGAGAGGGCGTGACGGATTTCGCCCAGTACCGGGTCGATCCGTCGGTGCCCCTGGCCCCCGACTTCTTCGTGCCCGAGGACGCGCCCCCGCCGCCCTCGCCATTGGCGTGAGGCTGGGCTACCAAGCCCCCGTGATCGCCCGGGGGCTTCTATGATCATCATTCACAGGCCGACGGCGCCCTGCGCCGCGCAGAACCAGGCCCTCGACCGGCACCTGTGGCAGCCCGGCGAGGGCATCCCGCCGGACGCCGTGTGGATCGATCTCATCGAGCCCACCCGCGAGGAGGACCGCCTCGTCGAGGCTTATCTCGGCATCGAGATTCCGACGCGCGACGAGATGGCGGACATCGAGCCCTCGGAGATCCTCTACAACGAGCCCAATGCCCGCTACATGACGGCGCGGATTCTCTGCAGCACCGAATCCGAGACGCCAAAGCTCGCCGACATCTCCTTCATCCTGACGGGAAAGGCCCTCGTCACCGTGCGGTACGACGAGCCGCGCTCGTTCACGATGTTCATGAACCGCGCCGTGAAGCCCGGGGGCTGCGGCCACCAGCCCGAGGCGGTGCTCGACGGGCTCGTGGAGACGATCATCGACCGGGCGGCCGACATCCTCGCCGGCGTCGGGCGGCGCATCGACGTGCTGTCCCGGGAGATCTTCGACAACGAGCGCAAGGGAGCGAGGCGGACGGCGGGCTTTCGCGCTGCGATCAAGTCGCTCGGCCGCAAGGGCGACATCCTCTCCAACATGCGCGAGAGCATGGTGTCGTTCGAGCGCATGATGCTGTTCCTGTCCGCCCCTCCGGCGCATCTGACGCGGGGGCACGATCCCGCCGAGTGGCGGCGCAAGATCGACGACATCAAGTCGATCGAGGAGCACGCCGCCTTCCTGTCCGGCAAGGTGCAGTTCCTCCTCGACGCGACCCTCGGGCTCGTCTCCATCGAGCAGAACGACGTGTTCAAGTTCCTGGCGATCCTGTCGGGCGTCCTGCTTCCGCCGACCCTGGTCGGCGCGATCTACGGCATGAACTTCGAGGGCATGCCCGAACTGCAGTGGGCCTACGGCTACCCGACCGCCCTCGCCATCATGGTGGCTTCGGCGCTCGGGCCTTACTTCTTCATGCGGTGGAAGCGGTGGCTCTAGGCGATCAGGCGGTCGATCTCGACCTGGGGATCGTCGCCGGCGTTGCAGTCGAGGGTGCCGTCGCTGTTGAGGAAGGCCGCCGCGCGGTCGATGAGGCGGCGGATCCCGGGCCCGATCACCTCGCCGATGAGGACCACGTTCTGCGGATGGCAGGGAGGCTGGAGGGCGAGGATGGCCGCAAGGCACAACTTGTCGAGGGCCTGGATCGTCTGCTCGAAGGAGGTCCGGTGGACCTCCTCCAGCGCCTCGTAGGCCGCGATGGCCGAGGCTGCCCGGCGCAGGGGCGAGGAGGCGAAGTATTCCCGGTAGCCCACCGGCCGCCACGCGGCGAGCTCGCCGACGACGCTGTCGTCGAAGGAGGCGAGCTCGATCAGCATCAGAATTTCGCTGAAATGGTTGAGGTAATCCGTCGACAGGCCGTCCCGGTCGGCCGGACCGGGCGCGGGCGGCTCGGAGGGGACGGCGCCCGGGTTCGGGTGGGTGCAGGACAGGGCGAGCATGGAATCCGGGTGGTGCGAACCCTCCGACGCTGGCACGCAAAGCCCAACAAATCGTTGCCGAAAGGCCTGGATTTCCTTCAGGTTTCGGCCAATTCGACCTTCACGCAAGGGAAGCCCGCATGTGCGGACGCTACGCCATCAGCCTGCCGCCCGACACCTACCGGGAGTTCTTCGGCTACAAGCAGCAGCCGAACTTCCCGGCCCGGTTCAACGTGGCGCCGACCCAGCCCGTCCCGGTGGTTCTGCAGGACGCGGACGAGCCCCAGTTCCGACTCATGCGCTGGGGTTTCCTGCCGGCCTGGGTGAAGGACCCGAAGGAGTTTCCCCTCGTCATCAACGCGCGGGGCGAGACCCTCGACACCAAGCCCACCTTCCGCAACGCCCTGAAGTACCGCCGCTGCGTGTTCCTCGCCGACGGCTTCTACGAGTGGCAGCGCCGCGGCCGCGAGAAGGCGCCGTTCCTGATCCGCCGCCGGGACCGGGCGCCGCTGCCCTTCGCGGGCCTGTGGGAAACCTACAGTCATCCGGACGGCGGCGACATCGACAGCGCCGCCATCGTCACCACGGATGCCAACGGCGTGCTCGCGCCGATCCACGACCGCATGCCGGTGATCCTCTCGCCCGAGGGCATCCGCCGCTGGCTCGACGCCCGCGCGGTGAACGGCGAGGAGGCCTTCAGCCTCGTGCGGCCCTGCCCGGAGGACTGGCTCGACATGGTGCCGGTGAGCACCCGCGTGAACAAGGTCGAGAACGACGACCCGGACCTCCAGACGCCGCTCGCCGCCCCGGAGACCCGCCCGATCCCTGAGTCGAAGCGCAAGGCCGCCAAGGTGCGCTCCACCGACGAGGACGAGCAGGGGAAGCTGTTCTGACGGGCGGCATGGCCGGCGTCCGAAGCTTCGGGGCTTCTCTCAGCGCCTTTTCTTCCCCTCCCGGCGCAGCACGCCCACGAGCTCGACATGGGGAGAGTGCTTGAACTGATCGACGGGGGTCACGCGCTCCAGCCGGTAGCCCGCGCCGATCAGGGTCGCGGCGTCCCGGGCGAATGTCACAGGATCACAGGATACCATGACGACGAGCGGCACCTTGGAGGCGGCGAGCGGGCGCGCCTGCGCCTCCGCGCCGGCCCGGGGCGGGTCGAGGACCACGGCGTCGAAGCGGTCGAGTTCGGGGGTGAGGAGCGGGCGGCGGAAGAGGTCGCGGGCTTCGACGCTCACCCGCCGCAGGCCGGGCGTGCTCCGGAAGGCCCGGTCGAGGGCGGCGATTGCGGCACGGTCCGTTTCCGCGGCATGCACCTCGGCGCGCTCGGCGAGGCGCAGCGCGAAGGGCCCGCTTCCGGAGAACAGGTCTGCGACGCGCTTCGCCCCCGCGCAGGCCTCGAGCACGAGGCGCGCCAGCACGGCTTCGCCCTCCCGGGTGGCCTGGAGGAACGAGCCGGGCGGGGGCACCACGACGGCGCGCCCCATGGTGACCGCCGGCGGGCGCCGCTCGACCAAGACGTCGCCGTGCATGGAGAGGCGCGCGAGGTCGAGGCTGCCCGCAAGGTCGATGAGGCGCGGCCGGTCCCGCTCGCCCGCCGGGCCGTGGCCCCGGACGTCCACGTCGAAGCCGGCTTCCGTCGCGGTGATCTGGATGTCGAGCGGCTTCCTGGGGCCGGCGAGGGCCTTGGCGAGAGCCCGGGCGAGATCCGGGGCGCGCTGCTTGAGCGCCAGCTCCGCGATGGGGCAGTGGCTGATCTCGACGACCGCGTGGCTCCTGGCCTCCATGTAGCCGACGCGCATCTCCCGCTCCGGGAAGCGCGCATGGAGCGTGACCCGGCGCCGGCCCTCCCCATGGGCGTCGATGAGGTCGCCGAGGGGCGCCTCCACCCGCGCGCGGCGAAGCGCTTCGGCGACGATGCCGCGCTTCCATGCCTGGTAGAAGCCGTGCCGCATGTGCTGCGTGGCGCAGCCGCCGCACACCCCGAAATAGGGGCAGAACGGGGTTTCGCGCTCGGGCGAGGGCGCATCGACGGAGACGAGATGCGCCCGGTCGCCGTCGCGCTCGACCGTCACGGTCTCGCCCGGCAGCGCGCCCGGGACGAAGACCGGGGATGCGCCCGCCGCGATCCCGTCGGCCCGCGCGCCGATCCGCTCGATGGTCACCTGTTCAGCCACGGTGCGCTCCCAGCAGGAACTCCCGGTTGCCGTCCCCGCCCTCGATGGGGGACGGGACGACGTCGAGAACCTCGAAATCCAACGCCGCGATGAAGGCCGCCATCTCGCGGCAGACCGTGCGGCGCACGGCCTCATCCCGCACGATGCCCTTCTTCACATGGGCGGGCCCGGCCTCGAACTGGGGCTTCACCAGAACGGCGAGGGAGGCCCTCGGGGCGAGGAGCGCGGCCGCCGGCGGCAGCACGAGGCGCAGGGAGATGAAGCTCACGTCGGCGACGAGCAGATCGATGGCATCCGGCACGAGGTTGCGATCGAGGGCGCGCGCGTCGGTGCTCTCGAGGCTCACCACCCGGCGGTCGCCATAGATCTGCGGGTCCAGCTGGCCGCGGCCGACATCCACCGCATAGACCCGCGCCGCGCCGCGCCCGAGCAGCACCTGCGTGAAGCCGCCCGTGGACGCGCCGAGATCGAGGCACGTGAGGCCCTTCGGATCGATCCCGAAGGCGTCGAGGGCGGCGGCCAGCTTCACGCCGCCCCGGGACACGTAAGGGTGCGGCTCCTGAGCCAGGATGGCGGCGCCGTCGGGGATCATCTCGGAGGGCTTGCGGACGGGCGCGCCGTCGGCCGAGACGAGCCCTGCGGCGATCGCCTCCTGCGCGCGGGCGCGGCTGCGAAAGAACCCGCGCTCCACCAGCATCACATCCGCGCGACGACGACTCACAGGCGGTCCGGCTCCGCTTCCCGCTTCATAAGGCGCCTCTATATCGCCGCGCATCGTTCAGGAGAACCAGGAGTTTTGCCCATGCTGCTGAGCCGCCGCCACCTTCTCGCGGGCGCCACGGCGCTTGCCGCCGGCGCCGCCGTTCCGCGCGCCTTCGCGCAGGCGCCGTCCGGGCCCTTCAAGCTCGACCCGCTGCCCTACGCGCTGGGCAAGAACGAGCCGCATATCGATGCGCAGACGATGGAGCTCCACCACGGGCGCCATCATCAGGCCTACGTGACGAACCTCAACGGCGTCGCGGCGCAGAACGGCGAGGTGGCGAAGATGCCGCTCCACGAGATGCTGGCGAAGCTCGGCGAATTGCCGGAGAGCGTCCGCACGGCGGTGCGCAACAACGGCGGCGGCCATGCCAACCACACCATGTTCTGGCAGATCATGGGCGGTTCCGGCGGCGAGCCCACGGGCGAGGTCAAGCAGGCCATCGACCGGGATCTCGGCGGCTTTGCGAAGATGCAGGAGGATTTCAACGCCGCGGGAGGCCGCGTCTTCGGCTCGGGCTGGGTGTTCGTGACCGTGGACCGCAGCGGCAAGCTGGCGCTTACGACGAAGCCGAACCAGGACACGCCGCTCATGGACGGGCAGCGGGTGCTCCTCGGCAACGACGTGTGGGAGCACGCCTACTACCTCAAATACCAGAACCGCCGCCCGGATTACCTCAAGGCGTGGTGGAACGTGGTGAACTGGAACGCCGTCGCCGACCGCTACGCGGCGGCCAAGGCCGGGACGTTGACGATCTGAGACACCGAGTCCGATGAGCCTCCCTCCCCTGAGGGGAGGGAGCGCGAGCGTCGCGCTTGATCCGCTTCTACGCCAGCGCCCTGAGGGAGGCCGTGTCGCGGCCGAGGGCTTCGAAGACCTTGGTGACGATGCCGGCGGCGTCGAGGCCGGCCTCGGCATACATGCGCTCGGGCTTGTCGTGGTCGATATAGGTGTCCGGCAGCACCATGGGACGGACTTTGAGGCCCCGGTCGAGGGCGCCGCGCTCGGCGAGCAGCTGGAGCACATGGGAGCCGAAGCCCCCCACCGAGCCCTCCTCGACGGTGATCAGCACCTCGTGCTCGCGGGCAAGGCGCAGGACGAGCGCCTCGTCGAGGGGTTTCGCGAAGCGCGCGTCGGCCACGGTGGTGGACAGACCCCGCATCTCGAGCTCCTCAGCCGCCTTCAGGGCCTCGGCGAGGCGCGTCCCGAGGGACAGGATCGCCACGCGGCTGCCCTCGCGCAGGATGCGCCCGCGGCCGATGGGGAGGGGCTGGCCGACCTCCGGCATGTCGACGCCGACGCCCTCGCCGCGGGGATAGCGGAACGCGATCGGGCCCGCATCGTAGGCCGCCGCGGTCGCCACCATGTGGACGAGCTCGGCCTCGTCGGCTGCCGCCATCACCACCATGTCGGGCAGGCAGCCGAGATAGGCGACGTCGAAGGAGCCCGCATGGGTCGGCCCGTCGGCGCCCACGAGCCCGGCGCGGTCGAGGGCGAAGCGCACGGGCAGCTTCTGGAGCGCCACGTCGTGGACGACCTGGTCGTAGGCCCGCTGGAGGAAGGTGGAGTAGATCGCGCAGAAGGGCTTGTAGCCCTCCGCCGCCAGCCCTGCCGCGAAGGTCACGGCATGCTGCTCGGCGATGCCGACGTCGAAGGTGCGGGCGGGGAATTCCTTGGAGAAGAGGTCGATGCCCGTGCCGGACGGCATGGCGGCGGTGATCGCCACGATCTTGTCGTCCCGCCGTGCCTCCCTGGCGAGGCTCTCCCCGAACACCTTGGTGTAGGCCGGCGCATTGGCCTTCGGCTTGGCCTGCGCGCCCGTCACCATGTCGAAGGTGACGACCCCGTGGTACTTGTCGGCGGAGGCTTCGGCCGGCGCGTAGCCCTTGCCCTTCTGCGTGACCACGTGGAGGAGGATCGGCCCCGTTCCCGTATCGCGCACGTTCTTCAGGATCGGCAGGAGGTGGTCGAGGTTGTGACCGTCGATGGGGCCGACATAGTAGAAGCCGAGCTCCTCGAAGAGGGTGCCGCCGGTCCAAAAGCCCCGGGCATATTCCTCGGCCCGCGCCGCCTTCTCGTAGAAGAATTTCGGCAGCTTGCGGGCGAGCTGCTTGGCCGTCTCGCGCAGGCCCCGGTAGGCGCCCCCCGAGACGAGGCGCGCGAGATAGGACGACATCGCCCCCACGGGGGGTGCGATGGACATGTCGTTGTCGTTGAGGATGACGATGAGGCGCGAATGCATGGCACCCGCGTTGTTCATCGCCTCATAGGCCATGCCGGCCGACATGGCCCCGTCGCCGATGACGGCGATCACGTTGCTCTGCCGCCGGTCGAGATCCCGGGCGACCGCCATGCCGAGGCCCGCCGAGATCGAGGTGGAGGAATGGGCCGCGCCGAAGGGGTCGTACTCGCTCTCAGAGCGCTTGGTGAAGCCCGACAAACCCCCGCCCTGGCGCAGGGTCCGGATGCGGTCCCGCCGTCCGGTGAGGATCTTGTGGGGATAGGCCTGGTGGCCCACGTCCCAGATCACCCGGTCGGCCGGCGTCTCGAACACGTAATGCAGCGCGACCGTGAGCTCGACGACGCCAAGCCCCGCGCCGAGATGCCCGCCCGTCACCGAAACGGCGCTGATCGTCTCCGCCCGCAGCTCCTCGGCCACCTGCTTGAGCTGGCTTTCGGGGAGCTTTCGCAGGTCGTGAGGGGTGCGGATGGTGTCGAGCAGGGGGGTCGAAACAGACAAAGGGCCCTCGCCGGCGCAATTTCTTCAGCCAGTTACGGATCACATAGGTGCTTGGATCGGGTGGGTCAAACCCGGCGGGCCCGTCACCGCTCGGGCAGGGGGATGAACTCCGTCTCCCCCGGCACGGTGTCGAAGCGCCCTTGCGACCAATCCGCCTTGGCCTGGTCGATCCGGTCCTTGCGGGAGGACACGAAGTTCCACCAGATGTAGCGGTGCCCGTCCATGGGGGCGCCGCCGAGGAACATCATGCGGGCGCTCGTCGCGCCCCGGACGGTGATCCGGTCCCCGGCCTTGAAGATCAGGAGCTGGCCCGGGCCGAAGCGGTCGCCCGCGATCTCGATCTCGCCGGCCACGGTGTAGATGCCCCGCTCCTCGTAGTCGGGATCGAAGGGCACCGAGGCGCCCGCCTCGAGCTGCACGTCCGCGTAGATCATGGCCATGGGCGTCACCACTGGCGAGCGGTTGCCGAACGCCTCCCCGGCGATGAGCCGCAGGGTCACGCCGCGGCCCTGAAGCACCGGCAGCCGGTCCTCGCCGTAATGGGTGAAGGCCGGCTCGCTCTCCTCGTGGCTCGCGGGGAGCGCCACCCAGGCCTGGATCCCGAACAACTTCGCCCCCACGGACCGCGCCTCGGAGCCGGTGCGCTCGGAATGCACGATGCCCCGGCCGGCGCTCATGAGGTTGAGGGCGCCCGGACGGATGGTCTCCAGGGTCCCGAGGCTGTCGCGGTGCACCACCTCGCCGTCGAAGAGGTACGTCACCGTGGCGAGGCCGATATGCGGGTGGGGGCGCACGTCGATGCCCTGGCCGAGGATGAACTCGGCCGGGCCCATCTGGTCCCAGAAGATGAAGGGCCCGACCATCTGGCGCCGGGCGGAGGGCAGGGCGCGCCGGACCTCGAAGCCGCCGAGGTCCTTGGCACGCGGCACGATCACGGTCTCGATCGCCTTGCAGGCCAGCGCATCGCCGGGCTTGGGGTCGTCCACCGGGTGCCAGCTCATGGCCTGCTCCTTGAGGTCTGAACGCTACTCCACGTCGAGGGGAGCGGTGCCGGTGGCGCCGCCGTCCGGGCCGACGGTGATCTTCTCGATGCGGGCCTCGGCCTTCTTCAGAAGCGTCTCGCAATGCTTCTTCAAAGCTTCGCCGCGCTCGTAGATCATGATGGAATCCTCCAGCGGGACGTCGCCCCGCTCGAGGCGGCGGACGATCTCCTCGAGTTCGGCCAGGGCCTTCTCGAAAGGGAGGGTCTTCAGAGGCTCGGTCATGCGGAATCCAGGTCCCGGTTCGTTCGCGCGTTATGCGCGCTGGCGATGGGACTGGCAAGCGGCGGCCGGGCGCCGGCCCGTCAGGCGAAGCGCAGGGTGAAGGGCGTTCCCTCGAAGGCGTCCGCCCCGCGGCCGATCCGCCGCACCGCGTCCACCATGCGCCCGCCGCGCGACAGCATGTCGTCGGCAAGGGCCACCATGCGGGCGTTGGGGGTGGCGGTCGCGGAGGCCTCCCGGAGGCGCCGGGCGATGTCGTCCTCCGGGTGCTCCGGCGCGAGGGCGCAGGCCGTGATGAAGGCCGCCGCGGTCGAGCGGCTGATTCCCGCATAGCAATGGAACACGATGGGCGCCTCGCGCTCCCAGCCGCGCACGAAGCCGAGCAGGGTCTCGACATGCTCGGCCCCGGGCAGGATGTGGCCGTCGAGGGGCTCCACGATGTCGCTCATGGGAATGAACAGGTGGCGCTCCTGGGGAATGGAGGCCGGGCGCTCCACCGGCGTGCCGTGGTTGATGAGGGTCACCACGTGGCTCGCCTTGAGCGAGGTGACGGTCTCGTGGAGGCGGGAGAGGGGGCAGACGTGGATCGTGGGCATGACCGGGCCGGAACCGAGCGGGACCGTCGACCTAGCGCGTCCGGCCCGCCGAATCCAGGGAGGCCGCCTGCAGCGCGTCGACCCGTTCGCGGTAGCGCGCCTCTGAGCGCGCCACCGGCCAGGGCTCGAGGAAGGCGGCGACATCGGCGGGGAGGAGCTCGGGGCGACCGAAGAACTTGAGGGCCTCCTCCCGCCCGAAGCCCGCCAGCGTCGTCGCCTCCAGGAACGCCGCCTGCCGGTCGGCCCGCTTGATGAGCTTCTTGAGCGGAGCCGCCGGTTCGGCCGGCAGGCCGAAATGGATCTGGATCGCCGCGAGAAGACGCGCTTCCACGGCCTTGTAGGCGTCGCCCACCACGGCCTTGAAGGGCGAGATGATGTCGCCGATCACGTATTCGGGCGCGTCGTGAAGGAGCACCGCGAGTCGCGCCGAGGGGGGCAGGTCGGGCGCGAGATGCCCGGCGATGGCCTCGACGAGCAGCGAGTGCTGCGCCACCGAGAAGATGTGGTCGCCCGCCGTCTGCCCGTTCCACCGGGCGACCCGGGCCAGCCCGTGGGCGATGTCCTCGAGCTCCACGTCGAGGGGCGAGGGGTTGAGGAGATCGAGGCGGCGGCCGGAGAGCATGCGCTGCCAGGCGCGAAGGTCCTTGCCCATCAGCGATGCCCGGCGAGGGCCGCGCATTCCGCGTGGCGAAAGCACCCGGTGAGGTGGTCGTTCACCATGCCCACCGCCTGCATGAAGGCATAGACGATGGTCGGGCCGACGAAGGTAAAGCCCTCGGCCTTGAGGGCCTTCGAGATGCGCCGGGAGACCTCGTCCTCGGTCGGGATCTCGGCCCGGCTGCGGGCGTTGCGCTGCACCGGCCGGCCGTCGAGATGTCGCCAGAGGAAATCGGAGAAGCCGCCCCGCTCCTCGATGCGCAGCCACGCCCGTGCGCCCGCCACCGTGCCGACGATCTTGGCGCGGTTCCGAACGATCGCGGCATCGGCCATGAGGGCCTCGATTCTCCCCTCGTCGAAGCGCGCGATGGCGGCCGGGTCGAAGCCCGCAAAGGCCTGCCGGAACGCCTCGCGCTTGCGCAGGATCGTGATCCAGGAGAGCCCCGCCTGAAAGCCGTCGAGGATGAGCTTCTCGAAGAGCGCCCGCCCATCATATTCCGGCACGCCCCATTCGGTGTCGTGATAGGCGACGTAGAAGGGATCGGTGCCGGGCCACCAGCAGCGGTGGCGTCCGTCGGGATGGGCGATGAGGCCGTCGGTCATGCCCGAGGTTTAGCGGCGGGCCTGCCGGCGGGAAAGGGCGCAAGGACGGGTTTGCGCCGGTCGCCGTTGCGGAGCGGGGGATTGGGGCGCACATGCTGACAAGAGCCGCATTTTCGGGAGCCCGAGCCATGAGCGCCACCCCCCTCCAGACCCTGTCCGGCCCGTTCGATTCGGGCCGTCCGGTCGATCCCGGCACCCGCATCGGGCACGTTCACCTCAAAGTGGCGGATCTCGACCGGGCGCTCGGCTTTTATTGCGGCGTGCTGGGCTTCTCCCTCATGCAGCGCTACGGCGACCAGGCCGCCTTCGTGGCCGCCGGCGGCTACCATCATCACATCGGGCTCAACACCTGGGAGAGCGCGGGGGGACATCCGCCGGCCCCCGGGACGACGGGGCTCTTTCACCTCGCGATCCTCTACCCGACCCGCGCGGCCCTCGCCGACGCCCTGCGGCGCCTTACCGCCGCGGGCATCCGGCTCGAAGGCGCGTCGGACCACGGGGTGAGCGAGGCGCTCTACCTGCGGGATCCCGACCGGAACGGAGTGGAACTCTACTGGGACCGCCCGCGGGAGGATTGGCCGGTGGCGGCGGACGGGACCCTCGCCATGGTCACGCGCCGCCTCGACCTCGAGAACCTGCTCGCGGAGGCGGCTTAGGGTGGTTCGAAGGCTGGGACGCTGCGCCGCTCGCTCCCCTCCCCTCAAGGGGGAGGAGAGAAGCGCCCCGCCTCCCGCGACCCATCACGACGGGGGATGCTGCCTTGTTCCCTCGAAGAACGGCCTGAAGTTCTCGAGCCACTCCCGGAGCCAGGCCTCGAAGGCGGCCTTCGCGGCGTCCTCCGTCTGGCCGTAGCCCCACACGTCTTCCTGCAGGGGCGTCGCCCAGATCCAGAAGCGGTTGCCGCCGTCATAGGCGACGTTGCCGACCTCGACCTCGCCCAGGCGGCCGACGAAGCGTTTCAACGGAACGCCGGCCACTTGGTCCTGGGTCCAGGCGATGGCGCTCATAAGACCGGTGCTGGTTCGGGGACGGGAAAACGAATCCAGTCGGGCTTCACGAGCCGGACCGGGAGCCCGCCCGCCAGGATCCTCTCGCCCGCCGCGAGCGCGTCCTCGGCCCGGTCGAGGCGGATCATCACGAGGCCGCGCCCCGCGCTCGCCGTTCCGGTCTTGCCGAGAGTCTTCGCCCCCGCCGTGACGTCGGCGCCGGGTTCGGCGGCGATCCCGTCCGTGTAGATCACCGGCAGGATCCGAGTGCGGGCGGTGCCGCGGTGCTGCATCCGGGAGACGACCTCCTGGCCGACATAGCAGCCCTTGTCGAAATCGACGCCTGCGAGCTGGTCCATCATCGCCTCGTGCGGGAAGGCGTCCCCGAAGAGGAAGTCGCGCCCGCCCTCCGGCACCCCGAGCGCGATGCGGTGGGCGTGATAAGCGGTCTCGTCGGCCCCGACGGACGCGAACTCGGCCACGTCTTCCGCCGCCATGACGGCGCGCCAGCCGAGGTCCGCCACGCGGGGATCCGCCGCGACGAGGCCGACCTCCTCGGGCGGCGGCGGGGCATCGCCCCAGCCCGCCACCACGGCGAGCCGGCCCGTCCGGTCCTCCACCTGGACCTTGGCCCGCAGCTTGTAGAAGCTCAGCCGCTTCGCGAGATCCGCCGCATAGGCGCCGAGCACATCGAGGTGGTAGCCGCCGCCGGCCTCGGCGGGCGCCTCGAAGACGATGAAGTCGAACAGGATCTTGCCCTGGGGGGTGAGCAGCGCGCCGAGCCGGGGGGCCGCGGGCGAGACGCGGTCGAGATCGCAGGTGATCAGGTTGTCGAGGAACGTCTTCGCCTCCTCGCCCGAGACCCGCACCACGCCGCGGTCGGTCAAATGAGTGGCAGGCATCACCGCTCCGGTTGCTCTGGTGGAGGCCGTGACATATGCCCCGGGGCGACAGGCCTCAAGGGCGCTCCTCCGCCGTGCCGGTCTCCGCTGCGGGGGCCGGGACGCGGACGGGGCGGGCTGCCCAGACCAGGAGACGTTCATGCCCCAGACCTACGACCTCATCCTCAAAGGCGGCACCGTGGTGAACCAGGACGGCCGGGGCGAGCGGGACGTGGGCGTCGTCGGCGGCACCATCGCGAAGGTGGGCGACCTCTCTCAGGCCTCGGCGGGCCGGGTCGTGGATTGCCGCGGGCTCCACATCCTGCCGGGGGTCATCGACACGCAGGTCCATTTCCGCGAGCCTGGCCTCGACCACAAGGAGGACCTGGAAACGGGCTCCCGCGCCGCCGTGATGGGGGGCGTCACCACCGTCTTCGAGATGCCGAACACCAATCCCCAGACCACGGGCGCCGAGGCTCTGGCCGACAAGGTGCGCAGGGGCCGCGGGCGCATGCATTGCGACTTCGCGTTCTGGGTCGGGGGCACGCACGAGAACACCCGGGACCTGCCGGAGCTCGAGCGCCTGCCCGGCGCTGCCGGCATCAAGGTGTTCATGGGATCCTCCACGGGCTCCCTCCTCGTCGAGGACGATGCGGGCGTCTCCGAGATCCTCCGGCGCACCCGCCGCCGCGCCGCCTTCCACTCGGAGGACGAGGCCATGCTGCGGGAGCGCAAGGGCCTGCGCGTCGCTGGCGATCCGGCCTCCCATCCGGTCTGGCGCTCCCCTGAGGTGGCGCTCGCCTGCACGGAGCGCCTCGTGCGCATCGCGCGGGAGACGGGCGCCCGGATCCATGTGCTCCACATCTCCACCGCCGAGGAGATGCGCTTCCTCAAGGCCCACAAGGACGTCGCCTCGGTCGAGGTCACGCCCCACCACCTCACGCTCTGCGCCCCCGACGCCTACGAGCGCCTCGGCGCCTTCGCGCAGATGAACCCGCCCGTGCGCGACGCGCAGCACCGGGACTGCCTGTGGGAAGGTGTGGATGAGGGCGTCGCCGACATCCTCGGCTCCGATCACGCCCCCCATACCCGCGCGGAGAAGGAGGGGCGGTATCCCGAGACGCCGTCCGGCATGACGGGGGTCCAAACCCTCGTGCCGATCATGCTCGACCACGTGAATGCGAGCCGCCTCACCCTCGAGCGCTTCGTCGACATGACGAGCGCCGGCCCGAAGCGCCTCTTCGGCATCGCCCGCAAGGGACGGATCGCGGTGGGCTACGATGCGGATTTCACGGTGGTCGACATGAAGCGCTCCGAAACGATCCGCAACGGCTGGATCGCGTCGAAAAGCCAGTGGACGCCCTATGACGGCGTCACCGTGACGGGCTGGCCGGTCGGAACATTGGTGCGCGGCCAGGTCGTCATGTGGGAAGGCTCCCTCGAGACGCCCTCGCAGGGCGAGGTCGTGCGCTTCGAAGAGACCTTGAGCGGGTAGGGCCGAAACGCGAAGGGAGCGCATCCGGCGGATCGCGCTCCCTCGACGAACGGCTGGCGGCGGGCCGGGGCCCGCCCGCGTCAGTGCTTCAGCCCGGTGGAGAAGCCGCCGCCCCGGATCTTCTCCGGCAGGCCTTCCGCATATTGCGCCACGGCTTCCTCGCCGTAGGTGGTCACGAGTTCCATGAAGGCCGCGAAGAGCGCCGCCTGGGCCATGTAGTCGGCGTCGAGCCCGTCGAGCTCGGCCTCCGCGAAGGCCTCGGTCACGTAGCTCAGCGCCGCCTGCTTGATGGCGCTCGTTTCCGAGAGGTCGTCGAGGAGAGCGTCGGTATCGGTCATGTTATGGCCCCCAGTTAGGGCGGCGTGCGTTCGTTCGAAATCGAATCTAATTGCTTCGCCAGCCCGGGGCCAGCATCGCCTTGCCGATCGGTTAATGCGAGGGGATCGCGAACCGAATTATGTGGACAAATCAACCGCCATAGCGGCCCGACAGGGTGCGGGCGATCTGGTCGCCCTCCTTCAGATAGCGGTTCGTCGCTTCGGTGGCGGAGGGCGTGCACACCCGGTAGGTGACCGCGAACGCCCGGTAGCCGCGGTTGTAGGCGCCCGCGAGCCTCTCCTTGCGGCCGGGCGTCGTGCCCTCCGCATCCATGAGCTGCTGCATGCGCTGGGGCCATTCGGCGGCGTCCGGCGTGGTGCAGAGCGAGCGCAGGAAGGCAAGCGACCCCATGATCTCCGCCATGCGCAGCATCTCCTTCTCGTAAGGCGGCGGCGGAGGCTCGGGGATGGCCGCGGGGGCGGGCTGGGGCTGGGGTGCCGCGGGCTGGGAGGCCGGGGGCTGGGCGGGAGCGGACCGGCGGGGCTGGCTCTGCGGCACGGGCTGGGGCGGCTGCGCCTGGGGCGGTGGACCCGGCGGGCGGAACATGCGCTCGAAGAAGCTCTGCGCCCCTGCCGGGGCGGCGGGCAGGACGAGGGAAACGGCGAGGCACCCTGCCAGCCGCCTCAAGCCCCGCCTCCGGCGAGCGCGAAGGCGCGCTCCAGCACGGCCCCGAGGCCGGGCGTGGTCGGCAGGGTCTCGATCTCGGCTTGCGTCACCCACCTGATGTCCCGTGCCTCCGGCCCCGTTTCGCCCTCGCCCGCAACCCAGCGGGCGGCGTGGGCGGCGATGACCATATGAAGCCTTACACGCCCATCCGGGTCCCGTTCAATCACCTCGACGGGGGCGAGAAAGCCCATGAGCGTCGCCTCGACCCCGGTCTCCTCCCGCAATTCCCGCAAGGCGGCCTCGCCCAAGGTCTCGCCCGGCTCCACGAGCCCGCCCGGCAGGGTGTAGAGCTCCGTCAGGGGCGGTTTGCCGCGGGTCGCCAGAAGGACGCGCCCGTCCCGAATGCACGCCACGGAGGCGGCGAGGAAGGGCCTGGCGGGGTAGAGGCGGTCGGAGATCATGCCGCTTCGACCACGTAGCGTGCCCGGGGGCGGATGAGGGCTTCCTGCCCCTGCTGCTCCAGGGCGTGCGCGAGCCAGCCGGCGGTGCGGCCGACCGCGAAGAGCATGAAGGCGGCGCCGCGGGGAAGAGCCAAGCCACGCTCGATCAGCACGAGAGCCGTGTCGACGGTGGCCTCGCCGCCGGCCGCGACGAGCTCCGCGAGGATGTCGGCATCCCCGGGGCGGAGGGGGAGGTTCTCGAGGATCGCCCGAGCCCGCGGATCGCCCTCCGGGTAGAGCGGGTGCTGGAAGTCGATCAGCAAGCCGTCGCGCCGCAGCGCCTCGGCGAGCCGCCCGGGGCCGCCGGGCTCGGAAGCCTGCTCGAACAGGGCCCGGACCCGGTCGGTCGCGCCGCCGTGTCGGGGGCCGCTCAGCGCCGCGAGGCCCGCGACGACGGCCTCCGCAAGACGCGCCCCCGTCGAGGCCACGACGCGAACCGCGAAGGCCGAGGTGCTGAGCTCGTGATCCGCGAAGAGCACGAGGCAGCGGCGGATCAGATCGGCGCCGGGTTCAGGGACAGCCCAGGCGCGGGCGAAGTGGTCGTGCACCGGGCCCTGGGGCTGGGAAAAGCTCGCCGCCATGACGACGGCCTGCAGGATGGCGGCGGGGTTCGAGGCGTGCTCGCCGAGGGTCGCGAGAAGGCCCATCGCCCGGCCGAGGAAGTCCGGCATCTCGCTCAGCCGGGGCGCAAGGGCCGGCAGGGCCCCGGGCGGGGTGCCAAGAGGCCGGCCGAGAAGGAGTTCCGCGACCTCCTCGAAGGACGCGGTGGCGGCGAGCGCCACCGCGTCCTGACCGCGGTAGAGCAGGCGCCCGTCGGCGATCTGGGTGAGGTGGGTTTCGAGCACCGGGAGCCCCCAATCGAGGGCGGTCGCGGCGGCGGCCGCCGGGCGCCGGAAGCGGGTCCGGCGCTTCACCAGCGCCTCAACGTCATCGGACGCGTAGAGCCTCTGGCGCGGGTCGTGCGGGGAGGCGAAGGAGCGCACGAGGCCGCGGCTCACGTAAGAATAGAGGCTCGCCGGCCGGATGCCGAGGCGGCCGGCGGCGTCGGCGGCGCTGACGAGGGCAAGGGAGGCGGCGGGCGGGCTCATCGGTCGAGATCCTGATTCACAACCGGCCTGCCGCCAAGGCCGCCCTCAGACCCGCTCCAGGCGGCGATGGGGCTCGGGCGGCAGCTCGACGATAATGCGATCGCCGGGGCGCACCTCGCCGCCCTCCCGGACGACGGCCATGATCCCGGCCTTCCGGACGAGTTCGCCGGCCGGGTCGCGATCGAGAACGGCGGCCAGCAGGCCTTTTCGAAAGCCGTCGATCTGGGCGCAGGGGTTCCGCAATCCCGTCACCTCGACCACGGCCGTAGCGCCGAGGCGGAGCCGTGCGCCCCGCGGCAGGCTCAGGAGATCGATGCCGCGGGTGCTGACGTTCTCGCCGAGCTCCCCCGGCGCGAGGGCGAACCCCTTGGCGCCGACCTCGTCGAAGAGCTCGGTCTGGAGAAGGTGCACCTGGCGCAGGTTCGGCTGCGTCGGATCGACGGCGACGCGGGAGCGGTGCTTCACGGTCTCGCCCGCATGGGCGTCGCCCTCGACCCCGAGGCCGGCGAGGAGCCTGATCGCGGGCGCGGTCGTCTTGGAGAAGGTGTGGGAGCCGCTGCGGCTGACCGCCGTCACCACGGCGTCAGACATGCTGGCCGCCGTTGATGTGGAGCTCCGCGCCGGTCACGTAGGAGCTCGCGTCGGTGCACAGGAAGTAGATCGCCTTGGCGACCTCGTCGGGCGTGCCGAGGCGGCGCATGGGCAGCTGCTCGACGATCTTCTCCGTGCCGGGGGACAGGATCGAGGTGTCGATCTCGCCGGGTGAGATCGCGTTCACGCGCACCCCGAGGGGTCCGAAATCCGCCGCCATCTCGCGGGTGAGGGAGGCGAGGGCCGCCTTGGAGGTGGCATAGGCCGCGCCCGCGAAGGGATGGACGCGGGACCCTGCGATGGACGTGACGTTCACCACCGAGCCCTTGGCCCTGGCGAGTTCGTCCTGCAGCCCGCGGGCGAGCATGATGGATGCGAAGAAGTTCACGTGAAAGACGTGGAGCCAGTCCTCGTAGGCGGTGTCGAGGGCGGCGAGCCGGGACCCGCCGTCTCCCTTCGGCGAGATGCCCGCATTGTTCACGAGGGCATGGAGGCACCCGCCTTCGGCGGCGAGGCGGTCCTTCACCTCCGCGATCGCCCGGAAGGTGTCCTTCGCGTCGGCGAGATCGACCTGCAGATGATCCTCCGGGCCCGCTTCCCAGGGGCAGTTCTCCGGGAAGGCGTGGCGCGAGCACGTGATCACGCGCCAGCCCGCCGCCGAGAACCGCTTCACGGTGGCGTGCCCGATGCCCCGGCTGGCGCCGGTGAGCAGCATGATGCGGCGGGGGGCGTTGGAAGAGGAGGTCATGGACGGTGCATAACCCGGGGCCGGTCGGGGGTCCATCGGTCAGGGCGCGTGGCCCATGGTCAAGGGTAGAGCCGCTCCTTGCGCCAGCCGTCCTCGTCCCGGTGGAACACCACCCGGTCGTGCAGGCGGAAGGGCCGGTCCTGCCAGAACTCGATGGAGACCGGCGCGATCCGAAAGCCCGTCCAGTGAGGAGGGCGGGGCACCTCGCCCACGGCGTGCTTCGCCGCGTAGAACGCGACCGCCTTTTCCAGGGCGAAGCGGCCCTCCAGGGGACGGGACTGCTGGCTCGCCCAGGCGCCGATGCGGCTGTCCCGGGCGCGGCTCTGAAAGTAGGCGTCGGCTTCCGCATCGCTCACCAGGGTCACCGGACCCCGGGCCCGCACCTGCCGGCGCAGGCTCTTCCAGTGCAGGACGATGGCGGCCTTGCGGGCGGCCAGGAGTTCGCGCCCCTTGTTCGATTCGGTATTGGTGTAGAACACGAAGCCGTCGCGGTCGGCGCCCTTCAGGAGCACCATCCGCACGTTGGGCAGCCCGTCCGGATCGACCGTCGCGAGCGCCATGGCATTCGGGTCGTTGGGCTCCGTGCGGGTCGCCTCGGCGAGCCACGTCTCGAAGAGCCCGAAGGGCTCGCCGGCTTCCGTGAAGTCACCGGTTTTTAACGCTTCCGAGCTTTCATTCACGGGTGGTGCCTTCCGGTTTCAGTGGCGTTCGAGGATCGACCCGTGACAAGGATCGATGGGTGGCGTTCGTATAAGATAGTCGGCGCGGTCCGCGAAGCGGCGCGCGTCGGCGCGCTCGCGGCGGGCCTCGGCGCCGCAGGCGGCTGCAGCATCGTGCTGCCCGGCCTCGACAAGGGGGAGGAGCCCCTCACCACGCAGTCGACCGGGCCAAGGGCCGCTCATCCACTGTCCGCCGATCTCGGCGATGAGGACTGGCGCCGGGCCAAGGCGGCCCTGGCGGTGGCGCTCGATCCCCAGGGTCCGGGCACCATGGTGTCGTGGGACAATCCCGACACCACCATCAAGGGGCATTTCACCCCCGTCGGCCAGCCATACGTCAGGAACGACGAGATCTGCCGCTCCTTCCTGGCCATGGTTCACGGCCAGGGCGCCGGCCAGTCCCTCCAGGGCACCGCCTGCCGCCCGTCCGGCGGCGACTGGGCGATCAAGGACGTGAAACCCTTCAAGCGGGCCTGAGCGCCGCTCGCCCGCGCGGGAGGGGCCATTCGCCCCGTTGCAGACGCGCAACAGGACTCCCATATGGCCGGTGAGCGCCGCCGGGCGGCTTCACCCCCAATCTTGCGGCCATACGAGACACCATGCGCAACCCGTACGACATCCTTGGCGTGCCGAAATCGGCCAGCGAAGCGGAGATCAAGAAGGCGTTCCGCAAGCTCGCCAAGCAGTATCACCCCGATTCGAACGCCTCCGACCCGAAGGCGAAGGACAAGTTCGCCGAGGCGAACCAGGCCTACGAGATCCTGGGCGATGCGGCCAAGCGCGCCCAGTTCGACCGCGGCGAGATCGACGCCGAGGGCAAGCCGCGCTTCCAAGGCTTCTCGGGATTCGGGGGCGGCGGCGGAGCCCGGCCGGAGGATTTCGAGGGCTTCCCGTTCGGCGGCGGCTTTGCCGGCCGCCGCCAGCGCGGCGGCGGCATGGGGGACGATTTCATCTCCCAGATCTTCGGCGAAGCGTTCCGGTCGGCCACCGGCGGAGCCGCCGGGGAGGGGGCCCGCCGCGGCCGCTCCCAGAAGGGGCAGGACGTCGAGGCGACCCTCACCGTCACGCTCGAGGAGGTGGCGGGGGAGGCCAAGAAGCGCGTCACCCTGCCGACGGGACGGGACGTGGACATCGTGATCCCGCGGGGCGTCGTCGACGGGCAGGTGATCCGCCTGCGCGGGCTCGGGGGCCCGGCGCTCGGCGTCGAGGCGGGGGATGCCCTGCTCACCATCAAGATCGCCCCGCACGAGCATTTCACGCCCGAAGGGTCGAACCTGCGCCTGCGCCTGCCCATCGAGATCGAGGAGGCGGTGCTCGGCGGGTCCGTGCGGGTCCCGACCCTCACCGGCCATGTCGAGATGCAGATCCCGCCGAACACCCAGGCCGGCCGCACGTTCCGGCTCCGCGGCAAGGGCCTGCCGGGCAAGACCGGCCAGGGCGACCTCTTCGTCACGGCCGAGATCAAGCTGCCGGACGTGATCGACGAGGCGCTCGCCGAGTACGCCAGGAAGCGGAAGGCCGCGAAGGTCTGAGACCGGCCTTTCGGCCTCGCCCTCGGGCGCGGCGGGACGATGTAACGCTTTCCCCCTGCCAACGCCTCGGTTAAAGAGGCCGCCGGTTCATCTCTCTTCTCTTCAGGCTAGGTGATTTATGGCGGGGACCTCCGGCATTCTTTCGGGCAAGCGCGGCCTCATCATGGGGCTGGCGAACAACCGCTCGATCGCCTGGGGCATCGCCCATGCGGCGCGCCAGCACGGAGCCGAGCTCGCCTTCACGTATCAGGGCGATGCATTGAGAAAGCGCGTCGAGCCTCTGGCCCAGTCCGTGGGCGGGCACGTGGTGGGCCATTGCGACGTCACCGAGCCGGCCAGCATCGACGCCGTGTTCGCGGAGGTGGAGAAGCTCTGGGGCTCCCTCGACTTCGTGGTCCACGCGATCGCGTTCTCCGACAAGGACGAGCTCACCGGCCGCTACATCGAGACCAGCGAGGGCAACTTCACGAAGTCGCTCCTCATCTCGTGCTACTCGTTCACCGCCGTCGCCCAGCGCGCCGAGCGCCTCATGACGGGCGGCGGCTCGCTTCTCACGCTCACCTATTACGGCGCCGAGAAGTGGATGCCCCACTACAACGTCATGGGCGTGGCGAAAGCGGCTCTCGAAGCGTCGGTGCGATACCTCGCGGCCGATCTCGGCCCCCAGAACATCCGCGTCAACGCCATCTCGGCCGGGCCCATCAAGACGCTTGCCGCCTCCGGCATCGGCGACTTCCGCTACATCCTGAAGTGGAACGAGTACAACTCGCCGCTCCGGCGCACGGTCACCATCGAGGAGGTGGGCGAGACGGCGGCCTATCTCGTGTCCGACATGGCCCGCGGCATGACGGGCGAGATCCTGCACGTGGATGCGGGCTACCATGTGGTCGGCATGAAGAACCCCGAGGCTCCCGACCTGTCGCTCGACAAAGAGGGCGCGTGACGCCCGTTCTTTACTTCATCCGGCACGGCGAGACGGACTGGAACGCGGAAGGCCGCCTTCAGGGCCAGCAGGACATCCCGCTGAACGCCCGCGGGCGGCTGCAGGCCGAGGAGGCCGGCCTTCGCCTGCGCGGGATCGCGCCCGATTACGGGACGCTCGCCTACGTGGCGAGCCCGATGGTCCGGACCCGCGAGACCATGGAGCGCCTGCGCACCGCGCTCGACCTCGACCCCGAGGCTTACGGCCTCGACCCGCGCCTGGTGGAGATCACCTTCGGCGCCTGGGAGGGCCGGACTTGGAAGGAGGTCCGCAAGGCCGAGCCTCAGGCGGCCGCGGCCCGCGAGCGGGACAAGTGGAGCTACGTGCCCCCCGGCGGCGAGAGCTACGTGATGCTCACCGAGCGCGTCCGCCCCTTCCTCGACGAGCTCGACCGCGACACGGTGGTGGTCGCCCATGGGGGCGTCGCCCGCGCGTTCCTCGCGCTCGCCTGCAACGTCCACCCCCGCCAGGCCGCCGGCCTCGACATCTGGCAGGGCCGGGTCCTCGTGATCCAGGGCCGCCGGCACGAGTGGGTCTAGCCGGCCAGGCCTAGAGCGGCGCAGGTGACTTCCCGCCGCATTCGCCGTACATCGGCGGGATGTCCCACAACACCTTCGGCCACCTCTTCCGCGTCACCACCTTCGGCGAGAGCCATGGGCCGGCCCTCGGCTGCGTGGTGGACGGGTGCCCGCCCCTGATCCCCCTCGAGGCCGCGGAAATTCAGGCCGAGCTCGACCGGCGCCGGCCGGGGCAGTCACGGTTCACCACCCAGCGCCGGGAGCCCGACGAGGTGCGGATCCTGTCGGGCGTGTTCACGGACGAGCGCACGGGCCGTCAGGTGACCACCGGCACGCCCATCGCCCTCATGATCGAGAACGTGGACCAGCGCTCGAAAGATTATTCCGAGATCAAGGAGAGCTACCGCCCGGGCCATGCGGATTTCACCTACGACGTGAAGTACGGCATCCGGGATTACCGGGGCGGCGGGCGCTCCTCCGCCCGCGAGACCGCGGCCCGCGTGGCCGCGGGCGCGGTGGCGCGCCGGGTCCTGGAGGGCGTCACGATCCGCGGGGCGCTGGTCCAGATGGGACCGCACGGGATCGACCGGGCGAACTGGGACTGGGAGGAGGTCGCCCGCAACCCGTTCTTCTGCCCTGACGCGAAGGCGGCGGCCTTCTACGAGGAGTACCTGGACGGGCTGCGCAAGGAGGGCTCCTCCATCGGCGCGGTGATCGAGGTGGTGGCGGAGGGCGTGCCGGCGGGGCTCGGCGCACCGGTCTACGGCAAGCTCGACTCGGACCTTGCCGCAGCCCTCATGTCGATCAATGCCGTGAAGGGCGTCGAGATCGGCGACGGCTTTGCGGCCGCTTCCCTGCGCGGGGAGGAGAACGCGGACGAGATGCGCCCCGGCAACGGGGGCGCGCCGACCTTCCTGTCGAACCATGCGGGCGGGGTGCTCGGGGGCATCTCCACGGGCCAGCCGGTGGTGTGCCGCTTCGCCGTGAAGCCGACCTCCTCGATCCTCACGCCCCGCGCCAGCGTCACCCGCTCGGGAGCCGCCGCCGACGTGATGACGAAGGGGCGCCACGACCCTTGCGTCGGCATCCGCGCCGTCCCGGTGGGCGAGGCCATGGTGGCCTGCGTCCTCGCCGACCACCTGCTGCGCCATCGCGGCCAGGTGGGTCGGAGCGCCGAATGGCCCCTCGGCGCCGGGTAGCCGCCGGGCCGCCTTGCCCGGCGCGCAAAGCCGTCTTGCAGCGATTTTAGTATTGCTAAAACCGGCGCTCTGCTAAGAGCCCGGCCCATGAAGCTCGCCGACTGGCTCTCCCGCAAGCGCGTCTCCCGGGTGGAATTCGCCCGCCGCATCGGCGTCACGCCGGGCGCGGTCACGCAGCTGTGCAACCACGAGAGCGTCTGGCTGTCCCGCGACACCGCGGAGCTCATCGCCCGCGAGACTCGCGGCGCCGTCACCCCCAACGATTTCCTGCCCGCATCCCTGAAGGAGGCCCTCATGCCCCAATCCGTCACCGAGGCCGTCGAGGCCTTCGCCCGCGGCGAGATCGTCATCGTCACGGACGACGACGACCGCGAGAACGAGGGCGACCTCATCGTCGCCGCCTCGCTCTGCACGCCCGAGAAGATGGCCTTCATCATCCGCCACACCTGCGGCATCGTCTGCGCGCCCCTCACCGTCGAGGAGGCCCGCCGCCTCCGGCTCGACCCCATGGTGGCGGCGAACGACGCGCCGCTCGGCACCGCCTTCACGGTCTCGGTGGACGTGAAGCACGGGCTCACCACAGGCATCTCGGCGGAGCAGCGCTGTAACACGGTGCGGGCGCTCGCCAACGGCAACATGGGCGCGAGCGACTTCGTGCGCCCGGGCCACATCTTCCCCCTCGTCGCCAAGGACGGCGGGGTGCTCATGCGCTCCGGCCACACGGAGGCGGCGGTCGATCTGTGCAAGCTCGCCGGCCTGCCCCCGGTGGGCGTCATCTGCGAACTCGCCAACGACGACGGCACGGTGATGAAGGGCGAGCAGATCGACGCCTTCGCCGAAACCCACAGGCTCAAGCGCATCTCGGTCGCCGATCTCATCGCCTACCGGCAGGCCCGCGAGAAGCTCGTCGAGCGCATCGCCACCTTCCCGGTTCCGACCGCCTGGGGCGAATGCACGGGCTACGCCTATTCGACGCCCTTCGACAGCGTGCAGCACGTGGCCGTGGTCTTCGGGCGGATCGGCGACGGGCGGGACGTGCCGGTGCGCCTGCATCGGGCGAACGCGGTGGCGGACGTATTCGAGGGCGGCAAGACGATCGCGGCCGTGATGAAGCGCTTCGCCCGGGAGGGGCGGGGCGTGCTCGTCTACCTGCGGGACGGCACCGCGGGCGTGCCCACGACGAACTTCTCCGACGCGGAGGCGGCGGGCTCGGAGGCGGCCCGGACCACCCAATGGCGCGAGGTCGGCCTCGGCGCCCAGATCCTGCGCGACCTCGGGGTCGCCTCGATCCGCAACATCGCCGCCTTGTCCCGCTCCTATGTGGGGCTCAGCGGATTCGGCATCGAACTCCTGAAGGAGGAGACGCTGGACACGTAGTCGAGCGCGGGCGAGAGCCTTCATAGTCGAGCTAAGTTGTTCGTCGCCACAATTGGCACGTAAACGCCAGATTTCTGCCATCTTTTCTGGAGGTTACTTGCCAACACATGGTTAATTCCTGTATTCCCCTGCGGCATCACCAGGACAACAAGGGGATCAACCATGAAGCAGTTTCTGCTCTTCGCCGGTACGGCGGAAACGACGGCCGGCGGCGTGCATGGCTTCGTCGGCGACTACGATTCGATTGCGGAGGCGTTCCTGGCCCTCGTCGACGGGCAGGTGCCCTCCGAGTGGTGGCACGTGCTCGACACCAGGACGGGCGAGGTGGTCGAGCGCCAGCACCTGAAGACCGCCAAGGGCATGATCGGCTTCCAGAAGTCCGATTGGGTCGTGGGCACGCCGTCGGCCCTGCCGTCGGTGCGCGGCGCCGATCTCAGCGACCTCGACATCGGCCTGCCCATCGCCGCCCACGCGATCAAGGTGCCGGAAGGCGCCCGCAAGGCCGAAGAGACCGGCGCCCGCCCAGCGTAATGCCGGGGGGCGCTCCGCCCTCGGTGCCCTAAGGACCCTATAACCCCGGCGGCTTAGACTCAGACAGTGCAGCGGTGTCAGGTGCCTCCCTGATGAGGTGCGAACCGCGGCACGAATGACGGCCGCCGGGGTCTTCACCTTCGCATCACGAACGTCCGGCGAACTGCCCGACATCCGTTCGTTGAACCGACGCTTCAGCCCTGGCTGAAGCTGTCCCGCCTCGAATCCCAGACGATCCGCTGCTCGCCCTCTCTGGTCTCGTCGACGACCCGGCACGGTCGCGACTGGCTCGCCAGCTTCGACGCCAGAGCGACCGCCTCACTCATGGCGGCCGAGGCGGTGCTCTTCCTCTTCAGAATGATGTCCCCGTATTGAACGGCCCACATGTTGAGGAAGTGGATGATCCTGATTTCATCTGACAAAGCGAGTATGGCGTTCCTGTCGTTCGGGAACCCACTCGCTCACCTCGCTCCCCGGCGATACCCCGGCATTATCCCTATGCGTCGGGTCGTCGCCATTGAGAAAGCAAATGCTTCGTCGCCGACGGACGAAGCGAAGGTGCAGACAAGGAGAGCTTCGCCTCGGAGCACCTGACCTCGCGGCACCGTATCAATGATCTTCAATCGCCCCGGTATTCGGACGGTCGACGCTCCGCTGGCCGATCGGTCTAGTGTCCCATGAGGGCATCCACGTGGGCGGCCACGGATTTCGACAATCCGTCGAGATCGTAGCCGCCCTCGAGGAGAGAGACGACCCGGCCGCCGCAATGGCGGGAGGCAAGATCCATCAGCTTGCGGGTGGCCCAGCCGAAATCCGCTTCCGTGAGCTGCAGGGTGGCCAAGGGATCGCGCCAATGGGCGTCGAACCCCGCCGAGATGATCACGAGATCCGGCCGGAACGCGTCCATGCGGGGCAGAACCACGCTCTCCACAGCTTCCCGGAAGGCGTCGCTGCCGTCGCCGGTGCTGAGCGGCGCGTTCACGATGGTGTCGTGGTCGCCCCGCTCGGACGCGGCCCCGGTGCCGGGGTAAAGCGGCATCTCGTGGGTCGAGACGTAAAGCACCGTCGGATCGTTCCAGAAGATGTCCTGCGTGCCGTTGCCGTGGTGCACGTCCCAATCGTAGATCGCGACCCGTTCGGCCCCGTAGACCGCCTGGGCGTGGCGGGCCGCCACCGCGGCGTTGTTGAAGAAGCAGAAGCCCATGGCCCGGGTGCGCTCGGCATGGTGGCCGGGCGGGCGCATGGCCACGAAGGCGTTCGCGACGACCCCGGTCATCACCTCGTCCACCGCCTGGACGGCGCCCCCCGCACCGCGCAAGGCCGCCTCGTAGGTGCCGGGCGACATGATCGTGTCCTCGTCGATCCGCATCACGCCCTCGCGGGGCGCCGAATCGCGCAAGGTATCCACGTAGAAGCGCGGGTGGGCGCGGGCGATCGCCTCCACGTCGCCAAGCGGCGCCTGCTCGCGGACGAGCGCGGCGAATCGCTCCTGCTCCAGCACCCGTTCCACGGCGCGGATGCGGTCCGCCCGCTCCGGGTGGCCGAGCGGGGTCTGGTGGTTCAGCGCGGCCGGGTGGCACAAGAAAAGGGTGGTCATCGGAACCTGATCAGCCTCGTCGGTTGAGGGCTGCACACATCACCGGCATGCGCCTCTGTCCAATGTTGTCGTCGCGCCACACCTGGCCGCCCCCCGAAACCGCCAGGGTTGTCGCTCGGGTGACCCTCCGCTAGACCGGGCGGGTGACCTGTCAAGGCACGAGCAACAATCGCTGGTATAACGGCGAAGAAGCGGGGCTTGTTCTAATGCGCCTGTCCGTCCTGTCCATGGCTGCCGCGATCGGCCTCGCGCTGACCGGCTGCACGTACAAGACGACGCCGGATCCGGTGCTGTCGGCCCGGGACGCGGAATACATGAAGCTCGTGCCGACGGCCGAGGAAGACCGGGTCTTCGCCCGCTACCTCACGGACGACCCGACGGGCGAGCCGCCCGGGACGATCGTGGTCGACACCACTCAACGGCTGCTGTTCCTGGTTCTGCCCGACAGGAAGGCCATGCGCTACGGCGTGACGGTCGGCGACGAGGCGTTCGGCTGGACCGGCGTCGCCCGCATCGCCCGCAAGGCCGAATGGCCGGACTGGACGCCGCCTGCGGAGATGAAGAAGCGCTGGCCGCACGTGCAGTTCACGAAGGGCGGGCCCGACAATCCGCTCGGCGCCCGCGCCCTTTACCTCTACGACGAGCGGGGCCGCGACACGCTCTACCGCATCCACGGCACCAACGAGCCCGAGAAGATCGGCCGCGCCGTGTCGTCGGGCTGCATCCGCATGCGCAACATCGACGTGGTGGATCTCTACAACCGCGTCCCGAACGGCGCGCGGGTGATCGTCAGGTAATCGCGGGGGCGCTGCCGAGCGTCACGGTCACGATCTCGGGCGGCATGCCGAATCGCACCGGCATGATGCTCGTGCCGAGCCCGCCCGACACGATGAGGTGCCGCGCGCCCTCGACCACGTGCCCGTAGGCGTAGCGGTTGCCGTGGCGCGAGGGCACCACGGGCGAGTAGCCGAGAAAGCGGACCTGGCCGCCATGGGTGTGGCCCGAAAGCGTGAGCGCCACCCGGTCCGGAACCTTCGGGAAGATGTCGGGCTCGTGCGCCAGAAGGATCGCGGGAGCGTCGTCGCTGACCTTCGCGAGCGTGCCCGGCAGATCGTCGGCGCCCGGAGTGCGGCGCCCGCGGAATGCGAGCTGATCGCCGAGGCCAAGGAGCCAGAAGGCGCGGCCGTCCTTCTCGATCCGCACCGCGTCGTTCTCCAGAACCGGGATGCCGACGGCCTCGAGCGCTCTGCGCCCGAGCACCGGGCCCCTGCCGCGGCGCAGGGCCTCCGGGTCGTCCCACCAATCGTGGTTGCCGAGGATCGCGTAGGTGCCGAGCGGCGCCTTGAGGGCGGCGGCCGCTTTCGCGAAATCGGCGATCGGAACGGGCCGCGTGACGAAGCGGTGGCCCGCCGCGTAGTCGCCGAGCAGCACGATGAGGTCGGGGTTCAGGGCGTTCGTCGCCGCCACGATCTCCTCGACCCGGCGGAGCGGCATGTAGGGCTCCCCCACATGCGGGTCGGCGATGGCCGCGATGGTGAGCGGCAGATCGCCGGGCCAGCCGGGCAGCCGCGGCGCATAAGCCTGAACCCGGAGGCGGTAGGCGGGCTCGACGCCGAGCGCATAGGCGCCGAGGCCGAGGGAGCCGACGGCCGAGCCGAACAGGGCTTTGAGAACAGCGCGTCGGCTCGGCCAGGGCATGGTGCGGGAGCTTAGCCTAAGCTCGCTTCCTTGCGAAGGATCGGCGGCAGCTCACGATGCGGAGCCTCGCGCGGGCGATCCTTGGAGGCCTTCACGGCAGCCGCCAGAGCCGGCAGGGCGACGGGCTTGAACTCCGCGTCGGCGCGGGTCTGTCGGTCGGGCTTCTGGTAGCGCGTGGATTGTCCCATGGTCTCCCCCAAGAGTTGTTGACGACGATCGCGCCAGCGGCGCGACGGGCGGCATCATGGCGAGGGTCATGACGGCTTTGGGGCACGTCCATGACCATTCGCTGGCTTGGCGGCAGATGAAGGATCCACCCTTAACGGCGGGTGAATCTGAAGGGGCCGGAGCGTCCCGTTTCAGGCCGCCAGCAGGCCCTCGCCCTTGAGCCAATCCGCGGTCCGGTCGAGCGCCCGGGTGAGGCGGTCGAAGAGCTCCTCGATCTCGGCCTCCGCGATGATCAGGGGAGGGCAGACGGCGATCCGGTCGCCGTAGAGGCTGCGCACGATGAGGCCCTCGGCCTGCGCAAAGCCGACAGCCTTGGCGGCGACGCCCTGCTTGGGCTCGAACTGCGCCTTGCTGCGCTTGTCCGCCACGATCTCGAGCCCGCCGATGAGGCCGATGCCCCGCGCCTCGCCGACGAGCGGGTGGTCGGCGAGGGCCGAGAGGCGCCTCTGGAAGACCGGCGCCTTCGCCTCGACGCCCTCGAAGATCCTGTCCCGCCGGTAGATCTCGACAGCTTTCAGGGCGACCGCGGCGGCGACCGGGTGGCCCGAATAGGTGAAGCCGTGTCCGAAGGTGCCGATCTTGCGGCTCTCGTCGAGCATCGCCTCGTACATGCGCTCGGGCACCATCACGCCCCCGAGCGGCAGGTAGGCGGAGGTCACCGCCTTGGCGAAGGAGAGGGTGTCGGGCCGGATCCCGAGCTTCTCCGATCCGAAGGCGGTGCCGAGGCGCCCGAAGCCCGTGATCACCTCGTCGGCGATGAAGAGCACGTCGTAGCGGTCGAGCACCGCCTGCACCTTCGCGAAATAGGTGGCCGGCGGCATCACGGCGCCGCCCGCTCCCATGACGGGCTCGGCGATGAAGGCCGCCACGGTCTCCGGCCCCTCGCGCAGGATCTGCTCCTCGAGTTCGTGCGCCATGCGGGTGGCGAACTCCTCCTCGCTCTCGCCGTCCTGACCGAAGCGGTAGTAGTGCGGGCAGGCGGTGTGGAGGATGTTCGCGATGGGCAGGTCGAAATCCGCGTGGTTCGCCGGCAGCCCCGTCAGCGAGGCCGAGGCCACCGTCACCCCGTGATAGCCGCGCAGGCGCGCGATGATCTTCTTCTTCCGGGGCTGGCCGAGGGCATTGTTCATGTACCAGACGAGCTTCACCTGCGTGTCGTTCGCCTCCGAGCCCGACGAGCAGAAGAAGACCTTGGACACCGGCATCGGCGCCATCTCCTTCAGGGTCTCGGCAAGCTCGATCGCCGGGTCGTGGCTGCGGCCCGAGAAGAGATGCGTAAAGGGCAGTTTCAGCATCTGCTCGTGCGCCGCATCGGCGAGCTCGCGATTGGAGTAGCCGAGCGCCGTGCACCAGAGCCCCGCCATGCCCTCGATGTAGGGCTTGCCCTCGTGATCGTAGACCCACACGCCCTCGCCCCGCTCGAGCACCAGCGGACCGGTCTCGCGGAACGAGGCGAGCTGGGTGTAGGGGTGGATCAGGGTTTCGACGTCGCGGGCGGCGAGGTTCGAGAGCATCGGCGTCTCCTGCTGCTGCGCACGAGGTTAGCGGAGCGCCCGGCGCGGGGGTAGGCCCGCCCCCTTTTCATTCCGGGGCGCCACCCCTGTCATTCCGGGGCGAGCGCAGCGAGAGCCCGGAACCCATGAACATCTGGGGTGCAGGAGAGAGCGCACCAGCACCGAGCATACCCTGCAGCGTCATGGTTATGGGTTTCCGCTTCGCGGCCCTTCGGGCCGGGCTCCGCTGCGCGGCCCCGGAATGACAAGCGGCGGCGCCTCGTAGCGGCAGCCGAGGGTTTCCAGCATGGCGGCGACCGCGACGGCGGTTCGGTCCTCGCCTCGGGCCGCGATGATTTGCACCCCCGCCGGCAGGCCGGAGGCATTCCGCATCACGGGCGCGACGGCGGCGGGAAGGTCCGCCGCGGTAGCGGGGGCGGCCCACATCAGGAAGTCCATATAGGGGCGGGCGGTGCCGTCGATGTCGAGGCTGCGGGCATGCACGTCCGGCCCGTGATCGTGCGGGATCGCCAGCACCGGAGCGGGCGGGCAGAGCACGGCGTCGTAGCGCTCGAAGAACCGCGCCCAGCAGGCCTCCATGCGCCCCTTGCGGGCCTTCACCTGCTGGTAGAGGCCGGGCGTCATGCGGGCGCCCTTCGCCTGAAGGGCCCGGTGCGAGAGATCGCCGGGGGCGAAGCCGGCGGCCGCCTTCTGCAGGCGGTCGCGCACCTTGGGGGGCAGCGAAGAGGCGACGATGGCGTGGTTGAGGAGCGAGAACACCTCGAAGGCCTCCTCGAACCGCACCGGCATGCGCGGCGTCTCGACGATGGCGCCCGCGGCTTCGAGGAGCGAGGCGGCGCGCCGCACGGCCTCCGCCACGTCCCGCCGGACGGGCGCGAAGGGTTCGTCCGGCCACAGGGCGACCCGCAGGCCTTTGGACTCGGTCCGGCGCGGCGCCGCCAGCGCCGCCGTGCCTGCGAGCACCGGGAGCACGAGGTCGAGATCGGCGGCGCTGCGGGCGAGGGGCCCGGCGACGACGAGGTCCGCGTTGCGGGCCATGCGCTTCTCGGGCGAGGGCGGGATGTGGCCCCAGAGCGGGACGAGGTTCCAGGTGGTCTTCAGGCCGAAGATCCCGCAGGCATGGGCCGGCCAGCGGATGGAGCTGCCAAGATCGGAGCCGAGCTCGAACGCGCTCATGCCGGTGGCGACCGCCGCCGCCGCGCCGCCGGACGACCCGCCCGGCGAACGCGCCGCGTCCCAGGGGTTGCTCGTGGTGCCGTAGAGCCCGTTATAGGTCTGAAAGTCGGCCGTGAAGGCCGGCACGTTGGACTTGCCGAGGATGACGGCACCGGCCTCGCGCAGCCGCGCCACCGCATGGGCGTCCGTGCCCGGCACGCGGTCGCGGTAGGGCCCGGCGCCCGCCGTGGTGCGCAGGCCCGCCGCGTCGAACGAATCCTTGATCGTGATCGGCAGGCCCTCGAGCGGGCGCGCCTCGCCCGCGGCCAGCCGCCGGTCGGCTTCGCGCGCGGCCGTGCGGGCGCCCTCGGCGTCCAGGGCCACCACCGCGTTGACGGCGGGGTTCGCGGCCTCAATGCGCCTCAGGGTCAGATCGAGGAGGTCGACGGTCGAGATTTCACGGGCGAGGAGCTTGCGGCGCAGGGCCGAGGCGGAGAGGGTGAGCGGGTCCATGGCAGGGGCATAGCGCAAAGGTTGCCCCGCGCCCACTCCGGGGCTGGGGCGGAGCGCGCTTTCCGGCCGGCGCCCTTCCTGATAGGCACCGGGCCATGACCCTGCACGGCATCCTCTTCGACAAGGACGGCACCCTCATCGACTTCGACGGGACCTGGGGCCCGGCGGCCTACCGGGTGATGCGCACCATGAGCCGGGGCGACGAGCGCGTGTTCATGCGGCTCGTGGAGGTCAGCGAGTACGAACTCGAGGGGCGCCGCTTCAGGCCGAGCTCGCCCCTCGTCGCCGGCTCCTCCGCCGAGTACGGGCCCGCCTGGGCGGCGGCGCTGGGGCGGCCCGACACGCCGGAGCTCTATCGCGAGATGGACGAGCTCTTCCTGCGCTTCGGCCTCGAATCGGTGGCGCCCATCGGCGAGCCCGCGGCGGTTACGGGCGCCCTGCGGGCCGCGGGCCTGCGGCTCGGCATCGCCACGAACGACGCGGAGGCCTCCGCCCGCGCCCAGGCCGCCGTGCTCGGCCTCTCCGATCACCTCGACTACGTGGCGGGCTACGATTCGGGCTATGGCGGTAAGCCCGCGCCCGGCATGGTGTTGGCCTTCGCGGAGGCCATCGGCGTGCCCGCCTCCAGCATCGCCATGATCGGCGATTCGGTGCACGACCTCGTGGCGGCCCGGCGGGCCGGCGCGGTCGCCGTGCTGGTGCTCACGGGGCCCTTGGGACAGGCGGCGCGGGCGGATCTCGCGCCGCACGCCGATCACGTGATCGGTTCGATCGCCGATCTGCCGGCGCTCGTCGAGAGCCTGCGGGCGAACGCCTCGCCGTCCTGCAGCCCCATCTCGTAGGCCCGGCGGATCCCCGCCGGGTTGGTGATGTCGAACTGGCCGACCGGCACCCGCTCGGAGGGCTGGACGTAGAGCCGGCCCTCGACCAGCGGAAACGCCTTGTAGAGCCGCGACAGGATCACGAGCGTCCTGCCGCCCTGCGCCTCCACCTCGCGCAGGGGATCGACCGGCACGTTGTCGACGAGGCCGCCATCGAGGGCGGCGAGACCCCCGATCCGGCCGACCGGCATGAAGGGCGGAACGCTGGCCGAGGCCATCAGCGCCGACACGACATCGTCGCGGGACGCCGCTCGGCTGACCGCCACGTATTCGGGCGCGAAGCCAAGGGCTCGGCCGCCGCGGGGGTGAACCGGCGAGCCGATCGCCTTCTCGATCTGGTAGACGGCGATCCCGAGCGGGATGGCGAGGGCGAGGGGGAGGCGTCGCGGCTTGCGGGCAAGGGCGATGAGGATTTCGGGGCCGGCCTTCAGGGCCGCGAAAGCCTCCTCGGTCACGGTCTGCTCGATCAGGGTGCGGTACATGAGGGCGACGGGCCAGGGCGAGCCCTCCGCCCTCCAGGCTCGCCATTCGAAGTTCCGCCGTCCGGCGCTGCATCCATCCGCCACGATCTCGTTCACGCGCCGGCCAACGCCGAGCACCGAGCAGCAGGCGGACCACGCGCCGGCGCTGACGCCGACGATGAGGCGGGGCTTGAGGCCGAGAAGGGGGGCGGCGGCCTCGTAGAACCCTGCCTGCCAGTAGCAGCGGTTGCCCCCGCCCGCGAACGCGACCGCGTCGAACATCGGCGTTTCAAGCCTTGGCGGCCTGATCGGCCTCGTCCGCGCGCGCCAGCTCACGCCAGGCCAGGACCAAGCGCTCGAGGTCAGCAAGATCCCGCGGGTCGAGGGCCCCGAGGGTGCGGGCGACATAGGCCTTCTGGACCGCGATGCCCTGTTCTGCCAGCGCGCGGCCCTTTGTCGTGAGATGGAGCGCGTTGGACCGGCGGTCGTCCGGAATCGCCCGGCGCTCCACGAGGCCGGCTTCCACCATGCGGTCGAGAAGGCCCGACACGTTGCCCTTCGTCACGTAGAGCCGCTGGGCCAGCTCCTGCTGGCTAAGGCCCTCCTGCTCGGTCAGGGTGGAGAGGAGATCGAATTGCGGGATCGAGAGCCCGAGCGTCTTCAACTCTCCCGCGATGGCGATCCCCGCCCGGCGGTGCAGGCGCACGAAGCGAAACCAGACCCGCAGCGGGTCCGGGGCATTCGCGGCACGGCGGAGAGGGGCTGGCGTCACGGGCGGGCTCCATGGGGACTTAAATAGTTTACATGAGAACCATCCGGCTCGGAACCCCTGCCGCGCCGAAGCCGAACGCGGAGGCCGCCCCTTGGCCAGCGCGCGGCCGCGCCCCTATTCTCCTCGAACAAGCCGCACCAAGGCGGCGCCGGAGGAACGTGCATGCTCGGGCTGATGCAGGACTGGTCGCTTCTCATCCACCGCGTGATCGACCACGCGGCGACGCAGCACGGGGCGCGATCCGTGCTTTCGCGATCCATCGAGGGGCCGCTGCATCGCACGGATTACGCCGCCACTCGCCGGCGTGCGCTGCAGGTGGCAAAGCGCCTCGAGAAGGACGGCATCCGCCTCGGCGACCGGGTCGCGACCCTCGCCTGGAACACGTGGCGGCATCTCGAGGCCTGGTACGGCATCACCGGCATCGGGGCGATCTACCACACCGTGAACCCGCGGCTCTTCGAGGACCAGATCGTCTACATCATGAATCACGCGGAGGACCGCGTTCTCCTGCTCGACCTCACCTTCGTGCCGCTCATGGAAAAGCTGCAGGACAGGCTGCCCACGGTGGAGCGCTTCGTGGTGCTCACGGATGCCGGGCACATGCCGCAGACGAACCTGCGCAACGCCGTGCCGTACGAGTCGTGGATCGCGGAGGTGGACGAGGATTTCGCCTGGGCCTCCTTCGACGAGAGCACGGCGGCGGGGCTCTGCTACACGTCCGGCACCACGGGCGAGCCCAAGGGCGTCCTCTACTCGCACCGCTCCAACGTGCTCCACGCCCTCGCGAACAACAGCCCGGATTTTCTCGGCCTGTCCTCCCGCGACGTGGTGATGCCGGTGGTGCCTCTGTTCCATGCGAACAGCTGGTCGCTCGCCTTCGCGGCGCCCATGGCCGGCGCGGCGCTCGTCCTGCCCGGGCCGAAGCTCGACGGCCCCTCCGTGCACCAGATCCTGGAGGAGGGCGGCGTCACTCTCACCGCCGCGGTGCCGACCGTCTGGCTCGGGCTGCTGCACCATCTCGAGAGCACGGGCGGCCGGCTCTCGACGCTCAAGCGCGTGGTGATCGGCGGCTCCGCCTGCCCGCGAGCCATGACGGTGGCGTTCGAGACGAAGTACGGCGTGACGGTCAACCATGCCTGGGGCATGACCGAGATGAGCCCCCTCGGCTCCGTGTGCTCGATCAAGCCGGATTACGGCGACGTGCAGGGCGAGGCGCTGTTCGACCTCAAAGCAAAGCAGGGCCATCCGCCCTTCACGGTGGAGTTCCGAATCACCGACGATGCCGGCCGCGACCTGCCCTGGGACGCGAAAACCTTCGGGCGCCTCAAGGTGCGCGGGCCCGCGGTGTCGAAGGCTTACTTCCGCCGGGACGAGGCGATCCTCGACGACGAGGGCTTCTTCGATACGGGCGACGTCGCCACCATCGACCCCTACGGCATGATGCAGATCACGGACCGCTCGAAGGACGTGATCAAGTCCGGCGGAGAGTGGATCTCCTCGATCGAGCTCGAGAACCTCGCGGTCGGCCATCCGGACGTGGCGGAGGCGGCCGTGATCGGCGTGGCGCATCCCAAATGGGATGAGCGCCCGCTGCTCATCGTGGTGCCGAAGGAGGGCCGCCGCCCCACGAAGGACGACCTCCTCGCCTTTATGGAAGGCCGCATCGCCAAGTGGTGGATGCCGGACGACGTGGTGCTCATCGAGCAGATCCCCCACACGGCCACGGGCAAGATCCTGAAGACGGCCTTGCGCGAGATGTTCCGGGATTACCGGCTCCCCGGGGCGTGACGGGGGGCAGGGGACCTGTTATCGCGCAGAACCCGCCCTCGCTGACCCGCCATGCGCCGCCTCATCCTCGAAGAACCCGTCTCCCGCCCGGCCCGGTGGTCGCCCGTGGTCGCCTGGTTCGCGCTGCTCGTCACCGTCATGGCGGTGCTGCTCATCAGGCTCGGCCGCGTGGACTACGCGGCCGGATTCGTCGTGATGGGCACCGGCCTCGCCCTCGCGGTGCTCGCCATCGGGCTCGCGGGCCTCGCCTTCCTGCGCATCTGGCAGGAGGGCCGACGAGGCCTCGGAAGCGCCGTGAAGGGCGTCGTCATCGCGGTGGCGGTGCTCGCGGTCCCCTCCTGGTTCGCGCTTCGCGCCGTCACCCTGCCGCCCATCAACGACGTCACCACCGACATCGAGAACCCGCCGCAATTCTCCCGCTCCCGCACGGTTCTCGAGGCGCGGGGCGGACGGGTGCCGCCGGATCAGCCGCGGGAGGTGCGCGAGGCGCAGCGCGATGCCTATGCGCAGATCGCGCCCCTCACCCTCGACGTGCCGCCGGACGAGGCCTTCGACCTCGTCCAGAAGGCGGCCGCCAATCGCGGCTGGCGGGTCATCGAGGCGACGCGGCCGGGCGGCCGGGTCGGCACGGGCCGCGTCGAAGCGGTGGACCGGACCCTCCTGCTGCGGCTGCCCGACGACATCACGGTGCGGATCCGCCCCCGCGCCGACGGCACCCGCATCGACATCCGCTCCGCCTCCCGGACGGGCGCGCACGATCTCGGGCAGAATGCGGCGCGGATCAGGGCCTTCCTCGACGAGTTGTCGAACCTCGCCATCGCGTCGGCCTGATAAGCAGGCCGGCTTCAAGGAATCCGGTATTCGCCCTTCAGGTTCGGCGCCCCGTCCGTCGCGACGGCGCCGCGGCCGACGAGGTCTTCGAGATGGGCGAAGACCGAGAGGCCCGCCGCACCCCTCAGCGCCGGGTTCAGCCCCACATAGATCGCCTCGACCATGGCGCCGATGGTCCGGTCGCCGGCCTTCAGCCGGCCCAGGATCGAGGCCTCGCGCTGGCGCCGGTGGTGGATGAGGGCGCGCACGAGGCGCTGCGGCTCGCGCACCGGACCTCCGTGCCCCGGCCAGTACACCGTCTCTTCCCGGCCCTGGAGCTTCTGCAGGGAGGCGATGTAGTCGCCCATGGAGCCGTCCGGCGGCGCGATGACCGTGGTGGCCCAGGCCATCACGTGGTCGGCCGAGAACAGGGCCCGCTCCTCCGGGAGCGCGAAGGCGAGATGATTCGCCATGTGCCCCGGGGTTTCCACCGTCACGAGCCGCCAGCCCGGCCCCTCCACCGCATCGCCCTCCCGGAGCTGCCGGTCGGGCGCGTAGTCCTTGTCGGCGCTCGCCTCGAGGGCATTCACCTCGCCCGTGGCGAGGGGCCTTGCGACCCGGTGCGGGGAGCAACCCACGACCTCGGCGCCGGTCGCCGCCTTGAGCGCGGCGGCGCCGGGAGAATGGTCGCGATGGGTGTGGGAGACGACGATGTGGGTGACGGTCTCGCCGCGGACCGCATCGAGGATCGCCGCATTCTGCGCCGGATCGTCGGGCCCGGGATCGATCACCGCGACCCTGCCTTGGCCCACGATGTAGCTGCAGGTGCCCGTGAAGGTGAATGGGCCGGCATTGTCGGCGACGATGCGCCGGACGAGCGGGCTCACCCGCACACAGGTGCCGCTCGGCACCGGGAACTGCGTATCGAAGACGAGATCGTCCGCCATGGCCACCCTCGAGCGGAGCCGCAACCTGCGGCCCGGCTCTCCTATAGAGGGTGAGGCGAGGGGCGGGCCAGAGGCCCCGGCCCGATCCCGGCGGCTTTAGCCCGCCGAATGCACGAGCTTGAGTTTGGGGCGGGCGGGCCCGAAGCGGAAGACGAGCTCCGTCCAGTCGGCGTCGCCGTTGCCCTCGACCACGTGATAGCCGAGCTGCTTGGCGAGGGCCCGCGCCTGGTCGAGATTGGCGGTGGAGATCCAGCGGCTGAACTCGCGCTCGCCCATGTCCATCAGCAGCGCGAGCATGCCGATCTCGACCCCCTGGTCGAATTCCTCGTTGCGTCCCGGAAACCTCAGCCGCAGGCCGTCGGCAAGATGAATATGGCGCATCGCAATGTAGCCCCGTCATGCCGCCTCTTCGGGACGGCTCAGTCACAGCCGCCATTCGGCAGCATTATGGTTAAGGGCTGCTTAACGACCCGGCGCGGCCGCATGAAGGCGGCAAGGGGGCGCATCCCGGCCACACCGGAACAAGGCGCATCGCCCGCACGTTGGCCGCGGAGCCCGGAGCCGTTCCATGAAACAGGTCGAGACCGAAGAGCGCATCCCTCTGGTCGAGGAGGAGGTGCGAATCGACAAGCGCACGGTCGAGCGTGGCCGGGTGCGCGTCCGTACGGTCACGGACGAAGTCGAGGAGATGGCGCGCGCCACCCTCGACGGCGAAACCGTCGAGGTCGACCGCGTGCCGGTGGATCGCATGGTCGAGGTTGCGCCTGAGATCCGGACCGAGGGCGACGTGACCATCATCCCGGTCGTCGAGGAGGTTCTCGTCGTCGAGAAGCGCCTCGTCCTCAAGGAGGAGCTCCACGTGCGCCGCCGCCGCACCACCGAGGAGGTCGAGGTGCCCGTCACGGTGCGCCGTCAGCGGGCCGTGGTCGAGCGGGAGGGCGAGCAGGACGGCGATTCGGTCGAGCCAAGCTGAGCTGCGTGGGAAGCGGCGGGTCCGGCTCCGTCAGGAACAGAACCAGAGGTCGCACATTAGCCCTCCATCACCTTGCGACAGGGAAGGAGTTTCCATGCGCCTCGTCATTGCAGCCCTTGCGACCGTCGCCCTTTCGGGCGCGGCTCTCGCGCAGACCGGCAACGCGCCGGCGATGCAGCCGAGCCAGAACCAGACCGGCAACGAAGCCGTCACCGTCAAGCCTGCGGACAGCCCGCAGAGCACCGGCTCCGTCGAGCCCGGCGCCAACAGCTTCACGGAAGGCCAAGCCCGTTCGCGGATCGAGGCCCAGGGCTTCACCAACGTGACGGAACTCAAGAAGGACGATCAGGGCATCTGGCGCGGACGCGCCATGAAGAACGGCCAGAGCACGGCCGTGATGCTGGATTTCAAAGGCAACGTGGCCACCCAGTAAGGGCCGAACCGTCGAACGGCGCCGAGCGTGAGCCGCGCCCACAGGGAGATTACCATGAACAAGACCGTCACCGCTTTCTTCGAAAGCTACGATGAGGCCGCCGATGCGGTGCGCCGCCTCGAATCCGCCGGCATCCGGCACGGCGACATCAGCCTCGTCGCGAACAACAAGGACGACCGCTTCACCCATCACGCCAACGGCCGCACGCACGGCGAGAGCCACGACACCCACGCGGATGACGGCGCCGGAACGGGCGCCACGGTGGGAACGCTCGCCGGCGGCGGCGCGGGCCTCCTCGCGGGCCTCGGCATGCTCGCCATTCCGGGCCTCGGCCCGGTGGTCGCGGCCGGCTGGCTCGTCTCGACCCTCGTCGGCGCCGGTGCCGGCGCGGCGGTGGGCGGCCTTGCGGGCTCGCTCATCGGTGCGGGCGTCGAGGAGAACGACGCCCATGCCTATGCGGAGGGCGTTCGCCGCGGCGGCGCGCTGGTGACCGTGCGGGCCAGCGAGGATCAGGTCGACCGGGTCGTCGATATCCTCGACGACGACGGCACCGTCGATCTCGACGAGCGCGAGCAGAGCTGGCGCAGCGAGGGCTGGTCGGGCCGTCACGAGGGCATCGGCGCCGCGGGCTCGACCGCGACAGGACTCGCGAGCGGCCTTGGCACGAGCGGCCTTGCCACCGGCCTCATGGGCGACAGCGACGACGAGGTCGCCGCCAGCGGCACCATGCGCGAGCGCAGCATGGATTCCGACATGGGCCGGAGTGCCGGTTCATCCATGGGCTCCGGTCACGCCATGCGCGAGGGCGGCGATCAGGTGATCCCGGTCGCCGAGGAAGAGCTGCATGTCGGCAAGCGCGAGGTGAGCCGCGGCCGCGTGCGCATCCACTCGCACGTGATCGAGCGGCCCGTGCAGGAGCAGGTCACGCTCCGCGAGGAGCATGTCGGCGTGGAGCGCCGCCCGGTCTCGGGCGAGATGCGCGCCGGCGCCGTGGGCGAGGATCTCTTCCGCGAGCGCACCATCGAGATGGAGGAGCGCGGCGAAGAGGCCGTGGTCTCCAAGGAGGCGCGGATCCGCGAGGAGCTCGTCGTCCGCAAGGATGTCGAGCAGCGCACCGACCAAATCTCCGACACGGTCCGCCGGACCGAGGTCGAGGTGGAGGACGAGCGCGGCAACCGCATCACCGGCACGGATCGCGACCGCACGTAAGCGCACCTCCCTTGAGGCAAGCAGAAGGAGGCCCGGCCGCAAGGCCGGGCCTTTTCGCGCTGGGCCCCGGAACCAGAGTTCCTGCTGGGGGCTTCCACCTTCGAGCGGGCGGCGTCCGCTCGCGTCGCGTCATGTCGAAAAACGGAGTTGAGGGTGCGGGCACACCAGAGCGGGCGGGCCGGCAGGCCCCCACGGCAGGGACCGGTGATCGGCCCGCCCGGGCCGCGGGGGCTGAGCTCCGTCCTCGAGCGCAACATCCAGGCCTTGAGCGAGCGCCGGCGCCAGGAGGAGCGGCACGCCACGGTGCAGGAGAAGGTGGCCGAGGCGATCACCCGCTTCACCGGCAGCATGGTCTTCGTCTACCTGCACCTCGCGATCTTCGGCTTCTGGATCCTCGCCAATCTCGGCTGGGTGCCGGGCGTGCCGGTCTGGGACGAATCCTTCGTGGTGCTCGCCATGTGGGCGTCCGTGGAGGCGATCTTCCTGTCCACCTTCGTGCTCATCAGCCAGAACCGGATGCAGGCGGCAGCCGACAAGCGCGCAGATCTCGACCTTCAGATCAGCCTCCTCGCGGAGCACGAGATCACCAAGCTCGCAACGCTCGTCGCCGCCATCGCGGAACGGGTCGGCGTCGACACCTCCGCCGACCACGAGTTGCGGGAGATCCAGCAGAACGTGGCTCCGGAGGCGGTGCTGGACGAGATCGAGGACACCCAGCAGGACAGGCCGGCCTAGGACGGACGGAGTTTGTGCGGCCCCGCTGGAACAGACCGCGCTCCGCCGGCGTTCCCTGGCCCTCTTCCACTGGATCTCCCATGGCACTTCTCGATTACGCCGGCTACGCGGCCGCGCTCTGCACGACGGGCGCTTACGTTCCCCAGGTTCTGAAGGTGTGGCGCACGCGGGCCACCCAGGACATCTCGCTCAGGATGTTCCTCGTTCTCGTCACGGGCCTCGCCCTGTGGCTGACCTACGGCATTTGGAAGGGGGAGTGGCCGCTCATCCTGGCGAACGCCGTCACGCTGATGCTCGCCAGCACCATCCTGTTCTTCAAGTTCAAGCACGGGTGAGGATCGCGATGATCAAGGCCGTGATCTTCGACGTGGACGGAACGCTGATCGACACGGTCGATCTTCATGCGCAGGCCTGGGTGGATGCCTTGAAGCCTTTCGGGGTCGAGGTCCCGTTCGAGGACATGCGCGTGCAGATCGGGAAGGGCGGCGACCAGATCCTCCATGGCCTCATTCCCCCCGACATGGTCGAGAACCGGGGCGAGGAGATCCAGCATCACCGCGCGATGCTCTTCGAGCGGGACTTCCTCCATCGGGCGAAACCCTTTCCCGGCGTGCGCGAACTCTTCGAGCGCATCAAGGCCTCCGGCCAGCAGGCCGTGCTCGCCTCCTCCGGCAAAGCCGACGAGGTGGCGCGCTACAAGGAGATCGCGGGCATCGCGGACCTCATCGACGACGCCACGTCCTCGGACGACGCGGAGCGCTCGAAGCCCTTCCCGGACATCTTCGAGGCCGCGCTCGCCAAGCTCGACGGCATCGGCCCGCACGAGGCGGTGGTCGTCGGCGACACGCCCTATGATGCGGAGGCGGCCCGCAAGGCGGGCCTGTCCTCGATCGGCGTCCTGTCGGGCGGCTTCCCCGAGGAGGCGCTCCGGTCGGCCGGATGCATCGCCGTTTATGCCGGCCCGGCGGATCTCCTGCAGCGATACGACGAATCGCCCATCGCAGCCCGCCGGCCTTGAGGCCGGGGCGGGTTGCAACCTCGGCCATAGGCTGCCATCTCGCTCCTGACGCACGACCGTTCAAGGAGCCGGCACGATGTGCACCTGTGGCCCGCACCATCGGGGCCTCTTCCAGTGCGGCCTCACCCGCCGCACGGCCCTGCGGCTGTTCGGGGCTGCCGCCGTCGCTCCGGCGCTCGCCGGATGCGAGCGCATCGCGCCCTACATCGTGTCGGACGAGACCGTCGAGGCGCTCGGGGCCGAGACCTGGACGCGGTTGCAGCGGCAGATGCCGGTCTCCCGCGATGCCGGCGCGAGGCGGCGGGTGGCGGACATCTCCCGCCGGCTGCTCGTGGCCGCCGGCGAGGTGCCGGACCGGTGGGAGGTGCAGGTCTTCGCCCAGCCCGACGTCAACGCCTTCGTTCTGCCGGGCCGCAAGATCGGGGTTCTCGAAGGCATGGTGCGGATGGCCGAGGGCGACGGCGAGCTCGCGGCGGTGATCGGGCACGAGATCGGGCATCTCCACGCCGAGCATTCCCGCGAGCGGGTTTCGGCCGAAACCCTGAAGCATTGGGGGCTCCAGCTCATCAGCTTCCTCCTGCAGATCAACGACGTCGCCTTCGCCCGCGAGATCGCGGGGCTGCTCGGGGTCGGCGTCGAGTTCGGCGTGGTGCGGCCCTACGGTCGGGCGCAGGAACTCGAGGCGGACAGGCTCGGCCTCTTCACGATGGCGAAAGCCGGCTACAACCCGCGCGAGGCGGCGCAGCTCTGGCGGCGCATGGAGGCGCGGGGCGGATCTGTTCCGGCGCTGCTCTCGACGCATCCCGCCCCCCGCGACCGGATCGAGGCCATCGAGGCGCTCATCCCGGAGGTCCAGCGGATCGCGGCTGGCGCGCGGAGCTGACGGGCGGAAGCCGCCCGCGATCGGTCGAATTTGACGGGTTTCGGCAGCCCTCCGTTGAAAGGTCCCGGCTAGACTGCCAAGGCTCAATCGAGGGAACCATGACCAACGCTCGTGTCATCAACCGGATCAGCGCGGCGCAGCCGGCGGCGATCCTCCTCAACGACGGACGAACCGTCGTGCCCTGCACGATCACGGATTTCTCCGGCGACGGAGCGGGCCTCAAGGTGCCGAAGGACTCGATCCTGCCGGACGCCTTCGACCTGCACATGGAAAGCGCCGACATCACCTACCGCGTTCAGCTGTGCTGGCGCTCCGAGGACCGCGTCGGCGTGGCGTTCTGACGGATGGCCGAGACACAAAAGCTTTCAGAAGCCCGATTGCCGGAACAGGTTCTTTCATGAAACGCGCCCTCACTCCCGTTCTCGTCGTCGACGACGATGAAGCCACGCTCACCTTCCTGAAGCGCGCCCTCGAGGGCCTCGGCATCCGCGGCATCGACCTCGCCCATGACGGCGCAGAGGCGCTGCAGAAGCTCGATGCCGAGCAATACGGGCTCGTGATCTCCGACTGGCACATGAAGCATGTGGGCGGGCTCCAGCTCCTGAAGCACATGCGGTCGAACGAACGCTTCGCCCACATTCCCTTCATGATGATCACCGGCGATGCGCAGGTCGACGTCGTGCTCACGGCCCGCCAGGCGGGGGCCGACGCCGTCATGCTGAAGCCGTTCGGCATCGAGGCGCTGCGGGCCAAGATCGGCGACGTGGTCAAGCAGCGCCCGAAATACGCCCGGCCCGTGATGCCGCGCTCCGACCGCCCCCTCGCGAGCCTCGCGGAGATCCGCGGGCACCGCACCGCTGCGGTCTGACGCGGCCCGACCAGACACCGTCCTTTCGCTCAAGCCCACGCGACCTCGCGTGGGCTTTTGCATGATCGCGCTCGCAGCCTTGAGGCGCCGATCCTCAAGGCATTGGCGTCGGCTTCAGCCGGTGTGAGGAGCCTCACACACGCGCCCCTCGCTTGCGCCTAAGCTCCCGGATGCGGCGTTGCTGCCGCAGGTCGCGTCAGCAGTCTTTTTCGATCCATCCAGTCAACAGGGAACGGAGCCCCGGCGCTCCGTCGACGGCGAAGTCATGACCAAATCCATTCTGTTCGGCGTTGCCGCTCTCCTTTTGTCCGGCGCGATCTGGGCGTCTCCCTTCGGGCCCTCGGCGGACCCGGCGGCGACGGGCGCCGTCGGGGCCGCCTTCAGCCCCTCCGATCTCCCGATCAAGGCCGACCTCGCATCCGCCATCGCGGCCGACGCGCACTGAACCGGACGGGCCGTGACGGGGCCGCCCGGTTGATGGACGGCCATTCCAGGAGATGCCGGATGCCCCTGATCGGACGTTCGCTCGCGGCCCTCGGCAGGCATGGACCGGCCCTCCTGGTGCTCTCGCTCGCCCTGGGCGCGCTCCTGCCGGGGCTCGCCCAGGCGGCTTACGGGGCGCTGCCGGTTTCGGCCTTTCTCCTGACCCTCGGGTCCTTTCTGACGGCGGCCCTCTCGCCGGCGGAGCGCGGCCTTCGCGGGCGCACGATCCTCCTCGTTCTCGCCTGGCTCGGGCTCGGCGTGCCGCTTCTCGCGGTCGTCGTCCTCGCTCCCCTGCAACTCGACGGCGCTCTGCAGGCCGGCGTTCTGCTGTCGGTGGTCGCGCCGCCGGTCGGGAGCGCGGCGGCGATCGCCGCGATCCTTGGTCTTCGGCCGCGCCTTGCCCTCGTGGCGTCGATCTCCCTGACCCTGCTCGCGCCGCTCGCCATGCCGGGCTGCGCCCGCCTGCTCGGGGCTCATCTCGACCTCGATGCCGCTTCGCTCGCCCTTCGCCTCGGCCTCATCGTCGGGCTGGCTGCGGCCCTCGCCGAGGTCGTCCGGCGTTGCCCCCGCGCCTTCGCCCCGATGCTGCCGGGGCCCCAGGCGGCCGCGGGGATCTCCGTCCTCGGCCTGATCGTCGTCGGGCTCGCCATGATGAGCGGCATCCGCGCGCACTGGGCGACGAACCCGGACGCCTTCGCGTGGTTCCTCACCGCGGCGGTCGCGGTCAATCTCGGTCTCGGGGTGCTCGGCACGGGCCTGTTCTGGGCATGGGGCCGGGCGGACGCCCTCACGATCGGCCTGCTCAGCGGCAACCGCAACGTCACCCTGGCCTGGGCGGCGGCGGGAGCCTCGCTTCCAGCGGCGGCCGAGGCCTACGTGGCGGCCTGCGTCCTGCCGGTGCTCGCCCTGCCGCTCGCCGTGAAGGGCACCCTCTGGCTGCAGGGCAGGCTCGCTGCGGCCTTCAAGCCGCGGGCGCCACGGCCGGCCGCGTCCGCGTGAGCGCCCGGGCCGGCGGCGGCCGTTAGCGTTTCGTTGAGCTTTGTGCCCTCGCCGCAACAGCAAGCTTTAGCGGAATCGGTCAATGTCACCCGCATACCGTTGCGGCGGTTTCGGGGCGGCGCCCCAATCCGCAAGGCCGACGGGCCGATTGGGGGAGAGACAGATGGCCGGTCCTTACCAGGCACCCGCTTACCCGATGCAGATCGCCGGACAATGGCGCGTGGTGGTTCCGATCCGCGGGAAGCTCACGCCCCGCGTCCACGCGCACGTCTTCTCGGACCGCGACGAGGCGGACCGGTGGGTCAGGAGCGAGATCGGCCGGCAGATCGTCGCCGAGATGAGGGAGCGCCGGCCCGCGCCCCGGCACGCCGCCGAAGCCCGCGTCTAGGATCGCCCTCGACCTGATCGAACCGCGGGGCCGGCCGTCCCGCGGCGGACCGCCCCGGCCTCTGCCTCAATGGGCCCGGGCGATGCAGAAATCGACGGCGCCGAGCAGTGCCTTCTTCATGTCGCCGTCGGGAAAGAGCGCCAGCGCATCGCGCGCCATGGCGCCGTAATGGCGGGCGCGCTCGATCGTGTCGTCGAGGGCCCGGTGCTTCCTCATGATGCCCACGGCCTGCTCGAGGTCCCGGTCGCCCACCTCGCCCGCCTCCAGCACTCGCTTCCAGAACGCCCGCTCCCCGTCGTTGCCGCGGCGGAACGAGAGCACCACCGGCAGCGTGATCTTCCCCTCGCGGAAGTCGTCGCCCACGTTCTTGCCCAGCTTGGCGCTCGTTCCGCCGTAATCGAGGGCGTCGTCCACGAGCTGGAAGGCGATGCCGAGATTCATGCCGTAGGAGCGGCAGGCGGCCTGCTCGGCCTTGGGCCGCCCGGCGATCACGGGCCCGACCTCGCAGGCCGCCGCGAAGAGCTCCGCGGTCTTGGCGCGGATCACCGCGAGGTACTCGTCCTCCGTGGTCTCGGTGTTCTTGGCGGCGGCGAGCTGCATCACCTCGCCCTCGGCGATCACCGTGGCGGCGGTGGACAGGATCTCGAGCGCCCGGAGCGACTGCACCTCCACCATCATCTTGAAGGCCTGGCCCAGGAGGAAGTCGCCCACGAGCACGCTCGCCTCGTTGCCCCACTTGACCCGGGCGGCGACGCGCCCGCGGCGCATGTCGCTCTCGTCCACCACGTCGTCGTGGAGGAGGGTGGCGGTGTGCATGAACTCGACGCTCGCCGCGAGCTTCACGTGCCCGTCGCCGAGGTAGCCCGCGAGGCCCGCCGTGGCGAGGGTCAGCATGGGACGCAGGCGCTTGCCGCCGGAGGAGATCAGATGGTTCGCGACCTCCGGGATCATGGTGACCTCGGATCCCGTCCGGGACAGGATCATGGCGTTGACCCGGCTCATATCGGAGGCGACGAGCGCCACCAGCGCCTCGATGCTCCCGCTCTCGGGCAGGTGCTTGTCCTCGAACGGTACGACGACGCCCACGTTTGACATCCCGGTTGCCGGCCGCTTGGAAAGCCGGTTGAAAGATAGGTGACGCGCGGCCCCGGTTGCCGCAATGCATCAGCTTGCCGCAAGGAGAGTCCACGCCCGATGGTCGAAATCGTCCGCACCAACGACATCGTCCTCGTGGGCTTCCTACAATCGTTGCTGGAGAACGCCAACATCCCGAATCTCGTCGCCGACAGCCATATCAATGCGCTCGAGGGGATGATCGGGGCCTTTCCGCGCCGGATCCTGGTGCCGGACGACCACGCGGCCCAGGCGCGGCGTCTCATCCAGGAGGCGGGTCTCGGGGCCGAACTGCGCCATGAGTGACGACGCCCCTGGGGTGACGGAAGACAGGCTCCACGGCGGCCGGGTCCGCCTGCTCCAGAGGGCCAAGGGCCACCGGGCGGGCACCGACGCGGTGCTGCTCGCGGCCTCGGCGCCGCTGAGCCCCGGGCAGACGGTCTGCGACGTCGGGGCGGCGACCGGAGCGGTGGGCCTGATGGCGGCGGCGCGGGTCCCGGTCCGCCTCGTCCTCGTGGAGCGCGACCCGGATCTAGCGGACCTCGCCCGCCGCAACCTTGCGCTCAACGGCCGGGACGGGGAGGCGGCGGTGGCCGACATCCTCGACCCGGCCTCCCGCCGGGCGGCGGGGCTCCGCCCCGGGGCCGCCGATTGCGTGCTCACGAACCCGCCCTACCTCGAGGAGGGCCGGGCGCGCCTCTCCCCCGATCCGGGCCGGGCCGCGGCCCATGCCCTTCCGGCGGAAGGATTGGCGGCCTGGATCCGGGCCTGCGGGGCGATGCTGAAGCCGGGAGGCCATCTCGTCCTGGTGCACCGGGCCGACCGGCTCGCGGGGTGCCTCGCCGCGCTCGAGGGCCGCTTCGGCGCCCTCGCCTTGAGGTTCGTCCATCCGCGGGCGGACGAACCGGCCGCCCGTCTCCTCGTCCGTGCCGTGAAGGGGAGCCGGGCGCCCCTGACGGTGCTGCCGCCCCTGGTGCTGCACGAGGCGGACGGACGGTTCACGCCCCTGGCCGAGGCCCTCCACCGGGGCGAGGCCGATCTGGCCTGAAACGGCAACGGGCGCCCTGAGGCGCCCGCGCGTGGTCCGTTGGGTCGCGTTTACCAGCAGGTGCGGCGGCGTTCCGTGACCCAGCTGTAGCCGTTGAAGTAGCGGGTCTTGCGCACCTCGCAGTGACGGTCGTAGCCCCGCACCGGGCGGTAATAGACCGGCTGATGATGACGGCGCCAATGGCGGTAGTGCCGGCGGGGATAGGCCGGGTAGGGGTTGTAGCCGTAGGGCTCGCCGATCGTGATCGAGAAGCCCTGGGCCTGGGCGGGCGCCGCCGTGAGGGCATCGGCCGTCAACGCGCCGAGGCCGAGGGCTGCCGCACCGAGGATGCTGAGGAATGCACGACGCATGGTGTCCACCTTCGGGTTGGGGAGGCATCGGTACGCGGGACCTGTCCGATGCATCCGGGAATCGATGACGATCCTTGTAGAGGATCGAAGCTGAACGGCGCTTCAGGGCCCCGTTCAGCCACCCTTCAGCTTCTAAGAACCTCCATCTTTCGAGGCGGTGAACGCCGGCTCCGCGCCGGCGCGGCGGGGCCGTTCTGCTTGTGCGGTCCAGGGCTCGGCCCTACATGCGCGGGATGGCTCTTCTCGACGGCTTGCCGAAATCCCTTCGCGCCCTTCTCCCCCGCCGCTACCGCACGGATGCGCCGCTCGTCACCGCCGTGCGCCTGTCGGGCGCCATCGGCGGAGCGGTGCCGCTGCGCTCGGGGCTGTCCATCGCGGGCGTCGCTCCGCTGCTGGAGCGCGCCTTCTCCCCGGCGGGGCTCAAGGGCGTCGCGCTGGTGGTGAACTCGCCCGGCGGCTCCCCGGCCCAGTCGCACCTCATCTTCAAACGCGTGAGGGCCCTGGCCGAGGAAAAGAAGGTGCCGGTCTTCGTGTTCGTGGAGGATGCGGCGGCCTCGGGCGGCTACATGATCGCCTGCGCGGGCGACGAGATCTATGCGGATCCCTCCTCCATCGTCGGATCGATCGGCGTGGTGTCGGCGAGTTTTGGCCTCAACCGCTTCATCGAGCGCTTCGGCATCGAGCGGCGCGTCCACACGGCGGGCGAGAACAAGGCGATGCTCGATCCCTTCCGCCCGGAGGACCCGAAGGACATCGAGCGCCTGAAGGCGCTTCAGGCCCGCATCCACGACAGCTTCGTGCGGCTCGTGAAGACGCGCCGCGGCACGAAGCTCAAGGTCGACAACCCGGACCTCTTTTCCGGCGCGTTCTGGGTGGGCGACGAGGCCGCGGATCTCGGGCTGGTCGACGGCATCGGCGACATCCGTTCGGTGCTGCGCGGGCGCTTCGGCGACAAGGTGCAGATCCGGGTGATCCCGCCCGCGCGCCCGAACCTCATCGCCCGCCTACTCAACCGCAACCCGCTCTCGCCGGAAAGCCTCTTCGACCCGAGCGAGGCTATCGGCGCCATCGAGGAGCGGGCGGCCTGGGCGCGGCTGGGACTCTGACCCTCGGCAAGGGTACCGAGCCGGCATCTACCGGCTCGGGCTGTGTCCCTCAATTCCGCTCCGCTCGTCGTGGAATAGCGGCGTCCGAACCTATTGCTGGTTCGACTTCGTGTTCTGGGCCTTGTTGTTGTCCTGGCTGCCGGGCTCCTGGTTCTTCTTCGTGGTGCCGCCGGAGCCGCGGGCCTTGTGGTCGAAATGCTGCTTCGAATCGGCCGAGTTGTCGCCGTTCATCTTGCCTTTGCCCATGGAGGCCTCCTGTTCGTTCGCGATGAACGGAAACGACCCGGGGAAGGGGCGGTTCCCCGCCGGCCTCACCGCCCGAGCCGGCCGAGGATGTAGCCCGCGGCGTCGCCGGCCGCATCGCCGGCGCTGAGGAGCAGGAAGGCCCACAGGAGCGCCGAGGCGACGTTCATCGTCATGAAGACCGGGCGCGGCATCTTCAGGATGCCGGCGAGGAGGGGCACCACGGCGCGCACCGGCCCGAAGAAGCGGCCGATGAACACCGCCCCCGCGCCGAAGCGCGCCATGAAGCTCTCGCCCCGGGCGAGAAGGTGCGGCTGGCGGTTCAGCGGCCAGACCCGCCGCGCGCTGTCCTTGAAGTGGCGCCCGAACTCGAACGACACCCAGTCTCCCGCGATGGCGCCCGCCGCCGCCCCGGCCCAGACGGGCCAGAAAGCGAGCCCGCCCGTCTCGACGAGGGCCCCGACCCCGACGAGGAGCACCGTCGCGGGCACGAACAGGGACAGGACCGCGATGGACTCGCCGAAGGCCAGGGCCGCCACGATGAAGGGCGCAAAGGCGCGGTTCGCCTGCACGAAGCCGATCACGGTGTCCTTGATGGTCTCGATATCCATGATCTCGGCGTCGTTGGGGCAAGGTCACCGCAGTCGGTGATGCGGTCCATCACCGGCGCGAATTTGCGACCGCTCGAGCGTTGCGATAACCCGGGCGGAGCAGGGGCTCAAGCGCATGAACATCCTCTCCATCCAGTCCCACGTCGCCTACGGTCATGTGGGTAACGCATCCGCGGTCTTTCCGATGCAGCGCCTTGGAGTCGAGGTCTGGCCGATCCACACGGTGCAGTTCTCCAACCACACCGGCTACGGCGCCTGGAAGGGCCGCGTCTTCGACGGCCCGGCCATCGAGGAGCTCGTGGACGGCATCGCCGAGCGCGGGGTTCTGCCGCGCTGCGACGGCGTCCTGTCGGGCTATATGGGATCGGCCGATATCGGCACCGCGATCCTCTCCGCCGTCGCCCGCGTCCGGGAGGCGAACCCGGCAGCGCTCTATTGCTGCGATCCCGTCATCGGCGATGTGGGCCGCGGAGTGTTCGTCCGCCCCGGCATTCCCGAGTTCATGCGGGAGCGGGCGATGCCCGCCGCCGACATCGTGACGCCGAACCAGTTCGAGCTGAACGCGCTCTCGGGGGTCACGGCCGAGACCCTGGCCTCCCTCAAGGAGGGGGTGTCCGCCGTCCAGCTTCTCGGGCCGAAGGTCGTGCTCGTCACCTCGGTCGAGACCCGCGAGACGCCGGCCGACGCCATCGACCTCGTGGCCGGGGAGGGCGGGCGCTTCTGGCGCGTGCGAACCCCGAAGCTGTCGCTCTCGGTCAACGGCGCAGGGGATGCGATCGCGGCGCTCTTCTTCGTGCACTATGCCCGCACGCGCTCCGCCGCAACGGCTTTGGGCGAGGCGACGGCGTCGATCTACGGCCTCATGAAGCGCACCGAGGAAGCGGGATCCCGCGAGATCCTCACCGTGGCGGCGCAGGACGAGTTCGTGAACCCGAGCCGGCGGTTCGCGGTGGAGGAGATCTGAGGCTCCGGCGGGCGCGGGCCGCCTTGCCGGACGGGCGCCGCGCCCCAGAAACCCCCGATGCGCTTGCGGATCGCCACCTTCAACGTCGAGAACCTCGCCTCACGCCACAGCTTCGGCCCCAAGGACCGGCCCGAGACGGGCCCCGCCCTCTCGCTCTTCGACGTTCCCGAACCCGAGGCGCGCGAGACGGTCCAGCGCTCCGTCGCCATCGCGCTCGAGGACGACAAGCGCGAATTGTCCGCCCTCGCGCTCGCCGAGGCCGCCGCCGACATCCTGATCTTCCAGGAGGTGGACAATCTCGGCGTCCTGCAGCCCTTTTTCGCCAACTACGTCCACCGCTTGAGCGACCTGCGCTATGGGCACTTCCGGCTCATCGACGGCAACGATCCGCGCGGGATCGACGTCGCCTTCGCGGCCCGCCTCGATCTGTTCGACAACAAGAAGCAGGTGAAGGCGCGCTCCCACCAGGAGAAGACCTTCGGCGAGATGGGCGTCTACACCGAGGAACTCGCCGCCTTCGGCATCAAGCCGGACGATCTCATCTTCAACCGCGACTGCCTCGAGGTGAGCCTCGATTTCGGCGGCACGGAGCTCGTTCTCTACATCTGCCACTTCAAGGCGATCGCCGACCGGGAGGACGGGCGCCGTCACACGCGCCCGATCCGGCAGGCGGAGGCGAGGGCGGTCAAACGGATCGTGCAGGAGCGGTTCGGGGAAGGCTGGCGCGGCGCCAACTGGATCGTCGCCGGCGACCTCAACGATTTCGTGGAGCGCATTCGGCCGGGCGGCGCGGCGGAGCGCGCCAATCCGGGCGGCCTCGACCCGCTGTTCGAGGATTTCGCCGTGAACCCCGTCATGAGGCTCCCGCCGGAGGAGCGCTGGACCTTCCACTTCCGCCAGCCCCCCGCGGACGGCGCGCCCGCGGACGAGCAATACGTCCAGCTCGACTACATCCTCCTGTCGCCGGCCCTCGCCGCCGCCAATCCGGAGCCGCGGATCGACCTCATCCGGCGGGGCCTGCCCTACCGCGTGCCGCTCGATCCGCGCGATCCCGACCGCTCCGTCGGCCATCTCGCCACCCGCGCGGACCGCTACCCCCGCGTCGGGTGGGACCGGCCCAAGGCGAGCGACCATTGCCCCCTCGTCGTCGAGATCGACCTTCCCGAAACGCCCCGGTAAGGTGCGCGCCGTCCCGCACCCGGAGTCCCCATGCAGCGCCGCTTCATCACCCTCGACGTGTTCACCGACACCCTGCTCGCCGGCAATCCGCTCGCCGTGGTGCTGGATGCGGAGGGCCTCGACACGGAGCGCATGCAGGCGGTGGCGAAGGAGTTCAACCTCTCCGAGACGGTGTTCGTCACGCCGCCCGCGGACGACCGCCACCGGGCGGCGCTCCGCATCTTCACGCCGAGCCACGAACTGCCCTTCGCGGGGCACCCGACGGTGGGCACCGCGGTGCTCCTCGCCCTGATGGACCGGGCCGGTGAGGCGGGGGCGGTGCTGTTCGGCCTCGAGGAGAAGGTGGGCGTCATCTCCTGCGCAGTCGAGGTGACCGGGGAGGGCCGGGGCCGGGCGCGTTTTCGCCTGCCGCGCCTGCCCGAGCCCTGGGGCGAGGGCGTCGATCCCGCCCGCGCCGCGGCGGCGCTCGGCCTTGAACCCCACGAGATCGGCTTCGAGCGCCACCGGCCCTCGCGGCACTCCGCCGGCGTTCCTTACGACCTCGTGCCGGTCGCCGATCTCGACGCGCTCGCCCGCGTGCGGGTGTCGGGCGACACCTTCTTTGCGACCTTCGGGGATTCCACGCACCCGTCGGTCTACGCCTATACCCGCGAAGGCCACGGCTTTCGCTCGCGCATGTTCTTTCCGGCGCCCGGCCTCACCGAGGACCCGGCGACCGGATCGGCGGCGGCGTCATTCGCGGGAGCGCTGATGCAGTTCGAGCCGCTCGGCATCGGCGAGCACGACATCCTCATCCGGCAGGGCGTCGAGATGGGGCGTCCGAGCGAGATCGCGCTCCAGCTCACCATCGAGAACGGGCGCCTCGTCGGGGCCGAGATCGGCGGCGGCGCCGTCGTGGTGAGCCGCGGCGAACTCCTCCTGTGAGAGCCGAGCCGTCGATCACCCGCGTGGCGCGGGTCGAGGCGCGCTGCGCGCCCTGGCGCTGGGCCTGGGCGGAGGCCAACACCGAAGCCGTCGCGGCGAACTGGACGCGCGCCACCGCCGGCAAGCCGCAGATGTTCAACGGCCGCGTCCTGCTTCTGAACGAGATCAGCATCGCCCCGGACCTCTGCCGGGCGACCTATTTCGAGACGGATTTCGCGAGCTTCCTCGCCTGGCGGGATCTCGGCTATCCCGACCCGACCGTCGGCAACGGCTACGCCATGGGCGCGCTGCAGGGCTCCGACGGCGCCTATGTCTGCGGCGTCATGGGCTCCGGCACCGCCAATGCCGGGCGGATCTATTTCCCCTCCGGCACCCCGGACCTGTCCGACCTGAGGCCCGACGGCAGCGTGGACCTCGCCACCAGCGTCACCCGCGAACTGGAGGAGGAGACGGCGCTCTCGCCGGACCTCTTCGAGGTCGACCCGGGCTGGATCGTGGTGAGCCACTGGCCGGCGGTGGCCTTCCTGCGCCCCTTGCGCTGCCGCGAACCGGCCGATGCCATCGCCGGGCGCATCCGGGCCGCCATCGCGGCGCAGGCCGAACCGGAACTCGCCGATGCCCGCGTGATCCGCGGTCCGGCGGATGTTGCGCCGGGGCTGATGCCGGTGACCGTCGCGGCGTTCTTCCGCTGGGCGTACGGCGCCTGAACCCGCCGTGCCTTGCCAGCAAAATCCGCCGCGGCTACAAAGGCCGGGTGCTTCGCCCGGCCGTTCGGCTCCGCGGGGCGTTCCAGGAGGATCGAGCCGCGATGTCCATCGGCTCCACCAGCGCCCCGAAGGCAGGCCTCGCTCCGGCGGCCGCCCGTGCGCGCCTCCTCGGCATCCTTCTCCTTAGCCGCCCCTGAGGGTCGGCTGGGCGCGCTCGCCTGGGCTCTCAGGGGTGGTGAGACGAACCCGAGATCCCTGGCGCCGCCGGGCGCCGCCGAGACCTGAAGGACTGACCCCATGACGACCGATTCGAACCGCGTCCTGATCTTCGACACGACCCTGCGCGACGGCGAGCAATGCCCCGGCGCCACCATGACGCTCGAAGAGAAGATCGAAGTCGCCGACCTCCTCGACGGCATGGGCGTCGACATTATCGAGGCCGGCTTCCCCATCGCCTCGAACGGCGATTTCGAGGCCGTCTCGCTCATCGCCAAGCGCATGAAGCGCGCCACGGTGGCGGGCCTCGCCCGGGCCATCTCCGCCGACATCGCCCGCGCGGGCGAGGCTGTGCGGGAGGCCAAGCGGCCGCGCATCCACACCTTCGTGTCGACCTCCGAGATCCACCTGGCCCACCAGATGAGGAAGAGCCAGGAGGAGGTGCTGGAGATCATCACCGCCACGGTGGGCCAGGCCCGCAATCTCGTGGAGGACGTGGAATGGTCCGCCATGGACGCCACGCGCACCGAGATCGACTATCTGTGCCGCTGCGTCGAGGCCGCGATCCGCGCCGGCGCCACGACGATCAACCTGCCCGACACGGTCGGCTACGCGACGCCCGACGAGTACCGGGCCATGTTCCGGCAGATCCGCGAGCGGGTGCCGAACGCGGACCGGGCCATCTTCTCGGTCCATTGCCACAACGACCTGGGCCTCGCGGTGGCGAACTCACTGGCGGGCCTCGAAGGGGGCGCGCGGCAGATCGAGTGCACGATCAACGGCATCGGCGAGCGCGCCGGCAACGCGGCGCTCGAAGAGGTCGTGATGGCGATCCGCACCCGGGGCGACGTCCTGCCCTACACGACCGGCATCGAGACCACGATGCTCACCCGCGCCTCGAAGGTGGTGGCCAACGCGACCTCCTTCCCGGTGCAGTACAACAAGGCCATCGTCGGCCGGAACGCCTTCGCGCACGAGAGCGGCATCCACCAGGACGGGATGCTGAAGCACACCCAGACCTACGAGATCATGACGCCGGCTTCGGTCGGCGTGCAGAAGACCTCCCTCGTCATGGGCAAGCACTCGGGCCGCAACGCCTTCCAGAACAAGCTCCAGGAGATGGGCTACACCCTGTCGGACAACCAGTTTCAGGACGCCTTCGTGCGCTTCAAGGAGCTGGCCGACCGCAAGAAGCACGTCTACGACGAGGACATCGAGGCCCTCGTCGACCAGAACCTCGCGACGGCCCACGACCGCATCAAGCTCGTGAGCCTGTCGGTCGTCGCTGGCACCCGCGGCCCCCAGCGCGCCACCATGAAGCTCGACATCGAGGGCCGCCGCGTCACCGAGGAGGCGGAGGGCAACGGGCCGGTGGATGCCGTGTTCAACGCCATCAAGGAGCTCGTGCCCCACGAGGCGGTGCTCGAGCTCTACCAGGTCCACGCGGTCACGGAGGGCACGGACGCTCAGGCGGAAGTCTCGGTCCGCCTCGCCGCCGGCGGGCGCAGCGTCACGTCCCGCGGGGCGGATCCCGACACCCTCGTCGCCTCGGCGCAGGCCTATCTCGGGGCGCTGAACAAGCTCATGGCCCGCGGCGAGCGCCTGCACGCGCAGCACGCGGCGGAGTAGGGCGCCTCACTTCGGGTGAGGGCAGGGCGGCGGGGATCCTATTCCCGCCGCAGCGCCTCGATCGGGTCGAGCCTCGCCGCGCGCTGGGCCGGGTAGAAGCCGAAGAAGACGCCGACGAGCCCTGAGAACACCACCGCAACCAGCACCGCATTGGTCGACACCAGGGACGGCCACCCGGCGGCCTGCGCGATAGCGTAGGCGGCGCCGACGCCGAGCGCGATCCCGATCGCGCCGCCGAGCGTCGAGAGCGTCGTCGCCTCGATGAGGAACTGGCTGCGGATGTCCCGCGGGCGGGCGCCGACCGCAAGACGCAGGCCGATCTCGCGGGTCCGCTCCGTCACCGACACCAGCATGATGTTCATGATGCCGATGCCGCCCACCAGCAGCGATACCGAGGCGACCGCCGCCAGCAGCAGCGCCATGATGCGGGACGATTCCTCGCGCGCCTGCAGGATTTCGGTGAGATTGCGCAAGGTAAAGGCGTCTTCCTGGTCGGGCGGTGTGCGCTTGCGCTGGCGCAGGACCTCCCTGACGCTCTCCTCCGCCTGCTTCATGTCCGCGCCTTCCCGCACCTTGACCTGGATGGTGCCCACGCGGCGCAGCTTGCCCTGGATGTTGCCGAACAGCCGGTTGCGGGCGGTCGACAGCGGCACCATCACGACGTCGTCCTGGTCCTGCCCGAGCATGCTCTGTCCCTTGCGCTCCAGCACGCCGATGATGGTGAACGGCACATTGCTGATGCGGATGGATTGCTCCAGCGGGTCCATGTCGCCGAAGAGCTGCGTCGCCACGGTCTGGCCGATCAGCGCCACCTTGGCGGAACCGGCCAGTTCATGCGGCTCGAATATCCGGCCCGACGCCAGCGGCCAGTCGCGCGCTTCGAGGTAATCGGGATTGATGCCGTACACCGATGCCGACCAGTTGTTGCCGCCGGCGACGATCTGCCGGGTGCCGCGGCTGGACGGCGCGGCTACCTGCACCTCCGGAATCTCGCGCACCAGCGCCGCCGCATCATCCTCGGTGAGGTTCTGGTTCGCGCCCGCGCCGAGGCGCACGCCGGAGGATGTGGTCGAGCCGGGCATGACGATCATCAGGTTGGAGCCGAGGCTCTTGATCTGATCCTCCACCCGCGCCTGCGCGCCGGCGCCGATGGCGATCATGGTGATGACTGCCGCCACGCCGATGATGATGCCGAGCATGGTCAGCATCGAGCGCAGCTTGTTGACGCGCAGCGCGTTCAATGCAATGCGCAGCGTCGCAAGCAGGTTCATGCGGCGGCTCCGGCGTCGAGGCGCTGCAGCTCGGCCTGCGCATCATGCGGCCGGTTCGGCTGATCGCTGATGACCAGTCCGTCGCGGAAGGCGATGATGCGCGACGCGAACGCGGCGACATCGTGTTCATGGGTGACGATGACGATGGTCATGCCTTCCCGGTTCAGCCGCTGCAGCAGCGCCATGATCTCGATGCTGGTGCGCGAGTCGAGCGCGCCGGTCGGTTCATCGGCAAGGATCAGCGACGGATTGTTGACCAGCGCGCGGGCGATCGCCACCCGCTGCTGCTGGCCGCCGGATAATTGCGCCGGGTGATGGTCCATCCTTGCGCCGAGGCCGACCTCTTCCAGGCGCTGCATCGCCCGCGGCTTGCGCTCGGCGGCCGGCATGCCCGAATACAGCAGCGGCAGCTCGACGTTGTCCAGCGCGGTGGTGCGCGGAAGCAGGTTGAATTGCTGGAACACGAATCCGATCCGCTTGTTGCGGATGGCTGCCAACGCATCGTTCGGCAGCGTCGAAACGCGTTCGCCGGCCAGTTCATAGTCGCCGCTGGTCGGCAAGTCGAGGCAGCCGATCAGGTTCATGAAGGTCGACTTGCCGGAGCCGGACGCGCCCATGATGGCGACGAATTCACCTTCGTTGATATCGACCGACACGCCGCGCAGCGCGCGCACCGTGTTGGTCCCCATCACGTATTCCTTGACCAGGTTGCGGGTTTGGATCAGTGCCATCGATGCACCATCAGAACATCCGCGGGCCCGGCGGCGGACGCGGCGTGTCGGTCGGCTGTGAACGCACCATGCCGCTGATGACTTCCAGGCCTTCGTTCACATTCGGTGAAATCACTTCGGTGCTGGTGCCGTCGGTCAGTCCGAAGCGGACTTCGATCGCCTTCGGCTGCTTTTTTTCATCCAGCACATAGAGCCGGCCCCGTGTGCCCCCTCCTCCACGCCGGTCGGCGGTTTCGGCGACGATGTCGTCGTACTGCTTCCTCTGCTCCGGCGTCAGTATCTCGGCGATCTGTGTCCGCATGTCGCTGCGATTGCGCTCCATGATTTTTTGCCGTTCGCCTTCCGGAGCCTCGCGCGCCGCCATCGATTTCTCGCGCATGGCGGCGAAGATGCCATCCAGCTTTGCCTTCTGGGTTTCGGACAACTGCAACTCCTTTTCCAGCCGCTCGCGCATTGCGCGCATTTGCCCGCCCGGACCGCCGGAGCCGCCTGCCGCGGCCGATGGATTATTCGCTGCCGGCCGCGCCGGAGCAGCCTTTTCCCCCGGTGCCGCTGCAGGACGGAAACGCAATGCGGCATTCGCCACTTTCAGCACATCTTCCCGGCTTTCAGTCACGACACGGACATTTGCCGTCATGCCAGGCAGCAATTCCTTGCCCGGGTTTGCTGCGCTGATGACGGCGGTGTAGGTCACCACGTTCGACACGTTCTGGGCGGCCTTGCGGATCTGTTTTACAGTGCCTTCGAAGGTGCGGCCGGGAAAGGCATCGACGGTGAAGTTGGCCTTCTGGCCGATGCGGATGCGGCCGATCTCGGATTCGTCGATCGCGGTATCGACCTGCATGTCGGTGAGGTTTTCGGCAATGATGAACAGTTCGGGCGCCTGCAAACTGGCTGCCACGGTCTGGCCTTTTTCGACACTGCGCTTGATCACGATGCCGTTGACCGGCGCGCGGATGGCGGTCCGTTCGAGGTCGACCCGGGCCTGCGCAAGCTGGGCCTCACGCTGCTTGACCACCGCTTCGGCATTGCGTGCATTGGCCATCGCGACATTGGCCTGCGCCTTGGCGGTATTGACCTGCTCGGCCAGCGAGTTCGCCAGCGCCTCTGCCTTGTCGCGCTCGGCAGCGGAGATGAAGCCTTTCTCCACGAGTTGCTGCTTGCGCTCCAGGTCGCGCCGGGCTTCGGCCAGATTCACTTCGGCCTTGGAGACCTCGGCGCGCTGGGCGGCGATGTTGGCCTGCTGCGTCATCACCTGGGAACGGGCGGCATCGACATCGGCCTGAACCTGGCTTACCCGGTATTCAAAGGTTTGGGGATCGATGCGGGCGATCAGCTGGCCCTGCTTCACCTCGCTGTTGAAATCAACCAGGATTTCCTTCAACTGGCCGGAAACCTGCGAGCCGACCTGCACCTGCACCACCGGGCTCAGCGTGCCGGATGCCGACACGCTGGCGGTGATTGCGCCTTTTTCAATCTTGACGGTTCGGTATTGCGGCTCGTTGTTTTTCTTCTGCCATGCATTCCAGCCGGCCACACCGAGCGCAGCCAGCAGCGCGATCACCAGCCATAGCCACCATCTTTTCAACCAAGTCATAACAAACCGCACCAATCAGAAAATGGGTCGATTCTACTGGCATTTGCCGAACCGGATTTTTCGTTTTGTATCGCTTCAACATTCGTCTTGATACAAACATGCAAGGCGGAAAAGAAGGTTTATGAACCCGCCTTGACGCTGAGGCAATACGCCCTTATATTACTGACTCAAAAGTAAGTTACTTGATATAGACAATGCCACACGACTCAAAACCCCGCTGGGAACGGCGCAAGGACGCACGTCCGCAGGAACTGCTGGCGGCTGCCCTCGACTTGTTCGTCGAGCGCGGTTATGCCGCAACCCGCCTTGACGATGTGGCTGCGCGAGCAGGCGTTTCCAAGGGGACGCTGTACCTTTATTTCACCAACAAGGAAGATCTGTTCAAGGCAGTCGTGCGGGAAAACGTGGTGCCGGTGATCGGCGAAGCGGAAAGCATCATCGATGGCCATGAAGGCTCCAGCCCCGAGTTGCTGCGCGAAATCATTCTCGGATGGTGGGAACGCATCGGCAATACCAAGCTGTCAGGCATCACCAAGCTGATGATGGCGGAGTCCGGCAACTTTCCGGAAGTCGCCCAGTTTTATCACGACGAAGTCATATTGCGCGGCAACGCATTAATCAAGCGCATGCTCGAACGCGGCATCAAAAGCGGTGAATTCCGCCAGGTCGACGTGGAGCAGGCGAACAATGTCATTTGCGCACCGATGATCATGCTGATGATGTGGAAACATTCATTCAGCACCTGCCGCGCATCGAACCCGATTTCGCCGGAAGATTATCTTGAAAGTTTTATCGATCTGCTCTTGAACGGCTTGCTGCGCGACCCATCTTCGGCGGCGAATTGAATGGATTTCCCATGTTGAAACGTCGTACTTTCTGGATCGTCGTCGTGCTTTGCGTGCTGCTGGCCGGCGCCGGCGCGGCAATGCTCAAAAAGCAGAATCGCCAGACAACGCCTGCCGCCGCACAAGCCACTGCACAGGCACCGGCGGCGCTGGAGTTCCTTCCAAGCGACGTGACGACCGTGCAGCCGCGCGAATTACGGCAGCTGCTGCCGCTTTCCGGATCGCTGCGCGCGGTCAACCAGGCGGCCGTCAAGGCGCGGGTCGGCGGTGAAGTCCGTGAAGTCCTCGTCCGGGAAGGCGAAGCGGTCAAAGCCGGCCAGATCCTGGTGCGCATGGATGTCAGCGATTACCAGGCCCGGGTCGAGCAGGCCAAGGGTGCGCTGTCGGCGGCGCGCGGCCAGCTCGACATCGCGGTCAAGGCGCGCGACAACAACAAGGCGCTGCTGGAAAAAGGCTTCATCTCCAAGAATGCATTCGACACCGCGACCAGCCAGTACGACATCGCCCGCGCCAATGTCGAATCCGCAAAAGGTGCGCTCGACGTCGCGCAAAAGGCATTGGCCGACACCACGATCCGCGCGCCGATCTCCGGCCTCGTCAGCAGCCGCATGGTGCAGCCGGGCGAGAAAGTATCGCCGGACAACCGCCTGCTGGACGTGGTGGACCTGAGCCGCATGGAACTGGAAGCGGCGGTACCGGCAGCCGACATCATGAACGTCTCGCTCGATCAGGAAGTGCAGGTCAGGATCGAAGGTCTCGACGCACCGTTGACCGGCAAGGTGGTGCGCATCAACCCCGCCACGCAAACCGGATCGCGCTCCATCCTCGCCTACATCCAGATCGACAACCCGCAAGGCGCGCTGCGCGTCGGCATGTTCGGCGAAGCGCAACTCACGCTGGCGAAAAGGTCCGCTGTGCTCAGCGTGCCGCAATCGGCGATCCGGAACAATGGCAGCAACTTCGTGTATGTGATTGAAAACGGTGTGGTAACGCAAAAGCCGGTGGAGCTTGGACTGCGTGGCGACGATGGCGAAGGCGGCGCGGTGGAAGTGGTGAGCGGGTTGAAGAACGGCGACCTGGTGGTGAAGAATAATCTGGGGAACCTGAAGACGGGTACGGCGGCGCGGGTGTTGCAGGCAGGGACGGCGACTGCCGCGGCTGGCGCGGGGGTGGTGAGGAAGTAGCTTTATTTCCTGCTGCGTAAATGAACGGTTCCCTTCCCCTTGTGCAGGAAAGGGTGCCAGGCATGGGTGGGGCAGTGATCCTGGATTCCCGCCTTCGCGGGAATGACAGGCTGATGTATTACCAGAGCGACTCCGTCACTCCGGATTCCCGCCGCAGCTTGCCCTTGAACGGGGTAATCGGGGGCGGGAATGACAAGATAAATACCAATTAATAGAACAGATCCGAAAGACCCAACCCCATGTGGTTCACCCGCATCAGCATCGGAAACCCAGTCCTCGCCACCATGATGATGGTGGCGTTCGTCGTTCTCGGACTGTTCTCCTACAAGCGGCTGCAAGTCGACCAGTTCCCCGACGTCACCTTCCCCGTGGTGGTGGTCCAGACCGAGTATCCCGGCGCATCGCCTGAAACGATCGAATCCGACGTCACGCGCAAGGTCGAGGAAGTCGTCAACACCATCA
>DASZBD010000019.1:0-89413 GCA_035944475.1 Microvirga sp.
GGATGCGCGCCGGATCTTGACGGAGAAGCGCGAGGAGCTCGAGACCCTCGCCCGGGGCTTGCTCGAGTACGAGACGCTCTCAGGCGACGAGATCCGCAACCTCCTCAACGGACAGCCCCCCGTCCGCGACACGGGAGAGCCCGTCACCCCGACTCGCGGTTCTCCGATCCCGACCACGGGCCGCGGCCGGCCCCGCGAAAGCGACGGCGGCCTCGAGCCCCAACCGCAGGCCTGATCGGCCCCTTCGACGACAAACGCCCGCCTCACCGGCGGGCGTTTTGTTTTGGCGAGCATAGCGCCCATACTCTGCCGGGAACCCTCATGCTGAGGGATCGCAAAGCGAACGTCTCGTAAGAAGAGGGTGTATTCAGCCTGCTCGGGTTCGCGCGTCCCGCGCTCCCTGGACCCTCTTTCGAGACGCGCTCTGGCAAGCACTCCTCAGGATGAGGGTTGCAGGGTTGAAGGGCGTTGCAAGGTGTAGCCCTCATCCTGAGAGCTTCGCATAGCGAAGCGTCTCGAAGGACGAGGGCGGTCCCGGGCACCGCAGGAAGCGCCACGCTGGACCCCCCTTCGAGACGCCGCTGGCAGCGGCTCCTCAGGATGAGGGTTCAGCGTGAGATCAGGCCACGGCCCAAGGGTAAGTCCAGGTTTCCGTCAGTGTCCGGCTGCCGGCTTTGAGGAAGGCGCGCAGGTCCGTGCTCTGGCCGGGGTCGAGCTTCACGTCGATCGCGATCCGGAAGCCCTTGATGTGGTCGTTCGGCACCACGAAGGTGTGGGTGATCCGGCCCGCGGAGGTGGTGGGGACGACCTGAACCTGGGCGGGATCGGCGAGGAAGAAGGCGAGGTCGCCTCCCGCGAAATCCACGATGAAGCGCCGGTGCGTGGGATCGCTCGGGGCATTGGAGCCCGAGGCCCGCGGCGGCGTCTGAAAGGTGTTCACCACCTTGGCCCCGGGATGCATGCGCAGCGGCGACGAGACGGAGCGCATCCGGTAGGCCACCGTGACCTCCTGGCCCGGCTCCATCGGGTTCTTGGGCTGCCAGTAGGCGACGATGTTGTCGTGGGTCTCGTCCGGCGTCGGGATCTCCACCAGATCGACCCGGCCCTCGCCCCATTGGCCGACGGGCTCCACCCAGTAGCCCGGTCGCTTGTGGTAGTGGGCCTCGAGGTCCTGGTAGTTCTCGAACACCCGGTCGCGCTGCATGAGGCCGAAGCCGCGCGGGTTCGTGTCGACGAAGGACGACACGGCCTTGCGGCCCGGATTGCGCAGGGGGCGCCAGATCCACTCGCCCGCGCCCGAATGGACGAGGAGCCCGTCCGAATCGTGCAACTCGCGCCGGAAGTCGTCCGTGCGGTGCTGCTCGTTCTCGCCCTCGAAGAACATGGAGGTGAGGGGGGCAAGGCCCACATTGAGGAGCTGCCGGCGCGGGAACAGGGTCGCGCTCACGTCGAGGGTGGTGGTCTCGGACGGCCAGACCTCGAAACGGTAGGCGCCCGTCACCGAGGCGCTGTCGAGGAGGGCGTAGATCACCGCGCTCTCGGCATCCGGCCCCGGCATCTCGAGCCAGAACTCGCGAAAGTAAGGAAACTCCTCCGCCTGTCCGCCTTCGCCCTCCACGTTCAGCGCGAGGCCCCGGGCCGAGAGGCCGTAATTCTGGTCGCGGCTGAGGAAGCGGAAATAGCTCGCCCCGAGGAATGCGATCACCTCGTCGAGAACCTTCGGGGTGTTCAGCGGGTGGTGCAGCCGGAAACCCGCGAAGCCGAGATTGACCGGCAGCGGCCGCTCGATGCGGGTCCGGCCGTAATCGAAGAGCTCCCGCTGATAGGGCACCGGCGTCGGCACCCCCTCGCGGATCACGTTCACGGTGACGGGCCGCTGGTAGAGAAAGCCGAGGTGGAAGAGCTGCATCCGGAACGGCCCGTTGCCGGAGCCGAGGAGCGCCCGATCAGGGCGGAAGCGGATATCGCGGTAGGCGTCGAAGTCGAGCCGGTTCAGGGGCTCGGGCAGGGGCGGCACCGCGCCCTCGAAGGGCAGGGCCGCGAGGTCCCGGGCGCGGCGCACCACCTCCTCGAATCGGAACGGGGCCGGCGCCGGTGCGCCGTTCTGTTGCGCCATGGCCGGCAGGGCCGCGGTGGCAAGAAGCGTCTGCAGCAGGGTCCGGCGCGACAGGGTGATCATGGAGGAGGGAGAACTCGGTTCACGAACGGCTGGGCTGGGTCGGAGGCTCTCGCCCCCGGGCCCTTCGTCCACTAAGCGCCGTTAACGGCGGCTGAATAGCCCCGCCCGTGCCCAAAAACCCGCCAAGAGGCCAAACAATTTGCAAAAAACCCCTTGCATCCGGGGGAGGGTGATCGTATCTCCCCCTTGCCCAATTTCGCACGTGCCTGTGGTCGTGTGTCGGTTGGTGGGCATCCGGACAAGAGGCCGGACAGCCGCCCGAGAGCAACCTCGCTCTCGATACCCCTAACCGGCAGCCGGAGGCGAAACCGGCGTACCCCGCTCTCAACGGGGGACGCGACTTAAAGCAACGACGAACGGGCTTTTTTGGTCTCGTTGGCCCTCCAAAGGTCAGCACCGAAGAGGCTTGTTTCTCATTGCCGGGCGTGCGGTCAGGGGCCATCCCTTTCCAATCCAAGGCAGCATCGTCGGGTCAAGAGCCCGTTGGCGCGTCCTGTGTCTCCATCGCACGGGCAGCACCATCGACTCTGTCCCGCTGACGCCGGTCGGCTTGCGAAGCCGTCCAGACTTCAATCCAGGGCCGCACAGGCCCCGTTGAACCTTTGGTGGGGAGAGCGCCATGACGGAGCGCATCCGCGATTTTCTGCGCAATCGACGCGAGGACGGCCCGTGCCTGGTCGTCGACCTTGAGGTCGTGCGCGACAACTATGCCAAGTTCGCCCGGGCGCTTCCCGACACGCGCGTGTTCTACGCCGTGAAGGCGAACCCGGAGCCGGCGGTGCTCAAGCTTCTCGCCGAGCTCGGCTCGTGCTTCGACACGGCTTCGGTCGTCGAGATCGGGCTCGCGCTCGATGCCGGCGCCTCGCCCGACCGCATCTCGTTCGGCAACACGATCAAGAAGGAGCGGGACATCGTCCGGGCCCTCGAGCTCGGCGTGCGCCTCTTTGCGGTCGATTGCGAGGCCGAGGTCGAGAAGATCGCCCGCGCGACGGCGCTCACCGGCGCCGAGGGCGTGAAGGTCTTCTGCCGCATCCTGTGCGACTGCGTCGGCGCCGAGTGGCCGCTCAGCCGCAAGTTCGGCTGCGCACCCGAGATGGCGGTGGACGTGCTCGAGCACGCGCAGCGGCAGGGTCTCGAGGCCTATGGCGTGTCGTTCCATGTGGGTTCGCAGCAGCGCAACACGGAATCCTGGGACGTGGCTCTCGCCTCCGCTTCCATGATCTTCCGCGAATGCGCCGAGCGCGGCATCCACCTGTCGATGGTCAATCTCGGCGGCGGTTTCCCGACGAAGTACCTGAAGAGCATTCCGGCGGTCGAAGCCTACGGCGAGTCGATCTTCCGGGCGCTCTCGAAGCACTTCGGCAACCGTCTCCCTGAGACGATCATCGAGCCGGGCCGCGGCATGGTGGGCAATGCGGGCATCATCGAGGCCGAGGTCGTTCTCGTCTCGACGAAGAGCCGCGACGAGAGCGAGGTGCGCTGGGTCTATCTCGACATCGGCAAGTTCGGCGGTCTCGCCGAGACGATGGACGAGTCGATCCGCTACCCGATCCGCACGGAGCACGACGACGACCGCAAGGTCCCGTGTGTGCTTGCAGGCCCCACCTGCGACTCGGCGGACGTTCTCTACGAGAAGGAGCCCTACTGGCTTCCGTTCTCGCTGGAGATCGGAGACCGGGTGCTGATCGAGGGCACGGGCGCCTACACGACCACGTACTCGGCGTTTCACTTCAACGGCTTCCCGCCGCTCAAGACGCACGTCATCTGACGGACAAGAGCCCTCATCCTGAGGAGCGGCGAAAGCCGCGTCTCGAAGGACGAGGGCATCTCCAGAGTGCTCTGGACCCGCAACCCTCGTCCTTCGAGACGTTCGCGTCGCGAACCCTCAGGATGAGGGTTGCTCACCCCAACCCCTGAGTGAGTCCGGACGGCCGGCCGCTTCACGCGGCCGGTGCGAGGGCTGCAGCTTCCCTCGTGCTTCGGGAGGGCTACGGCCGTGATCCACCTGCGTGAAGAAACCATCCGCGACGTCGAGGCCCGCGAGGCCCTGCTCGACTTGTGCTTCGGCGCGTCGCGCTTCGAGAAGACCTGCGAGCGCCTGCGCGAGGGCCGCCGTCCGGCCGAGGGGCTGTCCCTCGTCGTCGAGGAGAACGGGCGCGTGATCGCGACCGTGCGCCTGTGGCACGTGACGGCCGGCCCCGGCCGCCCGGCGCTGATGCTCGGCCCGCTCGCCGTCGACCCCGCCCGCCAGAGCCTCGGGCTCGGCGCCAAGCTCATGCGCGAGGCTTTGGCCCGGGCCAAAGCCCTCGGCCACGGCGCCGTGCTCCTCGTGGGCGATGCGCCCTATTACGAGCGCTTCGGCTTCTCGGCAGCCCTTACGGCCAGTCTGTGGATGCCGGGCCCCTACGAGCGGCACCGGCTCCTGGCGCTCGAACTCCAGCCGGGCGCGCTCGGCGGCGCGCGCGGCCTCATCTCGGCGACGGGCGCCCTCGAGGAGAAGCCCGATCTTGCAGCCCTCGTCGCTGCGGCCGCGCAAGCCGGCTTCGGCCTGGGGCGCGCGGCCTGACCGCGCCGCCCCTCCCCCTTGAGGGAAGGGGTCCGGGGTGGGGGTGGCGGCTACGCGTAGCCCGGATACAAGTCCGGCACCCTCCCGTGCGCTGGCGCGCCAAGGGGGAGGCCAGAGACGCGGTTGACCCCGCACCCCCCAAAACCCTAGATGCGCCGCAACGTCATCGGCCTGTCGCCGAACTCTCCCACATCGCCACCCGATCCGCGTTCAAGGAGCAAACATCCATGACCACCTGGCCCATCCACGGCCGCATCACCGGCCCCATCGTGATGATCGGCTTCGGCTCCATCGGCCAGGGCACCCTGCCGCTGATCGAGCGCCATTTCGAGTACGACAAGAGCCGCTTCGTGGTCATCGACCCGCAGGAGAAGCACAAGGAACTGCTCGACGAGCGCGGCATCCGTTTCATCCAGAAGGCGGTCACCCGCGAGAACTACAAGGATCTCCTCACGCCGCTTCTCACGGCCGGCGGGGGCCAGGGCTTCTGCGTGAACCTGTCCGTCGACACCTCGTCGGTGGACATCATGGAGCTGTGCCGCTCGCTGGGCTGCTTTTACATCGACACCGTCAACGAGCCCTGGGCGGGCTTCTACTTCGACAAGAGCAAGGGGCCGGCTGCGCGCACGAACTATGCCCTGCGCGAGACCACCCTTGAGGCCCGCCGCCGCAACCCGGGCGGTACCACGGCGGTGTCCTGCTGCGGCGCCAATCCCGGCATGGTGTCGTGGTTCGTGAAGCAGGCCCTCATGGACATCGCCCGCGACACGGGCGTCGCCGCCGGCGAGCCCAAGAGCCGCGAGGAGTGGGCGCGCCTCGCGCAGACCCTCGGCGTCAAGGGCGTCCACATCGCCGAGCGCGACACCCAGCGCGCCAAGACCCCGAAGCCCATGGGCGTTTTCGTGAACACCTGGTCGGTGGAGGGCTTCGTCAGCGAGGGAATGCAGCCGGCCGAGCTCGGCTGGGGCACGCACGAAACCTGGATGCCGGACAACGCCAAGACCCACGAGACGGGCTGCGGCGCCGCGATCTACCTCCTGCAGCCCGGCGCCAACACCCGGGTGCGCACCTGGTGTCCGACCCCCGGCAACCAGTTCGGCTTCCTCGTCACGCACAACGAGTCGATCTCGATCGCGGATTACTACACGGTGCGCGAGGGCGACAAAGCCGTGTACCGGCCCACCTGCCACTACGCCTACCACCCGGCGAACGACGCGGTGCTGTCGCTCCACGAAATGTTCGGGGATGCCGGCAAGGTGCAGGAGGAGCAGCACATCCTCGACGAGAACGAGATCGTCGACGGCATCGACGAACTCGGCGTGCTCCTCTACGGCCACAAGAAGAACGCCTACTGGTACGGCTCGCAGCTCTCCATCGAGGAGACGCGCCGCATCGCGCCTTACCAAAATGCCACGGGCCTTCAGGTGACCTCCGCCGTGCTCGCCGGCATGGTCTGGGCGCTCGAGAATCCCGAGGCCGGCATCGTCGAGGCGGACGAGATGGATTACCGCCGCTGCCTCGAGGTCCAGATGCCGTATCTCGGCCCGGTGAAGGGCTACTACACCGATTGGACCCCGCTCACCGACCGCCCAGGCTTCTTCCCGGAGGACATCGACACCTCCGACGCCTGGCAGTTCCGGAACGTGCTGGTGCGGTGAGCCGAACCCGGGCGCGTTTCGCGGCCCAACCTGCGAGACGCGCTTCTCCCTCCCCTCAGGGGAGGGTAGGGTGGGGTATCGCGCGCAAGCGCATCTTGATAGGGCCGGTCGTAGAATTCGCCTTCGGTGAACACCCCACCCGCCTGCCGGCACCCTCCCCTGAGGGGAGGGAGGAGATGGTCATGCCCCATTTCGAAGAGTTCTACGCCGCCAAGCTCCGCGGTTCCTTCGGGGTCTCGGATGCCGAGGCGGTGCTCGACCTGCGCGGGGCCAACCGCGATCAGGCGGCGGCCTCCATCCAGGACATGCTGGAGCGCAGCCGCTTCGGCCAGGCGAAGAGCGTCGCCGTGCAGCTCTCGGGTCCCCCGGAGGGCGGGGGCGAAACCCTGTTCCAACCCGTCGGCAAAGCGCTCCTGGAAGCCAAGAAGCGCGGCTGGATCGAGCGGCTGCAGACCCTCCCGTCCCATGACGGAATCGGCTTCTTCGTCGTCCTCGCCGGCAACCCGCGCCGGGACGCGTGAGCGCGACGCCGCTCGCTCCCCCTCCCCCTTCGGGGGAGGGGTACGGGATGGGGGTGGCGGCCGTGAGTTGTCCGGAGTTATAGCCCTCATCCTGAGGGCTTCGCGTCAGCGAAGCGTCTCGAAGGACGAGGGCGGTCCAGGGCACCTCCAGCACCACCTCGAACCCTCCTTCGAGACGGGCCTTACGGCCCTCCTCAGGATGTTGGCTGAGGCAAGGTTGAGTCAGACATCAGCCCCCTACCGCTCCAGCACGATCTCGTTGCGCTTCGGCCGCCGCAGGAGGCTGCGGGTGAAGCCGGCGCCGAGGAGGAGGCCGCCCCAGAAGGTCACGAAACCGATGGCTGCGGAGAGGAGCCCCTCCTCGGTGAGGGGCATGGCGGGCTCGAATTCCCGGAAGGCGGCGCCCATGAGGTCCGCGTCGCCGTCCCGCATCATGAGGGCGACCCGGCTGAAGGAGCCGGCCTCGGCCATAGTCTGCCGGTGGGCCTCCAGCCGCGCGAGGCGGTCCACGTTGCCCTGCATGGCGGTGCCCTGGCGGCTCGCAAGGTCGTCCGCGTTGGAGCGCAGGCGCGCGATGGCGGTCTCGCGGGTTTCGCCGAGGGCCGCCGCATCCCGGTCGAAGCGCTCCACCACCCGGCGCAGCTCGTCCACGGCGCCGCCGATGCGCTGGCGGTATTGCTGCGCGAATTCCGGCCCCTGAGAGGCCGTTCCGGCTCCGATGAGGCCGAGCGCGAAGGCGGCGGTTCGAAGAACGCGGGGCAAAGAGGCCTCCCTCAGCTGAGAAGAGCCTCGCGCACGTCTTGTTCCGTCACCTCGTCGAGGGCTTTGAGCACCTTGCAGGCCCGGGTCCTGCGCCCGGGCTCCATGACGAGGATCACGGTCTCGACCCCGGGGCAGCCCGGATCGTTGCAGGCGATCTCATTGACCGCGAAGGCCGTGCCGTCGCGCGCCTGCAGGGCGGCGCTCGCCCAGAGCTTCACCTGCCGCACATGCTCCGGATCCGCCTTCGGCATGCCGAAGGCCTTGCGCAGATAGGCGCCGAGGCCCGTCATGGGATCGTCCCCGTCATAGGGGCAGCGTGAGGATGCCGGCCTGCCCGTCGGCGCAGCCGAAGGCGAGGCGGCGGCCCGTCTTGTCCCAGGCGAGCGCGGTGATGCCGCTGCCCTTCACGGCGGGCCGGACGAGGAGTTCGGAGGCGTCGTTGAGGCGGATGAGGAGGATGCAGCCGTCCTCGTAGCCCACCGCGAGGATGAGCACGCCGGGGTGGAACGCCACCCTCTCCACCTTGGCGGGCCTCACGCCGCATTCCCGCGGCGCCTTGCCCATGGGGCCCTCCTTCGATTCGAAGGGCCACACGATGGCGGCCTCGGCGCCCGAGGTCGCGAACCACTTGCCGTCGTGCGACCACGCGAAGGAGCGGGTCTTCGAGGGATAGCCGCTCATGCGCATGTGCCCCCGGTCGGGGAGGAGGCGCCAGCCATGCAGCGCGTTCTCCTGCATGGAGGTGACGACGAAGCGCGCGTCGGGCGACCAGGTCACGTCGAGATGCGAGCCCTTCCACTCCAGCACCTCGGGCTTCGTCTCGAGGTTCGGGAACCAGAGGGTCGCGCCGTTGTAGTGGGAGATGGCCAGCCGGTAGCCCTTCGGCGCGAAGGCGAGGCCCCGGGCCGCCGAGGGTACCTCGAGATTCCGCTCCTTGCCCTTGTCGCTCACCGCCCGCACGCGCTTGCCGGCCCCGAACGCGAAGGCGCCGGAGGGGTTCACGGCAAGCGAATCGATCCAGGCGCCGTTGGCGTCCGCGAGGGTCGCGGTGGCGCCGTCGGGCCCCGTGACCGCGACGCGCCCGTCGTCGCCCCCGGTGACGAACCGGGTCCCGTCCGTTGCGGCGACGAGCACGCCGCCCTCCGGGTGCGCCGCGGCGCGGTGCGTGTCCGCGCCCTTCGCCAGCATCACGCCGCCGTCGCCGAGCCCGAAGGCCGCGACGTCCTTCAGCCAGGCGGCGGCCGTGACGTTGGCGTCAAAGCCGAGGGGGGTGACGTTCTGGGTGAGGGAGGGGGCGGCGGTGGCGGTCATGGGCTGCTTCTAACACAAGCCCCCATCCTTCGAGACGCCGCTGCGCGGCTCCTCAGGATGAGGGTTGCCGATGGGGTTCGCTCACGCCGCGCAGGCGAGAAAGCCCTCGCGGATGGCGTTCGCATCGAGGTCCCGCCCGATGAATACCACACGGCTCTCGCGCGCCTCGCCGGGCTTCCAGTCCTGCTGCAGATCCCCGTCGAGGATCATGTGGACGCCCTGGAACACGAAGCGCTTCGGCTCGTCCGGGAAGGCCACGATGCCCTTGCAGCGCAGGATGTTCGGGCCCTCGCGCTGGGTGAGGTCCGAGATCCAGGGCATGAACTTCTCCGGGTCCACCTCGCCGGTGCGGAACGAGACGGACTGCATGTCCTCGTCGTGGTGATGGTGGTGGCCCTCCTCGAGGAAGTCGGGCTCGAGCGCGATGATGCGCTCGAGATCGAAGGCGTTGCGCTCCAGCACCTCGGCGATCGGCACCTTCGCGTGCTGGGTCCGGTGGATCTTGGCGTAAGGGTTGATGGCGCGGATGCGGCCCTCGACGGCGTCGAGCTCCTCGCCCGAGACGAGGTCGGTCTTGTTGAGGACGATCACGTCCGCGAAGGCGATCTGGCTCTTGGCCTCCGGCGCGTCCTTGAGGCGGTCGGACAGCCACCGGGCATCCGCCACCGTGACGACGGCGTCGAGGCGGGCCGCATCCGAAACGTCCTGGTCCATGAAGAAGGTCTGCGCCACCGGGGCGGGATCCGCGAGGCCCGTCGTCTCGACGATGATGGCGTCGAACTTGCCCTTGCGCTTCATGAGCCCGTCCATGATGCGGATGAGGTCCCCGCGGACGGTGCAGCAGATGCACCCGTTGTTCATCTCGAACACTTCCTCGTCGGTGTTCACCACGAGGTCGTTGTCGATGCCGATCTCGCCGAACTCGTTGACGATCACGGCGTATTTCTTGCCGTGCGGCTCGGTCAGGATGCGGTTGAGGAGCGTGGTCTTGCCGGCGCCGAGATAGCCGGTGAGGACGGTGACGGGGATCTTGTCGGACATACCTGGCGCCTCCAGCGCAATCGCGCACCATCTCCCCGGATCGGGCCGGGAAGGGCGCGGGACGAAACTCACCTCAGCTCTGCAGCGCGGTGCTGAGAGCCCTTATATTGTGGCGCATCATGTCGATGTAAGTGGCGGCCGGCCCGCCCGGGGCCGAGAGCGCGTCGGAATAGAGGCGCTCGCCTGGCTTGGCGCCGGTCTCCTTGGCGATCCGCTCGATGAGCCGAGGATCGGCGATGGTCTCCACGAAGACCGCCGTGATCTTATCCTTGCGGATCTGCTGGATGATGCGGGCCACGTCCTTGGCGGAGGCCTCCGCTTCCGTCGAAACGCCCTGGGGCGAGATGAAGTCGACCCCGTAAGCCTTCTCGAAATACGCGAAGGCGTCGTGGGAGGTGATGATGCGCCGGCGCTCCGCCGGGATGCGGTCGACGGCCGCCTTCACCTCGGCGTCGAGGGCGTCGAGCCGGGCGAGATAGGCCGCCGCATTGGCCTCGTAGGCCTCCTTGCCGGCCGGGTCGGCGGCGGCGAGGGCGTCGCGGATGTTCGTCACGTAAAGCTTGGCGTTGCCGACGCTCTGCCAAGCGTGGGGGTCGACGCCGCCGTGACTGTGGCCGTGCCCCTGGCCGCCCTGCTCCCGCACGGTCGCGACGCCCTTCGTGGCCTCGACGAGGGCGGCTCTGGTCCCCGAAGATTTCACGAGCCGGTCAATCCAGCCCTCGAACCTGAGCCCGTTGACGAACACCACTCGAGCCTCGGCGAGGCGCCGCCCGTCGGTCGGGGTCGGCGAGTAGACATGCGCGTCGCCGTCCGGGCCCACCAGGGTGGTCAACTCGATCCGGTCACCGCCGACCTCGCGCACGAAGTCGCCGAGGATCGAGAAGGTGGCGACCACTTTCAGTCGCTCGGGGGCCTGGGCCAGGGCCGCGCCCGGCAGGATCCAGGCCGCAAACAGTAATGTTATCACATGGCGTTTCGAGATCATGGGAATCTCCGGTTCAGGTTCGAGCTCAGGCCTCCAGGTGCCGCCGCGGCCGGGCAAGCCAGACGAGGCCGCCCTTGGTCCCGACCGCCAGGGAGAAAAGGTAGATCGCGCCCGCGGTGAGGATGATGGCCGGGCCGGCTGGCAACTCGTAATGGTAGGAGAGGAGCAGGCCCGCCGCGCCGGACGCGATCCCGATCAGCGTCGCGACGAGGATCATGAGCGTGATGTCGGCGCTCCAGAACCGGGCGGCCGCCGCCGGCAGCATCATCATGCCGACCGCCAGCAGGGTGCCGAGCGCGTGAAAGCCGCCGACGAGGTTCAGCACCACGAGGCCGAGGAAGATGAGGTGCGTCGGCGTTCCCGCCCGGCTGACGGAGCGCAGGAAGGTGGGGTCCACGCATTCGAGCACGAGGGGCCGGTAGAGCAGGGCGAGCGCGACGAGCGTCACGCTGGCGATGGCGGCGAGGAGGAGGAGGGCCGGGTCGTCGAGGGCCAGGACGGTGCCGAAGAGCACGTGCAGCAGGTCGACGTTCGAGCCGCGCAGCGACACGATGGTGACGCCGAGCGCGAGGGAGAGGAGGTAGAAGGCCGCGAGCGACGCGTCCTCCTTGAGTTCCGTGAGCCGGGCGACGAGACCCGCCAGCACGGCGACGATCACCCCCGCCACGAGCCCCCCGAGGGTCATGGCCGGCAGGGAGAGGCCCGCCACGAGGTAGCCGACGGCGGCGCCCGGCAGGATCGCGTGCGCCATGGCGTCCCCGGTGAGGCTCATGCGCCGCAGCATCAGGAACACGCCCACCGGCCCGCCGCCCACCGCGATGGCGACGACGCCCACGAGAGCGCGCTGCATGAAGTCGAATTCCGCGAAGGGGGTGATCAGGTGATCGAGCACGGCTGAGCCCTCCCGGGCGGATGGGACCGGCTAGGCCGCCCCGCGGCAGGCCTGGGCGTGCGGGTCGTGGGCCTCGACCATGCGGCGGGCCTTGAGCAGGTTCGCGGCGCTCAAGACCTCCTCGGTGCCGCCCCAGGCCACGGGGGAGCGGGCGATGAGGAGCGTCTGCGGGAAGACCCGCTTCACCACGTCGATGTCGTGCAGCACCGCCACCACCGTGCGGGCCTCGTCGTGCCAGCGGCGCACGAGGTCGAGAAGGTCGGCGGTGGTCTTCTGGTCGATGGCCGTGAAGGGCTCGTCGAGCAGGATCACGGAGGCGTCCTGCAGGAGGAGCCGCGCGAAGAGCGCCCGCTGCATCTGGCCGCCCGAGAGCGTTCCGATAGGGCGGCGCTCGAACCCCGTGAGGCCCACGGCCGCGAGGGCCTCCTCGATGCGGACCCGGTCGCGCCGGCCGATGCCGCCGAAGAGGCCGGACCGGGACCACAGGCCCATGGCGACGAGGTCGTAGACCGACAGGGGAAAGCTGCGGTCGAGGTCGGCGGCCTGGGGCAGGTAGGCCATCCGGGTGGACGAGCCCGTCGAGAAGGCGATGCTGCCCTGAAGGGGGCTAAGGGTTCCGACGATCCCCTTGAGCAGGGTGGATTTGCCGGCCCCGTTGGGCCCCACCACGGCGGTCAGGCTTCCGGACGCGATGGTGCCGTCGAGGTGATGCACGGCGGGGCGGCGCCCATAGCCGAGCGTCACGTCCTCGAAGCGGATCGCCGTCTGCAGCCTCGGTGCGCCCATTACGCCATCACCCACAGGACGAGGCCCCACAAGCCTCCGAGGACAACGCCCGAGCCGATCAAGCGCTCCCCGGCCGACAGCCGCAGCAGCGACAAGGTCGGAGAGGCCGCCGTCGCGTGAGCGGCGGGGCCGTGATCGTGATGGTGGGCGCCCATGAAGGCTCTACTATAACAAAAGCGCCGCTCGTTCCAGACGCGAAGCGCCGGCAGGGCATGAGTTTTCTGAATGGGGCCTAGAAGGCCGGGTGGTACTGGTAGAGCCAGGTTTCGCTCAAGACCTGGTCGCCCTGACGCAGATAGCAGCGCATCTCCACCGGGTCCGACCCCGTGACGGTGAGGTCGAACTGGGTGCGCCAGTGGCCCGGCACGTCGTTCGGCACCGCCTCGGTGAGGATGTTCGAGAACTCGCCCCGGGAGGCGGAGAGCACCGGGCGGGGGATGACGCCCTTGGGCAGGCGGGTGAGGGGCTCGCCCTTGAACTCCACCATGAACTTGCGAACGCCCTTCGGCCGGTCGGTGCCGGCCTGGCCGCCGTTGCCGAGGCGGGTCGCCAGGCAGCGGGCGAGGGGGGTGGGGTAGGGCTCGTCCGCCGACCAGTGCATCCGGTAGCGCAGGTCGTAGGCCTGGCCGGCCCGGGCCGGCTCCGCCGGCACCCACATGGCCACGATGTTGTCGTGGATCTCGTCGTCGGTCGGGATCTCGACGAGCTGTACGGAGCCCCGGCCCCAATCGCCCAGGGGCTCGATCCACAGGGAGGGGCGGCGGTCGTAGTAGACCCCGTCGAGGTAGTGGTCGAAGGCCCGGTCCCGCTGGAGGAGGCCGAAGCCCTTCGGCCGCTCGTCCGTGAAGGCCGAGGTGATGGTCCGGGGCGGGTTGTTGAGGGGGCGCCAGATGCGCTCGCCCGTGCCGGTCCACAGGGCAAGGCCGTCGGAATCGTGGATCTCGGGCCGCCAGTCGATGGCGGAGGGCTTCGCCTTCTCCGAATACCAGTACATGGAGGTGAGCGGCGCAAAGCCGAGGCGGCTCACGTCGCCGCGCAGGAAGATGGACTTCTCGATGTCCATCACCACGTCGGCGCCCCGCCGCATGGCGAACCGGAAGGCGCCCGTGGTGTTGGGACTGTCGAGGAGCGCGCAGACCGTCACGGTGTCCGACCCCGCGGCGGGGGTCTCGAAATAGATGTGGGTGAAGATCGGGAACTCCTCGATCCGCCCGTGCACCGCCACGTCCACCGCAAGCCCTCGGGCCGAGAGCCCGTATTGGTAGAGCTCCCCGATGGCCCGGAAGTAGGAGGCGCCGAGGAAGGCCACCCAATCGTTGGTGCGCCAGTCGAGCTTGCCGCCCCGGCGCTCCTGGAAGCGAAAGCCCGCAAAGCCCGAATTGTCCGGGAGCTTGTGGGCGGGCGAATCCGCCGGCATGTCGAAATAGGCGTCGTCGTAGATGATCTCCCGCGCCTGGCCGCGCTCCACCGCGTGCATGCGCACGGGGTTCTGGAAGAAGCGCCCGAGGTGAAAGAAGGTCACCGGGAAGTCGCTCGGCCCCTCGGCCCAGAGCGCCAGGTCGGTCTTGAACCGGATCTTGCCGTGGGCGTCGTAGTCGATCTGGTGCAGCACCTCCGGCGAGGGCCGGACCGGAGCCGTGTAGGGCGCCCGGGCCATATCGCGGGCGCGGGCCTTCAAGGCGTCGAACGAGAAGGGCGCGGGCGCGCTCATCTTCAGGGCCGCCTGGGCGAGGGCCGGACGGGCGAAGCCCGTGGAGGCAAGGGCCGCCGTGGCGGCGGCGCTCTGGAGCAGGGTGCGGCGATCGATCATGGGAGGACGAGCTGAGAGGGAAGCGTGAGGGAAGCGCGCCTCTTTACCCTGAAAAGGGCAACAGAAGGGCAAAGCCTTTTACCCCCTTGAGGTTTTCGCGTCAGCCGTCAATCTAAGCCGGGAAACCGGCCGCGTGGCCGGAGAACGACAACAATCCCCAGGGAGATGCTTCCATGACGACCCGGTTCACCCGCCGCTCCGTGCTGTCCATCGGCGCCGGCACCGCCGCGGCCTTCGCCCTCAAGGCGCCCGCCATCGCCCAGTCCCGCATCCGCATGACCATCGTCACGGGCGGCACGGGCGGGGTGTTCTACCCCTATGGCGGCGGCCTCGCGAAGATCCTCTCCGAGAAGGTGCCGAACGTCCAGGCCACCGCCCAGGTGACGGGCGGCTCGGTGGACAATGCCAAGCTCCTCCATGCGGGGGACGCCGAGATCGGCTTCTCCACCGTCGATTCCGCCTACGACGCCTTCATGGGCGAGGGCCCGTTCGCCAAGGAGGGCAAGCAGGACGTGCGGGTGCTCGCCGTGCTCTACGACAGCTTCATGCACCTCGTGGCGAGCCAGGCCTCCGGCGTGACGAAGGTAGCGGACCTCAAGGGCAAGCGCGTGTCCGTGGGCTCGGTGGGCTCCTCCACCGAGACGATCGCCGACCGCATCCTGGAGGCCGCCGGCCTCAACCCGCGCTCGGATGTGGGCCGGGACAATCTCGGCGTCGCCGAGTCCGCCGGCGCCATGAAGGACGGCAAGATCGCCGCGTTCTTCTGGATCGGCGGCGTGCCGACCGCCGCCGTGCGGGATCTCGCGACCTCGGGCCAGCCCGCCATCCGCTTCGTCCCCACCGGGACGGAACTCGCCGCCATGGAGAAGAAGTATCCGGGCCAGTACCGCACCTTCAACCTGCCGAAGGACGCCTATGCGGGCATGACGGAGGATTCCCAGGGCCTCGGCGTTGCCAACGTGCTGCTCGTCTCCGCCAAGGCGAAGGACGACTTCATCAAGACCGTGCTCGACGGCATGTTCAACAATGTCGAGGAGGTCCAGAAGCTGCACCCCGAGGCGCGCAAGCTCACCTTGAAGAACGCCGCCGTCCGCACCGCCGTGCCGTTCCACCCGGCGGCGGAGGCCTTCTACAAGTCGAAGGGCGTGCTGAGCTAGGCGCCCCTCGCGCGGCTGTGCCGGGCCGGCGCCTGCCTCATAGGGGCAGCGCGCCGGCGGGCGGGTCGGGGCGGTGCAGGAGGCATCGCCTCGCCCCATCATAGACCCCTCAACCCTCCCCGCACGGGTGGGGGCAGACAGAGAAGCCCGATGAAGGCCACGGACGCCAAGGTCGAACTCACCGCCGAGGAAATCGAGGCGCTGTCCTCCGACAGCGAGGGCGGGCCGGCGCAGCGGGTCGCCGGCTGGCTCGGCTGGCTCACGGCGGGCGTGTGCTTCGCCCTGTCGGCCTACGCGCTCTACTGGACGCAGTTCGCCGTCAACACCACCACCTACCGGGCCACCTTCCTCGGCACGGTGCTCGGCCTCATCTTCGTCCTCTACCCGATGGTGAAGGGCAGCCGGCCCGAGCCGCGTCCGGCCAACGTCGAGGAATGGGTGTTCTCCCTCATCGCGGTGGGCCTCGGCGCGGCGCTTGCGGTCGAGAGCAGCATCTTCTCGCGCAGCCCCGTGGCGGGCGCGCTCCTCGCCCTCGTCATCGGCACCTTCGCGCTGTTCCCCCTCGCGACCCGCAGCCGCTTTCTCATCCGCACGCAACTGCTCGACTGGGTCTTCGTCGGCCTCTCGATCGCGACGGCGGCTTACTTGAGCCTCTCCATCGAGGAGTACAAGACGCGCCCGACCCGGCCGACGCCCGAGGAGTTGGTGCTCGGCGGCACGCTCATCCTCCTCATCTTCGAGGCGACCCGCCGCACGGTGGGCTGGATCCTGCCCGCCATCAGCGCCCTGTTCCTGGTCTACTGCTATTTCGGCCCCTCGATCCCCGAGCCCTTCGACCATCGCGGCTTCACGCTGAACCGCATCATCGGGCAGAACTACCTCACCTTCGAGGGCATCTTCTCGACGCCCATCGACGTCGCCGCCACCTTCATCATCCTGTTCACCATCTACGGCGCGGTGCTGGAGCGCGGCGGGGCCGGGCGCTTCTTCATCGACTGGGCCTTCGCGCTCTTCGGCAAGAAGCCCTCGCCCTCGGCCCCCGGCCGGGCCGTGGTGGCGTCGGGCTTTCTCCTCGGCACCGTGTCGGGCTCGGGGGTCGCCACGACGGTGACGGTCGCGTCCCTCGCCTGGCCGATGCTCAAGCGCTCGGGCTACACCCCCAACGTCGCGGGCGGCATGATGTCGGCGGCGGGCATCGGGGCGACGCTATCGCCCCCGACCCTCGGCGCCGCGGCCTTCATCATCGCCGAGTACCTCAACGTCGAGTATCTCCAGATCCTGCTCTACGCGACGATCCCGACGATCCTCTACTACGTGTCGTGCTGGCTCATGACGGAGGCCGACGCGCGGCGCCTCGGGGTTCAGCCCGTCAAGACCTCGGATGCGTCGCTCTGGGCGCTCACCAAGGCGGAGGGCTACCACTTCCTGTCGCTCGCGGCGATCGCCGTGTTCCTGATCCTCGGCTTCACCTCCTTCATGGCGGTGTTCTGGTCCATCGCCATCGCGTTCCTCCTGTCGATGATCCGGCCGCACAGCCGCCTCGTCACCGGCAAGGCCCTCCTCTTCGGCGCCGCCGTGGGCGCGCTGGCCTATGGCCTTGGAACCTCCGGGCTGCTCTCCCCGCAGGGGCTCGGCGAGTGGTTCGACGGGCGGGTCTCCACCGCCATGTTCTGGGGCATGATGGCGGCGACCCTCGTGTCGGGGCTCGACGCGCTCCTCACGCGCCGGGCGGGCCGCGAGCCCGATCCCGCCGCGTCCCGCATGGTCGAGGCGCTCGTCGACGGCACGCGCTCGGTGCTGGGCATCGTCGCCACCTGCGCCTGCGCCGGCATCATCGTGTCGGTGGTGAACCTCACGGGGCTCGGGCTTACGATCTCGTCGCTTATCGTGGATCTCGGCGGCGGCTCGCGCTTCGGCACCATCGCGCTCGCGGCCATCGCCATGTGGATCCTCGGCACCGCCGTGCCGGTGACGGCGAGCTACATCATCGCGGCCGTCATGCTGGTGCCGGCGCTCACCAAGGTGGGTGTGCCGGAGCCCGCCGCCCACATGTTCATGTTCTACTACGCGGTGCTGGCGGACGTGTCGCCGCCGACGGCCCTCGCGCCCTTCGCGGCCTCGGCCATCACGGGCGGGCGCCCGTTCCAGACCATGGTGCAGGCCTGGAAGTACACGCTCCCGGCCTTCCTGGTGCCGTTCATGTTCTGCCTGACGCCGGAGGGCCTGCGCCTCCTCATGTTCACCCCCGCCGGCACCTTCCCGGCGAGCATCGCCGAGTGGAGCGGCATCGGGCTCACCCTCGTGACCTCGTGCCTCGCCCTCGTCGGCCTGTGCATCGGCGCGACCGGCTACGCCCTGAGGCACACGAACGGGGTGGAACGGGTTCTGGCGGCCGTGGGCGGGGTGCTGCTCCTCGCGGCCGACCCGTGGCTCGCCGCGGCGGGCTTCGCCGCCCTCGCCGCCGCCCTCGCGATCCACGCCCTGCGGGTGCGGCCCCAGCTCGTGGCGGGGCCGGCCGGAGGGCCGCAGCCTAGTCTCTGATCGGCTCGATCGCGACCGCGTGGCGCCAAAGGCTCAGCAGCGCCCAGGCGCCGAGCAGGCTGAAGAGCGCCACGAGGACGTACGCGACGGTGCTGCCGAGCTCGAAGAGGCCCGCGATGGCCCAGCCGCCCGCGAACGCCACGCCGAACACCTCCGTGCCGATGAGGATCAGCACGCTGACGATGGTGATGAGGTTGCGCCAGTTCGTGGTGCGGGCAGGTTGGGCCAAGGGGTCAGCTCTCGATGGGTGAGATCGGCTCTCGATGGGTCGGGAAGGCACTACCCTAAAGGCCGGTGCCCGTGCAAGGTAACGCTCCACGTGGTCGCGCCCGAGCCCCGGTTCAACCCATCTCCATGATAGAGACACCCACCTTCGCCCTCGCCGCCGTCGCGGCGCCGCATCAGCTTGCCGCCGAAACCGGCCAGGCCATCCTCGCCCAGGGCGGCAACGCCGTCGAGGCGATGGTGGCGATGGCGGCCACGGCGGCGGTGGTCTACCCGCACATGAACGGCCTCGGCGGCGACGGCTTCTGGCTCGTTCGCGAGCCCGGCGGGCGGGTCCATGCCCTCGACGCCTGCGGGCCGGCCGGGTCCCTCGCCACCCTGGAGCGCTACGGCGGGCGCGGCTACGACGAAATCCCGCCCCGCGGGCCCGACGCCGTGGTGACCCTGCCGGGCGCCGTGTCGGGCTGGGGGCTCGCCCTCGAACTCTCCCGCTCCCGCGGCGGGCAACTCCCCCTCGACGTGCTTCTGGCCGACGCCGTCCGCCACGCCCGGCAGGGCTGCCCCGTGTCGCGCTCCGAAGCCCGCTACGTCGTCAAGGAGCGGGAGGCGGTTCACGCGGCGCCGGGCTTCGCGGAGGCATTCCTCGCCGAGGGCAAGACCCCCGAAGCGGGGGCGATCCGCCGCCAGCCGGCCCTCGCCGCCGCCCTCGACCAGCTCGCCCATGCGGGCCTCGCCGATTTCTACCGGGGCGATGTGGGCCGGGAGATCGCAGCGGATCTGGAGCGCCTCGGCGCCCCGATCACCCGCCGCGACCTCGAAACCTACCGGGCCCGGGTCGCCGTGCCCCTCCAGCTGCGCCTCAAGGATTGCACCCTCTACAATTTTCCGCCCCCCACCCAGGGCCTCGCGGCGCTGCTGCTTCTTGGCATCTTCGACGGGCTGAACGTGCGGGCGGGCGAGACGCCGGAGCACCATCACGGGCTCATCGAGGCGACGAAGCGCGCTTTTGCGATCCGCGATCGGGTGGTGACGGATCCGCGGGAGCTCACCCATGACCCGGCGGCCTTCCTCACCGCGCGGGTGATCGAGCGGGAGGCATCCCGCATCGACGCCCGGCGCGCCGCGCCCTTTCCCCTCCCGCCGCCCGCCGACGGGGACACGATCTGGATGGGCGCCATCGACGGCGAGGGCCTCGCGGTCTCCTACATCCAATCCCTGTTCTGGGAGTTCGGCTCGGGCTGCGTCCTGCCCGCGACGGGCCTTCTCATGTCGAACCGCGGCCGGGGCTTCTCCCTCGACCCCCGGTCCAAGAACCCCCTGGCGCCCGGCCGCAAGCCCTTCCACACCCTCAACCCGCCCCTCGCGGCCTTCGACGACGGGCGCGTGGTCTCCTACGGCACCATGGGCGGGGAGGCGCAGCCCCAGTTCTCGGCGCAAGTGTTCACCCGCTACGCCCGCTTCGGCATGGGCCCGGCCGATGCGGTGGACGCGCCGCGCTGGCTGCTCGGCCGCGCCTGGGGCGCCGACCGCGCCACCCTGAAGGTGGAGAACCGTTTCGACGAGGGGATCCTGCGGGCGCTACGCGAGCGCGGGCACGAGGTGGAGGAGACGGGCCAGCCCTATCTCGACTCGCTCGGCCATGCGGGCCTCCTCGTGAAGCACCGCCGCGACGGCCGCGTCGAAGCCACCCACGACCCCCGCGCCGACGGCGGCGCCATGGGGCTTTGATCGGCAAGCGTCACAACTCCCTCTCCTGAGGGGAGGGAGGAGCGCTTCGTGGTGAGGCTCAACTGCGCGGCCCCGGAATGACAAGCACCGGCAATCGGGTCATAACGGTCGCGAGGATCCGGCCATGAACGATCACCCCCACGTCCACCACGACCACCCTCATCATCACGAGCACGACCACAGCCATCTCTCCGACATCGAGCTCCGGGTGCGGGCTCTCGAATCGGTGCTCGTCGAGAAGGGCTACGTGGATCCGGCCGCCATCGACGCCCTCGTCGAGACCTACGAGACGAAGGTCGGCCCCCGCAACGGGGCGCAGGTGGTCGCGAAGGCCTGGGCCGATCCGGCCTTCCGGGCCTGGCTCCTCGAGGATGCCACCGCCGCCATCGCGTCCCTCGGCTTCGTCGGGCGCCAGGGCGAGCACATGGTGGCGGTCGAGAACACGCCGTACGAGCACAACATGGTCGTGTGCACCCTCTGCTCCTGCTACCCCTGGCCGGTGCTCGGCCTGCCGCCCGTCTGGTACAAGAGCGCGCCCTACCGCTCCCGCGCGGTGATGGACCCGCGCGGCGTGCTGGCCGAATTCGGCGTGACGCTCCCCGAGATCACCCGGATCCGGGTCTGGGATTCCACCGCGGAAGTCCGCTACCTCGTGGTGCCGATGCGGCCCGAGGGGACGGAGGGCCTGGACGAGGACGCTCTCGCCGATTGCGTGACCCGCGACTCCATGATCGGCACGGGCCTCGCCCGCCGGCCGGGGGAGGGCGCGCGGTGAACGGCGGGCAGGATCTCGGCGGCATGATGGGCTTCGGGCCTATCGGTATCGAGCGGGACGAGCCCCTGTTCCACGCCCCCTGGGAGCGCCGCGCCTTCGGGGTGACCCTCGCCATGGGCGCCACCGGCACCTGGAACATCGACATGAGCCGGCACGCCCGCGAGAGCCTGCCCCCGGCGGAATACCTCGCGTCGAGCTATTACGAGATCTGGACCAAGGGCGTCGAACGGCTCGTGGTGAAGGCGGGTCTCGTGGCGCCGGAGGAGCTGCGGAGCGGCCGGGCGGCGGGCGCGCCAGCGCCGGTGAAGCGCGTCCTGCGGGCGGAGGACGTGCCGGCGGTGCTCGCCCGCGGCGGACCGGCGGACCGGCCGGCGCCCCAGCCGGCGCGTTTCGCCGTGGGCGATGCGGTCGCGACGCGCAACCTTAACCCGCCCGGCCATACGCGCCTCCCGCGCTACGCGAGGGGCAAGCGCGGCACGGTCGAGCGCGTCCACGGCGCGCACGTCTTCCCGGACACCAACGCTCACGGCCGGGGCGAGAACCCGCAATGGCTCTACACGGTGCGGTTCGCCGGCACGGAATTGTGGGGCGAGGAGGCGGACCCGACCCTCACCGTCTCGGTCGATGCCTGGGAGAGCTACCTTGAACCGGCATGATGGGATCGCCCGGGCGGCGGAGGCGGTGGCGCCCCTGCCGCGAGACGGGGACGGCGAGCCGGTCTTTCGCGAGCCTTGGGAAGCCCAGGCTTTCGCCATGACCCTGGCGCTCCACGAGCGCGGCCTCTTCACCTGGAGCGAGTGGGCCGCGGTCCTCGCCGCCGCGATCCGACGGGCGCAAGGGCAGGGCGATTGCGACGACGGCTCCACCTATTACCGCCACTGGCTCGCCGCCATCGAGGACCTCGTGGGCCGCAAGGGCATCGCGGACGAGGAAACGCTGGCGTCCCGCCGCGCCGCCTGGGACCGGGCCGCCCACGCGACGCCCCACGGCGAGCCGATCCGGCTGGAAAACGACCCGGAATTCCGCTTTCCAGCGGGCTGATCCAGCCGGCCGCCTCCCTCCCCTCAGGGGAGAACGCAGCCCGCGAAGCGGGCCGGTGGGGTAGGCCGCGTCAGCGGCACTCTCCAGGTGCTGCCCAATGTCATTCCGGGGCGCCGCAGGCGAGCCCGGAACCCATAAACACCTCGGTGTCAGAACACAGCGCACGGGCGCCGAGCGGGTTCTGTCAAGTTCATGGTTATGGGTTCCGGGCCCGGCTCCGCCGTCCCGGAATGACAAGCGGCGTCGCCCCGGGACGACAGTCACAGCGCACCGTACAACCTCGATCCAGCCGGCCTCCTCCCTCCCTTCAGGGGAGGGCAGGGTGGGGTATCGCGCGCAAGCGCGAGTTCTTGCCTCGGGTCAAACCTGCCGCTGGCGCGGCATACCCCGCCCCTACCCCTCCCCTGAGGGGAGGGAGAGGAGGCTTCGTGACCTGTGACAACTGAATCAGGCGCCCGCGGTGCTCCACAGCCCGGCGAGGAGCGTCGCGCCGAGCACCAGCACGAAGGCGGCGGCGAGGAGTTCGAGGCCGGCCACCGCGACCGCGCCGCCGGCCCCGCGCCCGCCGGCGAGGCGCAGCGCGAAGCCCTTCGCGAAGACAGCGAGGGCCGCGATGAGGCCCGTGGTGAGGGCCGTTCCGAGGGCCATGGCGAAGGTCGCCGCGATGCCTGCGGGGTAGAGGCCCTGCGAGAGGGCGAAGACCAGGATGATGATGGCGCCGGCGCAGGGGCGAATGCCGGCCGCCAGCGTTACGCCCGCCATCTCGCGCCCATGGCTCAGGCGGTCGAGGGCTTCGGGCGGCGGCAGGTGGACGTGATCGCAGGCATCCGCCGGTTGGGCCCGCGGGTCCCGCGCCACGGCGATGGTGCCGAGAAGCTTGCCGGCCTTGCGCCAGGTGACGGCGGCGCCAAGAAGCGCGACGGCGGCGAAGCTGGCGAGCTCCACCCCCGCGGTGACCTGGGTCATGGTGGCCGCGCGGACCTGGAAGACGAGGGACGCGACGCTCACCACGGCGACCGCCACGAGCGCCTGCAGGAGCGCGGCGGCAAGGCTCAAGGAGAAGCCGCGGCGGAGCGAACGCTCGTTGGCGACGAGATAGGCGGAGATCACCGCCTTGCCGTGGCCCGGCCCGGCGGCGTGGAAGACCCCGTAGGCGAAACCGACCCCGAGCAGCGACCAGAAAGCCGCGCCGCTCTCCTTGAGCCCCGACACCGCGGCCTGCAGGCTCTTATAGAAGGCGCCCTGAAGCGCCAGGATCCAGCCCCCGATCCCGCCGGCGCTCGGCGCCGCTTCGCGCAGCCCCGCGCCGAACGGGGCGCGCACGGGCGGCGGCGGCGCGGGCGGAACGAACAGCCAGGCGAGGAGAGCGCCCGCGAGGGCCACCGCCGCCACCGCCGCGAGGGCGACGGCAAGGCGCGGGAGCCAGGCCCGGCGCCGGGGGACGGCGAGCGCGAGCGGTTCGGCCGTCAGGGACATGCGACGAGGGCCCGGTTCGAGAATTGCGAGCCGAAATTCGAGGCCGCATCGAGGGCCTCGAAGAAGCTCTCCGACAGGTTCTGCTGCTGGGACACGTCGACGGGCTTGGGCCGCGTGAGGGTCATGGAGCAGCCCTTCGGAGCGCCAGCGAGCTTCACCGCATCGTCGCCCTCCGCGAGCGTGAAGGCGACGAAGTAGGACGGGTCGTAGACCTCGACCGTGAGGAGCTTGTTCGTCGCCGCATTCTTCAGCGGCAGCACGTAGGTGAGCGTCGCCTCCTCGTTCGCCACCGCCATCCCGTAATCCCGCGGCTCGCCGAAAGCCTGCTTGGCGCCGTTCGCCTTCACGACCGTGAAGTACTCGAAATCGACGAGGGAGGTGGTGTTCTCCTTGGCGAGGTCCTGCAACTCGCCGGGCTCGAGCTTGCCGTCCCCGTTCGTGTCGAGGCCCTGCGTGATGTAGGAGGTGTAGACCTTGTCGAAGGTCCAAGCGTGGCGAACGCCCGTCACCCGGCCGTCGGAGCCGTACAGCACCTCCGCCCGGGCGGTCACGAAGACGTGCGGATGGGCGAAAGCCGGGATGATCGCGGCGAAAAAGGCAGCAATCAGCGAGACTGTGAGACGGATCGGGCGCATCATGCGTTTGTCTTATGGTGACGCTTGCTCGCGAGCTCAACGGGGCTCGCGAGTCGGGCGCTTCCTTTCGGTGTGGAACACGGCGAAAGGAGGGCTGATCCATTGACGCTGCAGGCGACATATGTCAGTAATGCTGACTTAAATTCAGGGCCTCAGAAGACCGGGCGAACCGGCGTGCTTGAGGGCGTTCGAGGAGGAATGAGCAGATGGCCGATCTCAGCACGGCGCTTCGGGACGTCACGCTCGACGACAAGTTCGATCTCACGAAGGATCGCGTCTTCATCACCGGCACCCAGGCCATCGTCCGCCTGCTGCTCATGCAGCGCGAGCGCGACCGCCTCGCGGGGCTGAACACCGCCGGCTTCGTCTCGGGCTATCGGGGCTCGCCCATCGGCGGCCTCGACCAGAACCTCCTGCGCGCCAAGAAGTGGCTCGAGCCGAACAACATCGTCTTCCAGCCGGGCCTCAACGAGGAGCTCGCCGCCACCGCCGTCTGGGGCTCCCAGCAGGCCGAGATGCGCGGCGAGGGCAAGTACGACGGCGTGTTCGGCATGTGGTACGGCAAGGGCCCGGGCGTCGACCGCTCGGGCGACGTGTTCCGCCACGCCAACATGGCCGGCTCCTCGAAGAACGGCGGCGTCCTCGCCCTCATGGGCGACGACCACACGGCGGAATCCTCCACCGTCGCGCACCAGTCCGAGTTCCACTTCGTCGACGTGATGATCCCGATCCTGAATCCGGCGGGCGTTCAGGAGATCCTCGATTACGGCCTCTACGGCTACGCGATGAGCCGCTTCTGCGGCACCTGGGTCGCGTTCAAGTGCGTGAAGGAGAACATCGAGTCGACGGCGAGCGTCGACGGCTCCATCGACCGCGTGAAGATCGTCATGCCGGACGATTTCACCATGCCGCCCGGCGGCCTCAACATCCGCCCCCGCGACGGCGTTCTCGATCAGGAGGCACGCCTCCAGGATTTCAAGCGCGACGCCATGCTGGCCTTCGTGCGCGCCAACAACCTCAACCGCATCGTGCTCTCGGGCGGCCGCCAGCCGAAGGTGGGCGTCATCACGGTGGGCAAGTCCTATCTCGACGTGCGCCAGGCCATGGACGAGCTTGGGCTCGACGAGGTGAAGGCGAACGACATGGGGCTGCGGCTCTACAAGGTCGCCTGCCCGTGGCCGCTCTCGCAGCGCGAGCTCGTCGAGTTCGCCCGCGGCCTCGACCTCGTGATCGTCGTCGAGGAGAAGCGCTCCCTCATCGAGGTGCAGGTGCGCGAGGAGCTCTACGGCACTGCGAACCAGCCCGTCTGCATCGGCAAGAAGGACGAGGGCGGCAACTGGCTGTTCCCCGTCAAGGGCGCCCTCGATCCCAACGACATCGCCATCGCCATCGGCGAGCGGCTGCTGCGCTACCACAACAACGACGATCTGCGCGGGCGCGTGGAGCGCCTCAAGCACGACCAGGAGGTCCTGCGCCTCACGGGCGACGTCGCCACCCGCACGCCGCATTTCTGCTCGGGCTGCCCGCACAATTCGTCCACCAAGGTGCCGGAGGGCATGCGCGCCTATGCGGGCATCGGCTGCCACTACATGGTCCAGTGGATGGACCGGGCGACGGACGGCTTCACCCAGATGGGCGGGGAGGGCGCGAACTGGATCGGCGAGAACGCCTTCTCGACCCGCAAGCACGTCTTCCAGAATCTCGGCGACGGCACCTACAACCATTCGGGCGTGCTGGCCCTGCGCTGGGCGATCCACACCAAGACGAACGTCACCTACAAGATTCTCTTCAACGACGCGGTCGCCATGACGGGCGGCCAGCGGCACGAGGGCGGGCTCACGGTCGACATGATCGCCCGCCAGGTGCGCGCGGAAGGCGTCGAGCGCATCGCCCTCGTGTCGGACGAGCCCGACAAGTACCCGAAGTCCATCGGCTGGCCCTCCGGCATGACGGTCCACCACCGGGACGACCTCGATCAGGTCCAGCGCATGCTCTCGGAGGTCGAGGGCGTGTCGGTGATGATCTACGACCAGACCTGCGCGTCGGAGAAGCGCCGGCGCCGCAAGCGCGGCGAGTTTCCCGATCCCGACAAGCGCGTCATCATCAACGACCTCGTCTGCGAGGCCTGCGGCGACTGCTCGGTGCAGTCGAACTGCGTCGCCGTGCAGCCCGTCGAGACGGAGTTCGGCCGCAAGCGTCAGATCGACCAGTCGAACTGCAACAAGGACTTCTCCTGCGTGAAGGGCTTCTGCCCGTCCTTCGTGACGGTGCACGGCGCCAAGGTGAAGAAGGCCGTTCCTGAGACCGTCGCGACGGACGGCGTGGCGCTCGCGCCGCTGCCCGAGCCCGCGATCCCCGGCATCGACCGCACGTTCAACATCATCGTCACCGGGGTGGGCGGCACGGGCGTCGTCACCATCGGGGCGATCCTCGGCATGGCGGCGCATCTCGAGCGCAAGGGCCTCGGGATGATCGACATGGCGGGCCTCGCTCAGAAGGGCGGCGCGGTCTACAGCCACGTGCGCCTCGCCAACAACCAGGAGGACATCCACGCGATCCGCGTCTCGGCGGGCGCCGCGCATCTCGTGCTCGGCTGCGACCTCGTCGTGACGGGCACCAAGAAGGTGCTCGCCTCCGTGAAGGCCGGCCAGACGGGCCTCGTCGTCAACACGGCGGAGGTGATGCCAGGCGACTTCACCCGCAACGCCGATTTCTCGCTGCCAGCCGAGCGCATCAAACGCGCGATCACGGCCGCCGCGGGGCCCGAGGGCGCCTCCTTCATCGACGCGACCGCGGTCGCGACGGCGCTTCTCGGCAATGCGATCGCCGCCAACATGTTCATGCTGGGCTACGCCTACCAGCGGGGCCTCGTGCCCCTCTCCGGCGCCGCCATCGAGAAGGCGATCCAGCTCAACGGCGAGGCCGTGAAGATGAACCTCGCGGCCTTCGGGTGGGGCCGTCGCGCCGCCGCGGAACCCGAGACCGTCGCCCGGCTTCTCGCCGATGTGAAGGCGCCGACGCCCTCCCGCCAGCTCTCGCAGACCCTCGACGAGGTGATCGCCCGCCGGGTCGAGTTCCTCACGGGCTACCAGAGCGCCCGCTACGCCCGGCGCTACAAGGCGCAGGTCGAGCGTGTCCGCGAGGCCGAGGCCAAGGTGGCCGCGGGCTCGACCGCGCTCACCGAGGCGGTCGCCCGCTCGCTCTTCAAGCTCATGGCCTACAAGGACGAGTACGAGGTGGCGCGCCTCTACACCAACGGCTCCTTCGAAAAGCAGCTCGCCTCCACCTTCGAGGGCGAGGGCATGCGGCTCGAGTTCCACCTCGCGCCTCCGATGCTCGCCAAGAAGGACCCGGTCACGGGCGTTCCGCGCAAGAAGAGCTTCGGGCCCTGGATGATGAAGGCCTTCCGGGTGCTCGCCCCCTTCCGGGTGGTGCGCGGCACACCCCTCGACCTCTTCGGCTACACGCACGAGCGCCGCACCGAACGGGGGCTCATCCGCGAGTTCGAGGGCCGGATCGGGGAAATCCTGGAGAAGCTCTCGCCGGAGAACCACGCCCTGGCGGTGGGCCTGGCCACCATCCCGCAGAAGATCCGCGGGTTCGGGCACATCAAGGAGCGCAACCTCAAGACCGCGAAGGCCGAGGAGGAGGCGCTGCTCGCCCAGTTCCATGCCCCCGCGACGCCCGCGTCCCTCGCGGTCGCGGCCGAATAAGGAGCTGCGCAGCCCGCCCCGCCCGGGGCGGGCTACCGCCGTGCCCGCTTTTCCGGGTCGCCGCCCTCGTCATAATGGGCGCGACGCCTGTCATTCCGGCGCCGCGCAGCGGAGCCCGGAACCCGTAACCACCGACATCGCAGGACAAAGCGCACCGGCGTCGAGCGCAGCTTGCATCGTCATGGTTATGGGTTCCGGGCTCTCGCTCCGCTCGCCCCGGAATGACAGTGCGCCCGCCCAAAGCCTGCGGGGCTATATTAGCCAGTCGCCCCATGTGCATCTCTGCACCGGGTGCGCGTCGTGGTGCTCATAATATCGGCATTTCCGCACGGCTTCGACTCTTGTCGCCTTGTGCAGTCCCGCTACACATGTGCTTATCGAACGGCTCAGAATGCAGCCGGCCGGGTGACCGGCAGCCACGCGGGATCACCCGCGGGTCCAGAGGAAACGAGATGGTCGTGGGCTTCCGCCCGCGATGCCGAGGGAGGAGAGGTCTGTGACGACGGCTCAAGCCGCGCAGGACGACACATTTCCGAAGCTCATCGTCCGCAACGGGCAGATCCGCCCGAACCGGACCGCGTTCCGGCACAAGGACCTCGGCATCTGGCAGTCCTGGACCTGGGGCGAGGTGCACGAGATCGTGCGCGCCTATGCGGCGGGCCTCAAGGCGCTGGGGCTGAAGCGGGGCGGCAAGATCGCCATCATCGGGCAGAACCGGCCGCGGCTCTACTGGACCATGGCGGCCGCCCAGTGGCTCGGCGCCGTGCCGATCCCGGTCTATTCCGACAGCGTCGCCGAGGAGATGGCCTACGTCCTCGCCCACGCGGAGGTGACGCACGCCGCCGTGCAGGACCAGGAGCAGGTCGACAAGGTTCTCTCCGTCGCCGAGCAGGTGCCGCTTCTCACCCACCTCCTCTACGACGAGGAGCGGGGGCTGCGCGACTACGACCACACCCGGCTCCACCCCATCGCCGAGGTGGTGGACGAGGGCCGCAAGCGCTTCGCGGACGCTGCCGAGGGCGCAGCTCTCGAGGCGGAACTCGCGGCAGGGCGGGGCTCCGACCTCGCCATCATTCTCTATACCTCCGGCACGACCGGGCGCCCCAAGGGCGTGATGCTCACCTACGACAACGTCATCGCAGCGGCCCGCATCGGGTGCGAGTTCGACAACCTGCAGGAGGGCGACGAGATCATCGCCTACCTGCCCATCGCGTGGGTCGGCGACCACATCTTCTCCTACGCGCAGGCGATCCTGGCGGGTCTCTGCGTCAACTGCCCCGAGAGCGCCGAGACCGTGGTGGAGGACCGCCGCGAGATCGGCACCACCTACGCCTTCGCGCCGCCCCGCGTCTTCGAGAACATGCTCACCCTCACGATGGTGCGCATGGAGGATGCGAGCGCCCTGAAGCGCCGGGTCTTCAAGTACTTCATCGACCATGCCAACCGGGTGGGCGAGCGCATCCTCAACCGCGAGCCCGGCGTGAGCGCCTGGGACCGCTTCATGTGGAAGCTCGGCGATCTTCTCGTCTACGGGCCCCTGAAGAACCGCTTCGGCCTCAGCAACATCAAGGTCGGGTACACGGCCGGCGAGGCGATCGGCCCCGAGATCTTCCGTTTCTACCGCGCCATCGGCGTGAACCTGAAACAGCTCTACGGGCAGACGGAAGCCTCCGTCTACGTGACCATGCAGCCCGACGGGGAGATCCGCGCCGACACGGTGGGGCGCCCCGCCCCTCAGGTCGAGATCAAGATCGACGACAACGGCGAGGTGCTCTACCGCTCTCCCGGCGTCTTCCAGGGCTACTACAAGGACGAGGCGAAGACCGCCGAGACGAAGACCCCGGACGGGTTCGTGCGCTCCGGCGATGCGGGGTTCTTCGACAAGAGCGGCCACCTCAAGATCATCGACCGGGCCAAGGACGTCGGCAAGATGCGGGACGGCTCGCTCTTCCCGCCGAAATACGTCGAGAACAAGCTGAAGTTCTATCCCAACATCAAGGAGGCGGTGGCCTTCGGGGACGGGCGCGACTTCGTCGCCTGCTTCGTCAACATCGATCTCGTGGCGGTGGGCAACTGGGCCGAGCGCAACGGCGTGACCTACGCCTCCTACCAGGAGCTCGCCGGCCATCCCCTCGTCACCAAGATGATCGAGGGGCACGTGGACGAGGTGAACCGCTCGCTGGCGAACGAGCCCCTCATGGGCGGCGCCCAGATCCGGCGCTTCCTCATCCTCCACAAGGAGCTCGATGCGGATGACGGAGAGCTCACCCGCACCCAGAAGGTCCGCCGCGGCTTCATCGCCGACCGCTACGCCCCCCTGATCCAGGCGCTCTACGACGGGTCGAGCGAGGCCGACATCGCCACCGAGGTCACCTTCGAGGACGGCCGCAAGGGCGTCATCAAGGCCAGGGTGCGGATCACCGACATGAAGGCCTATCCGGTCGCGGCAGCCGCGCCGGTCCTGGAGGCGGCGGAATGAGGGCCCCCGACAATCCCGTCCTGGTGAAGGGCGACGTGCTGCTCGCCGTCGAGGGCGTGTCGCTCGGCTTCGGCGGCGTGAAGGCGCTGACGGACGTGTCCTTCGACATCAAGAAGGGCGAAATCCGCGCGATCATCGGGCCCAACGGCGCCGGCAAGACCTCGATGCTGAACTGCATCAACGGGTTCTATCACCCGACCGAGGGGCGCATCACCTTCAAGGGCAAAACGCGCCCGCGCATGCGCCCCTACGAGGCGGCGCGCGGCGGGATCGCCCGGACCTTCCAGAACGTGGCGCTCTTCAAGGGCATGTCGACCCTCGACAACATTATGGCCGGCCGCTCCCTCAAGATGAAGAGCAGCTTCTTCTGGCAGCTCCTCCGGTACGGCCCAGCCATGAACGAGGAGGTCCAGCACCGGCGCGTGGTGGAGGACATCATCGATTTCCTCGAGATCCAGCACATCCGCAAGATCCCTGTGGGCAAGCTTCCTTACGGGCTTCAGAAGCGCGTGGAGCTCGGCCGGGCCCTCGCCATGGAGCCGGAGCTGCTGCTCCTCGACGAGCCCATGGCGGGCATGAACCTTGAGGAGAAGGGCGACATGTCCCGCTTCATCCTCGACGTGAACCAGCAATTCGGCACCACCATCGCGCTCATCGAGCACGACATGGGCGTGGTGATGGACCTGTCCGACCGGGTCGTCGTGCTCGAATACGGCCGCAAGATCGCGGACGGCCGGCCTGACGAGGTGAAGCGCGACCAGCGCGTGATCGACGCCTATCTCGGCGTGGCGCATTAGGGAGACCCCAGTGGCGGAATCGGCAGCCCCGGCCCTGCGCAAACCGGGCCTCGACGCGAAGCTCACCCGGCGCCTCGTCGCGGCGGGCGGCATCATCGCCCTGCTGGTCGCCCTCGTGGCGGCCGTGCAGTCGGGGGCCATCGGGCGCGGCAACGTCCTCTACGACGTGCTCGTCGATCCCTTCGTCCTGATGGTGCAGGCGCCGGACCTCCTGGTGCAGACCCTGTGGGAGGGCTTCGTCGCCGGCGTTCTTTATGCCCTCATCGCCCTCGGCTTCGTGCTCATCTTCAAGGCCTCGGGCGTGTTCAACTTCGCGCAAGGCATCATGGTGGTCTTCGCGGCGCTCAGCCTCGTCGGCCTCTACGAGATCCTCACCGTGCGCATGGGCCTGCCCTCCGGCACGGTGGCGGCGCTCCTCGCCCTCGTCGGGGCCGTCGGCGTGATGTTCGGCCTCGCCTGGCTGGTGGAGCGGGTGGTGCTCCGGCCGCTCGTGAACCAGAACGAGATCATCATGCTGATGGCGACCGTCGGCCTCACCTACTTCCTCATCGGCTTCGGCGAGTGGGTGTTCGGCGGCAACCCGAAGGTGATGATCACCCAGGAGCTCGGCCTGCCCACGGGCTCCTCGCAGTTCGACATCCTCGGCGGGCGCGTCAACGTCCAGCACCTCGACGTGGCGGCGGCCCTCATCGCCATCGTGATGATCGCGGTCCTCGGCTTCTTCTTCCAGTACACCCGCATCGGACGGGCGCTGCGCGCCGTCGCCGACAGCCATAAGGCGGCGCTCTCGGTCGGCATCTCCCTCAACCAGATCTGGGTGATCGTGTGGTTCGCGGCGGGCGTCGTGGCGCTCGTCACCGGCATCATGTGGGGGGCGCGCTCGGACGTGTCCTTCGCCCTCGAGATCATCGCCTTGAAAGCCCTGCCGGTGCTGATCCTCGGCGGCTTCACCTCGATCCCGGGCGCCATCGTTGGCGGCCTCATCATCGGGTTCGGCGAGAAGATCGCCGAGTTCTACTGGGGCCCGCTCCTCGGCGGCGGCATCGAGACCTGGTTCGCCTACGTCATCGCGCTCGCCTTCCTGCTGTTCCGGCCGCAGGGCCTGTTCGGCGAGAAGATCATCGAACGCATCTGAGCCCGAGCGAAGGAAGCCCCCCGTGTTCTACCGCGAAGCAGGCCAGTTCAAGACGAGCTACCAGGCCGACATGGCGATCTTCCCGCTGCGGCAGGACCGCATCGGCATCGCCGTGATCCTCGCCGTCGCGTATCTCGCGATCCCGTTCCTCGCCAACGAGTTCATCCTCCGCACGATCCTGCTGCCGTTCCTGGCGCTCTCGCTGGCGGTGATCGGCCTCAACATCCTCACCGGCTATACGGGGCTCATCTCCCTCGGCACCGCGGGCTTCATGGGGGCGGGGGCCTATGCCTGCTACAAGCTCACCACCCTGTTCCCCGAGGTGAACGTCCTCATCTGGATCCTCGCGTCGGGCTTCTTCTCGGCGGCGGTGGGCGTGCTGTTCGGCCTGCCGTCCCTGCGCATCAAGGGGCTGTATCTCGCGGTCGCGACCCTCGCGGCGCAGTTCTTCCTGCAATGGGCCTTCGTGCGCATTCCCTGGCTCTACAACTACAACCCCTCGGGCGCGATCGAGGTGCCCCTCAGGACCCTGTTCGGCTTCGCCATCACGGGGCCCACCGCGTCGCTCTACGTGAAGTACATCGTGCTCCTCACCTTCGTGGTGGCGCTCACCTGGGTGGCCTCGAACCTTGTCCACGGCCGCGTCGGCCGGGCCTGGATGGCGGTGCGCGACATGGACATCGCGGCGGAGCTCATGGGCATCAAGCTCCTCAACGCCAAGCTCCTCGCCTTCGCGGTCTCGTCCTTCTACGCCGGCGTGTCGGGGGCGCTCTTCGTGTTCCTGTATCTCGGCGGCGCCGAGGCGGGCACCGAGTTCTCGATCCGCCTCAGCTTCGTCATCCTGTTCGCCGTGATCATCGGCGGGACGGGCAGCATGATCGGCTCGTTCCTCGGCGCCGGCTTCATCGTGGCGCTGCCGACGATCCTCAAATTCGGGCTCCCCGCCATCGGCATCGCGATCACCGGCGCCACCGCCGAGAAGATCGTGCTGATGATCATCGGGGCGCTCACGATCTTCCTGCTCATCGTCGAGCCGCACGGCCTCGCCCGCCTGTGGCAGATCATGAAGCAGAAACTGCGCGTCTGGCCCTTCCCCTACTAGGGAGCCCGGCATCGCGCCCGGCGGCGGCCGCTGCCGGGGGCACACGAGAGAGGGCGGCGCGACGTCCGCCCCTGACGCCCGACGGGAGCCATCCGGCTCCTCTTCGGCGAACGAGACAGAGTGGAGGAAACAGATGAGTTTCAAGAGAACCGCTTCCGGCCTGGCCCTCGCCGGCCTCCTGGGCGCGCCCTTCGCGGCCGCCCCGGCCCTGGCGCAGGATCAGATCCCCTTCGTGCACAACACCTACCGCACCGGCCCGTTCTCGGGCTCCGGCATCCCGGTGGGCGACGGCACCAGGGACTACTTCCTCATGCTGAACAACCGCGACGGCGGCATCGGCGGCGTGAAGATCGCCTTCGAGGAATGCGAGACCGCCTACGACACCCGCCGCAGCATCGAGTGCTACGAGCAGGCCCGCCAGAAGGGCACCATCCTGTACGTGCCGTGGTCGACCGGCGCCGCGCTTGCGCAGATCCCGCGGGCGCATATCGACAAGATCCCGCAATTCTCCATGGGCTACGGCCTCTCCGCCGCGGCGGTGGGCGGCGTGTTCCCGTGGGTGTTCAACCCGCCCTCCACCTACTGGGACGGCGCCTCCGCCTTCATCCGCTATGTCGGCCAGAGGGAAGGGGGGATGGACAAGCTCAAGGGCAAGACCATCGGCCTTCTCCATCTCGACGCGCCCTTCGGCAAGGAGCCGATCCCGGTTCTCGAGGCGCTCGCCAAGGAGCACGGCTTCACGGTGAAGCTCTACCCGGTGCCGCCGACGGAGATGCAGAACCAGTCCTCGATCTGGCTCTCCATCCGCCGCGACCGGCCGGACTGGGTGTACCTCCAGGGCTGGGGCGCCATGAACCCCACCGCGGTTCGTGAGGCGGGCCGCGCGGGCTTCCCGGTCGACCGCATGGTCGGCGTGTGGTGGGCCGGCGGCGACGACGACGCGCGCCCGGCGGGCGCCCAGGCCAAGGGCTACAAGGCCCTCAACTGGCACGCCACCGGCGCCGACGTCCCGGTCCTGCAGGACATCATCAAGCACGTCCACGACAAGGGGCAGAGCCTCACCACCAAGGAGAAGGTGGGCGAGAACCTCTACAACCGCGGCGTCTTCCAAGGCATGCTGATCGCCGAGGGCATCCGCAACGCCCAGCGCATCACCGGCAAGAAGGTGATCAACGGCGACGACATGCGCCGGGGCCTCGAATCCCTCAACATCACCGCGGCCCGGTGGGAGGAACTCGGCGCCAAGGGCTTCGCCGCCCCGGTCCGCGTCTCCTGCGAGGACCATTCGGGCCACCATGCCGTCTACGTGATGGAGTGGGACGGCCAGAAATGGACCCGCGCGTCGGACTACATCGAGCCCCAGCGCGACCGCGTCCGTCCGCTCCTCGAGACCGCCGCCAAGGACTACGCCACCGGCAATGCCGGCTGGCCGCAGCGCTCGGAAGCCTGCGAGAAGCAGTCCTAAGGCGACAACGCCACTTCCCCTCCCTCCTCGCGGGGGAGGGGAAGCCCCGATGAGGAATCCATGACCGCCGCCGCCATCGCCCCCGCCGACACCATCCTCTCGGTGAACAACATCGAGGTGATCTACGACCACGTGATCCTCGTCCTCAAGGGCGTGTCGCTGACCGTGCCGAAGGGCGGGATCGTCGCGCTGCTCGGGGCGAACGGGGCCGGCAAGACCACGACCCTGAAAGCCATCTCCAACCTCCTGCACGCCGAGCGCGGGGAGGTGACCAAGGGCTCCATCGAGTTCGAGGGCGCGCGGGTCGACAGGCTCTCGCCCAACGACCTCGTGCGCCGCGGCTGCATCCAGGTGCTCGAGGGCCGCCTCTGCTTCGGCCACCTCACCATCGAGGAGAACCTCCTCACCGGCGCCTTCACGCGCCGCGACGGCAACGCCGCGATCAAGCGGGACCTCGAGGCGATCTACCAGTATTTCCCGCGCCTGAAGCAGCGTCGCTCCTCGATGGCAGGCTACACGTCGGGCGGCGAGCAGCAGATGTGCGCCATCGGCCGCGCCATGATGTCGAAGCCCAAGATGATCCTCCTCGACGAGCCCTCCATGGGCCTCGCGCCGCAGATCGTGGAGGAGATCTTCGAGATTGTCCGCAAGCTCAACACGACGGAGGGCGTCTCCTTCCTCCTCGCCGAGCAGAACACCAACATGGCTCTGAAATACGCCACCTACGGCTACATCCTCGAGACCGGCCGGGTGGTGATGGACGGCCCCGCCAAGATGCTGCGCGAGAACGAGGACGTGAAGGAATTCTACCTCGGCGTCGCCGAGGGCGACCGCAAGTCCTTCCGCGAGGTGAAGAGCTACAAGCGCCGCAAGCGCTGGCTGGCATAACCCGCGACGCTGCTCGTTTCCCTCCCCCTTGAGGGGGAGGAGAGACGTGCAGCGCTTCCCGCGTTCCCTGGACCCTCCTTCGAGACGCCGCTGCGCGGCTCCTCAGGATGAGGGTCAGAGGCTTGCAGGACTTGAGGCTGGCGCCGGTGTAGCCCTCATCCTGAGGGCTTCGCGTCAGCGAAGCGTCTTGAAGGACGAGGGCGATCCAGGGCACCGCGGGCAGCACCACGCCGAACCCTCCTTCGAGACGGGCCCGACGGCCCTCCTCATGATGAGGGTTGCCGGATGAAGGGCCGACAGGGCTCACTCCACCCTCGCGCTCTCCCACCGCAGTTGCGCCGCCTCGACGCCGGCACGACATTAGCCCCATGCCGTTTCTGATCGCGCTCGCCGTCGCGGCGCTCCTTGCCCTCGTCTTCGGCCCGCAATGGTGGGTGCGCAGCGCCATGCGCCGGCATGCGGCCGAGCGGGAGGACTTTCCCGGCACGGGCGGGGAACTCGCCCGCCACCTTCTCGACCTCGGCGGGCTGCAGCACGTGAAGGTCGAACTCGCCCCGCAGGGCGACCATTACGATCCGGTCGACAAGGCCGTGCGCCTCACGCCCCCGAACTACGACGGGCGCTCCGTCACGGCGGTTGCGGTGGCGGCGCACGAGGTCTCCCACGCCCTCCAGGATGCGGACGGCAACCGCCTGCTTCATCTTCGCCTGAAGCTCGCCCGGACCGCCCAGACCATCGAGGTCGTCGCCGCCATCGTGCTGGCGACCGCGCCGGTGCTCATGGCCCTGGTGCGCTCGCCCGCTTTGCTCATCCTGCAGGTGGCGATCGTCGCGGTGCTCATGGCCTCGCGGCTCGTGGTCCATCTCCTCACCCTGCCGGTGGAGTTCGACGCGAGCTTCCGGCGCGCTCTGCCGATCCTAAAGACGGGCGGCTATCTTGCGGACGGCGATCTGCCCGCAGCCCGCACGGTCCTGCGCGCCGCGGCGCTCACCTATGTGGCGGCCGCCCTCGTTACCCTGCTCGACGTGACGCGCCTCCTGCGGGTTCTCCGCTTCTAAGTCGCGCTTCGCCGTTGCCTCGGCGCGCCCGTTCGCTACGAAGGGGAGAGCGAGGACAGACCCCATGGCCGATACCTACGACGCCCGAGACATCCAGGATCCCGCCGCCCGCGAGGCCGATCTCTTCCGCCGCCTGCCGGACGTGCTGCGGGCGGCGCTCGCCGCGCCCGCCTATGCGGAACGGCTGCGGGGCGTCGATCCCGCCGCCGTGACGAGCCGGGATGCGCTCGCCCGCCTGCCGGTGCTGCGCAAGGCCGAACTGCCGGCCCTGCAGAAGGCCGCCCCGCCGTTCGGCGGCTTGGTGCCCGGCCCGCTCTCGGGGTTCGGCCGCCTCTTCACCTCGCCGGGCCCGATCTTCGAGCCGGAGGGCACGGGCCCGGATCCCTGGGGCGCCGCCCGGGGCCTCCACGCCATGGGCTTTCGCCCGGGCGACGTGGTGCTCAACACCTTCGGCTATCACCTCACCCCCGGCGGATTCATCATGGATTCCGGCGCGCGGGCGCTTGGCTGCGCGGTCATTCCGGCGGGGCCCGGCAACACGGAGCAGCAGCTCGAGGTGATCGAGGCTTTCCGGCCGGTGGCCTATTGCGGCACGCCGGACTTCCTCAAGATCCTGCTCGATGCCGCCGAGAAGGCGGGGCGCGACGCCTCCTCGATCAAGCGGGCCTTATGTTCGGGCGCCGCCTTTCCGAAATCCCTCCAGGCCGAGATCGCGGCCCGCGGGATCGACGCCTACCAGGCCTACGCGACGGCGGATCTCGGGATCATCGCCTACGAGACTTCCGCCCGGGACGGCATGGTGGTGAACGAGAACCTCATCCTCGAGATTGTGCGCCCGGGCACCGGCGATCCCGTTCCCGAGGGCGAGGTGGGGGAGGTGGTCGTCACGAACCTCGACCCGCACCATCCCCAGATCCGCCTAGCGGTGGGGGACCTCACCGCCGCCCTGCCGGGGATCAGCCCCTGCGGGCGCACCGGCCTGCGCATCCGCGGCTGGATGGGCCGGGCCGATCAGACCGCCAAGATCAAGGGCATGTTCGTTCGGCCCGAGCAGGTGGCCGAGATCGCCCGCCGCCATCCCGAGCTCGGCCGGCTCCGGCTCATCGTGACCCGCGAGGGCGAGAACGACGCCATGACCCTCGCCGCCGAGGCCGCCGCGCCGGGCGACCCCCTGCGCACCGCCGTCGCCGCGACCCTCCAGGCCGTGACGAAGCTCAAAGGCGCCGTCGACCTCGTCGCCCCCGGCAGCCTGCCGAACGACGGCAAGGTGATCGCGGACGAGCGGCCGGTGGGGTGAGCGGGACCGCTCGTTCCCCCTTTCCCTTCGCGGGAGAGGGTGGCAGGCAAAGCCTGCCGGGAGAGGGGCCGTAGCGCGACGTATCCACTCCCTCCCCTCAGAGGAGGGAGGCTCACGATCTGCACCTGCGCTCTCGCCCCTCTCCCTGCTTGCCTTCGGCAAGCTGTCCCTCCACCGCGGAGGGGGGAGGGAGAACCCGCGCCACACTCTTCGAGCGTACAACCCTCACCCCGGAAACCGCAGGTTTTCGGCCCTCTCCCACACGGGAGAGTGTGCTCACGGCAGCCGCCAGTCGATCGGCTCCAGCCCCCGCTCCGCCAGCCAGGCATTCGCCCGGCTGAAGGGCCGCGTGCCGCGGAAATCGTTGAGGCGGTTGAGGGGGGAGGGGTGGCCGCTTTCGAGCACGAGGTGCTTCGCCCGGTCGACGAGGTCCGCGCGCCGGCGCGCGGGGCCGCCCCACAGGAGGAAGGCCACGGCGGGCTGCTCGGCGGAGACGGCCGCCATCACCTCGTCAGCGAGGGCCTGCCAGCCGAGCTTCAGATGCGCGCCGGCCTGGCCCGCCTCCACGGTGAGCGCCGTGTTAATGCACAGCACGCCCTGCTCGGCCCAAGGCGTGAGGTCGCCCGAGCGGGGGCGGGGGATGCCGAGATCCGCGGCGAGCTCGTCGAAGATCACCCTCAAGGAGGCCGGCAGCCGGCGGGGGCCGCGGTACGAGAAGGCGAGGCCGTGGCTGTCGCCCGGGGTGGGGTAGGGGTCCTGGCCGAGGATCACCGCCTTCACCCGATGGAGCGGGGTGAGGCGAAGGCTCGTGAAGATGTGGTCGGGCGGGGGCAGGACCGCAGCCCCCGCGGCGATCCGCTCGTCGACCCGCGCTGCCACGGCCTCCGCGGCGCCCGCCGCGAAGAAGGCGAGGCGCCCCCAGCCGTCGGCGGCGGGGCTCCCGCGGAAATCCGCGAGAGCCGCTGCGACCGGGCCCGTCACCGGACGACGATGCGCCCTTCGACCTTCGGGTCGACCGTGCCCTTGCGGCGCACATAGGCCATCACCTCGTTGGCCATGAGCTTGCCGTCGACCACGCCGAGGAGAACCCGCCCGCGGGTGAAGGCCGTGTAGCCGTCGCCGCCCGCCACCATGAAGTTGTTGGTGGCGACCCGGTACTTGCGGGCCGGGTCGAGGGGCGCGCCGTTGACCTGGACGTTCGAGACCCGCGAGCCCGCCGCCGCCTTGGAATCCACCTCGAAGCGCAGCCCCGAGACCTGCGGGAAGCGCCCGGCCCGCTGCTCGATCTGCGAGACGCCGCTCTCCAGCGCCGCCTTGATGTCGGCGCCCGTCACCTCGACGAGGGAGGTGGTGTTGCCGAACGGGAGCTCCGAGAGAATGTCGCGGCGCGTGAGCCGCGCGCCCGCCGGGTATTCCCGGTTCGCCCGGATGCCGCCGCCATTGGTGATCGCCACCTCGCCGCCCGCCGATTCCCTGATCGCGTCCGCGATGAGGTTGCCGATCGCGGCCTCTCCGGAGCGCACCGTGGCGCCGCGGCTGTCGAGGGGCGTCGCCGTGGAGCCGATCTCGACGTCGAGCTCCTTGGACAGCGCCGCCTCGTGGCGCTTGATGATGGCCTGGACCTCGTGATCGGGCTCGATCGCGCTCGAATCGTGCACCCGGAAGCTCGGCGTCCAGGTGACGCGCCGGGCCGCGCCCTCGCCGGCGATGGTGGCAGTGAAGTCGATGGCGGTGACGAAATTGCCCTGCTCGTTCGACTCCGCCATCACGGTGCGGCCGTCGTAGTTGATGATGAGGTCGTGGTCGTGGCCCGTGAGCAGCACGTCCACGAGCCGGGAGCGCACGATCTCGGTGTCGGTCTCGCGGGCCGTGTGCGTGACGGCGAGCACGATGTCGGCGCCCTCGCGGCGAAGAGCCGTGGCCTGGGCCCGCAGGGTCTCCATCTCGGGGGCGAATCTGAGGTCGCCCGGCTGCGAGAGGGAGGGGCTCGCCGTGAGGGTGAGGCCCACGATGCCCACCTTCAAGGGGCCGAGATTGACGATCTGCGTGTCCTTGAAGCCGGGCAGGGGCGAGCCGTCGGCCTGGCGCAGGTTCGCGGCGAGGAGAGGGAACTGGGCCTCGCTCATGCGCTTGAGGAACACGTCCTTGCCGAAATCGAACTCGTGGTTGCCGGGTACGAACACGTCGGGCTTGATGGCGTTGAGGAGCTCGATGATGTGCGCGCCCTGGTCGAACCCGGCCATGAGCGAGGGCGAGAGGGTGTCGCCCGCATGGCAGAACAGCATCGGCACGCCCCGGGCGCGCTCCTGCTTCACCACCGCCGCGAGCTTGCCGAAGCCGCCGCGGCCCTTGTCGTCGGACATGCGGTCGATGTCGTTCACGAGAACGAGGCTGAAGGTGGCCCTGCCGGGCGCCGTCTGCGCCCCGGCCGCCCCGCCGAACATCGTGATCGACAGGCCCGCGCCGAGCCCGAGGCCCAGCGTCTGACGCCGTGTGACTTCCACCATTCTGATCTCCATCCGCTGCGATGCGCGGCCGGCACAATGCTTTGGCGCCCTCCGGCAGGCAAGCCTCCTTCCGCAGGGTCAGGGCCGGGCCGGGCGACGCCGCCCCCGGGAGGGGCGTTCATCGACCCCGTGCGGGCCGCGCGTCGCGCCCCGATCCCGTAGGGCTCCGACAGCGGATCGAGGACCTGACTGCGGGCTCCGAGGCAGGAGCTTAGGCTGCGCTCGCGCGAGACCCGCTCCAGCTCGGAAGCTCTCCTCCCGAAAGGTGCTCGCACCGAAGCCCTAGTGCGACTGAGGGTCCCGGCATGCACCGCGTCTTGGCACCCCCCTCGCGGCACGGGCTACGTCCGGCCCGTCCCGGGATCCGCCAGCATCCCGGAAGCCTCCCACCCCTCGCAGACCACCGAATGCCACTGGCCCATCGCGCGACCAAGTACGCAGTTGCAAATCACTTGCAAATTCAGGTAAGGTGACCTTACGTTCTCGTATGCTGGGCGAAATCCGATGACCGATATCGCAGTCAAAGCCGGCCGTTGGTTCGTGGACGGGCCCGTGTGGCGGGTCTTGCGCACCGAATGGGTGATCGTGGCGCTCGCCGCCGCGGCGGGGCTGGCGGTGGCGGTGCCGGACCTGCGGGAGGCCGCCGTCACGGCGCTCAGCGACGCCTATATCGACGTCAGCGTCTTCGTCGCCTTCACGCTCGCCGTGTTCTACGGCCTCGAGCGGGGCGCGAAGGTGGACCTTGGCGAGCTCCTCCAGCGCCACCGGGCCTGGCAGGTGCCGATCGCGGCCCTGCTCGGCGCGACGCCGGGCTGCGGCGCCGAGATCCTGCTCGTCACCCAGTATACCCGCGGCACGGTGACCTTCGGGGCCATCGTGGCGGCCCTCACGGCCACGATGGGGGATGCGGCCTTCCTCCTCATCGCCAAGAACCCGCCGGCGGCGGCGCTCGTCATCGCTCTTTGCACCGTGGCCGGCATCGTGGCCGGATATGCGGTGAACCGGCTGCACCCGAACGGGCTCGGCGTTCTCAAGCGCGAGATCGAAGCGAACCTGCGCTCCGCGGCGCCCGTCGAGGGCGACCGGCGGCCCACGGCCCTGCGCCGTCTCGCCGAGAAGGCCTGGCTCGCGCTCTTCGTGCCGGGGCTCGTCGTCGGCGTGGTCGGGGGCATGTTCCAGGTCGACGTGGATGCCTGGTTCGGGCCCCTCGCGGAGCACGAGCCGACCCGGTGGCTGGGCTTTGCGGGGGCGGTCCTGTGCATCGCCATGTTCCTCACCCGCCGCGACGGGCGGGGCTACGGCGGCATCGATCCGCGCTCCACCATGACCCTGCCGCCGGTCCGGCGCATGATCGTGGACACGAACTTCGTCACCTTCTGGGTGTTCGTCGGCCTGTTCGGCTACGAGATCGTGGCGCATTTCACCGGCAACGGCGTTCAGAACTGGCTGCAGGCGAGCCACCTCGTCCTGCCGCTTGCCGCCACGGCGGTCGGGCTCATCCCGGGCTGCGGCGTGATGGTGCTCACCACCACGCTCTTCATCAACGGGCAGGTGCCGCTCTCGGCCATGATCGCGGCCGCGATCTCCACGGACGGGGACGCGCTCTTCCCGGCCATCGCCATGGCGCCCCGCGCCGCCGTGCTGGCGACGCTCTACACCGCCGTCCCGGCCCTCATCATGGGCTACGGCTGGCTCCTCCTCATGGAGTGACCCTCGGTCACGCTTTGCGCCGGCGACCGGGAAACCTATTTAGAACGGAACCAAACTGCGCGGCCCCCTCGGGCCGCGCCGCCGTTAGAGGTGCTATTCCATGAACACGATGGTCCAGCCGTCCAGCCTGCCGGGCGTGCGTCCCGTGGACCACCCGCCCGTGCGGGCCGGCCGGGTCGGCGTGCTGCTGCTCAACCTCGGCACCCCGGAGGCGACCGATTACTGGTCCATGCGGCGCTACCTCAAAGAGTTCCTCTCCGACCGCCGGGTGATCGAGACAAACCGCCTGCTCTGGTGGCCGCTCCTCAACCTAATCATTCTCACCACGCGGCCCGGCCGGAAGGGCCGCGACTACGCGACGATCTGGAACAACGAGCGCAACGAGGGCCCCCTCAAGACCATCACCCGCGCCCAAGCCGAGAACCTCGCGGCGCATCTCGAAGCCAAGGCCGGCGGGCGCATCAGCGTCGACTGGGCGATGCGCTACGGCAAGCCCGACGTGCGGGGCCGCATCGAGGCGCTCCTCGCCCAGGGATGCGACCGCATCCTCCTCGTGCCGCTCTACCCGCAATACGCCGCCGCCACCTCCGCCACGGCCTGCGACCAGGCCTTCCGGGCGCTCATGGACATGCGCTGGCAGCCCACCGTGCGGGTCTCGCCGCCCTACCACGACGATCCGACCTATATCGACGCGGTGGTCGCCTCCATGAAGCGCCACCTCGCGGGGCTCGATTTCGAGCCGGAGGTGGTGCTCGTCTCCTTCCATGGGGTGCCCAAGGAATACCTCATGAAGGGCGACCCCTATCATTGCCACTGCGTGAAGACCTGGCGCCTCATGCGCGAGGCCCTCGGCTGGTCCCCCGACCGCCTGCGCATGAGCTTTCAGTCCCGCTTCGGCACCGCCGAATGGCTGCAGCCTTACACGGACAAGACCGTGGAAGCGCTGGCGAAGGGCGGCGTGAAGCGCATGGCCATCGTGGCGCCGGGCTTCTCGGCGGATTGCCTCGAGACCCTGGAGGAGCTCGACGGGGAGAACCGCGAGATCTTCCTGCACAACGGCGGCGAGCACTTCGCCTATCTGCCCTGCCTCAACGACAGCGAGGACGGCATGCGGGTGATCCGCAGCATCGTCGATCGCGAGCTGCAGGGCTGGGTGTAGCGCTACCTGCTGTCATTCCGGGGCGCCGTCAGGCGAGCCCGGAACCCATAACCACCGCAGGATGAGAGTTCGCTCGGCGCTGGTGCGCTTTGTTCTACGCCGTTGGTGGTTATGGGTTCCGGGCTCCGCTGCGCGGCCCCGGAATGACAGGTGGGGCGGCACTCACTTCGCCCTCCCCCGAGGGGAGGGAGAGCGAACCCTTAACGGGAAATCAACAACCCTGGGTGATCGTCCCCGCGACACCTCGGAGGCCCCCCATGCCGTTCTCCCTCGGCTTCGACACCTTCGTCATCGCCCTCGTCATCGTGGTTCTCGTCACGATCGCCATGGGCGTCAGGACGGTCCCGCAGGGCTATGCCTATACGGTGGAGCGGTTCGGCCGCTATGCGCGCACCCTCGGGCCGGGCCTGGGACTCATCGTTCCCTACATTGAGCGGATCGGCAAGAAGGTGAACGTCATGGAGCAGGTGCTCGACGTGCCGAGCCAGGAGGCCTTCACCCGCGACAATGCAGGCGTCACCATCGACGCGGCCGCCTTCTTCCAGGTGCTCGACGCCTCGCGCGCGTCCTACGAGGTCTCGGACCTCGAACAGGCCCTCCTCACCCTCACCATGACGAACATCCGCACGGTCGTCGGCTCCATGGACCTCGACGAGCTCCTGTCCCGCCGGGACGAGATCAACGAGCGGCTCCTCAAGGTGATGGATGCGGCGGCCTCGCCCTGGGGCGTGAAGGTCACGCGCATCGAGATCAAGGACATCGTCCCGCCCGCGGACCTCGCCGGCGCCATGGCCCGCCAGATGAAGGCCGAGCGCGAGAAGCGCGCCGCGGTGCTGGAGGCCGAGGGCCTGCGCCAGGCGGAGATCCTGCGGGCCGAGGGCCAGAAGCAGTCCCAGATCCTCGCCGCCGAGGGCCGCAAGGAGGCGGCTTTCCGGGATGCGGAGGCCCGCGAGCGCTCCGCCGAAGCGGAGGCCAAGGCCACCGCCATGGTGAGCGACGCCATCACCAAGGGCGATCTCTCCGCCGCGAACTTCCTCGTGGCCGAAAAATACGTCGACGCCATCCGGGCGATCGCCACCGCCCCGAACCAGAAGGTGGTGATCGTGCCCATCGAGGCCGCCGGGCTCGCCGGCACCCTCGGCGGCATCGCTGAGCTCACCCGGTCGGTGTTCGGCGACGGCGCCGGCTCCGAAGCCCGCCGGCCCCGCAGCGTGCCGCAGGTCGCGCCTCCCGGGTCCGGCGCATGATCGCGGGCTGGATCGCCGGCCTCGGCGCCTGGGCCTGGATCATCCTCGGCATGGTCCTGATCGGCGTCGAGCTCCTCGCGCCGGGCGTGTTCTTCCTCTGGCTCGGCCTCGCCGCTCTCGCGACGGGGCTCACCGATGCCCTGCTCGGCCTGTCTTGGCAGGCCTCGACCCTGCTCTTCGCGGTGCTCTCCGTCGCCGCCGTCATGGTCGGCCGGGCGATCAGCGCCCCGTCCGTCCAGGCGGACGATACGGGCGGGCTCCTCAACCGGCGGGGCGAGGCCCTGGTCAGCCGGGTCTTCACCCTCGAAGCGCCCATCGCGGGCGGGGAAGGGCGCGTCCGCGTGGACGATTCCTCCTGGCGGGTCCGAGGCCCGGACGCCCCGGCGGGCGCCCGCATCCGCGTGGTCCGGGTGGAGGGGGCGACGCTGATCGTGGAGACCGCCCACGGGCCCGATGCCGCTCCCTGAGGATGGGCTGACCCGGCCCCGCAAGGCCGGTAAAGATGGGCGATGTCCTCCCCCAGCATCATGCTCCGGCATCTTCGATCTGGCGACGTCACGCTCCTTCGCCGGCTGAACGCCCTGTTCGGCGAGGCCTTCGCCGATCCCGAAATCTACGGGGCCGAGCCGCCGGACGAAGCTCACCTTGCGGACCTTCTCTCGAAGGAGCACGTCATCGCCCTTGCGGCGCTGTCGGGCGACGAGGTGGTCGGCGGGCTCGTCGCCTACGAGCTCGACAAGTTCGAGCGCCGGCGGCGCGAGGTCTACATCTACGATCTTGCGGTGGCGGAGGAGCGGCGCCGGCAGGGCATCGCGACCGCGCTCATCGAGCGTCTTCGCGACATCGCATCGCGGCGGGGCGCCTGGGTGGTCTATGTCCAGGCCGATTACGGCGACGATCCGGCCATTGCCCTCTACACGAAGCTTGGCGTCCGCGAGGACGTGCTGCATTTCGACATCCCGGTCGAAACGCCGCCGGGGCCTGACTCCGACGGGGCCGGGGAAGGTTGAGGTCCCGCGGCTGAGCCCCCGTTCTCAGGCGGCTCCGACGCGCAGCAGGTCGAGCACGTGGACGAGGCCGACGGGGCGGCGGCCCTCCGTCACGATGAGCGCGCCCTTCTTGGTCGTCTCGATGATCTCGAGGGCTTCCGCCACGAGCATGCCGGGGGCGATCGTGAGCGGCGTTGCCGTCATCACCGCCTCGACGGGCTGGGCGAGCAGTTCGCCGCTCATGTGCCGGCGGATGTCGCCGTCCGTCACGATGCCGGCGAGGTCGCCCTCAGCGTCCACCACGATGGCGCAGCCGAAGCTCTTCTCGGAATGGATCACGAGGGCATCGGCCATGGAGGTGCCGAGGGGCACGACGGGCAGGCGCTCGCCCGTATGCATGATGTCCCGCACGTGCTTGAGCTGGGCCCCCAGCTTGCCGCCCGGATGGAACACCCGGAAGTGCTCCGCCGTGAAGCCGCGCTCTTCGAGGAGGGCCACCGCCAGCGCGTCGCCGAGGGCGAGCTGCATGGTCGTCGAGGTGGTGGGGGCGAGCCCGTTGGGGCAGGCCTCCTTCGCCTTCGGCAGGGTGAGGCAGATGTCCGCCTGCCGGCCGAGGGTCGAGTCCGCGTTCGAGGTCACGGCGATGAGCGGCACCCGGAAGCGCTTCGAGTAGCCGATGAGATCCGCCAGCTCCGTCGTCTCGCCGGACCAGGAGAGCGCCAGGATCACGTCCTGCGGGCGCACCATGCCGAGATCCCCGTGGCTCGCCTCGGCGGGGTGGACGTAGTGCGAGGCGGTGCCCGTTGAGGCGAAGGTGGCGGCCACCTTCCGGGCCACGTGGCCCGACTTGCCCATCCCGGAGACGATCACCCGGCCCTCCGCCGCCGCAATGCGCGCGACCGCGGCCGCAAAAGCCGCGCCGAGGCCGTTGCCGATGGCGTCGATGAGGGCGCCGAGCCCCTCGCGCTCCGTGGCAAGGGTCCGAATGGCGGACGCCACGGCCTGACGGGCGGGATCGGGTTTGAGATTCGCAAGAGCCATGCCGTGCGCCTAGCACACGGGCACGGTCCTTGTCATTCGGGGGCGCCGCCGCATGTCGTTCCGGGGCGCCACCCTGTCATCCCGGGGCGAGCGGAGCGAGAGCCCGGGACCCATAAACACCTCGGGTGCGGAAGAGAGCGCACCGGCGCCGAGCACACCTTGCACCGTCATGGTTATGGGTTCCGGGCCCGGCTTCGCCGTCCCGGAATGACATGCGGCGGCGCCCCGGAGAGCTTAAGCTTACCCCCGCAGCAGCGCCTCTAGCTCCGCCCGGAAGGCAGGCCCGAGATCCTCTCGGTCGAGGGCGTAGGCCACGTTCGCCATGAGGAAGCCGATCTTGGAGCCGGTGTCGTAGGTGCGGCCCTGGTACTTCATGCCGAAGAACGGCTTTTGCGCCATCAGGCGGATCATGGCGTCGGTGAGCTGGATCTCGCCGCCCGCACCCTTCTCCTGGGTCGACAGGATGTCGAAGATCTCCGGCTGCAGGATGTAGCGGCCCGAGATGATGTAGTTCGAGGGCGCCGTGCCGGGTTTGGGCTTCTCCACCATGCCGGTGATCTCGAAGGTCTGGCCGAACTCCTGGCCCACCGACACGATGCCGTATTGGTGCGTCTGGTCGGGCGGCACCTCTTCCACCGCGATGATGTTGCCGCCGTGCTTCTCGTAGGCCGAGAGCATCTGCTCCATGGAGCCGCGGCTCAGCATGTCGGGCAGGAGCACCGCGAAGGGCTCGTCGCCCACGATCTCCCGGGCGCACCACACCGCGTGGCCGAGGCCGAGGGGCGCCTGCTGGCGGGTGAAGCTCGTCTGACCGGCTTGCGGCAGGTCTCGGGCCAAGCCTTCGAGCTCCTTCGTCTTGCCGCGCTTCTCCAGCGTGTCGTTGAGCTCGTAGGCGATGTCGAAATGGTCCTCGATCACGGCCTTGTTGCGGCCGGTCACGAAGATGAAGTGCTCGATCCCCGCCGCCTTCGCCTCGTCCACCACGTGCTGGACCACCGGGCGGTCGACCACGTTCATCATCTCCTTCGGCACGGCCTTCGTGGCCGGCAGGAACCGGGTGCCGAGGCCGGCGACGGGGAGGACGGCTTTGCGGATACGCTTCATCGAGGCAACCTGTTGGAAGGCGGATAGGGTGGAAGAACGGGACCGCGCCGCAACTGTCAAGCTCTTGAGGGCCGGACCGGCCTCCTTGTCTTAGGGCGCCTCAGCCTTTTAACCATGGACCTCAAAGCAAGCTGGAGCGTTGGGCTGAGGCGATTAAATAAGCCCGGGCAAGGAGGACGACGAGCATGGCGGTTTTGGTGACGGGCGGGGCGGGCTACATCGGCAGCCACATGGTCCTCGAACTCGTGGATGCGGGCGAGCGGGTGGTGGTCCTCGACGACCTCTCGACCGGGTTCCGCTGGGCGGTGCCGGCCGAGGCGACCCTCGTCACCGGGGATGTGGGCGACGGGGCCCTCGTCGGGCGGCTCGTCGACGAGCACGGCATCGACAGCATCCTGCACTTCGCCGCCAAGATCGTGGTGCCGGAATCGGTCGAGGATCCGCTCGCCTACTACTTCAACAACACGGTCAAGAGCCGCGCCCTCATCGAAGCGGCGGTGAAGAAGGGCGTGAAGAACTTCATCTTCTCGTCCACCGCCACGGTCTACGGCAACGCCGAGGTGAGCCCACTCCACGAGGGGCTGGTGCCCTGGCCCATCAATCCTTATGGCCGCACCAAGCTCATGACCGAGTGGATGCTGGAGGACACCGCCCGGGCGCACGGGCTCAATTTCGTCGTGCTGCGCTATTTCAACGTGGCGGGCGCCGACCCCAAGGGGCGGTCCGGCCAGTCGACCCCCACGGCCACCCACCTCATCAAGGTGGCGTCCCAGGCGGCCCTGGGGCAGCGCTCCCATCTCGACGTGTTCGGGACGGACTACCCGACTCCCGACGGCACCTGCATCCGGGACTACGTCCAGGTGAACGACCTCGCCCGCGCCCATCTCGTCGCCCTCAACCACCTGCGCGGGGGCGGCGAGAGCACCGTCATGAACTGCGGCTACGGCCACGGCGCCTCGGTGCTCGAGGTGATCGAGGTGGTGAAGCGCGTCTCTGGTGTCGATTTCGAGGTGCGCCTCCAGCCCCGCCGGGCCGGCGATCCGGCGACCCTCGTCGCCAAGGTCGACCGCATCCGCGGCCTCGGCTGGACCCCCCGGCACGACGACCTCGCCCAGATCGTCGACCAGGCGCTGCGCTGGGAGCGCAACCTCGCCGAACGGAAAGCGGCTTAAGCGCGACGCCGCTTCTTCCCCTCCCCACAAGGGGGGAGGCGCACCTCCCGAACACCGAAACGTGACCCGCTCCGCCACCCGCCGGAGCGGTCGAGGTGCCGCGCATCAACCGGACGTTAACCATGATAATGTCGCTTTGACCGGGCAGGAGACCCGCCTGCCATCGACAAACCGGCGACACCCATGGCCCGACCGTTCACACCGACCGGCCGCCTCCTGTGCGGCGCTCTGCTCATCGGCCTTCTCGGGGCCCCAGGTCCGGCGCAGGCCCAGCCCCGGTCCCAGTCCGCGCCTGCCCAGTCCCAGGCCGCATCCTCCCAGTCCCAGGCTGCGTCCGCCCAGTCCCAGTCCGCCGCGGAGTTCCGCCGCTTCGTCGAGGGCCTGTGGCCGGAGGCTCAGGCGGCGGGCGTCTCCCGCGCCACCTTCGACGACGCCTTCCGGGGCGTGACGCCCGACCCGCGGGTCGTGGCTCTGACGAAGAAGCAGTCCGAATTCGTCCGGCCGATCTGGGACTACATCAACGGGGCGATCTCCAACGACCGCCTGGAGCGGGGGCGGCAACTCGCCGCCCAATGGTCCGACACCCTCGACGCCGTGGAGCGCACCTACGGGGTTCCCCGGGCGGTGGTGCTCGGGGTCTGGGGGATGGAGACGAATTTCGGCTCGTTCACCGGCTCCATGTACGCGGTGCAATCCCTCGCGACCCTCGCCTTCACGGGCTACCGGGCCGATTTCTTCCGCAAGGAGCTCATCACCGCCCTGCAGATCTTGGAGCAGGACCATATCGACCGGGCCGTGATGCTGGGGTCGTGGGCCGGCGCCATGGGGCAGACCCAGTTCATGCCCTCGAGCTTCATGAAATTCGCCGTCGACGGCAACCGGGACGGGCAGCGGGACATCTGGCGCTCGGTGCCGGATGCGCTGGCTTCCACGGCGAACTACCTGCGCCAGCAGGGCTGGGAGCCGGGCCTGCCCTGGGGCTTCGAGGTCGACCTGCCGGAGGGCTTCGATTTCCGCAACCTGCGGCAGGGTTTCCCGAGCTGGGCCGGGCTGGGTCTGCGGCGGGTCGACGGACGGCCCATGCCCCGCTCGGGCGAGGCGACCCTCTTCCTGCCGGGGGGCGCGAACGGGCCCGCCTTCCTCGTCACGGCGAATTACGACGTGATCAAAACCTACAATTCCTCAGACGCTTACGCGATGGGCGTGGCCCATCTCGGCGACCGCCTCATGGGCGGGCGGCCCTTCCAGGGGGCCTGGCCGGTGAACGAGCCGCAGCTCGACCGGGACCAACGCGTCGAGATCCAGCGGCGCCTCGCCGCCCTCGGGCATTACGAAGGCGAGACCGACGGCAAGCTCGGATCCAAGACCCGGGCGGCGGTGCGCGCCTTCCAGCTCCAGCGGGGCCTCGTGGCCGACGGTTACGCCAACGCGGCCATGTTGCGCGAATTGCGCGCAGTCCGCTGACGAAACGGTTCCCAAGCGTTATAGGAAGGAGGGGGCTGCAGGGAAAAAAGTCGATGCGTCTGCGTCCGATGGTCGGAATCTGGCTGGGAGCGCTGAGCCTTATGGCGGCGCCCTTGCCCTCCTTTGCGCAGTATTACGGGCAGTATCCCGGCGAGCCCGGCTACCGCGGCGGCTATGGCGAGCGCCCGGCCCGGGTCTACGACCAGTACGGCCGGCCCCTCGGCTACGTGCAGCCTCAAGGAGCCCCCCAGCAGCCCCAGCCCCGCCGCCAGGGCGGCTACTATCCCGGCATGATCGTCCAGCCGGCCCAGCCCCAGCCCCAGCCCGGCTTCAGCCTCCGCCGCCTCTTCGGCGTCGAGGACGAGCCGCCTCGCATGGTGGAACCTCAACGGCCTGCTCCGCCTCGCATAAGGCCGGATCGACCGAGACCTGCTCCGCCGACAGCCGTCGCCCGGCAGGAAAAGCCGAAGGTCGATCCCTCGACCCACGTGGTGGTGTTCGGCGATGCGCTCGCCGACCTCACCGGCCAGGGTCTCGATGACATCTTCGCCGATGCGCCGGAAGTCGCGGTGGTGCGCAAGGCCCGTTCCGAGAATGGCCTCGCCCGCAGTGATGCGGCCGAGTGGCCAAAGCAGATCCAGGACAGCCTCAACGGCGGCCAGAAGATCACCCTCGCCGTCGTGATGATCGGCGCCAACGACCGCCAGTCCATCCGCGAGGGCGACACCACGCACGAGCCGCTGTCCGACCGCTGGAAACAGCTCTACCGCGACCGAGTCGATGGGGTGATGCGCATCTTCCAGGAGCGCCAGATTCCCGTCGTCTGGATCGGCGTTCCGCCGATGAAGAACGACAAGCTCTCGGTCGATTACCTCGCCCTGAATGACATCTATCGCGAGAGCGTCCAGCGTCTCGGCGGCACCTACGTCGACATCTGGCCGGGCTTCGTGAACGATGAGAATCGCTACACGGCGACGGGGCCGGACGTGAACGGCCAGAACTCGCGCCTGCGCGCGGGCGACGGCGTACTGTTCACCCGGGCCGGCGCCCGGAAAGCCGCCCATTTCGCCGATACGGAGATCAAGCGCATCATCGAGGCCAAGCGAACCGGCACGGCGATCGCCGCCGTTCCGGCAACGCCCCCCGTGGTGGAGCCCGCTCCCGGCCCAGCCCCCGACCAGCCGGCCGCCGCTCAACCGGCCGCGCCGGAAGCGCCTGCAAAGCCGGTGGCCGGTCCCGTGCTGCCCCTGACCCGGCCCGATCTGTCTCCCGGCGGCACCCTGGTGTCCGGCCGTCCGAAGCTCGAAGGCGAGGCTGCGGTCACCGTGCAGCGAACCCTGCGGGACGGCGCTCCACCCAGCCCGCGGCAGGGCCGGGCGGACGATTACCGCTGGCCGAGATCGTAACCCGCGGCCCCGTCGCCGGGGGCGGCGGGATCAGCGCGGCAGGATGCTCGAGCCCATCAGGAACTCGTCGATGGACCGGGCCGCCTGGCGTCCCTCGCGGATAGCCCACACGATGAGCGACTGGCCGCGGCGCATGTCGCCCGCGACGAACACCTTGTCGGTCGAAGCGCGGTAGCTGCGATCGTCCGCCACCACGTTGCCGCGCCGGTCCATGGCGACGCCCGCCTCGTCGAGAAGACCCGCCTTGACCGAGCCCGCAAAGCCGATGGCGATGAAGACGAGGTCGGCTTTCAGGATGAACTCGGTGCCCTCGATCGGCTGGCGCCGATTGTCCACGCGGGCGCATTTCACGCCCGTCACCTTGCCGTTGCGGCCCTCGATGGAGAGGGTCGCTGCCTGGAACTCGCGTTCCGCACCTTCGGCTTGGCTCGACGAGGTGCGCATCTTCGTCGGCCAGTACGGCCAGATGCTCAGCTTGTCCTCCTGCTCGGGCGGCTTGGGGCGGATATCGAGCTGCGTCACCTGAAGGGCGCCCTGCCGAAAGGCGGTGCCGATGCAGTCGGAGGCCGTGTCGCCGCCGCCGATCACCACAACGTGCTTACCGCCGGCGAGGATCGGCTCGGCCGTGACCTCCTCGGCGTTCACGCGCTGGTTCGACTGTGTGAGATAGGGCATCGCCATGTGGACGCCCTTGAGATCCTGGCCCGGCAGCTTCGGATCGCGCGGATCCTCGGCGCCGCCCGCGAACAGCACCGCGTCGAACTCGTTGTGAAGCGACGCGAAGCTCTTCGTGACGCCGACATTCACCCCGCAGTGAAAGACCACGCCCTCGGCCTCCATCTGCGCGATGCGCCGGTCAATGTGGTGCTTTTCCATCTTGAAGTCGGGGATGCCGTAGCGCAGCAGGCCGCCGGGCTTCTCCTGGCGTTCGAATACATGCACCTCGTGGCCGACGCGGGCGAGCTGCTGGGCGGCCGCAAGGCCCGCCGGTCCCGAACCGATCACCGCAACGCGCTTGCCCGTCACGACGTCCGGCACCTCCGGGCGCACCCAGCCCATCTCCCAGGCCTTGTCGGCGATCGCCTGCTCGATGGTCTTGATGGTGACAGGCTGGTTCTCGAGGTTCAGCGTGCAGGCTTCCTCGCAGGGCGCAGGGCAGACGCGGCCCGTAAACTCCGGGAAGTTGTTGGTCGAATGGAGGTTGCGCGAGGCCTCCTCCCAGTCGTCGTTGAAGACGAGGTCGTTCCAGTCGGGAATCTGGTTGTGCACCGGGCAGCCGGTCGGCCCGTGGCAGAACGGGATGCCGCAATCCATGCAGCGCGCGGCCTGCTTGCGCAGGTCGCCCGTGTCCAGGGGCAGGGTGAACTCGCGGAAGTGGCGCACCCGGTCGCCCGCAAGCTGGTACTTCTGCTCCTGCCGATCGTATTCGAGAAAGCCTGTGACCTTGCCCATGGTTGTTCAGCTCGTCTGAGGTCCGTCAGGACGCCGGTTGAAGGTTGAGAGCGCCCTCGCAGCGCCGGATCCAGGCCCGCACGCCGGGGCGCGAGGCGAGATCGAAGCCGCCCTGGTGGGCGAGGCGCGTATAGGCGAGGAGCGCGATATTGGCGATGGTGAGCGCGCCGCCGACGAACCAGTCGCGGCCTGCGATCAGGCGCTCCATGAGGTCCAGCGCCCGCTCGCCGCGCTCCAAGCGCCATCCCTCCCGCTCGTCGAGGGAGCGCTTGAGGTAAACGACGTGATAGCGCGTCGTCGCCACATAGGGCTCGTGGCTGTACTGCTCCCAGAAGAGCAGCTCGTCGACCTTCGCCTGCTCGTAAGCATTCTCGGGCAGGAGCGCGCTGCCGCGGGCAAGATAGCGGATGATGGCGTTCGACTGAGCGAGCGGTCGCCCGTCGTCGAGTTCCACCACCGGCACCTGACCCATCGGGCTGAGCTTCAGGAACCTATCCGTGCGGCTCTCGCCTTTAGTGATGTCCACGTCCACCCAATCATAGGCGAGGCCAAGATGGTCCGCTGTGTACTTCACCTTGAGGCAATTGCCGGAATTGAGGTCGCCGTAGATCCGCACAGGCGCTACTCCGCCGCCTGAAGCGTGCGAAACCGCTCCATCTCCTGCAGCGCCCGGCGGTACTCGACCGGCATCACCTTGACGAACTTGGTGCGGTAGGCAGCCCAATCGTCGAGGATCTCCCGCGCCCGCGCCGAGCCCGTATAGGTGTGGTGGTTAGAGATGAGCTGCATGAGGCGCTCCTCGTCATGGCCCGACATGTTGGCCATGATGTCGATGCGGCCTTTCGTTTCGAGATCCCCGCCGTGATGGTGAAGGCGCTGCATGAGCTCCTCCTCCTCCGGCACCGGCTCGAGATCGACCATGGAGAGGTTGCAGCGCTTGGCGAAGCTGCCGTCCTCGTCCAGCACGTAAGCGATCCCGCCCGACATGCCTGCCGCGAAGTTCCGACCGGTCTGCCCCAACACCACGACGACCCCGCCCGTCATGTACTCGCAGCCGTGGTCGCCCGTACCCTCGACCACCGCCACAGCTCCTGAGTTGCGCACGGCGAAACGCTCACCCGCAACGCCGCGGAAGTAGCACTCGCCCGCGATGGCGCCGTACAGCACTGTGTTGCCGACGATGATGGAACGCTCGGCAACGGCTTGCGACGAGGCAGAGGGCGCGATGATGAGCTTGCCGCCGGAAAGGCCCTTGCCGACATAGTCGTTCGCCTCGCCGTCGAGCACGAGGGTGACGCCCGCCGCGACCCAGGCGCCGAAGCTCTGGCCGGCGGTGCCCTTGAGCTTCACCGTGATGGTGTCGTCGGGCAGGCCCTCATGGCCGTAGCGCTTCGCGACTTCACCCGACAGCATGGCGCCCACGGTGCGGTCCGCATTGCGCACCGTCGCCTCGATGGTCAACGCCTTGCCGTCCACGAGGGCCGCTTCCGCCTTGGCGATGAGCTCCCGGTCGAGCACGGAGGCGATGGGATGCACCTGCCGCTCCGCATGGCGGACGGCAACGCCGGCGGGGACCTCGGGCTTGTGGAAGATCTTCGAAAAGTCGAGGCCGCGGGCCTTCCAGTGGTCCACCGCCTCAGCCTTGTCGAGAAGATCGGACTGGCCGACGAGCTCCGCCACGGTGCGAACGCCCATTTCGGCCATGATCTCGCGCACGTCTTCGGCCACGAAGAAGAAGTAGTTGATCACGTGCTCGGGCAGGCCCTTGAAGCGCTTCCTGAGCACCGGGTCCTGCGTCGCGACGCCGACCGGGCAGGTGTTGAGGTGGCACTTCCTCATCATGATGCAGCCCGCCGCGATGAGCGGAGCCGTCGAGAAGCCGAACTCGTCCGCGCCGAGGAGCGCTGCGATGATCACGTCGCGTCCGGTCTTGAGGCCGCCATCGGCCTGCAGCACCACGCGCCCGCGCAGGCGGTTCAGCACGAGGGTCTGCTGGGTTTCGGCGAGGCCGATCTCCCAAGGGGAGCCCGCATGCTTGATCGAGGTGAGGGGCGAAGCGCCCGTGCCGCCCTCGAAGCCCGAGATCGTGATGTGATCCGCCCGCGCCTTGGCGACGCCCGCCGCGACCGTGCCGACGCCGACCTCCGAGACGAGCTTCACGGACACGTCCGCATCCGGGTTCACGTTCTTCAGATCGAAGATGAGCTGGGCGAGATCCTCGATGGAGTAGATGTCGTGATGCGGCGGCGGCGAGATGAGGCCAACGCCCGGCGTCGAGTGGCGAAGCCGCGCGATGTTGGCGTCCACCTTGTGGCCGGGGAGCTGGCCGCCCTCGCCGGGCTTCGCTCCTTGCGCGACCTTGATCTGCATCATGTCGGAATTGACGAGGTACTCCGTCGTCACGCCGAAACGGCCCGAGGCCACCTGCTTGATCGCCGAGCGCTTCTTCGTCGGGTAGCGCGACGAGTCCTCGCCGCCCTCGCCGGTATTGGACTTCGCGCCGATCTTGTTCATCGCGATAGCGAGTGTCTCGTGCGCCTCCTTGGAGATGGCGCCGAGCGACATGGCGCCGGTCGAGAAGCGCTTCACGATCTCCGCCGCCGGCTCCACCTCGTCAAGAGGCACGGGCTTGCGACCGGTCTCCTCGGCGCCCTTGATGCGGAAAAGGCCGCGGATGGTCTTGAGATGGTTCTCCTGCTCGTTCACGAGCCGGGCGAAGTCCCTGTAGCGGTCCTGCGCGTTGAGGCGCACCGCGTGCTGGAGCGTCGCCACGGTGTCGGGGTTCCAGGCATGCTCTTCGCCGCGCAGGCGGTAGGCATACTCGCCGCCGACATCGAGCGCGTTGCGGTAGACTGGCGCGTCGCCGAAGGCGTCGCGGTGGCGGCGCACGGTTTCTTCCGCCACCTCTGCCATGCCGACGCCCTCGATCGTAGTCGCCGTGCCGAAGAAGTCGCGGTTCACGAAATCGGACTTGAGGCCCACCGCATCGAAGATCTGCGCACCGCAATAGGACTGATACGTGGAGATGCCCATCTTGGACATCACCTTGAGAAGGCCCTTGCCGATGGACTTGATGTAGCGCTTCACCGCCTCGCCGGCGTCGACTTCCTGCGGAAGCTCGCCGCGCTCGTGCATGCTCTCGATAGTCTCGAAGGCAAGGTAGGGGTTGATGGCTTCCGCGCCGTAGCCCGCAAGGCACGCGAAGTGGTGCACCTCGCGCGGCTCGCCCGATTCCACAACGAGGCCGACCGAGGTGCGAAGGCCCTTGCGGATGAGGTAGTTGTGCACCGCCGCCGTCGCGAGCAGCGCCGGGATCGGGATGCGGTCGGGGCCGACCATGCGGTCGGAGAGGATGATGATGTTGTAGCCCCCGTGCACGGCCGCTTCCGCGCGGTCGCACAGGCGGTCCACCGCGCCGTCGAGGGCGGCGGCGCCGAGCTCTGCGTCATACGTGATGTCGAGGGTCTTGGTGTCGAAGCGGTCCTCGAAATGGCCGATGCAGCGGATTTTCTCCAGGTCTTCGTTGGTGAGGATGGGCTGGCGCACCTCGAGGCGCTTGCGGCGCGAGGTGCCCTCGAGATCCAGGATGTTCGGGCGCGGGCCGATGAACGACACGAGGCTCATGACGAGCTCCTCGCGGATCGGATCGATCGGCGGGTTCGTGACCTGCGCGAAGTTCTGCTTAAAATACGTGTAGAGGAGCTTCGGCTTGTCGGAGAGCGCGGAGATCGGCGTGTCCGTGCCCATTGAGCCGACGGCTTCCTGCCCCGTCACCGCCATGGGCTGAAGGAGAAGCTTCAGGTCTTCCTGCGTGTAGCCGAAGGCCTGCTGGCGATCGAGGAGCGACACGTCCGTGCGGCTCTCGCGCGCCTGAACCGGGCGAAGGTCCTCCAGCACGATCTGGGTGCGCTTCAGCCAATCCTTGTAGGGCAGGGCGGTGGCAAGCTGCCCCTTGATCTCGTCATCAGAGACGATGCGACCCTGCTCCAGGTCGATGAGGAGCATCTTGCCGGGCTGAAGGCGCCACTTCTCGACGATGCTCTCCTCCGGAATCGGCAGCACGCCGGTTTCGGAGGCCAGCACCACGAGGCCGTCCTCGGTGACGAGGTAGCGGGCGGGGCGAAGGCCGTTGCGGTCGAGGGTCGCGCCGATCTGGCGCCCGTCCGTGAAGCAGATCGCGGCCGGGCCGTCCCAGGGCTCCATGAGGGCGGCGTGGTACTCGTAGAAGGCGCGCCGGTCCTCGCTCATGAGCGGGTTGCCCGCCCAGGCCTCCGGGATCAGCATCATCATGGCGTGCGCGAGCGGATAGCCGCCTCGCACCAAGAACTCGAGGGCGTTGTCGAAGCAGGCGGTGTCGCTCTGGCCCTCGTAGGAGATCGGCCAGATCTTCGAGATGTCGTTGCCGAAGAGCTCGGAATCGACGGAGGCCTGGCGGGCCGCCATCCAGTTCACGTTGCCGCGCAGGGTGTTGATCTCGCCGTTATGGGCGACCATCCGGTAGGGATGCGCGAGTTGCCAGCTCGGGAAGGTGTTCGTCGCAAAGCGCTGGTGGACGAGGGCGAGAGCGCTTTCGAAGCGCGGATCCTGCAGGTCCTTGTAGTAGCCGCCGAGCTGGCTGACGAGCACCATGCCCTTGTACACGACCGTGCGGGAGGAGAGGCACACCGGATAATAGCCGGCGGTGCGCGGGTCCTTGAGGTTGTAGACCGCGTTCGAGATCACCTTGCGGGCGAGGAACAGGCGGCGCTCGAACACCTCCTGGTCGTCCATGCCCTTGCCTTTGCCGACGAAGATCTGCCGGTGCTTGGGCTCGGCAGCCTTGACGCTCTCCCCGAGATCCGAGTTGTCGACCGGCACCTCGCGCCAGCCGAGGAGCTGCAGGCCCTCGTCCGCGATCGCCTTGGCGACGATCTCCTCGACGATGCGGAAACCTTCCGGGTCCTGCGGCATGAAGAGGTGCGCCACGCCGTATTCGCCGGCACCCGGCAGGGCGATGCCGAGGCGCTCGGCTTCCGCGGCGAAGAAGGCGTGCGGGATCTGGACGAGGATGCCGCAGCCGTCGCCCATCTTCGGATCCGCGCCCACGGCGCCGCGATGGTCGAGGTTCTCAAGGATTTGAAGTCCCTGCTGGACGATGCGGTGCGAGCGGCGGTTCTTCATGTCGGCGATGAAGCCGACGCCGCAGGAATCCCGCTCGTTCGACGGGTGGTAGAGGCCCTGGGGGGCAGGCAGCGCGGGGTCGCGCACGATGAGCGGGGCCCCGCCGTCACGCGGTTTGGCGGCGCGGGCGGTCCGGGTCTCTGCCAGGGTCAGCTTCTGCACGTCGCTCATCGTCCATCCTCGCCGTCGCGGGGCCATGTTCGGGGTTCGGGCGGTTTCGGGACGCCGTTTGAGGGCCCGCCGCTCTTCTTCGTCAGCGTTGGGGAGGCTCGGGGTTCTTGCGAAGTCGCCCGCTCCTCGCGGGCGTCTGGCGGCCTCAGCGGCCGTGCGGCGCCCGATCCGCCCGCGCGGTGCGGGCGGCGGTCTTGGGATCTCGTTTTGCCGTCGCCGGACGGATCATCAAGAAGTCCTCAGGTCGCGCCGGGCGTGTCGCAATGACGGCCCGAGATGGGACAGTATCGCTGTCCTAACGAGCCGACGTTGCCAGAGTTGGCCGTGGCATGCAAGGCCTCCCGCGGCCAAAGCTGATGAAAAATTGCCCCTCAGCGTCGAAGGGCGCAACAAACCGCATGCCTGCTGCGTCAGCAACGAAAGTCTAAGCCGATGGGTCAGGGTCCTTGACATGTAGATGAGGCTGGTGTGCCTGCGGGCCAGAAGGCGGAGCATTCATGAATTTCGAAAGCGACAACATCGTCGGGGCCTCGACCCCCGTTCTCGAAGCGATCGTGCGGGCGAATGGCGGGGCCGTCCCGGCCTATGGCGCCGACCCGCTGACGAAGAGCGTCGAGCGCACCTTCGCTCAGGTCTTCGAGCGCGAGTGCCGCGTGTTCCTCGTCACCACCGGCACCGCCGCCAACGCGCTGGCGCTCGCGGCCGCCGTGCCGCCCTGGGGGCTAGCCGTGTGCCACCGGGAGGCGCACGTAATCGACGACGAATGCGGTGCGCCTGAATTCTTCATGCACGGGGCGAAGCTCGTCGGCCTTCCAGGCGTCGGCGCCAAGATCAAGGCGGACGACGTTTCGGCCTACCTCGAGAGCCTGCCCAAGGCCGTCAAGCAGATGCCCCCGAAGGCCCTGTCGATCTCGCAGGTGACGGAGTGCGGGCTGGTCTACGGGTTGGAGGAGATCCGCGCCCTCGGGGATGTGTGCCGCGCGCACGGGCTTGCCTTCCACCTCGACGGCGCACGCTTCGCCAATGCCCTGGTGGCGCTCGGCTGCACGCCCGCCGAGATGACCTGGAAGCAGGGCGTCGACATCGTGTCCTTCGGCGGCACCAAGAACGGCTGCCTCATGGCCGAGGCGGTGGTGGTGTTCGACGAGAGCCTGGCCGAGACCCTCGATTACCGGCGCAAGCGCGCCGGCCAGCTCCTCTCCAAAGGCCGGCTCATCGCCGCGCAGTTCGAGGGCTACTTCGCGGGCGACCACTGGCTCGCCAATGCCCGCCGGGCGAATGCTCTCGCGACGATGCTGTCCGAGGGGCTGGCCGCCGTGCCGGGTGTGCGCCTCGCTTGGCCGACCGAGGCGAACGAGGTCTTCGCCGTTCTGCCCCGCGGGGTGGACGAGGCCCTGAAGGCCTCAGGCGCCCGCTACCATCCCTGGAGCGAGCTGAGCTTGCATCCGGACGAGGCGGTCAAGGAGGGCGAGCGTCTGGTGCGCCTCGTGGTCTCCTTCGCCACCGAGGAGGGGGACGTGCGGCGGGTCGTCGAAATTGCAAGGGGAGCAGCCCGGCAGGCCGCGGCGGAATAGAACCGGGGTTTGCCTCAGCCCTGCCGCATTCCCGCATCAGAACACGACCCGAGACCGTTGACCTGCGGCGCCCTCCAACGCCGCCGGAGAGACCAGGAAAGCCAAAAACGAAGCGCCCCGGCAATGAACCGGGGCGCTCTTTTTTTACCTGAAGCCGAAGCGTTACGCAGCTTTCGCCTCGATCGTCCGGGCGGTGCCGCCGGCGATCGGGATGAGGCGAGGCTTCTTCGCCTCCGGGATCTCGCGCACGAGGTCGATGTGCAGGAGGCCGTTCTCGAGGGCGGCGCCCGTCACCTGAACGCCGTCGGCAAGCTGGAAGCGGCGCTCGAAGGCGCGGGCCGCGATGCCCTGGTACAGGACGTCGGCCTTGCGCTCATCGGCAGACTTCTTCTCGCCGCGAACCGAGAGGGTGTGCTCCTTCACCTCGATCGAGAGGTCCTGATCGGTGAAGCCGGCGACCGCGACCGAAATCCGGTAGGCGTTCTCGCCGGTGCGCTCGATGTTGTAGGGGGGATAGCTGGGGGCTCCCTCAACGCTGACGAGCTGGTCGAGCATCGAGAACAGACGGTCGAAACCGACGGTGTTGCGGTAAAGGGGAGCCAGATCGAACTGACGCATGACATATCCTCCGTAAAGCGACATGTGGTTGGCCGGGTCCGCCGAAGCCGGACCCTGGGTTGATGTGCCGCCTGCTGGCCGGCACGGCTTTGAGGTGGGATCGGCCCCTTGGCCTGTCAAGGGTGTCATGATTTGGAAGCCAATCGGCCCTATAAGGGAGTGAGCACCCGCCTCGAGACCGCCCTTGCAGTTCTATCAGACCCCCGACAATCCGGTTCCCGGCGAGCCCGTCCTCATGAGCGTCACCACGCGGGACGGGGTGCCGCTACGCGTCGCCCGCTGGAACCCGCCCGGTGCCCCGCAAGGGACCGTGTGCCTGATCCAGGGGCGGGCGGAGTTCATCGAGAAGTACTTCGAGACGGTTGGCGACCTGCTGGTGCGGGGCTTCGCGGTCGTTGCTTTCGACTGGCGAGGGCAGGGCCATTCGGGCCGGAAGGTGGCGAATGCCCGAAAAGGTCATGTCGGGCATTTTCGCGAGTACCGACGGGACCTCGAAGCCATCCGCGACCAGGTGCTGATCCCGCATATGCCGGAACCGCATTTCGCCCTGGCCCACTCCATGGGCGGAGCGGTCGCCCTCGAGGCCGCCCATGACGGATGGCTGCCCTTCCGGCGCCTCGTCGCCGTCGCGCCCATGATCGGGCTGTCCATGGTGAGCCGGGTCCGGCAGGCCGCTTTCGCGGCCCAGGCCCTCTACTGGCTCGGTTTCGGCAAGTCCTTCATCCCGGGCGGCGGCGAAACTTCCATCGCCACGAAACCTTTCGCAGGGAACCGCCTCACCACCGATCTCGCGCGCTACACCCGGAACGCGACTGCCGCCCATGCGGTGCGGGAGGGAGCAGTGGGCGACCCGACCGTGGCTTGGCTCCACGCCGCCTTCCGGTTCATGAACAAGCTTCAGGATTCCCGCTATCCTCTTGGAATTCGGGTCCCGACGCTCATCCTCGCCGCCGGCGCCGACCCGGTCTGCTCAACGCCCGCCATCGAGCGCTTCGCCGCCCGCCTCAAGGCCGGGCACGCCATCGTTCTGCCGGGGGCGAAGCACGAAATCCTGATGGAGCGCGATTCCATCCGGGAGGGCTTCTGGGCCGCCTTCGACGCCTTCATCCCGGGCACGGCCGACACGGTTCTCGAGCCCCGCGAGCCGATCCTCGTCAGCGCGGTGCAACTGCCCGAGCCCGCCCATCCCCGGTCGTCGCCCGACTCGGCAGCGTCGCCCCAGGGGGCTGCGGTCCTGGAGCAGCCGGCGGTTCACGACGGCGAGGCTGCGGAAGCGGAGCCCGAACCCCTCGGAGAGGCCGTGGACCTGCAGCCGCCCGAGCCCGCCGCACAGGGCAAGATGCCGGGCCGGCCCATGCTGCAGAACCGCAAGGGCCGCAAGGCGAAGCGCAGGAACCGGCGCTGAGGGGCTGCCATCGTCCGCGTCTTCGAACGGATGATGGAGAAGGGACCGGAGCCGCTCCCGCACCGCGGGGCTGGGGCGTCTCAGCGCCCCAGCAGTTCCACCGCGGCCGCATGCACCCGCCGGTCGCCGGCCGCCACGATGGCACCGCCTTCCGCAGCCGAGCCGCCGTCCCAAGCCGTCACGATGCCGCCGGCGCCCTCGATGATGGGTATGAGGGCGACGATGTCGTAGGGCTTGAGCCCCGACTCGACGACGAGGTCGATATGGCCCGCGGCGAGCATGCAATAGGCGTAGCAATCGCAGCCGTAGCGGGCGAGCCGCGCCACGCTCTCGACCCGGTCATAGGCCCTCAGTTCCTCGCCGGCGAAGAGCTTCGGGCTCGTCGTCGCCATCACGGCATCCTTGAGCGAGGCGCAGCGGCGGGTCATGAGGCGCCGCTCGCCGCCGGGGCCCCTGTAGGTGGCGCTGCCGCCGTCGCCGAAGAAGCGCTCTCCCGTGAAGGGCTGGTGCATCATGCCGAAACAAGGCCGCCCCGCCCGGCTCAGGCCGATCAGCGTGCCCCAAGTGGGAAGCCCGGCGATGAAGGCGCGGGTCCCGTCGATCGGGTCGAGCACCCACACGTATTCGGCATCGGCGCCCTCGACTCCGAATTCCTCGCCCACGATGCCGTGGGTCGGGAATGTCCGCTTGATGAGCTGCCGCATGGCCACCTCGCCGGCCCGGTCCGCCTCGGTCACGGGGTCGAAGTCGCCGCCCCGGGACTTGTCCTCCGCCGCGATGGAGGAGCGGAAGAACGGGAGGATGGCCTGACCCGAAAGGTTCGCGAGCTCGTTGACGAATTGTGTAAAATCGATGAGCGCCATGCGGCTTTTGTCCCCCGGCTCACGTGAGCGATGCGCTTTTATCAACCGGGCGGGCGCCTGCAAGCGATTGACCCGGGTCTCCTTTGAGGCTCTGAGAGCCGGATGACCCTCTCGTCACCCGGTGCACCCTCCCGCTCCGAAACCGCCATGGCGGCCGTGGCGGCCCTAATCGCCATCTACGGGATCAGTCAGTTCCTGCGAAACTCCGTCGGCGTCATCGCGAGCGACCTCTCCCGGGAACTGCAGCTGTCGGCCTCGGAGATCGGGCTCCTGTCGAGCGCGTTCTTCTTCTCTTTCGCAGCGGCCCAGATTCCCGTCGGAATCGCCATCGACCGCTATGGGCCAAAGCGCACCATGATGGCGACGGCCGTGCTCGCGGTGCTCGGCACCGTGTTGTTCGCCCTGGCCCCCTCGGCGCCGCTGCTCGTGCTGGCGCGCGTGATCATCGGGATCGGCTGCTCTACCTTCCTCATGGCTCCGCTGGCGATCTATGCGAGGCGCTTCCCGCCGGAGCGCTTCGCGGCGCTTACAAGCCTCCAGATGGGGCTGGCCAATATCGGCACCCTGGCTGCGACGGCCCCGCTCGCGGCCGCCGCGGCGGCTGTCGGCTGGCGGCCGACCTTTTTTGGGGCGGCGGGCTTGGCCGCTCTCGTTGCCGTCATCGTTTACGCTGCAGTGCCCCGGGACGAAGCCGCGGGCGTCGGCCGGGAGAGCTGGGCGGAAACCTTCCGGGGTGTCGCGAAGGCGACGCGCGTTCGGTCCTTCTGGCCCGTTCTCTTCGCGCATTTCACGGCCTATTCGTCCTTTGCCACCGTCGTGGGCCTCTGGGGAGGGCCGTGGCTCTCGGACACCTATGGCGTCGATCTGCCGACGCGGGGCAATCTGCTCCTCATCGGGGCGGTCGCGCAGATGGCGGGCCTGCTCCTCTGGGGCGCCACGGACCGCTACTGGGGCAGCTACAAGAGGGCAGTGCTCGCCGGCGGCTTCGCTACGGTCGGACTGCTCGCGCTCGTGGCCCTCGTTCCCGTGGGGCTTGCGGCGGCTGGGCTGTGGCTGGGCGCCTTCGGGCTCCTCGTCGCCTTCACGCCGATCCTCACCGCCCACGGGAAGGCCCTGTTTCCGCCGGAACTCACCGGGCGAGGGATCACGCTCATGAATATTGGTGCCATCGGGGGCACGTTCCTGTCGCAGACCGCGACTGGCCTTCTCATCGACGGCGTCGGGAGATCCGCGACGGGAGGGTACCCCTTGGTCGGGTATCAGCTCGTCTTTGGGGCACTCGCGGGATGGCTGGCCCTCAGCCTCGTCTTCTACGCCCGATCAATCGACCCGCATCCAAGCCGCCATGCGCCGGACGCATAACTAATCGCGGATTGCCCTCTTGCATTTTGTGCGATGCGATGTAACTTATTGCAGTGCGATATCGCGATGGCGTCGCGGTATCGCTGCCCTTCTTGGGCGTTTCCTCCCTAAACTTCGGGCCGCTGGCGACAGCGGCCTTTTTTCTTGCCCGCCCGCCAGCCGCCCAGCTCGGGCAGGCGGCTCACTCCGCTGCGATGCGCACAGGCGTAAGATCGCCCTGGATTTCCTGGGTCACGCTCGCGAACACCGCGACGAGCGCGTCGGAGAGCCGGGCGAAGCCGGCTTTCCGCACCATCGTGCGCTCGTCCATGTAGAGGGATCGGTTGATCTCCACCTGCAAGGCGTGGCGACCGAGCGCGGGCTCCCCGTAATGCTCCGTGATGAAGCCGCCCGCATAGGGCTTGTTACGTACGACCGAGTACCCGCGCGCCCGGAGCGCCGCGTCGACGAGATCCGTGAGGACGCCGGCACAGCTCGTCCCGTAGCGGTCACCAAGCACGATGTCGGCCTTGACCCCATCCTCCCGGCTGACGCTCGTGGACGGCATGGAATGGCAATCGATGAGAACCGCGTGGCCGAAGGTTCGGGCCGTGCGCTGGATCAGGGTGCGCAGAGCCCGGTGATAGGGTTTGTAGAGCCCCTCGATGCGCCGCAGGGCCTCGTCCACGGGGATCCGGCCCCGGTAGATCTCCTGTCCGTCGGCCACGATCCGGGGAATCGTCCCGAGGCCCCCGGCGACCCGCATGGAGCGGGTGTTGGCGAAGGGCGGGAGCCGTCCCTCGAACATCCGGGGGTCGAGCTCGTAGGGCTCCCGATTGAGGTCGAGATAGGCCCGGGGGAAGCACGCCGACATGAGGGGGGCGCCCAGCCCCGGCATGCCGGCGAAGAGCTCGTCCACATAGGCGTCCTCGGACCGGCGCAGCGCCACGGCGTCGAGGCGCGAATCGGTCAGAAAAGCCGCCGGATAGATCGCGCCGGCATGGGGGGCGTTGAACACGAAGGGAACGGCCTGCCGAGCCGGCTCAGTCACGACGAAAGGAGGTTCGAACTCGTCAGCAATGGCTGGCCGCATCAGGTGCACGATTCCGGTGGAGAGGTCGCCCAGGAACGAGGCTAATGTGGCGCCCATAAGGTCGCGTGTCCATGCTTCTCCAGGCGGATGGTCGCGCGGCCCCGGCTTTCATGGTCTGTTTACTCTGGTCGGGTCATGAAAGCTGGAACCGCCCTCCACGCCCCGAGCGCCTCACGAGACTTTGATCCTCATGAAGATCCTGCTGGCTGAAGACGACAACGACATGCGCCGCTTCCTCGTGAAGGCGCTGCAGAACGCGGGCTACGACGTGGCCTCCTTCGACAACGGGCTGTCGGCCTATAACCGCCTGCGGGAGGAGCCTTTCGAGCTCCTCCTCACCGACATCGTCATGCCGGAGATGGACGGCATCGAGCTCGCGCGGCGCGCGACCGAGCTCGATCCGGACATCAAGGTCATGTTCATCACGGGCTTCGCGGCCGTTGCGCTCAACCCCGATTCCAAGGCGCCGAAAGACGCCAAGGTTCTCTCCAAGCCGTTCCACCTGCGCGATCTCGTGAACGAGGTCGAGAAGATGATGGCGGCCTGATCCGAAGACCCCCTTTCGGCTTGCGTGGCCCGTCATCTCCCGCTATAGGGCCGCTCACCCCGGAACGGGGCGCTGCCGGGGGTAGCGTTCGGGGTACGCGATGATTGGGTCTCACGGCCGGTCGTCGCAAGACGTTCCCGCCTCGCGACGAGGCGAAGTGAAACGGGCGGTTAGCTCAGCGGTAGAGCACATCCTTGACATGGATGGGGTCACAGGTTCAATCCCTGTACCGCCCACCACTTCCCAGCCTTCCCATCTCCACAACGGTTCGATGACGGCCAGCGCGTGTGCGCGGCTGCGGGATTGGCGTTCTCGAACGGCCTAGGGCGCCACGGCCGAAGGGGGATTCTCCCGGGCGGCTCTGCGAAACAGCAAAGCTGAGACGAGCCACAGGGCGGCGAAGAAGCCGTTGATGACGACGATCACCCTCGGCCAGTTCTCCCCCTCCGAACCCCACCCGAAGGCCAGCGCGACGGCAGCGGCGACGACTTGAGTGAGGGCCATGGCGACCAGGGCCCGCGCCATGCCGGGCGGCTGGAGCCTGGCGAGGGCGGCGCCAACGATCCCGACGAGAAGGACGCCGCCGAACATCAGGTTGGCGGGATTGTCCTCCGACCCGATGATGCCGACCGCAAGATTGATCCAGACGAGCAGGAAGGCCGCCACGATGGCCACCCCGGCCCCGATACGGTAGGCGGCGCTCCCCGTCATCCGCGTCGCCAGCTCATAGGCGCCGCAGGCGGCCGCCAGCATGGCGCCGAAGACGATGAAGTCGGTCTCGTCCCAGTTCATCTCGTCGGTGACCAGCATCGCGACGAGGGGCATGAGCCACAAGAGGGCCGCGCCGCCCCAGAGAACGCGCCGCCAGCGTGCGCCGCCCGCCTTTTCCGCTTGTCCGGCCATCGCCTCGCCTCTGACATGCGCAAGGCGTCCTTATGCGGCCGGCGAGCTGCAGGAGCAATGGTTCGGCGTCACGGAAGCCACATCGTGGGCCAAAGCGCCGGCTCGAGGATGAGCCATAGGAGGCAGGCCGCGAGCAGGAGCGCGAGCGCCAGCACAACACGTTCCATCAGGCTCTCACCTTAAGGAGAGCCCCCCAATCACCAATCCTGCCGTCGAAGCATTAAGACGAGGCAAAGAGCCGGCCCCGGCATGTGCGGGCTCGCACGGGAAGCGGCCCACCGGGGCGTTATCTCGATCTCGTGCCGGCCCCGAATCAGCCCGGCCAAGCGAGACCGCCATGGCGATCCACATCTTTCCCTTCGTGTTCGGTGTCGTCGCGCCCGCCACCCTCGTCGGCTGGCTCCTGATGCACTAGCCCGCCGGCTTTGGGCGGGCCATCACGCGTCGAGGCGGTGCAGCGCAGCCTTGTCGCACAGGACGATGGAGCGGCGGTGGGCCGGAACCTCGATGATGTGCTTGCGCTCGAGCTGGGTGAGGGAGCGGGAGACGGTCTCGATGGTGAGGCCGAGGTGGTCCGCAATGTCGGTACGCGACATCGGCAGCTCGATCGTGTCGTCGCCCAGCCGTGCCGAGAGGTCGAGGAGGAAGGTCGCGATCTTCTCCATCGCAGTCTTGCGCCCGAGCAGGAGCATGTGGTTCTGCGCCCTTTCGAGGGAGCGCAGCATCGCGTCCACCACCTGACGGGAGAAGGTGCCGTCCCGCGCCGCCAGATCGTCGAGGCTGCAGCGGCGGTAGGCGATCACCGTGGCGCCCCCGACGGCCTCGGCGCTGAAGCGGTGCTCCTCCCCGGCCTCGATCCCGAAGATGTCGCCCGGCAGGTGGAAGGCGTCGATCTGCCGGCGGCCGTCGCTCAGGAGCTTGGAGGTGCGCACCGCCCCGCAGACCACCTTGTAGAAGAAGCCCGCCCGGTCGCCCTCGGCGAAGATCTCCTCGTCCTTGGCGAAAACCTGAGTCGAGCCGAGCGCCACCGCCTCCGGCGCGCGCTTTGCCGGGCTGCCATAGCCGCGCAGCGTTTCGGCGGGGGCGATCTGGAGATGGGTGGCGGTCTGCATCGGAACTCTCGTCGCGGTTCGTGTCTGGCGTGAGTTCAGGGCTAACCTGTCGGAGGGGGCACCAACATTCAGATGCTCCCCCTAAGGGATGTTCCGGAGGCGCAGCCTCAGGCTCTGGCGTCCAGCGCGCCGCGGATGCTGTCGAGAAGGGACGAGTCCTCGAGAGGCTTCTCGAGAACCTCGCGGAATCCGGCGCTGGCTGCGCTCAGGCGCATCGCGTCCGTCGCCTTGGCGGTGATGAGGATTGCCGGAAGGTCGACCTTCCGGCGCTGCAGGGACCTGACCAGATCCACCCCGTTCATGGCCGGCATGTAGTAGTCCACGACGAGGCAGCCCCTCGCCGGCAGGGCCGCCTCCGCCAGGACGGCGTTGCCGTCCGCGTAGGCGTGGACGTCCAGGCCCTCGAGCTCCAGGGCGAACTTCAGTGAATTCCGGACCGCCGCGTCGTCATCGACGACGATCACCGGTCCTCGGTTCATGGCCATAGCGGGTCCCTTGCGTCAGGCGCCCGCAGGCGAACCCGCTCGTAGCGCCGACAGCCGGATATGGTGCAAGACGGCGCCCGACCTCCATTCAGGACTTCTCCTTAAGGGGAAGGCGACGGGCCCTGTGCTCCCCGACCTGCAAGGCCATGCGCACCAGCTCCGAGAGGCTGCCGGCCTGCATCTTCGTCATGACGTTGGCCCGGTAGATCTCCACCGTCCGGGGGCTGATGCCGAGGTCGTAAGCGATGACTTTGTTGGCCTTGCCGGCGACGAGGCCGTCCAGCACTTGCGCCTCGCGCTCCGACAGCTCGTCGATTCGCGCCCGGATCTCGGCCGCATGAGCATCCTGCTCGACGCTCTCGGCCTGCCGGGACAGGGCGGACCGGACCGCGGCCAGAAACAGCTCGTCGTCGAAGGGCTTCTCGACAAAATCGACCGCACCTTCCTTCATGGCCTCCACGGCCAGCGGCACGTCCGCATGGCCCGTCATCACGATGACCGGAAGGGCGAACCCGCGCTCCTTCAGGCGGCGCAGGAAGGTGATGCCGTCGATCCCGGGCATGCGCACATCCGTGACGATGCATCCCGCCGGCGCTTCGACGACCGCATCGAGGAAGGCCGAGGCGGATTCGTGCAGGCGGACCGGCAGCCCGTCCGAGGCGAGCAGGAACGCCAGCGATTGGCGCACCGCCAGATCGTCGTCGACCACATGCACTACAGCGTCAGTCCGCATGCGCCAGTTCCTCCGGGTTCATCGCGCGCAGGGTGAAGGTGAACGTCGTTCCCAGCCCAGGCTCCGACATGGCCGAAATCTTGCCGCCATGCGCCTCGACGATGGTCCGGCAGATCGAAAGGCCGACGCCCATGCCGTGCTTCTTCGTCGTGACGAAGGGCTGGAAGAGCTGTTCGGCGATCTCGGGCGCGATCCCGGTTCCCGTATCGGCAACCGTCACGGCCACCATTCCGTCCTTGGCCTCCGCCTTGGTGCCGACGATCAGCTCGCGATGCGGGGCGTCCTGCATGGCTTCGATGGCGTTGCGAATGAGGTTGAGAAGAACCTGCTGCACCTGAATCCTGTCCGCGAGCACCAACGGGGCGTTCGGGTCGAGGCGGAAGATGACGCGTACGCCCTTCTCCTTCGCCCCGACGAGGGCGAGGGCGCTCGCCTCCTCGACGAGCTTGGGCAGGTTCTCGATGTGCCGCTCGCTCTCGCCCCGCGCCACGAACTCGCGCAGGTGGCGGATGACGTCGCCCGCCCGAAGCGCCTGGTCGGCAGCCTTGCCGACGGCGTCGCGGAGCATCGGCACCTCGTCGCCCTCCATCCGCTGGAGGATGCGGCGGCAGCCCTTGAGGTAGTTGGCGATAGCGGTGAGCGGCTGGTTGATCTCGTGTGCGAGGGTCGACGCCATCTCGCCGAGCGCCGTGAAGCGCGACATGTGCACGAGCTCGGATTGCAGCTCCTGCAAGCGCGTTTCGGTCTTCTGCCGGTCCGTGAGATCGCGGATGAAGCCCGTGAAGTAGCGCATGCCGCCGGAATGCATTTCGCCGACGGCGAGCTCCATCGGGAAGGTCGAGCCGTCCTTGCGCTGGCCCACCACCACGCGCCCGATGCCGATGATGCGCCGCTCGCCGGTGCCGAGATAGCGGTGCATGTAGCCGTCGTGGGCGCTTCGGTAGGGTTCGGGCATCAGCATGCTGATGTTGCTGCCGACGACCTCGTCGGGCGCGTAGCCGAACTGGCGAACGGCCGTGGTGCTGAAGGACTGGATCCGCGCCTGCTCGTCGATGACGATCATCGCGTCCGGGATCGTCTCCAGGATCGAGCGCAGATGCGCCTCACGGGCCCGCAGGGCCTCGTCGGAGGCGAGGCGCTCGGTGGTGTCGCGCACCACCATGACGAACCCTTGGACGTCGCCCGCGTCGCCCCGCAGGGGCGTCACCGTGACGGTGGCGGCAAAGCGTGAGCCGTCCTTGCGCAGGTGCATGCCCTGGCTCTCGTGACGGCCCGTCTCCAGGGCTGCGGCGAGATCCTGCTCGGGCTTGGCGGCCGCCACGTCCTCGGACGAATAAAGGTCGGCGACGGGCCGGCCCACGATCTCCTCTTCGGACCATCCGCCGAGATGCTGGGCGCCTCTGTTCCAGCTGGCGATGCGGCCTTCGCGGTTGAGAACGATGAGCCCGATGTCGGTGACTGCGTCGAGCAGCAGCTCGGCCGTGATGCGAGGAGCATGGGGCTGCAGGGAGGCTCCGGCTGCGACGTTCAACAGGTACTCCGGGGACTTGGGACAACTCCCTCATATAAGAGCGATCAGGTCTTCGTGCTACCGGTCGAGCCCTTCGGGAGCGCCACGAAAGGGGTCGCCGGCGCGACCTTCCGCCGGTTCGGGCCGCTTGCCGAGCGTCTCCGCCTCCGGCGGGGCCTGCAGGTCAGGTTTGCCGCAGGGGAATAGCCAAGGTGCCGGCTTTCGTGTACGCAGGCTGCCCGGCTCAGCCGCCGGTTTCGACGAATCGCCACAGCAGAGGGAGGCGTTCCATGTCCATGCGACTTTGCAATTCGACGCGCCTCGCCGCCCCTCGATCCTCCTTTGCTGTTGGCTGTCATGAAACAGATCGTCCTCCCGTTCCCCTTCGTTTGGTTCACCATCCGCGTTGAGCCGGCCGCACTGGCGCGCCGCCGCGCGCTAGTGCTCGCTCCTCAACCGCCCGTCGCCATCGCCAAAGCGGCTCTCAAGCCGCTGATCGGCTCGCGCCTGATGCAGGATATCGGGCTCGACCGCAGCCGCATGGATTGACGGATCAGATCAGGTGAAAGTCATGCGCATCTGCGTCTATGCCGGCTCGAACCCCGGCAACGATCCCGCTTATCGCGAGGCTGCCGGCAGGCTCGGGCGAACCCTGGCCCGCCGGAGCATCGAACTCGTCTATGGCGGGGGTCACACCGGCCTCATGGGCGCGGTGGCCGATGCCTGCCTTCAGGCGGGCGGTCGCGTCACCGGCGTCATGCCGGGCTTCCTCGTCGAGAAGGAAATCGCCCACCGCGGGCTGTCGGACCTGCGGGTCGTGTGCTCCATGCACGAGCGCAAGACGCTCATGGCGGACCTCTCGGAGGGCTTCATCGCCCTGCCGGGCGGCATCGGGACCTTCGAGGAGCTGTTCGAGGTCTGGACCTGGGGCCAGCTCGGGCAGCACGCGAAGCCCTGCGGGCTCCTGAACGTAGGCGGCTTCTACGACGGGCTGAGCCACTTCCTGGCTCACGTGGCCTGGGAGGGCTTCCTCAAGGAAGGGCATCGCCGCATGCTCCAGATCTCGACCGATCCGGACCGGCTTCTCGATGCCTTCGCGGCCTACGAGCCGCCCGCGACCGGCAAGTGGCTCGAGGTCGCGACCACGTAGAGCGTTCGACCAAGCGCCGAGGCTCAGGGTCATGAAGCGACGAGGTGCCTCGGGCGCTCCCGGGCGTCCGCGGTCGCCTTGGCGCCGAGCCCCGTGCCGCCGTAGAGCCAGGCGAGGTGGTCGTAGTACTCGGCCGAGCTCTTCGCGCCCATAATGGCGTTGCGGGCGAGCGCATGGGCGCCGGCCGGGTGGTAGATGTGTTCGCCGATGGCTCGGGACTGCAACTGCACGCGGGTTGTGCGCACCACCCGCTGGGCTTGGTACTCGAGGAGCGCACGGTCGCGGTCATGGGGGTAGGCGGCTAGCATGTGGGAGAGGCAGACCGCGTCCTCCATCGCCATGCAGGCCCCTTGCGCGAAGTATTGCAGCGTCGGATGGGCCGCGTCGCCGAGGAGCACCACGCGGCCGTCGACCCAGCGCTCCACCGGGTCCCGGTCGCACAGCACCCAGAGCTTCCAGTCGCGTCCATGGCTGATGATGCCCCGCGCGCGCTCGTGCACGTGCTCGAAGCCGCGGCGCACCTCCTCTTCGGGCACGGGCCGCCCCGCCACGGGCTCCGGCGCATCGTTGTGGTAGGTGACCACGAGGTTGAACGCCTTCCAGCCCTGGAGAGGGTAGTGGACGATATGGCATTTCGGCCCTGCCCACAGGGTCGCCGCGTTCCAGCGCAGGTCCTCCGGCATCTGCTCGGTCGGGATTACGGACCTGTAGGTGGAATGCCCGGACACGCGCGGCGGCCCGTCGCCGACGAGTTGACGGCGAATCTGCGACCACAGGCCGTCGGCACCGACGAGAAGCGATCCCGCCACCCGGTCGCCCGAAGCCAAGAGGGCGACCACGCCTGTCCCATCCTGCTCGTATCCCACCACCTCGCTCGCCGTCCGAAGCGCGATGCGGGGGTGATCCTGGCAGGCGCGCAGGAAGACCCCGTGCAGGTCGCCCCGGTGCACCACCGCATAGGGGTTGCCGAAGCGCGCGCGGAACGCGGGGCCAAGATCGATATGGGTGATCTCCTCGGCCGTGAGCGCATCCATGAGGCGCAGCTGGTCGATATAGACTGCCATGGACCTTGCCGCTTCGCCGACGCCGAGCGTGTCGAAGGCGTGGAAGGCGTTCGGGCCGAGCTGGATGCCCGCGCCGATCTCGCCAAGACGGGAAGCCTTCTCGAGGACGAGGACGGAATAGCCGTTCTGCGCAAGGCCCAGGGCCGTGGCGAGGCCGCCGATCCCGCCCCCGGCGACGAGGATGGATGCCTCCGACCGTTGTCGTGACGTCATCGTCCTGTCCTCCCGCCTCATTGATCCGCCACGAGGCGCAGCGGCGCCCGCGACACCTCGTTGTTCAAGGCGACGAGCTGTTCGAGCAGCTCCATGAACCGGCGCCGGTCGGCCGGCTTGAGGGGCCCCAGGATCCGCTCCTGCGTGCGGGCGATCGCTGGCTCGATCTCACGCAGGAGGCGCCTGCCTTCGGGGCGGAGGTGCAGCACCTTGATGCGCTTGTCCGCCGGACTGGCCGTGCGCTCAATCAGGCCCTTCGCCTCAAGGCGCTCCAGGACGTTGCCGAGGGTCGAGCGGTCGAAGGCGATGAGTGCCGAGAGGCGGGTGGCGTCCACCCCGGGATGCTCGCGGATGGCCACGAGGGCTGCGTATTGCACGGGGGTCAGGTCGAGCCCCGCGCATTCCTCCATGAAGATCGCGACGGCGATCTGCTGGGCCCGGCGGATCAGGTGACCCGGGCGCGTATAGACGTCGTCCATCGCCATGGTCGGGATCCTACTCGGCATCCGGCTGGCGCTCGGGCCGCGCGGCATCGAAGGCGGGGAGTTCAAGGCATGCGACCTCCGCGGCGAGGAGGCGCGTGAAGCGCGACACGTCGGCGCCGAAGCGCCGAGCGTTGCCGAGCTGGGGAACGAGGCAGAGATCGGCGAGGGTCGGCGCCTCGCCGAAGCAGAATGGGCCGGGCTCGTCGCGGATAAGGGCTTCGCAGGCCTCAAGGCCCTCCGCGTTCACGGCAGCGGCCCAGCCCGTCACGGCGTCCTCGGTGAGGCCGGCGGCCCGTAGGCGGTTCAGCACCTTGAGGTTCTGCACGGGATGGACGTCGCAGGCGATCGCGAGGGCGAAGGCGCGCACGCGGGCGCGCCGCAGCGGGTCCCGCGGAAGGAGCGGCGGCTCGGGATGCGTCTCGTCGAGCCATTCGATGATGGCGAGAGATTGGGTCAGCACGCCGCCGTCGTCGAGCTCGAGGGCGGGCACGAGCCCCTGCGGGTTGAGGGACAGGAAGTCCGGCGCCCGCTGCTCGCCCTTGCGCAGGTGACGAAAGGCGTGTTCGGCGGACAAACCCTTCAGGTTGAGCGCGATGCGGACGCGGTAGGCCGCGCCGCTGCGGAAATAGCCGTGGAGCTTCATCCGAAGGGCCTCGTGAGAACGGGAAAGACGATGACGGCGAGGATCACGAGAGCCGTCATGAGAACGAAAGGCAGGAGCAGCCGCGAGAGGGTGACGACGCTGATCCCGTTGATAGACGAGGCGATGAACAGGCCGGCGCCCACCGGAGGCGTCAGGAGCCCCAGGATCAGAGTGAGGCACATCATGATACCGAAATGGACGGGGTCGATGCCGTAAGCGCCGGTCGCGATGGGCAGCAGGATCGGAACCAGGATGATGAGCGCTGCGATCCCGTCGAGGAACATGCCGACCACGTTGAGGATCAGGAAGACGAGGAGCATGAACAGGATCGGATTGTCGGTGAGGGATTGCAGGAATCCCGCGGTCGCCTGCGGCACCTGATTGAAGGTGAGCACCCATCCGAAGAGCTTCGCGGCCACGATGAGGAACAGCACGGTCGCCGTGTTCGCGGCGGTCCGGTCGAGGATGCCGGCAAGATCCGAGAACCTCAGCTCGCGATAGAAGAAGCCGCCGACAATGATCGCGACCGCAACGGCGATGGCGGCCGACTCCGTCGGCGTCACGAGGCCCGCCGAGATGCCGCCGACGATGACGAAGGGGATCGCCAGCGTCGCCAGGGCTTCCGCCGAGATCTTGAGCCGCTCGGCCATGGTGGGCGGCGCACCCGGCGCTCCCGCATTCGGGCGCGATCCCGCGAAGGCGATGAACAGGCACATGAAGCCGAAGAGCATGAGGCCCGGCAGGATGCCGCCGGCGAACATGTCGGCGACCGAGACCTGACCGACGACCCCGTAGATGATGAAGGGCATGGAGGGCGGAATGATGGGCCCCAGCAGCCCCGCGGAGGCCGTGAGCGCGGAGGCGAAGCCCCGGTCGTAGCCGTCCTTTTCCATCTCCGGCACCATGACGCGGGACATTACGGCGATCTGGGCGACCGCCGAACCCATGATGGCGGCGAGGATGAGGTTGGCGAGCAGACACACGTAGGCGAGGCTGTTCTTGACGCGAAACAGCCAGGCGCGGGTGGCGCCCACGATGCGGCGGGTCATGCCGCCCTCGTTCATCAGTTCGCCGAGCAGGATGAAGAGCGGAATGGCGAGAAGATCGAAGATCTCGATCGAGCCGAACATGATCTGAGGCAGCGCCTCGAGCAGCCGCATGTCGCTCGAAGCGAGCATGAACGCGAAGGTCGCGGCGATCAGCGCGAAGGCGATGGGCATGCCGGCCGCGAGAAAGCCACCAAGAGCAAGACCCGTCATGACCGGTCTCCAGGTTGGGCGAGGGCAGGGGCCGGGCGCAGGGCGCCCGGGATCACAGGGCGGTTTCGAGGGCCTGCGCGCCCTGCGGCCGTCCGGCCAGAGGGCTTGCCGCCTTCACGAGCTTCGCGAGCGTGTGGATGAGAGCGGTGGCGCAGAAGATCGGGATGATGGCGAAGAGCGGCGCCTTCGGAAGATCGAGGGCGATCGCCCGTTCGAACTCGACGGCCGGCGAACCGATCCAGCCGACGGCCGACCACAGCAGCGCCGCGAGGATCACCGCCATGAGACCCTGCACGGCGGTCTCGACGAGGGCCGCCGCTCTCGGCTTCAGGTGATCCGTCAGGAGCGTCACCCGCACCTGATCGCCCCTGTGCAGGGACAGGGAGATCGCCAGGAAACCCATCCACACCAGCACGAGGACGGCCAGTTCCTCCGCGAAGTAGAGGGGCCGCCCCGCGCCGTAGCGCAGGGCAGCGTTCGTGACGAGGAGCACCGTGAAGCCGAGGATCAGCCCGCGGCACAGCCAGCGCTCCACGAAGGCGATGCCGTTCGACAGGTGGTAGAGCCGGCTCATTGGGTGGGCAGGGCTCCGGCCTGCTTCTGGAACTCGGCGATGAGCGGATCCTTGCCGTAGGCGTCCTGGAAGGCCTTGTTGGCGGTGGCGAAGGCGCTGCGGCCATCCTTCAGGTCGTAGACCGAGATCTCCTTGCGCATGCTGGCGAGGTGCCGTTCCTCGGCCGCGATCTGCTCGGCGGTGCCGCGAGCCAGCTCCTCCTTGACGATCTTCGTGAAGACCTCGCGCTGGGCGGCCGGCATCTCGTTCCAGATCTTCTTCGAGACCACGAACACGGCCGGGAACGGCATGTGGTTCGTGAGCGTCAGGTGCGTCGCGACCTGGTTGAACTTGGAGCCGACGAGCGCGTCGAAGTCGATGTCGATGCCGTCGAGCACGCCGTTCTGGAGCGCCTGATAGGTTTCGGTGAGGTGGATCGGCGTCGGCACCGCCCCGACCGCCTCCCACCAGGTCTTCATGCCGGGGAAGGGCACGATGCGCACCTTCTTGGCCTTGAGGTCGTCCGGCCCCTTCACCTCCCCGGAGCGCATCAGTACGTGGCGCATGCCGGCGAAGGTGTAGCCGAGGCCGACGAGGCCGGCGCGGTCGAGCTGCTGCAGCATCTGTTGAGCCGCGGGCGTCTCGGCCGCCTGCGCGGCTGCCTTCACGTTGGCGAAGAGGTAGGGGCTGAACCAACCGTTGAGGGCCGGAGCGCGCAGGCTCGTGATGCCGGCCGTCATGAGGCCCATGTCGAGGAGGCCCGTGCTCATCTGCTGGAACATGTCGGGCTCGGTGCCGAGCTGGCCGGCGGGGAACACCTTCATGGTAACGGCGCCGTTCGTCTCCGCGGGCAGGCGCTGCGCGATGCGATTGGCGGCCTGCGTCCAGACGTGGGGCGGCGGTGTGATGAGGCCGATCTTGAACTCGCGTGCTTCGAGATCGGGCGCAGAGATGAAGACGGCAGTGGCGAGAGCGAAGGCTGCGATGCGCATAGCGTTTCCCCTTAGGTTGGCGGTCGGTCGTCTTGTGCGATCTTTTTTGACAGCATACCCTCTTTCTGTATGCTGTCAATCGACAGCGCGAGGAAACGCCGATGGACCAACATCACCCTGTCCGGCAGACGCCGGAACGCGAGGCCTTCTATGCGCGGATCGGGGCCGAGAACATGACGGCCTTGTGGAACGTGATGGGAGCTCTCATCACCCCGGAGCCAAGGAGCGCCTGCCGGGCGCATCTGTGGCGCTTTGACGACATCAAGGCTTTCATGCTGGAGGCCGGCTCGCTCATCACCGCCAAGGAGGCAGAGCGCCGGGTGCTCGTGCTCGAGAATCCCGGCCTGCGCGGCCAGTCCAAGATCACCACCTCGCTCTATGCCGGCGTGCAACTCGTCATGCCGGGCGAGGTCGCCCCGGCGCACCGGCACTCGCAATCGGCCCTCAGGTTCGTGCTGGAGGGTTCGGGCGCGCACACGGCTGTGGACGGCGAGCGCACGATAATGGAGCCGGGGGATTTCGTGATCACGCCGTCAATGACCTGGCACGACCACGGCAATCAGTCGGACGGGCCGATGTTCTGGCTCGACGGCCTCGATATTCCCGTGGTGCAGTTCTTCGACGCGTCTTTCGCGGAGGGGCTCGACGAGGACGAGCAGCCGATCACCCGGCCCATGGGCGATTCTTACGCCCGCTACGGCCACAACCTGCTGCCGGTCGACCTCAAGCGCACCTCGAAGACCTCGCCGGTCTTCAACTATCCCTATGCCGAAACCCGCGCCGCCCTCGAGAAGATGAAGGCGCGCGAGGCCTGGGACCCGTGCCATGGGCTGAAGCTGCGCTACACGAACCCCGTCACCGGCGATTACGCCATGCCGACCCTCGGCACCTTCATCCAGCTTCTGCCGCAGGGGTTCACGACCGCTCGCTATCGCTCCACGGACGCGACCGTATACACGGTCGTGGAAGGGCGCGGCCGCACGCGGATCGGCGACGCGGTGTTCGAATGGGGTCCAAAGGACATCTTCGTGGTACCGAGCTGGCAATTCGCCACCCATGAGGCGGATGACGAGGCCGTGCTGTTCTCCTATTCCGACCGCCCGATCCAGCAGAAGCTCGATCTGTGGCGCGAGGACCGGGGCAACGCCTGAGGCGGCGGCCGCCTCTTTTCGGAGTTGAGATGATGAGTGACTACGTTCTCGCACCCCCGCCCGTGTCCTCGGTTGCCGTCCACGGCGAGAGCGCGCGCTTCCCCGTGCGCCGCGTCTTCTGCGTCGGCCGCAATTACGCGGCCCACGCCCGCGAGATGGGCCGCGACCCGGACCGGGAGCCGCCTTTCTTCTTCACCAAACCCGCCGATGCGGTCACGGATACCGGCATCACCGTGCCGTACCCGCCCGAAACCGAGAACCTGCACTACGAGATCGAACTCGTCGTCGCGATCGCAAAGGGCGGGGTCGACGTGCCGGTGGCACAGGCGCTCGACCACGTCTACGGCTATGCGGTCGGCATCGATCTCACGCGCCGCGACCTTCAACTCGATGCGCGCGAGAAGGGCCGGCCCTGGGATTGGGGCAAGGCGTTCGACCTCTCCGCGCCCATCGCTCCCATTCGCAAGGTGGCCGAGGCGGGCCATCCGGCGAAAGGCCGGATCTGGCTGGCGGTGAACGGCGCCGTGAAGCAGGATGCGGATCTCGCCGAGCTCATCTGGCCCGTGCCGGACGTCATCTCGATCCTGTCCCGCTCCATGGCCCTGAAGCCCGGCGACATCATCATGACCGGAACCCCCGCCGGCGTCGGCGCCATCGTGCCGGGCGATCGGGTGACGGGCGGCGTCGAGGGCCTCGGCGAGATCGCCATCACCATCGGGCCCCGCGCGAGCGGACTTGCGGCCGCCTGACGCCAGGAAAGGCGACCAGTAGCGCGCTGTTCCCCATCCGGAACCCTCTAAGCGTGACCCGCGGGCGGCTTGACGCTCCCGCGGGTCGCTGCAAAGGAGGGCCGGAAAGCGGGGAACGAGCGATGAGCGTGGGTGTGTTCGGCCAACATGAGGGCCAGGACGTCTACGAGGCCACGATCCGGTCGGGAGCGGGCGCCGAGGCGAAGGTCATCACGTACGGTGCCGTGGTGCGCGACCTCGTCGTGCCGGCGCCGGCGGGCCGCCAGCGGGTGGTGAACGGGCTCGAGACGATCGACAATTATGCGCGCTACTCGCCCCATTTCGGCGCCATCGCGGGTCGCTACGCCAACCGCATCGCTGGCGGGCGGTTCTCGATCGGAGGCGAGGCCTACCAGCTCTCCTTGAACCAGGACAACAAGCACTCGCTGCACGGCGGCGGCCGGGGCCTCGGCAAGCAGGTTTGGCAGCTGGCGGCCTCGGGCAAGGATTTCGTTACGCTGATCCACGTGTCGCCGGACGGCGAGGCGGGCTATCCCGGAACGCTCACGACCGCATGCACCTACCGCCTCGTCGGCTCGACGCTCCGGGTCGAGTTGCAGGCAACCACGGACCGGGCGAGTCCGGTGAACCTCTGCCACCATTCCTATTTCAACCTCGATGGCGGCGACACCATCCTCGACCACACGCTCGAACTCGCCGCCGACTTCTACACCCCCGTCGACGAGGACCTGATCCCGACGGGGGAGATCCGCTCCGTCGAGGGCACGCCCTTCGATTTCCGCAAGGCCCGTCCGGTGCGGATGGAGAGGCCCGGCGGGGGCGGGCGGTTCTGGTACGACAACAACGTGGTGCTCCGCCGCGACCGCCTGGAGCCCTCCGGCATCGATCACCGCCCGCTCGCCTTTGCTGCCACTTTCGCGTCGCCGAAGAGCGGCGTCGCCATGCAGGTCTGGACGACGGAGCCGGGGCTGCAGGTCTATGACGGTTTCAAGACCAACGTGCCGGTCTTAGGTCTCGACGGCGCCCGCTACGGCGCCAATTCCGGCCTCTGCCTCGAGCCGCAGCACTTCCCCGACAGTCCGAACCACGCTCATTTCCCGGGCACGATCCTGCGGCCCGGCGAGGTCTACCGGCAGGTGACGGAATACCGGTTCTGACGAGGGGGCGAGGGCGGCCCGGGCCGCCCTGCCATGGCCTGAGACGGCGGTCAGCCCTTCACGCCGCCTTGCGTGAGGCCGCCCACCACCCGGTCCTGGAAGACCGCGATCAGGATCGAGATCGGCACGATGGCGACGATGAGGGCGGCCGAGATGATCGGCCAGGGAAACGAGAACTCGCCCTGGTAGAGCGTGATGCCGACGGGGAGCGTGCGGCTCGACACGCGGGGGCTCAAGGTGAGCGCCAGCAGGAATTCGTCCCAGGCGTTGACGAAGGCGAGGATGCCGGCCGTGAAGACGCCGGGCGCCGTGAGCGGGATCACGATCTTCCAGAGCGCCCCGAGACGCGTGCAACCGTCGATCATGGCGGCGTTCTCGAGATCCCGCGGGATGTCCTGGAAGAAGGAGATCAGCACCAGCGTGCAGACCGGCATGGACAGTACCGCGTAGGGCAGGATGAGCGCCGGCCAGGTGTTGAGGAGGCTCAAGGCCCGCATGGTCTGGAAGAGCGGCACCATGAGCGAGATGAGCGGGAACATAGCGATGGCGAGCAGCACCGACAGGACGAGGTTCGGTGCTGGAATGCGCAGGCGCACGAGGGCGTAAGCCGCGCAGGCCGAGACCGTGATGCACAGAAGCGTCGAGAGCAGCGCCACCATGAAGGAGTTGAACAGGAAGGTGAGGATCGGCTGGTCGGTGAAGACCCGCACGTAGTTCTCGTAGGTCGGGGCTGCGGGCCAGATCGTGATCGGGATCCGCATCAGCTCGCTCTCGGTCTTGAACGAGGTGAACAGGATCCACAGCGCCGGAAAGAAGCCGTTCACGGCGACGATAAGGGCTGCGAGCCACACCATCTTCTTCGGTTTGGGCAAAGCCATCATGTCAGTGCGCCTTCTGGCCCGGATCGCGGCGGGTGTAACGAAGATAGCCGGCGGTCGCGATGACGGAGACGATGAACATCAGTACCGCGAGCGCCGAGCCGTAGCCGAGATCGAGGAAGTCGATCGTCGTCTGGTGGATGTACATGGCGAGGGTCTCGGTGGAGTTGCCGGGCCCGCCATTCGTCATGGCGTAGGGGATGTCGAAGGTCTGGATCGACGTGATCGTGCGGAAGATGAGCGCCACCACGATGGCGGGGCGCAGCATGGGGAGCGTGATCTCCCAAAATTGTTGCCACTTCGACGCGCCGTCGATCTCGGCCGCCTCGTAGAGCGAGCGGGGAATCGTCTGCAGGCCGGCGAGGAGAACGAGCGCGACGAAGCTCGACGTCTTCCAGATGATCGCGATGCAGATCGCAACGAACGCGTAGGTCGGATCGGTGAGCCAGGGCTTGGCGGCAAAGCCGAGGGCGATCAGCGTGTTGTTCACGAGGCCCTGGCTGTACTCGAAGAACCAGCGGAAGATGAGGCCCGAGAACACGAGGGGCAGCGCCCAGGGCAGCAGGAGGCCGAGGCGGACCGGCCACTTGATCCGGAAGGGCTGGTTCGCGAGGAGCGCGAGGCCGAGCCCGACGATTACGGCGCCCGGCACCGTCACGAGGATGTACAGGAACGTGTGCCACGTCGCTTCCCAGAAGCGCGTGTCGCTAAAGGCTCGGGCGTAGTTCTCGAAACCCACGAAGGGCGTGCCCATCCAGGGCTGGGTGAGCTGGTTGAACTGGAAGCTCGTGATGATGAGCTGGACGATGGGATACAGAACCACCGCCGCAAGCAGGATGAAGGCCGGGGCGAGGAGCAGGATGCCGAGGCGCCGTTCGCCGCGCTCCAGAGGCGAAAGGCGCGGGCGCTGGCGCACTTCGGCAGCCGCGACGGCAGGCAGGGTGGTTTCGGCGGTGCTCATGGCCCGGGATCCCCAACGTCGGAGGGCTCGTGCCCGGCGGGGCCGGGCACGAGAGGGTCAGGTGCTCAGCGCAGGACGTTGCCGAGGCGGCTCTGCATGTCGGAGAGCGCCGCGTCCTGGGTCTTGGTGCCGGCGAGGAACGCGTTCATGTTGGTGCGGATGATCTCCGACACCTCGTTGTAGCGCGGCGTCACGGGGCGCGAGCGGGCCGTCTGCACGACGGGGAGCGCATCCTTGAACCACGGGTTCACCTTCAGCACCTCGGCGTCGGTGTAGACCTGCGGGAAGACGGGCAGGTGCGAGGCCAGGATCGCCTGCTTCTTCGAGACCTCCGGGCTCGACAGATAGCGGACGAGTTTCACGGCCTCCGCCTTGTTCTTCGAGAAGGCCGTTACGGCGAGCTGCCAGCCGCCGATGCAGGTGGCGGCCTTGTCGGCGGTGAAGCCGGGGAGCGGCACCACGCCTACCTTCTCTTTCACCTGGCTGTCCGCATCGCCCTGAGCCCGGTTCCACACATAGCCCCAGGTCATGGCGAAGAGGAGATTGCCGGCCTGGAAGTTCTGGCGGATGCGGTCCGTCGGGATCTCGCCGATATTGGGCGGGAGCACGTTCGCCTTCTTGAAGTCCGCCCAAAGCTCGAACGGTTTCTTGGCGAGATCGGCATTGAGCGCGAGCTTGCCGTTCTGGTCGGTGAGGTTGCCGCCGGCGCCCCAGAGCGGAACCGCGTAGGTGCACACCGTGCCTTCGATCGGCGCGCCGGCGGTTTCGAATCCGCGCAGGTTCGGATTGCCCTCGGCCTGCACCACCTTCTGGGCGGCAGCCTTCACCTCGTCCCAGGTCCTGGGCGGCTGAACGCCGTGCTTCTCGAGGAGGTCCTTGCGGTAGTAGAGGAACTGCGCATCCGCGAAGTAGGGGAGCGAAATCACCTTGCCGCCCACCGTGTTGGCCTCCCGGTAGGCCGGCAGGTACTGCGCCATGATCTTGTCCTTGTCGGCGCCAAGATAGCTGTCGAGGGGTTCGGCCCATTGGGCGGCCGACCACTGCGCCGGGCGGATCACGTCGATGAGAACGACGTCCAGGGAGGCATCGCGCGAGGCCAGCACCGTGTTGAGGTATTGCTGCTGCTGCTCGGAGGTGGCGCCGCCGACCTCGACCTCCACCTTCACGTTCGGGTTTGCCTTCATGTAGTCGTCGACGATCTGGCGCATCACGTCGGGGCGCTGCTGGCCGCCCGTGAAGATGCGAAGGGTCGTCTGGGCGAGGGCGAGGCTCGACGTGCCGAGCATCGCGAGCGTGGCGACGGAAGCCGCGAGAAGCGTTCTGCGTTTCATAGGTATTCCTCCCTGTTGTTCCAGGGCCGTTGGCCGGCCCTGATCGTGCTAGTGCGCGATGGCCGCGCCCGTTTCCGTGTCGAAGAGATGCATGCGGCCCATGGCGAGCGACACGCGCACCCGCTCGCCGGGTCGCGCGCCGAGTTCCGGCGGGAACCGCCCGGTCATGCTCTTGCCGCCGATGCCGAGCCAGGTCAGCGTCTCGGACCCGAGGGGCTCGATCACCTCCACATTGGCGTCGATGGCGACCTCGCCGGGTTCGCGGGCTTCACCGGGGCGCACGTGCTCGGGACGGAGCCCGAACTCGATGGGGCGTCCATAGGCCGCCCGCGCCATGGCGCGGTGCATCTCCGGCACCGGCAGGGACGTGCCGTCCGACAGATCGATGCGCGAACCGTCGGCGTTGACCGTGGCCGGCACCACGCTCATGGGCGGTGAGCCCATGAAGCCCGCGACGAAGCGGGATGCGGGGCGGTTGTAGATCTCGTTGGGGCTGGCGAACTGCTCGAGAACGCCGCCGCGCAGGACCGCGATGCGGTCCGCCAGCGTCATCGCCTCGACCTGGTCGTGGGTCACGTAGACGATGGTCGTGCCGAAGCGCTGGTGAAGCTTCTTGATCTCGACCCGGACCTCGCCGCGCAGCTGGGCGTCGAGGTTGGAGAGGGGCTCGTCGAAGAGGAACACCTTGGGGCGGCGCACGATGGCCCGGCCCATGGCGACGCGCTGGCGCTGGCCGCCGGAGAGCTGGCCGGGCTTGCGCTCGAGAAGATGGCTGATCTGCAGGACGTCGGCCGCCTCCCGCACGCGCTCGGCCACCTCCTCCTTGGGCGAGCCGCGCATGCGCAGCCCGAAGGCCATGTTGTCGTAGACGCTTTTGTGTGGATAAAGCGCGTAATCCTGGAAGACCATCGCGATGTCGCGCGCCCGCGGCGGCAGGTCGTTCACGACGGTCTCGCCGATGGCAATGTCGCCGGACGAGATCGACTCGAGGCCGGCGATCATGCGCAGCAAGGTGGACTTGCCGCAGCCCGACGGCCCGACGAGCACGGCGAACTCGCCATCCTTGATGTCGAGGTCGATGCCGTGGATCACCGGCACCTTGCCGAAGACCTTTTGCACGCGCCGGATCGCGATGCCCGCCATCCGCTCCTCCCTTGGTGACCGCCCTTGTTGCGGGCGGTTCTCTGCTGACGTCCAGAGTGGTCAAGCCCGCTTCCGCCGTCAAACCCCAACATAAGCCAAGTCTTGTAAAAGACACAAGACCTGTTAGGGTCCGGCACCGTTCGGGCAGCGACAGCGGGCTGCCGCACCTTTGCGCAACGGGCATCATGGCAAGCGTTCTTTGCGTCGGCATCGCCGTCCTCGACAACGTCTTCGCGGTCGAGACGATGCCGTCGCGCGCCGAGAAGTACCGCGCGACGGATCTTGCCGTCGTGGGCGGCGGCATTGCGGCGAATGCGGCCGTCGCGGTGGCGCGCCTCGGCGGCAGCGCACATCTGGCGGCGCGCCTCGGCCAGGACGGCACCGCACAGGCGATCGTCGCCGAGCTCGAAGGGGAGGGGGTCGACTGCTCCCTCGTGCGCCGGCATGACGGGCTTCGCTCGCCCACATCCGCCATTCTGGTCGACGCCCGGGGCGAGCGCCTCATCGTGAACTATGCCGATCCCGCCATGCCGGTCGATGCGTCGTGGCTGCCGGACGCGCTTCCCTCCAGCGTCGGCGCGGTTCTGGGCGATACCCGCTGGCCCGAGGGCGCGGCCCATCTTTTCCGCACGGCGCGCCGGGCCGGCGCCGCCGCCGTGCTCGACGGCGACCGGAGGCCGGGGCTGCCGGAGGTCTTGGACCTTGCGACCCATGTGGCCTTCAGCGCTCAGGGCCTCGCCGAGATCGCCGGGACGGACGATCCGGTCGAGGGTCTGCGCTCCCTCGCCGGCCGCGCCTCCGCCTGGCTCGCCGTCACCGTGGGGGAAGACGGCGTCTACTTCATCGAGAACGGGGCCGTGGCGCACGAGCCTGCCTTCCGGGTCGACAGCGTCGATACGCTCGGCGCCGGCGATGCTTGGCACGGGGCCTTCGCGCTTGCTCTTGCCGAGGGGAAGGCCGAGCGCGAGGCCGTGCGGTTCGCCTCGGCCGTCGCCGCCATCAAATGTACGCGCTTCGGCGGGCGGGCCGGCATCCCGGCCCGCGCCGACGTCGAAGCTTTCCTCAAGGAGCGAGACTCATGAACCTGTCGCCCGGTAAACTGTGGGGGCTGCGCCGCATGGCCGATGCCGGCGGGCGCTTCAAGATGGTGGCGGTGGACCAGCGTCCGCCGATCAAGAACCCCATCAAGGAGAAGCGCGGCACCCCCGAGGCGCCTTTTGACGACGTGGCGGGCTTCAAGCTCATGCTCGTGGAGGAGCTGCAGAACGACGCCTCGGCGATGCTGCTCGATCCGCATTTCGCCCTGCCCGGTGGAATGACGCTCCTGTCGCCCGCCAAGGGCCTCATCGTCACGCTGGAGGATTCGATCTTCAAGGAGACCGACGGCGGGCGCCTGTCCTCCGAGATCGACGAGTGGTCGGTGGAGAAGATCAAGCGCGTCGGCGGCGATGCCGTGAAGGTGCTCGCTTGGTACCGGCCCGATGCCGACGAGGGCGTGTGCCGGGCGCAGCAGGATTTCACCGCCCGCATCGGCGAGGCCTGCGCGAAGTACGACATCCCTTACGTCTTCGAGCTCCTCGTCTATCCGCTGCCCGGGGAGAAGAACCAGACCACGCAGTATATCGAGATGGCCGACAAGAAGTCGGATCTGGTGCTCGAAAGCGTGCGGGTCTTCGCCGACGCGAAGTACGGCGTCGACCTCTTCAAGGTCGAGAGCCCCGTGCCGGCCCGCGAGGTCGGCGAGGCCGCCTCGAAGGGGGTGCAGGACACCTTCAACGAGATGGGGCGTCTGTGCGGCCGCCCCTGGGTGATGCTGTCGGCGGGCGCCGGCATGGCGGAGTTCAAGGCCATCATGGCCTGCGCCTACAAGGCCGGGGCCTCGGGCTATCTCGCGGGTAGAGCCATCTGGGCGGAGCCCTTCAAGGCCTTCCCGGATTGGGAGGCGATCCGTCAGGGGCTTCGCGCCCAGAGCCTGCCCTACATGCGCGAGCTCAACGCCCTCACGGAAGGGGCGGCGACGCCCTGGTTCGAGCATCCGGTCTATGGCGGCAAGGTCGGCGTGCCCGCCCTCGAGGGCGCCTTCCGCCGTCACTACAGGGGGTTCTGAACCATGGCCCGGATCGGCGTCCTCGCGCTCGCGCGCCCGACCTTCGACGTGCCCTTCGCGGAGGAGAAGGCCGCGGCGGCCTTCGCGGCCCTCGAGCGGACGGGCCATGCCCTCGTGGGCTCCCGGGCCCTCCTGTTCGATGCCGCCGCCGCCGAGGCCGCGATGGCGGACCTCGACCGGGAAACACTCGACGTTCTCCTCCTCCTGCAGGTGACCTTCACGGATGCCTCCATGACGGTGAAGATCGCCGAGCGGGCGAGGGCGCCCCTCGCGATCTGGGCCTTTCCGGAGCCGCGCACGGGCGGGCGGCTTCGCCTCAACTCATTCTGCGGCCTCAACCTTGCGGCCCATGCCCTCGGGCGCGCCGGCAAGGAGTACCGCTGGCTCTACGGGGCGCCCGAGGCGCCGGCGATCGATGCGGATCTCGGCACCCTGTTGACCGGCGGCGCCGCCCCGGTCGGCGCCGCTCCGGCCGGGCCCGCCCCGGGCACGGAGGAGCGGCGTGCCGCTGAGGCCGTCCTCGCCGCGCTCAAGGGCCGGCGCATCGGCCTTATCGGCGAGCACCCGGCGGGCTTCGACACGTGCCGGTACGATGCCGGCGAGCTGAAGGCGCTTGCGGGCGTCGAGGTCGAGCAGATTCCCCTGCCGGCGCTCTTCGAGCGCGCCCGGGCCGTGCCGACGGACCGGGTCGCGGCGACGAAGGAGGCCGTCGGGCAGAAGATTTCCGGCCTCGACGAGGTCGACCAGCCTCAACTCGACAAGAGCCTGTCGGTGTTCCACGCCCTTGAGGGCTTGGCGAAAGACGAGCGCTTCTCGGCCATGGCGGTGCGCTGCTGGCCCGAGATGTTCACCGATTACGGCTGCGCGGCCTGCGGGCCGATGGGCCTCATGAACCAGGCGAAGGTGCCCTGCGCCTGCGAGGCCGACATGTACGGCTCCCTCACGGCGCTCGCGCTTCAGGAGCTCGCGGGCGAGCCCTCCTTCCTCGTCGACATCGTCGACATGGATTCGGCCTCCGACACGGGGGTGTTGTGGCATTGCGGCCTCGCGCCGATGTCGATGGCCGATCCCGCGACGCCGCCCGCGGCGCAGATCCACTCGAATCGCCGGATGCCGCTGCTGCAGGAATTCGCCCTCAAGCCCGGCCGGGTGACGGCGGCGCGGTTCAGCCAGGCGCGCAACGCGACGAAGCTCGTGATCGCGGGTGGCGAGATGATTTCCGCCCCGAAGAGCTTCACCGGCACGTCGGGGGTGATCCGCTTCGACCGTCCGGCGGGCGAGGTGGCCGCGGCGATGATGGACCTCGCCCTCGAACATCATGTCGCCATCGTCTACGGCGACGTGCGCGGATCTTTGCGGGCCCTCGGGGAGGCCATGGGCCTCGACGTGGTGGAACTGGCGTAACGACGGACAAGAACGATGGCTGAAACGCTGCGATACGGCATCATCGGTGCCGGCATGATGGGGCGCGAGCACCTGCGCAACCTGGCGCTCATTCCGGGCTCGAAGGTCACGGCCCTCTCCGATCCCGACGAGGGCTCGCGGGCCGAGAGCGCCCGCGTGGCGGGGAGCGGCGTAAAGGTGTTCGACGACCACCGCCGGCTCCTCGAGAGCGGGGAGGTGGACGCGATCCTTATCGCGAGCCCGAACGACACCCATAAGCGCATCTTGGAGGACGTGTTCTCGGGCCCGAAGGCCCTGCCGATCATCGTCGAAAAGCCGGTCTGCACCTCGCTCGAGGACATCGCCGCCCTCGCGGGCGCCGCCAAGGCCCACAAGGCGCCGATCTGGGTGGCGATGGAGTACCGCTACATGCCGCCCGTGCAGGAGCTCCTGCGCGAGGTCCGCGGCGGCACGGTGGGGGCGCTGCGCATGTTCTCGATCCGCGAGCACCGGTTCCCCTTCCTCGCGAAGGTCGGCGACTGGAACCGCTTCTCGCGCCGCACGGGCGGCACGCTCGTGGAGAAGTGCTGCCACTTCTTCGACCTCATGCGCCTCGTCACGGGTGACGAGGCGGTGCGGGTCTATGCGTCGGGCGCCATGGACGTGAACCACAAGGACGAGGCCTATGGCGGCGAGACGCCCGACATCCTCGACAACGCCTACGTGATCGTGGATTTCCGGTCGGGCAAGCGGGCGATGCTCGATCTGTGCATGTTCGCCGAGGGCGCCTACTGGCAGGAGGAGATCGCCGCGACGGGCGACCGGGGCCGCGTCGAGTGCTTCGTGCCGGGCCCGGCCCGGTTCTGGCCCGGCGGCGAGGAGCGCCATTCCGAGATCGAGATCTCGCCCCGAGACCCGAAGGCGCCGGTGCGCCGGGCCGTCCATGTGGACGAGACCGTGCTGAAGGCGGGCGACCACCACGGCTCCACCTTCTACCAGCACCAGAAGTTCCGGCAGGCGGTGCTCGACGGCGCGCCCGTCGAGGTGACCATGGAGGACGGGCTCAAGGCCGTCGCCATCGGCCTTGCGGCGGAGCTCTCCATCAAGGAAGGCCGCGCCGTCGCGGTGGACGGCCTGAGCTTCCGGTAGGCGCGCGCCAGCGCCCCTGTCCTCGCGGCGGGTGCAGCGAGGGGCTGGCTCGTTCGGGTCCCTCGTTGCCGAGGGTGAGTGCCCCCTGTGGGGCAGCGGGACGCCGTGGCGCCCGGGATGGGCAGGGCAGCGGGCGAGGGCGGCCCAGGCGCCCCGGCATCCCGCACGGCTCTTTGCACCGCAGCCACCGCCCCGCACTGCGGCTCCGGGTCCCCCGGGCCGTGCTGCCGTTCAGCGCCTGGTGCGTAGTCACCAG
>DASZBD010000020.1:0-50788 GCA_035944475.1 Microvirga sp.
AACGCCGGGGTCAGTCGATGTTTGGAAGAAGTCAGAAGCGTGCGCCCGGCTGTGCCTGAGCGAGACGGCCCGAATGTCCGGCCAAAGGTCGATGGACCTAACATGGACCCCACACCCCACAATAGCAACCCCCAGGGGCGAGAAGGCTCCCGCCATGGCCGAAGCGGATCGGCGGACGGGAGCCTTGAGGGGAGGGGGCTTAAGGCAGCGTGGAGCGCCTCAGGCGATCGTGATCCCGCCGTCGGCCACGACGGTCTGGCCCGTGATGAAGCTCGCCGCCGGGGAGGCCAGGAAGGCAGCGACGCCGCCGATGTCATCCGGCATGCCGATGCGTCGCAGAGGAGTTGCCCTGTTGCTGCGCTCCAACGCGCGCTCATCCTCCCACAGCGCTCTGGCGAAATCGGTCTTCACGAGGCCCGGTGCGATGCAGTTCACGCGAACGTTCTTGGAGCCCCACTCTACAGCGAGGTTGCGGGCCAGCGCGAAATCCGCGGCTTTCGAAATGCCGTAGGCCCCGATCATCTCTGTGCCGCGCAGACCCGCAATCGAGGAGAGGATCACCACAGCCCCGCCGCCGCGCTCGGCCATGCTGGGAATCGTGAGATTGCAGAGCCAGAGATTACTGCGCACGTTCGAGCCCATGATCTTGTCGAAGGCTTCGTCCGTGAGTTCGCTCATGGGACCGTAAAACGGGTTCACGGCCGCGTTGCAGACGAGGATATCGACGGGGCCGAGATGCTGAACGGTCTTGGCCACGAGCGTTTCGACCTCGTGCCTTCGTGCGATGTTGCAGGGGATTGCCACTGCTTCGCCGCCCTCGCTGCGGATCGCCTCCACCACCGGCTCGCAGGCATCGATCTTTCGGCTCGACACCACCACGCGTGCGCCGAGACGCGCCATGGTTTCGGCGATCGAGCGGCCGATACCGCGGCTCGATCCGGTCACGATGGCGACTTTTCCGGTGAGATCGAACGGTGACGTCATGACGGGTCCTCAGGCGGCGGTGTGAGTGGTCTTCGGCAGCCGGGCGGCCGCAGCGTGCTTGCCGAGCTCAACCTTGGCAATGGTTTCGCGGTGCACCTCGTCGGGGCCGTCGGCGAGGCGAAGCACGCGAGCGTGGGCATAGGCGTAAGCAAGGTGGAAATCCTGGCAGACGCCGCCGCCGCCGCACACCTGGATTGCCCTGTCGACCACGCGCTGGGCCACGTTGGGTGCAACGACCTTGATCATGGCGATCTCGGCGCGTGCTACCTTGTTGCCGACCTCGTCCATCATGGCGGCCGCCTGGAGGGTCAGGAGCCGAGCCTGGTCGATCTCCATGCGCGCTTCCGCGATCCAATGGCGCGTGACGCCCTGGTCCGCAATGGTCTGTCCAAAGGCGGTGCGGGACATCGCCCTCCGGCACATCGTCTCGAGAGCCCGTTCAGCAAGGCCGATGGAGCGCATGCAATGGTGGATGCGCCCTGGCCCAAGGCGTCCTTGCGCGATCTCGAAACCGCGACCCTCGCCGAGAAGGATGTTGGAAGCGGGAACGCGCACGTTCTCGAACAGCACCTCCGCGTGGCCGTGCGGCGCGTCGTCGTAGCCGAACACCTTGAGAGCCCGCACCATCGTGATGCCCGGTGCGTCCATCGGCACGAGAATCATCGATTGCTGCTGGTGCTTGGGGCCCCCGGCGTCGGTCTTGCCCATCAGGACCGCCAGCTTGCAGCGTGGATCCATCGCGCCCGACGTCCACCATTTGCGGCCGTTGATCACATAGCTGTCGCCGTCGCGCCGGATCTCGGTGCGGATGTTGGTGGCATCCGACGAGGCAACATCCGGCTCCGTCATGGCGAAGCACGAACGGATCTCGCCTTCGAGAAGAGGCTTCAGCCAGCGCTCCTTCTGCTCTTCGGTGCCATAGCGGGCGATCGTCTCCATATTGCCCGTATCGGGCGCCGAGCAGTTGAAGGGCTCGGCCCCGATGGGGGAGCGGCCCATCACCTCGCAGATGACCGCATATTCGAGATTGGTCAGCCCGTCCGGAAACTCGCGCTTCGGCAGAAACAAGTTCCAGAGGCCTTTCGCCTTCGCCCTCGCCTTGAGCTCCTCCATGATCGGAGCGACGTTCCAGCGGTCGGGCATGGCGTTGAGCTGCGCCTCGAACACCTCTTCGGCCGGGTAGACGTACTCCTCCATGAACTCGGAAATGCGATGGCGCAGATCCTCGGCGCGGGGGCTTACACGAAACAGCATGATGACCTCCGGTCAGGCCGCCACGAGGCCGCCGGCTTCGGCGACCCTGGCGAGGTGGTGGTCGGCATCGCCGAACAGCGTGTCGATCATCGTCACGCGCTTGAAGAGGTGGCCCACCTTGTACTCCATGGTGACGCCGACGCCGCCATGGAGCTGGATGGCCTGCTGGCCGACGAAGCGGCCCGAGCGCCCGATCTGGACCTTGGCGGCGGCAACCGCCTTGGCGCGCTCGGCCGGGTTCTCGTCCGCCGCCATCATGGCGGCGAACATCGCCATGGAGCGGGCCTGCTCCAGCTCGATGAACATCTCGGTCGAACGGTGCTGAAGCACCTGGAAGGAGCCGATGGTGGTGCCGAACTGCTTGCGGGTCTTCAGGTAGTCCACCGTCAGCTTCAGCATCTCGTCCATGGCGCCCACGGCTTCCGCCGAGAGCGCCGCCATCGCCTCGTCGGTGACGCGTTCGATCAAGGGCAGCGCATTTTCCGGATCGCCGATCACGGACTCTGCACCGACGCGAACGTTCTCAAGCGTGATCTCCGCCGCACGGCGGCCGTCCTGCGTCGGATAACCCCGCCGCTGCAAGCCGGGTGCTTTCGCGTCCACCATGAAGAGCCCGATGCCGCCGCGGTCTCGTCTGGCGCCTGCCGTGCGGGCGCTGACGAGGATATGGTCCGCACTGTCGCCGTGGAGCACCACGCTCTTGTGCCCGTCGAGCACGTAGCTCTCGCCGTCGCGCCGCGCCGCGGTGCTCACGTCGTGCAGATCGAACCGCGACTGCCGCTCCGTATGGGCGAAGGCGAACAGTCGCTCCCCGCCCGCGATCGCGGGCAGATGCTCGGCCTTCTGCGCCTCGCTGCCGCCCCGGCGAACGAGGCCGCCTCCGAGAATGACCGTGGCGAGATAAGGCTCCAGAACAAGCGATCGCCCGAACGCCTCCATGACGATCATGGTTTCGACCGGGCCGCCGCCGAAGCCGCCGTGCTCCTCGGCGAAAGGAATGGCGAGCAGACCAAGCTCCGCGTAAGCGGCCCACAGGTCACGGCTGAAGCCTTCCGGCTCCTGCCCATAGCGCTTGCGGCTCTCGAAATCGTAGCGGTCCGCGACCAGCCGCTCGACGCTGTCCTTCAGGAGCCGCTGCTCCTCGCTCAGGTCGAAATCCATTGCCTCACCTTCCTCCTGTCATCCCCGGCGCTGCGCGCCGCCGGGGATGGCACTAAAACCCAAGGATCGCCTTCGCGATGATGTTCTTCTGGATCTCGTTCGATCCGCCGTAGATCGACATCTTGCGCCAGTTGAAATAGGTTGGTGCGGCGGCGGAGGCCCAATCTGGTCCGTCCGTCGGCTCGTTGCGACCCTCCTCTTCTGGCACGTAGGGCATGGCGTAAGGCCCTACCACGTCGAGCAGGAGCTCGGTCGTCGCCTGCTGGATCTCCGAGCCCTTGATCTTGAGGATCGACGAGGCGGGATCGGGCTTGCCGCGCTCCCGGCGGCTCTCGGCCGCCACCACGCGCAGTTGCGTCATCTCGAGCGCCTTCAACTCGATCTCGACTGCGGCCAGCTTCTCGCGGAATCGCGGTGTCTCGATGAGCGGCACGTCACCGATGCGCTCGAGGCTTGCGAGCTCCCGGATGCGGTTGAGACGGGCCTTCGAGATGCCGACCCGAGCGATGCCGATACGCTCGTTACCGAGCAGGAACTTGGCATAGTCCCAGCCCTTGTTCTCCTGGCCGACCAGGTTCTCGACCGGGACACGCACGTCATCGAGGAACACCTCGTTCACCTCGTGTCCGCCATCGATGGTCTGAATGGGCCGAACCGTGATGCCGGGCGATTTCATGTCGATGAGAAGGAAGGAGATGCCTTCCTGCTTCTTGGCGGCCATATCGGTCCGGGCGAGGCAGAAGATCCAATCGGCGTGTTGCGCGAGGGTCGTCCAGGTCTTCTGTCCGTTGACGATGTAGTGGTCGCCGTCGCGGCGCGCCGTCGTCTTCAGGGAGGCGAGGTCGGAGCCGGAGCCAGGCTCCGAAAAGCCCTGGCACCACCAGTCGTCGAGATTCGCGATGCGTGGCAGGAAGTGGCGCTTCTGCTCGTCGTTGCCGAACGTATAGATGACCGGACCGACCATATTGACGCCGAAGGCGAGGAGTTCGGGTGCGTGAGCCAGCTGCAACTCGTCCCGGAAGATGTATTGCTGGACCGGCGTCCAGTCGGTGCCGCCCCATTCCTTCGGCCAGTGCGGGACCGCCCACCCCCGCTGGTTGAGGATGCGCGTCCAGGCGACGAGGTCCTCCTTCGACGCGTGATGGCCGAGGATCATCTTCTCGCGGATCGAAGCCGGGAGGGCGGTGCGGAAGAACTCCCGCACCTCGGCCCGGAAAGCGAGTTCTTCGTCGGTGAAGCGTAGGTCCATAGGGGCGTCCTCGGTTTCCTCGTCAGCAATCAATCCGCCCGGATGCGCGGCTCGTCGAAGGGTGCGGGCGATGGATCCGGCAGCCCTCGTCGTCGAGCCGCTCAACGGGCGAGCGTCGACAGCCGGAGAGTACGACAGGCGTGCCCCCGTCTTCTACCGCCAGGGAGCAAGGCTCGCGCAAGAACGGGCGGCCGGTCATGCCGCCTCCATGGTGACGACGATCTTGCCCATGGCCTTGCGGGCCCCCAGGGCTGCGATCGCGTCGCCGGCGCGGGCGAGGGGTACGCGCTCCGACACCTTGGGGCGGATGGCGCCGCGGGCGTAGAGCGCAAAGAGCTCGCGGTTGTTTTCGGCGTTGGTCTTCGGGTCGCGCTCCGCGAACGCGCCCCAGAACACGCCGACGATCTGGCAGGATTTCAGGAGCGGCAGGTTGAGCGGGATCTTCGGGATGCCGGCCGGAAAGCCCACCACCAGGAAGCGGCCCTCCCACGCGATGGCGCGCAGGGCCGCCTCCGCATAATCCCCGCCCACGGGATCGTAGATCACGTTGGCGCCCTCGCGCCCGCAGGCGGCCTTGAACCCCTCCGCGAGCGCCTTGGCGCCGCCATCGGCGGGGCTGGCCGCGTAGACGAAGCCCGAATCGGCTCCATGCTCCCTGGCGAGCGCCACCTTGTCGTCCGAGGAGGCTGCTGCGACGACCCGCGCGCCCATCGCCTTGCCGAGTTCGACCGCCGCAAGGCCGACGCCCCCCGCGGCGCCGAGAACGAGCAGCGTCTCGCCGGGCCGCAGGGCCGCCCGGCCCTTCAGCGCGTGATAAGAGGTGCCATAGGTCATGAGGAAGGCGGCCGCCTCGTCGAAAGGCATCGCGTCCGGCATGGGGATGCAGCGCGCGGCGTCGATCACGATCTTCTGCGCCATGCCGCCCCAGCCGGCAAAACCGATCACCCGGTCGCCGGGCTTGAGGGTGCTCACGCCGTCGCCGACAGCCTCGACGATGCCCGACACCTCGCCGCCGGGCGCGAAGGGGCGGGCGGGCTTGAACTGATAACGGTCCTCGATGATCAAAAGGTCGGGATAGTTCACCCCGCAGGCCTGTACGGCGACGAGAACCTGGCCGGGCTCGGGTCGCGGATCGGGCACCTCCTCGAGCACCAACGTATCGGGCCCGCCGGATGTGCGGCTGAGTAGAGCCAGCATTCTCGCTTCCTCCCAGTGAAAGCGATTTTGTCGTTGCGGGCATAGCGTATCGCGGGCTCTGAACCGCGCAAGCCGGTTTTTCGAAAAAATATCTCTGGTCGGCGAAACCGGCCCGTTTTAAAAGGAATTCGTTGATCCGCGACCATACCGGATCATTGAGAACAGGGCCTCGATCCACGCAATCGGAGGCCGCCACAACCCTCCAGGGAGGACACCATGCGCGAGGCCGTCATCGTCGCAACCGCCAGAACGCCCATCGGCAAGGCCTATCGCGGCGCGTTCAACAACACGCAGGCGCAGGCCCTCGGCGGGCACGCCATCGCCGAGGCGGTCAGGCGCGCCGGCGTCGATCCGGCGGAGGTCGGAGACGTGGTGATGGGAGCCGCGCTCCAGCAGGGCTCCAGCGGCGGCAACGTCGCCCGCCAGGCGGCCCTCCGTGCGGGCCTTCCGACGAGCGTCGCCGGGATGAGCATGGACCGCCAATGCGCGTCGGGCCTCATGGCGATCGCGACTGCCGCCAAGGAGATCATGGTCGACGGGATCGACGTGGCGGTGGGGGGCGGCCTCGAGTCGATCTCCCTCGTCCAGAACGAGCACATGAACCGCTTCCGCGGCACGGACCCGAAGCTCGTCGAGGCCATCCCGGGCCTCTACATGACGATGCTCGAAACCGCCGAGATCGTGGCCGACCGCTACGGAATCTCCCGCGACGCCCAGGACGAGTACGCCCTGCAATCGCAGCAGCGCACCGCGCAGGCGCAGACCGACGGTCGCTTCAGGGCCGAGATCGCGCCGATGACGACCGTCATGACCCTGACCGACAAGGAGACGGGCGCGACCTCCGAGCGCGAGATCACGCTCTCGCAGGACGAGGGCAACCGCCCCCAGACCCGGCTCGACGACCTCACGGCGCTGAGGCCCGTGTTCAAGAACGGTCAGCAGGTGAAGGAGGGCCGGTTCATCACGGCCGGCAACGCATCGCAGCTCTCCGATGGCGCTGCCGCGGCCGTGCTGATGGAGGCCAAGGTGGCCGAGCGCCGGGGTCTCGAACCGCTCGGCGCCTACAGGGGCGTCGCGGTCGCCGGCTGCGAACCCGACGAGATGGGCATCGGGCCGGTCTACGCCGTGCCCAAGCTGCTGAAGCAGCACGGGCTCACGATGGACGACATCGACCTGTGGGAGCTCAACGAAGCCTTCGCCTGCCAGGTGCTCTATTGCCGGGACCGGCTCGGCATCCCGAACGACAAGCTGAACGTGAGCGGCGGCGCCATCTCCATCGGCCATCCCTACGGCATGTCGGGCGCCCGGATGACGGGGCACCTCCTGCACGAGGGCAAGCGTCGCGGAGCGAAGTACGGCGTCGTCACCATGTGCGTCGGCGGCGGCATGGGCGCCGCGGGCCTGTTCGAGATCTTCTAGAGGGGAGGGGAGCATGGACGGAGCGACCCGCATCAATCCGGTTGTGGATCTTGCCCGCGAGGGCGAGATCGCGATCCTCACCATCGACTCGCCGCCCGTGAACGCCCTGTCGGCGCAGGTGCGCGAGGGCATCGTCTCGGGCATCGCGCAGGCGATGGGCGATCCTGCCGCGCGAGCGGTGGTGCTCCTGTGCGCCGGGCGCACCTTCATCGCGGGCGCCGACATCAGCGAGTTCGGAAAGCCCATGAAGGGGCCGAGCCTTCACGAGGTCGAGGAGGCCATCGAGGACGCGCCGAAGCCCGTGATCGCGGCGATCCACGGCACGGCCCTCGGCGGCGGCCTCGAGACGGCGCTCGCTTGCCACTACCGGGTGGCGGTGCCTTCGGCTAAATGCGGCCTGCCGGAGGTGAAGCTCGGCATCCTGCCGGGGGCCGGCGGAACGCAGCGCCTGCCGCGCCTCGTCGGGCCCGAGAAGGCGCTGGAGATGATCACGTCGGGCGAACCGGTCGGGGCGAAGCAGGCGCTCCAGCTCGGCATCGTGGACGAGCTCGTGGAGGAGGGGGCGCTGCGCGAGGGCGCCGTTGCCTTCGCCCGCAAGGTCCTGGCCGAAGGCCGCCCCCTGCGCAAAGTGCGCGACCTTAACGACAAGGTGGTGGCTGCGCGCGGCAACACCGCCCTGTTCGAGGCTTTCCGGAAGGCGAATGCCAAACGGTTCCGCGGCTTCAAGGCGCCCGAATACAACATCCGCTGCATCGAGGCGGCCGTGAACCTGCCCTTCGACGAGGGCATGGCGGTGGAGCGCCGCCTCTTCGAGGAGCTGCTTTCGGGCGCGCAATCGGCGGCGCAGCGCCACGTGTTCTTCGCCGAGCGGCAGGTGTGGAAGATCGCCGACGTGCCGGACGACACGCCGACGATCCCCGTCCAGAAGGTCGGCATCATCGGCGCCGGCACCATGGGCGGCGGCATCGCCATGAACTTCCTCAATGCCGGCATCCCGGTGACCATCGTCGAGGCGAAGCCGGAGGCCCTCGAGCGGGGGCTCGGCGTCATCCGGCGCAACTACGAGAACACGGCGAAGAAGGGCCGCCTCACGAAAGACGACGTGGAGCGCCGCATGGGGCTCCTCACCGGAATCCTCGACATGGAGCGCCTGTCGGATTGCGACCTCGTCATCGAGGCCGTGTTCGAGAACATGGCCTTGAAGAAGGAGATCTTCGCGAAGCTCGACGGCATCGCGAAGGAGGGCGCGATCCTCGCATCCAACACGTCCTATCTCGACGTGAACGAGATCGCCTCGGTGACGAAGCGCCCCGGCCACGTCCTCGGCATGCACTTCTTCTCGCCCGCCAACGTGATGCGCCTCCTCGAAGTGGTGCGCGGGGACGCGACCGAGAAGCCCGTCATCGCCACCGCGATGCGGCTTGCCCGCAAGATCGGCAAGATCGGGGTGCTCGTCGGCGTCTGCCACGGCTTCGTCGGCAACCGCATGCTGGAGCCGCGCCAGCGCGAGGCCAACAAGCTCATCCTCGAAGGGGCCATGCCCTGGGACGTGGACCGGGTGCTCTACGATTTCGGCTTCCCCATGGGCCCCTTCGCGATGAGCGACCTTGCCGGCCTCGACATCGGCTGGCAGCGCGAGACCTCGAAGGGCGAGACCGTCCGGGAGATCCTGTGCGAGCGCGACCGGCGCGGGCAGAAGACGGGCTCAGGCTTCTACGATTACGACGAGAACCGCAACGCCAAGCCCTCGCAGGAGGTTGAGCAGGTCATCCTCGACCTCTCGGCGAAGAAGGGCATCGCGCGGCGCACGGTTTCGGACGAGGAGATCCTCGAGCGCTGCATCTACACGATGATCAACGAGGGTGCGAAGATCCTCGAAGAGGGCAAGGCCCAGCGGGCTTCCGACATCGATATCGTCTGGATCAACGGCTACGGCTGGCCGGTCTATCGCGGCGGCCCGATGTTCTACGGCGAGCAGATCGGCCTCGGTCACGTGCTCGAGCGCCTGAGGGCTTACCAGGCGACGTGGGGCGACGACTTCAAGCCCGCGGCCCTGCTGGAGCGCCTCGTCGCCGAGGGTCGGGGCTTCAAGGATCTCTGAGCGGGCGGAGTCGTACGTTCAGGCGTCCGCCGTGACGCCCATGAGGAGCGGGCGAGCGAAAAGGTCGCCCGCGTTTTCCGCCGTTACGCCCGGCACCCAGCGCTCGATCTCGGCAGCGGCGTTGACCATGCTGTCGATGAGGCGGGCGGCGATGGCGGGATCGAGCGGCCGGATCGACCCGTCGACCATCCCGTCGACGATGAGCGCTCCGAAGCGCCGGGCGAGCCGATCCATTCTCCGCTTCGTCTCGCCTCGCGGTCCTTCCGGCAGAGCGCTGAAAGCGCTGCTGCGAAGCAGCGGCCCTTGTTCCGACAGCTGGAATCGCACGAGTTCCTCTGCCGCGGCGCACAGACGGTCCCAGCCCGTCGCGCCGACTCCCTCCGCCGCCCGCTGCACCTGCAGGACCACGGCGAACGTCCGGGCGAAGCAGTCTGCGACGAGGTCGTCCTTGTTGTCGTTGTGGTGATAGAACGAGCCTTTCGTGACCTTCAGCCTCGCCGAGATCTTCTCCACGGAGGCGCCGCGATAGCCCTGCTCGTTGATGAGGATCGTGGCCGAGCGCAGGAAGGCTTCGGGCGAAACCTCGTCGGCCGACGGCCACGCGATGGCGGGCAGGCGCGCCGGATTCCAGGCCGAACCTCTGCTCCCGACCCCTCCGAGCACGATGTCGGCCATGCGCTCGCCGACACGCCTGTAATCCTCGGGCTCGTACCCGTCGATCCAGGCCCTGGCTCCATTCATGAGAGAGAGCAGAAGGTGCGTTCGGGCGTTGAGGGCAAGGCGGCTCAGGATTGGCCCGTCGCCACGAAAGATGTCGCGCATCCGCCGGAACATGGCCGTATAGGCATCGAACACGACCTCCACATGAGGGCTCGTGAGCGCTCGAATGTCGGAAAAGCCCATGAGCGGCGGCTCAGCGCCGCTCTCGCCTGCGGAGAGCCGTGCGAAGTAGAGCTGCAGCACGGCCCGAATGCGGTCCGGGGTCGTCCGCTCCTTCATGGCGGCAGCGATGATGCCATCGAGGGTCTCGACGGATCGCAGCAGGCACGCTGTCGCGAGATCCTCCTTCCGGCGGTAATAATACGTGACGCTGTTGGTGATCAGGCCCACGCTCTGCGCCACATCGGCGAGCGTGGTTCCTTTAAGGCCCTTCTCATTGAAGAGGCGCACGGCGCCGTCCAGGATCGCCTGGCGCTTCTGTTCATATCGTTTGGTCTGACGCTGCAGCGCGTCAACGGGAGGTGCCATCGCGACGTCTCTTCGGCTCCGCCGAGCCTCATCGGCCGGCCTGTCAGGCCAGCTCGCAGGACTGTACCGATCTTTCGATTAACGTCCAGCATCTGCTTAAACAATGAGCTGCATGCGATCCCGCGAAGCGCACTCAGATGCGTTGACGCCAGTGAAAGGCCATGTCAGTCTCGCATCACAAGACCGGCGAAGCCTATGCAGCGAAGCCGGCGGTGCGGACGGAAGCTCCGTACCGAATATTCGAGAGGAAACGTTCCGAGGTTCTCGGTTCGGTGTCGTGAGGACTGCGGGAGAGCTCGCCCGAGCTCCCGGCTCCGGCTGTACCTGCAGCCGGTGACAGTCGCGCGGCCCTGCCGACCTCGGGAGCCTTAAGGCCCGGAGGAAGTGGCTCCTTGAACATCTTCTTTCAGCAGTTCCTGAACGGTCTGACGCTCGGCAGCGTGTATGCGCTGGTCGCGTTGGGGCTGACCCTCGTCTACGGCATCCTTCACATCCCGAACTTCGCCCATGGCGCGCTCTACATGGTGGGCGCCTATGTGGCGTTCTTCCTGGCGCGGTCGGTGGGGCTGAACTACTGGGTGGCGATGGCGGGGGCGGCCGCCGCGGTGGCGGTCATCGCCGTCCTGTCGGATCGTCTGATCTTCCACCAGCTGCGCCACGCGCCGCCTCTCCACGACATGATCGCGGCGATCGGCCTTCTCCTGTTTCTCGAAGCCGGCGTTCAGGCGATCTGGGGCGCCGAGTTCCACCGCCTCCAGCCGCCTTACCCACAGATCGTGCGGATGTTCGACCTCATCGCGCCGGCCCAGCGCCTCATCATCATCGGCGCCGCCTTCGGGCTGATGATCCTGCTGCACCTCTTCCTCACCCGCACGATGATGGGCTCCACCATCATCGCCATGGCGCAGAACCGGGACGGCGCCTCCCTCGTCGGCATCGACGCGACCAAGGTGTCGATCCTCACCTTCGCGATCTCGGGCGCCCTCGCGGCAATTGCGGCGACGCTCTTCGCGCCCATCAACCTCATCTACCCCGCCATGGGCAATCTCGTGATCATGAAGGCCTTCGTGATCATCATCCTCGGCGGCATGGGCTCGATCCCGGGCGCGATCCTGGGCGGTATGGTGATCGGTTTCGCGGAGAGCTTCGGGGCCTTCTACGTCTCGACCGACTACAAGGACATCATCGCCTTCGCGCTCCTCGTCCTCATCCTGTCGTTCAGGCCGCAGGGCCTGTTTCCGAGCGGAGCCCGTTGATGACCCCGCTCCAGAAAGGCCTGCTCGCAGCTCTCGCGGCCGGCGCCCTCGTGTTCCCCTTCGTCGCCGCGAACGACTACTACATCTACGTGATGTCGCTCGCCTACATCATGGCGATCGCTGCCGTCGGGCTCAATCTCATCCTCGGCTATACGGGCCAGCTCAACCTCGCCCATGCGGGCTTCATGGCCATCGGCGCCTACACGGTCGGCATCCTCACGGTCGATTACGGATGGCCCTACTGGGCGACATTCGTTCTTGCGGGCATCCTCGCAGGGGTGTTCGGCCTTGCTGCCGGCCTCCTGTCGCTGCGCCTCAAGACGCATTACTTCTCGATCTTCACCCTATGCGTCGGCTTCATCATCTATCTCATCATCGAGAAGGCGGACGGGCTCACCCACGGCACGGTGGGCATCTCCGCGATCCCGGCGCCCACGGGCATCGGTCCCGTCCAGTTCAACTCGACGGTTCCTCAATATTATCTCGTCTTCGCGTTCCTGTGCCTCAGCCTCTTCGTCATGAGCCGGATCGTGAACTCGCTTCTCGGCCGGTCCTTCGTCGCGATCCGGAACAGCGAGGAGCTGGCCGAAACGCTCGGCATCAACCTCATGCGCACGAAGGTCCTCGCCTTCGTGATCTCCACGATCTATGCGGGCCTCGCGGGGGCGCTCTATGCGGGCTTCGTGCGGTTCCTCGGACCGGATCTCGCCCGCGAGCATCACACCTTCGACATGCTGGCCTTCATCCTGATCGGCGGCATCGGCACCTTATTCGGGCCCGTGCTCGGCGCGATCCTGCTCACCTGGCTGACGCAATCCCTCCAGTTCCTGGAGGATTACCGAATGATCGTGTTCGGGCCGCTCCTGATCCTCCTCGTCATGTATTTCCCGCAAGGGATCGTGGGCTTCTACAGGACCCAGCAGGCCCGACGTGCGGCCGCGGCGCCGGCGCCGGAACGCTCCGCTCGCCCGGCACGGGTCGAGGAGGCGCGGGTCAATGCTTGAGGTTCGGTCTCTCACGAAGCGGTTCGGCGGGCTGTCCGCCGTCAAGGAGGTGACGGCCACCTTCGAGACGGGCCGGATCAATGCCATCATCGGCCCGAACGGCGCAGGCAAGACCACCTTCTTCAACCTCATCAGCGGCTTTCACCGGCCGACCTCCGGCCGCATCACCCTCGAGGGCCGCGACGTCACCGGCTTGCGCCCGGACCGCATGGCGGCGCTCGGCGTCGGCCGTACCTTCCAGACCACGAGCCTCTTCGATCAGGCGACCGTGCTCGACAACCTCATCGTCGGGCACAAGCTGCGGACGCAGTCCACGTTCTGGGATGTGATGACGAACTCGGCGCGGCTCAGGGCCGACGAGCGCGCCTGCCGCGCGAAAGCCGAGGAGGTGCTCGATTTCGTAGGCCTCGCCCCGATCGCGAACCGTCTCGCCGCCGACATCTCCCAGGAGGAGCGCAAGCGCATCGCCTTCGCGCTCGCGCTCGCGACGGACCCGAAGATCGTGCTGCTCGACGAGCCGGCCGGCGGCGTCAATCCGGAAGAGACCGTTGGGCTGGCGAACCTCATCCGCAAGATGGTTCGCTCCGGCATCACGGTCTGCCTCATCGAGCACAAGATGGACATGATCATGAGCCTCGCCGACCGGATCGTGGTGCTCGACCATGGCGAGAAGATCGCGGAGGGCACCCCTGCGCAGATCCGGGCGAACCCGAAGGTGATCGAAGCCTATCTTGGAGCCGATTATGCTGCGGCTTGAGGGAGCACAGCTCAATTACGGAAGCTTCCGCGCCCTCGACGGCATCAGCGTCCATGCCGAGCCGGGCGAGCTCGTGGTGATGCTCGGCGCCAACGGGGCCGGCAAGAGCTCGCTCTTCCTCGCCATCTCGGGCCTGCGCAAGCTCGCCCGCGGCAACATCTGGTTCAAGGGCCAGAACCTGGCCGGCCGCAAGCCGTCGCAGATCGTCCAGGCCGGCGTCGTCCATTGCCCGGAAGGCCGCAAGCTCTTTCCCGAGATGTCGGTTCGCAAGAACCTGATCCTCGGCGCTTATGTGCACCGGTCCGACAGGCGGCGCATGGAGGCGGAACTCGACCGGGTCTACGAGATGTTCCCGATCCTGCGCGAGAAGCGCAACCAGCCGGCCGGGTCGCTCTCGGGCGGTCAGCAGCAGATGGTGGCGATCGGCCGGGCGCTCATGGGGCGGCCCGAGGTCCTGCTCCTCGACGAGCCGTCCCTCGGTCTCGCGCCCCTCGTCGTCAAGCAGGTGCTCGGCGTCATCAAGTCCATCAACGAGGGCGGCACGACCGTGCTCCTCGCGGAGCAGAACGCCTACGCGGCGCTCCAGATCGCCCATCGCGCCTACGTCATCGAGAGCGGACGGATCGTCATGGAGGGCGACCGGGAGACGCTGCTCGGGGACGAGCGCATCCGCAAAGCCTATATCGGCGCCTGACGCGCCGGTGGAGAGCCTGCGGGGCCGCCACGGCGGTCCCGCCAAACCGACGGGCGGGCCGCGAGGCCCGATCCGACCGAGAACAGGGAGAAACGGCATGAAGCACTTGAGGAACTGGGCCGGCGCCGCCGCGCTCGCCACCGCATTCGCTCCGGGCGCCTTCGCCCAGGAGACGGTCAACATCGGCTATACGGGCCCCCTGAGCGGCGGCGCGGCGCTCTACGGCCGCAACACGCTGGTGGGTCTCGAGATGGCCGCCAAGGAGATCAACGACGCGGGCGGATTCGAGGTCGCGGGCAAGAAGTTCAAGATCAACGTCGTCGCGCTCGACGACAAGTACTCGCCGAGCGAGGCGGCGGTGAACGCCAAGCGTCTGCGTGCGCAGAACAACGTGCCGATCGTGTTCACGCCCCATTCTGGCGGCGCCTTCGCGATCCAGGCCTTCAACGAGCAGGACAACTTCATCCTCGGCGCCTATACGAGCGTGCCGCAGATGACGGAGCGGGGCAACAAGCTGACCCTGCGCATCCCGCCGTCCTTCGCTGGCTACGTGGACCCCTTCATCGGCTACCAGATGAAGATCTCGGGCAAGAAGCTCGGCATGGCGCCGGCGGATCACGACTACGCCAAAGCCTGGTCGGCCCTCATCGCCCCGGCCTGGAAGAAGGCGGGCGGCGAGATCGTGGCCGAGAACGCCATGTCGTACAACAAGGACACCGACTTCTACTCGGGCGTCAGCCGCGTTCTCGCGAGCAAACCCGACGTGATGTTCGTCGGCGGCGCATCGGAGCCGACCGCGCTCGTGGTGAAGACGGCCCGCGAGCTCGGCTTCCAGGGCGGCTTCATCGTCATGGATCAGGCGAAGGTCGACGAGATGGCGGCCACCCTCGGCGGCTGGGACATGCTGGAGAAGTCCATCGGCGTCTTGCCGCTCGTGAACGACACGCGCCCTGGCATTCGTGAGTTCGTGGCGACGTTCCGCAAGAACTACAATCGCGATCCGGGCACGGAGGCTGCCTACCTTTATTCGTCCTTGCACGCCGTCGCGGAGGCCATGAAACTTGCGGGATCCGTGACCGATCCCAAGGCGATCCACGCAAAGCTCGGCGACGCCTTCGCGGCCTTGCCGGCAGTGCGCAATCCGGGCCGCATCCTGGGCGTCGACGAGCGCGGGGGCAGCAACTCGCAGCTCCTCATCGCGACCGTGAAGGACGGGAAGGTGGTGCCCGTCGACGCAGCCTCGATCAGTCAGTAAACGCCGCGACGTGCCGGGGTGGGCGATGTCCCGCCCCGGCTCACCGTCAAGCGGCCATCATAGTAGAGGGGAGATAATCCGAATGCTGCAGGGAATGATGATGAATCGGCCGCTGTCGATCGCGGCGGTCCTCGAATATGCCGCTGAGGTGCATGGGAGCCGTAGCATCGTGTCGGTTGCGACCGAGGGCAGCCTTCATCGCACGACCTACCGTGGGATCAAGCCGCGCATCGCGCAACTCGCGCACGCTCTCAGGCGCCTCGGGGTCGAGCCAGGAGACCGTGTCGGGACCCTTGCGTGGAACGGCTACCGTCATTTCGAACTCTATTTCGGCGTAGCGGGAATCGGAGCCGTGTGCCACACGATCAACCCCCGGCTCTTCCCCGATCAGCTCGAATACATCGTCAATCATGCCGCGGACCGGGTGCTGTTCTTCGATATCACCTTCGCGCCCCTTGTCGCCGCTCTGCGCCCACGCTTTCCGGCGAATCTTATCCTGGTCGCGATGACGGGCCGCGAGACCATGCCGGATCAGAAAGGTCTGGACGGGCTCCTGTGCTACGAGGATCTGCTGGCGGCTGAGGCGGACACGATCGTGTGGCCCGAGTTCGACGAGAACACCGCCGCAGCCTTGTGCTACACGTCGGGCACGACGGGCGAACCGAAGGGCGTCCTCTACTCGCATCGTTCCAACATCCTGCACGCCTTTTCGTCGGTGCTCAGCACCCACCGGAGCTTCGGCTCCAACCGGAGCATCCTGCCGGTCGTGCCGCTGTTTCACGTGAATGCCTGGGGGCTGCCGTATTCCGCGCCGCTCTCCGGCACGGCTCTCGTCTTCCCGGGCGCAAAGCTCGATGGAGCCAGTCTCTTCGACCTCATGGAAGGCGAGCGGGTGAACAATTCCTGGGGCGTGCCGACGGTCTGGCTCGGCCTTCTCAACGAGATGAAGATTCGTGGAAGGAAGCCTGAAGGGCTGGAGCAGGTGATCATCGGCGGCTCCGCTGCGCCCCGTTCCATGATCGAAGCCTTCGAGCGCGATTTCGGAGTCGACGTCTGCCACGGATGGGGCATGACCGAGATGAGTCCGGTCGGTACCATCGGCTCCCTCTCGGCGGAACAGGACGAGCTGCCTCTCGAAGAGCGCATCGAACTGAAGGTCCGCCAGGGCCGGCGTGTCTTCGGGGTGGACATGAAGATCGTCGATGAGAACGGGCGAGAACAGCTTAAGGACGGCGAGGCTTTCGGAGAACTCTTCGTGCGCGGCCCGGCCGTGACGTCGGGGTACTACAATAACGAGGCGGCTTCGGCCACGGCGTTCGATGCCGACGGCTGGTTCGGAACCGGCGACGTGGCGAAGATCACGCCGGACGGTTTTCTCGTCATCGTGGACCGGACGAAAGATCTCGTGAAGTCCGGCGGCGAGTGGATCTCTTCCATCGATCTCGAGAATACCGCGTTGGGCTGTCCGGGCGTCGGCCAATGCGCGGTCATCGCGATGCCGCACCCGCGGTGGGGCGAGCGTCCCGTGCTCGTGGTGGTGCCGGCGGCAGGCGCGGCATTGCGCAAGGAGGATGTCCTCGGCTACGTTTCGTCGAAGGTGGCGAGCTGGCAGGTGCCGGACGACGTGCTCTTCGTCGAGACGCTGCCGATGACGGCGACGGGCAAAGTCTCGAAGCTGCACCTTCGCGATCAGTTGAAGGATTACGCACTCCCCGACGCGGCCTCGGCCGCATGAACGCGCACGCGCCGATCTCCTCGAACATGGACGCTCTGCGAGCCCGCGTCGGCGAGGAGGTCGGCGTATCGTCCTGGCGGGAAGTGGACCAGGCCATGATCGACCGGTTCGCCGCGGTCACGGACGATCACCAGTTCATCCATGTAGATCCCGTCCGGGCGGCTCGCACGTCCTTCGGCCGGCCGATCGCCCATGGCTTTCTCACGCTCTCGCTCCTGTCCGCCTTCGGCCAGGAGGCTCTGCCGAGCGTCGAGGGCAGGGTGATGGGCATCAACTACGGCTTCGACCGCGTTCGCTTCATCGCCCCCGTGCCCGTCGGCAGCCGCGTACGGGGTCGGTTCACTTTGTCCCAAGTCGATTCCCGGTCGGCGCAGGAGATCATCCTGAGATATGCGGTGACGGTCGACCTCGAAGGCTCGCCCAAGCCCGCGCTCTCGGCCGACTGGATCACCCTTGCGGTGATGTCCTAAGACGATCTCCCATGCAGACCCCCACAACTCATCTCGACACGGCGCGGCTCGGACCATACCTCGCCACGGTCATCGAGGGCTTTGGTACGCTTCGTTCGGCGGAGAAGTTCGCGGGCGGGCAATCGAACCCGACATTCCTTCTCACCGCGACGGGCGGGCGCTACGTGCTGCGCCGCAAGCCGCCGGGGCAGCTTCTCAAATCGGCCCATGCGGTCGACCGCGAGTTCCGCGTGATGGCGGCTCTCGCCCGAACGGATGTGCCGGTACCCCGCGTCCTCCACTTGTGCGAGGACGATGCGGTCATCGGCTCCATGTTCTACGTCATGGAATATCTGGAGGGCCGAATCTTCTGGGACGGAACGCTCCCGGAACTCGAGCCAACCGAACGGGGAGCGGTCTACGATGCGATGAATGCGGCACTTGCCGCTCTTCACCGCATCGACCCCGCAGCGATCGGCCTTGCGGATTACGGCAAGCCCGGCAGCTACTTCGAGCGCCAGGTCGCCCGCTGGACCGCCCAGTACCGGTCGTCCGAGACGCACGCCATCCGTCCCATGGACGATCTCATCGCCTGGCTCGAGCGCGAGATGCCGGCGGATGACGGCCGGGTGAGCCTCGTCCACGGCGATTACAGGCTCGACAACATGATCTTCGCCCCGGATGCCCCGCGGATCCTCGCTCTCCTCGACTGGGAGCTCTCGACCCTCGGCCATCCGTACGCGGATCTGGCCTATCAATGCATGCAGCTGCGCCTGCCCTCCGAAGGCTCGTTCCGGGGCGTCGGCAGCATCGATCGCAGGGCTCACGGGATCCCGTCCGAAGAGGACTACGTGGCGCGCTACTGCGAGCGCACCGGTGTCGCCGGAATCGAGAACTGGAGCTTCTATCTCGCCTTCAGCTTCTTCCGCCTCGCTGCCATCCTTCAGGGAGTCTACAAGCGCGCCCTCGACGGCAATGCGTCCAACCCCGAGCGGGGGCGGCAGATGGGCGAGGCGGTTCCGCGTCTCGCGCGAGCGGCCATGGACCTCGTGGCTGCCAAGGCGGGATCATGACCCGCCGCTTCGAAGGGCTGACGGTTCTCCTCACGGGAGCCTCGGGCGGCCTCGGCCGGGAGGCGGCGCACCGCTTCGCAAGGGAGGGCGCACGCCTCGTGCTCGGCGACCGCGACGAGGCGGGCCTCGCCGCCCTGGCCGATTCGCTGCGCGCGGAGGAGCATGCGGTCGAGGCGGTCGCGGGCGACATCGCGAGGGAGGAGAACGCGGCAGCCCTCGTGGAGCGCGCCCTCCAGGCCTTCGGCCGGCTCGATATCGCCGTGAACAATGCCGGGATCGTGCACCCTTTCAAGAAACTCGCCGATCTCGACGGCGCCACCATGGAGCGCATGTTATCCGTCAACGTCATGGGGGTCTTCCATGGGCTTCGCGCTCAGATCCCCGCGATGGAGCGGATCTTCGCCGAGACGGGCCGCACGGGTGCCATCCTCAACGTCGCCTCCGTGGCGGGTCTCACCGGGGCGCCGCTCCTGTCGGCCTATAGCGCGGCGAAGCACGCGGTGGTGGGCCTCACCCGCAGCGCCGCCGCCGAGACCGCCCGACGCGGCGTGCGGATCAATGCCATCTGTCCCGCCTTCACCCGCACCGCCATGGTGACGGGCTCCCTGCACGAGATGCGCGGCACGGCGGACGAGGCGGTGGACCGGATCGTCCAGGCCCTGCCCATGCGCCGCCTCGGCGAGCCGGCGGAGATCGCCGAGGCCATGCTGTGGCTCTGCAGCCCGGCCAACAGCTTCATGACGGGTCAGGCCGTCGCCGTGGATGGCGGCCTGTCGGCCGTGTGAGATCAGGAGAAAGGCCCATGACCCAAACGAACCGTGCCTTCGTCCTCGCCTCCCGCCCGGACGGCGCGCCGACCCCGGCGAACTTCCGTCTCGACACCGCTCCGGTGCCCGACCTTCCGCCCGGCGGGGTTCTCCTGAGAAACCGCTGGCTCTCCCTCGATCCCTACATGCGCGGTCGCATGAGCACCGCACGGTCCTACGTCGCGCCCGTCGAGATCGGCGAGGTGATGGTGGGCGGCACGGTGAGCGAGGTGGTCTCCTCCGACCACCCGAAGTTCAAGGCGGGCGACACGGTGCTGGCCTATGGAGGCTGGCAGGACTACGCCGCCTCCGACGGAGCGGGCCTGCGCAAGCTCGATCCGGAGGCCGCGCCCGTCACCACGGCGCTTGGCGTTCTCGGGATGCCTGGGATGACGGCCTATACGGGTTTCCTCACCATCGGCCAGCCCAAGGAGGGCGAGACGGTGGCGGTCGCGGCGGCGACCGGGCCCGTGGGGTCGGCGGTCGGGCAGATCGCCAAGATCAAGGGCTGCCGGACCGTCGGCATCGCGGGCGGCGGCGACAAGTGCCGGTTCCTCAAGGAAGAGCTCGGCTTCGACGTCGCCGTCGACCACCGCTCGCCCGATTTCACCAAAGAGCTCAAGGCCGCCTGCCCGGACGGGATCGACGTCTATTTCGAGAATGTGGGCGGCGCCGTGTGGGACGCCGTGGCGCCTCTTTTGAACGATTTCGCGCGGGTGCCCGTCTGCGGCCTCGTCGCGCTCTACAACGCCACCTCCCCAGCTCCGGGCCCCGACCGCACGGCATCCCTCATGCGGATGGTGCTCACCCGGCGCCTCACCATCCGCGGCTTCATCGTGACCGATTTCGCCGCCCAGGCGCGCGACTTCGCCCGCGACATGGGCGAATGGCTGCGCGCGGGGCGGATCCGCTACCGCGAGGACGTGACGGAGGGTCTCGAGAACGCGCCCGAAGCCTTCATCGGCATGCTCGAGGGCCGCAATTTCGGCAAGGCGCTCGTGAAGCTCTGAGGAGGTTTCACCCCTGCAGCCGCTGGAGGGCGACGCCGTCCGCGTCGAAAAGGTGGACGTGGCGGGCCGGGATGCCGGCCGTGAAGGTGCCGCTCGGGTCCACCTCCTGCTCGCCGGGAATGCGGGCCGCGACCTCCGTGCCGTCCTCAAGCCTCAGATACACGTAGCTCGCCTCGCCGAGCCGCTCGGCCGCATCGACTCGTCCGGAGACGGAGGCATCCCCGGTCCCGGCGGCCGCCATGTGCTCCGGCCGGATGCCCACTGTCACGGCAGCGCCCGGCTTGGCGGGTCCCGGCGCGAAGGGCAGGGCGGCTTGCGTGCCGCCGAAGGCGACGCGCATCGCCCCGGGCGCGGCCTCGACGATCTCGCCCTTGATGAAGTTCATCTTCGGCGAGCCGATGAAGCCGGCGACGAACAGGTTCTTCGGGCGGTGGTAGAGTTCGAGGGGCGCGCCCACCTGCTCGATGCGCCCGGCATTGAGCACCACGATCTTCGAGGCGAGCGTCATCGCCTCCACCTGGTCGTGCGTGACGTAGATCATGGTGGCCTTCAGGTCGCGATGGAGCTTCGCGATCTCGATGCGGGTATTCACCCTCAGCGCCGCATCGAGGTTCGAGAGCGGCTCGTCGAAGAGGAAGACGCTCGGATTGCGCACGATGGCGCGGCCGATGGCGACGCGCTGGCGCTGGCCGCCGGACAGCTCGCGGGGCTTGCGGTCGAGGAGGGGCGTCAGCTTCAGGATCTCCGCCGCTCGCCGCACCCGCCGGTCGATCTCGTCCTTCTCGGCCCGCGCGAACTTCAGGCCGAAGGCCATGTTCTTGTAGACGTTCATGTGCGGGTAGAGCGCGTAGGATTGGAACACCATGGCGATGCCGCGCTCCGCCGGGGGCGCGTCGTTCACCCGCCGCCCGCCGATCCTGAGCTCGCCCTGGCCGATCGACTCGAGGCCCGCGATCACCCGCAGAAGGGTCGACTTCCCGCAGCCGGAGGGGCCGACGAACACCACGAACTCCCCGTCGCCCACGTCGAGGTTGATGTCGCGCAGCACGTGGACGGAGCCGAAGGATTTATGGACGTTGGTGAGGTTGACTTCGGCCATGATGGGTTCCGCGGTGGAAGCGTTCGGGCGCACGGCGCCCTTTTGATAGCTGGAAGCTTGACCGGGCTTGGCAAGGCCCGCAACCCCGCCGTGCATCGGCCTTGAAGCGAAGGCGGAAGCGCCTAGCTCCACGACCGTCAAGGTTGGCGCAGCGCAGGGGGCGGGCGGTGCACGAGTGGTGGCGGGGCGCGGTCATCTACCAGATCTACCCGCGCAGCTTTCAGGACACGGACGGGGACGGGGTCGGCGATCTCGAGGGGATCGCCCGGCGGCTTCCCTACGTGGCGTCCCTCGGGGTCGACGCCGTCTGGATCTCGCCCTTCTTCAAATCGCCCATGAAGGATTTCGGCTACGACGTGGCCGATTACCGGGAGGTCGATCCGCTCTTCGGGACCCTTGCCGATTTCGACGCCCTCCTGGCGGAGGCCCACCGGCTCGGCCTCAAGGTGATCATCGACCTCGTCCTCAGCCACACCTCGGACCAGCACCGCTGGTTCGAGGAAAGCCGCCGGTCGCGGGACAATTCCAAGGCCGACTGGTACGTCTGGGCCGACCCGAAACCCGACGGGACGGTGCCGAACAACTGGCTCTCCGTCTTCGGCGGGCCCGCCTGGACCTGGGACAGCCGCCGGCGGCAGTACTACCTGCAGAACTTTCTCTCGAGCCAGCCCGACCTCAACCTCCAGAACCCGGAGGTCCAGGACGCGATGCTGGACGAGTTGCGGTTCTGGCTCGACCGGGGCGTCGACGGGTTCAGGCTCGACGCGGTCAATTTCTACATGCACGACCGCGCCTTGCGGGATAACCCGCCGCGCCCGCCGGACGAGCCCTTCGTGGGCGACGCTAACATCAACAACCCCTACTTCTGGCAGCAGCACATTTACGACAAGAACCGCCCGGAGAACCTGGGCTTCCTGCGGCGGATCCGGGAGGTGCTGGACAGCTACCCGGAGCGGATGAGCGTGGCGGAGGTCGGTGACCACCAGATCTCGATCGCGGCCTCCTACATCGCGGCGGGCCTCCTCCATACGGCCTACAATTTCGGCTTCCTCGGCCGCGACCACACGCCGGCCTATCTCGCCGGCATCGTCCGGGAGTTCCAGGACGCGACGGACGAGGGCTGGCCGTCCTGGGCCTTCTCGAACCACGACGTGATGCGGGTGGTCTCCCGCTGGGGCGGGGCTCCGGAGCGCCCCGACGACGCGGCGGCAAGGCTCTATCTCACCCTGCTTCTGTGCCTGCGCGGGACCGTGTTCCTCTACCAGGGCGAGGAACTGGGGCTGCCCGAGGCCGACGTGCCCTTCGAGCGCCTGCAGGACCCCTACGGCATCGCCTTCTGGCCCGAATACCGGGGCCGGGACGGCTGCCGGACCCCCATGCCCTGGGACGGGAACGAGCCGCAGGCCGGGTTTTCCGCCGGCGAGCCCTGGCTCCCCCTCCCGGAGGTGCACGCGGCCCTGGCCGTGGCAGGCCAGGAGGGGAGGGCGGACGGGCTTCTCGCCTTCACGCGGTCGCTCCTCGCCTGGCGCCGCAGCCATCCCGCCTTGCGCGAGGGAGCGCTGCGGTTCCACCACGTCGACGACGCGCTCCTGGTCTTTGCCCGCGAGGGCGCCGGGGAGGCGTTGCTCTGCGCCTTTAACCTGTCGGGCGAGCCCCAGCGTTTCGCCCTGCCGGAGGGGCTGGAGGGTCGGCTCGACGGACCGGCCGTCGGGGCCCGGCTCGACGGCCGGATGCTCGACCTCGCCCCCCGCGGCGCCGGGATCGTCCTCCTCGATCTCGCGCGAGGCGGTGAGGAGGCCGCCGCTGCAGAATAAAGCGGGGCCGCCTTGCCAAGGGCCCGCGAGGGACCAAGAATCAAGGACAACCAGAAGAGGAAATGCCCGATGCTGAAGAGTCTCAAGCTCCTCGCCGCCGTGGCCGGCCTTGCCTTCGCCACGTCCGCCTCCGCCCAGTCCGCGACCGTGTCCATCGCCTGCGGCACCGTCGGCGCCGAGTTCGAGCGCTGCCGCGAGGGCACGGAAGCCTGGTCGAAGAAGACCGGCCATCAGGTGCGCCTCGTCCAGACCCCCGCCTCGGCGACAGAGCGCCTCGCCGTCTACCAGCAGCTTCTCGCGGCGCGATCCGGCGACGTCGACGTGTTCCAGATCGACGTGGTGTGGCCCGGGATCCTCGGCACGCACTTCATCGACATGTCGAAGGCGATGGGCGACGAGATCAAGAACCATTTCCCGCCCATCGTCGCCGCCAACACGGTGAACAACCAGCTCGTGGGCGTGCCGTGGTTCACGGATGCCGGCATTCTCTACTACCGCAAGGACCTCCTCGAGAAGCACGGCCGCCAGGTGCCCACGACCTGGGCCGAACTCACCGAGACCGCGCAGGTGATCCAGGAGAAGGAGCGCGCCGCGAACGCCAATTTCTGGGGCATGGTGTTCCAGGCGAAGGCCTATGAGGGCCTCACCTGCAACGCCCTCGAATGGATCGACAGCTTCGGCGGAGGCACCATCGTCAGCCAGGACGGCAAGATCACGGTGAACAACCCGAAGGCCGTCGAGGCCCTGACCCTAGCGGCCTCCTGGGTCAACAAGCTCGCGCCCCAGGGCGTGCTGAACTATACGGAAGAAGAAGCGCGCGGCGTGTTCCAGTCGGGCAACGCGGTGTTCATGCGCAACTGGCCCTATGCCTGGGCCCTCGTCAATGCGGGCGACAGCCCCGTGAAGGACAAGGTCGGCATCGCGGCCCTGCCGAAGGGCGGCGCGGACGGCAAGAACTCCGGCACCCTCGGCGGCTGGCAGCTCGCCGTCTCGAAGTATTCGAAGAACCAGGAGGCGGCGATCGACCTCGTCAAATACCTGACGAGCGCCGAGGAGCAGAAGCGCCGGGCCGTCACGGGCGGCTTCACCCCGACCCTGCCGGCCCTCTACCAGGATGCGGACATCCTGAAGGCGAACCCCCACTTCAAGGAGCTCTTCACCACGTTCACGAGCGCGGTGGCACGGCCCTCCGCTCCCACCGGCGAGCGCTACAATCAGGTCTCGTCGGAGTTCTACGGGGCGGTGCACCGCGTGCTCTCCGGGCAGGACAAGCCCGAGGCGAGCCTGGCCAACGTCCAGCGCACCCTGGATCGCCTGAGCCGCGGCGGCCGGTGGTAGGCCATGGCCGTCGCCGACGCGGTCGTCGACCAGGAGCGGGGTAGCGGAGCGCAGCGGGCCGCAGTGGCGGATGCGCCGTCGCGGCTCGACCGGCGGCGGACGAAGGTCGCGTGGCTCTTCCTCCTGCCGGTGATCGTGGCCCTCGTCCTCGTGGCGGGATGGCCGCTCACGCGCACCATCCTGTTCTCCTTCACCGATGCGCGGCTCTCGACCCTCGACGCCTACGAGACCGTGGGGCTCAGCAACTACCTCTACCTCGTCGAGGACCCGGCCTGGTGGCAGGCGGTGAAGAACACCTTCGTGTTCACCCTCGTTTCGGTGAGCATCGAGACGGTGCTCGGGGTCGCCATTGCGCTTGCCCTCAACGCCCATTTCCGCGGCCGGGGGCTGCTGCGGGCCGCGGTCCTCATCCCGTGGGCGATCCCGACCGTCATCTCCGCCAAGATGTGGGGCTGGATGTATCACGACCTCTACGGCGTGATTAACGTCATTTTCCTCAGCCTCGGCTTCATCGAGCGGTCCATGGCCTGGACGGCCGATCCGGCCCTCGCCATGGCGGCCATGATCGCGGTCGACGTCTGGAAGACGACGCCCTTCATGGCGCTCCTGGCGCTCGCCGCCCTTCAGCTCATCCCGAACGACCTCTACGAGGCGAGCCGCATCGACGGGGTGAGCCCCGTGAAGGTGTTCTTCCGGATCACGCTGCCGCTCATCGGCCCCGCGCTCATGGTGGCGGTGATCTTCCGGGCCCTCGACGCCCTGCGCGTGTTCGACCTGCCCTTCGTCCTCACGGGCAACAACCAGGACACCGCCACCATGTCGGTCTATGCGCGCCAGCAGCTCGTTGACTTCCAGGATGTGGGCTTCGGCTCGGCGGCCTCCACGCTGCTCTTCCTCATCATCGCCCTCGTCACGGTCATCATCCTGATGTCGGGCCGGGTCGGCCTGCCGTCGGCGGGCAAGTGAGAGGAGGGAGCATGGCCGTTCCGCTCATCGTCCGCCGCCTCGCCTTCGGGCTCCTCGTCGCCGCCATCGTGGTCTACACTGTCTTCCCGTTCTACTGGGCGGTGGTGTCGTCCCTGAAGCAGGGGACGGGGCTGTTCCGGGTCGAGTTCTGGCCGTCCGAAATCTTCCCGGAGAACTACGTCAACGTCTTCCGCGAGCAGCCCTTCGGCCGCAACATTCTCAACTCGGTGCTCGTCTCGACGGGCGTCGTCGCCGTGTCCCTGCTTCTTGGCGTCACCGCCGCCTATGCCCTCGGCCGCTTCGAGTTTCGCGGGCGCACGTCGCTCCTCTTCGCGATCCTCGCCGTGTCGATGTTCCCGCAGGTGGCGGTGCTCTCCGGCATGTTCGAACTGATCCGCTGGATGGGCCTGTTCAACTCGCTCTGGAGCCTGGTGATCTCCTATCTCATCTTCACGCTGCCCTTCACGGTCTGGGTGCTGACGACCTTCATGCGCGAGCTGCCCAAAGAGCTCGAGGAGGCCGCCATCGTCGACGGCGCCAAGCCGTGGAACATCCTCGTGAGCGTGTTCCTGCCGCTCCTCGGTCCCGCCATGGTGACCACAGGCCTCCTCGCCTTCATCGCCGCCTGGAACGAGTTCCTGTTCGCCCTGACCTTCACCCTGTCGAGCGAGCAGCGCACGGTTCCGGTGGCGATCGCCTACATCACCGGCGGCAGCCAGCACGAACTGCCCTGGGGCAACATCATGGCGGCATCCGTCATCGTGACCGTGCCGCTCATCGTGCTCGTTCTGGTGCTCCAGCGGCGGATCGTGGCGGGCCTCACGGCGGGCGCGGTGAAGGGCTGAGCCGTCGCGGCCGGGGCAGCGCCCCTCTTCCCGGATGGGAGGCCGAGGCATAGATCCCGGGTTGCCTCAGGGGGCCGCCTGTGCACACTCGCGGTCCCCATTCCCGAGCCACAAGAGACCGTCATGAACGTCCATGCTCCGCAGCGCCCCAACAGCCCCTCCCACGAGGAGCGGCTCGAACGACTGGCCGAGGTGACCGTCAAGGTGGGGCTCGGCTTGAAGCCGGGGCAGGAGGTCGTGATCACGGCGCCCCTCGACGCCCTGCCGCTGGTGCGGCGCGTGACCGAACAGGCCTACAAGGCGGGCGCCTCCCTCGTGACCACCCTGTTCGGCGACGAGGAGGCGACGCTCCTGCGCTTCCGGCACGGATCGGACGAGTCGTTCGATGCGGCCGCCGGCTGGCTCTACGAGGGCATGGCTTCGGCCTATAAGGGCGGCGCGGCGCGGCTCGCCATCATCGGCGAGGATCCGGCGCTGCTGGCCGGCCAGGACACCGACAAGGTGGCCCGCGCGAACCGGGCACGCTCCAAGGCCTACGTTCCGGCCATGGAGCAGATCGTCAACTTCAACACCAACTGGACCATCGTCGCGGCCGCGACCCCGGCCTGGGCCAAGACCATGTTCCCGGAGGATCCCGAGGAGGTGGCGGTGGCGAAGCTCTGGGACGCGATCTTCGCCACCGCGCGGGTCGACGCGGCCGATCCCGTGGCCGCCTGGGACGGGCACAACCGGGAGCTCCAGTCCCGCTCGGCCTACCTCAACGGGCGGCGCTACGCGGCGCTGCACTTCAAGGGGCCGGGCACGGACCTCACCGTCGGCCTCGCGGACGGGCACGAATGGCAGGGCGGCTCGTCGCCCGCCAAGAACGGCACGGTGTGCAACGCCAACATTCCCACCGAAGAGGTGTTCACGACGCCCCATAAGGACCGGGTCGAGGGCCATGTGCGCAGCACCAAGCCGCTCTCCTACCAGGGCACGCTCATCGACGACATCGAGGTGCGCTTCGAGGGCGGCCGCATCGTCGAGGCCCGGGCGTCGAGCGGCGAGGAGGTGCTGAGAAAGGTGCTCGAAACCGACGAGGGCGCGAGCCGCCTCGGCGAGGTGGCGCTGGTGCCGTACTCCTCGCCGATCTCGCAGAGCGGGCTCCTCTTCTTCAACACCCTGTTCGACGAGAACGCCGCGAGCCACATCGCCCTCGGCCAGTGCTACAGCAAGTGCTTCGTCGACGGGTCCGACCTCACCCCCGACGAGGTGATTGCGCGGGGCGGCAACAAGAGCCTCATCCATATCGACTGGATGATCGGCTCCGACCAGGTGGACGTGGACGGCCTCACCGCCGACGGCCGGGCCGAGCCCCTCATGCGCAAGGGCGAGTGGGTGGCCTGAACGCGCCCGCCCGGCCATGACGGTCCTTCTCGACGAGCGCCTGCCGCGCACCCTCGATGCGCTCGTGAAGGCCTGGGCGCGGCCCGAGACGCGCGGCACGCGCCTCGAGGGCTGGCTGTTCGAGGACCGGGAGGCGCGGCACCGGGCCGAGGCGCAGCTCGCCCGCGCGGGCGTGCTCACCCGCCTGCGCAGCGCCTACAAGCCCCTCGTCCACGCCTTTTTGGAGGATATCCCGACGAAGGGCCTCAAATCCGTCCGCGTGACCTACCCGGTCCATCCGGAGGCGGACCCGCGGCGCTTCCTGCTCGAGTCCTATCCGCTTGCCGCCCTGCTCGGGAATATCGACCTTGCCTTCGAGCCGGGGGCGGCGGACCTCACCTACGTCGTGCGAACGGAAACGCTGGACGGGCGGACGGCGGAGCACAATGTCTTCGCTCCGAACCGCCTGCACCCGAATCATCTCGGCGGGACCGACCTCTCGCCCACCGGCTGGCTGAAGGCGACCCACCGGCCCAGCGGGCAACCCGACCTCGACGAGCGCCTCGGGACGGATGCCGAAGCGCTGTTCGGCCGGGTGATGGAGGCGGTGGCGGGCCATTCCTGGCCGGAGCAGGAGCCCTATTGCGAGACCCTCTCCATCGAGGTGGCGACCCCCGGGATCGAGCGCGCGCTGCCCTACGGCGACGAGGTGATGAGCACCCGCGAGGCGCTTCACGAGGACCTGTATTTCAGCCTTCTCGAATGGTTCAAGCAGCGCTCCGGCCGTCCGCCGGAGGACCGGGGCGTGAAGCCCGGCCGGATCGTGCCGGACGTCCGGGCAGGCGAGGGCGACCCCCATGTGCGGGTCGTGCTGCACCGGCTCGGCGAGGGGGCGGAGCCCGCCCGCCCGGACCGGGACATCGAGACCGCCGACGGGGCGCTCAGCCTCCGGCAGATCGAACGGGAGCTGGCGTCGCTTGCCGGCGACCGGATCGAGGGCCGCTCCCGGGAGGGGCGCCCGATCCGCGGCCTCTACCGCTGGGGCTCACGGCCCGCCATCCTCGTCACCGCCGGGCAGCACGCCAACGAAACCTCCGGCCCCGTCGGGGCGCTACGGGCGGCCGCGCGGCTCCTCGACGACCCGGAGGCGCATGTGGCCGTCGTGCCCCTCGAGAACCCGGACGGCTACGCCCTCCATGCGCGCCTGTGCGAGGCCAATCCGCGCCACATGCACCACGCGGCCCGCTACACGGCCCTCGGCAACGATCTCGAATACGGCTCGCCCGAATACGAGATCGACGCCCGCTGCCAGGGCATCGCGCTCTCGGACGCCAAGCTCCACATCAACCTGCACGGTTACCCGGCACACGAATGGACGCGACCCTTCACGGGCTATCTCCCGCGCGGCTTCGAGCTCTGGACGATCCCGAAGGGCTTCTTCCTCATCATGCGCCACCACGCCGAATGGGCCTCGCCCGCGCGAGCCCTGGTGGAGGGCGTCGCCGAACGGCTCGCCGAGGTGCCGGGCCTCCTCGCGTTCAACGCCCGGCAGCTCGAGGTCTACGCTCTCCATTCCGGCAGCGCGCCCTACGAGATGCTCCACGGCATCCCGTGCCTCGTCGCCGAGGACGCGCGCAGCCCCGTGCCGATGACGCTCATCACCGAATTCCCGGACGAGACGATCTACGGCGAGGCCTTCCGCTTCGCCCATGAGGTGCAGATGTGGGCCGTGCTCGCCGCCGAGGAGGCCCATGCGGGCGTCATGGCGGGGGCCTGAGGGAGCTTCTCAGACCGACACCCAGGCCGCCTTCTTGCCCGAAGATTTCACCGCCGCCTCGATGAAGCGCACGCCGCGCAGGCCGTGCTCCACCGTCGGCACCTGGCCGGCAAAGCCGTGCGGCTCGCGGTTCTCGAGCCGCGCCGCGATCGTCTCGGCGACGTCCGCATAGATCTGGGCGAAGCCTTCGAGATAGCCTTCCGGGTGGCCGGAGGGGATGCGGGAGGCGGCCCGGGAGACCTCGTCGGCGCCGGCGCCGTTGCGGCGGATGAGGCGCGGCGGCTCGCCCAGGGGCGAGTGGATCAGGAGGTTCGGATTCTCCTGGTGCCATTCGAGCCCGCCGCGCTCGCCGTAGACGCGGATGCGAAGGCCGTTCTCCTGGCCCGGCGCCACCTGGCTGCACCACAGCATGCCCTTCGCGCCCTTGGCGAAGCGCAGCATCATGTGGGCGTTGTCGTCGAGGCGCCGGCCCTGAACGAAGGTGTGGAGCTCGGCGGAGAGGTCGGTCACCTCGTCGTCCGTGATGAACTCGGCGAGGTTGAAGGCGTGGGTGCCGATGTCGCCCACCGATCCCGCCGGACCGGAGCGGGCCGGGTCCGTGCGCCACGCCGCCTGCTTCTGGCCGCTCTCCTCGAGCGGCGTCGCGAGCCAGTCCTGCGCGTATTCGACCTGCACCACGCGGATCGCCCCGAGGGCTCCCGATCGCACCATGGCGCGGGCCTGCCGGACCAGGGGATAGCCCGTGTAGTTATGGGTGACGGCGAAGACGAGGCCCGATTCCTGGGCGAGCTTCACGAGCTGCTCCGCCTCACGGCGGGTGGTGGTCAGGGGCTTGTCGCAGATCACGTGGATGCCGGCCTTGAGGAAGGCCTTGGCGGCGCCGAAATGCGCGTGGTTCGGGGTCACGATGGAGACCGCGTCGATCCCGTCCTTCAGGCGCCGCTCCCGCCGGGCCATCTCCTCGAAGCTGTCGTAGATGCGGTCGGGTTTCAGGAGCAGATCCTCACCCGACAGCCTGGCGCGCTCGGGGTCGGAGGACAGGGCGCCTGCGACGAGCTCCCAGCGGTCGTCGATCCGCGAGGCGATGCGGTGCACCGCGCCGATGAACGCGCCCCGCCCGCCGCCTACCATGCCGAGCCGAAGCCGGCGGTTGAGCCTTTGATCCTGTGATCCCGTGATGGCCATGTGGTTCCCCCCTGTTTTTCCCCTCTCCCCCGGAGGGAGAGGGTGGCCCTCGCGTCAGCGAGGGTCGGGAGAGGGGGGAGTGGCGCTGCGTTTGCCCGTCCCCCTCTCCCGGCTCACTTCGTTCGCCACCCTCTCCCTCCAGGGGAGAGGGGTTTTCCTCACTCCGCCGCCTTCAGGGTTTCCCCGAGCCCCAGCATCCGCCGGTTCGCGGCCTCGTCCGTGCCCCCGGCGGCGAAGTCGTCGAACGCCTTCTCGGTGACGCGGATGATGTGGCTGCGGATGAACTCCGCTCCCTCGCGGGCGCCGTCCTCGGGATGCTTCAGCGCGCATTCCCATTCGAGCACGGCCCAGGAATCGTAGTCGTACTGGGCGAGCTTGGAGAAGATGGCGCTAAAATCCACCTGCCCGTCGCCGAGCGACCGGAAGCGCCCAGCGCGGTTCACCCACGATTCGTAGCCGCCATAGACGCCCATGCGGCCCGTCGGGTTGAACTCGGCATCCTTCACGTGAAACGCCTTGATGCGCTCGTGGTAAAGGTCGATGAACGCCACGTAGTCGAGCTGCTGCAGCAGGAAGTGGCTCGGATCGTAGTTGATGCAGGCGCGGGCGTGCCCGCCCACCGCGTCCACGAAGCGCTCGAAGGTGGCGCCGTCGTGGATGTCCTCGCCCGGATGGATCTCGTAGCACACGTCGCAGCCCGCATCCTCGAACGCGTCGAGGATGGGACGCCAGCGCCGCCCAAGCTCGTCGAAGGCGGTCTCGACGAGGCCGGCCGGGCGCTGCGGCCACGGATACATGAAGGGCCAAACCAGGGCGCCCGAGAATGTCACGTGAGCATGAAGGCCGAGGCGCTTCGATGCTTGCGCCGCGAGCCGCATCTGGTTGACGGCCCATTCGGTGCGCGCCGCCGGACGTCCGCGCACCTCGGGCGCCGCGAAGCCGTCGAAGGCTTCGTCGAAGGCCGGATGCACGGCCACGAGCTGCCCCTGCAGATGCGTTGAGAGTTCCGTGATCTCGATCCCGTGCTGGGCGAGCATGCCCTTCACCTCGTCGCAATAGGCGTCGGAGGTGGCGGCCTTCTCGAGATCGAAGAGGCGCGCGTCCCAGCTTGGGATCTGCACGCCCTTGTAGCCGAGGGACGCCGCCCAGCGCGCGATGGCGTCGAGGGAGTTGAAGGGCGCGGCGTCGCCGGCGAATTGGGCGAGGAAGAGGGCAGGGCCCTTCATGGTCTTCATGGCAGTCCCCCTGATCCCTCCCCCTTGAGGGGAGGGTGGCCGGAATGAGCGTGAGCGAATGGAGGTCGGGTGGGGGTGGTGCAGAAGGCACTGTTGAGCCTTCTTCGGCACCACCCCCACCCCTGGCCTCTCCCCTCAATGGGGGAGGGGAAGCCGCCTTAGAACGGCGAGTTGGGGAAGTAGTGCTCCTTGGCGTTGTCCTTCGTGATGAGCTGGGCGTTCAGCACGTAGGTGCCCCGCATCGGCGCGTTAGCGTAGAAGTGCGCGGCCGTGACGCCCATGGCGGTCGAGATCATGGACGGCGGGTAGGAGACGTTGGCCGGGTTCATCTTGTCCCCGTCCATCACCTTCTTGACCATCTCCTTCATGCCGGCGCCGCCGAGCACGAACTTGATGTCCTCACGCTTGGCCTGGCGGATCGCCTCCATGACGCCGAGCGCCATGTCGTCGTCAGAGGCCCACACGGCGTCGATCTTCGGGTGCTTGGACAGGAAGTCCTGCATCACCCGGAAGGCGTCGTCCCGGTTCCAGTTGGCGTATTGCTTGTCGATCACCTTGACGCCCGAGCCTTCGAGGGCCTTCTCAAAGTTCGTGACGCGCTCCTCATCGATCACGGTCGGGATGCCGCGGAAGACCACCACGTTGCCGGTCTTGAGGTTGTCGACGAAGTACTTGCCCGCCACGCGCCCGAATTCGGGGTTGTTGCCGGCGACATATACGTCCTGAATCGACGGGTCCTTCAGGCCGCGGTCGACGACCGTGATGAAGGTGCCGCGCTTCTTGACCTCGCGCACCGGGTTGGTGAGCTCGTCCGAGTTGAAGGGCAGCACCACGAGGGCGTCGACCTTCTGGGCCACGAGGTCGTCGAGGGCGTTCGCCTGGGCGGCGCCGTCCGGCGACGTCTTCACGATCACCTTGAGGCCCGGATAGCCCTTCTCGAGCATCTTGGCGGTCTCTTGCGCGTGATAGACCACGCCGCCCGTCCAGCCGTGGGTCGCGGCCGGGATCGAGACGCCGATCGTCACGTTCTTCTGCTGTGCCATCGCACCGGTGGCGAGGCCGAACGTCAGGCCTGCCAGGGTTGCGATCTTCAGTGCCGTTCCCTTCATGTGTTCCTCCCTGAGGGTTGGCTTCGAGCCTTCGAATGGCCGGCAGGCTCCGCCGGTTCTACCGCCCCCGCTGCAGCGAACGCTGCACGAGCATGGCGATGATGATGATGGCGCCCTGAACCGCGCCCACGAGAAACTCGGAGACGAAGTTCGACAGCACCATAATGTTCGCGACGAGCTCCAGGATGATGGCGCCCACCACCGTGCCCCAGACGCGGCCGAGGCCGCCCCGCAGGGCCGTGCCGCCGATCACGACGGCGGTGATGGCCTGCAGCTCCCACAAGAGACCCGTGGTGGGCGTCGCCGAGCCGAGACGCGGGACGTAGACGAGGACCGCGATGCCGACGCAGATGCCCTGGATGACGTAGGTGAGGGTGCGCACGCGCCCGATGGGCACGCCCGAATAGCGCGCCACGTCCTCGTTGGAGCCGAGCGCCACCACGTGGCGCCCGAACGCCGTCTTGTAGAGGATGAGCGCCGCGATTGCGGCCACGGCGAGGAAGACGATGATCGGGATGGGGATGCCGAACACGCTGCCGAAATAGACCGGCCGGTAGATCTCGCGCAGCTCGAGGTTGCGCATGGTGATCGTGCCGCCGGCGGCAAGGAAGATCACGAGGGCGCGGAAGATGCCCATGGTGCCGAGGGTCACGATGAAGGGCTCGATGCGCCCGAACGTGACGATGAGCCCGTTCGCGAGGCCGCAGGCGGCGCCGAGGCCCAGGGCCACCAGCATGCCGAGCGCGAGCGTGCTCGCATCCGGCGTGCCGAGGTTGTTGAGCGTGAGGATCATGACGCCCGCCGTGAAGGCCGCCATGGAGCCCACCGACAGATCGAGCCCGCCGCCCGCGATGACGAAGGTGGCGCCCACTGCGATAATGGCGATGAAGGCCGAGCGCGTCACGACGTTGAGGAGGTTCGACGCCGTGAGGAAGTCGGGGTTCACCAGGGCGCCCACGACGACGAGCACCGCGAGGGCGATGAAGGGCGAGAGCGCCCGCATGTCGATGTTGAGGCCGCGGCGCTCGGCGGGTTTGGGGAGGACGGTTTCGCTCATACGTGGCCCGCGGCGATCTCGGCCGCCCTTTCTTCGTGAACACCGGTGGCAAGGAAGACGATGGCGTCCTCGGTGAGGTCTGCCTGCTTCACCTCGCCGACGATCCGTCCGCCGCGCATGACGAGCACGCGGTGGCACAGCCCGATCAGCTCCTGCATCTCGGAGGAGATCACCACCACCGCCTTGCCCTCTTCGGCGAGGGCCGCGATGAAGCGGTAGATCTGCTCCTTGGTGCCGATATCGACGCCCCGGGTCGGCTCGTCGATGACGACGATGCGGGGCTCAGCGAGCATCATCTTGGCGAGGAGGAGCTTCTGCTGGTTGCCGCCCGAGAGCTGGCCCGCGAGAAGATCGCGGCTGCGGGTGCGGATGTCGAAATCGCGGATCGCGGCATCGAGCTGGCGCTCCTCGGCGGCCACATCCACGAAGGGCCCGCGGGCGAAGCGCTTCAGGGCGGCGAGGGTGAGGTTCGTGCGCAGGTTCTGCTGCAGCAGGAGGCCTTTGCCCTTGCGGTCCTCGGAAAGATAGACCACCCCCGCCGCCATCGCCTCCCGGGCATCCCGGAACGTGACCGCCTTGCCGTCGAGGGCGACCCGCCCGCGGCTCGGACGGAGGCCGACGAGGCCCTCGAACAGCTCCGTGCGGCCGGCCCCGATGAGGCCGCCGAAGCCGAGGATCTCGCCGCGCTTCAGGTGGAAGGAGGCCTCCTCCACATAGCCCGGAACGCTCATGCCCTCGACCCGCAGCGCCACCTCGTCCGAGGCGGTGGCGGGCTTCGCGGGATAGAGCTTCGACATGTCGCGACCCACCATGAGGCGCGCCATCTCGATGGGCTCCAGCCCCTCGATGTCCCGCGTCCCGACGAGGCGCCCGTCGCGCAGCACCGTCACCCGGTCGGCGATCGCCTTCACCTCGTTGAGACGGTGGGAGATGTAGAGCACCGCCGTCCCCTGCGCCTTGAGGCGCCGGATCACCGCGAACAGGCTCTCGGCCTCCACCGGCGTCAGCACGGCGGTGGGCTCGTCGAACACCACGACGCGGTGCGGCACGAGGAGCGCGCGGGCGATCTGGACGAGCTGCCGGTCGGCGATGGACAGGCGCCGCACCTCGACGTCCGGCGCGAGATGCCCGGCCCCGAGTTCGGCGAGCGCGGTGCGGGTGCGCTCGCGCATGGCGCGGTCGTCCACCAGCCCCGAGCGGCGCACCTCCCGGCCGAGGAAGAGGTTCTGGGCGACGGTGAGATCGGGAGCGAGCAGGATCTCCTGGTGCACCAGCACGATGCCCCGGTGCTCGGCCTCGACGGGGTTCGTGAAGGTGACGGGCGCCTCGTCGAAGAAGAGGCTGCCCCGGGTCGGGGGCAGGTGACCCGACAGGATCCGCATGAGGGTGGACTTGCCGGCGCCGTTCTCGCCGATCACGGCATGGACCTCGCCCGGCTCCAGCGCGAGCGAGATGTCGCTCAGGACCTCGATAGGCCCGAACGATTTGGCAATGCGGTCGGCACGAAGGACGGCCATCGATGCTTCCGGCAGCGGCAAGGATCAAGGATTTCCCGCGGGCGCGGGAGGGCACGGCTCGGCGCGGGCGCGCCGTCTGCTGCTAGCGGATCGGGACGGTGGCTTTCATCGGTTTCCTCCTGTACGCGCGTCGCCCTCTCGCGGGGCGCTTCGGGTCTCTGGCCGCCTCTCGACGAGCCGTCATGTAATCGTTTACATTGAGCTTACCGCAAAGGGCCGGTCTGTCAAATGGGTTGGCGGACCGGGTCCGGAGCGGGGTGGGAATCACCATGGAAGAGCTCGATCCCGCGGACGTGACAGGGCTATCGGCCGGAGAGGTGCGGGCGGCGCGCATCGGCGACGTGGCGCGCCTCGCGGGCGTGTCGACGGCCACCGTCAGTCGGGCCCTCGCGAACCCCGAGCGCGTCTCGCCGGAGGCCCGCGCGCGGGTGAATGCGGCCATCGCGCAGGTGGGCTACGTGCCGAACCCGGCCGCCCGCACGCTCCGCTCCCAGAAGACCCGCATGGTGCTGGTGGTTCTGCCGACCCTCGACAACGTGTTCTTCTCCAAGATCCTGCGCGGCATCGAGGAGGCTCTCTTCGAGAAGGGCTACGGCATGATCATCGGCGATCTCGACGGGTCGCCCGACAAGGAGGCGCGCTTTGCCGCCTTCGCGTCCGCGGGCCGCGTGGACGGCGCACTTCTCCTCAACGGGCATCTCTTCGGCCAGACCCGCGACGGCCGCGGCCCGGCCATGCGGACGAGCGTGCCGCTCGTGGCGCTCTGCGAAGCCATTCCCGGTGCCAGCATCCCGCAGATCGAGGTGGACAACCGCGCCGCCGCCCGGCGCATGACGGGCTACCTCGCCTCCCTCGGAAACCGGCGCATCGCCTATGTGTGCGGGCCCGCCGACAACGTGCTGGAGCGCGAGCGCTTCCGCGGCTATCGCGACGGCTTGCGGGATGCCGAGATCGCCTTCGATCCCGATCTCGTCCTGCCGGGCGACTACACCCTCGAGGCCGGCGCCGTCGCCGGGCAGGCCATCGCGGCGCGAAAGGTCCGTCCGGGCGCCGTCTTCTGCTCCAACGACGAGATGGCGATGGGTCTCATGCGGAGCCTCGCCTCCGCGGGCATCCGGGTGCCGCAGGACATCTCCGTGGCCGGGTTCGACGACATCGAGTTCGCCGCCATGGTGGAGCCCTCGCTGACCACGATCCGCCAGCCCCGCCGCGAGCTCGGCCGCACCGCCGCGGAGGTCCTCGTGGATCTCCTGGAGGGCCGGCCCGCGGCGCCGAGGGTTCGCCTCAAGACGGAGCTCGTGGTCCGGGCGAGCACCGGCCCCGCTCCCCGCAAAGCCAGGAGACCCGCATGAAGCCCGTCGCCATCGTCACCGCCGCCAGCAAGGGCATGGGGGCCGCCATCGCGCGCGAACTGCGCGCCCGCGGCTACGACCTCGCCCTGCTGGCGCGCTCGGAAGGGGTCGACGCCCTCGCCCAAGAACTCGGCGGCCTCGCGGTGCGCGGGTCCGTGACGGAGGCGGCCGATCTCGAACGCCTCGTCGCCGCAACCCTCGACCGCTTCGGGCGCATCGATGCGGTGGTGAACCATACCGGCCACCCGCCGAAGGGCGACCTCCTCGCCATCCCGGACGCGGATTGGCACCAGGGCCTCGACGTGGTGCTCATGAACGTGGTCCGGATGGCCCGCCTGGTGACACCGCGTTTCGAGGCGGCGCGGCGAGGCGCCTTCGTCAACGTGTCGAGCTTCGCAGCCTTCGAGCCCGACGCGGACTTTCCGGTCTCGGCCGCCCTGCGCACCGCGCTCGCCTCCTTCGCCAAGCTCTATGCCGACCGCTACGCCAAGGCCGGCATCCGCATGAACAATCTTCTGCCGGGCTTCATCGACAGCCTGCCGGAGAAGCCGGAGCGCGCCGCGCGGATCCCCATGGGCCGCTACGGCACCGTCGCGGAGGTCGCCAAGACGGCGGCCTTCCTCCTCTCCGACGACGCGGCCTACATCACGGGCCAGAACATCTTCGTCGACGGCGGTCTCGTCCGGGGCCTGTGAGGCGGGAACAACGGGACTCGGCCGCCCGTTTGTAGGGGCCGGGCCCGTCCCGGGCTCGGCTGTTGCAAGGTGAAGCCATGCCCCGTCTCTCCCTCCGCGGCAGCGAGAGCGACAGCGCCATCCGGGAGGCGGCAGGCCTGGTCGGCGCCGCCGCCGAAAAGCTGCCGCCCATCGCGGAGGCGGAAGCCTTCGGCGCGATGTTCGACCGTTTCGCGGATGCCAAGGTTGTGCTCCTCGGCGAGGCGACGCACGGCACCTCCGAGTTCTACCGGGCCCGGGCCGCCATTACCCGCCGCCTCATCGCGCAGCACGGCTTCACCATCGTGGCGGTGGAGGCCGACTGGCCCGATGCGGCCCGCATCGATGCTTACGTCCGCCATCGTGCCGTCGCGCCGATGGAGGACGACGCCTTCGCGCGCTTTCCCACCTGGATGTGGCGCAACGAGGAGGTTGCGGACCTCGTCGACTGGATGCGCGACCACAACCGCGACCTGCCGGAGGAGGCGCGCGCCGAGTTCCGCGGCCTCGACGTCTACAGCCTCAACGGCTCCATCCGGGACGTGCTGAGCTATCTCGACCGGATCGATCCCGACGAAGCCGCAGAGGCGAGGAGGCGCTACGGCTGCCTGTCGCCCTGGCAGGCGGACCCGGCGCGCTACGGGCGCGCGGTGGTCACGGGCCGGAAGAAGCCCTGCGACGAGGCCCTCCTCAAGCAGCTCCACGATCTTCTCGAAAAGCGGATGGAGTACCTTGGCACCGATGGGGGCGAGGCCTTCTTCGATGCGGTTCAGAACGCCCGCATCGTCCATGCGGCGGAGCACTACTACCGCATCATGTACGAGGGCTCGACGGAATCCTGGAACGTGCGCGACCGGCACATGTTCGACACCCTCCAGCAGCTCCTGCAGCGCCGCGGCGACGGAGCGAAGGCGGTGGTGTGGGCCCACAATTCCCATATCGGCAACGCGGCCGCCACCGCCATGGGCTGGCAGGGCGAGTTCAACATCGGCGAACTCTGCCGAACCGCCTACCGCGACGAGGCGGTGCTCGTCGGCTTCTCGACGGATCGCGGCACGGTCGCGGCCGCGAACGACTGGGACGAGCCGATGGAGGTCATGCAGGTCCGCCCCGCACGGCCCGACAGCCACGAGCGCCTGTTCCGCGACGCGGGTCTCGACTGCGCCCTCGTGGACTGGCGGGGGCAGGCCAGGCGCGACCTCGTCGACGCGCTCTCGCGCCCACGTCTCGAGCGCGCCATCGGCGTGGTCTACCGGCCCGAGACCGAGCTCTACAGCCACTATTTCGAGGCCGTGCTGGCGGAGCAGTTCGACGCGCTGGTCTGGTTCGCGGACACCCGCGCGGTGACGCCGCTTGCCGTCGGCCACGCGCGCGGGATGCCCGAAACCTACCCGTTCGGGCTCTGATCCTACCGGAACGGCGGCTCGTCGAAGGAGCGCAGCTTGCGGGAATGAAGCCCCGCCCGCTGCTCGCGCAGGATGTCGAGGGCCGCGATGCCGATCATCAGGTGCTCGCCGACGGCGCGCTCGTAGAACGCGTTCGCGGCGCCCGGCAGCTTGATCTCCCCGTGCAGCGGCTTGTCGGAGACGCAGAGCAACGTCCCGTAAGGGACGCGCAGGCGGTAGCCCTGCGCCGCGACGGTGCCGCTCTCCATGTCGACCGCGATGGCGCGCGAGAGGTTGATCGGCCGCCGCTCCTGGCTCCAGCGCAACTCCCAGTTCCGGTCGTCGTAGGTGACGACCGTGCCGGTGCGGAGGCGCTTCTTCAACTCGTCGCCTTCCTCGCCCGTCACCCGCCGCGCCGCGCCCTGGAGGGCGAGCTGCACCTCGGCAAGCGCCGGGATCGGGATCTCCGGCGGGACCGCGCCGTCGAGGATGCGGTCGCGGCGCAGGTAGCCGTGCGCCAGCACGTAGTCGCCGATGGTCTGCGACTGCCGGAGGCCCCCGCAATGGCCCACCATGAGCCAGCAATGGGGGCGCAGGACCGCGAGGTGATCGGTGATGTTCTTCGCGTTCGACGGGCCGACGCCGATATTGACGAGGGAGACGCCGTGCCCGTCCCCGCGTAGCAGGTGATAGGCCGGCATCTGGAAGCGGTGCCAGGGCGAGGCGGCGATCTGGGTGGCCACCGCCGCCTCGTCGAGGCCGCGCTCGATGGCGATGCCGCCCGGCAGGACGAGGCGCTCGTAGGGCCCGTCCTTCGCCAATTCGTCCACCGCCCAACGGATGAACTGGTCCACGTAGCGGTGGTAGTTCGTGAGGAGGATCCAGGGCTGGATCGAGCGCCAGTCGGTGCCCGTGTAATGGACGAGGCGGCGCAGCGAGTAATCGACGCGCGCCGCATCGAACAGCGCGAGCGGGCGTGGATCCCCCTCGGCCGTCACCCAGGTGCCGTCCGGCACCTCGTCGCCCACGGCGGCGAGCAGCGGCGTCGGAAAGTAGCGCGCGAGATCCGCCGCCGTCGTGGCGCCGCGCCCGAGCTCGTCGCCGCGCTCGAACACGTAAGGGTAGGGGATCTCCTGATCGCTGAGGCCGACCTCGATGGTGGCGCCGTAATCGCGCACGAGATGGTCGAGCTGTTCCAGGAGGTAGGCCTTGAAGGCCTGCGGCTGCGTCACCGTCGTCGAGTAGATTCCGGGCCCCTGGAACTTGGCATAGGCCCGCTGGGTACGCGGGAGGGGGCCGCCGACGCGGTGCGTCACCCTGAGTTCGGGGTAGCGGAAGCGGGCCCGCTCCTGCGGCGTCGGCCCTTCGCCCGTGGCGAAGAAGCGCTCGAGGGCGTCGCGCTGGGCCCGGATGGCGGTGTCGTTGAGGAAGATCAGGCGCTCGACGGCCTCATGGGGCGACGGCATGGCCTGGAAACTGGTCGTTTGTTCGACGGACAAGGAAACGTCCTTTGGCACTGTTTCGGTCTTCAGTGCCTCAAGGGTCTTACACGGAAAGGGGAGGGGACCCAACCCCATCCCGGGTCACAAATTGCGCCCTCGGCAGCGCCCTGCGGCGCCTGCGGGCCCGTGCGCCGCCGGGCCCGACGTTGAGGCAGGTTCGAAACGCGCCGGCCGGGGCGCGGCGCACCTGCGGAAGCCCCCCGCCGCATCTCCCGGGAGCCTGCGCGTTAACTCTTTTTTAACTACGATTTTCCATTCTGCGGCCAGACGGATCTGCCGCAAACGCTACGGCATCCGCCGACCGACCTCCGGATTCAGAATTCCAGCCGGGACATCACCCGCTCCGGGGCGCCGCAAAGGCCCTGGACATCAACCTTTTTGCGTCCCGACACGGCCGGTGCGGCGAACCGGCCCCGTCGAGGGACGTGCAGGATAGCCGCATGTCGATGATGGACCATCTCGAATCCCCCACTCTTCCGCTGATGCCGGAGGCGCCGTCCGTATCCGGCCTCTGGCGATCGACGCGGCGCCGGCTTCAGCGCTCGGCCTTCCCGTACTTCCTCGTCGCGTCGGTTCTGCTGCCGGTGGGCATCCTCATCGCGGCCCTGCAGGACGAGCGGCTGCACGACCCGGCGCTCTCGTTCGCGCCCGCCGTCCTCGCCCTCATCATCCTGGCGGCCTATGCGTGGCGCCAGCACGAGGATCTTGAGGCCACGGTCGACCTGCGCACCCGCGCGCTCACGTTGGCGCTCGGGGAGCGGGAGCAGCTCCTGAAAGAGGTGCATCACCGGGTCAAGAACAACATGCAGATCATCTCGAGCCTGATCCGCATGCAGGACCGCGTCGGCACTTCGCCCGATGAAACGATCCGGCGCGTCCAGGCGATGGCGCTCGTGCACGACCTCATCTACACGCAAGGGGAGTTCGCGAGCGTGGATCTCGCCGCCTATACGGGACGCCTATGCGAGACCCTGCGGGCCAACGGCGCGCGCACCGCCTTCGATCTCACCCTCGAACCCGTCACCATCGCCCTCGACCGGGCGATGCCCTTCGCGCTGATCCTGAGCGAGGTGGCGACGAACGCGATCAAGCATGCCCACCAGGAGGATGCGGGCGCCATCGCCATCGCGCTCTCGGCGAAGGGCGGCGTGGCGAAGCTCGTGGTGAGCGACAACGGCCGCACCCTCAATCCGGAGGTGGACGGCCGCGGGTTCGGCCTGCGCCTCGTCGACAGCCTCGCCCTCCAGCTCGACGCGGTCACCACCTTCGAGCGCCAGGACGGCACGACGTTCCAGATGACGTTTCCGGTGGAGTAGGGGTGAGTGGGGCGCGTCCGCCTGTCATTCCGGGGCGCCGTCAGGCGAGCCCGGAACCCATAACCATGACGCTGCAAAGAGTGCTCGGCGCTGGTGCGCTCTTAATTCTGCACCCCAGGTGTTTATGGGTTCCGGGCTCTCGCTCCGCTCGCCCCGGAATGACAACGGAGCGCCCCCCACCCGCTACCGCGAGAACTTCTTGTACTTGATGCGGTGCGGGATGGTGCTGTCCGTGCCGAGGCGGCGCTTCTTGTCCTCTTCGTAATCGGCGAAGTTGCCTTCGAACCATTCCACGTGGCTGTCGCCCTCGAAGGCGAGGATGTGGGTCGCGATGCGGTCGAGGAACCAGCGATCGTGCGAGATGATGACGGCGCAGCCGGCGTAATCCTCCAGCGCCTCCTCGAGCGCCCGGAGGGTGTCCACGTCGAGGTCGTTGGTGGGCTCGTCGAGCAGCAGGACGTTCGATCCGCTTTTCAGGATCTTCGCGAGATGCACCCGGTTGCGCTCGCCGCCCGAGAGCACGCCCACCTTCTTCTGCTGGTCGGCACCCTTGAAGTTGAAGGCGCCGCAATAGGCCCGCGCGTTGATCTCGCGCTTGCCGAGATACAGGATCTCGTTGCCGCCCGAGATCTCCTCGTAGAGGGTCTTGTTGGCGTCGAGACTGTCGCGGCTCTGGTCCACGTAGCCGAGCTTCACGCTCTCGCCGATCTTGATGGAGCCTTCGTCCGGCTGCTCCTGGCCGGTGATCATGCGAAAGAGCGTCGTCTTGCCGGCGCCGTTCGGGCCGATCACGCCGACGATGCCGCCGGGCGGCAGCTTGAACGACAGGCCGTCGATGAGGAGCTTGTCGCCGAAGGCTTTCTTGAGGTTGTCGAACTCGATCACGTTGTTGCCGAGGCGCTCGGCGATCGGAATGATGATCTGGGCCGTGGTCGGGCCCTTCTCGGCCGCCTTGGCGACGAGATCCTCATAGCGCTGGATGCGGGCCTTGGACTTGGCCTGCCGGGCCTTGGGGGAGGCCGACACCCATTCGCGCTCGCGCTCGATGGTGCGCTGGCGCGCCTCTTCCTCGCGGCCCTCCTGGGCGAGGCGCTTCTGCTTCTGCTCGAGCCAGGAGGAGTAGTTGCCCTCGTAAGGGATGCCCCGGCCTCGGTCGAGCTCCAGGATCCAGCCCGTCACGTTGTCGAGGAAGTAGCGGTCGTGGGTCACGATGAGGATCGCGCCCGGATAGCTGCGCAGGTGTCCCTCGAGCCAGCCTGTGGTCTCGGCGTCGAGATGGTTGGTGGGCTCGTCGAGGAGGAGGAGCTCCGGCTGCTCGAGGAGGAGCTTGCACAGGGCGACGCGCCGCTTCTCGCCGCCCGAGAGCTTCTCGACGCCCCAATCGTCCGGCGGGCAGCGCAGGGCGTCCATGGCCTGGTCGACCTTGGAGTCGAGGTCCCACAGGCCCTTCGCCTCGATCTCGTCCTGCAGGCGGGTCATTTCGTCCGCCGTCTCGTCCGAGTAGTTCATGGCGAGCTCGTTGTAGCGGTCGAGGATCGCGCGCTGGGGAGCCACGCCCTCCATCACGTTCTCGCGGACCGTCTTCGCGGTGTCGAGCTGCGGCTCCTGCGGCAGGTAGCCGACGCGGGCGCCCTCCGCCACCCAGCCTTCGCCGTTCCAGTCCTTGTCGATGCCCGCCATGATGCGCAGGAGCGTCGACTTGCCCGCGCCGTTGACGCCGAGCACCCCGATCTTGGCATCCGGGTAGAAGGACAGGTGGATGTTGTCCAAAACCTTCTTGCCGTTCGGATAGGCCTTCGTGAGGCCGCGCATGTGATAGATGAATTGACGGGACAAGGGCGAGGTCCTGCTGGCTGGCGATGATCGGGGTTGCGGGACCCGTTAGCAGGGGCCGATGACAGCGGCAAGGCGGCGGGGTGACCGGGCGCAACCGTGGCGGTGCTCAGGGCGCGCCGTGAGACCTGCCCAAGGCTGAGCCGCCCCAAACTGAGACGGCACCATCCGCGGTGCGGCGCGGCTCCACCGTCAGCCCTCATCCTGAGGGTCCGCGAAGCGAACGTCTCGCAGGACGAGGGCGGTCCAGGGCACCGCGGGAGGCGCCTCCCACACCATGCTGGACCCTCCTTCGAGACGCGCTCTCCGAGCGCTCCTCAGCATGAGGGTTGTGGGGCGGTGAGGACGCATCAGCTTAGCCGTCATGAAGGCGTTCGACGCCCCAGCCGACACCACTTGCCGCCCGCCTGCGAAGCAGATATAAACATATCTTTATATGTAGGACAGCGGCGAGCCCATGAGCGACACCACGCCGACCTTGAACGAGACGCTTGCGCTGCTCCGGGCGGCCGGCGAGGAGACGCGGCTGCGGATCCTGGCGCTGCTCGGCGACGGGGAGCTGTCGGTTTCCGACCTCACCGACATCCTCGGCCAGTCCCAGCCGCGAATCTCCCGCCACCTCAAGCTCCTCGTGGAGGCAGGTCTCGTGGAGCGCCACCGGGAGGGAGCCTGGGCGTTCTTCCGGCTCACCGACCGCGGGGCCGCCGCCCGGATCCTGAGGCCGATGATCGACGCCATGGACCGGGCCGATCCGCAGCTCTTCGAGGACCGGGCCCGTCTCGGCGCGGTGCGCGATCAGCGCGCCCAGGCCGCGCAAGCCTTCTTCTCGCGCCTCGCCCCCGATTGGGACCGGGTGCGCTCGCTCCACGCGCCGGAGGCCGCCGTGGAGGCCGCCGTGTCCGATGCCCTCGGCGCCAAGCCCGTGCGCAGCCTCGTCGATCTCGGCACCGGCACGGGGCGGATGCTGCAGCTTCTCGCGCCGCAGGCCGTGCGCGCCGTCGGGCTCGATGCGAGCCATGCCATGCTGTCGGTCGCCCGCGCCAATCTCGAGAAGGCCGGCCTCACCCGCGTCGAGCTCCGCCAGGGCGACATCTACGCGCCGCCGTTCCCGCGCAACGCCTTCGACCTCGTGATCATTCATCAGGTGCTGCACTACCTCGAGGACCCGGCCCGGGCGATCCGGGAGGCGGCGCGCCTCGTGGCGCCGGGCGGACGCATCCTCGTCGTGGATTTCGCGCCCCACAGCCTCGAATTCCTGCGGGAGGCGCAGGCCCACCGGCGCCTCGGCTTTGCGGCCGAGCAGGTGGCGGGCTGGCTCGACGAGGCCGGGCTCGACTGCACCCTCACCCGCAAGCTCGCGCCGCCCCGCAAGGCCGCCGAGAAGCTCACCGTCACCCTATGGCTCGGCCAGGACCGCCGCATCGTCACCGACTGGCCCGCCGCCCACCACACGAACCGCGAGGTCGCCTGATGGCTCCCGTCTCCTTCCGCCAGAGCCGCCAGGGCACCTGTCCCATCAAGGTGTCGTTCGAGTTCTTCCCGCCGAAGACCCCGGAGATGGAGGCGACGCTCTGGCAGTCCATCGAGCGCCTGGCGCCCCTCAACCCGCAATTCGTCTCCGTCACCTACGGCGCCGGCGGCTCCACCCGCGAGCGCACCCACGCCACGGTCTCCCGCCTCGTGCGCGAGACGCAGCTGAAGCCCGCCGCGCACCTGACCTGCGTGGCGGCGACGCGGGCGGAGGTGGACGACGTCGTGCGCTCCTACGGGGAGGCGGGCGTGCGCCACATCGTGGCGCTCCGCGGCGATCCGCTCGGCGGGATCGGCACCCCTTACGAGGCGCATCCCGGCGGCTACGACCAGACCTGCGATCTCGTCGCCGGCATCAAGCGCCTCGGCGACTTCGAGGTCTCGGTCTCGGCCTATCCCGAGAAGCACCCGGAAGCCTCCTGCCTCGATGCGGATATCGACGCGCTGAAGGCGAAGGTCGATGCCGGCGCCGACCGGGCCATCACCCAGTTCTTCTTCGACAACGATCTTTACTTCCGCTACCTCGACCGGGTGCGCGCGCGGGGCATCGACATCCCCATCGTCCCCGGCATCGTGCCGGTGCAGAACTTCAAGCAGACCGCCAACTTCGCCGCCAAGACCGGCGCCTCCGTCCCGGACTGGCTCGCCGCGCGATTCGAGGGGCTCGACCACGACGTCGAGACCCGCAAGCTCATCGCGGCGGCGGTGGCCGCCGAGCAGGTGATCGACCTCGTCGACCGCGGCGTCAGCGAGTTCCACTTCTACACCATGAACCGCGCCGACCTCGTCTACGCCATCTGCCACCTGCTCGGCCTGCGCGGCCAGCAGGCGGAACGCGCTGCGGCTTGAGCTCAAGAGACACACATGTCCGATAACGTCACGAAGCCGGCCGACGGCGCCGAAATCCTGCAGGCGCTGCGCAGCCTCGCTCGCGAGCGCATCCTCGTGCTCGACGGCGCGATGGGCACGGAGATCCAGAATCTGCGCCTGACGGAGGAGGATTTCCGGGGCGAGCGCTTCCGCGGCTTCGCCCACGATCTGAAGGGCAACAACGACCTTCTCATCCTCACGCAGCCCGATGCGGTGCGGGAGATCCACCTCAGCTACTTCCGCGCCGGCGCCGACATCGTCGAGACGAACACGTTCTCGGGCACCTCCATCGCGCAGGCCGATTACGGCCTCGAGGACATCGTCTACGAGCTCAACCGCGAGGGCGCGCGGCTCGCCCGCGAGGCGGCGCTCGCGGCGGAGCGGGAGGACGGGCGCCGCCGCTTCGTCGCAGGAGCGGTCGGCCCGACGAACCGCACCCTCTCCATCTCGCCGGATGTGAACAATCCGGGCTACCGCGCCGTCACCTTCGACGGGGTGCGGGAGGCTTACGCCGAGCAGGTGAGGGGGCTCGTCGACGGCGGGTCCGAGATCATCCTCATCGAGACGATCTTCGACACGCTCAACGCGAAGGCCGCCATCGTGGCGGCGCAGCAGGTCTTCGCGGAGCGCGGCGTCCGCCTGCCCGTGATGATCTCGGGCACGATCACGGACCTGTCGGGCCGCACCCTGTCGGGCCAGTCGCCCACCGCCTTCTGGCACTCGGTGCGCCACGCCGATCCCTTCTCGATCGGCCTCAACTGCGCCCTCGGCGCGCGGGAGATGCGGGCCCACATCCAGGAGATCGCGAAGGCCGCCGACACCCTCGTCTGCGCCTATCCGAATGCCGGCCTGCCCAACGAGTTCGGCCTTTACGACGAACGGCCGGAAGCGACCGCGACGATGCTCGCCGAATTCGCGGAGGCGGGCTTCGTCAACGTGGTGGGCGGCTGCTGCGGCACGACCCCGGCCCATATCCGCGCCATCGCCGAGGCGGTAGCCGGCAAGGCGCCCCGCACCGTCCCTGACGCGGCGCCGCTCATGCGCCTGTCGGGCCTCGAGCCCTTCGTGCTCACGAAGGACATCCCGTTCGTCAACGTGGGCGAGCGCACGAACGTCACGGGTTCGGCGAAGTTCCGCAAGCTCGTCACCAACGGCGATTACGCCGCCGCCCTCGACGTCGCCCGCGACCAGGTGGCGAACGGCGCGCAGATCATCGACGTCAACATGGACGAGGGCCTGCTCGATTCCGAAAAGGCCATGGTCGATTTCCTCAACCTCGTCGCCGCAGAGCCCGACATCGCCCGCGTGCCCGTGATGGTGGATTCGTCCAAGTTCCACGTGATCGAGGCCGGCCTCAAATGCATCCAGGGCAAGGCGATCGTGAACTCGATCTCGATGAAGGAGGGCGTCGAGAAGTTCGTCGCGGAAGCCCGGATCTGCCGCGCCTACGGGGCTGCCGTCGTGGTGATGGCCTTCGACGAACAGGGCCAGGCCGATACCCTCGAGCGCAAGGTCGAGATCTGCACGCGCGCCTACCGGATCCTCACCGAGGAGGTGGGCTTCCCGCCCGAAGACATCATCTTCGATCCCAACGTGTTCGCGGTCGCCACCGGCATCGAGGAGCATGACGGCTACGGCGTCGCCTTCATCGAGGCCGCGCGCATCATCCGCGAGACGCTGCCTCATTGCCACATCTCCGGCGGCGTGTCGAACCTCTCCTTCTCCTTCCGCGGCAACGAGCCCGTGCGCGAGGCGATGCACTCCGTGTTCCTGTTCCACGCCATCAAGGCCGGCATGGATATGGGCATCGTCAATGCGGGCCAGCTCGCCGTCTACGAGACGATCGATCCGGAGCTGCGCGAACTCTGCGAGGACGTGGTGCTGAACCGCCGCGCCGACGCGACCGAGCGTCTCCTCGAGGCGGCGCCTCGCTTCAAGGGCGACGGCTCCGGCCCCGTGAAGGGCGCCGACCTCGAATGGCGCGCGCTTCCCGTCGACAAGCGCCTGGAGCACGCCCTCGTCAACGGCATCACGGAATTCATCGAGGTCGATACCGAGGAGGCGCGCCGGTCCGTGGAGCGGCCGCTCCACGTCATCGAGGGCCCCTTGATGGCGGGCATGAACGTGGTGGGCGACCTCTTCGGGTCCGGCAAGATGTTCCTGCCGCAGGTAGTGAAGTCCGCCCGCGTGATGAAGCAGGCGGTGGCCTACCTCATGCCCTACATGGAAGCCGAGAAGGCCCTCAGCGGCGGGGGCGAGCGGTCCGCGGCCGGCAAGGTGCTGATGGCGACCGTGAAGGGCGACGTGCACGACATCGGCAAGAACATCGTGGGCGTCGTGCTCGCCTGCAACAACTACGAAGTCATCGACCTCGGCGTCATGGTGCCGGCCGCCAAGATCCTCGAGACGGCCCGCAAGGAGGGCGTCGACATCATCGGCCTGTCGGGTCTCATCACCCCGTCCCTCGACGAAATGGCGCACGTCGCCTCCGAGATGGAACGCGAGGGCTTCGACATCCCGCTCCTCATCGGCGGCGCCACCACGAGCCGCGTCCACACGGCGGTGAAGATCCATCCGAACTACCAGAAGGGCCAGACCGTCTACGTGACGGATGCGAGCCGCGCCGTGGGCGTCGTCTCCTCGCTCCTCTCGGAGGACGGCAAGGACGCTTACGTGGAGACCCTGCGCGCCGAGTACCGCAAGGTGGCGGATGCCCATGCCCGCGCGGAGGCCGACAAGCAGCGGCTGCCCCTCGAGAGGGCCCGGGGCAACAAGATGCGGATCGACTGGGCGTCCTACGCGCCCCCGAAGCCCACCTTCACGGGCGCCCGCGTGTTCCGCACCTACGACGTGGCGGAGCTCGTTCCCTTCATCGACTGGACGCCCTTCTTCCAGACCTGGGAGCTGAAGGGCCGCTTCCCGGCGATCCTGGAGGATGCGGAGCAGGGCGCCGTGGCGCGCCAGCTCTACGAGGACGCGCAGGAGATGCTGCGCCGGCTCGTGGACGAACGCTGGTTCAACCCGAAGGCCGTGATCGGCTTCTGGCCCGCGAACGCGGCCGGCGACGACATCCGCCTCTTCACGGGCGAGAGTCGGAGCGAGGAGCTCGCGACCTTCCACGGCCTGCGCCAGCAGCTCTCGAAGCGCGACGGCCGGCCGAACCTCTGCCTGTCCGATTTCGTGGCGCCCGTGGAGAGCGGCCTTTCCGACTATGTCGGCGGCTTCGTGGTGACGGCGGGCATCGAGGAGGTGCGGATTGCGGAGCGCTTCGAGCGCGCGAACGACGATTACCGGTCGATTCTCGTCAAGGCGCTCGCCGACCGCATCGCGGAGGCCTTCGCCGAGCGCATGCACCAGCGCGTCCGCAAGGAGTTCTGGGCCTATGCGCCGGACGAGGCGATCTCGACCGACGATCTCATCCGCGAGGAATATCGCGGCATCCGCCCGGCGCCCGGCTATCCGGCCCAGCCCGACCACACCGAGAAGGACACCCTGTTCCGCCTCCTCAACGCGGAGCGCAGCATCGGCGTGCGCCTCACCGAGTCCTTCGCCATGTGGCCGGGCTCGTCGGTCTCGGGCCTCTACCTCGCCCATCCGGAGGCGCATTACTTCGGCGTCGCCAAGGTGGAGCGAGACCAGGTCGAGGCCTACGCGGCCCGCAAGGGCATGAGCGTGCCAGAAGTGGAACGCTGGCTCTCCCCGATCCTCAACTACGACCCGGCCATGTACGCGGCCATCGCGGCGGAGTAGGCGAGGCGGGGAGGGGGGCCGCAAGGCGCCTCCCGCACCACGCTGGACCCTCCTTCGAGACGCCGCTGCGCGGCTCCTCAGGATGAGGGTCGAGGGTGAGAGCGGCGGGTTGTGGGCGGCCCGTAGGTTCGGCGCTTGAGGGTGCAGGCATAGCCCTCATCCTGAGGGCTTCGCGCGAGCGAAGCGTCGCGAAGGACGAGGGCGTGTCCAGGGCACCGCGGGAGGCGCTCCCGCTGTCATTCCGGGGCGAGCGCAGTGAGAGCCCGGAACCCATAAACACCTGGGGTGCAGAAGAGAGCGCACCAGCGCAGAGCCGACCTTGCAGCGTCATGGTTATGGGTTTCCGCTTCGCGGCCCTTCGGGTCGGGCTCCGCTTTGCGGCCCCGGAATGACAAGCGTGGCGCCAATCGTGTTCTCCACTCACCACCCGCCACTCACCCCTGCCGTCCTATGTTCCGCTTTTGTTCTTGACAGCTCGTCCAAGCTGTGCTGTTGTTGCGGCACTCGTCTCCCCGTTGGGGAGCTGCCGTGATCACCGGCTCAGCAGCGGAGGCGAGGCGGTCCTGCGGGGCGTGCTC